>NZ_QOVA01000049.1 GCF_003332275.1 Edaphovirga cremea | reverse complement strand
CATTAACGCAAACAGCTTTTATCATCGTGTGCTTGCAAAACGGGGGCGAACCATACATTTTTTTCGATGACATCTTTCAGTGCCCGATTCTCCAGACTGAGATCCGCGAACATCTGTTTGAGACGCCTGTTTTCGTCCTCAAGATCTTTGATCTTTTTGATATCAGCAGCTTCCATCCCGCCATATTTGGCCTTCCAGTTGTAATAGGTGGCTTCAGAAATAGCGGCTTCGCGGCAGACATCCTTCACAGTTCGTCCGGCTTCAACGGATTTAAGAACGGCGATGATCTGGTGCTCAGTGAATCGGATCTTACGCATGGCAATCTCCTCAGGGGACATAATCAGTATGCCGGAAGACCTCTAGAAGTGAATGGTTCGGTTAAGCGGGATACTTACAATATGAGTTCGCCGGACGCTTACGGTGATAGAGACTAATTTCTGACCGTGAAAAGTAAAATCCCGGCGACTTGGCCGGGATTTCTTACTATTCAGTTTCTTTTATATAAGAACTAAACCGATTACCTCTGGGAGGCTCTTCAACTGCTAACCTACCGCATTCGGGGCACTTATACACATCTGATCTAAATTGATTATATTCACTAAAGAAGGCTTCTGAATCAAATTTATCTCCAAGCTCATCCCATTTACTAAGAAGATCCATCATGCTTTTTTGAGATATAAGATCATACAAAAAATCTTCTTCCATTGAGCGAACAATCATAATGTGCCCACATTGACACGCTAACTTTGACATTATTTCGCTCCTGAAATTGGTCGTTCGAAACGGTAAACCTGTCCTTTTGAGTCTTGGAAAAACAACGTATTGATATTCTTAACTGATGGTTTTCCCCATAATCTAGATGATATAGATTGCATATCTTATAGAGATAAATCAATTTGGGTTAGAACTGCTGTTGTTTGACTATCTTTCTTCTCTATGGCCTTGACAGTATTACCCAAATTTGTCGTTTGAGGTGTATAAACATCAACTTTACCGATACCATTAACCCACAGATCTGGCGTGCGAACATCAGAAATACCTTTATCGGATGCAGTCGTTTTATAGGTAACGTCATAACCTAACTCACTGAATGTACTACCAGCCCTCAATTCATTACCATCTGGTTTTGCACCAAATTCATAAGTGACTTGCCCCTTAGTTAAGGCATTTTCAGCTTTATTAATAAAGTTTTGTCCAGCGGCCCCTCCATATATAGCCAGTGACCCCAACCCGAGATTCAACAACCCATCAGCATATTTTCCGTCAGAGATTTGCCCAATACCATAGCCAGCTTGATAACCTCCGCCAGCCGCTAAGGCTCCACGTGCTATTATCCCCGGTGCACCCGGCAACGCCAGTAAAGCATCCGTTCCCACCGCTGCTTGACCATATTGAACGGCAGCTACATTCAGATAACTCAGTGCTTCGTTATACGCCTGAGTATCTCCAGTGGATGCCACAAATGCTGTACCAGCAAGAAGCCCCTATATAGCCTCCGCAGCCTTCTGTGGGGTATATCCATACATTGTCTGTAGCTCATAACCGTATTGGTCAAGTAAACCGGCCAGTTCTTGCTTTTGCCCGTCAGTCAGTGGCTGGCCTTGTTGGTTTTATCCAACAGAATGTTGCTGGCCCTGTCTTCATTTGTCAGTCTGACAATATTCTGTGAGGCTTCCAGCAAATTCTTACCGGCTTTCTGATCCTCTATCGATTTAATCAAGGTTTCTGCTTTTTTCGGACTCAGCGCATTATTCTCAACAACAACTTCTTCCATTGCGGAATCAGCCACAGAACGGCATTTTTCCTAGCATACTTAGTACATTACAACCACTTTTCCTCAGTGCATTTTGGTGCCGGCAACTTTTTGCCCAGACGCACTTCTTGGCCCCATAAATCACTTCTCCCAACGCTGTTAAAGAGCAGTTAACCACAACCTCATCAGTATACCGGCGGCACCAGTCGCCGGTAAGCCATTGATTTTGTTTTGTGACCAGCATCATTACTCTTCCTGACAAGCGCCCTTTTAATGATGGTCAGACGCCACATGCTAAAGAGAAACATGTGGCGTAAAAAATCCTTAATCAGTGTTCGATATTGCTAGTCCACATCAGTCATTACCTGTTCGATTAAGCGCATTACGTAAGGAGCTGGGTCTGTCCCAGCAGGCGATAGCTGATGCCATTGGTCTGCATGTTAATAGCTGGAAGAAGTATGAGAGCGGCCAGGCAATGCCGTCACTGGATGCGCTGAAGAAGATAGCCACCACGCTGCATGTCAGCACCGACTATCTGCTGTTCGATGAACATGAACGTGGACCAACTGATACATTAACGTTGCAGTTTGAAGCCGTCAGCCAGTTGCCTGAGAACGAGCTGGCGATAGTCCGGGAAGTGCTGGAGAGCCTGATTATCAAGTACCAGTCACGGCGCTGGGATTCATCAAGGAAGACGGCTAAAGAAGAGTAACGGAGAAGAGATTTAGCGCGGTGGTAGCGGGCTGGAACCCGTTATCACCGCTAACCACAACTGACTATTACGGAGTTAATCATGGCTGAGCAGGATTCTAAGTCAAAAGTCGTCACAACTAAAGCACCTGAACTAAAAACCCGTCGTTATACCGTGGGTTACATTCGTGACTGGCAAACGCACGAACCCGCCCCCACCATTACGCTGAAGGGCTACTGGCTGGAAGATGCAGGGTTTGAGACCGGTACGCCGCTGAAGGTGCGCGTGATGCCCGGTTGCCTGGTGCTCACCGTCGAAGAACCGTTACCCCCACCGCCGCCAGAGCCGGAGATTATGCAGACACTGCGCAAGGTCTGTAAGCTCTCGGCCCGCAAGCAGCTACAGGTTGTGGAGTTTATTACCGTGATTGCCACGCCGCAGAAGCGGCCGCTGCCGCCGGACACCGTGGTGTGGGAAGATCTGCCGCGAAGAGTAACGTTCCGGTGAACTCATATTTTCATAATTATTTCAGCAGGTAATATCAGCGCCATCTTTAACTGATGAAGGATGTTTGCTGATGAAACAGCGATGGTTCATTGAACAGAAAAAACAACATGTTGCCAGCTGGCGGGCCAGTGGTCTTACCCGCCAGCAATACTGTGAACTTCACGATATTCCCTTCACTTCCTTTCGTGAATGGCCCCAGGATGTCGCAAAGGCTGAACGACGTGCCAGCGAACCTGCGGTACTACCTGTTCATATCACCGAAGCATCACCACCTGCTGAATCCTTTTCACCTGCAGTGAATGAACCCGTTACGCTCTTTCTGCCCGGTAGAATACGCATGTGCTGCCATCCTTCGCAACTGAACGATGTCTTCAGGGCCCTCAAATATGCTGACGCCTGAAAATGTCTTCCTCGCCGTTAAACCCGTTGATATGCGACGGGGTATCGACACGCTGACCCAGTATGTTCAGGATGAGCTCAAATCATCGTGGCACGAAGGCGCCGCCTTCGTCTTCACCAATAAAGCCCGTTCGCGCATCAAGGTGCTGCGCTGGGATAAACACGGCGTCTGGCTGTGCGTTCGCCGTCTGCATAAAGGCCACTTTCGCTGGCCCCGGGCAAATGAGGCCGCCTGGCCCCTCACGCCCGATGAGTTCAGCTGGCTTGTCAGCGGTGTTGACTGGCAACAGGTAAAAGGCCACGACCTCACAAAATGGGTCTTCCGGGATGCATCTGGAACCGCATCAAAAACCGCCATAACCTTATGAAAACTAATGATTATCCATGCCGGGTGCGATATAATTACCCGCATGGATATCTCCGTTCTCTCCACCACAAACGATATTGAACAGCTTCGTACTCTGGCGCTTGCCATGGCGCAAAACGCCGTGTCTGAGAATGCTGAAAAAGAAGAAAAACTTCGCCGGCAGAATACCACTCTTCAGCAACGTATCCTTCTGCTGGAAGAGGCGCTGAAACTGGCACGCCAGCAGCGCTTCGGGAAAAAGGGCGAAACACTGGCCGGCATGCAGCGCTCCCTGTTCGAAGAGGATATGGATGCGGATATCGCGGCTGTTGAAGCGCAACTGGACACGCTGCTCCCTGCCGAAGAAAAAGCCGCTCCGGAACGTCCGGCGCGAAAACCACTACCGGCCCATCTTCCTCGTGTCACAAAAACAATCGAACCGGCCTCAACCGAAAACTGTCCTGACTGCCAGGGCGTGCTGCGTCACATCCGCGATGAAGTGAGCGAAAAGCTGGAATATATCCCGGCCCGCATCGTGGTTAACCGGTACGTTCGCCCGCAGTATGGCTGCACCTGCTGCCAGCGGGTGGTCAGCGGTGATATGCCTGCGCACATTATCCCGAAAGGTGTGGCAGAGCCGTCACTCATCGCCCAGTTGGTGATCAGCAAACACTGCGACCATATGCCCTTGTACCGTCAGCAGCCGGTTCTGGCCCGCTCAGATATCCATCTGCCCGTCAGCACGATGGCAGATATGGTCGGCCGTGCGGGGGCGGTGCTGACGCCACTGGCGGAATCACTGCACCGGATGTTACTGAAATGCGATGTGTTACATGCCGATGAAACGCCTCTGCAAATCCTGGACACGAAAAAAGACGGTAAAGCCCGTTCCGGCTATCTGTGGGCTTACGTCAGCGGTGAAAAAAGTGGCCCTGCTGTCGTCTGCTTCGACAGTCAGCCCGGCCGGAGCAGCAGATATGCGGCGGAATACCTGAAGGACTGGACGGGCAGCCTGGTGGTTGACGGATATCCGGCGTATGAAACCCTGGCGGGGCAGAACAAAGGGGTCGCGCTGACGGGTTGCTGGGCACATGCCCGCAGAAACTTCGCCGATCTTTATAAAGCGAGTAAAGACCCAGGGCAGAAATGGCGGTCAGACAGATCGCCGGGCTATACCGGCTGGAAAAGAAGATCCGACACCGGCCAGTGGAAAAGATCCGCCAGTGGCGGCAGCGTTATGCGCGACCAGTGCTGGAAAAACTGTGGCAGTGGCTTGAGCAGCAGAAGGATGCGTGCCCGGAGAGCTCCGCGCTGGGTAAAGCGATCACGTATGCACTCAAACGACGGGTGACGCTCAGCCGCTTCCTGGAGGATGGCGCGTTGCCGCTGGACAACAATCGTTGTGAGAGGGCGATACGGCCGGTGGTCATGGGACGTTCAAACTGGCTCTTCGCAGGTTCGGCTGCGGCGGGTGAACGTGCAGCCAGAATCATGAGCCTGCTGGAAACCGCGAAGATGAACGGTCTTGATCCCCATGCCTGGCTGACGGATGTGCTGCAACGGCTACCGGGCTGGCCGGAAGAGGAGCTGGACGAGTTGCTGCCGCTGCCGGGGTTCGCCTTCGGGGGCGGAGGAAGCTGACAGAAAGCGCCCGATATCCGCACTAAGGACTTGCGTCCCTGACAACGTAAATAGCGACAACCCGCGTCCCACGTAGCTTTAGAGCCACAATACAACTGACTCAGTTCCTGCGCCACAATCGCGAAATACCTTACTCAGCACTTCACCACCTGACGAACGTTCCCCGGAGAAACCTGCGACCGGCCTCATCGGACCTGTCAATATGAGTTCACCGGAACGTTACGGTTGCAGCGGCGGGAAGAGGGAGTTTTTAGGGCGTAAAAGCAAAAATCCCGGCCAACTGGCCGGGATTGTTTACTAAATTAGTTGCAACGCTTTCATGTCACGCAGTAGATCTTCCCGTTCTTCTTCCCCTAGGTCTTTGAGTAACTCATCAAGAGGGTGTGCTGATAAAATCTGTTTTATTTCTTTTCTATGATACATTTCAACATGTTCAGGGCCACGTGCAGCCATTAATATCAAATTAATAACAGCCAACATTAATTGTTCGACAGGGAGTTGATAGACACCCTCATATTGATAAGAAGCGTACCCTATTCCATCCTCATCCTTGGACAAGCCTGAAGTACCTCTAGCAATATTGATCAGCTTATGACGACATCCATCATAACAATAGTCTAAAAAATCTCTTTTAATTTCATAATAATCAATACGCTCACTGTTCATCACTTCTTCCTCGACGTTAATAAAATACCATTGTTATCCAAGACGTTAACTTGGATTCCGGGATATTTTTTCTGGAACTGGTCAACCACACCTAAACAACTGCCACAGGCAGGACGTTCAGTGAAGATGGTTACAGTTCCTTTCGCTGACGTGTTACTACCTAACTGATCTGCCAGATTATCAAGGATTTTATATTCAGAGTCAGTGTTCCTATCGATAGGCTTACCATCCTTACTTTGTAAGGTTTGGTATTTAAAATTCTGATTCCCTGCACCTACCAACCCTTTACCGGCGCTGTCAACGCCACTATGTGCCGCTATCTGCTTTGGCATACCCGGTATATCAACTTCAGCAACAGCAACGTTACCTGAACGCTTCGGTGAAGAAGATAATCCAGCGCGAACATCGGTCACCAACTGCCGGTAGGGAACCAGTTGACTCTCAGCCAACCTTTCCAGACTGGCACCCGCTGCCTTGGCACCGTAAACGATCCCAGCCGTATCCTGAATGGTCATGGCTATCTTGGCCCAACCAGGAACATCATTCATCGCCTGCTGGTATTTGGCTGAGTATGCTGCATCCTGAGACATTTTGGTCTGTGCCTGCTCAGGCGTATAACCCTGATCTACCAGCTTGAGCAGATCACGCGAGTAGTCCCCAATTAAATCACCGAACTTCGCCATTTCCTCCGGGAACTGGTCGCGTAAGTCGTAGTACGTCTGGTATTCCGCATAACCCTGATAGCTTTCTTTGGCAGCAAACGCCAGTTTCAGCTCACTAACACAGCCCGCACTGGCTCCATTGGCACAGGCATTCTGTAGATTTGCATCGCTGCCGACATCCTTTTTCGTCAGGTCGGCCAGCTCCTGCACTTCGCTGTCACTGATGGAGCCATTCGCCAGTTTGGTTTCCAGTTGTTGCTGACGGAGCTTATCACTGGCGTTGAGATAGTTATTCTCCACAACAACTTCTTCCATTGCGGAGTTAGCCAACGAACATCATTTTTCCTAGTGTACTCAGTGGCTTACAACCACTTTTTGCCTGTGCGTTTTGATGTACGGACGCACAACCCCCGACGCGCACTTTTTGGCCCCGTAAGCCACTTTTCCCAACGCTGTTAAAGAGCAGTTAACCACTACCGCACCAGTATACCGGCGGCGCCAGCCGCCGGTAAGCCCTTGATTTTGGTTTGTGACCATCGTCATTATTCTTCCTGCCAAGCGCCCTTTGATAACCGGTGACAGTTTCGCAGCTTGCTGCGGGACTGGCGCTGGTTCGCGGGTGTGGCCTGGCGAGGCCCACGAAGCAAGGCTTTCAAGCAGGGAAGCCCCCCTGAGGGCTGCATGGGGTGGAGGCTGAACGAGCTACGCAGTGCGAGCCTGTTTAGACAGAGGTAACCGGGCTGGGGCGGGGGTAATTAACGGCGGAGGCCGCAGGCCGACCAACAAGCAAGGGTATTGGCCTGACGGGCTTGCGTACGGGCGTTGACGCTGGGTTTGCTCACCGGAGCCGCCACGGACGGCGGCGACTGCGGGGCTGAAGTGAGAACTGAAGCCAACAGCAGAGCGCAGCTGTTTGCCACCCGTCTTAAGGAAGCAAGAGAAGTCCGTAAAATGACTCAGGCAAGATTAGCCGAACTCCTTTCAGTGGGCCGTCGTGTCTATAACCGCTGGGAGCGTGGTGCATCCGTGCCGCAACTGGATGCCGTGGTCAGGATCGCACAGGTATTACAGACCTCTGTTGATTCACTGGTGGGACTTTTGCCGCCGACCGTGCCACGCATTCATAATCCGCAGCTACAGGCATTGGCCGCTCAGATGGATTCGTTATCTGATGAAGATCAACAGGCGTTGATTGTGCTGATGGACAGTCTGGTCAAGCGCTCGCAGATGACCAAGTTATTGATATCCTGAGCAGAGGGAGAGAAGTAAGACGCTACTAAAGAGACGATTTTATTAACGCAGGGCTACCGGGCTGCCACCCGATAACCCCGCTCATCACCACCAACTAGCAAGGAGTTGATCATGACTGAACGCGATTCTACGTCAGAACCCGCCACATCCCAAGCCCGCCGTTACACCGTCGGTTACCGCCCCAACGGCGGCAGGCCCAACCCCAGCCCACAACTGACCATCAAGGGTAAGTGGCTGGAGCAATTGGGATTTACCCCCGGGCAGTCAGTGAGTATTACGGCTGAGAATGGCTGTCTGGTTATCAGGACTGAGCTGAACGGCTGAGGCTAAAAGTAAAATCCCGGCTCGAAGGCCGGGATTTTTGTTGTGCACAGAAAACCTCCAGCTAGGCTGGAGGTTCCGTAAAGCTTTCAGCTTTGAGCCAGTTATAAAAACCCCTTTTGATTTGTTAAAACAGTTTGCGGTCTGGCAACTGCAAACGTTCAA
>NZ_QOVA01000048.1 GCF_003332275.1 Edaphovirga cremea | reverse complement strand
TCTTGTTGAACGTTTGCAGTTGCCAGACCGCAAACTGTTTTAACAAATCAAAAGGGGTTTTTATAACTGGCTCAAAGCTGAAAGCTTTACGGAACCTCCAGCCTAGCTGGAGGTTTTCTGTGCACAAGTAAAATCCCGGCGACTTGGCCGGGATTTTATCAAGGTTGGTAATCTTCATATTCCCAGGCAAAGACGCGGGAGAGTTTTTGGGCAATCTCCATCCAGTCATTACCTTCACACCGGTCAATATAATCCGTGATGGTTTTGGTGATCTCATCAAGATCATACTTGCGAATCAGTAAGGTATGACGCATCAACTCAGGCACCCAATGATGTTTACAGAGCCACTCTGGAGTACAGATAAATACATCAAAGTTATCTCCCCCATCCGAGTTTACAGAACCTATCGTTAAAGTTAACGTGATTGCGGTTTCATCCTTTTCAGGTGAATAAGCGTTGAAGTCATGGTGGACGCAATCAATATTTTTTAATATCGCTTTCATTTTTAATCCGAAATATTTAGATGTCCATTGCCTACTTTGACTGATTTACCAGACGAATTAATTACATAACTTTCAAAGTTTGCTTGTGTTCCAGTGGTTGCAAAAGAACTGTATTTAGGTGTATTAGTCGCGACTTGATCTGACACATGACCTTGAAAGGTTGAGAGTTACCGGTTTTGATATGGGTGTCGAATCCTTATACAAAACACGAGGTAACTCTCATGCTTCATACTACCAATCCCGTCATCAAACACAAAACAGGTTTGCTCAATCTGGCTGAAGAACTCAGTAATGTGTCTAAAGCCTGTAAAATCATGGGCGTCTCGCGTGATACGTTTTACCGTTATCGCGAACTTGCTGATGAGGGCGGTGTGGACGCGCTCATTAACCGTAGCAGACGCGCTCCCAATCTCAAAAATCGTACCGACGACGCAACTGAACAGGCTGTTGTTGATTATGCTGTTGCGTTCCCTGCGCATGGCCAGCACCGGACCAGCAATGAGCTGCGTAAACAGGGCGTTTTTATCTCAGGAAGTGGTGTCCGTTCTGTCTGGCTGCGCCACAACCTTGAGAATTTCAAAAAGCGCCTTAAAGCACTGGAAGAAAAAGTGGCTCGTGAGGGCATCGAACTGACTGACAGCCAGATCGCAGCACTGGAGCGTAAAGCCAGTGATGACGAGGTCTGTGGTGAAATTGAAACCGTTCATCCGGGTTATCTGGGCTCTCAGGACACGTTCTACGTGGGTAACCTGAAAGGCGTCGGACGTATTTATCAGCAGACATTCGTTGATACGTACTCAAAAGTCGCTCACTGCAAGCTGTATATCACCAAAACGCCGATTACAGCGGCTGACCTGCTAAATGATCGCGTGTTGCCATTTTACGAGTCTCATGGCCTGCCAATGCTGAGAATACTGACCGACAGAGGCACAGAGTACTGCGGCAAAGTGGAGCAGCATGATTACCAGCTTTATCTGGCAATAAATGATATTGACCACACTAAAACCAAAGCGATGTCGCCGCAGACAAATGGTATCTGCGCGCGGTTCCATAAAACGATACTGAATGAGTTTTATCAGGTGACGTTCCGCAAAAAGCTGTATGGTGATCTCGACACATTACAATCGGATCTTGATGAATGGCTGGCTCACTATAATAATGAGCGAACCCATCAGGGGAAAATGTGCTGTGGCCGGACGCCAATGGAAACATTACTTGATGGAAAGCGCATCTGGTCTGAGAAAAATTTAAGCCAGATGTAATCTGACAGATACCTGTATAAATAACCGGTAACTGTCAGATCAGGTCTGAGCTAATACACCTGACGGAAGACTCGACCTTGGTCGATGGTTTTCTGGCTCAGATTCATTGCCTGCCGTGTGTGCCTGTAAACGAGCTGGCAAAAGACAAGCTGCAGTCATACGTCATGCGCGCAATGAGTGAATTGAGCGAGTTGGCCAGCGGCGCAGTTTCGCCGGAACGTCTGACCACCGCACGCAAGTACAGCATGATTGATAGCATGAGTTCAGGGATAAGAATGCTTTCCCTGTCTGCGCTAGCGCTCCAAGCGCGTATTCAGGCTAATCCGGCAATGTCCAGCGCAGTCGACGCCATGAGCGGTATCGGCGCGTCGTTCGGCCTGATTTGAATAGGGGGTTACATGCAACAACCTGTCTCTATCGCGCCGCTGCTCTGGAATAACCAGCCAATCCGCACACTCGATACCACCATCACCCACGGCAAAGGGCGTCAGGGAATTATCATCCGCACCCGTCGCGCTGGCCATTGGCTTTCTGCAATCAAATCCGTTTTCAGTAGGGGGTTTAGATGACAGTAATCACTACCGAAATCGTCCGTAACCAGCCTGCTGGGTTGCGTGACATTGTTGGTAAGCACTTGGCCGCGCCGCGCTGGCATAATACCTGTGATTTTTATAATCGCATGATGGAGCGTGAGCGCCTGACCATCTGTTTTCATGCACAGCTTAAGCAGCGTCATGCTGTGCTGAATCTGGAAGAAATGAGCGACGGTGACCGCGCGCGTCGTGTGCGCTATTGATGAGTTGCGCAGTGCTTTCGCTAAATACCGTAAACACGGTATCAGCCAATCCGGTTTTATTGGCCGCTTGACGATTAGCGAGCGCCGCACGTTATTTCTTCATGCCGGATTAACCGATACTGAATTTAATCAACCGCACTGGCGTATGGATGATGAGGCTTGCACATGGCGCGAGGCACTATTAAGAGCGCTGCGCGAGTTATTTAGCCTTTTCGAGTACGCCCTAATAATATTGACGGCAGTTAAGTCTGAGCAATATCTACATTTATTCACTGGGAAGCTTTCTAACGGCGCTTTATTGCGTCGAGCTTTCTATTATCTGAGGTTTATATAATGCATATGTATAAAACCGTCGGCCAAGAAATGCGTAATAAGGCTGATAATGAGTCACGCAACTGGATGTTGAACAACGCGCGCAACGAAGCGAAGGCCGATGTGGCGGTCAGCTTCTCCGCTCACCTGAACAAACTGGCAACGCACGCGGCAGTCAACCATCCTTCTGATGTTGAGATTATCGAACTGCTGCGCCAAGAGTCTGAAAAGTTCGACAACCAAGCGGGGGAGCAAAAATCGGGCGCGTCGTTATGAATAAACATAGACACGTCGTTATCAATAACAAACTGGATATTGCGATGTTCTCGCGTGGGGAATATGTGCTTTCTGACATAAGAACAGATAAAGACACTAAAGATGTCTATTTGGTGACTAGAGCGGATTATTCAAGTGAAATAAATCTAATTGCTGATGTGGTTAATTTCTTCGTGAAGCGCTCTGTTTTTTTTAAGTCTATTACCACTATCGATGAAATGAAAAAAGAAAGCGGCCATGTAGCTGAAATATGCCGTGGTGCATTGAGTCGTCTTAATAAATCGAGGGAGCAATAACAATGCCGCATTTAATGGATTTGGTGCAGCAGCGCCAGCAGGAAACCTTCGCGATGCAGATTAGTGCCGCGCGGATGTGTGGCGGTGTATCGGCGTCGATTTGCGAGGAGTGTGACCAGCCAATCCCTGCCGCTCGCCGTGCTTTTTGACGAGGCGGACAACTATGTGCACTTACCGGGCATGGATGATAAGGAGTTGCGTCGCCTTGCTGACCGCATCACCGGTCAGTTGATACAGAATTATGACCGCTATTGCGAGGAGTTTATCGAGGACAACGGCGGCGACAATACCGGGTTAATCAGCGATAGCGTACAGGCTGATTTTTATGGCCGCGTTGGCAATATGACCCGCGCCTTCAATGTTACTCCGATGCACTGGCGTAAATATAGTAAGGGCAAGCTGAATGCAGGTTCGGCGCTTGCCAGCCTGTCACGGCTGGTTAATTCCGAATGGTGGGAACGTCAGCTAAAAGCACAGCGCACGCGCTGGCGTGAGGCGTTGCTGATTGCAGCCGGGGAAGTTAATCGCAATAAGTACCCGTATGCCAGCAAACAGGCCATCAGGGATGTGCAGGCACGCCGACTGGCCAATATGGAGTATTTGAAAGGATGCGACCTGGAGAACGTTGCGACCGGTGAGCGCTTCGACCTGATCGATAAAGTGATGGCGAGTATCTCGAACCCGGAGATCCGCCGCATGGAGTTGATGAGCACCATTGCAGGCATAGAGAAATATGCCGCCAGCGAGAAACACGTCGGCATGTTTATTACCATTACCACACCTTCCAAATATCACCCGACGCGTGTCGTTGGCAAAAAAGACCATGCCAAAGTCCAGTTTAATCACAATTGGGACTTGGAGGCGTATTCGCCTAAAGACGGCCAGCGTTATCTAGTGAACATCTGGAGCAAGATCCGCACCGTGTTTAAAGACCGTGGCCTGAGTGTTTACGGTATGCGCGTTGTTGAGCCGCACCATGACGGAACACCGCACTGGCATATGATGCTGTTTTGCGAGCGCAAGCAGCGTCAGCAGATTATCGACATCATGCGCCGGTATGCGCTGAAAGAAGATGGTGATGAACCCGGAGCCGCAAAGAATCGCTTTGACTGCAAGCACCTGAATAAAGGTGGTGCAGCGGGGTATATCGCAAAATACATTGCCAAGAATATCGACGGCTATGCGCTTGACGGCGAAATAGACCGTGATACCGGCAAGCCGTTGCGGGATATGGCTGCCGCTGTAACTTCTTGGGCGTCTACGTGGCGCATTCCTCAGTTTAAATCTATTGGCGTCCCCACTATGTGCGCTTACCGTGAATGCCGTGCTGATTGTCTTCGCTGGATTAGTTTGGCGGAGACCTTTGATGAGCGGGGCGAAACGGTTCGCGCTGCGGTTTCTGCTGGTGACTTTGCGGCGTACATCGCTAGGCAGGGTGGTGCAAACGTCCCGCGTGATGTTCAGACGGTACGTGTCGCGCGAAAGGTGGCCGATGAGCCGAACGCCTATGACGAAGAAGTGCAGAAGGTGGTCGGTATCTTCGTTCCGCATCTTGGTGCGGGTCATGTATTTGAAACCCGTACAACAGAATGGCGCATTGTCCGTAAAGCCGTTGACGTTGAGCCTTTGACTTTAAAAAGCGCCTCTGGCGCGCCTCGGAGTCCTGTCAATAACTCTGGGGGGATTGATAGCAATGCGGTGACAGAGCTGCAGGATAGTAAGCCTGTGGAGGATGTGGCATTGCTGGAACATCCACCGGAAGCCCCCATTGACTGGAGTGATGTGACCGTTACACGGTCTGTTATGACGCGTTTACGGGGGAAAACTCATTCAATTCTTCTGTCAGATAGGGATAGGGGCTGCAGTTCGCTTCCGAGATGCAGGCACCTATGCAATTTGATTTTAGAAGCAGCAAAAAAACTCTCAGGTATTTGACTTTTACATTTTTAAAAGATTTGTGATGGACAACATCAAATCAAGATGACATAGTAAGCTAAGTTAAACAAAAAAATGTCTAAGTGGGTCAAGTATGATTAAATGGTACCGTTTCAAAAATTTTTACTCATTTAAGGATGAGCAACTAGTTGACCTTACTTTGAAGGCTAACTCTTCTGCATCCTCTTTAGACCAATGTTGGCTTGATATTCGCATAACCAAAGTACTGGCTGTGATGGGTGCGAATGGCTCTGGTAAATCAAATATACTTAAACCTTTAGCATTCTTGAGTTGGTTTTGCAGTGAATCATTCAAATCAATGGATAATTCAGACTCTCTACCGATTTATTCACATATTTGTAATAAAAAAGAGCCATCAGAGATTGAGGTATGCTTTGTTGATCGTTCAATTCTCGAAGGTGAAACACATTACGTTGAATTTAAATACCTATTGAAGTTTAATAAAAAAAGGGTATTGCATGAAGAGTTAAAATATAAAAGCAGCAGGTTATTTTCATCTGTTTTTTATAGGAAATACGATGATTCCACTGGTTTGTATAAAGTAAAAAGTGTAGGTCAGGATTTCATACTTAGTGAGTTAAAAACAGTACCACAGAATGCTTCTGCCATTTCTTACTTTAGACGAAAGGGTGACAATGTTATAGCTGATGCTATGCATAACATTTTTTATAGCATAGAAAACAACTTAAATGTCTTTGGTAAGTCCAACTTTAACTATAGAAAAGTCCTTGAAGCCACAGACTATTATAACGAAGAATCTGAACTTTTCGAAAAGGCAAAAAAGTACTTGACGAGAATGGATTTTGGCCTGGATGATATAATAATAAAGGAAGAAGACATTATTGATAAAAAGACAGGCGAAAGTGAACAAAATTTTCTGCCATATGGAATTCATACTCACGAGGGTGAGAAATTCGAGATACCATTTTTTATGGAATCCACTGGCACTCAAGCATGCTATTACTTCATTTATAAATTAATTTCCGCATTAGATTATGGTGGTGTGGCTGTTATAGATGAACTTGATAGCGATCTACATCCGCACATGATTAGAGAACTGATAGATATGTTTGCTAATGATGGTATTAACAAGCTATCTTCGCAACTCATCTTTAGTTGCCATACTGCAGAGGTTCTAAAATCATTAAATAAACATAATGTATATTTAGTAGAAAAAAAGAATAGTGTTAGTGAGGCTTGGCGTCTGGATGATATACAAGGCTTGAGGAGCCAAGATAATCTTTATTCTAAATATATTACCGGCGCATTAGGTGGCGTGCCAGACATCAATATTTAACGGATTACAAAATGGCAAAGAAAAAAATAGTGCGCCGTTCTATCAGCAAAACTTTACTGTTGGTTGGGGAGGGGCATGCTGAAAAAGCTTTTCTTTCTCATCTAAAATCTCTTTTCTCGAATGGTACATTTAAAGTTTCCATTGTGACTGCTGGAGGAAAAGGGCCAGAGCATATAATTACACATGCAATATCATGTAAAAAATGTGATGGGTACGATTTTGTCATTGTTTTACTTGACACTGATCTTCAGTGGCCAAAAAAATACATCCAAGACGCATTAAAAGTAGGAATAAACCTGGTTGGTTCTGAGCCATGTTTGGAGGGACTTCTTTTGGATATATTAGGTCGGAAAAAAGTCGATTTCAATAAGGGCTGTAAAGAATTACTGCATCCATTGTTAACTGGACCATGTACTCAAAGAGATAGTTACGCAGAGTTATTTACTTTTGATGTGTTAAATAAGTCCACAATTGAAAAGATTCAATTAATTATTGAGGTGTTAAGAGGGAAAGAGAAGGAATCCTTCAAGATATAACTCAAGGTGAATGAGGTGGCGCATTTCTCGACTGATGCGCTATCTGCCCCACCACTTCAAAAGCATTCACTTTTCAAAGTAAATATTTAGCCTGCCTCTGTAAATTCAGCATGCACAACATTATGTTGCTTTGTAAGCGAACGGCGAACTCGCGTTGTGTGACTAAAATAATGTAATAAGCTGGCGGATATTGTAAGCATACCCATTTTAGTTCCACGCACTTTTTGAGACTTCCGGATTTTCAGCCATCTGCCGGTACTCTTCCGGTGTCAGGTTATTCAGGGATTCATGAGGTCGCTCGCTGTTGTATTCATTCAGCCAGCGATCGGTGATCTCCCGTGCTTCGTTCAGTGTTTTGAACAGATAAAAATCCAGTATTTCCGTCCGGTACGTCCGGTTAAACCGCTCGATAAAAGTGTTCTGCGTTGGCTTGCCAGGCTTGATAAACTCAAGCATCACGCCATGCTCTTCTGCCCATTGCGCCAGAGCCAGTGAGATCAGCTCCGGGCCATTATCCATCCGCATCTTCAGCGGATATCCGCGGTTTGCCACTATCCTGTCCAGTACCCGGACGACGCGTTGTGCCGGGATATTCAGGTCAATTTCTATCGCCAGAGCCTCACGATTAAAATCATCCACGACGTTGAAGGTTCGAAAACGTCTGCCACAGATCAGCGCATCGTGCATAAAATCGATGGACCAGCTCTGGTTAAGTGCTTCCGGCGTTGCCAGTGGGGCCGGATTGCGAACCGGCAGACGTTGCTTTCCCTTACGGCGAAAATTCAGTTTCAGCAGGCAGTAAATCCGGTGCACACGTTTATGATTCCAGGTGTTGTCCTGCCTGCGAAGTACCTGAAAAAGCTTTTTAAAACCGTATCGCGGATAGCGTTCAGCCGCCCCGGTCAGCGCCTGGATCACCGGTTCATCACGCCGGGTGTCAGGCTGATAAAAATACACCGTCCTGCTCAGCGATAATGTCCTGCACGCCTGGCGGATGCTCATCGTAAACTGTGTTACCAGGTAACTGACGAGCTCCCGCTTAATCGCTGGTTTTAAAGCTAATGGAATGGTTCGCCCCCACTCAACTTGCTAAAATTGCACTTGCTGTCAGCCCTTATATTGGAGGTGTGTTATGTCACGAACAAAAGCACAGTCCCTGAGCCGAATGGGTGTTGATATCGGT
>NZ_QOVA01000047.1 GCF_003332275.1 Edaphovirga cremea | reverse complement strand
TGTTGAACGTTTGCAGTTGCCAGACCGCAAACTGTTTTAACAAATCAAAAGGGGTTTTTATAACTGGCTCAAAGCTGAAAGCTTTACGGAACCTCCAGCCTAGCTGGAGGTTTTCTGTGCACAATCAACCGGAATGAAGGAATTCATCCCGGTTATATACCTATTTTACTTGCGAGAAGTGATCCCGTACGCGCTGCAAATCCTCCGGTGTATCTACACCGACAGAAGGAATGGCCTTCGCCACCGCAACGTGAATTTTCTCGCCATACCAGAGAACGCGCAATTGTTCGAGCAGTTCAATCTGCTCCAATGCGCTTGGCTCCCAGGTCACATAACGGCGGACGAAACCCGCGCGATAAGCATAAATGCCAATATGCCGCAGGAAGTGATCGCCGATGTTGTCACGGGAATGGGTAAACCTTTCACGCTCCCAGGGAATCGTCGCCCGGGAAAAGTACAAAGCATACCCTTGCGCATCCATAACCACTTTCACAGCATTTGGATTGAACGCCTCTTCAGCGCTCTCGATAGGGACAGCCAGTGTTGCCATTCCCGCCTGCGACGCAGCAAGGTTTTCAGCAACCTGACGAATAATTACTGACGGGATGAGCGGCTCGTCACCCTGGACGTTGACGATAATCTCGTCATCAGAGAAACCATAGCGTTCGATGACTTCGGCAAGGCGTTCCGTGCCTGACTGATGATCAGGCCGGGTCATGCACACTTCCCCGCCTGCGGCTTCAACGGCTTTCATGACATCAGGGTGGTCGGTCGCGACAATAACCCGATCCGCACCAGACTCCAACGCCCGCTCCATGACATGCACCACCATTGGCTTACCATTGATGTCGGCAAGCGGCTTACCCGGCAAGCGGCTGGAAGCATAACGAGCTGGAATGATTGCAATAAAACTCATGGATGTTTCTCATCAACCGAAAGGGAACGCGCTTCGTTTTCCAGCAAAACCGGAATCCCGTCGCGCACTGGATAAGCCAGTGCATCCACTTTACACACCAATTCCTGATTTTCTTTATTGAAATAGAGTTTCCCGGTACAAACCGGACACGCAACAATTTCAAGCAAACGATGATCCATGCTTCCTCCACGTTGGAGATATCTGAATAAAACCAAAGGTTGAAAGGATATCATAACCCTTCCCAGACCGTTAATCGCTGTGGGTGATCATAAATACGCAGAGGGTCGCCCGGCAAAAATACTTCCCGCCGTGACCAGATTTTTTACACGATTTCCCATCCGCCCTGCCAGCTTGCGCGCAATGCTTCCGGCACCGCGCCAATCACCACGCGGGTCGCACCATGCCATCGCGCACATTGGCTGATCGCCTTGGTCAGATCGTTGATCCGCCGCGATCCCACTTTGGTCCCCGGTTCAAGATAGAGTGCTTTGACTTCGAAAACCTGTTCTCTTCGGTGTATCTTGGCGTCCGTCCGCCCAATCAACTCACCCCGATGAAGAATCGGCAAGACGAAGTAACCATACTGTCGCTTGGCCTGCGGCGTATAACATTCAATCCGGTAATCGAAATTAAACAAGGCTAAAGCACGCTTTCTGTCCCAAACGATCGGATCAAATGGCGAAAGCAAAGAGGTTACCGTTGAGGTAATTGATTGGGATGCTGATTGTGCCAGCAGAGGGAATAGAGTGTGGTGTACATAAAAGGGTTCACTGAATCCTTCAACGCTGACCTGCGCGATCTCTTCGTCTTCTTCAAGACGGTTGATGACGCCTCTCAGCGGAATACGTTTCAGTCGATAGTAATCGGCCAGCCACTCCGCTTTGAAAATACCCAGATATTGACTGCTGCGGCGCAACATCTCGTACTGCGCCTCAGCAGCAGAAAGTGTGTCGCGATCGTCATTCCAATCCGGCAGTATGCGTGAGGTTAAATCGTAAACGCGATGAAAATTCTTGCGCTCACTGACCATTAACTCTCCGGCAGTAAACAAGGTTTCCAGATGACGTTTTTCTGGTTTCCAATCCCACCAGCCCGTGCTGTTTTTGTTCTCACGGGAAAAATCGGCTGAACGTACCGGACCATTTTGTGCGATATGCCCCAACAAATCCTCAATATCCTGATGATGTTTTTCTCGCCATTCTGGGGAGTATTTCCATCCGAGATGTTCCGGATAAAGCATGCGGTGGCGGAGCAGTGCAAAATCTTCGATTGGGATGAAGCAGGCTTCGTGCGCCCAGTACTCAAAGAGCTGTTTTGCAGCCAGTGCGTTTTCCAACCATTCAGCAGGATAGTCGCCAAGGCGAGTGAATAACACCAGATAAGGACTTCGCGCAACCACACTGATCGTGTCTATTTGCAGCAAACCCATGGTACGGATAACGTCAAGCAGATCGGCTGGCGTCGCTTTGCGCGTAGGAGGATTTTTAAGACCCTGAGCAGCAAGATGAAGCACGCGCGCAGTGGAGAGGGAGAAAACCTGTGCTGGCATTACGATATCCAAGATAACTATTCAATGGATATCGATAACATATTTTCGCCAGCGCGTAAAACCTGTAAAGGTTAGCGCTGGCGAAATGTGTCATCAGAAGGCAATGACGTCCGCGGCGGCTGGGCCGTGGTAAACACTTTTATACGTAGTAAATTCGACGCATTGACCTTCATTCAGTGACTTACTGCCGGTATTGGCAATTGCCGTGCGACTGACATAAACATCATTGCTGCCATCCAGTGGTGAAATAAAGCCGTAACCTTTCATTTGGTTATACCATTTCACGCGACCCATTTTTAACATCATATTATTATTTCCTTTTTTGTGGGCATCCATGACAACGCTTTTTATTATTGTTCGGATGCTGTTGCCCAACGTAAAGTTTTCGAATTAAACCGCTTTTGAGCACTTTTATACTATTAATTAATTGCCATATGGCATAGATGGCCGATCTTTCAGATACGTTACTTATGGGAGGCACTTAGTCAGAAGGTTCATCATGGAAGCGGAATCAGGTGATAACGTCTTTGGAGGAACTGCTTTACTCTAAACACAAACATAAATACGCCTGTATCACAGGCCGACAAGCATTTACTCATAAAAATGCCATAAGCGCAACTCTTTAATAATGTAATTGAATAAGTAACGTCAGATAAATTTTATCTTACTGAAACCATTCTTTTTAAATTCACAACTCATCGTTGGAAAACGGGATTTATTTAATCAATCCCATAATCTTTGCCAATAATTGCTCGCCAGACACCCGATCAAAAACGGCATCGACCGGGAGATACCACCAATTGGATTGCGCAAAATTACGGCATTTGACCGCATCTTTTTCAGTCATCAGCAAAACCTGATCACCCTGCGTCAAAACCGAGAGTTGTTCAAGACTGTAGGCCTGATGGTCAGCGAAAGTGACATTGCGCTCTGTCTTCATTCCCAATGCTGACAGCGTGGCAAAAAAACGCGGAGGATGGCCAATTCCTGCCATCGCTACGACTGATGCCAACTCTTCAACAAGTTTACGTTGCCCCGTCGCAAGATTAACTGCAAGAGATGGCGCCAGCGTCATTCCGAGCTCTTTGGTTCGCGCCTCCCCTCCATTGACGATGACGGCATCAACTGTTTTCAACCGTGAGGCCCTCTCGCGCATAGGTCCAGCCGGTAGCCACCAACCATTGCCGAAGCGCCGCTGGCCGTCGATCACCACAATCTCAAAGTCACGGCCCAATGCATAATGTTGCAAACCATCGTCAGTGATAATGATGTCTACATCATTTTGCTTCAATAATGCCTGAACAGCTTCCACCCGCTTGGGAGCCACAGCAACGCTCGCACCGGTCCGCTGGAATATCAACATGGGTTCATCCCCGGCTTCTGACGTTTGCGTGGTCGAAGTCAGAACCAAAGGATAGTGATCGGCCTTGCCGCCGTAACCTCTGGAGACAACACCAACTTTCAATCCTCGCTGCTGCAGATGCTCAACCAGCCAGATAACGACGGGCGTTTTACCATTACCTCCAGCGGTCAGATTGCCAACCACGACAACTGGCCGGGGCGCATGCCAACTTCGTCTTAATCCTGCCCGATAACTGCAGCGAATCGCAAAAGTCACGAATCCGTACAGCCATGACAATGGCAATAAGAACAGATATAGCGGCGAGCGCCCTGACCAGATGCGTTCAATCATTGGCCAAATTGCATCCGATGAAGTTGTGCATAAACACCTTTATGTTCAAGCAGCTCATGGTGTCCACCGCGCTCAACCACCCGCCCATCTTCAACGACCAGAATTTCATCCGCTTTCTCGATCGTAGACAATCGGTGAGCGATAACCAGAGATGTACGGTTCTTCTGCAACTCATCGAGGGCTGCCTGAATAGCCCGCTCAGATTCGGTATCCAACGCGGAAGTGGCCTCATCCAGGATCAAAACCGGGCTGTCTCGCAATAACGCCCTGGCAATCGCGATACGTTGGCGTTGCCCACCGGAAAGCAGGACACCATTCTCACCGATAATGGTATCAAGACCATTATCCATTTTATCAATGAAGTCCATCGCGTAGGCCATCCGGGCAGCCTTTTCAATTTCCTCACGACTATAATGATCGCTGCGCGCATAGGCGATATTGTTGGCAATTGTATCGTTGAAGAGATGGACATTTTGCGAAACCAGAGCGACCTGATTACGCAACGAAGAGAGCGTATATTCACGCAGATCGTGACCATCCATGAGGATTTCGCCCTGTTGGATGTCATAGAACCGCGTCAGCAGATTGGCAATTGTCGATTTGCCGGAACCTGAACGTCCAACCAGAGCCACGGTTTTACCTGCTGGAATATGCAGATTGATATCGCGCAGCGCTGGCGTCTCTTTAGTCGGATAGTAGAACGTGACGTTGCGAAATTCGATTTCACCCTTGGCGCGCTCTACTTCAAGCTTACCGTCATCTTTCTCCTGCTCCATATCCAGAATAGAGAACAGCGTTTGGCACGCCGCCATACCCCGCTGGAATTGCGCATTCACGTTGGTCAGTGACTTCAACGGACGCATCAATGCAATCATTGAAGAGAACACAACAGTAATGGTACCTGCGGTGAGCGTTTCCATCACCGATGGGAAACTCGCGGCATAAAGAACAAACGCCAGGGCCAGAGAGGCAATCAGTTGGATGATCGGGTCAGAGATCGACGAGGCAGAGACCATCTTCATCCCTTGCTGACGCATCAGGTTGCTTACCTTGTTGAAACGTTCGGTTTCAACTTTCTGTCCCCCGAAGATAAGCACTTCTTTATGCCCTTTCAGCATCTGTTCTGCACTGGTAGTGACATGACCCATCGTGCTTTGCATGTTCTTGCTGATCCCACGAAAACGCTTGGAGACCAATCTGATAGCAAAGGAGACGATGGGGGCAATAACAATCAGGATCAGGGAAAGCTGCCAACTGTAATAAAACATCATGGCAAACAGACCGATAATAGAGGCGCCTTCACGAACCACGGTGATCAACGCCCCCGAAGAAGATGAGGCAACCTGCTCCGAGTCATAAGTGATACGTGACAAAAGCGTACCAGTCGATTGCTGGTCGAAGAATGCCACAGGCATATTCATCATGTGACCAAACAGGCGACGACGCATTTGCATCACGACTTTACCGGAAACCCAGGCAATACAGTAACTCGATACAAACCCTGTAATCCCACGTACCAGCATTAACCCAATGACAGCCAGCGGCATCCACATCAGGATAGAGCTGTTCGATTTGCCAAACCCATCGTCGAGCAAAGGTTTTAGCAATGACAGCATGAAGGTATCACTGGCGGCATTAAGAATTAGCGCAATGGCCGCAGCAATCAGACCAGCTTTAAACGGGACGATCATCGGCCAAAGGCGACGGAATGTCTGCCAGGTGGAGAGATCTTTATCATTCATCATGCAATTAACCAGCATTGGAAGAAATAGCGGCCTATTCTACGCATTATCACCCCTTACGCCAAACCGCTGATGGTACCAACGTGGCATTAATTGTTCCCGAAATCCTTTTATTTGCCAGTAGTTGCCGAAAAAAAACACACTTAGTTGACCAGAGCGTGAAGTATCGCGCCAATTTGCGTTATTTTCCGCATATCGGCTGACTATTTTTTTCGACGGCAAACGCCATGCATTATAGCGTGAAGCCGAAGCAAGGGAGAGTTCAGGCCGGACAGCGCGTAAAAAAGGTGGGCTGGACGATGTCGAGCTACCGTGATGGGGAACCTGCAGAATATCGGCAGCCAATTCCCCACGAAGTTGACGTACCAGCGCCAGTTCGGCTTTTTGCTCGATATCCCCTGTTAAGAGCACCGAGAACTGCCCATCAGTGACACGAATGACGCAAGACTCATTATTGCCTGCATTATTAGCTGCGTTTTCAGGCCATAGCACGGTAAAATCCAGTCCTTGCCAATGCCATTGATTCCCCTGCTGGCAAGGTAAATGCCCGCTTTCCGCCCAAGGAGTCCGCACACTTGCCAATGGAAATGCACTTTGCATTTCAGGCAACCCTCCCCCGTGATCGGCATGATCGTGGCTGATAATTATCTGTTCAACCGTAATCCCGCGCCACCTTAGGTAGGGGATCACTGTGCGTTCAGCGCTACTCCCTTGCGGCCAACGATTACCGGTATCGTAAATAATGGCCTTGTCATTCTTCACGATCAGCACAGCCAAACCATGTCCAATATCCAACATATCCAGACGCCATTGTTCTTTGTCACTTTTAAACATCCAAAGCGTGATCACTACTGACATAGAACATACAGAAATAGGGTTGGAGTGCCACCAGCGAAAACGCCATATGACCACACCCATCCAGCCAATGAGGCTCATCGCCAGCCAGCGCTCACCAAAGTTTGTCCATCCTTGTTGCAACAAAGGCATCGGCCAGAAAATAAAAACCAGCAGGCGATCGGCGATGAACCACATGCAACCACTGAGCAAAGGGAACGAAATGAGCAGCAGGGCTATCAACACCAATGGTACCACGATGAATGAGACCAGCGGCACTGCCCAGAGATTGGCGGGCAATGAGTTCAAACTCACCCCTTGGAAGAGTCCAATCTGCATCGGCATAAGCAGCAACATCATGCCCAGTTGTAAGTGACCCCAGCGCAACCATGCCCACTTCCAACCCTGATTAAATCGCTGAGGTAAAGGACACCACTGAAACCAGAAAATTAATGACCCCACCGCAAAACACGATAACCAAAAACTGTCTGACAGCACATTCAAGGGGTCGGCCAGCAGAATCAACGTAATGCAGCCCAGCCAGACTTGCCATGCATGAAAGAGAATGCCGTTTAGCCTTAATACGATCCAGAAACTCAGTGCCAGCATTGCTCTGATTGCAGGAGGATTGCTCCCCGCCAACCAGACATAGAGCAATGCCACCATCCAACTCACAGCAAGCGGGATGCGATAGCTTATCCAGTCTTGTGGCATAAAAAACTGAATTCCACGCACCAGTAGCCAACCAAATAGCGCCGCAATCGTGATATGCAGACCAGAAATCGCCATCAAATGGGCGATGCCTGTTTGTTGTAACATTATCCGCGTTTGTTGTGGGATCAGTGCGCTTTCACCAAAGCCCAATGCCAGCAACACTCCGGCAAAATCATTATCGGCTAATTGTCGCTGAGCCTCACTGACAAGTTGTTGTCTCCAGCCACAATCACTCGTCAATGGTTGCGCGGATAACAGTGATCCATTCAGTGGACGACGATTCGCAATGGCCCAGCGCTGCCCGTCAAATCCGCCCTGGTTCAGTTGACTATGCACCGGCCGCAAACTCAGTGTCAGAAACCAACGTTGCCCGGCGCAATAAGGCAAAGCATCATCCCACTTGATGCTGATCGACAACGGTGGAAAGACCCATCGCTGATTGATTTTATGTGCGCGGAAAACAATCCGCTGTTGATTATTTCCTTCCAGATAGAGGCTCTCTACTTCCCCCAAGACCTGCACTTTAGTACCGGAATATTGTTCAATCTGACCAAGCATTACCGTGCCATTAATGGTGGCCCAAATAAAACCCACCAGAAAGATGGCGATAAACATCAACTGTTTACTCAACCGCCAGTAAAATTTACTCATGAACATAAGCAGTAGTGAAGCCAACAGCACGACTATCTGCACGCGATAGTCGGGTAAAGTAGGCAAGATGAGCAGCGGCAACATTCCAAGGACAAGCGCTAATGCCACGTCAGACACGGTGAGCTTAATGATGAATAATCCTTTCTGGGGAGTGTGTTTTTCACGTCCGCACGTTGGGTTCTTGGGTGTGTGAAGTATGTGGCTGAGGAAATGTTGTCGCCAACAGGAATAGCGCGTATTGCAGCACGCCTCGACAGATAGTTTCCCAGGCAACAGCGATGCTATTTATTTTGTGAGGCAGACTGAGAAATCAGGGAATGCAACAGAGGGCAAATGAGGTGATATGGCGTAGAGCAAAAGGTAATTTGTGACCATAAATAAATATCCTCCGGCATAGCCGGAGGTTTTTCATATGCGCCTATAAGGCTCTCTTGCCAGCCGCGCCCTAACAGGCGCATCGCGATCTGACATTTGCATCTATGGATTACTTACGGCCCGT
>NZ_QOVA01000046.1 GCF_003332275.1 Edaphovirga cremea | reverse complement strand
GCAGCCAGCGCTCCAGGTGTACTACATCAAAACGCGATCCAAGACGTATACGGCGCTGGATTCATGAAGCTGAAATGGAAGACATGCAGGCCAGGCTTGATGCATTGCCACAAACAGCTGTCTTGCGAAAGCAAACGGTAGAGCATCCGTTTGGGACAATTAAAATGTGGATGGGTGCGACGCACTTTCTGATGCGACGATTTAAAAATGTCAGCACAGAAATTAGTCTGCATGTACTGGCCTATAACCTGAAAAGGATGCTGTCAATCTGGGGTACTGAAGGATTGATTATTAAGTTGCGAGAACAATACGGCTAGCGGTTACAGCCGCTTTAGCCTTCAATGACAACAAATATCAAGTTATGCCCGGTATTAAAAGCCCTTGAACCGTCCGAATAAGAATTACAGGGTACTCGGTCAACTTCAACGACATTCTTACAACACAGATCAGATATATTGCTGAACGACTTGAAACTATGAGTTTCCACACAGCCTGCGCTCTTAGCTGCCTACCAGATTGATCAACGATAAATCCAACTAGTATCGCGGATGATTGGCAGCGGATTACAGGTGACGTCCTACGCTTTAATGCGGTAAAACTCAGGCTCTAGGGCTTTATTGCCAAGATGGCTAGCCAGTACTGCAGGCGCATTCCGGAATTGAGCCGGGGGAGTGTGAGCTGCTGAAGCACCGCTGAATAGCAAAAAGCCCGCTTAGTTACCTAAGCGGGCTTCAGACTGATGACAAAGTCCTGGCCTCACGGCCAGGACTTTGATCTAATAAAGTCAGTGCAATTAACGGACTGACTGCCATGCTCAAAGAACCTTCACCCCATCAATACCAGTTTGAAACCATCACCCTCGATGAACTGGTTCCTGAAGACCATCTGGTGCGCAAAGTTGATGCCGCCATCGACTTTGAATTTATCCGCGAGGCCGTCGCTCATCTCTACTGCCCGGATAACGGCAGACCCGCCATCGACCCGGTTCGTTTGATTAAAATGATGCTCCTGGGCTATCTCTTCGGCGTCCCCTCCTAGCGCCGTCTGGTCAGGGAAATCCAGGTCAATGTGGCTTATCGTTGGTTCCTGCGTATGGGGTTGACCGAAAAAGTCCCCGATGCTTCTACTCTCAGCCAGAATCGCCTCCGTCGCTTCAATCACAGTGATGTCTTTCAGCAGATTTTTGACCACATTGTGGGGCAGGCGCTGGAGCGGGGTATGGCGAACGGGCGCGTTCTCTACACCGACAGCACCCACTTGAAGGCCGATGCCAATCCGCGAAAGGCGGTGAATGAACTGCGTCCTGAGGGCGTCAGCGAATACCTGGCACAACTGAATGCCGCCGTGGAGGCCGACAGGAAGAAGCACGAAAAAAAGCCGCTGCCCGGCATAAAAAAGACGCCCGAAAGCGCAGTCGCCGTTAAGAATACCAAAGTCAGTACCACCGACCCGCAAAGCGGCTTCATGCACCGGGATAACAAACCGAAGGGCTTCTTTTATCTGGACCACCGCACGGTGGACGGGAAACACGGCATTATCATGGATACGCATGTCACACCGGGTAATGTGCATGACAGCCAACCCTTTATCGGGAGACTGGAGCGGCAGATACGACGCTTCGGCCTGGAGCCGGTGGCAGTGGGCGTCAATGCGGGTTACTTCACCTCGGCGGTATGTCATCTCACCCAGGAGAGGGGTATCGCTCTGGTTCCGGGTTATCGCAGACCGCAACGGTTACCGGCATTACCGCTCAGTCTGCGCAGTCTGTCAGCAATGCGGGCAGCGACAGAAGTGCACCCAGAACGGAAAGGCACAGAGGACGATAACTCGGCATGTGTGGGAGGCCTCGAAAGAGGGTGCGAATGCGTTGCGGCTGACGAAGTGGGGCAAAAAGATATATGCGCGTCGCAAGGAAACGGTGGAGAGAAGCTTCGCGGATGCAAAACAGCATCATGGACATCGATACGCGCGGTTCCGTGGTCTGTCGAAAGTGCAGATGCAGTGCCTGCTGGCAGCGACAGCGCAGAATATGAAGAAGCATGGCGCTGCTGGCGCTTTTTTATTGTCTTTATGCGTGGCTGAAAGCGTCCCTGGAAGCGCAGCAAACCCATATAGGCGAGAAGAAAGGTCAAATGAGGGGGTTATGGAAAAATATCGCGATCGCGACCTACGGTCGTTAAAAGAAATAAACCCCACAAAAAAAGTGGGTTTCGTCAGCAGTCTGAGCCGCATTTAGCGGCTGTTTTCAAGGTCTTAGAGACATTAGTGGATATCTTTGGATTACAATGTGGTGCCCAGGAGAGGCATTGAACTATTGATTTAATTGACTGATTTAATAGGTAAAAATAGAAGATAAATATATTTATGTACTAATAAATGTACTGCTTTTTCCAGTGTAATAATCTGTCTTTATCGATAGATGCTAGTGACTTACACTGAAGTACACAAAAGAATGGAAAAATAAAAAAATATTGATATAGATCAGATGTAAGCGGCTCATTGTCACCATATCGACAGTCACAGAGCGGTGAGTGCGGTGTGGCGCGCCGTTCGCAAGCTCCCTCCGCTGTTGGCTTCAGCGTTCCCCTTCGGTTAACTCCACATCTGTTGTCGGCCTTCAGGCCTCTGCTCAAGGCTTCATGCCCGCCCGGCGTCATCTGGCTACGCCGGGTCGTGATCCGCAGTAAAACTTGACTTATCAGTCAGTGGGGTTTGGCAAGATTTCCATTTTTTGACGTGCTATTCGAACTTCGCCCCAATTAGCCAGAATATCTATCACTGGACGTAAGGTGAATCCTTCTTCAGTCAGGCGGTACTCAACACGTGGAGGTACTTCTGCATAAACAGTTCGTGAGACAAGTCCAGATTCTTCAAGATCGCGCAGTTGCTTGGTAAGCAAACGCTGGCTAATACCAGGAAGACGACGATGTAGTTCGTTGAAACGCAAATAATCGTTTTCCAGTAAATGGTGCAGTACAACACCTTTCCAACGACCGCCAATTAAATCGAGGGCTACTTCTACCGGGCAACCAGGGATGTCACGATAATGTCGATTTTTCACATCAATAGTTCCCTTTTGGTAACTTAGTACGTTCTTTTTCCGTACTTGTATGTTTACGTTGTTATCCCGATTATATAGATCATCCAATAATTATAGAAAACATTCTATGCAATCGATTATCTACCGCCATTCCTTACCCCTTACCCACGCTGATGCTTTTCGTATAGTCGAAACCGCTACGCCAATCCCGGGACCTCGCGATCTGCTCGTTTCAATTCAGGCCGTTTCCGTCAATCCCGTGGATACGAAAATCCGCTCTGGAGGTGTTCCTGTACCGGACGCTGTTACGACACTAGGTTGGGATGCAGCAGGCATTGTTAAAGCAGTAGGAGACAACGTGACCCTGTTTAAACCGGGGGATCACGTTTTTTATGCTGGCTCTTTCATGCGACAAGGTGCTAACTCCGAACTTCACTTAGTGGACGAAAGGCTGGTAGGGGCGAAACCCAAGTCATTATCATTTGCGCAATCTGCTGCACTGCCGCTAACAGCGCTGACATCATGGGAATTATTATTCGACCGTTTCGGCATTGTTCCCGGGAAAACAGCAAGTAAGGAAGTATTGCTGATTGTGGGGGGAGCCGGTGGCGTTGGCTCTATGCTGATTCAGATTGCGCGACGGTTGACTAACATGACGGTGATAGCGACAGCATCACGTGCGGAAAGCCGGGAGTGGTGTTTGAGACTTGGAGCACATCATGTAGTCAATCATTCACAACCACTCGCAAAGGAAGTAGCCGCACTAAATATCAGTCCGATAACGCACATAGCAGCACTGGCCCACACCAATAGGCATTTTTCCGCTTTAGCTGAAATCATTGCGCCACAAGGAAAAATTGCGATCATTGATGACCACGATTTTCTTGATGCCGTCCCTCTTAAGGGCAAAAGCGTATCACTCCACTGGGAAATGGTTTTCACACGACCGCTTTACCAGACAGAGGACATGATTGCACACCATCAAATTCTTACTGAAATCGCTTTTCTTGTTGATGCGGGTGTATTGCAGTCAACGTTGACCAAAGAGCTACACCCCTTGGATGTAGAAAACTTAAAACTTGCCCATACTCTTGTCGAACAAGGAAACATGCTTGGGAAGGTGGTTATTAGTAGAACTTAAAACTTGCTTTGGTCTGTCTGCGATTATCCTGCGACAGCGTACATTATGTGATTCTCTTCACTCTTCTCTGTGACTTAGACCATGCCCGAAGCCTGCAACCAGGCTCAGTGGGAACGAGGCTGTAAAATGCGATTATCGAATCTTCGCGCAGGGAAGGGCTTTCCAATCGGTTGTATATTCCGGTGAGAGCATGTCTCTTCGCATTTTAAAGCCGGTGTTGATCCCCCTGACCGGCAAAAAAATCTGGTTTTTACCCTCGCGGTTTATGTGATCGAGCAATCCCATCAGCGCCTCACTGTCTCTCCTGGGCGGCGCTTCATCAAACAGGTTCAACTGGGCCTCCCGACCAGAAAAATCAATCAGCATCACGCCAGCCTTTGCGTACCTGATTTCGTCTTTCCAGATCCGCGCCAGGGCACGCTGGGCGGCTGTAATGATTTCTCTAGTGTCCTGAGTAGGAGTTAACCGCTTCTCAGTGGCTTGATTGCAATATTGGATATCATTGACTGCGTAAGGACTTGTACGAACAAATACGCTGAGGACGCGACAATGCTGCCGCTCTTGACGTAATTTTTCCGCTGCCCGAGCTGCGTAACCTGTTACAGCTTGCTTCATTTCATCAAGCGAAGTAATGCGTTGGCCAAACGACCGAGTGCGTTTAAAAGAAAGTCATACTGAGGAGGTTTATTTTGTTCCTCATACCAGTGTAATGGGCATGAAAAACTGCCCTCAATAGTCGGGGCATAGTGACCGTCAAGAGCGACGGTAAATGACTATTATTACTCTGGATAAATTAAAGAAGCCCGCTTAGGCAACTAAGCGGGCTTCTTGTATTGGTGTACCATGTTTATGATTCAAGGCGTTGCTATCTCGGGTACCGCCATGACGGGAAAGAAAGGTACTGACCTTTCGGTAGCTACCCTATCATCTCTTTAGCATTGGCCAGAAAATTGACGACTCACGCTCCGAACTGGCGTGGCCGTTAATGGCTGATAACAATTTTCCCCGTGTGCAAGCGTGAATCAAAGCGCTGCCAAGCCTGTTTGGCTTCGGCAAACGGAAAAACGCTATCAATGACCGGCATGATTTTATGCTGTACCAACGCCCGGTTCATTTGTTCAAAATCTTCACGTGAGCCCACGCTAATCACCCGAAAACGTGCAGCACTTTTAAACAGGCTGAAGAAATTTATTGCCTCGGCATCCTGAGCGACAAATCCGATTAGCGCCAGTTCACCGCCGATACCGATAGAGTGAATGGACTGATTCAGCGTGCCCGGCCCGCCGACTTCGATCACTCGATTAACCCCTTGCCCGCAGGTTAAGCGCAGAACTTCCTGACTCCATTCAGGGTGCTGAACATAACTGATGACCTCATCAGCACCCAGCGCCTTTAACTGTGCGGCTTTCGCTTCGCTAGAAGTGGTGGCGATAACTCGGGCACCCATTATTTTTGCCAACTGGATAGCAAACAGTGAAACGCCACCGGATCCCAAGGTTAATACTGTCTCACCCGCTTTAACCGGCCTGTCGCCGTTAAGTGCCGCCCAGGCGGTGACTGCGGCACAGGGAAGGGTTGCACCCTGTTCGAAGCTGAGATAATCGGGTAACGATAACAGCGATTCCTCACTGACCACTTTATATTCCGTCAGCCAGCCGTCGCGGTTGCTGCCGTAAAGTTCATCGCGGGCTGAAGCCTGAAAAGCGCCGCCGAACCAGCGTGGCATAAAGGTATTCACCACACGATCGCCAACCTTGAAACGTTCGACCCGCTGGCCAATTTGAATCACTTCACCTGCGGCATCGGATAACGGGATATGCCCTGGGCTGGACGGTAATGTGTATTGGCCGTTCATAATGGCCAGATCGCGATAATTAAGCGACGTGGCACGTACCCGGACCAGCACTTCACGCGCCTGAGGTACCGGCATGTCTTCCTGATGAAGCGCCAGGTTTTCAAGATTGCCAAACTGTTTGAAACGATAACTTTGCATCTTGGTATTTCCTATTGCCAGTGATTCGCGATCTTCACGCTCGCCATAAAATGCGCTCATTTCCACTCTCTCTTTGGAAAATTACTTTCATAACAATGATGGAAAAATTCTAGACAAGAATGATTAATGAAAATAGATTGATAAATTCAATCTTAAATTCCGAATATGAAATCATGTTGGATGAATTAGCGTTATTTGTGAGCATTGTCGAAACGGGAAGTTTGCGGGCTGCGGCGGAAAAAGCCTCGATGCCAGCACCTACTCTGACACGCCGATTGCAGAAGCTGGAACAGCATCTGGGTTGCCGCCTGCTACACCGCAGCGCCCGCAGGATGACCCCGACCCGTGAAGGCTGGCAATACTACGAACAGTGTCGCCCACTGGTGCATTCTCTACTGCAAGCAACGGCGAAGCTGGACATAACACTGCATCAGGTCAGCGGCGTGATCCGGGTACTGGCTCCGGCAGATTTAGCCAATGACAATCTGGCTCCGGCCTGGATGTCGTTTTTAACCCGCTATCCGGAAGTCCGGCTTGAGCTGGAACTGAACAATTACACGCAGGATTTGATCGGCAGCGGCGCTGATGTGGCGATCCGCGTGGGCGCTCAGCCTGATTCATTACTCAATATGCGTAAGCTGGGGCAGAGCAAGGAAGTGTTGCTGGTGGCCTCTCCGGATTATCTGGCGAAGCACGGTATACCTGAGTCTATAGATGAACTGAAGCGACGCGATTTGTTGGTCAGCGCGCCGTTATCTACCTGGGCGATGTCAAACAGTCAGAATGGAGAAACCGTATGCTGGCAACCACAGGGGAAATTTTGTGTTAACGGCGTTTATCTGGCACTGCAGGCAGCAATGGCAGGATTAGGGATCCTGTTTTGCCCAATGAGTCTGTGTCATAACCAATTGCAACGGGGTGAACTAATGCAGATCTTACCGGAATGGCAGGGTGCCTACCGGGAAATTTATGCGGTCTGGGCACAGCAGCGGTATGTTCCAGCCAGAGTCCGGGCTTTGATTGAACATCTGGCGGATTTTTGTCAACAGAATCCCCAGTTGGCCATGTGAGTTTTTACTTTTTTATTCAATGAGTTAATGTAAGCTAATTTCTCACACAGTATTATCCGTCACGAGCTTTTCTTTATCCGCTGTTTTTTGAGGGGAGTGGTAAGGGGCAACATAAGCAGACTGATTCGCATCGAGATAATCTGCCCACCACTGCATCATTCTTTCCTGACGTCAAGATGTTCGGGCAGATGGTTAGCTGCACATAATTCATCGCAGAGGTTGGGTCGGTTGAGGATTTTTGAAACAGCGTGGACTACCCATCCATTTCCAAGTGACACCAAATACCAAGGGGCAGAATCAGGCTTTGCATGCATGAGGCTATTCATATTGGCAGTCAAGTCGCATCCTCTACACTGTATCTCATAAAGCAGGGGCTTTCGGTTAAGTTTGTTCAGGAAAAAACAGGTATTTCCCGGGCCACTTATTTCAGGTTAAAACGGACAACATCAGCCGAAAAACATCCAGAGAAAGAATAAAAATACAGCCTGTTGTTGTGCATCTTTCTATACCTCCACCGCTCAGGGAGCCTGCATCATAACCGGGTCCCGGGCGCGCAGTGTATCCTGTCGGCTCGGCAGCGGGACAGGCTGCATAGCCAGGCTATCAGCGCACAGACTGTCAGAACCAACCCCAGTTGCTGCACCATGCCGGCGAGCCCCAGCATCATCCCCAGCAACAGATAGTAGCTTAATCCGAACAGCGCACCGGCGGCTCCAGCCTGCTCACGATAGTGACGCAGTGCCTGGCTCAGCACATTGGGTATCGCGATGCCATAGGCAATCACCACCCCGGGCACCGGTACCAGGATCCACGCAGAGTGCTGTAACCACCATGCAGCGAGACCGGACAGCAGCGCCAGGCCGTAGGCATGGCGTACCAGCTGTTCCGGTGACAGACCGGTCGTCAACAGCCTCCGGTTCAAGAGGCTGTCCGACAGTGAAGCAAGCGCCAGTAAGAAACCCGTCCATCCGAATGCCCTGGAGCTCCACCCCAGTTGCCCGAAAAGAAACGGGCCCAGGCTGTAATAGCTGAACAGCATGGTATTCAGTAGGGCAACCAGCATTGCGTTTTGCCAGAGCGCGCCGTCCCGCGCCATTCGGGAGGCCAGACCAGCAACCCGGGGGTATGAGCGTATTGTCCGGTCGAGTTTCCGGCAGTAGGGTCGCTGTCAGACCAGCAGCAGTATCGCCAGCAATACCGGTACCATAAATACGCCGGTATGGCCGTACAGACGACATCAGTTAGCCCGTTTCTTTCTGCTGGGTGAAATTGATATGGATTTCATTAACCATCGATTCGTTTCATGGGGCCGACGCCAGGCGTCGGGCGGCCTCTACGACCGAGGCTCGTCGTCTGGCATGTTCTTCTGTGCTATCGGGCCCCGTTAACATACGCGCTACCTGTGGAACGGCAGACCACCAGCCAGCCAGGGCTAACACCAAAAAAGCCAGATGATCTGCCTCAAGGGCCTGGGTAACCACTCCCTGGCGCTGCCCATCTGCCACAGCCTCAATCTTGTATCCATAATATTCGCGTCGCTGTTCTTCGTCCGGCACCTCGTCATTGAATGTCAAACCTTCCCAGCGCATGAGTCGACTCAGTTCAGGATTTTCAAGATGGTAGTCGTAGGCGCGACCAGCGTAATCGCCAATGTCTTCGGTCGCAAAGGATGTGACGGGTAACGCCTGCGCCACCTTGGCCAATTCGTTGCGCAA
>NZ_QOVA01000045.1 GCF_003332275.1 Edaphovirga cremea | reverse complement strand
CACATAAACATCCTTTTCCCGGTCATACCTGAACATTGAGCGGTTATAGAGACCTTTGCGTTCCGCACCAGAGGTGTCACCCTTTGGCACCAAAGCCACTGCTCCGCTATCCAGGACTGTTTTAATATCGCTATGGCTGTAATAACCTTTGTCAGCAAGTACGGTTATATCCACTCGGTCAACGGCTTCCTGAGCCAGTGTTGCCACAGAACCAAGTTGGCCCCGATCCGTTGTGTTGGTGACTTCATGAGCAACAATCAGATGGTTCTTCGTATCCACAGCTGTTTGCACGTTGTAGCAAACTTGCCGGTTCATGTTATTTGTCTTCATCAACCGGGAATCAGGGTCAGTTAAAGACAGTTGCTTGTCTGGCTGTTGCCCGACTGCTTGTTGGATTTTCTGAAGCTCCCGTAAGCGCTTTTGCAGCCATGCCAGTTTAGTCGCTGTTAACTTTGTGCTGGCATCAGGCTCCGTATTCTTGTCGGCTTCATCCAGCTTATTTAAATAATGAGTGATGCTTTGCTCAACCCGCTCAATATGATCTTTGGCTTTCTGGGGTGTGAAGTTATTCGGTTTGCTGTTTACCGCCTTGAACTTGCTGCCGTCGATGGCAACAACCACACCAGTGAACATTTGCATCTGCCGACACAGGTCAATAAAGGCCCGGCAAGCATTCTTGATACCTTTACCGTTATTTTTTCTGAAGTCGGCAATGGTTTTAAAGTCAGGCGTTAATCGCTCAAGTAACCACATCAGTTCAACGTTCCGATGGGCCTCTTTTTCTAACCTGCGGGAGGACTGAATGCGGTTCAGGTATCCATAAATGTACCGCTTCAGCATGGTTGCGGGGTGATATCCGGGCCGCCCGGTCTGCTTTGCATTAACTCTCTCGAAGCCAAGAGAATCAAGCTGTAATCCATCTACAAATATATCAACCACTCTGACAGGGTTATCTTCAGTGACAAAATCATCCAGCGCTTCAGGGAGCAAAGTCACTTGATGTCTGCCTTGACCCTTAATGTGGTGGGTCATATCTGCACCCGCAATTTTTATTCGTATGCTTTTAATTTTATTAAAAAAGGCAGGTCGCCGCATGGGTTTATCAAGAATGGTTGATCATATAAATCCATTACTTAGACCAAGAAGTGATCAGTGGTTTTCACACAGCCTGAGCGAATAGCGTAAGTCCAAAATTTATTAATGCCTAAGGTGCACTAATAACATTATTGTGTGTTAATCAACGGAGATTATGTTAACTCCTTCGAAGATCACATTTATGAGGTTTAGGGGTTTAGCAGCGTCGCCCCGGTTATTCTGTTTATGCACTGGTACTTTCAGGATTTATTCTGAGACAGAGTTCTTCATAATTTCTACACCCCTTCTTTATCGTCAGGCTAAAATGAACGGTTCCTAGCCATTCTTAATCTGTAAACTCTTTCTGTGTAACCACTGGCTATAGTGAATGAAATTGTGTAAGGCTATAAAATCCCTTAAGCTTTAACTTCACTTATTGATATCGCAATCAAATAATGGTAAATAAAATACTTTAGCATAAAGATGGATTTTAAAATGGAATGGAGATTTTTAGGTTCTATATCAGATGCTAGGAAGTCTGGCTGTAGCGGAGTTTATCTTATTGTTCATCAAGGGATTTTTAATCGCGTTGTTTATGTTGGGGTGAGTTGTAATGTAGGGAGAAGGATAAATGAGCATTATGAAGGGTATCTGAGAGGAAACCGAACAATTTACAATGCAGGTCACAATGATGACGCGTATCGTTATATGTCAACTTACAGAATTCGCAACCATACAAAATACTATCAATCCCTAGCAAAGGATTATAAAATATGGGCATCAACTACATTATGTTTTGATTCACCTAAGAATATATTAGCAAAAAGCCAGGTTTTTGATGCCATCTGGGAGAGCATTGCATTTGAAAAATATATCCCTCAACTGATAGTGTGGGCCCTTCCAATGGCCAATTACTGTTATTCAAATGCAACTAAAATTGAAAGCGTAATCCAATCAAAACTCGTTAAATCTTTTGATTTGAGGGGTTTTTTTAATGTTAAACACTTAAGTATTTTGGGTAAAATTGAACACCCCCATTTAGAAAAGATTAAATTTTTTATTATTGATTCCCCTGATGTAGACTTGGCATCCCAGCTTATTTTTAGCAGTTTGCACACTAAAGAAATTGATAGCAACTTTAGTAAAGAGTTCCTTTCACAGTTTGAAAGTGAAATTTTTCAGAGGGAAAAAGAAACTCAGAGAAGGCTAGCGATTAGAAACCATAAGATTTCTCTTTATGAGAACCATGGCAAACCTTGGACTTTAAAGGAAATGGAAAAACTAAGAGTCATGCTAGTAGATTTTGATATGTCCCCAACAGAAATATCTGATTACCTTGGAAGAGAACCATGCTCTATTTCTAAAAAAATTAGCGAAAATGATAAAGTTTCCAATCATAAGTGGCGAGAGAGCGTCAGATGGTTGTGACGTTGCATATCGACTGAGATAAACCAATCTAGCAACTTCCGCTTTTGGCTGTGAGTTCAACTGGTCGATGCAACGCTATCCTTAAACCAGGAGCGGGTCACTGTACTGTTCGAATCTTGACAAAATTACCCACAGAGATGAGAATGAAACTAGACCTATCGTCTAATTTGGCAAGACACCGTTTTCTAAACGGGATCCCGGTTCAATTCCGGGTAGGTAAAGAGCATTCGCAGAGTGTTTTTTACCTACCTTGAGGTTAACTAATGCAAGAATCTGATAAGAACAACATCTTTGCTGCTCAAACAAAAAATGTAAGAGCACTTGAGCAAGCTTGGAAGCACATCAACAAATCAATCAACGCCGCATATTCTTGTGGCGACACCTCGTCAGCCGAGATACATACAAAGTTACTGGCTCAAGTCTATTGCGCTTACGCTGAAGCTGTGTTTTCTAAAGTTATTCATACTCCTAATGGTCTAAGCATCAATGACATTGCTCAAATTAAATTGAAGGGCAAGAAAAATATCGTCGGAGCGTGGAAGAAGTGCGTCGAACTTTCCTTAAAAAAAGTACAAGGGAAAAATAGCGGTCATGTTCCCAATGCAAGATTAAAAATAAATGAACTCATAGATGCTTATGTTTTTGATCCAAGTTTGCTACGAAATAAAATCGCCCACGGCCAATGGATTATGGCGTTGAATACGAACAACACAAAGGTCAATGCTGAACTGACTTCTAAAATCCAGGCGATATCGGTGGTAGACCTCTATAAAAAAAAGGCGGCATTCCAAAGTTTGTCTTGCATACTTGAAGACATAATCAAGTCGCCGAACAAGGCTCATCACCGCGATTATTGGAGCCATATTACGCAGTTTGAGAAGTCACAGATTAATATGGCATCATGGACAGTTGAGAATAAAATATCTGCTTTGAGAGCTAAAAAATTGCATGCGAAGCAAAGATTGGCATCACAATCCGAAGTGCTTTGATAACGCTACTTTCCGGCAGAGTTTGGACTATCAACGTCAACTCCTCGCTCATAGTCGTTGGACGCATGTCCTGCAGGCGGCTTGGTGACAGAAGCTGACATTGCTAAAATAAAGATGTCTTAATCCAATGGAATTGATCAGCAATAAAAAGGAAGAGAAAAGGTCGCTTATGCGGCCTATACTATATACTAAGCGTTCATATTGCTAAGCTTCTGCAAGTTACTGGACAACTCCATCTGCTGGATTTAACCCACTTGTATAGGCTGTTCCTAGATCTTCAGGTGAAACATAGGTTGAAGACCATATAACCATATGTTTACCAACACCACATGACGGCGGCTGAAACTTTAATATGGAAAATTCCTTTTGATGTTTAAATAATTTTAACTTTCTCTCTAAGAACCAGTGTCAGTATAAATCTAACCCAAGTTTTTTAATTTCTTTTCTACGCATAGTAAACATAACATCAGCACTTTTAGAAATGAAAGAAGCAATATGCAGATCATTTCCCTCTACACCTTCCCAGAAGAAAGGGACATTATTATTCAGAAGGCTCTCTGCAAAGGTTATGTGTGTTAAGACTAGGAAAATTCGAACAAAGTTAGTGGCTCATTGAAATCCTGATTCAGCAAATGCAGTGTCAAATGCCTATTGAAACTACCTTCATTAACCCCACCAGTCGGTTTATATATAACGTTTTTAAAAAAAGATCTGGTTGAATTAATTACATCGTATTGAGGATTTAAATGTGTGAAAAAATCTATTTCAGTTTCAATGTCATAACCTTTTCCAGGATGCCAGTCTAAGTTTTGGATCTGACGTGTTCCCCATTTAAGGGTAAGTTTTTTAATCTCTTTTTCAAATCTATCGGCACTGGTGTTTGTGTTATCACCATCAGCGAATTTTACAAATAAGCTCCTTAATCCACCTTCAAACACAGGAAAAAGTGACATTATAGCTATATGGTCATAACCTAAATAAAAAGCTTCTATAGCTTTAAAAATAATTGTTTTATAATTTTTGAGTGTCTCGCTTTGAATGAAATATTTATTAAAATATGCAATTGCAATCTCTAAAGAAAAATTTTCAAACAGCCATCTATTAGCGCTTTCAAGTGGTGATTCACAGTTTTCAATTTTATAGATTGCAGAAGAAAGAGTACCTTCTCCAATATATAGAGGTAATGCAATACCAAGCGAATTTGCACGTGTTTGAATATTTGAGCATCGTCCCCAATGTTTGTTTAGATATGATATCGGTCTTTCCGTAAGTAACAAATTTAAATCATCAACTTTAACTGTAAAAGAACCATAGCAAAGATCGTTTTTAGAAATTACTGGTTCATTATTATGATGCTTCCTAAATTTATTTAGAATATCTTCTTCGGTAAGTTTATCTAATTTTGATAACCGTTTCAAAGTTGGTAAGTATTTTTCAAGTCCCGACATAATAACCTAATGAATTTTTAAAGGTGAAAATATATAATAAATATATCACATAATTAGTAGGTTAAGAAGATTCCTTAATCTTGCAAAGTTTCATACGAAGATGTGTTCCTCAAAACTGAAAAATAGAGTAAATATTCAATAGGTTATAAGGTTCGTTTAGTGTGTTTTAGTGATAAATAACTCGAAAAAAATCGTTAAAAGTTAATGAGTTGCTAGAGTAAAGTTTATATACTTCTTCACATATGCAGTGGTACGAGGTCAGGGAGCTTGTTAATCCTGCATCTAAACAATGACGTCTGGGATGTGCCAGAATCGGACACTGCGAACACAACAGAAAGTTAATAAATAGTATAATTTTAGGAGAACTGATATAAATGGCGTCAAATAATTATGGGTATGAAGATTTTGAAGCATTTACATATCTTGACTATCACAACCTTGCTGTATCCTGGAATTTAGCAAGAGGATCTTTTTGTTCTCCCTCAGAATTACCATCCAATGAATATAGTAACAGTTTCCTGTCCGTTGCTATTACCGGAATGCTATCAAATACCACTCCCACAAGGCTTTACAGCGAATTAGCCATTGATAATGTTAGAGAATCTTTATTTCCTGATTGCGTATCAAGATTAAGAGGTTTTTTTGTTTTCGATGAAATCGAATCAATATCTAGATTTTGGAGTTGTAACTCTTGGGGAGGGCACTTTTCTGATCAATATTTATCTGATGTAGGTGTGGCAGCAACTAGATCTACCAGGGTAGATTCCAATTGGATATCTCATATAGTTGGTTTGGATGGCAGACTAAGAGAAGGTTGGCATGAGAATACAGTTAACTATTGGCGTGGAGATGCGTTTCCAGGTTCTGAACCTATATGGGAAAGGATCGTCGAAGGCTATTTAACTGTTTGGAGTTCCGATGTTAGGAAAAAAGCAATATTAGAAATAAAGGCAGTTTGGCCAAACTCGTTGAAACTATTGAACTATTCTTGCCTGTGTGCTGCTTATGGCTCTTTAGATGGAATGATTTTCCCATTTTTGATGCAAGGTGATGAAGATAATATTAAAGTTACCTATATATCTAGAATGGTTCAAGCTAACGACAAAAATTTCATTGAAGCGATTATTGAAAACGCAAGGAAAATGCCTTCCCTAAGTGTGAACTTGAACGATACGACAACTAATGACGAAGAGGTCAGCACACCTGATTTAACCTTTTTGAATGTCTCCCTATCCTCTGACGATAATTGTGCCTTTGCCGACTTTGTTAAACTCGTGAGTCATTCTCAATGATTCAGTTTCCGTGACCTGTTCCCCGTTAGTTAAAATACACGGCTGTTATGAATGCTTACATTGTAACCTGATAGAATTGCATATTGTGAGGTCGATATGTCCGCTTCACGCCCTGAGACTTTCGACAAGCTTTTTATGGCTTCAGTAAGGGCGAGTTTCGCTCTTTGAGTGCCAACAAGTATTTTGCCTCGTCATAGCGAGTTCTGGCCTTCCAGCAGCAGTAAATGATCCTTATCCACTTGAACGCCAGAGCCCGGATCGCGGATTGATGAGATTTTCCCTTTTCCCGCTGCCCCTGATAATACAGTTTGGCCCAGTATGATGAGTTAACCGTCTTCGCAGTCCATTCCACGAATGTCTGTCGAACGAGCTTGGCACATTGCCACCGCCAGTGTATCCAGGATTTCTGCCCGCTTCGCTCGGTTACTGGTGCTATACCAGCGTAGTTCTGAATTTCTTCTGCACTGTTGAAGCGGTTACGGTTATCCCCCAGTGCGGCAAGCATGCGCGGGCCTATACAGGGCCTCATGCTTGGAAGTGATTTAAACAGGTCTGCATCAGGCAGGGTATCGAACAATGTTTCGATTCGTTCGTTGTAAGTATGGATAATTTCACCCACGACCTTGATTTGCATCGCCAGCGCTGTTGCCATCAATGCATTGGCCTCGATGACACTTTTATCGGTGGTCAGGGGAATAGCGTCAGCAATGCTGGTCAGGCGTTGCTCTGTGTGTGCAACAGCGGTGCCGCCTTTGACGTTCAGGAAATGGCGAACGGTATCGCTCCGGGCGCGTTTTAGTTGTTGCAGACTGGGCCAGCGGATTATCAGCTCGCAGAACAGCGAACTGTCCCGATGTGAGAACCATTCCAGTGGTTGAGGATAATACTGCTTAAGCGTGTTAATTAGCCTGTTCACAAAGCGTCGTTTATCTTAGACCAACTGGCGACGTTGCTCAACTAACTGCTGGAGCAACCGGATATCCGCATTGTCAGGCTCAATGGTTTTTATCTTTTGGGGATAGAGTAGCATTAACTCTAAAGCTAGCTCGGCATCCTGTGGATCATCTTTAGCGCCACTGGGCCAGAAGGTCTGCCGATAGCGGGCCAGGGATAAAGCGTGTACTGGAAAAACGGTGATAAATGGGTACTTCTGAAGAGCATACACCACGGGACCTTTTTTCAGCTCAAGGGCAATAGCTATCCTGCCTTTCACCTGTTTGTGTAACTCGTTGAGCCAGATATCAAGTGCTTCTGGTGTATGTTCGATCACATGGAATACACGTTCGCCATTTCTAAACTGAACACAGACATCGTGCTTTTTATCCGCCCAGTCCAAACCAACATGAGCAGCAAACTGATTTATCGCAGTCATCACCAACTCCTTTTCATCGGGGATTGGTATGCATTCCACGCTCTTCGAAAGAAATATAGCCAGCAGTTTGTGTGCATGCCCTGAGTATTCGTTAGCGAACGTGGAGCACCTACTGGTTCGAAAGAAAAGCGGCGATCATCAAATGATTCTCGCTCAACATTCGTAACCAGTAAGCGCATACCCTGAATCACTTCAAAGTGTAATTCTCAGGCTGTGAATGACTATACCTCGCTCATAGCCGCCCAAGGTCGTCGCTCCAAGCGGCTATGCGCCAGAAAAGTATGTCTGAGAGGCTTCCCCTCAAACACACCAATATATCAAATGGATGCTTAGGTTTGAGTTGTTTCCAGAGTCCACACATCAAGCCTATCTGCCCATTCCTGCATCATCACTTTCCGTTCGTCAAGGTAGGTAGCATGGTTATAAGTGCGGCGAACATTATTCGTGTCCGCATGTGCGAGCTGTGCTTCGATAGCATCGAGTCGGTATCCCATCTCGCTTAATCGTGTACTGCCAGTGGTTCGTGTCGCATGCGGACTATACGTCCCGCTCCAGCCAAGGCTTTTGAGAAGCTGACGCAGAGAGTGTGAAGTCATTGGTCCTCGTGGATTATCCCGACCAAGAAAGAGGTGCTGCCGATGTCCGGTTAATCCATGGAGCGTTCTGAGCATTTTGACGGCTTGAGCGGGTAGGGGAATGATATGTTCCCTGCGGGCTTTCATTCGCGCTGCCGGAATGGTTCATAGTGCTTTATCTAAGTCGAACTCCGACCATTCAGCTTCTGTTACTTCTGCGGGGCGCGCCAGCGTCCACCACATCAACCACATGCAATAGTTAACCTGGTATGTGCCACGGCTGTTATCAAAGCTGTTTAATAGCTTCCCGATTTGCTGCTGATTTAATGCCTGCTTGTGCTGAGTTTTATTTGCTGGAAATGCCTTGCGTACAGGCCAAACGGGATCGCTATCTGCCCTGAGAGTAGCTACAGCCAGCTCAAAAACAGATGAGATAGTGCGTCTGGCTTCCGCTGCGACGGTTGGCGCGCCTCGTTTGGCTGTGTCCTGAAGTATTTTTAGAATGTGATGTGGGGTGATCTCTCTGATGGGGAGTTTGCCGATGGCGGGAAAGACGACGCGTTCCAACATATCAAGGCGGCGTGTTTTGGTGATTTCCGCCCAGTCCTTCATCTGCAACCACTCTTTAGCGATGAGCTCAAAAGTGTTGGATGCATCGTTAACCTTGCGGATTTTGTCTAACTGACGTGCTTGTGCTGGGTTTATTCCCTCCATGACCTGTTTACGTGCCTGCTCACATTTTTCTCGCGCTTCGACAAGTTTCACCACTGGATACTCACCTAACGCAAGCATGCTGGATTTGCCGTTGAGCTTAAACCGATAGCGCCATGCTTTTTTACCGTTAGGTTTCACTTCGAGGGAAAGGCCATTGAAATCATTGAGTCGGTAAAGCTTTTCTTTCGGCTTGGCAGTGCGGCATTGGGTGTCAATGAGCATAACGTCTCCTTGTACATTTCTTATACCGCTATTGCACTCACCTAAAATGATGATGAAAGCTGATTGTACGCATCTACATACTTATTTTTGACTGCGTTTTCACAAGATTATCTGAGACGCTATAAAAACAAAAATCCACGCAACTGCGTGGATTTTAATTGTGCACAGAAAACCTCCAGCTAGGCTGGAGGTTCCGTAAAGCTTTCAGCTTTGAGCCAGTTATAAAAACCCCTTTTGATTTGTTAAAACAGTTTGCGGTCTGGCAACTGCAAACGT
>NZ_QOVA01000044.1 GCF_003332275.1 Edaphovirga cremea | reverse complement strand
GGCTCGGAGCAGGTTTCGGTTGAGGTGAGTTTTGTTTTCTACTTGAATCTTGTATTTCAATGTACGTGAAGGTCACAAGATAGCTTTGTTAGTTGAATGCTTTGGCTTGGTTTTCATTCTTCTGCCGTGAAGCAGGCATTCAAGATACCGTCTTGCCAACTAAGGTGACAAGACGGTATCTTGAACGCCAAACATAATACTTAAAGAACAACAACATAGTCAAAGCGTTCAACCAACAAAGCTATCTTTTGACGTTGCCCCAAAATGAGCACCGGGGCTCATTTACCCCGCTCCCACCTTTATCGCCGATTCCTCACCACCTGATAACGACGGGTCAAATACTCCACTGGCGCACTCCAGATATGAACCAACCGGCAGAACGGAAACAATACAAACAACGTCATACCCAAAATAATATGAATGCGGAAAATCATGGCCACGCCGTCCAAATGTGCCGACGCCCCGGCATGGAATGTCACCACCGCCTGTGCCCAACCCACCAGCTTCATCATCTCACTGCCGTCCATGTGCTGCGCAGAGAACGGAATGGTCAGTAAACCAAGGCACACCTGCACCACCAACAGCGTAAGAATCAGAATATCACCAACGCTGGACGTTGCGCGGATACGCGGATTCATCAGGCGGCGTTTCAACAACAGTCCTCCGCCGACCAGCATCATCACACCACATATGCCACCAGCAAACATCGCCATCTTTTGCTTCAACTCGACTGACAGAAAAGGTTCATACACCCAGTGTGGCGTCAACATGCCAAAGAAATGTCCGAAGAAAATCCCCAGAATACCGACGTGAAACAAATTCGAGGCCAGACGCATGCCCTTTTTATCCAGCATTTGACTGGAACCCGCGCGCCAACTGTATTGACCGTAGTCATAACGCAACCAACTGCCGATCAAAAATATCGCACCGGCCAGATAAGGATAAATATCAAAAAAGAACAGGTTGAGAAAATGCATGATTATTTTCCTTCTGTACTGGCAGGCCGATGCCGTGCATCGGCCTGATCAAGGCTGAGATATTGCGGGGCTACCGCGCCTGCGAAACGACGCTGATGGGTGGTTTGCTGTGCCGAGGCACAACCCTCCTCACCCAGGAATTTGATCTGCTCTTCTTCCCAAACCGCATCCAACGCCGCCGGGGTATCGTCGCGGGCTTCACCCGCCACCGATGTGCTGAGGCTCTCGCTGCGCAATTCACTGCCAGATAAACTCAGTAACACATCAAACAACAACGCATAATGATTTTCCCGCTGACGTAAACGTGCAGCAATCAGCGCCAGGATCGGGGCGATATCCTGCAATCCCCCTTTTGCCTGATCGGCCTGACGGCTAGAAAGGTATTCCAGATACAACGGCAGAAAATCCGGTAATTCACGACTGTCGAGCTCCAGTCCTGCCTCACGGTACTGAGCCAGCAGATCGACCATCGCCTGACCCCGATCGCGGGACTCACCGTGCACATGTTCGAAAAGCAGCAGTGATGTTGCCCTGCCGCGATCGAATAACTCACAATAGGCCGCCTGGGTATCCAACAGATCGCCAGCACAAAAATTCCGAATAAATTCAATTAATTTGGCGGAGTTTTGCAAATTCAACTCTGACGCTTCCTCAAGTGCCACCACCAATTCGCCTTGATGCGTCCACAAATTTTCGTCGGGATAATCAAGCAATCGGCCAATCACTTTAAGACTAATCATGCTGAGCCTCTTTATTGGTTTTGCTGCTGATATCAATTGCATCAATGCGCTGGCTATTGAACAGATTGAATTTGGTGTCACTGCCATGGCAACCATCACCAAAACTGAAACCACATCCCTTGCTTTCAGGGAATGCCTCGCGTGCCAACTCACGATGACTCGATGGGATCACAAAGCGATCTTCGTAGTTGGCGATGGCGAGGTAGCGGTACATCTCCTGCTCCTGCGCCTGTGCTTCGGTCAAACCTACCTGCTCCAACGCACGGGTATCGTTAACGCCATCAACCGTCTCAGCACGTTTGTAATGACGCATCGCCAGCATGCGTTTCAACGCCAAAAGCACCGGTGCGGTATCGCCCGCCGTCAATAGATTAGCCAGATATTCCACAGGAATACGCAGGCGTTCGACGTCAGGCAAAATCCCCGTGTGCGGCAGTTCACCGGCGTCGGCTGCGGACTGAATGGGCGACAATGGCGGCACATACCACACCATCGGCAAGGTGCGATATTCCGGGTGCAGCGGCAGCGCAAGCTTCCAGTCCATGGCCATTTTGTAGACCGGTGACTGCTGTGCTGACTCAATCACCCCCTGCGGAATGCCATCTTCCAGTGCCTGGGCAATCACTTGCGGATCGTTCGGATCGAGGAAAATGTCCAGTTGACTCTGGTAGAGATCCTTATCGTTTTCTACCGCCGCCGCCTGCTCAATACGATCGGCGTCATACAGCAGTACGCCCAAATAGCGGATACGACCAACGCAAGTTTCCGAGCAGACCGTCGGCATGCCGGATTCAATGCGCGGATAACAGAAAATGCATTTTTCTGATTTGCCGCTCTTCCAGTTAAAGTAGATTTTTTTGTACGGACAGCCAGTCAGGCACATACGCCAACCACGGCATTTATCCTGATCGATCAGCACTATGCCGTCTTCGCCACGCTTATAAATTGCACCGCTTGGGCACGTCGCCACACACGCCGGATTGAGGCAGTGTTCGCACAGTCGTGGCAAGTACATCATGAAGGTGTTTTCGAACTGGCCGTACATCGCCTTCTGCATATTGTCGAAGTTCTTATCCTTCGAGCGTTTCTCGAATTCACCGCCAAGAATCTCTTCCCAGTTCGGGCCACCTTCGATTTTATTCATCCGCTTGCCGGTAATCAGCGAACGCGGACGGGCGATCGGCTGGTGTTTGCCTTGTGGCGCGGTATGCAAATTTTGATAGTCGTAGTCGAAAGGTTCGTAGTAGTCGTCAATTTCCGGCACATGGGGGTTGGCAAAAATTTTCGACAGCAAACCAACGCGTCCCCCCATCCGTGGTTGAAGTTTCCCGTTGATCTTGCGGATCCAGCCGCCCTGCCATTTCTCCTGATCTTCCCAGGCGTGCGGATACCCCACACCGGGTTTGCTTTCAACGTTGTTGAACCAGGCGTATTCCATCCCTTCCCGGCTGGTCCATACGTTTTTACAGGTTACCGAACAGGTGTGGCAGCCGATACATTTGTCGAGGTTCAGCACCATGCCGACTTGAGAACGAATTTTCATTTTGCTTTCCCCTGTTGGCGTGCCGCAGCATTGCCCTGCGCATAGTCATTACCTTCGCCATCTAACCAGTCGATATTGTCCATCTTGCGAATCACCACAAATTCATCCCGATTTGAACCCACGGTGCCGTAGTAGTTGAAGCCATAGGTCAATTGCGCATATCCACCAATCATATGGGTCGGTTTCGGACAAACGCGGGTTACCGAGTTATGGATACCGCCGCGCTGGCTGGTGATTTCCGATCCCGGAATATTCACGATACGTTCCTGCGCGTGGTACATCATGGTCATCCCTGCCGGAATACGCTGGCTGACCACCGCACGGGCGGTCAACGCGCCGTTGGCGTTGAAGGCTTCAATCCAATCGTTATCCGCAATGCCCAGCTCTTTGGCGTCGTCTTCGCTCAGCCAGACTATCGGGCCACCCCGGGACAGCGTCAGCATCAGCATCAGGAGGTTGTCACTGTACGTGGAGTGAATGCCCCATTTCTGGTGTGGCGTCAGGAAGTTAAGCGCTTTCTCCGGATTACCGTTTGGTTTTTTGTTTAGCAACGGCTGCGCTGCACGGGTGTCGATCGGCGGACGATACACCAGCAGGCTTTCACCAAATGCGCGCATCCACTCGTGATCCTGATACAACTGTTGGCGGCCAGAGAGCGTACGCCAAGGGATCAACTCATGAACGTTGGTGTAGCAGGCGCTGTAGGAAACATGTTCGTCCTCCAGGCCGGACCAGGTCGGGCTGGAAATAATCTTGCGTGGTTGCGCCTGAATATCGCGGAAACGAATCTTCTCATCTTCTTTATTCAGCGCCAGATGGCTGTGATCGCGACCGGTAATAACGCTCAGCGCGGCCCAGGCTTTTACCGCCACCTGACCATTGGTCTCCGGTGCCAGGGAAAGAATCACCTCGGCAGCATCAATCGCGGTGTTGATATTGGGACGTCCGATCGCTGCGCCCTCTGCTTTGGTGTAGTTGAGTTTTTTCAGGAAATCGACTTCAGTTTGGGTATTCCAATTGATGCCTTTACCCCCATTGCCAAGTTTGTCCAGCAGCGGGCCGAGAGACGTAAAGCGTTCATAGGTATTCGGGTAATCGCGTTCCACCACCATAATATGCGGTGCCGTTTTTCCGGGGATCAGTTCACACTCGCCTTTTTTCCACTCTTCCACGCCCAATGGCTGCGCCAGTTCGGCCGCAGAGTCGTGCTGGATAGGCAGTGTGACAACATCCGTCTCTTTTCCCAGATGACCCTGGCAGACGCGGGAAAACTCTTTGGCAATGCCTTTATAGATCTCCCAGTCACTTTTCGAATCCCATGCAGGATCGACCGCCGCCGAGAGTGGATGAATAAATGGATGCATATCCGAGGTATTCATGTCGTCTTTTTCGTACCAGGTTGCGGTTGGCAACACGATATCGGAATAGAGGCAGGTGCTGGACATGCGGAAATCGAGCGTAACGACCAGGTCGAGTTTTCCTTCACCCCCTTGGTCGCACCACTCCACCTCTTCTGGCATCACACCGCCCTGTATACCCAGATCTTCACCCTGAATGCCATTTTCGGTACCCAGCAGATACTTCAGCATGTACTCGTGACCTTTACCGGACGAACCGAGTAAATTCGAACGCCAGACAAACAGATTTCGCGGGAAGTTTTGCGGGTCGTCCGGTTGCTCGGCAGCAAAGCGCAGCGACCCCTTTTTCAGGCTCTCAACCGTATAATCCACCGGTGTCATACCCGCAGCCTGAGCCTGCCCGGCGATATGCAGCGGATTGACATTAAGTTGCGGTGCAGACGGCAACCAGCCCATACGCTCGGCACGGACGTTGAAATCAATCATACTGCCGGTAAAGCGTGATTTATCCGCCAGTGGCGACAGCAACTCCTGCGGGGCGACCGTTTCATAACGCCACTGGCTGGAGTGGTTATAGAAAAATGACGTACTGTTCATTTGACGTGCCGGGCGCTGCCAGTCGAGACCAAATGCCAGTGGTAGCCAACCGGTTTGTGGACGAAGCTTTTCCTGGCCGACATAGTGCGCCCAACCGCCGCCGCTCTGACCCACGCAACCGCAGAAGATCAACATATTGATCAGGCCACGGTAATTCATATCCATGTGATACCAGTGGTTCATACCGGCACCCACGATGATCATCGAGCGTCCGTGGGTTTTGTCTGCATTATCTGCAAATTCACGAGCAATACGGGCGATATTCTGACGGGACACACCGGTGATTTTTTCTGCCCAGGCCGGGCTGTAGGCTTTGATTTCGTCGTAGTTTTGCGCGCAGTTTTCATCATTCAGACCGCGCTCAATACCATAGTTTGCCAACGTCAAATCGTAGATGCTGGCGACGAGGGCTTCACTGCCATCAGCCAGTTGCAGGCGTTTCACCGGCAGTTTGTGGAGCAAAATCTCATCGAGCTTAACGTTCTTGAAATGTTCACTTTCAGTCCCGCCAAAGTACGGGAAGCCAACATCAACCACCTCATCATGGTTCTCAATCATACTGAGCTGGAGTTTGACCTCTGCATTAGTGACACCGTCACGTTGTTCGAGATTCCATTTCCCTTTCTCTCCCCAGCGGAAACCAATCGCCCCCTGTGGCGCGGTCAATTCGTTACGTGTTTCATCAATGGCAACTGTCTTCCACTGTTGATTGTTGTCCTGTCCCAGTGAATCGACCAGATCGGCGGCACGCAGCATACGGCCAGCTGCATAGTAGCCACCGTCACGAGGCTCCAGCAGTACCAGCATTGGCATGTCGGTATAGCGGCGCACATAGTCAAGGAAATAGCTGCTCTGACGCTCAAGGTGAAATTCTTTCAGAATAACGTGCCCCATCGCCAATGCCATCGCGCTGTCAGTACCCTGCTTCGGATTCAGCCACTGATCGCACAGCTTCGCCACTTCAGCGTAATCCGGGGTGACGGCGACGGTTTTGGTGCCTTTATAGCGAACTTCCGTAAAGAAATGGGCATCAGGGGTACGTGTCTGCGGTACGTTTGAACCCCAGGCAATAATGTATGACGAGTTATACCAGTCTGCCGATTCAGGGACGTCAGTCTGCTCACCCCAGGTCATGGGTGAGGCCGGTGGAAGATCGCAATACCAGTCGTAAAAACTCAGACAGGTCCCCCCAATCAACGACAGATAGCGTGCACCAGAGGCGTAGGAAACCATCGACATCGCCGGGATCGGTGAAAAACCGATAATACGGTCAGGGCCAAATGTTTTGGCGGTATATACATTCGATGCAGCAATCAGTTCATTCACTTCCGGCCAGCTTGAACGCACAAATCCACCGCGCCCGCGTGCCTGTTTATAGCTTTTGCTTTTCTCGGCATCGTTCATGATCGACGCCCAGGCATCAACAGGATCGCTGTGCATGATTTTGGCTTCTCGCCAAAGTTTAAGCAGCAGCTTGCGCATCAGGGGATATTTCAAACGGTTGGCACTATAGAGATACCAGGAATAGCTGGCTCCCCGCGGGCAGCCACGCGGTTCGTGATTCGGCAAGTCCGGACGGGTACGAGGATAATCGGTTTGCTGGGTTTCCCAGGTTACCAGCCCATTTTTGACGTAGATTTTCCAACTGCACGAACCGGTGCAGTTCACGCCATGCGTTGAACGTACAATTTTGTCGTGCTGCCAGCGACTGCGATAGCCATCTTCCCAATCACGGTTGGTATTCATTGTCTGGCCATGGCCATCGGAAAATGGTGCGTCCAACTGTTTGAAATAACGCAACCGATCTAGAAATTTGCTCATCCGGACTTCTCCTGATGCGAAGTCTTGTGACTTCTGTTGTTGTGAATCGAATAGTTGTGAATCAAATGAATCGAAAATGACATTGCTCAAATTGCCGCTAGAGTAGTCAGCACTGGTGCGTGTCAAATTGATTGCGATCAAGTCATCAGGAGGAACTTAGGGAGGGGTTGCACGCAAATACCACCAAAGTGGCAGAGTGTAATGAAGATTTATATTATTGATTAATAGAGTTAAAAACAAAAAAAAGGCGCACAGAGGCAGACCGTCTCTGTACGCCGGCTATTGGGGGTAGCCAAAATGTGTAACGCTGCGGACCAGGCAATATGCTTAACCGATCCGTCTGTTATCCAGGCGTTTGGGGGAACACCTCAGAGCTGTGGGGTATTCCAGCCCTGTGCATATTTTATCATTGAGTTAGTGACATTCGAGAAGTAGTAGTAGAACGATTTATGATAGGGCAACTTTAAGTTAGTGCGATATAGCCCCCACTTCCATCCTGAAGCCTGTTTGGACGAGCGCATTGCTTTTTGTGATTGAGGGTGATAAATCACCAGCGGATCCGGGAAGCAGAACGCCGTATTATTGGCTGCGCGGCTAAGGATCGACAGCCACATTAAGTATTCCGCCTGAGCCACGTCTTCCACATAGACCTTGCCCACTTTTTTCGCATTGTAGATTGAGGTAAAGCAGGCCACTTTATTATTCCTCAACAACGCTTTATAACTGATCAGTTCTTCTCTGGCGTCCATTTTGGCAGGAGGCGGCAAGTCCTGATTTTTTGATCTGGCATATTTGGAACAAACCACATCGTAACGGTTGGTTTTCAATATACCGACCTGTATGGACAGTTTATCCTCCGCCCATAATGCACCACAGGCGCTGAAGGCGATATAATCCCCTTTCGCCAGCACAATCCCCCGGTTAATGGCCGCTGCCCGACCACCAATACCCGTATTCTTGTGATAGCTGATTCTTTCGTCGTTAAAATGCTGTATTTGCGTTTCAACTGTCCCATCCAATACATCGTCAATAATATAGAGATGGAAGTCCGTATAACTTTGACTCAATATGCTTTGAATTGAGTCCTGAAGTCCGTTTCCATTAAGATAAACGGGCAGTATTACTGATACCTTTTCCATATACCCTCTCTGTCAATATTCTTCATTGCCCAATCTTCGATAAAAGTATCCCAGAGGAATCTTTTAGAAATATGGGATTGCTGTAATTTGTTTTTATTATTGAATACTTCGCTAGCCAATAGAGCCAAATTTAATCTTCGAAATAACTTCCCCACTCACGCTGAACCGTTGGTGGACGCATTTGGCACAAACCACCCCCAGGAGTAAAGGTTAGCTCGCCGAAGTAGATTTTATCCCCAACCTCATAGAAATCCACACGAACATAAGAGAATTGATTTGCAATACGCGTAGCCAAAGATACCATTTCTTCCAACATTTTTGGTTTCAACATCGGCTCTGGATTATTCCTTAAACCAAGCCGTATTTCAGTTCGATTCCAATCACAATCAAATATATCGCGACGATGAACACCAAAACGACTATAGTCCACCTGGATAAAAACTTTAATCACACCATTTTTATTGAAACAGTGAAACTTCAAATCGTTAGGGACTGAATCACCAACCAACAAAAGCTCTTCGAAAATAAGACAAGGCTTTATGGCATCATAGTGTTTTTCTTTAGTCATTTTATAAAAATTACAGTTTAACCAACTTGAAGTCAACTCGTATAGATCTTCGTAATTAGTTTTTGTTTTATCAAACACCACTTCGTTAAATCCACTTCCATGATTTGCCTTCACAACAAAAGCATTTGGTAAATTTTTATATACAGCGTACGTTAATTCCTCACTTGTACCATATAAATTTATTAGATATTTTTCACCAATGACACCTTCTATATACTCTCTCACTTGAAGCTTATCTGCGAGCTTGGTGTAGATTTTCTTTGGCTTCATGTTTCTAGCCAAAATTTTTTCGCTAAATAATAGTGGTCGTGATAAATTTGGCAACTTCTTAAAAATTCGATAATACGTTATCTGATGATAGAATGTATCAGGCAACGAATGATATATTTTTTTAGCTATATTTCTTAACATGACTTATTACCCTTCTCGTCATCAGAGGAATACATTGAAAACAGGTCAACTGCAGAGCGGTGATTTTCCCTTTTTGGAAAAACATATTCAGCACAAAGAAGGAACAAAACTCTGCCAGTAATGTCGATATTGCGGCGCCCTTCAATCCAAACTTCGGAATTAATAAGTAGTTCAAGGCGATGTTTATCAGTGCCACCAGCGGCATTTTAATCGCGATAAAGCGATAGCCGGAAAAAAGAACTATTACCCGATACGACAATGTACCCAATAAAGCAAAGAGCATCGTTACTGCACAAATGGGGATAATCGTCGCCGACTCCGCATAAGCACTACCAAATAACATCAACACCAGGGGCTCTGCAAAGTACCCCAGTAACAAGACTACTGGCAGTGAACAGGCGAGAATGACCAAATACATCAACCTGATCAGATTGCGCTGCTCGTCCCAGGTTCGCTGCCTGGCAATCGAGGGCATTAGCGAGGTGAGCAATGCCATGGGAACAAACGCCCACCCCTGACTCAAACTGATTGCAGCACCATATAATCCAACGGCGTGCGTACCTACCATGCTCCCCAACATGATCTGGTCTATTCGGGTAAAGATGACGATCGACAGTGTAGAAATCGCCAGCGGCAGCCCAACCTTATATCTTGATTATCACTTTAACAGAGCGATAATCCCCTGACTGATCATCGGGGGTGCTGTTGTGAGTTTGTGGTCCCTGCTCGAACTTCGAGTTCGTGTTCAAGATTAAACCACAACAGCACAT
>NZ_QOVA01000043.1 GCF_003332275.1 Edaphovirga cremea | reverse complement strand
GAATGAAAACCAAGCCAAAGCATTCAACTAACAAAGCTATCTTGTGACCTTCACGTACATTGAAATACAAGATTCAAGTAGAAAACAAAACTCACCTCAACCGAAACCTGCTCCGAGCCTGTTTTTGAAATGGGTGCAGGGGACACGCTTTTGTCCTCCTGCTTGAACGCCAAACATAATACTTAAAGAACAACAACATAGCCAGAGCGTTCAACCAACAAAGCCATTTTTTAAAAGTTAGAAATATCAAACTCATCTCAACCGAAAGCACTCACGCAGTGAGCAATAAACACCATATAAAGCGCGTTACCGGGTGCGCGCAAACACCCGATCTCACCCCTTCCTGATCCACTGACCATTGATCCCCCGTACATATTGCCCCGCAGGGGCACGATCAACCAACTTCTGCCCAGCCAGCCGGGCAACATTATCCGAGGAAACGTGATTATCATCAGCAACCTGCTGATATTTCTCGGCGCGTCCCTGATTAATCCGTTCCACCAAAGCCTGCGTCTCTACGTCATTCTTCACCGCAGCAATATATCCCCCGAGCGTTTCACCCACCCGCCCCTGAGATTTGGCTTCATCCAGAGTTAATGCCTGTACCATACTGCTGAACAACCACAATGCGCCAAGACTCAGAATTGCAATGCGCTTCATGACGCCTCCTAGAACAGATCACTCTGGTTTTTAAGTAAATTTTCAACGTCTTTATCGACTTTGATATGGATCTCATGCTCGATTTTGACGTTCATATTGATCGTTATCGGCTCTTTCGGCGCAGCCAGTTCAATCCGCGGCACGCAGCCGCTCAGCAACAGTGCAGCCAGCGGTATGTATAGACAGCCAAAAATCAGCGTTCTCATTGTTCCTTCCTCGCGGGTTGAGAGAGGGCTTTCTCCAGCCACTCTTGTAAATTATCGCCAAAACGCAGACTCTGCCAAAGGTGGAAAATATTCTCCTCATGACGGTAATTGAGGACTATCGCGCGGCGCTGATTTTCCTGCGAACTTACGCCCTGAATCTCAGTCACCATCGTCAATACCCCCAGATTGTCGAGGTTTATGCGTGCGTAGCTGCGGGTAATTTCCATATAGCGGAGTAAATTGACCACCAGCCGGTTAGACACATTGCCACTGGCCAACGCATTTGCCATGTCCTGATCCAAACGCAGCGTCAACGATCCTTCATTTTCTACCCAGCCCTCTTTTACCAGCCATTGAGGATCGTTAAGGAATAGCGGCAACTCACCACTGACGCGGCCAGACATCGCGAATTGCTTTGGTTTCAGTACAGTGAACAACTCACTGAGCTCGATCCGATTAAGGCGTAACACCGCCGCATCGTGCTGCGGCAAGCGCAAAGAGGAGAGACTCACGTGACCGCCGAGCATATCGACACCCACATTATCCAGCGTCAGCGGTGAATCTTCAGTGTAGGGATAACTGCCTTGCAGATTCGCGGTGATATTCTGCATCTCAAACAAGTTGCTCAACGACTGGATGCGCAACATCACGGGCTGTTTTACACCCAACTGCCACTGATGATTCTCAAGCCGATATGACATCGCAAAATCAACGCCCTGCGCTTCCCCATCTTTCAGCCACAGTCCACCGTCTTTCACCACCCACTGCCCACCCGCGACAAATCCCTGTTCCCTTGCGGCGGAAAATGCTGCCTGCGCGTAGAAATCACCCTGCCGCAATGTGATCCCCAATTCGGGAGAAAGCAGCGACTGGAATGCTGTCAGTGACTGTTTCGGCCACCACCCTTCGCCGCGCAAGCGCTCACCGTCCCAGCGTCCGCGTAAGGTGATCGGTCCGATAGGTGCCGCCTTGAGCGCACCTGCCAGTTGAAAATCATCCGGGCGGCTACCGCGTAATTGCAGTGAGAGTTCGGCAGGAGGCAGGTAACCGCCGTTCTCCAATCCAATACGCTGGGCAACCAATTTAAAATCTGCCGTCAGCGAGGGAATATCGCTTGCCGGAGGTTTGCCGCCGCGGCGAGGGGTGGTATGACGCTGCCACCGCAAGGGTTTTTCCAAGGTCAGGCGAGGCGCATTGACCCTCATCAGTCCGTAGCGCAGGTGATCGAAGCCGGTTGAAAGGCTATCAATGACGAGTAGCGAATCAACCCAACTGCCGCGGCCCCCCATATCCCAGCGCGCCTGTAGGGGCGACAATTGCCCATTGCCCCAGAACTTATAGTTCCATGTTCCACTGTCGGGTTTGAAATCCTGCGCTTTGCCATCGAGATGCAACGCATAAGCGCCCCAATACTGATCGCTGGCGCGCACTATCGCTTGCAGCGGTCCACTGACACCGGCGGCACGCACGCTAACGCCCGCCAACGGTAAACGCGCCTCTTGCAGTGTGAGACGCGAAGAGAGATTGCCCCAGGCGCGCAGCAATGCACCGCTACGCAGTGACAGCGTCGGGTTCAGAATCGATCCTTTGATTGTGCCCGGCAGGGACGCGGTCATGGAAAGCTGTTGCAGATTGGTTTGTCCGGTCAACTGGACATTCAGATCGCTGTCGAGCAAACCGATGCGGCCAGGTCCCATCGTCAGAACCGCATTGCCTTTACCATTGTGGCCTTGGGTAACGACATTCAGGCGCGCGGTGATGCCGCTGGCGTCATAATTATCGCTCCAATCATTCAGCGTTAACGATATCCCGCCTTTCAGCGGTTGTGCGGCATAGGGCCAGCGCCATTGACCCGCAATAATCCTGACTTCACGCCCCGCAACTTCCCAGGGCAGCGCGGCCAGTGGCTCGTCGTCACCCTCTTCACGCAAGGTCAAAACACCACTCTGCTGTTGCCATTCAAACCCAAGCAACAATGCGTGATCGAGCCAATTATTCTCCAGCCGTCCCTGCACCTCACCCTGTCGCGGCAATTCGTCCAGCGTAGCAGGCAGGGTGATTTTTCCGGCGAGGGTCAAGGGACTCGGTAATCCTGGAAGTTGTATGGAGAAGGCGTTCAGGCTGAGTTGCTGATGGCTATCCAGTTGTGCATCGAGAGAGAGCACACTCCCTTGATAATTGATGTGCTGTCCCGTTGAATGACTGGTCAGACTCAGGTGTCCGGCATAGGACTGCCAGGGGGTGATCGTCAGTCGTTTAATGTCAATGGACAGCAGTGGAAGTTTCTGTTGCCACTCGGCAAGGGAAAGCGGTGTGCTGCTCTCGCTTGCAGGCAAAAGGCTCAGGCAGCGTGTATCGACGGTTAGGGCATCCGCCACGCCCTTCCACTCCTTGCCAAACCGGGAGAACGCGGCACCCGTGACGTCAAGCAATGTACAACCCTGCACCTTCAGCGTGGTGGAGGGCAGCCATAGCGTGCCCTGCGACCAGCGCGGAGAACCGGAAAGCACCAACTGGCTGCCTGCAGGCAACCAGTGTCCGGCCATCCAGGGTAGCCATTTCGGTACGGTCTGCCACAGCGCAACCAGCAGCACAGTCGCTGTCAGCAAAATGGCAGCGACAATCCCCAATCCTTTTCTCATTACCGACCTTTTATTCCCCGACACCGCTACAAGATACCCTAACCAGACTAGCAGTTACTGCTCACCTGTATGGGCTTTTTCTCGCTGAGCTGATGAAATTAAACTAAATTTCAACCAAAATGCGTCTGATGAACTTTTCTTCTGGCGAGGAAAGTCCGCGCCCGGTAACCATTTGTATGATTTTCTCGCTTCTGTTAATTTGATAGCAGTCATTATGCGGAGAAACCACTATGAAAATGGCGATTTACAGCACTAAACATTACGACCGAAAGTATCTTGAGCATGTGAACCAACAGTTTGGTTACGAGTTCGAATTTTTTGATTTTCTGCTGACGCCGATAACCGCCAAGAATGCCATCGGTTGCAAAGCAGTCTGCATTTTTGTCAATGACGATGCCTGCCGTGAAGTGTTGCAGGAATTCGCAGACCTGGGTGTAAAAATCCTCGCATTGCGTTGCGCCGGTTTCAATAATGTCGACCTCGATGCAGCCAAAGAGTTGGGCATCTCGGTAGTCCGCGTTCCCGCCTATTCACCAGAAGCCGTGGCTGAACACGCCGTAGGGTTGATGATGTGCCTTAACCGTCGCATTCATCGTGCTTATCAACGTACCCGTGATGCCAACTTCTCACTGGATGGTTTGACCGGTTTCAATATGCATAACCGCACAGCGGGCATTATCGGCACCGGTAAAATTGGTATCGCGACGCTGCGTATCCTGAAAGGTTTCGGCATGCGTCTGCTGGCCTTTGATCCCTATCCTAATCCACAAGCGCTCGAACTGGGTGCTGAATATGTCGATCTTGATACGCTCTACGCCCAGGCAGACGTTATTTCGCTGCACTGCCCATTGACGCCGGAAAATCATCATCTGCTGAATCAGCAATCCTTCGGTCGGATGAAAGATGGCGTGATGATCATCAATACCAGCCGGGGTGGTTTGATCGACTCCACGGCGGCGATTGATGCGTTGAAACAGCAAAAAATTGGGGCGCTGGGTATGGATGTCTACGAAAATGAGCGCGATCTCTTCTTCGAAGATAAATCCAATGACGTCATTCAGGACGACGTATTCCGCCGTCTCTCTGCCTGTCATAACGTATTGTTTACCGGCCACCAGGCTTTCCTGACGGAAGAAGCACTGATCGCCATTTCGGAAACAACACTGCAAAATATCCATCTGCTGGATACGGATCAGCCCTGCCCAAATCTGGTAACGGCCTGATTGATGTTCTGGTCAGACTGCGTCGTTCTCGACCTGGCTGACCAGATTTATCCCTGTATTTTTAGTGCAATTCGGCATCTTCACCCAGAGACTTCCACTTAGTACATGATTTACCACCAATCCTTCATTATGATACCCTTCTTTTTGATATAATATATCCATAATTATTGGGCATGTGCGCCCTCTGCCGTGCCTATCAGGAGATAATATGAAAAAAATGATCCCCCTGGCTTTTGCCACTGTGATGTTGGCGGCCTGTACTTCCAACGCGAGCGACAGCAAAGTCACTGAAACCGATCTGTTGCACCACCATTTTGAATTGGTGAGCGTTGATGGCGTACAAGTAACAAAAGATCAGCGCCAGGGACGTATCCCAGGTATCGAATTTGGCGAGAAGATGCGTATTTCCGGCTCTATGTGCAATGGGTTTTTTGGTCAGGGCGAGTTGAAAGCGAGTACGTTGACGGTAGAACACCTGGCATCAACCCAAATGATGTGCGCTGATGATAATTTGAATAAATGGGATTTCTTGATCGGTCAAGTGCTGAAAGAAGGCGCAAAAATCACGCTGAATCAAGGTCAGTTGACGCTCAGCAACGGGCAACACCAGCTTGTTTACACTCAGAAAGATTGGGTGAAATAGTTCCCGCCGCGGCGGCTACCCATTGTTCTTCCTGACATTCTGCGCACCCTGACAATCGGGAGCGCAGAACCCATTTCCCAATGTGAAGGGACTTTTTTCTGAAACCGAAGAACAGGCAGTGACAACGACTGATTATATTATCTCGTCGGACAGGCGCCGCGCATTAATGCCCATTCCTCGCACTGCTTGCCGTTTGGCAATTGACACATTCCCAGCGTACTGCCATCCAACTGTGACGCCAGCGTCAAACGACCGCCTGCACGGGTACAGTTGACCGACGCCGGATTTGCCATACCAATAACCGGTTGTGCAACGTGGGCGCTGGTAGCCTGAGCCTGCTGTACGGGTTCCTGATTTTCAGTATTTTCAGAGCTACTGCATGCGGCCAATAAAAATACCGTAGCAGCGAGCAACAAACGGGGCGGGGTTATCATGCAACTGGCTCCTGGATCAATAGGAATGCGGATATAACGAGTGTTTGGCATCATAGCCGACATTTTCTGCTGACGTCGAGTGCTGACGCGCGTTGGCGGCAATTTTTCCTACCTATATCCCTGGTAAAAAAGTGTCACAAAATGTAATAAAAGGCATTTTTTGCTACGTTCACACCAGTGGCAAGGGTTATCATTGTGATGCTAAGTAATTAGCAATCCACTGTTTTTCAGTTAATATGACTGAACTATTTTCAACCAGCGTTATATAATTGTAGCGCTGGTTTTTTTTCGCCCTGATTTCTAACAACATCATTTCGGACATATATTGTTGCATTTTTAACCTGCAACAAAATTTTGTAACGCTGCATCCCCCCTCATTAAGCAGAATATTAATCTGTCATTCACTTCCCACAATGTCGATAAGTCTATTAATCACCCTCTGCTAAAATTTTGCCATTACAGGCGGGATTGGATCTGCATGATGCCGCCACAGTCGTGGTAAACAATGGATCAATGTACGCAAGATCGTTGTACGCGAAGAATCGTTGTGAGCATTGATTCGTTATGAGCAAAATGAAAAGGTAGACCCCATGATCACCACTGATGGAAACAGCGCAGTAGCCTCTGTGGCTTACCGTGCCAGTGAAGTTATTGCCATTTATCCCATCACCCCAAGTTCCACCATGGCCGAATTGGCCGGTGCCTGGACCGGTGAAGGACGTAAGAATATATGGGGCGACGTACCTAACGTTGTTGAAATGCAATCCGAAGCCGGTGCAATTTCTACCGTGCACGGTGCCCTGCAAACCGGTGCCCTCGCCACCTCATTTACCTCGTCGCAGGGTCTGTTACTGATGATCCCGTCGTTGTACAAGTTGGCGGGTCAATTAACGCCCTTTGTTCTGCACGTCGCCGCCCGCACCGTTGCGACACACGCACTGTCGATTTTTGGCGACCACTCTGATGTGATGGCGATTCGCCAGACCGGTTGTGCCATGCTGTGCGCCAGCAATGTGCAGGAAGCACAAGACTTTGCGCTGATTTCGCAAACGGCAACGCTCAATAGCCGCGTACCTTTTATCCATTTTTTTGATGGATTTCGCACTTCGCATGAAATTAACAAGATTGCGCCGCTGAGTGACGAGACCTTACGCCAGATGCTGCCGCAGGAGGCGATCGACGCCCACCGCAGCCGCGCATTATCTCCCGATCATCCGGTGATTCGCGGAACCTCCGCCAATCCAGATACCTATTTCCAGTCCCGCGAAGCAACCAATCCCTGGTACAACCAGACATTCCAACACGTCACCGACGCAATGCAGAAGTTTTCTGACCTGACGGGGCGTGAATACAAACCTTTCGAATACTACGGCCATCCGCAGGCGGAACGGGTTATTGTGGTGATGGGTTCCGCAGTCGGTACCTGTGAAGAAGTCATCGACACCCTGCTAAGCCGCGGTGCCAAAGTGGGCGTGCTCAAGGTTCGGCTCTATCGTCCGTTCTCAGCCGAACACCTGCTCAGCGTGTTGCCGCAGACCGCGCGCCATATTGCCGTTCTTGATAGAACCAAGGAACCGGGCGCGCTGGCCGAACCGCTCTATCTCGACGTCATGACCGCACTGGCGGAAGCCTTTAGCCGCGGCCATCGAGATGTGATGCCAAAAGTGATTGGCGGGCGCTATGGCTTATCGTCAAAAGAGTTTGGTCCAGATTGCGTGATGGCCATATTCAATGAACTGGCGCTCGACAACCCACGACCACGTTTTACCGTCGGCATCTTTGATGATGTGACCGGTCTGTCACTGCCCCTAAACGATGAAGAGTTGCCGCAGCGAGCATCGCTGGAGGCCCTGTTCTACGGGCTCGGTAGCGACGGTACCGTCTCGGCAACCAAGAACAATATCAAGATCATCGGTAACAGTACGCCGATGTTCGCCCAGGGCTATTTTGTCTATGACTCCAAAAAGGCAGGTGGCCTGACGGTTTCGCATTTGCGCGTCAGTCAGCATCCCATCAATTCGGCCTATCTGGTGAACCGCGCCCACTTTGTAGCCTGCCATCAGTGGCAATTTGTTAATACTTATCAGATGGTTGAAAAACTGCGCACGGGTGGGATCTTCCTGCTCAATACGCCGTTCAGCGCGGAAGAAGTCTGGCAGCGCCTGCCGCAGGAAGTTCAGGCGATGCTGCATCAGCGCGAAGCCAAATTTTTCATCATCAATGCGGCGAAAATCGCCCGTGAATGCAAACTCGGCGCACGTATCAATACCGTGATGCAGATGGCCTTCTTCCATTTGAGCAAGATCCTCTCTTCGGACGTCGCGTTGCAGCAATTGCAGGACGCGATTGCCCGCAGCTACAGCAGCAAGGGTCAGGACGTTGTTGTGCGAAACTGGGAAGCGCTCGGTGCGACGCTGACCGAACTGATCGAAATTCCTTTGCAGCCAGTCAATGCCGACAGCCCGAAAAGACCGCCGATCGTCTCTGATGACGCCCCAGATTTTGTGAAAACCGTCACCGCCACCATGCTTGCCGGGCTGGGTGATGCCTTGCCGGTGTCCGCATTCCCCCCGGATGGCACATGGCCGACCGGCACGACACAGTGGGAAAAACGTAATATTGCGGAGAACGTTCCAATCTGGAAACCGGATCTGTGCACACAGTGTAACCATTGCGTGGCAGCGTGCCCGCATTCTGCGATCCGCGCCAAAGTCGTCCCCCCAGAGGCGATGGCGAATGCACCGGCAGAGCTGCAGTCATTGGATGTCAAAGCCCGTGATATGCGCGGTCAGAAATACGTGCTGCAAGTTGCACCCGAAGACTGTACCGGTTGTAATTTGTGCGTTGAGGTGTGTCCGGCGAAAGACCGCCAGAACCCCGAAATCAAAGCGATCAATATGGCCTCGCGCATCGATCATCTGGCCGTGGAAAAAGCCAACTACGATTTCTTCCTCGATCTGCCCGAGATCGACAAATCGACCATCGAGCGCATTGATATTCGTACTTCACAGTTAATTACACCGCTGTTTGAATATTCCGGTGCCTGTTCCGGCTGTGGTGAAACACCGTATATCAAATTACTGACCCAGCTTTATGGCGATCGCTTGTTGATTGCCAACGCCACGGGCTGTTCGTCAATTTATGGCGGAAACCTGCCGTCAACGCCTTATACCACCAATGCGGAAGGTCGCGGACCGGCCTGGGCTAACTCGCTGTTTGAAGACAACGCCGAGTTTGGTTTGGGATTCCGTTTAACGGTCAATCAGCATCGCCAGCGGGTCCTGCGTTTACTGGATAGCCAGACCGACCATTTGCCTGCCGAGTTGGTTGATCAGTTGCGGGTCGAAGGCACCACGCCGGAAGTCCGCCGCGAGCAAGTCGCCCAATTGCGCAGATTACTGGCCAGCAGCACCGATGCCGATGCCCGTCAGTTATTGACGGATGCAGATTATCTGGTTGATAAGTCGATCTGGTTGATTGGCGGCGACGGTTGGGCGTATGACATCGGTTTTGGTGGGCTCGACCACGTACTTAGCCTGACCGAGAACGTCAACGTACTGGTTCTGGATACCCAATGTTATTCCAACACCGGTGGACAGCAGTCAAAAGCCACGCCGCTGGGTGCCGTGACCAAATTCGGTGAACAAGGCAAACGCAAAGCGCGTAAAGATTTGGGCGTCAGTATGATGATGTACGGCCATGTCTACGTCGCGCAGATTTCTCTCGGTGCGCAGTTGAACCAGACGGTGAAAGCGATTCAGGAAGCGGAAGCCTATCCGGGGCCGTCGCTGATTATTGCGTACAGCCCATGCGAAGAGCACGGCTACGATCTGGCACTCAGCCATGATCAAATGAAGCAACTGACGGCGACCGGATTCTGGCCTCTGTACCGCTTCGATCCGCGTCGTACTGATGAGGGTAAACCTGCGCTGGCGTTGGATTCCCGCCCGCCAAACAGCGAACTGTCAGCCACGTTGCTTAAAGAGCAGCGCTTCCGTCGACTGAACGAGCAAATGCCAGACGTTGCTGAACAACTCTACCAGTTGGCAGAAAAAGATCTCAAGCAGCGTTATGATTTCTTGAGTCTGTTGGCGGGTAAAAGCGAGAAAAGCAGCGCCGAATAGCCTCTGGCTTGAGTAAATTGGAAGCCAGTCCGTAAAAGGGCTGGCTTCTTTGTTGATTGCTTTTGGAAAGCCCGCTGGCGAAGAAATTTCTCATAAAACTTTCTGGTATTCGCCGCTGCAATCCGTACCATACAGACCATAAACCCGCATGAGAGATTCACCAATCCTCGTCGTGCTCCCCGATGAATTTGAGTAATGGTTAAATGACAGACATTCAGTCAATATCAAAGAAAGATCAGTACAATTTCAACAAATTGCAGAAACGCCTACGCCGAAATGTCGGTCAGGCCATCGCCGATTTCAATATGATTGAGGAAGGCGATCGCGTCATGGTTTGCCTGTCGGGCGGGAAAGACAGCTTCACTATGCTGGATATTTTGCGCAATCTGCAACAGAGTGCGCCGATCAATTTCTCGCTGATCGCGGTTAACCTCGATCAAAAGCAGCCAGGATTTCCGGGGCACATTTTGCCGGAGTATCTGGATGCACAGGGCGTTGAATATCTTATTGTTGAAGAAAATACCTACGGTATTGTCAAAGAGAAGATCCCGGAAGGGAAAACCACCTGTTCACTTTGCTCCCGTTTGCGTCGAGGCATTCTCTACCGCACCGCATCTGAACTGGGGGCAACCAAGATCGCCCTAGGCCACCACCGCGACGATATGCTGCAAACGCTGTTTCTGAATATGTTTTACGGTGGAAAATTGAAAGGCATGCCGCCAAAGCTGATGAGTGACGACGGCAAGCATATTGTGATTCGCCCATTGGCCTACTGTCGCGAGAAAGATATCGAAAAATTTGCCGAAGCGCGTGAGTACCCGATCATTCCGTGTAATTTATGCGGGTCACAGCCTAATCTGCAACGTCAGGTGATCAAGGATATGTTGCGTGACTGGGATAAACGTTATCCAGGGCGTAGCGAAACCATGTTCAGTGCGATGCAGAATGTGGTGCCATCACATCTTAATGATCATAATCTTTTTGATTTCAAGGGTATTCACCACGGCAGTGATGTTGTTGACGGTGGGGATTTGGCGTTTGATCGTGAGGAGTTGCCGGTGCAGCCGGTGGGGTGGCAGCCGGAAGAAAACGAGGATGTTGGCACATCCGGGCGATTAGATGTGGTTGAGATTAGGTAGGATTTTTTAATTGCATTTGTTGGTTAAAAGATAGCTTTGTTGGTTGAACGCCGAAGCTATGTTGTTGTTCTTTAAAAACGGGCTCGGAGCAGGTTTCGGTTGAGGTGAGTTTTGTTTTCTACTTGAATCTTGTATTTCAATGT
>NZ_QOVA01000042.1 GCF_003332275.1 Edaphovirga cremea | reverse complement strand
AGGGACCACAAACTCACAACAGCACCCCCGATGATCAGTCAGGGGATTATCGCTCTGTTAAAGTGATAATCAAGATATAAGCAGGTGCGTAAGCGCGCACCTGCACCGCGCTTTTCCGCGGCATTCCCCGCCGGCTGCGCCGGTGCCTTCGCTCATCTCTCCGGCGGACGGGTCGGCTTTAGCCACCAGTCCCTGGCGGCGGACGCCTCTCACCGCCATCCATGGCGGTTCGCCCCTGCCTGCGTTCTTCGCTCAGCGAGTCATGACGCTCTGGGAAGGTCAACGTCAAAAACACAAATGAAAACATAAAGAAAACATAAAGAAAACATAAAGAAAACATAAAATAGAGGATTTATCGCTTTTGAATCTGCCTTTATTTTTTGACCTTGTTGGCGCACTCAGGAATATTGCCGACGAGTCTGGAGGGCCGAGTGAGCCGCAGGGACGCGGCGAAAAGCTCTGCATCGCCGGGAGCGATTCAGAGCTGGCTCGATAAGCCCGCAAGACGTGGGAGGGAACCGGTGAAACCGGCAATATTTCCGCGCCTAGCCCGGGTTCAAAGGGGCGCGGCGATGGCGCTCCTTTGTCGGTTGAGGCATTGAGACTCAGGTAGAAAACAAAACTTATATCAACCGAAACCTGCTCCGAGCCTGCTTTAAAAGTCGGCCACCTTGAGAAATCAAGTCCAGCATGACAACCGAAGGGACCCACGCAGTGGGCAATTTATGCTGCGGAAAGCGCGGGTGCAGGGGACACGCTTTTGTCCCCTGCTTGATTGCTGATCTTCACACTCGAAGAACGAAAAAAAAGCCAAAGCAATCAACCAACAAAACCATCTTTTAAAAACCAATAACATCAATCTAAAATCAACTGAAACTTTCTCGGAGCCCGTTTTAAACGGAAGCAAAAAGGGGGGCTTCCCCCCCATAATCATCACTGTGCCGGAACTGGCACTGACTCTGGCTCATCCGGTTGCACTTCTTCCGGCGCAGAAGGAGCGCCCAACAACCCGAACAGACCAGCAAACTCTTGCAGGGTCATTTTCTGACCATTCAACTCAACCTGGTTATCCGCATAATGGAAACTGCTACGGATGGCATCGTCTTTCAGCGTGGTCAGTTTGAACATTTGACCCATGGCCGCCAGACCCTGAACTTGTTGTTCAGCCAGTTTTTGCGCTTCTTCAGCACTGTAACCTTGCAGCTTGCCTGACTGCGTCGCGATTTCCGTAGCCATTGGTACTGGAATAATCAGCGTTGCATCGACTTTCTTCAGCCACTGGGAGATCAGTTGGTCTTCAGTTTGCGCAGGTGCCTGATTAGGCTGCGGTGCATTCAAATCAACTTGTAAGGTGAAACTGCTTTCGCCTTTGGCATTTTTCCAGCTTAACGGATTCACGGAAATTACCGGTCCACCTTTCAACAGCAGGGGAAGATTCTGCACCAGGATATCAGCCATTTCCTGCTGATAGACGGCAGGATCAATCTGCTCGCCCTGTTGCAGTAACTGCATGGCTTGCTGATTGTACACGTCGGAGAACTGTTTCAGCGCTGCACCGTCAATGCGATCCACCTTGATGCTTAGTTTGCCGGAACCGAAATCATTGCCCTGAATTTTCAATGCATCCAGCGTGTAGTCGAACTGACCATGGATATTTTTGTCGTCTTCACCGAAAGTACTGTTCAAGGAAAAACCTTCAAGAACGGCACTGTCTTTTCCATCAACATTAATGGCGACCTGTTTGGCAGTGATTTTTTGATCACCCATGCCGAGCTGGAATTTGCCCTTGCTGGTGTTGCTGCTCATGGAAAGATCAGAAAGCGAAATTTTTTCCAACTGTCCCCATTGGTTCTGGGAGGTGACGATCAAACTGTTGCTCGAACCGTCAAAGCTGATTTTGCTCAGATCTTTCGCGATATCAACATCAAACGTAGCGCCGCCAAATTGCAGTTTGCTCGCATTCTTTTGGAAATCCACGGGGATGATATTGACCGTGGAGGAGGTGTCACCGCTATAGGAAATTCGCGAGTCGGCATTGATGAGCGACTTGCCTTTGGTGATTTCAAATAATCCTTTCACCGCAGGCGTATTTTCCAGTTCACTGTGAACTGAGGCCATACTCGGTATCAGGTTGAACTTTTTCAACTGGGCGAACGGGAACGGCCCGTGATCGATAGTTTCGATAAAGGCAATTTCATCGCCTTCTTTCAGCGCTTTTTCGCCCTTTGCTGCGGGATCTGCCTGCAGAACGTAGCGAACCTTACTGCTGAAAATGTTGCGTTGATAGTCCTGATAAACCAGCTTGATTCCAGCTTTAGGTAAATAGGTTTGAATCTGGCTATTGGCATTAGCAACCATTTCACCCATGCGCTGCTCAAATTGTTTGCCCGTGTACCATGCGGCACCTGTCCATGCTGCGCCAAGAATAACAATGACGCTGACAGCGACTAGCGATTTTTTCATAGTTCTGTTCATCCTTACAAAAGGCACTCAATTCACAATGCCGTTCACGTTGAGTGATTCAATCCATCTTATTAAAAAAACGCCCGCAGGCGTTTTAGCGTCGGTCAAACGTTCTTACTTTAGCAATTATTACAGCAAATCAGCTATTTTGCCTACTCCAAGTGGTTAAATACCCGTGCAACCCGCCCAACACCGCTAACATTCACTGGCGATTCGACGGCCGCAAGGAAGCAAGATTCACCGGGTTGCAAAACCACCTGCTGACCCTCTTTTTCCAGCACCGCTTCGCCTTCGACACAAAATACGATGGCGGCACTGTTTTGCGCCAGTGATTGCGGTTGTGCCGAGAGTGAATGGAGCGAAAATGCAAAGTCTTCGACCGGAATAGGGAAATTGAGTTCATTCCCGCGTTGCACCGGTGTTGTTAACAGACTGTCGCCGGCTTTGGACGTGAACTTCACATTGGCAATCAATTCAGGGATATCAATGTACTTTGGCGTTAGCCCGGCACGCAATACGTTATCCGAGTTGGCCATGACTTCCAGCGCGACGCCATTCAGATAGGCGTGCGGGGTTTCGGCATACAGGAACATGCCCTGACCGGGTTGCAGGGTAATGACATTCAGCAGCAGTGGGGAAAACAAGCCGCTGTCATCCGGGTAAAAGGCGGAAATGCTGCGAATGGCATCCCAGGCCTCCCCGCGTTGACTGTTCAGTGCGGCCTTCAATACGGCCAAAGCCAGCGATTTCTGTTCGCCACCCATCGCCAACAAACTTGCAAACAGCGAGGCCAGATGGGCTTCATCGGGGTGCTGCAAAAAGGTGGCGATATCATGATGCGCGCCAGAAACCGGTTGTAGCAGGGAGACAATTTCAGATAATGGGCGAAACCCATTCATTGCCTGGAAAGGAGTGAGGGCAAAGACCAGTTCCGGTTTATGGTTGGGATCTTTGTAGTTACGCTCAGCAGCATCCAGCGGGATTCCGGCAGCGTTCTCTTTGGCATAACCAGCTTCCGCTGCCTCTTTGCTCGGGTGAACCTGAATGGACAAGGGCTGATCGGCGCACAACACCTTGAACAGGAAAGGTAATTCACCAAATCGCGCAGCCACTTTTGCACCGAGGATGGCGGGCTGATCCCGGTTGATTACATCACGAAGAGAATGCGGATTGCCGCTATCATCATTGACCTGCGAACTGCTTTTGGGATGGGCACCCATCCACAATTCGGCCATAGGTTTACCTTGCGGATTGGCAATACCGTAAAGGCGGGTCAGCGCATCCTTACTGCCCCACGCATAGTTTTGCACCGCATTGAACATCTTTTGCATCGTTAGAACCTGTCGTGAATGATAAATATTGTTTAGTAAACAATGACTCGTACAGATTAGCAATAAGCAAAATCCAATAAATCGTAACGAGTCTCACAATCTGTTTCTGCTAAATGAAACGTCACCCGTCATACCCTTTAGCAGAAACGTCGAACTGAAAGTGAGTGGGCTGCAACTAACTTTTGATATTTAAGGGTCTATACTGGATGCGCCTGACGACCAACGCCGCTAATTTATTTTTATTCTACAAAGGAGAATGTAATGGCAGCCACTCGCATTGAAAAAGACTCGATGGGCCCAATTGAGGTTCCTGCTAACCAACTTTGGGGGGCACAGACTCAGCGTTCCCTTGAACATTTTCGAATATCTCAGGAAAAGATGCCGACTGCATTGATCCACGCATTGGCATTGACCAAACGTGCTGCTGCCAGTGTCAATATGGATCTCGGCCTGCTGCCCTCAGAGCGGGGGAACGCAATCATTGCGGCGGCAGATGAAGTGCTTGCAGACAAACACGGTAGTGAATTCCCACTGTCGATATGGCAGACCGGATCTGGCACTCAAACCAACATGAACATGAACGAAGTGCTTGCCAATCGTGCCAGTGAAATACTGGGGGGTGAACGAGGTAACGAACGGTTGGTTCATCCGAATGATGATGTCAATAAGAGCCAGAGTTCGAACGACGTTTTCCCAACGGCGATGCACGTTGCTGCGGTCATTGCCGTGCGTGAATACTTGCTGCCAGAGTTGAAGGTTCTGCATAAAACGCTGGCGGAAAAAGCCGAAGCTTTTAAAGACATCGTAAAAATAGGCCGTACCCATTTGCAAGATGCCACGCCGCTGACGTTGGGTCAGGAGATTTCGGGGTGGGCAATGATGCTGGAAAACAGTGAGAAGCATATTGAGGCGGCGGTACCGCATATCTGCGAACTGGCATTGGGCGGCACTGCCGTGGGAACCGGACTCAATACGCATCCTGAATACGCGGTTCGCGTGGCGAAGGCACTGGCAGAACTGACAGGACAACCTTTTATTACGTCACCTAATAAATTTGAAGCATTAGCCACCTGTGATGCATTGGTTCATGGTCACGGAGCATTGAAAGGTCTGGCAGCGTCGCTGATGAAGATTGCCAACGATGTACGCTGGCTCTCCTCGGGCCCGCGCTGCGGCATTGGGGAGATCGCTATTCCTGAGAATGAACCGGGTAGCTCCATTATGCCGGGCAAAGTGAACCCGACGCAGTGTGAAGCCATGACCATGCTGTGCGCCCAAGTTATGGGTAATGATGTGGCGGTAAATATCGGCGGTGCCTCGGGTAATTTCGAGCTGAATGTGTTCCGTCCGATGGTGATTCACAATTTCTTGCAATCGATTCGCCTGTTAGCTGACGGAATGAGTGGTTTTAACGAACATTGCGCCGTAGGTATCCAACCGAACCGTGATCGGATTACCCAGTTGCTGAATGAGTCGCTAATGCTGGTAACCGCATTGAATACGCATATTGGTTACGATAAATCGGCAGAGATCGCCAAGAAAGCGCACAAAGAGGGGCTGACCCTGAAGGGCGCGGCATTGCAGCTCGGTTATCTTACTGAAGATCAGTTCGACGAATGGGTGCGGCCGGAAGACATGGTTGGAAGTATGAAGAAGTGATGCGCTAAAACGCCCGCGAGCGGCTTTATTTAAAAGCCGCTCTGCTTATCCCAACGCTTTTACATGCCAAAGTCGGTATACAAATGCAGTCGTTTAATCAGCAGTCGCAAGGGTTGCGCTTCCGGTTTGTATTTATGCCGAACGGTACTCACATCATAGTTTGGCAATTCGCCGCATTTAGGAATCACCATCGTTGATGAGCGCTGGCACAGCGCGATCAAGGGCATGGGGCAGGGATGTTGCACCTGTTTCTGATTTTCCGGATACCAGACCCGGGCAATGGGCTGCACTTTTACGGGCCGTTTAATCTTCAGTATGGCCTGTTCCGGCAACCGTTTTACGTCGATGATTTCACGCGTCACGTTATCCATCCATTGTTCCCGATTGTAGGGAGGTACGGCGCGACCCGCCTTCAGGCTCTTTTCCAATTGCGTGAGAATCTCATCACGACTGACATTTTTGATAATGTGCTTATTGGCCCAACCAAATCGAACGGAAGCGGGATCGAGCAGATAACTGATGGTGCGATAGGCATTGAGCGTAATCAGCCCGTGCAGATGGGTATGAACAAATTTAAAGCGTTGTTCTCTCGCCAGGCCCGACTCAACGGTGACTATGTGCTCAAGTTCTGTCTTGAGTTTATTCACTTCTTCAATCAGCAATTGTGCTGCCTGATATTCGCCATGATCGACCGCATAACACAGTACGCCAGGTAGTCGGACGGCTGATTTACTGCTGATATTGTGATCGTTATGGTGAATGAATAACCGCTGGAAATGCTTTAACGCCAGCTCCTGGGCTTTTTCCCCTGCGGCAGGCGTTACGATGATGGTATCGGCTGGATCGTGTTCTTTCCCTTTCTCTATGGGAGGCAGGGTAAATGCTCTGGCCTGTAGCAATTCGAGTTTGCTGAGGAAGAGGGTGAGATCCTGCAACGACAGCTCGAGCTCGTTAAAACACGCATTTAATCGACCAATAAGATCATATTTACTCATTGCTTCTCCCTATTAGTTACAACATACATTTTAAGGGAATAAATCAAAAGTGCACACTTTTAATTCGATTATTATTTATTGTTAAGCAGGGGAGGAAGCGGCGGAGTCACTTGGGCCTTTTAATAGCGGGTTTTGTTATTTCTCAATGTGGCTGGTTTTAAAACAGGCTCGGAGCAGGTTTTGGTTGAGGTGAGTTTTGGTTTCTATTTGAGGCTTATATCTCAATGTCTGCCAACGTCAAAAGATAGCTTTGTTGGTTGATTGCTTTGGCTATGTTATTGATCTTTAAATATGAAGATCGGCAATCAAGCAAGGGGCGAAAGCGCGCCCCTTGCATCCGCGCTTTACGCAGCATGAATTGCCCGCGTTGCGGGTCCCCTCGGTTGTCATTCCGGCGGACGGGTCGGCTTTAGGCTACAGTCCCTGTAGCCGGACGCCTTTCGCCGCCATCCATGGCGGCTCATCCCTGCCTGCATTCCGCCCTCAGCAATTCATGATGCTCGGGGGGAAGGTCAAAAACAAAGACAAAGACAAAAGAAATACAGAAATAAAACCAAAATTAAAACATCAAGATTTCCTCAAGAAACTATCAACTCATCCGTTGTCTTATTTTTTGACGTTGCTGTTTCCGTTGACCTTCCCAGAGCGTCATGACTCGCTGAGCGAAGAACGCAGGCAGGGGCGAACCGCCAGGATGGCGGTGAGAGGCGTCCGCCCACATGGATGTGGGCTAAAGCCGACCCGTCCGCCGGAGAGATGAGTGAAGGTATCGGCGCAGCCGACGAGAAATGTAGCGGGAAAGCGCGGTGCAGGGCCGCGCTTACGGCCCTGCTTAGATGCCGATCTTCACACTAAAAGAACAAAATCATAGCGTAGGCATCTAACCAGCAAAGCTATCTTTTAAAAAAGGCTAGCAGCCTCACATCTACAAACCATCAGGGGCACGTTCATGCCCCCATAAACTTAATCACAACTGCGATGATCTCGCCGGACAACGATCCAACAACTCAACACTGCCATCATCATTGCGTTGTTCCATATAAATATCGAACCCCCACAAGCGATGGATATGCTTCATCACCTCGCGCCGGCTTTTATCCAAAGGAGCACGTTCGTGCGGTATATACCGCAGCGTCAACGAACGATCACCCCGCAAATCCACATTCCACACCTGAATATTTGGCTCATGGTTGCTGAGGTTATATTGTGCTGACAACTCCTGCCGAACGGCCCGATAACCTTCTTCATTGTGGATCGCCGAGATCTCCAGATAATTATTGCGATCATCGTCCAATACGGTAAACAACCGGAAATCACGCATCACTTTTGGCGACAGAAATTGGCTGATGAAACTCTCATCCTTGAAATCACGCATGGCAAAATGCAAGGTATCCAGCCAGTTACTGCCGGCAATATCAGGGAACCAATGATAATCCTCTTCCGTCGGTGACTCGCAGATGCGCTTGATGTCCTGGAACATGGCAAAACCCAGGGCGTAAGGGTTGATCCCATTGTAATAAGGGCTGTTATACGCGGGTTGGTATACAACATTGGTATGGCTATGCAGGAACTCCAGCATGAAACGATCGCTGACCAGACCCTCATCATACAGGTGGTTCAGAATGGTGTAGTGCCAAAACGTTGCCCACCCCTCATTCATCACCTGGGTCTGTTTTTGCGGATAAAAATACTGACTGATTTTACGCACAATACGCAGAACCTCGCGCTGCCAGGGCTCCAGCAACGGTGCATTCTTCTCCATAAAATACAGCAGGTTTTCCTGCGGTTCAGCAGGGAACCGGCGGGCGACTTCCGGGGCATCCTCACGCTCGCGGCGCGGCAGGGTCTTCCATAGCGAATTCACCTGACTTTGCAGGTATTCTTCCCGGCTTTTCTGCCGTGCTTTCTCTTCCACCAACGAAATTTTTTGTGGGCGCTTGTAGCGATCAACACCGTAATTCATCAGTGCGTGGCAGGAATCGAGCAGTTTCTCGACTTCCTCAACGCCATAGCGCTCTTCACATTCACTGATGTAATGACGCGCAAACAGCAGATAATCTACGATCGATCCCGCATCGGTCCAACTGCGGAACAGATAATTGTTCTTGAAGAAAGAGTTGTGTCCGTAACAGGCGTGCGCCATGACCAACGCCTGCATGGTGATGGTGTTCTCTTCCATCAGATAGGCAATACAGGGATTGGAATTAATGACGATTTCGTAAGCCAGACCCTGTTGGCCGTGCTTATAACGTTGTTCAGTCTCGATGAATTTCTTACCGAAAGACCAGTGGGTGTAATTGATCGGCATACCAATGCTGGAGTAAGCATCCATCATCTGTTCTGAGGTAATGACCTCAATTTGATGAGGATAGGTATCCAGACGATAGAGTTTTGCCACACGATCGATCTGATCCAGATAGACCTGCAGCAAATCAAACGTCCAGTCCGGTCCATCGCTCAGACGTTCATCCTGCTTAACATCATGTGTTGAAATAGTCATCAGCGCACCCTCATTGTTGTACGGCCTATTCGTAACGGCCCACTATCAATCGTAGCTCAAACTTTTCCAACCGTGGACTCAGCCCTGGGTTTTCCCGGCATTTATTTCTCGCGATAGCTGATAAAAAGCAGCAGCTTAGTTTGATCAGCCCAGCAGTCTCCATACCCCAACAACATTAGCGCGACTGAACGTCGTGGCGATACCAAAAGCGTATTCAGCGTTTAATTTGGTGTTTACTACTGCCTGTGCCGTTAATTATAAGAATTTAATATGGCTAAAAAGGCGAGCCTGACCGTTCATCAATACCTTTCAGATGCTGCTAACCTGCATATTTACCAGATTAATTCTCTCGCTGAAGGTATCACGCACGATCTTATCGCTATTTCTTGCCAGCCCTTGCAAATATCAGGGTATTCGACGATAAATATTTGTGAGACCAGTCACGATTAATGAATCATTTGTTGGAATGATTTTTCGGGTAGGTTAATTTTTCGTGAACAGAATATTATGCTTCATAATACCTTGTAGCGGAGTCGAGTATGCGCGTGTTGATTTTAGGAAGTGGCGTCGTCGGTGTTGCCAGCGCCTGGTATCTGGCCAAAGCGGGGCATGACGTAACGGTTGTCGACCGTCAATCGGGTCCGGCTGAAGAGACCAGTGCCGGTAATGCTGGGCAAATATCACCCGGCTATGCCGCGCCTTGGGCAGCACCTGGCGTACCGCTGAAAGCAATAAAATGGATGTTCCAGCGCCATGCCCCACTGGCTATCCGCCTCGATGGCAGCAGTTTTCAATTGCGCTGGATGTGGCAGATGCTACGTAACTGCAACATGTCCCATTATCAAACCAACAAGGGACGGATGGTACGCCTGTCCGAATATAGCCGTGACTGCCTAAAAGAACTGCGCCATGAGACCGGAATTCAATACGAGGGACGTCAGGGCGGTACGTTGCAACTTTTTCGAACGGCTCAGCAATATGAGAATGCGGCGAAAGACATCGCCGTTTTACGCGATGCCGGTGTGCCTTATCAACTGCTGGAGTCGAGTCAGTTGGCAAGCGTCGAACCGGCATTGGCAGGAGTGGCGCATAAACTGACCGGGGGGCTGCAACTGCCTAATGATGAAACCGGCGATTGCCAGTTATTTACCCGTCAGTTGGCAGAGATGGCGAAAAACATCGGCGTGAAGTTTGAATTCAATCGCCGCGTTGACAAATTGCTGGTCGATGGAAATCAGATCAGCGGCGTTCAGTGTGGTGAAGACGTGTTAACCGCCGAAGCGTATGTCGTGGCGTTCGGCTCATATTCCACGGCGCTGTTGCACGATTTGGTGGCGATCCCTGTCTATCCGCTGAAAGGCTATTCCTTAACTATTCCTATTATTGATGAAGCCTCAGCGCCGTTCTCTACCGTTCTCGATGAAACCTATAAAATTGCCATTACCCGTTTTGACCAGCGGATCCGTGTCGGTGGTATGGCGGAAATCGTTGGATTCAATACCCAACTCGAACAGGCGCGTCGTGAAACGTTGGAAATGGTGGTGAAAGATCTCTATCCCAACGGTGGCGATGTGGCTCAGGCAACGTTCTGGACCGGCTTGCGGCCAATGACGCCAGATGGTACGCCGGTGGTTGGCCGTACGCGGATCAAGAACCTTTATCTGAATACCGGCCACGGCACGTTGGGATGGACGATGGCATGCGGGTCAGGTCAGTTGCTGTCGGATATTATCTCCGGTATCACGCCAGCCATTCCGTCTGACGATCTGGCGGTTGCCCGTTACAGCCCAGACTTCCATCCGCAACAAAGCCGGGTAGGGCAGAAAGCATATCCGATAAGTTAACTATTTGATAAATTAAACTTTAATGTCTGAGTGTCATTGATACACTCAAATTATTCCCTGATTCAGGAGTCAGTATGCCCCGCCCGATACGCGCCATTCTGCATCTGTCAGCACTGCGTAATAATCTGTCGATCGTGAAAAAACAGGCTCCAGATACCCATGTTTGGGCTGTGGTGAAAGCCAACGCCTATGGTCATGGTCTGCAACGGATATGGCAATGTTTCGAGGCGGCGGAGGGGTTCGCGCTGCTGGATTTCAATGAGGCAATTCTGTTACGTGAGGCCGGTTGGCAGGGCAAAATCCTGCTCCTTGAAGGGTTTTTCCAGCCTGATGATTTGCAACAGATCGATCGCTATCGATTGACGACTGCGGTGCACAGTCACTGGCAGATTAAGGCAATAGAAGAGGCCACGCTCCGACATCCTTTAACGGTATACCTGAAACTGAACAGTGGTATGAACCGACTGGGTTTCGCGCCAGAGGAGCTGCTCCCGGTTTGGCAAACGCTGCAAGAGTTGCCCAATGTCGGCAATGTGGTGATTATGAGCCACTTTGCTCACGCTGATGACGTGGAGGGGGTTGAACAGCAACTCGCCGTTATCCGTCAAGCCAGTAAACATATCGACGCAGGACAATGCCTGGCAAACTCGGCTGCAACGCTCTGGCATCCGCAAACGCACGGTGTGGCGGTGCGTCCCGGAATTATTCTGTATGGCGCGTCGCCCAGCGGCAAATGGTGCGATATTGCGAATTATGGACTGAAAGCGGCGATGAGTTTGCGCAGCGAGATCATTGGCATTCAGACACTGTCTGTAGGTGATCGGGTTGGGTATGGCGGTCGCTATCACTCAGATAAAACGCAGCGGATCGGCATTGTGGCCTGTGGCTATGCAGACGGCTATCCACGGCATGCGCCGACCGGTACACCGGTTATTGTGGGAGGGGTGCGAACCCAAACACTGGGAACACCCTCAATGGATATGCTGGCCGTCGATCTTAGTGCCTGCCCGCAGGCGGAAATTGGCACTGACGTTGAATTGTGGGGGCAGGTATTACCCGTTGATGATGTGGCGCTGGCTGCCGGCACGCTGGGTTATGAGCTTCTGAGTGCGCTGGCGGCACGTGTGCCGGTGATTATTGAGAAGTAAGCCGGCTTCGGTTGGTGTGGGATTGGTTTTTACCTTAGCGTTAACGTTAAAAAATAGTTTTGTTGGTTGAACGCTTTGGCTAAGTCGTTGTTCTTTAAGTGTGAAGTTTGGCGTTCAAGATACCGTCTTGTCACCTTAGTTGGCAAGACGGATTTCTGCATTGAATTTCATTCCTGACTTCAATACTCCATAGGCCAATTGCAAGAGTTTCCTCATTGCCGCGCAAATCC
>NZ_QOVA01000041.1 GCF_003332275.1 Edaphovirga cremea | reverse complement strand
TCTTGTTGAACGTTTGCAGTTGCCAGACCGCAAACTGTTTTAACAAATCAAAAGGGGTTTTTATAACTGGCTCAAAGCTGAAAGCTTTACGGAACCTCCAGCCTAGCTGGAGGTTTTCTGTGCACAATCAGAAAGGCCAGAATTCTGGCCTTTTTTACTCATTGTGACAAATGACTCATGTACTTTTCATCATTCGTCAGGCAGGTACAGATTGCGCTTTGGCACTGCGCGACCACACACGGTGCAAAACCATCGCCTCAAGGAAGTTTTTCAGTAATTCCCCTTCGGCCTTATCCCCTTCGGCCACGCCATCTTCAACCTGGTTGTCATCAATGGCCAGCAACTGTTTGAAGCGGCGCGCATCACCGCTCAGACCCAGTACCTTCAGATGTTTATAGGCTTCGAGCACGTAGTGGCGGCTGTCGCCACCGAGCAGCAATGCATCAATATTACCGTGAGGAACGATAACCGCATCGACAGAAATCGAAGGCGCACCTGCAAAGGTCGCATCCACCGGTAGGGTCGAACCGTCGTCGGCGACCACGTCACCCAAGTGGCTGGCGAGCAGTTTAGGGTGAACTCCCTCGGCTTTGAGGCCCTGAAGAATCGCCAATACATCGGCTGCATTGACCCCTTCGCTAAGTAGCACCGCAACCTGACGTCCTTTCAGTGAACCTTTGCCTGACGCATACAGACTCAGGGACGGATCCTTATCCAGACCGTTGACCGCTTTCGGTGGTGCGGTGTTCAACGCCTCTTCCGACAGGGTGATCCCCAGGTTTACCGCCACCTGTTTTGCCAGAGAGACATCAATTCGTGTCAGATGATCAACCACGCGTTCACGAATATAAGGCCGCGCAACTTTGCTTAGCTCGAATGAAAACGCCCCGACGATATGCTCTTGCTCAACGGGTGTTTGACTGAGCCAGAACAGGCGGGGATGAGCATAGAATTCGGCAAAGGATTCACTGCGCTCGCGGATCTTATGGCCGTCAATGCGTTCCGGATAGCTTTCAAAGCCACCGCGTGAGGGACCAGGAGGGGTTTCACGCGGCCAGTTATTGTTGATCGAGTTGGGTTCGTAGTTGGCCGGGTTGGTATCGACGTCCATCCGGTGCATACCGTCCCGCTGGAAGTTATGGTAGGGACAAACCGGACGATTGATCGGGATTTCGTGGAAGTTTGGTCCACCAAGGCGGCTGATTTGCGTGTCGGTATAGGAGAACAGACGCCCTTGCAACAACGGATCGTTACTGAAATCGATACCGGGTACGACGTGGCCAGGATGGAAGGCGACCTGTTCTGTTTCGGCAAAGAAGTTATCCGGGTTGCGATTCAGCACCATCTTGCCGACAATTTCTACCGGTACCAGTTGTTCCGGGATCAGCTTGGTGGGATCGAGCAGATCAAAATCGTACTTGAACTCGTCTTCTTCAGCAATCAACTGCACACCCAGTTCATACTCTGGGTAATCCCCGGCTTCGATGGCTTCCCACAGATCGCGGCGATGGAAGTCGGCATCTTTCCCGGCCAGTTTCTGCGCCTCATCCCAGAGTAATGATGCTTTGCCTGCCAGCGGTTTCCAATGGAAACGTACAAACGTTGATTTACCTTCTGCATTGATAAAACGGAACGTGTGGATACCAAAACCTTCCATCGTCCTGTAACTGCGCGGAATACCGCGATCGGACATCGCCCAAATCACATTATGCAACGTTTCAGGTTGCAGGGAGACATAATCCCAGAAGGTATCATGCGCGCTGCCGCCCTGGGGCATTTCATGATGGGGCTCGGGTTTTACCGCATGCACAAAATCCGGGAATTTATGCGCATCCTGAATGAAGAAGACCGGGGTATTGTTACCCACCAGATCGTAAATGCCTTCATCAGTATAGAATTTTGTCGCCCAGCCGCGGATATCACGCACCGTATCCGCTGACCCTTTCGAGCCTTGCACCGTGGAAAAACGCACATAGACCGGCGTTTTTTTATTGGGATCCTGCAGGAAGTCGGCTTTAGTCACCGCGGACAAACTCTTGTAGGGCTGGAAATAACCATGCGCCGCCGATCCGCGGGCATGCACGATACGCTCAGGAATGCGCTCATGGTCAAAATGGGTGATCTTTTCCCGCAGGATAAAATCTTCCAGAAGCGTAGGCCCACGACTGCCAGCGCGAAGCGAATTCTGATCGTCAGAGATTCGGGTTCCCTGATTGGTGGTCAGCGGTTGGTTTTCGCCATTTTTTCGCTGGGCGTCAAGCTGATCCAGCTTTTCGTTACGGTTCTCCGGGCTTTTAAGGCTACCAGGCGCCGTGGGCTCCTTGCCCGGCGGTGTGGGTTTGGGAGACGCCAGATGAGAATTATCAGCAGGCGCCAAATCACCCAGACCCGGTTTCACTGATTCACTTCCAGGCGCGGGTGATTTCTCAGCCTGATGTTTATTATTGGTTTTTTGTTCTTTCGGATTTGACATTGCACATCACTCCTCTAATGAGAAAATTACGAAGGTATGTCATGGCGACGCAGTAGGATCTCCATACAGGCATAAAAATTAACGATAAGAGTTAAGGGTTAACTATAGGACAAGATAGGGCGCTTAAGGCAAATTGGCAGAGAAAAGTAGGGGGGTTTTTACCTTCATGGCTATCGGTGACAAAATGTGCCATAGTGTTTTGACTGGAACTTTCTCTATATTCTAATAATTTTCCCTTTTCAAACCGTCATTGACGGTCATTTTTCTGGTTTCCTTTTCTGCTTTTTCTGCGCTGGTATTACCGGTGGTGATTCTGTTTTTCGGCTTGTTTTTCCCGGTTGGCCCCCGGTTCTCGCCTTATGATCGAAGCCCGCCAGGCTGGCCGGCAGCATTTCAGGTGCACTTGCACCTGTTCACTATTCGTCCAGGCAAAGCCCGCTTGCTGGGGGGCGTGCCCGTGATGAACTGTCCAATCTCTTGATCACGCCAGAGGAGTCGATTCGCGCTCCAGGCGGGAAGGTATCTATGACTCATAAATTTGGATCGCTGTTTCGACTCCGCGCTCCGTCGCCATTATGGAATGATAAGCGCCCCGTCAGGGATGAGCTGTTTGGTGCCGAGCGACTTGAGCAACACGCGCATACCCTGGCCTCGGCCCAACCTGTAACATCAACGCCTCCGAAAGTTACCTCTCTTCACGATCGTCTGAATGCCAACGCCAATGTGTTACTGGCGGCTTACCGTGACAGCGCCGCAGAACTTGAGAAAGGTCGCGATGTTGTGCCTGCCGCAGAATGGTTGCTGGATAATTACCATCTGGTTGCTGCGCAAATCCGTGAAATCCGCGAAGATCTGCCACCGCGTTATTATCGACAACTGCCGAAACTCGCCGAAGGCCCTTTTGCTGGATACCCGCGCGTACTGGGGTTGGCCTGGGGATATATCGCGCACACCGATAGCCATTTCGATCCCTATACGCTGAGACGTTTCATTAATTCCTACCAGAAGGTGCAGCCGCTGACGATTGGTGAGCTTTGGGCTGTCGCCATCACATTACGCATCGTGTTGATTGAAAATTTACGCCGTCTGGCCGATCAGATCACCGCTGGGCGTATTGCACGTGCTGAAGCTGAAGCGCTGGCGAATCGGTTACTGGCTTCAGGCGATGCACAAACGGCGTTGAGTAAAGACATTGTCACCCGTGATACGGGAGCGCTTTCGGTACCTTTTGCTGCCCAATTGATCAAGCGTCTGCGCGACCAGGATCCCCGGACCACACCTGCGTTGGGCTGGTTGGAAGATCGCCTGAGTGAGCAAGGCACCACCACAGAATTGGTTGTGCAGGAAGCCCAACAACGTCTCGGCGCATCAAACGTCAGCGTGCGCAACGTGATCACCAGTATGCGTATGATCTCGGATATCGATTGGGCCGAACTGTTTGAGGAAGTAAGTCTGGTCGATCACTGTTTGTCGGCGGGAAGCAATTTCAATGCGATGGATTTTCCCACGCGGAATTTATATCGCAGTGCCATTGAACAACTGGCGCGTGGCGCGCCCTGTACCGAAATAGAGATCGCCGAGAGAGTGGTGACAATGGCGGATGAGGCCGCTGAAGCTACGGATGATGAGGTGCTGAAAGAGCGGTTGGCCGATCCGGGTTATCACTTGATTACCGAAGGTCGTCTGGCGCTCGAAAAAAGCATTGGCTATCAACCGCCATTTTGGCTGCGCATGAACCGGCTGACGATGAGTGTGGGTATCGGTGGCTATGTCGGGGCGATTGTACTGGTAACGGCGTTGCTGTTGACCGCGGGTCTGGCGTGGCTGAACAGTAGCGCGATAACGGCCATTGGCCTGCTGGTTTTCGCGCTACTGGCAATTATCCCCCTTAGTGAAGCCGCAACCGCCCTGGTTAACCGGATGATCGCCTGGCGTTTTGGCGCGTCGCCCTTACCGGCGTTGGAACTGTTGGAAGGGGTGGCAACCAATCAGCGGACGCTGGTGGTGGTGCCATCGCTATTGATCTCCGAAGAGGAGATTATCGAGCAGGTGCGTCAGTTGGAAGTCCATTATCTGGGCGGGGCGAGTGGAGATCTCACGTTTGCTTTGCTCACCGACGGACTGGATGCCGACAGCGAAACACTCCCCGGCGACGCAGCGCTGATCGATACGGCGATAAAGGCGATTGATGCACTGAATCTCCAGTATGGTCCAGGCATCGCCGGAAAACGTTTCCTGTTGCTGCATCGTCGCAGGCAATTTAATCCGGCAGAGAATGTCTGGATGGGCTGGGAGCGCAAGCGCGGTAAGTTGCATGAACTGAATCGTCTGTTGCGGGGGGCGAAAGACACCAGCTACATGGCACTGAATCAGCAATTGCCCTGGGTTCCGGAATCTGTTCGCTACGTCATTACGCTGGATGCGGATACCCGCTTGCCGCGTGATGTGGCGCTGAAATTGATCGGGAAAATGTCGCACCCGCTAAATCGCCCAATGTGGGATGAAAAACGCGAGCGCATTATTGAAGGTTATGCCATTTTGCAGCCACGTATCACCCCGTCGCTGCCAATTGGCCGGGAAGGCTCAATCTATCAACGGATTTTCTCCGGCCCTGGCGGTATGGATCCCTATGCGGCAGCGGTTTCTGATGTCTATCAGGATCTGTTCGGTGAAGGTTCGTATACCGGGAAGGGAATCTATGACGTCGATGCGTTCGAGCAGGCCCTGCACGATCGCATTCCACCCAATACCTTATTGAGCCACGATCTGTTCGAAGGGGTGTTTGCCCGCGCCGGGCTGGCCTCGGACGTGGAAGTGGTTGAATCCTCTCCCGCCCGCTATGACGTGATCGCCAAACGTCAGCACCGCTGGACGCGCGGCGACTGGCAACTGCTGCCGTGGATCCTCGGTGTTCGTAAAAAGAGTGGCATTTTACCCTGCGTTGGCCGTTGGAAAATGGTCGACAACCTGCGTCGCTCATTGTTGGCGGTCACCTGCCTGCTGATGCTGATTTGCAGTTGGTTACTGCCGTTGCCACTGGCGCTGAAAGGCAGTGCGCTGGTGTTGCTGGCGATTGCCGTTCCCGTCTATTTACCGTCTTTCTGGGCTTTCTTCCCTAAATTTTTCGCCTGGGCGACTCATCAGAAACATGTGCGTTTTGGTAATCCGCTGCAAACCCTATGGGAAGATGTCACGTTGTCTTCCGCTCAAATCGCGCTGATGGTGACATTCCTGGCGGATTGGACATGGCGTATGTTGGATGCCATTGGCCGAACGCTGGTCAGGCTGACGATCACCCACAAGCGGATGTTGGAATGGACCACTGCCGCGCAAACGTCGGGGAGCCCGCGGCCTGGGTTAAGCGGGTATTACCGGCAGATGCTGCCCGGTATGCTGCTTGGTCTGTTGCTCGGCAGCGGAGCGTTGTTTGTGCAGCCAGGCAACTGGCCGTTGATCACACCGGTTGTCCTGCTCTGGCTGTTTGCACCGTTAGTCGCATGGTGGACCAGCCGTGAACCCAAGGTCGCGGTACATGATGATGTTTCTGATGAGGATGCGCAGGAACTGCGGTTGATTGGCCGCCGCACCTGGCGTTTTTTTGAGACGTTCGTGACACCCGCGGAAAACTATTTGCCGCCAGATAATTTTCAGGAACAACCCAGACCGATCGTGGCACACCGGACTTCGCCGACCAACATGGGGTTGTATCTCTTGTCTGCCGTTACTGCCCGTGATTTTGGCTGGGCAGGGACGTTACAGACGATTGAACGACTGGAAAACACCTTGGCGAGCATGGAGAAACTGCAACGCTTCAACGGTCATTTCCTCAATTGGTATGCGACGCAGACCTGTGATGCTCTGATGCCAGCCTATGTCTCTTCCGTGGACAGCGGCAATTTGGCCGGGCATCTGATTGCATTGGCGAATGCGTGCGAGGAGTGGAAGGACAGCGAACCCGCTCCACTGCAACCCGCGATGACCGATCACCTGATTCTGATTCAACAGGCATTGTTGGAGCATACCGGCAGTCATGCAGAAGCCTTTACTGAACTGCTGGCTGAAATCGAAACGCTGATGGTAGGGGCGCAAAACAGAGTTGCCCTGCTGCCTTCGCTCAAGCGATTGGTTGAGAAAGCCCAGCGTCAGGCAAGTGCCATGTTGCCATTAATGGAAAATGAACCCACGCCTGAACTGCTCTATTGGATTGCTGCACTGAAAAATATGCTGACGGGATTGCTGGAGGATGTATCGCTCTCTGACAGAGAGATCCAGGAGCGAAATCGCCGTGTGGAGGTGATTGCAGGCACTGCGCGTGATATGGCCATGACGATGAATTTCCGTTTTCTGGTCGACCCGGAACGTAAGCTGCTTTCCATTGGATACTCACTGGCTGAAAATCAGCTCGACAGCAGTTGTTACGACCTGCTGGCCTCCGAGGCCCGTTTGGCCAGCCTGTTTGCCATCGCCAAAGGCGATATCAGCACCCGTCACTGGTTCCGCCTGGGGCGCACGGCAACACGGTTGGGAAAAGGATCGGCATTAATTTCCTGGTCAGGATCGATGTTTGAATATCTGATGCCGTCACTGGTGATGCGAGCCCCGGCAGGCAGCCTTCTTGAACAGACCAACCGACGGGTAGTGGCCCATCAACAGGCTTATGGTCATTCGTTGGGTATTCCGTGGGGCGTGTCCGAGTCTGCGTATAACGCCCGTGATATGGAATTCACCTATCAATATTCCAACTTTGGTGTGCCGGGACTCGGTCTGAAACGTGGTCTGGCAGAAAATATTGTTATCGCCCCTTATGCCACAGGTCTGGCAACCATGGTCGATCCGCAGGGGGCGGCGAAGAATTACCGCAAACTGACAGAAATAGGTGCGGCAGGTGTTTTCGGCTTTTTCGAAGCACTGGATTTTACCCGCAGCCGCCTGCCAGAGAATGAATCAGTGGCGATCGTCCGCAGTTATATGGCGCACCATCAGGGCATGACGCTGGTGGCGATTGCCAACACCTTGCTTGACGGACGGATGCGCAGCCGCTTTCATCGCGAAGCGATCATTCAGGCCAGTGAGTTACTTTTGCAAGAATGTGTGCCGACCAACGCACCCTTTGCACCGCCACCTTCTGAAGAGGTCAAAGCCGCCGCAATTGGCCGCAACGAAACCGCGATCCTGCGCCGTTTTACCTTTACACCACCGGGCGCACCCGTCACTCATTTGCTGTCCAATGGCCGTTACGCCGTCATGTTAACCACCTCGGGTGCGGGATATAGCCGTTGGCGGGATATCGCCGTGACCCGCTGGCGGGAAGACAGTACCCGTGATGATTGGGGTTCCTTCATTTTACTGCGCGATCTGCGCAGTGGGCGGATTTGGTCAGCGGGCGCGCAAACGCCGGTCGCCAACGCCAGTCCGGGTGATTTCAACCAGACGCAGACCACGCACAGTCTCTTGCCGCGCCGACGCGCAAACAACAGTGACGTCGTTTTTGGTGAAGACCATGCGGCGTTCATTCGCCGTGAAGGGACGCTCACCACCACCATGGAAGTGTTGGTATCCGGTGAGGATGATGGCGAAGTCCGTCGAGTCACCCTGACCAACAGTGGTCGTCGCGCGCGTGAAGTGGATCTGACCTCTTATGCGGAAGTCGTACTGACATCAACCAGTGCGGATACGGCACATACTGCGTTTTCACGGCTGTTTGTACAGACTGAATACTTACCCGAGTTTGCCGCGCTGATTGCCAGTCGCCGGACCCGTACACCCCAGGAGAAACCCGTTTGGGCGGGTCACTTTACGGTAGTCGAAGGTCAGGGGATAGGTGATGTGCAATATGAAACCGATCGTTCGCGCTTTATTGGCCATGGACGTTCGGCAACCGGTGCAGATGCGATAACGCAACATCTGCCGCTTTCCAATACGGTGGGCACCGTGCTGGATCCGATTTTCTCACTGCGTCGGCGACTCAAGATAGCACCGGGAAAAACCATACGCGTGTCGTTCTGGACGCTGGTCGCCTCTTCGCGCAATGAGTTGCTGGAATTGATCGACAAACACCACGATCGCAGCTCATTTGGCCGTGCCAAGACGCTGGCCTGGACACAGGCGCAAGTACAGTTGCGCCATCTCGATGTGAAAGCGGAAGAGGCGGCGGATTTCCAACGTCTGGCGGCGGCGGTTATTTACGCTGATTCACGCTTTCGTGCACCGTCTGACGCCATTATTAATGGCGCAGGTTTGCAATCAAGTCTCTGGCCGCTATCGATATCGGGTGATTTACCGATTGTTTTGCTGCGAATCGACGACATTCAGGACATTGCGCAGGTGCGGCAGTTGCTTCGCGCCCATGAATATTGGCGCATGAAATTACTGAGTGCCGATCTGGTGATTATCAACGAACGTTCGTCGTCCTATATTCAGGATTTGCAGATAGCCATCGAAACCGCGGTGCGCAGTAGTCAGTCAAGACCACGCTTCGGCGGTGATACCACAGAAGGTAAAGTTTACACGTTGCGCGCCGATCTCATGACCAGCGAGTCACGTGCTCTGCTGCGATCGGTGGCGCGGGTAGCGCTCATTGCCCGTCGTGGCCCGATTGCAGCGCAACTGGGATTGATGCCTTCCCCTGAAAAACAAGTGACAGCGTCACTTCCAGTTATCACGGGGCGGCCTGCCGCAACCGAAGTGCCTGCGGATCTGGAATTTTTCAACGGGTTAGGCGGCTTTGATAAACAAGGGCAGGAGTATGTCACCGTACTTGATGCGCGCAACGCGACACCGGCACCCTGGATCAATGTCATTGCCAATCCTGAATTTGGCTTTCAGGTGTCCGCGCAGGGCAGCGGCTATACCTGGGCTGAAAACAGTCGTGAAAATCAAATTACGCCGTGGGGCAACGATCCGGTTGTCGATGCAGGTGGCGAAGCCTTGTATGTATTCGATAAGGATTCCGGCGTGCTGTGGAGTCCTACGGCGCAACCCATCCATGATGGCGGTTGTTACATCGCCCGCCATGGCTTTGGTTACAGCCATTTTGCCCATAAGGCCAATGATGTCAGCCTTGAGTTGTTGCAATATATTCCACTGACCGAGCCGATTAAAATTTCCCGGCTGACTTTGCATAACCATTCCACGGTCACCCGAACGCTGACGATTACTGCCTACGCAGAGTGGGTGCTGGGCACGTCCCGCTCCAGTTCGTCGCCTTACATTATCACTTCTCTGGATGAGGAAACCGGCGCTCTGCTGGCGCGCAATCCATGGGCAGGAAATTTCCCGGGACGGGTGGCGTTTTCAGATCTGCGAGGTCTTCAAACTGCTTATACCTCCGATCGAACCGAATTCCTGGGGCGTAACGGCAGCATGAATGCGCCAGCGGCGTTACTGAGCAGTACGCCGCTACAGGGTTACAACGGTGCCGGACGCGATCCTTGTGCCGTATTGCAAACGGAACTGACACTGGCCGCCGGAGAGCGCGCCGAGATTGTGTGGCTGTTCGGCGAATCGATCAATGAGGAAGCATCTCGTGCATTAATCGCCAAGTACCGTTTGGCGGATCTTGATCAGGTACTGGAGGAGGTCAAAGCCCATTGGCGCGATGTCCTCGGTGCCGTGCAGGTGAAAACGCCTGACCGGGCCATGGATATCATGCTTAACGGTTGGTTGCTGTACCAGACCCGGGCATGCAGGATCCAGGCGCGTTGCGGTTTTTATCAGGCCAGCGGTGCATACGGTTTCCGCGATCAACTGCAAGATGGCATGGCGTTGACCTTCTCCCGGCCACAAGATACCCGGGAGCATCTGTTGCGCGCAGCCGGTCGCCAATTCCCGCAGGGTGATGTCCAGCATTGGTGGTTGCCGCACACCGGGCAAGGAGTACGTACCCGTATTTCTGACGATCGGGTCTGGCTGTCATTTGCCACTGCCACCTATATCCATTGTTCTCACGACGAGGAAGTGCTTGAACAACAAGTGCCTTTCCTCGATGGTCCACGACTCACGGACGAGGAGGATGATGCATTTTTCCAACCCATGCGCTCTGATGAAAGCGCAACATTGTTTGAGCATTGCGCCAGAGGGTTGGATCAATGCGTGGAATTGACCGGTCAGCATGGTTTACCGTTAATCGGCAGCGGCGACTGGAACGACGGTATGAACCGCGTCGGCGAAGGTGGCAAGGGTGAAAGTGTCTGGCTGGGTTGGTTGTGGATCCGCACGATAGCTCTGTTTGCGCCACTGGCGGAGACGCGCGATCCTGAACGCGCGGCCCGCTGGCGCAAACATGCCGAGTCGGTACGCCAGGCGATCGAGCAAAAAGCCTGGGACGGTGCCTGGTACCGGCGTGCAACGTTTGACGATGGCAATTGGCTGGGCAGCAGCGCAAACGACGAGTGCAGGATCGATGCCATTGCACAATCCTGGTCGGTATTGTCGGGCGCAGCCAATCCCGAACGGGCGGCAATGGCAATGGCATCACTGGAAGAGATGCTGATTCGCTGGGATGATGGGCTGGCGCTGTTATTTACTCCGCCATTCGATAAGACAGCCCACGATCCGGGTTATATCAAAGGCTATCCACCGGGTTTGCGTGAAAACGGCGGTCAATATACCCACGCGGCCATGTGGTCGATTCTGGCGTTTGTTGAGCTGGGGATGGGCAGCAAAGCGTGGGATCTTTTCGCGTTGCTCAACCCCATCAACCATGCACGCACATCGCAGCAGGTGGGGCGCTACAAAGTCGAACCTTACGTGATTGCTGCCGATGTGTATTCTGTTACGCCGCACGATGGCCGCGGTGGTTGGACATGGTATACCGGTTCCGCAGGCTGGATGTACCGTGCCGGTGTCGAAGGGATTCTAGGCATCAGTCGACGGGGTAATATTTTGCACATCAATCCGTGTCTTCCACCGGCATGGCCGGGTTTTGAGGCAACGATCAACGTTGAAGGCACGCAATACGCGATTATCGTTGAGAACAATACCCATAAAGGGACGGGCGAGAAGCAGGTCATGCTGAATGGTGTGGTTGTTGATTCGCAAGGAAAGGGGATTGAAGTCACTCTGGACGGCGGAACGCACAATCTGCTGATCTGCATTTGATATTGTTGTTCAAATCGTAAGGCAGTGAATTATTAATTCACTGCCTTTATTTATGCACAACCTTTATTATTTCACGGCCAATGAAGGAAATATAATTGGGAGGAACATTCTTTTATTAGAAATTATACCCAACAACCAAATAATAACCCCATCCGGTCGATTTCACCTCAAACGGGCCTTTGCCAAAATCAAGCTCGGCACCGTCCGTCCATTGACCCCCATTGTGGAAATAACGGGCAACAAATGAGTAATGCCAGTGATCATAAGACAACGCCAGAATATGGCTGGAGGCAATCGAATTGCTGGTGCGTGCCGGGCCATCTTTCTCACGCAGATCGGAGTCAAAATCGAAATTGGTGAAGCCAATATAACTCAAATTCCCTCCCCAAACGCTGGTAAGAGGGTAGAAATACTTCACTTTGAAACGGTAACCGTCCCAGCTGTTCTCATTGCCTGCACCATAGTTCTGCCACTGGTATTTGGCATAGATATTTGCGGATAACGCCAGCGATGTGCCCGTATCAATATCCGTACCTAAACCCATATACCAGGTGCTCTGGCGTGAGGCACTGTTTTGTCCCTGATCGTAAATATAGTTATTGGCGAAATACCACTCTTTAAACGGACCAAAACTCAAATCGCTGTTGGTCAGTTTATCAATGGAGAAGCGGGGTTCGATTTCCATGAATAACGGCGATCCATTGTCCCAGATCCCTCGATCCGTACTGTTACCTACACCAAAGAACTTAGGCACGTCCACGTAGCCATAGAAATCAAACCAATCCTTGTGCGCCATTGCCTCATATTCGAGGTAAACGTCGTTGTTTCTTTGCGGTCCAAAACGGGTGTTGTAACTGCCAACCACATTAACGCTTTGATGCCACCAATCTGAAACAAATTGGCTATTAGTCTCTTCCGCCAGAGAAGGAATACTGTATGACAAAGCAACCAATGCACCTGCTGCTAAAACTGTTTTTTTCATTTTATACCACATGCTTTAAGGGGCGACTCCTCGTCACAAGGAGCGGATTATTTTATGAACGACCTTCAGACGATTCAGGACAACCGCGTGAAGGCGAGCATTATAGAAATCATTGGAATGAATTTTCTGTGATCATTTATACATTCCATGAATACGTAATCGATTGCGTTCTCGTTTGTGATAATAAATTTCATAATGATTCATAATATTTGTGATTTTCATTGGAAAAAAGTGGTGAAAATAGTCATTTGGTTGATTTTTGAACATGGCGGAGAGGGGGCAGAGCAAGCCTGTTGGCTGAGGGTTTTCCATTTAAAACTTAGAGGCAAATGCGGGCCTGCACCCGTTTTAAAAACATGCTCGGAGCAGGTTTCGGTTGGTATGAGTTTGATATTTGTGCCTTTTAAAAGATAGCTTTGCTGGTTAGATGCCTACGCTATGATGTTGTTCTTCTAGTGTGAAGATCGGCATCTAAGCAAGGGGTGAAGCGCACCCCTTGCATCCACGCTTTACGCAGCATGAATTGCCCACTGCGTGGGTGCCTTCGGTTGTCATGCTGGACTTGAACTCTCAAGGGGCTGGTTTTTAGAAGAGGCTCGGAGCAGGTTTCGGTTGATATCAGAGTGATATTTGTGACTTTCAAAATATAGCTTTGCTGGTTGAACGCTCAAGTTATGTTGTTGTTCTTTAAGTATTATGTTTGGCGTTCAAGATACCGTCTTGTCACCTTAGTTGGCAAGACGGATTTCTGCATTGAATTTCATTCCTGACTTCAATACTCCATAGGCCAATTGCAAGAG
>NZ_QOVA01000040.1 GCF_003332275.1 Edaphovirga cremea | reverse complement strand
CTTTCCCACGACGATCCTGACAATGAATGTGGAAAGAGTTTTTACCCAGATCGATACCAATGAGCGCAATGTTTTCCATGATGGTTCTCCAGTTTAAGCCTGCTCTCAGCATACTGCTGTGAAGGAGAGAGTGACCATCTCATTAAATATCCTACTATAAGGGCTTCCCCGGACAGTCAACGCCGGTTTGTTGGTTTTTTTCTGCCTAACCATCACTGAAATAAAGGGATAAGACTGCGCTACTATAAACGGTCACGCTGAATCGCTATCAATTCGGACCCTGATGAAAGACGCTCGTGAGATTCTCCCTCGCTAATCGGATAGTGATATCCAGTAGGATATACAGATATTTCTCACGGGGTCTAACCCTTTACCATCAACGAGTTACAGCTCAGTTAGTTCTCAGGTAAGTTTTATCAAGTCGCTGAATACAGCCTGAAGTCATCACCGTAATATAGTGATGCCCAGCACAACCTCGCATTCTTGGCTGCAATTGCAACGACAGCACGCCAGTATCCCCGACGCTCAATTAGCGAACAGACCCAACGACTAAACGAGTCCATTCTTTTTTCTGCCCCTATCATTACAGAGCGAGCTCCCTGTACCAGCAGAGTTCTCAGATATGAATCCCCAGCTTTCGTTATTCTGCCAAGTTTTGATTTACCACCGCTGCTATATTGCGATGGTGTCAGGCCAAGCCACGCAGCCAGTTGGCGCCCATTCTTAAAATCATGCGCGTTACCAATACTGGCGACCAGCGCACAGGCCGTTGTAGGGCCAATACCTTTCAGCTCCATCAACCTCTGGCTGCGGAGATCCGTTTTGGCCACACGGGATAAAATGCGGTCATATACTGCAATTTTATCTTCAATGCTGGTAACGTGTTCCAGTAAGTCTTCGACACATTGCCTGACCTGCGCTGGCAGTTCTTCTTTCTGATCAGACACTATGTGACGCAGTGCGTCTGGGCTTTGTGGTGCAATAATACCAAATTCAGATATCAGGCCCCGCAGGCGGTTATACGTTGCTGTTTTCTCCTCGATGAAGCCCTGCCGCGTCCTGTGTAAGCACTGCATTGCTTGCTGGCTTTCGTCTTTGATTGGCACAAAGCGCATATTTGGTCGCTGTACGGCCTCACAAATAGCTATAGCATCAGCTGCATCATTTTTCCCGGTCTTACCCGCCATGCGATAGGGGGATACGAATTTGGGAGCCATAAGTCGAACATCATGACCAAACTGTCTGAAAAGCCTTGCCCAGTAATGAGCGCCAGAGCAGGCTTCCATACCGATAAGACAAGGAGGTAAATTAGCAATGAGATCAGGCAGAGCTGACCTGACTACTTTCGGTTTTACCAGGACAGACTTGCCATTTTTATTAACGCCATGAACGGCAAAGACATTTTTTGCGAGATCGATTCCAACAGTTACAACGGCCATAATGATTCCCCTGTAATATTTTGGTTACTCCCCATGATGGCACGGAAGATGGTTACAGTAACCAGATCGAGGGGAAGACCCTTTCATTCGCTAAGCCTATTTTTTAGCCTGAACTGGGAGGGATATTGCCAAGGTAACCGCATGAGTGGGTTAATTTTAACCAGTTTGGTCGGTGTGCTGCCACTAATAGGGGGTGAGTTTGGGATTCGGACAATATTGTACGGTAAGCCTGTTTTTTGAACAGGTTACGTTATTGCAATAGGGTGTACCCCAGCTAAGTGATAAGATTTCAGGGTTAAACCACCGATGAATGGATAAAGGCTGATTAATGACTGACACAGCGTATTCAAAACATTTACAAAAAGAGGTAGACGCAGAACAGTACGTCGACCTTTTTGGCATGCATTAATGTCATAGCGTTAATAGAGATTGTACGCAGGAACCACCTGAAAGTTTGAGTACGGGGCAACAATCATCACTGGCGTGGGCTTAGCCAGATAACCTCTGGCTCCAGGGCGGGAGAAGCTAAATCCAGCTTACTCAGTTGAACATTCGCTTTTTGTCGGTTGAAGCTGACAGCATCGAGAGCATTTACGTATTTACGGATATCGCCAACCTTTGTTGATTCATCAGCGTGATCGATGGCATCCAGCAGCGCCAGAGTTTTATCCATTTCGTCTGCAGGTGTCGCGCCTGGCATGCCGTGGCCATCCCGGCAAAATGGCGTTCTCAGCGTTGAATCTTCATGGACAGCTTCAACACGAATGCCATGAAGCCAGTGCTCAAAGAAGTTGTATTCATAGGTAAAGCGATCGCCGGCACCAAAAGCGAAATCATCAATCACGATCCGGAACGGGTTATCCACAAAGCCGATGCCCCCGTCGTAAGAAATACCGTAATCTTTGCCATAAATATGAAACTGGTGGTCGTCGCCCCAGCCCTGCACGATCTGAAAAATGAAGTGAAGCGCGGCCAGTGACGTATCAGCTGCGATTCTTGGCCGACGCCAGACCATGGGACTGACTCCACGAACAGCGATTTTGATGACGTAAATCTTCATAGCCGGGTAACGGGAATTGTTATGGAATGATGCTGGTTATTCTAGCCCAGCAGGCAACCCATTCGATGATTGCCCCACACTTTTTCATGCTCTCCTGTTGATTCAATGCAAAATTTTTATCATTAGAGACGTCGCGCAAAAAAATACTTTAAAAATTCCGAGTATAATGTAAAGGTAATATACCGAACCCCAATATATAATACTGATTATTTCAGGAAAATATTCTTTGCTATGCTTACATTATCCCTGCTACGACTTGGCATTTAAATTAATCGATTAAAACAAACTCGATATATATCAAACACGTGAGTATGTTTCACCCTCACGCATCTAGCATATCGCAAAGTCTATTGACCGCCATAAATGACGGCATTTAAATTTCATAAAACACTTTCCCTGCGCCAACATCAAAATTATTGCCATGTCACAGTCAATATACTTAGAATGAAACAGACCTGAAATTTATTGTATTAGATTATTTTTTAACTGAACTCGTCTTTCTAATAAATCATTACAATGCTGCTTGTGGAATATATAGAAAAACAGTCTGAATGATCGATGAGTTGCATCAGCACATCTGTGTAGGGACATATAAAGATTTTATTCCGACACTTTTTATCAATCATTAAAAGACCAGTTACCTATGAAAAAGTCTGTTTTAGTCGCTTCATTCGCTTGGTGATGGGCGTACCTGCCACTCATCACCACGACGTTGAATGATGGTAGTCCGATACCGTTTGGCGTCAGCGTATTCGACAGCAAAGGCAACAATATGGGCTCGGTGGGTCACGGCGGGTAGTTGTATACACGGGTGGCGGAAAATAAGGGTTGGTTGCAGGTGAAGTGGAGTGCCAAAATTGCGAAGCGCAGTGCAACGTGGGTTAGAGGCTGATGCCGCGAGCCAAAAACAGTTTCGACTTGACCATTCAACGTTTCAACACCGATTACGAGGCCGACTAAGGGGAACCCAATGAAGAGAATAATACAGAGTACTTTCGGGCTGCTTTTACTTATGGCCGCCTCTGAAACTTCGTGGGCGGCGATCACTTGTTCGCCGGCGAATGGTTCACCGCGTACCGATATCGTGCAACTGAGCCCACCCAATATTTCAGCGGGTGCGGATATTCCCGTGGGGACGGTGATTTATCAGGGGCGATGGTATAGTGGTGCTATCGTTGGTCAAAGTGTCATAAGTTGCGCATCACCTGTGAATACCTCGTTTTGGCTTAATGTTGCATGGGGTATTGAAAATGCCCCTCAGGGGCTTTCAACATGGGCAGGCAGTCCTTTTGGTGGCACGGTGTACGAGACGGGTATTGAAGGCGTAGGTATTGCAATTTCTCAAAGCAATGGTGGCCAGGGGGCAACAGTGGGTCAACCGGTATATAAATACCCAGGCGATTATAACGCTTCGATAGAGAGCGGGTATTATCGGCCTTATTTGGCTGATAATAACATCTATGTCTCGCTAATTAAAATCGGTACCATGAGAGCGGGAAGTTATAACCTCGAAGCAGCGAAACTGCCCAGCGCCAATATAACTGTTACTAATCCGCTGAGTCATCCGACAACATCATCTGGGCTACCCATCAAGGCGATTATCGTCAAGTTTCAGGGACAAATGGCGGTGAATACCCAGACCTGTAAAACGCCGGATGTGAATGTTGATATGGGGAGCTATGAGAAACGGCAATATTTTACCGATATCGACTCCACGACCCCGTGGGTTGATGCCTCTATTGTGTTGACCAATTGCCCCGCCTTCTACGGTTTTTATAATGCTGCTAACAGCACACTCATGTTTGATTACAGTACGGGTAAGGGTTTGGTCGCAAATTCTACCAGCAACAGCGTCGGTGTAAGATTAACCCCCTCGACATCGGTCATTGATTCGCCCAGAGGGATCATGTCCACGGATAAATCTTCCTCTGGTGCCGCCTTGGGTGTCGGTATTCAGGTGGGCTGGGGGAGTGCCAGCGGTAGCCCCGCCTTGTTTGACTTTGCGACAGAGAAGTTGTTTCAAATACCAAAAGATGGCCGCACAGAAATCAAGATCCCTCTGGTAGCCCGCTATATCCAGACAGACGCCATGGTGACACCGGGAACAGCAGACGGCAAAGCCGTGTTCCTGATCAATTATTATTAGCCGCAGATTAGCATTGCGTCAGAGCTATATCTAAATGTCAGTATCGGAGTGGATTTCAATGAATAATCCCTTTATTTTTCATAAAATTATTGAATCCTTGTGAGGGCCAGAAGACAGCGCACCAAACGCTTCTCGTTGGACGACCTCCGGTGCATCCAGATAACCACTTGATGCTCGGTACCTAATTTAGTTGCAGGGTGCTGACTATCGGTGTGCATCACGGTTGCCGTTTGTGCCGACACGGCAGCACCCCCCAATAGCTAGCAGGAACACAGCGTTACATTTCTTCATCACTTCGAACACAAAACCGCAGGATGACGCGCTTTGCTGACTTAATGCCTATAAATCGCAACTGGCGACCGCTACCAGCGTGCGTAACGTGCAAGACTTTTGAGCCAGGCTAAAGGGCTGTCGAATGACCTTAAAAACCGGCAACAGAATGGTGTTTCACTCAACGATTTGCTGACAAATCCCGGAGGGTCATAGGGGGTTGGGGTGTAACGGAACCAGAAAAGACCTGCGCAGTGTTAGTGCTATTGCTCAAGAGGCGCTCATAAATTATCTCCCTAAAAATAATTCCCCTGAACAATCAACGCCAGTTTGTTAATTTTTTGTCTGACTATGATAGATAAAAGGGATTGGACTGCTGGACGATAGCACTCATCGTTAATCATCATCTGGTCCCTCTATAATATTTTGGTATCTATACAGTCATGGGTATAATTCGCAGCATGGTCCCTTAATTGATGTAAGAACCTCTGGAGTTCAAATGGCTCCAGCCAACAGGGGGCTAGAAATTGGCCGCTTGGATTGAGTGACAGCATTGTCGTCACCACGTCCAAGTCAACAAACAGTCGATGAATAATTTTTTGCCAGAATGGTCACTTAAAAGGCTAAGGGGCGAAAAATCATACCTACAAGGTATCGAGGTGATCCGCCCATTTTTGCAGCCAGGCCTTGCATTCTTTATCGTAAGTGTGCAGGTTATAAACACCAATGACCCCTTTGGGTGAATGACCTAACACGGCCTCCGCAATTTCATTGGGACATCCAAGACTAGCCAAACCAGTGCGCACGGTTCGACGTAGATCGTGCGGTGTCCAGTGGTCGATATCAAGCATTTTTCCTTCTTTTCGCAGTATACCGGCAGCAACGTTTAGATACTCTTGAACGATAGGGGTATGCCTGTATTGTGAAGAAAATAGATGGGTTTCATTTTTTGATGGTAATTGCTGAAGAAACTGGATGGCCTGCTGAGACAACTGAACATAGCGCCCAATTCCGCTTTTGGTTTCACGTAAGTGTATTGTGCCGTCTTCAAGATTGACATCCTTCCAGGCGACAGCACATATTTCTCCTGAGCGGCAGCCTGTCCAGAGAGTCAGTCGTAAAGCATTTTTAACATTAGCGGGGTAGGTAGAACCGGGCAGCCAGTTGACTAGCTGGGTTAGTTCATCCTTAGACAAAAAACGCTTACCGGGTTTGGAAGTGAGCTTTATCTTCGCTTGAGCCAAGCTTGCTTTTGCCAACAACGCTGGGTTCGCAAAATTTTCGTCTAATTTCCCAAGACCGAGAGCAAACTCGTAAGCTGAGCAGAGTTCTCTCAAAACAATACCGGCTTGTGTGTTTGCTCCACGTTTAACTACCGTCATGATGAGATCAAGCACATCTTTACGAGTAATGTCTTGCGCATGTCTTTTGCCGATTTTATCAACAATATCCTTCGTAAGAGTCCTGCGGGCCGTATATTGCCCTTTCAACTTTCGGGAACCTCGAATAATTTTCCCATCTTTCCCTAGCCGATCTTCAATATGTTGAGTCAAGTACAGTTCAACTAAATCTTTAACAGTGAAAACAGTCTTCTGTGCTGCCAATTCCGTTTGCTGTTTGCGGTGTTTTTCAGCTTTCAGTTCACTGGCAGGACAGCGACCTTCATTTTTTACTTGCTTTAGCGTTTGTAGTTCAGCGCGAGCCTGCGCTAGCGAGACATTAGGGAAGTGACCGATCTTAACTTGGGTGAGTTTATGTGTGAGGGGACTGGTATAACGGTAAAAGAAAGTTTTAATGCCGGTAGCGCCACAAGTGAGCCGCAATCCCCGGTTTTCGCCAGTATCAGCCTTGTCTTTGTCACCGGGTTTCATGGCTTCAATGGCTTTGGTTGACAGTGGTTTTTTCTCTGTTTTTTCCACCTAGTTAGCTCCATATGTAAGTCACTGCTGTATGACACACATTATACCATAGGCAAACTTACAAGCTACATTTTGACCTACAATAAAATGTAGGATTCAGTGGTTTTTAGTGGGATTTGATGAGACCATAAAAAATGGTAAATAAAAAATAAGTTATTATAAAATAGTTTGTTATGTAAATTATGCCATTGGTTTTGTAGTCTTTAGTAGTTTAATTTATGGTTTTTAGTGTAAAGCATAATGCCTCCGATCTGCACCTTTGTACCGGTCATCTGCCGATGTTACGTGTCGATGGGGAGTTGGTCCCCTGTGAATCTTTTGGGTTGGTGACGGTTGCCGGGATGGAACAGCTCTGTTCACGTTTCCTCGACCAGCATCAGCAGCTCGATTTGCAGCAACATGGGCAGATCGATCTGGCGGTAACGCTGGCGCAAGGGGCGAGACTGCGGGTGAATCTTTTTCAGCAGCAGCGGGGTTTGTCGGCGTCTTTGCGCCCGATCCCTTTTCTCTGCCCGCAGCTTGGGCAATTGCAGGTCCCGCCGCCATTGAGTGAATGGATTCAGGAAGAGGATGGTCTGATATTGGTCACGGGAGCGACGGGAAGCGGGAAATCCACCACGCTGGCAGCAATGATCGATTATCTGAATCATCACCAACAACGACATATTTTGACGCTGGAAGATCCAATTGAGTTTTTGCACACCAGCGCCCGTTGCCTTATTCAGCAACGGGAACTGGGGCTGCATACGCACTCATTCCCGCTGGCAATCCGCGCCGCGCTGCGTGAGGACCCGGATGTGATTCTGCTCGGTGAGTTGCGCGATGCCGAGACGATCCGTTTGGCGTTGACGGCAGCGGAGACCGGGCATTTGGTGTTGGCGACGCTGCATACCCGCAGTGCCACGCAGGCTGTTGACCGGTTGGTTGATGTCTTTCCGGCGGAGGAGAAAGCCTTCGTGCGGGCGCAACTGGCGGGAAGCCTGCGGGCAGTCATTGCGCAGAAGCTGTGCCCACGCCCATCGGGGGGACGTATTGCGCTCTTTGAAACCCTGACGGCGACACCAGCCGTCAGCAATCTGATTCGCGAAGGCAAAACCCATCAACTGCCGAATATCCTGCAAACCGGCTCGCAAGCGGGCATGCAGACGTTTGAACAGAGCCATGCGCAGCGGGTCAAAGAGGGATTTTTGTCGGGTTAAGCGTATCAGGTTTACGGCAGAAAAAGGCCATGGTGGAGAGGGGATGAAAACGCGAGTCGGTGCACGACCAGCCCGATATTAATCTGCGTGCTGATCGAACCAGCTTTCGAGAATGATCACTGCGGATGCAGCATCCACGCTGCCTTTGTCCAGCGCCTTGAAGCCGCCGCGATCGAACAGATGGGAGCGTGCCTCCACGGTGCTCAGGCGTTCATCATGCAACTCAATCTGTACGCCGAAACGACCATGCAGGCGGTTGGCGAATTTTCTGGCCTGCGCGGTGACCGGCTGTTCGGTTCCATCCATATTCAGGGGGAGACCGACAACCACCAGATCCGGCTGCCACTCCTTCAATATTTTTTCCACTTTCTGCCAGTCAGGTGAACCTTCCTGCGCTTTGAAAGAGGTGAGCGGGCGGGCGGTACCGGTGATTTCCTGGCCAATGGCGGCACCAATACTTTTGGTGCCGAAGTCGAAAGCGATAATGGTGCGGTTTTTCATCAGGCGTGGCCTGCCTGGCTGGCGATATTACAGATATCGATACCCAGCATTTTAGCCGCATCGCGCCAGCGATCGGCGATAGGGGTATGGAACAGAATATCGGTGTTGGCTTCAGTGGTGAGCCACGCATTCTCCAGCAGCTCTTTTTCCAACTGGCCCTGATCCCAACTGGCATAGCCGAGTGCGACCAGAACGTCCTGCGGCTGGTCTGGCGTTCCCAATGTTTCAAGAACGTCTTTCGATGTGGTGATCATGGTGTCCGGCGAAATCTTGATGCTGGAGCCGAACCCTTCGCGCGGGGTGTGCAGAATAAAACCGCGATCGTCGGCCAACGGACCACCAGAGAAAACCGGTTTATCGAGCCGGATGGCAGGATCGCGCTCGGCAGGCAGAATTTTGAGCTTGTGCAAAACGCCTTCGACCGTAAATTGATCCACGGGTTTATTGATCACCAGACCCATTGCCCCTTCTTCCGTATGTTCACAGATATAGACGACCGAGCGCCTGAATTGCGGGTCGTCCAACGAAGGCATAGCGATGAGAAAGTGATGCTGTAAATTCATTATGATTGGCGTTTAACTTGTATAAAAAGAAGACAGCCACAATTATGCGGGTAAACGGGAAGTATGTCACTGGCTACAGTCTGAAAATGCAGCCAGTGTTTTCCCACCGATTTTATCGGGTTTTAGCGTACCGCGAGACGTTTTTCGATAGCATTCATCAGCATGCCAGTGATCGAAATCGGGAATGCCGCTTCGATTTCACGCGCACACGTTGGACTGGTCACGTTAATTTCCGTCAGACGGTCACCGATGATATCCAGACCCACGAAGATTAACCCTTTCTGTTTCAGGATCGGCGCTACCGTGCGGGCAATCCTCCAATCGCTTTCGCTCAGCGGACGCGCTTCACCGCGGCCTCCTGCGGCCAGGTTGCCACGGGTTTCACCCTGGGCCGGGATCCGCGCGAGGCAATAAGGCACAGGTTCACCATCTACAACCAGAACACGCTTGTCGCCTTCGCTAATGGCTGGCAGGAAATTCTGTGCCATACAATAGCGGTTGCCGTGTTCGGTGAGGGTTTCGATGATCACGGAAAGGTTTGGATCGTCTTTTTTCACGCGGAAAATCGACGCGCCACCCATACCATCGAGGGGCTTGAGGATGATATCCTCGTGCTGCTGGTGAAACTCACGGATGTGCTGTTTGTTGCGGCTGACCAGCGTATCTGGCGTCAGATCCGCGAACCAGGCGGTGAACAGCTTTTCGTTACAGTCGCGCAGACTCTGCGGTTTGTTAACGATCAGCGTACCTTGCTCTTCTGCACGCTCAAGGATATAGGTTGCGTAGATAAATTCGGTATCAAACGGCGGATCTTTGCGCATCAGGATAACGTCGAGATCGGCCAGAGGCAGATCCTGCTCAGTACCGAACCGGTACCATTCGTTGTAGTCCTGCTCCACGCTGAGCGTACGGGTGCGGGCACGACCTTCGCCGCCGCGTAAATAGAGATCATCCATCTCCATATAGTGCAATTCCCATCCGCGACGCTGTGCTTCCAACAGCATCGCGAAGCTGGTGTCTTTCTTGATGTTGATGGAGGGAATTGGATCCATCACGATACCGAGCTTAATCATTTATTTCTCCTTTAACCCAAATCACCAAAACGTACCTGCAAGGCAGTAATTGCGGTGAGTGCTGTGGTTTCTGTACGCAGTACGCGTGGCCCCAACAGGATATCAGTAAATCCATAGCCAGAGGTCATGGCGATTTCATCCGAAGATAATCCCCCTTCAGGACCAATCAGTAAACGAACTTTATTGACGGGCAGCGGCAGGGTATTGATGCTCTGCTGGGCACGGGGGTGCAAATTCAGTTTCAGGCTGTCGTCCTGCTCTGCACACCAGACCTCCAGAGACATCGCATCGCGCACCTCGGGGATCTTATTCCGGCCACACTGTTCGCAGGCAGCAATCGCGATCTTCTGCCACTGCTGCAGTTTTTTCGTCAGGCGTTCGCCATCCAGTTTTACGCCGCAGCGCTCGGAAAAGAGCGGTGTAATAATACTCACACCCAGCTCGATCGACTTCTGAATGGTGAATTCCATCTTTTCACCGCGCGAGATCACCTGACCGAGATGTAAGTCGAGCGGTGACTCAAGATTCTGTTCAACACCCTCGGCCAGTTTCACCAGCACGCTTTTCTTGTCGACCCTGACAATTTCAGCGTCGAACACCTGATTAGAGCCATCAAAAAGTTGAATCAATTGGCCTTGATTCATGCGCAGAACTCGGCCAACGTGGTTGGCCGCGTCTTCACTTAGCGCAATTTCGCCGTGCGCAACCAAAGGTTCGGGGTGATAGATTCGCGGGATTCGCATGCTGGTATAACGATCCTATGACTAAAATAAGGCGCGTCGCCGGGCAACGCGCTGGACAGGCTCTATAGTAGGTTAGCCTTTTCGTTGCTGGCAAGCCTGCTGAACGTAAGGGTTATGGTTGCCCTGAACATTGGCGATGCGGTTATCGCGCTCACACTCCCACGAGGTGACCGGATATTGGCGATTCCAGGCGGTAAAAAGTTGGGTTTGTTGCTTGGAAAGACGTAACTCGTAGCGATCGCGCATATAGAAATAGGTTCGGGCAATGGCACCCCTGGCGCGGGCAGGCGGTTCGGCGCGTTTGCCTTTGAAGTCGACTTTCATTTCACATTGACCATATTGGCCTTCGCCACCATTCCATTGGTTATACATGAAATTATTGCGGTCGCCATTCACTTCACCCACCGCCGGTTGCAGGTTATGCAGATCGTTTTCCATCTGGCGATAGACCTCATCTTTGGTGCAATTCTTCCGGCCACCGTTCTGCCAGCATTGACGCTGGTGACCAAACTGCCAGGCAGGTACGACGTGTTCCCACTCAATCCGTTCTGCCCGCAGTGCGCTCTTGCGCACCTGATAACCACAGGAGTTCAGAACGGGAATTCCCTTCTTGCCCTGCCATTCGATTTTACAACCGCAATAGAAATCCCCGGGCGCGTCCTGATTGATCTTGGCCGCTGCCGCCTTGGCTTGCGTGAAGTTATTGATATCTTTACTGAAGCCAGAAAGGGGAAGTAAAGCGGTTGAAAGCAGAAGGGCGAACCAGATTTTGCGAGACATATTCCAAAACTGCCTGATTTTTAAAAGCAGACAGATTAACGGATGTAATGATGACAGGCAAACCCATCATACTGCAAATTGCAGGCAGCGTTGACTGCGTCCCGACTGCCTAGTCTTCTTGTGCGCGCAGTAATTTCCCACACTGCCTGCAACGATACTCCGCTTCACCGCGCAGCACACGATTGTGCCGTCTCACGGTCAGTTGATGAACCTGGCAATCGCAGTGGTAGCCGTAGGTTTTACTTTGCACTGAAGCGACTTCAAACTTATGCGTTCGCCTCGCAGGAATATTCAACACCTGTTCCATCATCCACTGCCACTGTTTGCCATGTGGCGCTACCCGACCAAACTGCTTGTGTACCAGCAGATGGGCCAGTTCATGCGGTATCACTTCTTCAATGAAAAGTTGCTCATTTTCAATCAGTAACACCGGATTGAGGCGGATTTCCCATCTTTCTAGCCAGGCGGTGCCCGCCGACGTACCGCGTTGCTGATACAGCACTTTCGGTTCCGGATACTGGCTATCCAATCGCTGGTTGGCGATCAGGAGTTTTTCCCGCAGGCAGCGCATCACTGCTTGCTGCAGGGCTATGGGTATTCGCAGGGTTTTCATCAGGAAAGGATAATGTTGAATTTGTACTCGCGCAATAACAATAAATATCAGCATAGAATTAGCGGTGAATTATAACGCCGATAAAAGCAAATAAGATGATTCCACTCATAGTAGGTTGGTCGTAAGGTTTATTCCAATCACAAATATGAAAACACGATTGCCGTAATACGAAAGTATTTTTGGTCGGTGAGTTGTCAATTAAAAAGACACGTCAAGTAAGGAAAAAACATGATCTCCCTCAGTACAGATAATCAAGTTGTCACCAGCGTATTTAGAATTACCCCTGATTCCAGTACGTCATTGGCCGGTGTGGCAATTGATAATGCCGGATGCCTATGGATGAGCAGTCCTGATAATAATGGATCCTATGCGCTATTTAAATTTGACCCCAAGACCGGTATTGCAGAGAAAGTAAAAAGTGTAACCGCCACTAAAACGGCGGTCGGAAATATGGCCTCGACGGTAATGGGGAAGCTTTATTATGTGATCAAGAATAACAATGCGGCGCTCGGTTGTATTGACCCTGCGTCTGGTGAGGTGAGTGAACTGGCGGTTCCACTCAATACTGCCGGGCGACAAATCAATGGAATTACCTGTCAGGAAAAGGACGATGTCATTTGGTTTACGGTCAGATCTTTTGAGGCGGAGAGTGAGCAGATCCGCTTTGGTGTCATGAGTTACTCCCCTGAAAGCGGTGAATTTGCTGACTATTTACAGCTTACGACCAATCTGGAGCCGCCAACCGAAGCGATCACCACGGATGACAGCGGCAAGATCTGGTATGCCGCCATGTCGGGTCTAACCCTGGATGAACTCGATCCGGTCAGTAATGACATCCGTGTTTATGGTGAGCCGCTGTCGCAGTCAAGTATGTTCGGCGGTGTTGCAAGTGGGTCAGAAGGCGAGATCTGGTTTACCGATCCCCGGGTAGGTCATGGCGCGATAGGCAGGATTGATCCTTCAACCGGGGATATCGCCGAATATAGCGAGGGGCTGGTTAATATGTATCCCAAAAGTATTGTTGCCGATCGCAATGGCGCAATATGGTTTACGGAAAAGAATGCCCATTATATCGGTAATATTACGGCGGAAGGTATTATTAGCGAAATTGCAACTGATATTCAAATTGAGGATATTGGATATGACGAACAGCTTATTTCTTCTTCAGATGGCAGTTTATGGGGTGTTTATTCCAATGGCTATCTGGTGCATTATGAAATAGTTGAGTAGATATGTCCCTGTGATATCGACTCAGGTTGAATAAGATTGGTGCAAGCGATTTTATTAAGGGTATGAGTGATGTAATTCTGGTCACCGGAAAAGGTAGGGTGCAACATAAATAAATATCCTCCGGCATAGCCGGAGGTTTTTCATATGCGCCTATAAGGCTCTCTTGCCAGCCGCGCCCTAACAGGCGCATCGCGATCTGACATTTGCATCTATGGATTACTTACGGCCCGTA
>NZ_QOVA01000004.1 GCF_003332275.1 Edaphovirga cremea | reverse complement strand
ATATAGGTATCCAGGTGGCCAGCCAGTTCGATGATTTTTGCTTCCCACTCGGCTTCGCCTTCCAGTGCTCTCAGCGCTGAACCACGAACGACTGGCAGATCATCACCAGGGAAGTCATACGCAGAAAGAAGTTCACGAACTTCCATTTCTACCAGTTCCAGCAGCTCTTCATCATCAACCATGTCACATTTGTTCATGAATACGATGATGTAAGGAACGCCAACCTGACGACCCAGCAGGATGTGCTCACGGGTCTGCGGCATTGGGCCGTCAGTCGCAGCAACAACCAGGATAGCGCCGTCCATCTGCGCAGCACCGGTGATCATGTTTTTCACATAGTCGGCGTGCCCTGGGCAGTCAACGTGCGCATAGTGGCGAGTTGGGGTGTCATACTCAACGTGGGAAGTGTTGATGGTGATACCACGAGCCTTTTCTTCTGGCGCATTATCGATCTGGTCGAATGCACGCGCGTTACCGCCGTAGGTTTTAGCCAGAACGGTGGTGATTGCTGCAGTCAGGGTAGTTTTACCGTGGTCAACGTGGCCGATAGTACCAACGTTAACGTGCGGTTTTACACGTTCAAATTTTTCTTTAGACACGGCTATATTCCTTACTCTTGTGCTCTCTCACTCTGGAGAGAGCACTGGATCTTGATTTTTAAACCGTAAAAGTTATTTACCTTTACGGGATTCGATAACAGCTTGAGCGACGTTATTCGGCGCTTCAGCGTACTTCAGGAACTCCATTGAGTATGAAGCACGGCCCTGAGTCTGAGAACGCAGGTCAGTTGCATAACCAAACATTTCAGAAAGAGGAACTTGGGCACGAACAGTCTTACCGGTAGAAGTATCTTCCATACCTTCGATCATGCCGCGACGACGGTTCAGGTCACCGATAACGTCACCCATGTAATCTTCAGGGGTTTCGATCTCAACCTTCATAATCGGCTCAAGCAGAACTGGTTTTGCACGACCAAACGCGGCTTTAAACGCCAGTGATGCAGCCAGTTTAAACGCCAGTTCGGAGGAGTCAACATCATGGTAAGAACCGTAATGCAGACGAACCTTGATATCCACAACCGGGTAGCCCGCCAGAGGACCAGACTTAAGCTGTTCCTGGATACCTTTATCAACCGCTGGGATAAATTCTTTAGGAATTGAACCACCAACGATGTCGTTGACAAATTCGTAGCCTGGGCCACCCGCTTCCAGTGGCATCATGTCGATAACAACATGACCGAACTGACCACGACCACCAGACTGCTTGGCGTGTTTACCTTCAACGTCTTTAGCCGTTTCACGAATCGTTTCACGGTAAGCAACCTGCGGCTTACCTACGTTCGCTTCTACGTTAAATTCGCGACGCATACGGTCAACCAGGATATCCAGGTGAAGTTCACCCATACCTGCGATGATGGTCTGACCAGATTCTTCGTCAGTCCATACGCGGAATGATGGATCTTCCTTCGCCAGACGACCCAGAGCCAGACCCATTTTTTCCTGGTCAGCTTTGGTTTTCGGCTCAACCGCAACAGAAATTACCGGCTCTGGGAATTCCATACGCTCCAGAATGATCACGTTGTTCGGATCACACAGAGTGTCACCGGTAGTCACGTCTTTCAGACCGATAGCTGCAGCGATATCGCCCGCATGAACTTCTTTGATCTCTTCACGCTTGTTGGCGTGCATCTGAACGATACGGCCCAGACGTTCGCGCTGCGATTTGACCGAGTTCAGCACGGTGTCACCGGAGTTAACAACACCAGAATACACGCGGAAGAACGTCAGGTTACCCACGAATGGGTCGGTAGCGATTTTGAACGCAAGAGCAGAGAACGGCTCTTTATCATCAGAGTGACGAATTGCTGGCGTGTCTTTACCGTCGTCCAGAATACCGTTGATAGATTCAACGTCAGTCGGAGCTGGCAGGTATTCGACAACTGCGTCCAGCATTGCCTGTACACCTTTGTTCTTGAATGCAGAACCACAGGTAACCAGGATAATTTCGTTACGCAGAACGCGCTGGCGCAGAGCAGTCTTGATTTCTTCCTCGGTCAGCGTTTCGCCGCCCAGGTATTTGTCCATCAATTCTTCAGATGCTTCAGCAGCAGATTCAACCAGATTCTGGTGCCATTCTTCAGCCAGTTCTTGCATATCAGCTGGAATCTCTTCGTATTCGAAGGTCACGCCCTGATCGGCTTCGTTCCAGTTGATCGCTTTCATTTTCACCAGGTCAATAACACCGGTGAATTTTTCTTCTGCGCCAATCGCCAGTTGCAATGGAACTGGGTTAGCAGCCAGGCGAGATTTGATCTGGCCGACTACACGCAGGAAGTTAGCACCCATACGGTCCATTTTGTTAACGAACGCGATGCGTGGAACTTTGTATTTGTTAGCCTGACGCCATACAGTCTCAGACTGCGGCTGAACACCACCGACTGCACAATAAACCATAACTGCGCCATCAAGAACACGCATGGAACGTTCTACTTCGATGGTGAAGTCAACGTGTCCTGGGGTGTCAATGATATTGACGTGGTGTGGCTCAAACTGTTTAGCCATACCAGACCAGAAGCAGGTAGTCGCTGCAGAAGTGATGGTAATACCACGCTCCTGCTCTTGTTCCATCCAGTCCATGGTGGCGGCGCCGTCATGAACTTCACCGATTTTGTGGTTTACACCGGTGTAGAACAAAATACGTTCGGTAGTAGTAGTTTTACCGGCGTCGATGTGAGCGCTGATACCGATGTTACGATAGCGCTCAATGGGTGTTTTACGAGCCATTTGATTCCTCTATTCCTAGGGCGTTCATGTTCGGTTAACCCATGCGGGCAGACCGTAAACGGCGCCCGCATGGTTAGCATAACTATCGCGGACTGATTACCAACGGTAGTGGGCGAACGCCTTGTTGGCCTCTGCCATACGGTGAACGTCTTCACGTTTCTTGACAGCAGTACCTTTGTTCTCTGCTGCATCAGAAAGTTCGTTCGCCAGGCGAAGAGCCATGGATTTATCACCGCGTTTACGAGCAGCTTCAACGATCCAACGCATTGCCAAGGCATTACGACGAACCGGACGTACTTCAACTGGTACCTGATAAGTAGAACCACCAACGCGGCGAGACTTAACTTCTACAGTCGGGCGCACGTTGTCCAGAGCTACTTCGAAAGCTTCCAGATGGTTTTTACCAGAACGCTGAGCCAGGGTCTCCAGCGCGGTATAAACAATAGCTTCTGCAGTAGATTTTTTACCATCTACCATCAGGATATTTACAAATTTGGCCAGTAATTCGGATCCGAACTTAGGATCTGGCAGAATTTTACGTTGACCAATGACGCGACGACGTGGCATGGGAATACTCCGTGTTAATTCAGGATTGTCCAAAACTCTACGAGTTTATTTTGACATTCAAGGTGAAAATGTTTGGCCTTACTTAACGGAGAACCATTAAGCCTTCGGTTTCTTAACGCCGTACTTGGAACGAGATTGCTTACGGTCTTTAACGCCTGAACAGTCCAGTGCGCCGCGGACGGTGTGATAACGCACACCTGGCAAGTCTTTTACACGACCGCCACGGATCAGGATCACGGAGTGTTCCTGCAGGTTATGACCTTCACCGCCGATGTAGGAGGTAACTTCAAAACCGTTAGTCAGACGAACACGACATACTTTACGCAGTGCGGAGTTCGGTTTTTTAGGGGTGGTAGTATATACGCGGGTACATACACCACGTTTCTGCGGGCAGGCTTCCAGCGCTGGAACGTTGCTTTTAGCAGCCTTCACAGAGCGTGGTTTGCGTACCAGCTGATTAATTGTTGCCATTAAAAAGCTCCTGGTTTTTGCTTCGTAAACACGTGATAAATCGCCTCGTAAAGAGCATAGCTAAGAACGAGGACGCAGAATTTTATGGCTGACCTTCGAAGGTGTCAAGAAATATACAGCGTCGCACGCATTACCATGCCACTTGTTGCCGGTGTTTTACGGTTAAAGAGACGAAATCAGTATAGCCGATTACGGTGATTTTGTGTGAAATTTGACCAATCAGCCCACGAGCCAACAAATCTTCTTTCAGTGCGTAAACAGAGATGGGGGCGCGCAACACGGAGTCAAGGGCCGTACTGCCATTGACTCCCGCCAGAACCCCATCCTGCATGAGCAGGAGATCGTCCCCTTCACCAATCAATCGAAGCAAAGCAGACAAATCACAATGGTAAGGTGATGTTGCAAGGGTATAAAGCATTGGGCTATCCAGATTAAAATGTCATAACGGCATCATAGCCAGCCAGACATTGGCGAAGCTCGTCAGGATCCAATCTCTCTACAGGCAGAACCCAGTCATTGAGATGACCAAGCCCACGTGCCAACAACGAGGCATTGCAGATATAGCATCGCTCGACATCATAAAGCTGCAGTACGCCAAACGTAGCGATATAATTCCTTGCCAGGATTGCATCAGGTTGCTGGCCCGGTAGCAGTTGAAAAACGCCGTCACCAATAAAAAACACCCCAATGTCCTCCGTCAGTGCAGAAGTTGCAAGAAGAGCATCCAACCCCTCCCGTCCGGAGGATGAGCCGTGTGGTGGTGTCGTAAACAGGAAAGCAACACGCTTCATTGAACACCCCATCAGAACTGAACCATCCGATCGCAACTCAGTGAGGCCTGCGCCAGTTCACCTAGGCCGCTCAATGTAAACCCGGATTGAAGATTCGCCGACCCCAGCGCCAATTGGTCAGCCTCACGCTCATCGGTTACACCACGCCGCAAGGCGGCCGCGACGCACACGTTCAGCACCACGCCCTTTTCAAGCGCCAGGCGCTGCCACGCACGCACCAGATCGAACTCATCACTGGCCGGTGCGGTTAACTGATTGGCATTCAAAACGCCTTCACGGTAGAAAAAAACCGAATCAAGCTGCTGGCCTGATTCTATCAGTGCCAATGCAAACTGATAGGCGGCACTGGCTTGCTGAGTGCCGTATGCCGGCCCCGTCACCAGTAAAGAATAACGCAGCATATTACCGGTCAGTTCCCACAAGATCGCCGCTTTTGAATTGACGGATATACAGATAGACGGTGTGTTTGGATATATTCAACCGCTCAGCAACCTGATTGATCGCATCTTTAATATCGAAGATGCCTTTTTCATAAAGATTCAACACAACCTGACGATTCTTGGCGTTATTGGAGACATTGCGATCGGCATTCACCTCTTCAATAGTGAATTCCAACGTTTGTGCAACGAGGTCATCCACGGAGGAGGCAAAGTTGACAGACGGCGCCACTTCTTGCGTTTCAGGAGGCATAAAAGTCTGAATGATTTGCGAGAAAGGCACATCCAGGTTCATGTTGATGCATAAAAGCCCAATGACACGCTGATCGCGATTGCGAATGGCGATAGTCACAGACTTCATCAGCACACCGCTCTTGGCACGGGTAAAATAGGCGCGGGATACGCTGCTGTCAGCCCCGTTCATATCATGCAACATGCGCAGCGCCAAATCCGTAATTGGCGATCCTATTTTCCTGCCAGTATGTTCACCATTGGCGATACGCACTGCAGAGCACTTCAAATCTTCCAGGGAGTGCAAAACGATTTCACAATGCTCGCCAATTAGCATGGCCAGCCCATCCACAACGACTTCATAAGATTTCAGAATCTCATGATCCGTTTGGCTGAAAGGACGTTGATCCAGTAAATCAAGTTCACCGGGTTCGCTGGTTAAAAGCGAATTAGACATCGAAGATACCACCCTCTGCATAGATAGAGCCTGTCTGTATATCTATGGCCAGACTCGTCGCTCAATATCTTAAGGCCGCCAGTCTGGCAAAACCACCAGAATAACGTCCTTGCAATAACACATGTTACTGACGTTATGCCCAGCGGAGACTAGCGTCAAGTTTTCAAAATGAGTAGTCGGATAATTTCAGCCATTATTATGGGAATGGACCGATAAAAAAACCGCCGCGCAGAGTGCGGCGGCGGTCATATTTAATTCAGAACAAACCGTCAGCTTAGTTGGCTTTAGCTTTGGTATCCGCTGCTGCCGGATCTGCAGCAGCGGCTGGATTCGCTTCTGCATCTGCAGGTTTTTCAGCATTGGCGTCAGCTTTTGGTGCCGCTTTCACATCCAACAGTTCTACATCAAATACCAGCGTGGAGTTAGCTGGGATCCCTGGGACGCCAGTTTTGCCATAAGCCAGTTCTGGTGGGATGACCAACTTGATTTTCCCGCCTTTCTTGATGTGTTTCAACCCTTCGGTCCAACCTGGGATCACACCGTCCAGACGGAAAGAGAGCGGCTCACCACGGGTGTAAGAGTTATCAAACTCTGTACCGTCAGCCAGAGTGCCTTTGTAGTTAACTACAACGGTATCACTGTCTTTCGGTGCTTCACCGGTACCGACTTTCTCTACCTGATACAGCAAACCTGATTCCGTCTTCTTCACGCCTTTTTCTTTGGCGAAGGTATCACGGAATTGCTGGCCTTTCTCGGCATTGGCTTTGGCATCCTGCTCCATTTTCGCCTGGGCAGAGGCTTTCACACGGGCTTCAAAACCTTGCAGCGTTTTTTCGATCTCTTCGTCAGACAATTTGCTCTTGTTAGCAAATGCATCCTGAACACCAGAAATCAGTTGATCCTTATCCAGCGAGATCCCCAGTTTCTCTTGTTCTTTCAGAGAGTTCTCCATGTAACGGCCTAAAGACGCACCCAGCGCATACGCAGCCTGCTGGTCGTCATTCTTGAACTTGCTAGCAGTAGCTGCAGGGGCAGCAGTTGGTGCGGCAGCAGCATCCGTCGCTGGTGCAGCATCGGCAGCCATTGCCTGGGACGCATTCAGGGTCAGTGCCATCGTCGTTGCTAACAGTGTTACTTTAAAAAGTGATTTCATCCATTTCTCCCAAGGCTTAGGGCCTCTCACCCCAAACAACGATTATGTAAGTTCGCCGGGTACTATAACTGTCTGCGCGAAGACAAAACAATCTCTATACTAACCAAATCAGTTATATTCCGACCTTTTTTACGACAAGAAGTTTCGCATTGCCTGCAATCTGTTTCTCAATGATAGTTAATAAAGGGAAGTAACGGCTGGCTAAACGAAGTAATTGCACCATTTTACAGGTAGAATCGCGCAATTGACCGTGAATTCCTGGCAAAGATGGCGTTTTTAATCCGCAAAAGTTGAACGTCTTATCCTGACGCCGGGAAAGAAATCAAGAGGAATTGACCATGAACCAGAGCACACTCGAACAGAGGCTTGAGATGCTGGAAAGCCGTTTGGCTTTTCAGGAAGTGACGATCGATGAACTGAATTTGATTGTCACGGAACATCAGCTTGAAATGAGTAAGCTACGCGAGCACTTGCACTTGTTGACGGATAAATTGCGCGCCTCGCAGACCTCGATCATTGCCTCACAGGCTGAAGAGACCCCACCGCCCCACTACTGATATTTCCTTCAGTGAGTGCAACTACAGACACAAAAAAGGCGGCCAGGCCGCCTTTTTTGTCGTCAATGAATTGTGGTGAAACAATCACTGAGTCGGTGCGATTAGTGACAACCGCAACCACCGCCATTACCACAACCGCCTTTACCGTGCTCGTGATCGCCGTGACCATGACCACCACAGCAACCGTCGCCATGTTCGTGATCGTGGTGATGATCGTGCTCACCGTGAACGTGGCCATGAGCCAGTTCTTCTTCGGTTGCTTCACGAATTGCGACCACTTCAACGTTGAAATTCAGGCTCTGACCAGCCAGCATGTGGTTACCATCAACCACAACATGGTCGTCTTCAACTTCGGTGATTTCAACAGGTACCGGCCCCTGATCGGTGTCAGCCAGGAAACGCATACCTACCTGCAATTCATCAACGCCCATGAATACATCTTTGGGGACGCGTTGAACCAGGTTTTCGTCATAATCGCCGTAAGCTTCATTCGCGCCAACATGCACATCAAAACGGTCGCCCGCTTCGTGGCCTTCCAGCGCGTTTTCCAGACCTGCGATCAGAGAACCATGTCCATGCAGATAGTCCATCGGTGCACTCACCGGAGACTCATCAACCAAAACACCGTCTTCTGTACGTACTTGGTAGGCCAGGCTGACCACCGAGTCTTTTGCTACTTTCATGATATCTCCTACCGTTGGAAAGTAAATTGGCGCAGATTGTAGCGGAAATCTTTGCCGCTGTACCCTTCAGGATAAAAAATCGCGACGCATTACGCTACTCTGGATGGAAAATACCAATAACTTGCTCTTGCGGGCGGACATGCTGACTCACCTGTTCGTCGGTCTGGCGCTGATGGTGCCCACACTTGACGCACTCCACGACTTCGACCTGATCTTCACGCCATAATGCCAGCGTATCCAGTGCCTTACATTTAGGACATACGGCACCGGCGATGAAACGTTTTCGCGTTGCAGACATTGATATCACTCTCCAAAAAGAACCGCTCTGCCGGCATTTTTTTAACGTTAAAATGATCTGCCCGCACGATGAAGGTTACATTCTGTCACGCTCTTTCCAGTGAAGGAAGCGGGTCGCAACGTTGTACGGACGGTTCCGGATGAGACGTGACGACAGGCAACTCGTGTACTGGGGACAAAGGATGAGCCTCAACCTGAACGGGAGTGAATGCGTAAGCACGGATCCATTCACTATAACCTTTGACTAAAAACCCCTGACTGCGTAACTGATATTGCTCACGCTCCGCAAGGTACACCCTCCGCAAACCATACCAGGGAACACCGGGCAAATCGTGGTGAACCAAATGGTAGTTCAGATTCAAGAATAGCAGACGCCACGCCCAACCGGCTTCATTGATTGTTGAGCGCGCCTGCGGGGACTCCTCCGCCCGATGCTCGAAAAAAGAACGGACTTTGGTCAGACTCAATGAAGGATAACCAATCGCCAGCACGAAATAGAGGGGTGAAAGCCCAAAATTGACCATCCAATGTAATAGCAGCGCCAGCAGGATGATATGCGTGCCCCACATCAACATCACCCTGACTTTACGCTGCCATACTGCGCGCAGTGCATCTGCCAACGTACCCAGGATATCGAGCACGGGGCCAAGGGTCAGGCGGCCAATGAAGGTATTACGCAATCGGATAACGCGTTTCATCAGCGGAGGAAAACGTTGCCACTGCTGGGGAGTAAAATAGTAGCCTTCAGGATCTTCGCCCGGTACGGTCAGATGTTCATTGCGATGATGCTGAAGATGGCTGTCGCGGTAGAGTCCGTAGGGGTACCACACCGCCAGCGGTAACAGTCCAAAAAGCTGATTGACTCGTCGCCAGCGGGTGGGATGCCCATGAATCAGCTCGTGTTGCAGTGACATATACCAGGTAGTAAAAAGAATCAGCAAAGGCGTACCCAACCACAGTCCCAAATTATGCCAATTCATCACGACACCAAACCACCCGCTGTAAACGGTGGCTATCAACAGCCACGTAGGAAGTTCAAGGCGCCATCGCCACGAACGACGTAATTGCGCAATCCAGGCGCGTTGAGCGGGATGCAAATAGAATGAGGATGTTGTGTGAGAAGTCGGAGGCGTCATGGTTCATGATTCACACCATATAGTCGTTCTCCAGTATGTTTCAGCCCCTGCCACCCGCCAAATAACTAAAATCGCAATCGATTGATGCCAAATAGATAATGCCGCCCCTGACTGATGAGGAAGTCGCGGGCAGCACCGTGATTATTCGTATTCGTCCCAACCATCAAACTGACGGCGTTCATTGTGCATCTCGCGTTCAAAAATATCTTCCAATTCACGCCGCGCCTCTTTAACACGGGAAATCTGCGCTACGTCACCTTGATGTTGTGGCATCAATTCACGCAGCATACGCATATCCAACCGGCGAAAATGTTGCTGCGCACGGAACGCCTGATGCGGATGCATCCCCAATGATGTGAGCGCCTTACGCCCTAACTCCAACGCACTGGAGAACGTTTCACGCGAAAACTGGGTCACTCCCGCCTGCAATAATTCATGTGCCTCGACACGCCCACGTGCCCGCGCCAGAATCTGTAGGTTAGGGAAATGCTGCTGACAAAGATGCACCACTTTCAGGGTATCTTCCGGCTCGTTACAGGTAATGACGATGGATTTTGCTTTTTCGGCCCCGGCAGCACGCAATAACTCCAACTCCGTTGCATCGCCGTAATACACTTTGTGACCATATGCCCGCATCAGGCTCACTGCGCTGATATCACGTTCGAGAATAGTAATGCGCATTTTATTGGCAATCAGCAAACGGCCAATAACCTGGCCAAAACGACCGAAACCCACCACGATCACCTGCGGATCATCATCTTCCACATAGGGCTTTTCGTCATTTTCGTCGGATGCGTTATAACGTCGAGTGAGAATCTTATCGACGCCCTGCATCAGCAATGGCGTTGTCATCATCGACAGGGTCACCACCACCAGCAGCAGTGCCAACTGATCGCCAGAGATCACTTTCTGTGCCGCAGCTGCCGAGAAAAGCACAAACGCAAACTCACCGCCCTGACTGAGCACACCGGAAAATTGCAGTCGCATCGAACGACGCAACCCAAAGATTCGCGCCAACCCGTAAAGCACCGAACCCTTAACCGCCACCAGCACAATCACCCCAATCAGCACTCCGAGCACATGCGTATATAGCACGCCAAGGTTTAGCGCCATCCCCACTGAAATGAAGAACAGCCCTAGCAGCAGCCCTTTGAACGGTTCAATGGCAATTTCAAGTTCATGCTGATATTCACTTTCTGCCAGCAGAACGCCTGCGATAAAGGTACCCAGCGCCATGGAGAAACCCAGGGCATCCATAAACAGTGCTGCACCGAGAACCACCAACAATGCCGCCGCGGTGAATACTTCGCGTACACCAGATGTGACAATCATGCGAAACAGGGGCCGCAGCAAAAACCGTCCGCCAATCAACATGCCCGCGAAGGCAGCAATTTTCAGCGCGATTCTCTCCCAATCATTCCCGCCCTCACCGCCACCGGCGAGCAAAGGAATAATGGCTAACGCCGGGATAACCGCCATATCCTGAAATAGCAGGACTGAAAAACCGAGCTGACCGCCTTCATTGCGGATCATTCCCTTGTCTCTCATCAGTTGCAGCGCCATCGCGGTTGAAGACATTGCCAACCCAATTCCACCGATCACAGCCGCCTGCCAGGAAAAGTGCGACAAATACAATAAAGCGCAAAGCACCAGCGCGGTGATGGTCACCTGACCCGCACCCACGCCAAATATCGAACGCCGCAGTTGCCACAACTTGCCGGGATTCAGTTCCAGCCCGATGATGAACATCAGGAAAACCACGCCCAGCTCGGAGAAATGCAGTATTTCGTCCACATCCCGGATAAAACCCAGCCCCCACGGGCCAATGGCGATACCGGCCAGCAAATAGCCCAGAACAGCGCCAATACCCAAACGTTGGGCAATAGGGACAGCCACTACGGCGGCAAACAGGAACAGCAGAATCGCTGTTAACAACCCTGAACTCTCCATAATCAGCGCCCTCCACTTGGCAACGGTGACTGCAACCACTCGCCATACGCCTGCGCATGGCTTCTGAGAACATCAGGTTTTTGGCGGCGCGCCCAATAAATCACGAACGGCGACATCCAGTGCATATGGCACATACCCGCCGTCAGCTCGAAGGGACGCAGAATCTCGCTCATTGCATAGCGGTTATAGCCATTGGTACCGTAAGCCGCTTCCGGTTCGCCAGTGGTCACTACGGAGCGCCAATACTTGCCAGTAAGCGCATTACCGCCCACACCGCTGGCAAAACCGCGTGAGAGCACGCGATCGAGCCATTCCTTTAGCAGCGCCGGACAACTGTAGGTGTAAAGCGGGTGTTGAAACACGATAACTTTATGCTCACGCAACAGTTGCTGTTCGTAATGAATGTCGATGAAGAAATCCGGGTAGTGCGCGTAGAGATCGTGCACGGTGACATGCTCAAGCTGATGAGCCGGCTGAAGCAAAACCCGGTTCGCAACCGAATCTTGTGATTCCGGATGGGCATACAGCAGCAAAACCTTGGGTGGCTGCGACATCATTCCCTCCAAAGCGTCGTCAGGGTGCGGTTTTTCCGTTACCATGCTCCGCAAAGATTAAAAATAGGACGCTTTGCGTCTTGTAAACTTAATTTCAAATCAATTTAACATACTCTGAACATACGGCGCTTTATGATTGTTTTCTCCTCGCTACAAATTCGACGCGGTACTCGTGTCTTGCTGGATAACGCTTCAGCGACGGTTAATCCAGGGCAAAAAGTCGGTCTGGTAGGTAAAAATGGCTGTGGCAAATCTACCCTGCTGTCATTACTGAAAAATGAAATAAGCGCGGATGCTGGCAGCGTAACATTTCCCGGCAATTGGTCACTCGCCTGGGTAAACCAGGAGACCCCTGCGCTGGATATTCCAGCGATTGAGTATGTTATCGACGGCGATCGCGAATTCCGCCAGCTTGAATCCGAATTATCGGTCGCCAATGAAAAAAATGACGGCCATGCCATCGCGACTGTGCACGGTAAACTGGACGCAATCCAGGCGTGGACGATACGTTCCCGCGCCTCCAGTCTGCTGCATGGGCTTGGATTTTCGCAGAGTCAGTTGGGACAACCGGTGAAGGATTTTTCCGGGGGTTGGCGTATGCGTCTCAACCTCGCGCAGGCATTGGTCTGTCGCTCCGATCTTTTGCTGCTTGATGAACCCACCAACCACCTCGATCTGGACGCAGTAATCTGGCTTGAGCGATGGCTGAAGAGTTATCCGGGCACGTTGATCCTGATCTCGCACGATCGTGATTTTCTCGATCCGATCATTGATAAGATCCTGCATATCGAACAAATGACGTTAAACGAATACACGGGCAACTACTCGTCATTCGAACGTCAGCGTGCCACCAAACTGGCGCAGCAGCAGTCGCTCTATCAAAGCCAGCAGGAAAAAGTGTCACACCTGCAAAGTTACATTGACCGTTTCCGCGCCAAGGCCAGCAAGGCCAAGCAGGCACAGAGCCGGATAAAAATGCTGGAGCGCATGGAGCTGATTGCCCCTGCGCACGTGGATAATCCGTTCCATTTCAGCTTCCGGGAACCTGAAAGCCTGCCGACCCCTCTGTTGCAAATGGAAAAGGTCAGCGCGGGTTATGCTGACCGCATCATTCTGGACTCCATCAAACTGAATCTGGTTCCTGGATCGCGTATCGGCCTGCTGGGTCGTAACGGGGCGGGCAAGTCCACGCTAATCAAGTTATTGGCGGGAACGCTGGATCCCCTGAGCGGTAAAATTGGTCTGGCGAAAGGCATCAAACTGGGATATTTCGCCCAGCATCAGTTGGAATTTCTGCGGGCCGACGAATCCCCGTTGCAACACCTCAGTCGCATTGCGCCAAAAGAGTTGGAACAACAGTTACGTGACTATCTCGGCGGCTTCGGCTTCCGGGGCGATAAAGTCACTGAGGTGACGGAACGTTTTTCCGGCGGTGAGAAAGCGCGTTTGGTGTTGGCGCTGGTCGTTTGGCAACGGCCAAACCTGCTGTTGCTCGATGAACCGACCAACCACCTCGATCTGGATATGCGTCAGGCACTGACTGAAGCGCTGATCGATTTTGAAGGCGCATTGGTTGTGGTTTCGCACGATCGTCATCTGTTGCGTTCAACCACCGACGATCTCTATCTGGTGCACGATGGCAAAGTCGAGCCGTTCGATGGCGATCTGGAAGATTATCAACAGTGGATGGTCGATCTGCAACGGCAAGAAAGTCAGCAGGATGCCCCGCAGAAAGAGTTGACCGGGAATAGCGCGCAGGCGCGTAAAGACCAGAAGCGTCGCGAGGCGGAATTCCGCACGCAAACGCAGCCCCTGCGTAAGCAGATCGCCAAGTACGAACTGCAGATGGAAAAGGCGAGCGCCGAGTTGGCCGACGTTGAAAAACGATTGTCCGATTCTGATCTGTACGACATCAGCCGCAAGGCGGAGCTGAACGACTGCCTGCAACGGCAAACCAAAGCCAAAAATGCCCTGGAAGAGAGCGAAATGCACTGGCTTGAGGCGCACGAACAGTTGGAACAACTCACGCTGGCATTTAACGCTGACGAATAAAGAAACGGAGGCGCTGATTCAGCGCCTCCGCTTTCTATAAAAATCCCGCCTTCCCTAACAAAAATATTACTCCCGATAAAAAGGCGCATCACCCAGAATGGTGGCGCGATGCATAATGCGTCGTTGCGGCAAATAATCCGCATTGGCGTAGTGTTGCGTTACCCGGTTATCCCAGATCGCCACATCATTCTCCTGCCAGCGCCAGCGCACCTGAAACTCGGGTTTTGTGATATGGCTGAACAAGAACGACAGCAGCGCCGCACTCTCCTTCTCGGTCACATCCACGATCCGCGTAGTAAAACCTTCATTTACAAACAACGCCTGACGACCGCTTACCGGATGCGTTCGCACCACCGGATGGAGCAACGGCGGATTTTTCTCTTTCGCCAACAGCCAACGCTGATGATCTTCCGGCGTTTGACGATGCTTATACTCCTGGAATGACTTGGTGAAATCATGCTCCGCCTGCAAACCGCTCAGCAGATGGCGAAAAGGTTCTGACAGCGCCTCATAAGCAGCAATACCGCTGGCCCACAGTGTATCTCCGCCGGTAGCAGGCAGTTTTTTTGCAGCCAAAATGGCACCCAGCGGCGGCGTCTGAATGAACGTCACATCCGTATGCCAGTTATCATTGTCCGGCGGATTATTGTCATGGGTATCCAGAACGATAATTTCTTTACATTCAGCCGCATGCGGATAAACCGGATGAATATGCAAGTCACCGAAGCGACCGGCCAAATCACGCTGTTGCAACGGAGTGATGGGCTGATCGCGGAAAAACAGTACCTGATGCTTCAGCAATGCGTGATAAAGCTGTTCGAACTGGCTATCGCCCAATGGACGCGCCAGAGAAACATTCTCGACCTGAGCACCGATATGCGGCCCCAACGGGGTCACCTTCAAACGTTCGTTCATTGTTGTACTCCATGCCAAGGGGTTAGCCGGCGTTGCAGCGCGCGCAGACCCAACTCAAGACCAAAAGCGATTATCGCTATCACGCTGATCCCCGCGATGACCACGTCAGTGGCGAGAAACTCACCCGCCGATTGCACCATGAATCCCAAACCCTGGGTGGCAGCGATCAGCTCAGCCGCCACCAGCGTCGACCAGCCAACACCCAATCCAATGCGGATACCAGTCAGGATTTCGGGCAGCGCGCTGGGCAAAACCACATAACGCAATACCTGCCAGCGACTGGCACCCAATGCCCGCGCAGCACGAACCCGCACCTGTGCGACACTGCGTACACCTGCCACCGCCGATAACGTAACCGGCGCAAAAATCGCCAGATAGATCAGTAATATTTTTGACGTTTCCCCAATGCCAAACCAGATCACCATCAGGGGCAGATAGGCTAACGGCGGCACCGGGCGATAAATTTCAATCAACGGATCGAGAATGCCGCGCACGGTATCGTTCAGCCCCATCGCAATGCCGACCGGAATACCGATGATCACCGCCGCCAGCAGCGCAATCACAATCCGCGCCAGACTGGCGGTCAGATGCTGCCACAGCGTGGCATCCATAAAACCTTGTGGACTGGCGATGACCAGCAGTTGGTGCAAAACCTGCTGTGGTGCGGGGAGGAACAGCGGCGCAATCAGTTTCAGTTCCGTCACGCCCCACCAGATAAACAGCAGCGTCAGCAAGGTTGTGACGCTGAGCCAAACATTGCGCGGCAGGCGGAGGTTATTTTTTTTGCTGACATCAGGCGGTGACAGCGTGGCCGTTTTTATCGTCGAATGCAGGCTCATGTCAGCGCCTCACGTTGTTGGAAGACTTTGCTCAGAACATATTCGCGCTGGGCGATAAATTCCGGATCGGATTTGATTGCGCGACAGGGTTCTCCGTTGGCATAACGTTGACCAAAATTAAGCGACAGCCGCTCCACAATCTCACCCGGCCCCGGCGACAGCAGCAACAATTCACTGGCGAGAAATACGGCCTCCTCAATATCGTGAGTGATGAGCAAAATCTGTTTGCCCGTGTCACGCCAGATATTCAGCAACAGCTCCTGCATCTGTTCACGGGTAAAAGCATCAAGCGCACCGAAAGGCTCATCGAGCAGTAGCAGCCGCGGATCGGCAGCCAACGCGCGGGCGATACCGACACGCTGTCGCATACCCCCCGAAAGTTGCCAAATGAAATGCTGATCGTAGCCTTCCAGCCCCACGCGTTTCAGCATGCGCAGGGCCGTATTTCTGCGGGACTCCCGCGCCACGCCAGCCAGTTGCAGACCAAACTCAACGTTACTCACCACATCGCGCCACGGCAGCAAACCCTCATGCTGGAAAACGACCCCGCGATCGGCACCCGGTCCTTTCACAGGCTGGTCATCGAGCGTAATACTCCCCGACGACGGCTCGACAAATCCGGCAATCAGATTAAGCAGCGTCGTTTTACCGCAGCCTGACGGACCCAGAACGACCATCAGTTGTCCGGCAGCGATCTGTAACGAGATATCCTTCAACGCCGTTTTGCCGTCATATTGGGCAGTGAGATGAGAAACCTTGAGCATCAGCGATCTCCTCAGGACTGGGGTTCAGCCTGAACCTGTTTAACGAACTTGTCGGTCACGTAGTCGCTATAATCGCTGTCGACCTGGGGGATTTTGCCCTGCTGTTTCAGGAACTGGGCAGTATCCTGAATGGCTTGGTTAACGGGCTGACCCAACTGGGTAATCTGTTCAGCTACCGGGAGATAGCGGTTTCCCTTGACCAGTACGGGTACCTGCTCTGTCGGGACGCCGCTCAGTCGGGACAACGTACTCAGATTGCCGTTATCAGCCAGCCATTGCTCAGGCTGTTGCAGATATTTGCCTTGAGCCTGCAACGCGCTGCGGGCAAATGCGGTGACAACTTCAGGATGGGCCTGGGCAAAATCTTTTCTCACGACCCACACATCCAGCGTCGGTGCGCCCCATTTCCCTACCTGCTCCGAGTCGGTCAATACCTTGCCTTGTTTTTCCAGCTCATTTACAACAGGAGCCCAGACATAGGCGCCGTCAATGTCACCACGTTGCCAGGCCGCTGCAATGGCCGGTGGCTGCAAGTTAAGGATAGTGACCTGATCGGGACGGATACCCCAATGCTTGAGTGACGCCAGAAGACTGTAGTGCGTTGTGGAAATGAAAGGGACTGCGATGCGTTTCCCGATCAGATCTTTCGGGGAATTGATCTCTTTTTTCACCACCAGCGCTTCGGAACTGCCAAGCTCAGAGGCGATAAGAAAGACTTCGATAGGGAGTTTTTGACTGGCCGCCACCGCCAATGGGCTGGAGCCGATATTTCCGATTTGCACATCACCAGATGCCAGTGCACGCAAGACGCTGGAGCCACTGTCGAATTTTCGCCAGTCAACCTTCGCACCTGACGACTGTGCGAAGGTATTTTCAGCCTGTGCCACTTTTGCTGGCTCAGCAGAGGTCTGATACGCCACGATTACATCCACCGCGTGCGCACTCAGCGCGGTTACCGACAGCACCAATAATGCCAAACCGCGTATAGAGAAAGATTTGCTCGCCATAGTGTGCTCCAGAATAAAATTGTTTTTGTCAGGGGACGCGATTCGTCCTGATCACAGTTTTATCTGAGCAAAGCCACGGCAAGAAGTAATTAAAAATTATTCTTTATTCCATTTGGAAGTAAAGAGGCTATTTTCTTTCTACATTGCAGCACAAATGTTGCTAAATTGTTGATTCGCCTAAGCTGCACTAAAATCGACCCACTTTCCATCCGCCATACTGCTGTGCCGAACGGCATCAATAAATTTCATTCCGGCGACGCCATCGTCAATGCCGGGCAAAAGAGAACCGCTAAAAGGCTGACCGTCTATCGCTGCCCAAATTTGATCGGCGGCCTCGCGATAGATTTGTCCAAAGCCTTCCAGATAACCTTCGGGATGTCCGGCAGGAACACGCCCCATCGTCCGCACTTCGTCGCTTAACACCCCGCTGCCACGCGTCAGGCAATAAGCGGGCGCATTTCTCGGCCTGATCCACAGTTGATTCGGATTCTCTTGCTGAAACTCAAGGCTGGCCTCACTGCCATAGATCCGCAGCCGCAAACTGTTCTCGTGGCCGCTGGCGACCTGACTTGCCCAAAGACGGCCACGCGCACCGTTGGCGTAGCGCAGGGTCACACGGACATCGTCATCCAACGCTCTGCCTGCAACAACGGTTGCGAGTTCTGCGCTGAGGCTCTGCGGCAGCATGCCACTGACAAACGACGCCAATTGCCACGCATGAGTACCCACATCCCCAATGCAGCCCGCCCCCGCTTTCGCCGGTTCCCCGCGCCAGCTTGCCTGCTTATTGTCGGTCTGCTCAACCAATTCACTCATCCAGTCTTGCAGATACTCCACCTCGACAAAGCGAATCTCCCCAAGCTCACCGCTCAATACGCGTTGACGTGCTTCCCTAATGAGCGGATAGGCACTGTAATTATGGGTCAGGATAAACTGGCACTGGCTTTGTTTGACCACCGCCGCCAACTGGCTCGCCTGTTGCGCGTTTAGGCACAGCGGTTTATCGCAGATAACGTGGATACCCGCCTGTAAAAATGCCGTCGCCACGGGCGCATGCAAAAAGTTTGGCGTCACAATTGCCACAACATCAATGCCATCCGCCTCTTGTGCCGCCATCTTTTGGTAACTGGCGTAACAGCGGGCAGGATCGAGCCACAACGCTGCGCCAGTACGCTGGCAATTCTCCAGCGAAGAGGAAAAAGCCCCCGCGACCAATTCATAGCGGTCATCCATTCGGGCTGCCAGCCGATGTACAGCACCAATGAATGCGCCTTCACCTCCGCCAACCATGCCGAGGCGTAAACGCCGTTGTGGTTTCATTATTCCCTCTCCAATCCAAGCATGCGCCGGGCGTGTTGCAGGCCGTCAGCGGTAACGGCGAAATCATCAAAAGCGCGATCTGCCACCGGAATAATATGCTGTGTGATAAATGCAGCGCCTTCACGCGCACCTGTTTCACCGTCTTTCAGGCAGCATTCCCATTCCAGCGTTGCCCAGCCGGGAAAGTCATATTGCGCCAATTTGCTGAAAATAGCCGAAAAGTCGATTTGCCCATCCCCAGGAGAACGAAAACGCCCGGCACGATCCTGCCATGATTGATAACCGCCGTAGACGCCGCTGCGCCCTGACAATCGATACTCCGCATCTTTCACATGAAACGCCCGGATGCGGGAATGGTAGTGGTCGATAAACGCCAGGTAGTCCATCTGCTGTAAATGCAGATGGCTCGGATCGAAGAGAATATGGCAGCGAGGATGGTTATCCACCCCGGCAAGAAAACGTTCAAAGGTCACGCCATCATGCAGATCTTCGCCAGGATGCAACTCATAGCAAAGATCGACACCCGCCTCATCAAAGGCATCAAGAATCGGCCGCCAGCGGAGAGCCAACTCAGCGAAAGCCTCATCCAGCATAATGGCATTGCGCGGCGGCCAGGGGTAAAAATAGGGCCAGGCCAGTGAACCAGAAAACGTGGCATGTGCCGTCAATCCCAGTCTCTGCGAGGCCTGCGCCGCATTCTTGAGTTCGGAGACTGCCCAGGAATAGCGCCCTGCGGGATTCCCGCGCAGCGCTGGTGGGGCAAATCCATCGAAAGCCAAATCATACGCTGGGTGTACGGCGATCAACTGCCCTTGCAGATGGGTTGAAAGCTCGGAAATACACACGCCATGACCCGCTAGAATACCCTGAATATCATCACAATAGGTTTGGCTACTGGCTGCGAGTGTCAAATCAAAAATAGCGGGATTGCCCGTCGGCAGTTGTATCGCCTTGAATCCCAATCCGGCGGCCCACCCCGCCAGCCCGTCCAGCGTATTGAACGGTGCATCTTCTCCAATAAACTGAGCCAGAAAAATCGATGGCCCCTTGAGGGTTCTCATTGGTGTCTCCCGAATTATCTTATTGATTAAATCAAAAATTAACCGTCCGTTGGCTCTGAATCGACTCTTCGGCAGCCAACACAATGCGCAAACTATTTATCGCGTCTGTCAGATGTTGGCTGAGATCCTGACGGCTGCGGATAGCGGCAATAAAGAAAACCTGTTCACGCAGACACAGCTCCAGATGATCGGGTTCATCCTGACAGTCTATCCAGCGATCCTCGTGGATGAATTGCTGGTCAGCATCCAACTCTGCCAGATGCAGCCGCAACGACTCGGTTCGCGTATGGGAATCCACATTCGCCGACTGACCGCTCCCCGCCGCCTGCCGGGCGACAATGGATACCGCGCCTTTCGGCCCAATCACATCTTTGACGAAAAACGCCGTCTCACTGATCATCGGCCCCCAACCGGCCTCATACCAGCCGACGGAACCATCATCAAAACGTACCTGCAGTTGACCATAGTTCATTCTGCCCGTCGGTAACACTTCGGTGAGACGCGCGCCGATGGCACTGACACTCACCGGATTGGCTTGCGTCATCTGACACATCACATCCAGATAATGCACACCGCAATCAACGATCGGGGAAAGGGAATCCATCAAATGCCGGTGCACAGTCCACATGTCCCCCACGCTCTGCTGGTTGAGATTCATGCGCATTACCAAGGGCTTACCCAGCCCTTGTGCCAGTGCTATAAACTGTTGCCAGGAGGGATGATGTCGAAGGATGTAACCGACCACAACTTGCCGTCCGGCCTGTTTTGCAGCCTCCACTACCCGCTCTGCGCCAGCAACGCTGGTGGCAAGCGGCTTCTCCAAAAAGACGTGGCACCCTGCCGCCAACGCGGCTAACGCATACGCCTCATGCGTGTCGGGCCACGTCGACAGGCAAACCGCATCCGGTTGGGTGATACACAGCGCCTGCTCGAAATCATCGAATAACGGATACTCGCTTTCCAATAGTGCGTTGAGCTGCTGCTTTGAATCGCCGCGCGCCACCAGCCCACAAATTTCACAATCGGGCATCTGCTGATACGCCTGCGCATGGCTGCGGCCCATATTGCCGCAGCCCACGATCAACACCCGCAGCCTCGCTTCAGCGACCATTCTCTTTGGCCTCCTCTGGCGATTCGCGGTAGTTAAAGGTGAAGAAGAACAGCGTGGCAATCAGTAACGCGGCAATCGCCGGATACCACCAGAAGCTCTGCCACTGTGGTAATGCAGCTTCGCCTTGCGCCGTGACCATGCGGTTGAACAGCGCGCCACTGATCTGCGAACCGACCAGCATACCGATGCCGTAGGTGAACAGAACCAACAGACTTTGTGCCTGACCTTTCACCCGGCTGTCCGCCACTTTATCCGTATAGATGAAACCAATAACAAAGAAGAAGTCATAACATATGCCGTGTAACAGGATGCCTATGTAAACCATCCAACGCAGTTCTTCGTTGATACCAAAAGCAAACATCACATAGCGCAGGAACCAGGCCAGCATACCGATCAACAGCATATACTTGATGCCCAGATGACGGAAAAAGAACGGAATCAACAGCATGAAAAGCAGCTCTGACATCTGTCCCAACGCCATCACACCACCGACGTTTTCAAATCCAACCGCTGCAACGTATGGCGCGGCATAGGCGTAGTAGGCGGCCAGTGGAATAGAAATCAGCGTGGCGCAGATGATGAAAATCAGGAAATGGCGCTGTTTCAGCAAGGCAAAGGCATCGGCGCAGAATAGATCGCGTATCGCCATCGGTTTGCCTTTTTCTGGGGCAGGCGTGTTGGGAAGGGTAAAGCTATAAATCCCCAGCACCACTGACGCCACCGCAGCCAGCGTGAAAATACTGGTACTGTCCGACAGGCCGGTGGTGCCAACAATCAGTCCGGCAACAATCCAGCCGATGGTGCCAAACGCGCGGACGATCGGAAAACTTTTCTCGCTGCTTTTCAGGCTAAAAAAGGCAACATTATTGCTGAGCGCGATCGTCGGCATGTAGCACAGCATATAACCGAAAATCATCCACAAAAGCGCACCGGAATTGGCCGTGAACATCCCCGGTAGAATCCATAACAACACGGCGCCCACCAAATGCATAATGCCGAGCACTTTTTGCGATGCGAAGAAGCGATCGACCACCATACCGAGGAAGAATGGCGACAAAATGGAGGCGATAGGCCCGATGGAATAGGCATCACCGATGATCGCCGACAAACCATATTTCCCCATCACCACGCCCAGAGTGACATACCAGGCACCCCACACAAAAAACTGTAGAAACATCATGAGCGCGAGACGTGGAACTACCCATTTATGCTGGATTTTACTGGCCGACTGAACCACTGTTTGTGATGACATAACTCCCCCGAAGGTTTGTGACAAAGTGGAGAAATTCCATGAACATAGACAACATTGCGGTTTGTAATCGATTTCATTTCTGCTATATCTGAATGTAATCGATTTCTTTTTTTCGGCCACACGGCTACTGTATTAATTAATTATATGTGCTGGTTTTGTAACCAATCTCACACTTCATACAACTCCCAGACAAAAATGGAATCTTATGTCTATCGATGAAGTTGCGAAAAAAGCGGGTGTATCGACGGCTACCGTATCGCGGGTATTGAATGCGCATGCGGGTGTCAGACCAACTACCCGTGAACGGGTATTGGTCGCGATCCGTGAATGCGACTATCAACCAAATCTACTGGCCCGCCAACTACGCACCGCAAGAAGCCGCATGCTGCTGGTACTGGTGTCGAACATCACCAACCCCTTCTGCTCGTTAGTGGTTCGCGGGATCGAAGAAGAAGCTGAAAAGCAGGGTTATCACATCTTGCTGTGTAATTCGGAATCCAAACTGACGCGCGAATCGGCCTACCTTGGGCTGCTGAGTGGTAAGGTCGTGGATGGGGTGATCACCATGGATGCGATCAGTTGTCTGCCGGGTTTAACAACAATGATTGGTGACTTCCCGTGGGTGCAATGCGGTGAAGGCGATCCGGGTATCGATGCATCTTCGGTGACGATTGATAACGCCGAGGCTGCGCGGGCCGGTGTCACGTTCCTGGCGAAAAAAGGCAGAAGCCGCATTGCGCTAATCAACAGTGATATGCGTTATCTCTATGCGGAACAACGGGAACACGGGTATCGGCAGGCGCTGGCTGAATGGGGGCTCGATTACTGTCAGATCGAATACGTGGATAATCTGGATTACAGGGAAGGCGCAAAAGCCATGCGTAATCTGCTGGCACTGCCGCAACCGCCGGATGCGGTTTTCGCTGTATCAGACGTCATTGCCGGTGGCGCGCTTAGCGTAGCGCATCAACTGGGCCTGGCTGTCCCGCAGGATCTGGCGCTGCTCGGCTTTGACGGTGTACCGTTTGGTAACGTGACGTCGCCGCCACTGTCAACCATTCAGCAGCCGATGCATCTTCTCGGCGTACGCAGCGTTCAGTTATTGATTGCCAAAATTAAAGACCACCGACAGCCAGTGGTCAATGAAGTGCTGGGCTGGCAATTAATCGAGCGGGGTTCCGCTTGAGCCCCTAAATCAGAATCTCGCCGCGCAAAAACAGCCGGGCGTAGCCGCCAATCAGCGTCCGCTCACCCTGTTGCTGGCAAAACAATTCCCCGCCACGTGCCGAGATCTGATGGGCTACCGCTGAATCGCGCCCCAGGCGGGACTGCCAATAGGGCATCAACGTGCAGTGTGCCGAGCCGGTAACCGGGTCTTCACTGCGATCCAGACTGAAATAGCGCGAGACAAAATCCACCCTGTCGCCCGGTGCCGTAACGATGACGCCTTGCCCAACATGGTCGATCAACGTCGCAATGGCGGGCTGCAACTCACGTACCTGCCGTTCATTCTCCAGAACGGCCATCAGTGCCTTGGCTTGCCAGACTTCCTGCGGTTTTATTCCCAGCAGCGCAGAGAAACCGGCGGGCGAATCGATGCAAACCGCAGGACGTGACGGGAAATCCAGCCACAACTTATCGCGATCGCTGTCTTGTCGCGTCACCCGCAGAACCCCACTCGCGGACCGGAAACACAACTCATTCCGCTCCGGGCTAACCTCACTGAAAATCACCCTCGCCGCGGCCAGCGTCGCATGCCCACAGAGATCCACTTCCCTGCCCGGCGTAAACCAGCGCAACGCCAACATTTCCCCGTCTTCCCAGACAAAGCAGGTTTCCGGCAGATTGAGTTCTGCGGCGATGCCCTGCAATTGTCGAGTTTCCAGCGGTTTTTCCAGCAAGCACACGCCAGCCGGATTACCGGCCAACCCCTCACCAACAAACGCTGCAACTTGAAAATAACGCATAGTTATCGCCTTGTGTCCTTGGTTCGGTGAAACGCTGTCCTTAAATTCAGTGAAATCCTGCCATCAGTGCCAAATCAGCAGAACGCAGGCTGCGGTCAGAATACCCATGGAAATATTGAAGGTGAACCATGCCCGGCGACTACGCAGCAATTGGCCAATTACCGTTCCAAACCCCAGCCAGATAATCCCGGAAACCAGATTCACCAACATGAGACCGATACTTATCGCCACGACAGAATGATGATATTCCGCCCCCGCCAGGCTAAAACTGGCAACAGCGCCCAACGCCATCAACCAGGCTTTTGGATTTAGAAACTGTAATAACCACCCCTGATAAAAACGAATCGGTCTTGCGGGCGCAGTTCCGGTTTCCAGCTTCTCATAGGCTGAGGTCGCAATTTTCCAGGCCAGCCATAAAAGGTACAAGCTCCCGAGAATTTTGAGAATAAGATGCAGGGAAGGATAAAGCAGAATCAGGCTACCCACGCCGAAAGCGACCAGCAGCAAAATACTCTGCATTCCTAGCATAATACCGATCATCAACCACAATGAACGGACAAAGCCAAAATTGGCACCAGATGTCGTGAGTAGCATGTTGTTGGGTCCGGGAGTAATTGCCGCGACCCAAAGAAATCCTAACATTGAAAGAAAAAGACTCAGTTCCATGAAACGGGTGCTCCTCACCCCAGGGTGTGCGATACCATTGAAACTAACAGTGTGATATTGATCGCACAAGACTCTACCTATAAGAATTTTATTCACATTATGTATGAATCCTTTCACCCGATGCGGGGTGCCACCAATCCGCATCTGCAAACTCTTCTGCCGCGACTCTTTCGCAGGAAGATATTCCTCACCCCCCATTGGCAACGCCTGGAATTGCCAGATGGCGATTTTGTCGATCTGGCCTGGAGTGAGGATCCGCAGAATGCGCGGCATAAACCCCGGGTGATTCTGTTTCACGGCCTGGAAGGTAATTTCAATAGCCCGTATGCCCATGGCTTGCTTACTGCCTGGCAACAGCGCGGTTGGTTGGGCGTGGTGATGCATTTCCGTGGTTGCAGCGGAACACCAAACCGCATGCAGCGCATCTATCATTCAGGTGAAACCGAAGATGCTCGCTATTTTATCAACTGGCTGAATGAGAATTACGGTACAGTGGCAACTGCAGCGGTCGGAGTGTCATTGGGTGGGAATATGCTGGCCTGCTACCTCGGGCAAGAGGGTGAAAAATCCCCCCTTGTGCGCGGCGGTCGTGGTTTCGGCACCTTTGATGCTGGAACCGTGTGCTTACCGGTTGGAAAAGGGATTTTCACGCCTTTATCAGCATTACCTTCTCGGGCAGCTAAAACAGAACGCCTCCCGAAAACTGACGGCTTACCCGGATACGCTGCCAATCAAATTGCCACAGTTGAAAACGATGAGGCGCATCCGCGATTTTGACGATGCCATTACGGCAAAAGCGCACGGTTTCAGCGATGCGATCGACTATTACCGCCGTTGCAGCGCGATGCCGTTGCTGCCGCAGATCAGTACGCCTTTGCTGATTATCCATGCCAAAGACGACCCGTTCATGACAGCGGACGTGATCCCCAATCCCGCCCACTTACCCATCAATGTGGAGTATCAACTCACTCAGCATGGTGGACACGTGGGTTTCGTTGGTGGCACCTTGCAACATCCACAAATGTGGCTGGAACAGCGAATTCCGGCCTGGCTTTCTCAACATCTGGACACCACATTGTGATCATTCCATGGCAGGACATAGAAAGTGAAACGCTGAACAATTTGATTGAGGCGTTTGTATTACGCGAAGGCACCGATTACGGTGAACACGAGCGCAGTCTGGCGCAAAAAGTTGACGATGTACGCCGTCAATTGCAAAGCGGTGACGTGGTTTTGGTGTGGTCTGAACTGCATGAAAGCATTAACTTTATGCCCCGTGGGCAATTCCGTGCAGACGCAGAGGAACAGGAATAGGTCCTGAAAAATCCGCTCGCACACCGCTATACCATGGAGAATAGTTATGGTAACAATATAACTAATTATGCTCTTGGTACCTGAGCAGGTGTCATCAAATCGGAGTGAAAATATTCTATGTCAGCCAAACATCCAGTCATTGCCGTCACCGGATCCAGCGGCGCAGGGACTACTACCACCAGTCTGGCATTTCGTAAAATTTTCCACGAGTTGAACCTGCGTGCCGCTGAACTTGAGGGTGACAGCTTCCATCGTTTTACCCGTCCTGAGATGGATGCCGCGATTCGCAAGGCGCGCGATCTTGGCCGCCACATCAGCTATTTTGGCCCAGAGGCCAATGACTTCAGCCTGCTGGAAAAGAGCTTTATCGAATACGGTAAAAACGGCACAGGACGCTCGCGCAAATATCTGCATACTTACGATGAAGCGGTTCCCTATAATCAAGTGCCGGGGACCTTTACGCCCTGGCATCCGATACCGGACTCTACCGATATCCTCTTCTACGAAGGCCTGCACGGCGGCGTCGTGACCGATCATCATGACGTGGCAAAATATGTCGATCTGCTGGTGGGTGTAGTGCCCATAGTCAATTTGGAATGGATTCAAAAACTGGTGCGCGATACCGGTGAACGCGGTCACTCCCGCGAAGCCGTGATGGACTCGGTTGTCCGCTCGATGGACGACTACATCAACTACATTACTCCGCAGTTTTCACGTACCCATATCAACTTCCAACGTGTTCCTACGGTAGACACCTCGAACCCCTTTGCGGCGAAAGCCATTCCTTCGCTTGATGAAAGCTTCGTGGTAATCCACTTCCGTGGTCTGGATCATATCGATTTCCCCTATCTGCTGGCGATGCTGCAGGGATCGTTTATCTCGCACATTAATACATTGGTGGTACCGGGTGGGAAAATGGGACTGGCGATGGAGCTGATTATGGCACCGCTGGTGGAGAGATTGATGGCAGGCAAAAAAATAGAGTGACTCTTCGGGGCACCCAGCGGGCACCCCGGCCTAACGCTTACTCAACTGCAACAATTTCAAAGCTGTGCGTTACGGACGCCGCCTTGCCAATCATCAGCGACACCGAGCAATATTTCTCAGCCGAAAGATCAACGGCGCGTTCAACCACTTTGTCGGTCAGACCCTTCCCTGTCACAATGAAATGCAGGTGGATATGGGTAAACGTACGTGGTGTCTCCTCACGACGCTCAGACGTCAGGCGCACTTCGCAGTCACGTACATCACTGCGCCCTTTTTGCAGGATCGAGACGACATCGATCGCACTGCAACCACCTACTGACATTAATACCATTTCCATTGGGCTCGGTGCTTTATCACCGGCATTTCCGTCCATCAATACCTGATGTCCCGACGCCGATTCACCTAAAAATGTCAGCCCTTCTACCCACTTCACTCGTGCCTGCATGCGTATAACTCCCGGTTGTTTGCTGGAAACAGACTACCCTTTCATACCAAAACAGGCAACGGAACCCGATCCTCATCATGCTGAAGCGAGACAACAGAAGACACCCGCCTCATCCTGTGCTACAACAAAGCCGAATAAAACTTTCTGGGTATGATGCAAGCGCAGATTTCAGAGAAATGGGCAATGTTCTTTGCTATGCTCAATCTGGCTCACCTCGCGGCATGTTCAGTGAGTTAATATCCTAGAACGACGCGTGTTCATATTAAACGCCGTACAGGGAACTCTGAGCCCTGTGATTTAGGGCAGCGATAACAACAGAGGATAACAGCGAATGGTTCTCGGCAAACCGCAAACAGACCCTACTCTCGAATGGTTCCTGTCTCATTGTCATATACACAAGTACCCATCAAAAAGTACGCTGATTCACCAGGGTGAAAAAGCCGAAACGCTTTACTACATCGTGAAAGGTGCTGTTGCAGTGCTGATCAAAGATGAAGAAGGCAAAGAAATGATCCTCTCCTACCTTAACCAGGGAGATTTCATCGGGGAACTCGGGTTATTTGAAGAAGGTCAGGAACGCAGTGCCTGGGTAAGGGCCAAAACCGCGTGTGAAGTCGCTGAAATTTCTTATAAGAAATTCCGTCAACTGATCCAGGTAAATCCCGATATTTTGATGCGTCTCTCTTCTCAAATGGCGCGTCGCTTGCAAGTAACGTCAGAAAAAGTAGGCAACCTTGCCTTCCTTGATGTGACGGGACGCATTGCTCAAACACTGCTGAACTTAGCAAAACAACCCGATGCCATGACTCATCCTGATGGTATGCAGATCAAAATTACCCGTCAGGAAATTGGCCAGATCGTAGGATGCTCTCGCGAAACGGTTGGCCGAATCCTGAAAATGCTCGAAGATCAAAGTCTGATCTCCGCGCATGGTAAAACGATTGTCGTCTACGGCACCCGTTAATCCGCTAATGAAAAGGCGTGGCTTTATGTCACGCCTTTTTTGCCTCGTGAATATCTGATGTGGCGCAGAATTTTCTACCACCCGGAAGTCAACTACGCCCTGCGACAAACGCTGGTTCTGTGTCTACCTGTCGCGTTGTCCTTACCTTTTGATCAATTGCACCTTGGCTTGATGTTCTCGCTGGCCATCGCCTGCTGCAATATTTCTGGTCTGGATACCCCGCACAAACGCTTTTTCAAACGCATAGCGGTAGGCAGTTCACTGTTTGCCCTCAGCAGTTTTCTGCTGCAATGGTTGCTCTTGACGTGGCATTTGCCTTTACCGCTGATCATGTTTGCAATGGCTCTCTTGCTGGGCGTTACCGGTGAAATCAGTCCCTTGCACGGTCGACTGCTGAATGGTTCATTGATTGCGGCCATTTTTACCCTCAGCATGGTGGGCGTTGTTCCCATCTGGTATGCCCCACTGCTCTTTGCTGCGGGTACCCTCTGGTACGGCCTTTTCACCTGGGTGTGGTTCAGTTTGGCGAAAGAGCAACCCATGCGTGAAAGCCTCAGTTTGCTTTATCGTCAGTTGGCGGACTATTTTGAAGAAAAGTACAGCCTGCTGACCCAACATACCGACCCCGAAACTGCCCTACCGCCGTTATTTAAACGCCAGCAACAGGTGATGGATCAGATCGCGCTGATTTATCAGCAACTGCATATGCTTGCGGCTACGGACAGCAGTCAGCACCGGCGACTGTTCCGCGCATTCCAAGTGGCGCTGGATTTGCAGGAGCACATCACCGTCAGTTTGCACCAACCCGATAAAGTACAAAAACTGGTTGAAGAGAGTCACGCCGAAGCCGTAATACGTCGCAATGCGCAAGTCATCGCTGAACGGTTACGCCTTCTGGCCGACGATATTCTCTATCACCGCAAAGCCGAACGATTCACAATGGATAAAGAACTGTCAGCCCTGGAAAAGATAGCCAGCCGACACAGTGATAATCCCGTCGGCCAGTTCTGCTACTACCACTTCAGCCGCATTGCACGCCTATTGCGTACGCTACGTCCTCTTTATCGTCGCGACTTAATGCAAACGCAAAACCAACTGCCTTTCTGGCGTGCACTGCGCAGCTATATTTCGCTGAAATCCATCGCCCTGCGTAACGCCGCACGCCTCGGTGTGGCACTGGCGGTCGGCAGCAGCCTTGGGCTGTTTTTCAATTTGCCGAAACCTTACTGGATCCTGATGACGCTCATGCTGGTCAGTCAGAACGGTTATAACGCCACCCGGGTTCGAATCCAGCACCGTGCGTTAGGCACGTTGGCCGGTCTGGTGATTGCCGCCGGTCTTCTGCATTTGCAATGGCCGCAGAACACCACGCTGGCTGTCATGCTGCTGATTACGCTCTGCTCATTTCTGGTTTTGCGGAAAAACTATGGGCTGGCCATGATTGGCATGACCGTCACTGCCGTCTATACCTTGCAATTGCTGTCACTGAACGGCGTCAACTTCCTTATCCCGCGCCTTATCGACACGTTGATTGGCTGTGCCCTGGCATTCGGCGCCACGATTTGGCTTTGGCCGCAATGGCAGAGTGGATTGCTGCGCAAGAACGCCCATCAGGCGCTGGAAAAAGATCAGGATGCCATCCGCGTACTGCTGGAAGAGAACCCCGATCCTGCCAAACTCGCGTATGCGCGCATGACCGTCAATCAGGCACATAACACCCTCTTTACATCGCTGAATCAGGCCATGCAGGAGCCGGGATTCAATTCACGTTATCTGTCGGACATGAGATTGTGGGTGACGCACAGCCAGTTTGTTGTCGAGCATATCAACGCCATGACTATTCTGGCGCGCGAGCATTATATGCTGACGCCCAAACTGGCGGCGGAGTATCTGGAATCGTGCGAAATTGCGCTGCAAAGCTGTCAGCAACGGTTGATTTATGATGGGCCAAGCAGTGAAAACAGTATGTTCCGCGCACCGGAATTGCATCCGGATATGCCGATCACGGAAATGGAACGCCATTTACGCCGCATCATTTCACATCTCAGCGTGATGAATACCATTTCGTCCCTTGCCTGGCGTCAGCGCCCACATCATGGCATCTGGTTGAAACGGAGAGTCAAAGAGGGTTGAAAGTGATTGAGCGGGGGCGAGAACTCCCCCGCGGATTACGGTAATACGGTACTATGCCGCATTGACCAGGCGGGCGATGGCTTTCTCAAAACGCGCCATTCCCTGCTCGATATCCTCGAACTCGATAACCAACGATGGCGCAAAACGCACCACATTGGGACCGGCATTGAGGATCATCAGACCATTTTCTGCCGCAGCCATCAGCACATCACGCGCTTTACCGTGGTATTTCTCTACCAGTTCGGCACCAATCAGCAATCCCATGCCGCGTACGGCACTGAAAACCTGATATTTTTGATTAATGGCGTCCAATGCTTTTTCGAAATGCGCACGGCGTTCATTGATGCCTGCCAGCACTTCCGGCGTATTGATGATATCCAATGCGGCTTCGGCCACGGCACACGCCAGCGGATTGCCGCCATAGGTGGTACCGTGAACACCCGGACTCATCACGGATGCAATGGATTCAGTCGTCAGCATGGCACTGATAGGGAATCCGCCACCGAGCGCTTTCGCTGTGGTCAAAATATCCGGCGTTACGCCATAGTTCATATAGCTGAATAACTTGCCGCTACGTCCCATGCCACTCTGTACTTCATCAAAAACCAACAGCGCCTGATGCTGATCGCACAAATCACGCAATCCTTGCAGGAACGCCGGATCGGCTGGCATTACGCCTCCTTCGCCCTGAATTGGCTCAACCACAATTGCACAGGTATGATCGTCGATGACCGCTTTGACCGCGTCGAGGTTATTGAATGGCACATGGACAATGTCCGCAGGCTTGGGGCCAAACCCATCGGAATATTTCGGCTGGCCGCCTACGGAGACAGTAAACAGGGTACGACCGTGGAAAGCGTTATGAAAAGCGATGATTTTGCTTTTGTAGGGGCTATGGCGATGGGAAGCGTAATAACGCGCCAGTTTAAACGCCGCTTCGTTGGCTTCCGCACCTGAATTGGCAAAGAAAACCCGCTCGGCAAAAGTCGCGGCTATCAGCTTTTTCGCTAAACGCAGCGTGGGCTCATTGGTAAACACGTTACTGACATGCCACAGGGTTTCACCTTGCTGATGCAGTGCCGCGACCAACGCCGGATGGCAGTGTCCCAAAGCCGTCACCGCGATCCCACCAGCGAAATCGATATATTCTGCGCCTTGTTGATCCCAGATCCGGCTGCCTTTGCCTTTCACCGGAATGAACTGCGCCGGTGCATAAACAGGCAAAATCACCTGATCGAAGACTTCACGTCCGACTGACTCTTTTTCTTCTGCCATTTCGCTCCCCACCCTAATCGATCGCAACATTAATTACATAGCATGTGAAATTATAATCACAAAATATGCATAAAAAATCAAAATCAAGCAAACAAAAATAGACCTACTACACAATAAAAAACGTAACACACTAATTTTTAAGAAAATTAGCCAACAACTGATGACCTTGTTCGCTCAAGATACTTTCGGGATGGAATTGAACACCTTCCAACGGCAATGTGCGATGGCGGATCCCCATAATCTCATCCCTGCCGGACAAGCCTTCGGTCCAGGCAGTAATTTCAAAACAGTCGGGCAAAGTAGGAGGATCGATTACCAGCGAATGATAGCGGGTAACGGTAAGAGGATTATTCAGGCCGGTAAATACGCCGATTCCGCTATGAACGATGGCCGACGTTTTACCGTGCATCACCTGCCGCGCACGCACAATCGTTGCACCATACGCCTGCGCCAAAGCCTGATGTCCCAGACAAACGCCCAGAATAGGAATCTTTCCGGCAAAATGTTGGATCGCCGCCAGCGAAATACCGGCTTCGTTAGGCGTACAAGGGCCTGGCGAGATAACCAGATGGTCGGGGGCCAATGCGTCTATCTCCGCCAACTGCATCTGGTCGTTACGTTTTACAATAACGTCGGCCCCTAACTGGCAGAAATATTGATAGAGGTTGTAGGTAAAAGAGTCGTAGTTATCGATCAACAGCAGCATGAGTCTTTCCAGAAAAATATCATCGGGTGATTCTACTCATTTTCACTGACTTCACTGACCACTTTGTTGAATATCGCGGTTAACGGTTTGAGATCGCCGAAAGCTGCCGCCTCGTTGGCGCTTTTCCAGGGATCCTGCTCTGTCTTGGACCATTGAATATCGTATCCTGCGTGGATAATCAACTGTTCGAAGAAGATACGCTGCGCGCGGCCATTGCCATCACGAAAAGGATGCAATAAATTGATTTCACAATAGTAATGCGCAAGACGCTCTGCTAACTTATCGATAGGGAGATCGTTGAGATACTCCTCTTCTTCCAGTTGCTGCATCAGGGCATTGCCTTCTTTCTCAATGTAAGCAAAGTGACAAAAACGGGTATCTTGTTTGTAGGTATCCATTTCCCGCAATTCGCCTGCCCACGCGTAGATGTCCTGAAAAAGTTGCCGATGAATGGCACACAAGTAGGGCAATCCACGGACCTCTGGCCCCAGGGTCAATGTCGCTGCCCGCAAAGGGGTCAGCGCCAGTTCTGCTTGTGATAGCCGGTGCGCCTCGCGAATACCCAACTTATTTTTCAATACTTTGAGGCCAGGATAGAAGTACGGATCCGCGCCGTCACCGAATTTATTGTTCATAGTGAGCCCTCAATTCTGCGAGGCGTTGCAGTGCCTGTTCAGCATCCAGGGCGACTTCTTCAACCTCAAAACCATCCAGGGCGGTGCTCGCTTTGAAATTCTGGTTCTGCCGTTGCTGAAAGAGTTTTTCCTTTTGCTTCAGGGTCATTTTCTTTGCCATATTCAGCTCCTTGTTTGCAGCGCACGCAGCAGAGTTACGGGAAAAGCACGTTGGTATCATCAGCTAAGTATAGACACACAGAGGAAGGACACTACGAGGGAAGCAGGCAATGCAATACCGGGCACGACGGCCCGGCATAGGGGGCGAAATCAATCCAAACGTCAATTTCGCCTTGTTATTCTGAAGGTTATGGCAATACTTTCGCAGAAAGCAGCACGATAGGTTTAGAAGGCACGTTCTGGTAAGGACCGACATTCTCGGTTTTGACCTGGGATATTTTGTCGACGACATCCATGCCTTTCACTATTTTGCCAAAGACTGCATAACCGAAGTCACGTTGTCCGTGATCGAGGAATGCGTTGTCAGCAACGTTAAGGAAGAACTGGCTGGTCGCGCTGTCTTTATCGGCAGTACGCGCCATGGAGATAGTGCCACGCAGGTTGCGCAGACCGTTATCCGCCTCATTTTTGATCGGCGCATTGGTAATTTTTTGCTGCATATTCTCGCTAAAACCACCGCCCTGCACCATGAAACCAGGGATCACCCGATGGAAAATGGTGTTGTTGTAGTAACCACTTTGCACATAATCGACGAAATTCTTCACAGAAACCGGTGCCTTCTGCACATCAAGCTCCAGCTCAATATTCCCTGCCGACGTCGTCAGCAAGACGTGAGTTTGGGCTGCGGCGAGCGCGGCGGGTGCCAGCGCGGACAGGGAAAGCAGGGTAGCGAAGGTCACTAAAGTACGTTTAAACATGAACGGTTCCTATATCCAGTATGCAAGCAACGGAAGCGCTCTGATTCTAAAGAGCTACTTCATTGAGCGCCAGACCTTTACTTTTATTTACTTAAACATACCAATTATCCCAAAACGATCCAACACACCTCTTCTTCTATACTTTTTTGCATACGCGATCACATCCTGATCATTGCTTCGCACAACTCCCCATGGTTTTGAGAGCTGGCTCGCGTTTTGCTTCTATAATATCGCTAGTCTATAAAAATGAGAGCGCTCTCATAATGATAAAAAACCACCAGAACTGGATAGGAGAGGAACATGAAGCATATTGTGCTGTGTTGTGCCGCCGGAATGTCTACCAGCATGCTGGTTACCCCCATGCAAGCTGAAGCCGCAAAACGTAATTTGGAGATTTCAATCAAAGCTGTACCGACGGCAGAGTTTGAGCTCGAAATCGAATTTGCCGATGTGGTTTTACTCGGGCCGCAGGTTCGTTATGAATTGGAGCGTTTCAGTAAGATTGCCAAACCGCTAGGGAAGCCGGTTGCGTTAATCAATATGATGGATTACGGCACCATGCGTGGTGACAAGGTTTTGGACACTGCCCTCAGCATGATGGGCTGATAGTCGGAGTCTCTAATGAAACTCTATGCTTCCCTGATGCGCGTGGTTGAGAGCCACGTCGCGCCGCTGGCAGGCCGTATTGGCAGCCAGCGCCATATTATCGCTATTCGTGACGGCTTTATTTCTGCCATGCCGTTTTTGATCATCGGCAGTATTATGCTGATCGTCGCCAATCCCCCTTTTGATGCGCAGACCCACTCCACCATCGGTCAGGCCTGGCTCAACTTTTCAAAAGCCCATTGGAATACCATCACCATGCCGTTCTTCATGACCATGGGTCTGATGAGCGTCTTTGTTTCTGTCGGTACCGCCTTCAGTCTCGCCAAACACTACAAATTGGATACGCTAACCGCCTCGTTATTGTCTTTGATGGCGTTTCTTTTGGCTACGGCTCCGCAGGTAGAAAACAAAATGGCGCTGGATTTCCTTGGCGGCCAAGGCGTTTTTACCGCATTGATTTGCGCCATCTGGTCGGTGGAACTGATCAGGTTGCTAAAAAAATACAATATTACTGTCCGCATGCCGGCGCAGGTGCCAGAAGCGATAGCCCGTTCTTTCGAACTGCTCTATCCGGTGATTGGGATCCTGCTTACCGTTTACCCGCTCAGTGTTTTTATCCAAAGCGAGTACAGCATGCTGATCCCTGCGGTGATCATGCAGGTTTTTCAACCACTGATTACCGTTGGCGATACGCTTCCCGCCATTCTTATCGCGTTACTGCTGGCTAATTTACTGTGGTTTGCCGGAATCCATGGCGACAATATTGTCACCGGTTTGCTCAACCCGATTTTCATGGCCAATCTGGCGACCAATGCCGCCCTGATGACCCATGGTGTAGCAACAACGCAGGTGCTGACCGCTCCGTTCTGGTCTTTCTACATTTGTATCGGCGGCTCTGGATCGACGCTGGTTCTGGCCATTCTCTACATTCGCAGCCGCTCAATTCATCTGCGTACCATCGGCAAGCTCAGCGTGGTTCCCGCGCTATTCAATATCAATGAACCCCTGCTGTTTGGCTCACCGGTAGTCATGAACCCGACGCTATTTATTCCGTTGCTGCTTGTACCCATGGTGAATGCCGTTTTGGCCTATTCGGCACTGCATCTCGATTTGGTGCAGAAGATGGTCGCCCTAGCCCCCTGGACTGCGCCTGCGCCACTGGGTGCGATGATTTCAGCCGCCTGAGACTATCGGGCTGCCGTTCTTGTGGTGGCATTGATGGTTATCGACCTTTTCATCTGGTACCCGTTCTTCAAGGTGTACGAAAAACAGTTGCTGAATGAAGAGAAAGATCAGATCGACGCCAATCTGGACGCCGAAGAGAATCCAACGCGTGCCGCAACACAATAGATGCGGGCGTTATATTTCGGAGGAACAAATGAGTGAATTCAAAATAGCCGTCATCGGTGGTGGCAGCAGCTATACCCCGGAATTGGTGGACGGGCTGATACAGCGCATAGATGAATTGCCCGTGACCGAATTAGCCCTGGTTGATGTGGAAGAAGGTCGCGAGAAAGTTACGATTATCGCCGATCTGACGCGCCGCATGCTGGCACGCCACGGTCTGGCGCATATTCATGTCAGCATCCATTTCTCTCTGGATGACGCCATTCGCGGTGCCCGTTTCGTTTTGACCCAACTGCGGGTCGGTCAACTGCCTGCCCGAGCGGCTGATGAACGTCTCGGGCTGAAATATGGTTTGATAGGTCAGGAAACTACCGGTGTTGGTGGATTTGCCAAGGCACTGCGCACAATCCCCGTCTTACTGGAGATTGCGCATAAAGTTGAGACATTGGCACCCGACGCCTGGATTATCAATTTCACCAATCCGGCGGGCATGGTGACCGAAGCGGTGTCTCGTTACACTCATGCCAACATCATCGGTCTCTGTAATGTCCCGATCTCCATGCATCACACCATCGCCAAAATGCTCAACGTGGCATCAGAAGATATTGAACTGCAATTTGCCGGTCTCAACCATATGCTTTGGGTGCATCACGTTTGGCTGCAAGGTAAGGACGTCACGGCACGGGTGATTGGCATGTTGTCAGACGGTGCCATGCTCACCATGAATAATATCAAGGAAGAACCATGGTCTGCGGACTTCCTGCAAGCTCTGGGTGCCATTCCCTGCCCGTATCATCGCTATTTCTATCAGACCCGTGAAATGATTGCGGATGAGCAGATTGCTGCCACCAAAGAGGGTACCCGCGCTGAGCAAGTGATGCAGGTAGAAAAAGAGCTTTTTGCTCTGTATGCCGACCCGCAGCTCGACAGCAAACCCGAGCAGTTGAGTTTCCGTGGCGGGTCATACTATTCAGAGGTCGCTCTGGAACTGATCCGCGCAATCCATAATAATCTGGGTACGCAGATGGTGGTAAATACGTCCAACAACGGCGCCATCTATGGTCTGCCCAATGATGCTGTGGTAGAAACAAACTGTATTATTGATGCACGCGGCGCTCATCCGCTGGTGTTTGGTGAATTGCCGCCAGTGATGCATGCGTTGACGCAGCAGGTAAAAACTTATGAGCGGCTGACGATTGAGGCGGCGGTTCACGGTGATAAACAGAGTGGTTTGCTGGCGCTGGTTGCCAATCCACTCGTCGCCAACGCCGAACTGGCGCAAAAGCTGATTGACGAAGTACTGACACTAAACCGGGACTATTTACCCCAATTCAAATAACTCTTCACCGACAGCACCCTCACACCTGCTGCCGGAAATTGCCGCTTGTCAGGGAGATTTTTATGGCGACATTGGAAGACGTAGCGGCGGTGGCCGGTGTTTCCCGGGCCACCGTTTCGCGCGTGGTCAATGGTGACACCAAGGTGAAAACCGCCACGCGTGAAAAGGTCAATGAGGCAATTGCCGCGCTGGGTTATACGCCGCATCCGGCTGCACGGGCGCTGGCCTCAAGCCAAAGCAACACATTGGGTCTGGTCACAACGTCCTACCGCGGCGGATTTTTCGGCGCGTTGATGGATTTTGTACAAACGGAAGCCGAGTTGCATCAAAAACAGCTGGTGGTCACTCAGGGTCGCAACAGTGAAGAGAAGGAACTGGAGGCTATTCAACGTCTGTTCAGCCTGCGTTGCGACGGCCTGATCTTGCATGTCCGCTATATCAGCGATGAAAAGCTGCGCCAGCTAGCGACCCACTCGCACCCTTTTGTCCTGCTCGATCGTGAGGTCGATAGCCTTGAGCAACGCTGCGTCAGTTTTGATCACCTGCTTGCCAGCCGTCTGGCTACGCAAACATTGATTGATGCCGGACATCGCGCCATCGCCTGCATCAGCGGCCCGCTGATTCGGGCTTCCAGCCACCTGCGTCTGCAAGGTTTCATAGATGCCATGCGTGATGCGCATCTGCAACCCATCGCCAACATGGAAGGTGATTACACTATTGAAGACGGTTACGCCTGTACCGCAAAACTACTGGAGCTCAGCACGCCTCCAACGGCAATTTACTGCTGCAATGAAGAGATGGCGATTGGCGCACTGCTGGCGATTAACGAAAACCACCTACGGGTTCCCGAAGATATTTCTCTTATCTGTTACGACAGCGGTCTGCGCGCACCTTTCGTTCGCCCGGCATTAACCAGCGTCCATTTCCCGATCAGCGAAATGGCACAATATGCCACCCAACTGCTGTTGGATCCTGATTCACCCGCCGTTAATTTTCATCCGCAAGTGATCTTGCGCGACTCGGTAAGCAGCCCCAGATGATCGGCATTTCAAGGGTGCGCAATCCAACTCATGTCTTAAAACTCACAAAAACATTGCATTCATTGCATAAAAATTAAGAACTTCGTCACAAAATATTACGTGGCCTATGATAGCATTCGCCGCCATGAGCTATCCATTAGCTCTTGTTATGCCAGTTTAATTAACCCAGAACGTTATGTTCGACTGACAGGCCTCATCTATGAATAACAGCAACAGAATCAGGCTTACCTGGATCAGCTTTTTCTCTTACGCACTGACCGGTGCGTTGGTTATCGTCACAGGGATGGTGATGGGAAATATTGCAGATTACTTCCAACTGCCTATTTCAAGTATGAGCAATACCTTCACCTTTTTGAATGCCGGTATCCTGGCTGCCATTTTCCTCAATGCCTGGTTGATGGAAATCATCCCGTTGAAACGTCAGTTAATTTTTGGCTTCGTGCTGATGATAATTGCGATCATTGGGCTAATGAACAGCCATAGTCTGATGGTTTTCTCCGGCTGTATGTTCATATTAGGTGTAGTGAGCGGGATCACCATGTCGATCGGGACCTTCCTGATCACCCACATGTACGCTGGCCGCCAGCGCGGTTCACGCCTGCTGTTTACCGACTCATTCTTCAGTATGGCCGGTATGTTGTTCCCGATTATCGCCGCAATGCTGCTGGCACGTCATATCAACTGGTACTGGGTTTACGCCTGTATCGGTGTTCTGTATGTCGCCATCTTCATCCTCACTCTGTGTTCCGAATTTCCGCAACTGGGCAAGAGCGCGGTTAAAGATGACGCACAACCGGTGCAGAAAGAAAAATGGGGCATCGGCGTGCTGTTCCTGTCCATTGCCGCACTCTGCTACATTCTCGGTCAGTTGGGCTTCATTCAGTGGGTACCGGAATACGCAGCGAAACAGTTCCAGATGGATATCGGTCAGGCCGGTACACTGGTCAGTAATTTCTGGACCGCCTATATGATCGGCATGTGGGTATTCAGTTTTGTGCTGCGCTTCTTTGACTTGCAGCGCATTGTCACCGTTCTTGCCGGGCTCTCTACCGGTGTGATGTATCTGTTCGTCAGCTCCGATGATCCAGGTATGCTGCCGTTCTACATTCTGGCACTTGGCTTTGTCTCCAGTGCTATTTACACCACATTGATCACCCTCGGCTCGCAGCAAACGAAAGTCTCTTCACCTAAACTGGTGAACTTCATTCTGACCTGCGGTACCGTTGGTACCATGCTGACCTTCGTGGTGACTGGCCCAATCGTGGCAAGCAGCGGTACCCACGCCGCACTGGCAACGGCTAACGGCCTGTATCTGGTGGTATTCGTGATGTGTCTGCTGCTTGGTTTTGTCACCAAGCACCGTAATCACGGCCATCACGGTGAGTAATTCGTCAGAGTAGAAGTGATGTAAGACTGACAATGTTAAAAAGGGGGTCCCGCACAAGCAGGACACCCTTTTTTATTGCTCCTGATGAAGCTTAAACAATACGCGTAGCCTGTTCGGCCAGATCGCGGCTGTATTGACGGCTGGCATTCACCAGCATGTTGGTATAATCCGTTTTCGGCGTATCCCGCGTCAGATCCGCCGTATTCAACGTTTCCAGAATACGCCCGTGCTGCATCACTGCCACTTTATGGCAGAGGTGTGCAATGACGCCCAAATCATGGGTCACCAGCAGATAGGTCAGTTTTTCACGCTGTTGCAGTTCAGCCAACAGATTCAGAATTTCAGCCTGAACCGAGACATCCAGTGCTGACGTAGGTTCATCGAGCAGCAGCACCCGCGGTTCCAGAATCAATGCCCGGGCAATGGCCACGCGCTGACGCTGTCCACCAGACAGCTGGTGCGGATAGCGGCGACGGAAATTCGCACCCAACCCCACCTTATCGAGCATGGCATCAATGCGTTTACTGCGGTCGCGGAAACGGTGGATCAGCAGCGGTTCCTCAAGAATTGACTCAACAGTGTGACGCGGGTGCAGCGAACCATAGGGATCCTGAAAGACCATCTGCACCTTGCGACAACGGTCGCGATCGATACGATGCGCCAGACGTTGCCCCTCAATGGTTAATTCACCCTGCCAATGGTTGAACAGACCCGCCAGACATTTCAGCACCGTGGTTTTTCCCGATCCCGATTCACCCACCAGCCCGAAAATTTCTCCGTCTTTGACATTCAGATCGACATCAAACAGCACCTGATTTATCGCGCTGCCCTGCCCGAATGAGAGATTAAGATTCTTAATCGCAATCATTGTCGCTTGTAACATAGTCAGCTCCTTATCCATCCAGCCAGGCGGGATCGCGGGTCATCACCGGCAGGCTCGGGCGTGGGCAGGCAATGTCTGGCAACGCATCGAGCAGGCCACGCGTGTAAGGGTGCTGGGCATTGTCCAAATCACGGGCAGCTATCGACTCCACCACTCGTCCAGCGTACATCACCAGCACCCGATCGCAGAAACTGCGCACCAGATTGATATCGTGACTGATGAAAATCAGCCCGAGGCCGCGCTCTTCAACCAGCGAGTCGAGCATCGCCAAAACCTGCAATCGCACCGACACATCCAGCGCCGACGTGGGTTCGTCCGCAATGACGATTTCCGGGTCAGTAATCAGCATCATCGCAATCATGATGCGCTGCCCCTGACCACCCGAAACTTCATGTGGATAGAGGGCGTAAACCCGCTCAGGCTGCCGGATGCGTACCACATCAAGCATTTCCAGCACTTTTTCCCGCGCTTCACGCCGCGATACCCGGTGATGGGCCAGATAAGCCTCAGCAATCTGATCGCCCACGCACACCACAGGATTCAGCGAGTATTTCGGATCCTGCATGATCATCGACATGCGTTTACCGCGCACTTTACGCATCAAGGGCTCGCTGGCATTCAGCAGATCTATTTCAGCGAAACGCATGCAGTCGGCGGTGATCCGCGCACTGCCCGGATGCAACTTCAGTAACGCACGCCCTACCGTCGATTTACCGGATCCGGATTCGCCCACTATCGCCAGTTTTTCGCGACCCAGCGTAAAAGACACGCCGCGCACCGCATCCGTCACGGCTTTACCGTTAACAAAGCTTACGCGCAGGTTACTGACGTCCAGTAACGGCGCACCGGAATTATTCAGTTCTTGGATCGAGGATGTCACGTAGGCCATCTCCTAAGAAATTGAATGCCAGACTGTTGATCAGAATCGCCAGCCCCGGAATCGTGACCAACCACCAGCACTCCATCATGTAACGGCGTCCGGCAGAGATCATCGCACCCCACTCTGGATCTGGCGGCTGTGCGCCAAGACCGAGGAAACCCAACCCTGCGGCAGTCAGGATAATCCCGGCCATATTCATGGTGATACGGATAATTACCGACGGCAGACAGAGTGGAACAATGTGATGAACCAGAATCCGCAGCGAAGATGCCCCTTGTAATTTCACCGCAGACACAAAGTCAGCTTTGCGCAGGGAGAGTGTTTCGGCCCTTGCCAGACGGGCAATAGGTGGCCACGCCGTCAGGGTAATCGCAATGACCACATGCTCCAGACCCGGGCCAAGTGCGGCCACAAAGGCCAGCGCCAGGACCAGACTGGGGAAGGAGATGAAAATATCCGTGATACGCATCAGGATAGAATCCACCACGCCGCCGTAATACCCGGCAACGACGCCCAGCATCAGGCCAATCGGCCCCACGGTGACCGACACCAGCGCCACGATATACAACGTAATGCGTGAACCGTAGACCAGACGGCTGAAGACATCACGGCCAAACTCGTCAGTCCCGAACCAGTGGGCGGCACCCGGTGCCTGCAAAGCATTGGCCAGATCCTGGGTTAACGGGTCGTGTGTGGCGATCCATGGGGCGAACATCGCGACTACAATTAACAGTAAAATAATCACCAGACCGATCGCCGTCAGCGGGTTCTTCATCATCAGCCAAAGAAATCCACCGATGCGTCGGCACGCATTGACGAGCGATGCGGCTCCACCTTCCGACGTTCCAGGGCGCGTATCCGGTTCCGTTGAAATACTCATGATGCGTTAGTCCTTGGGTCAAAGATCTGATACAGCATGTCGGACAGCAGGTTGAGCGTAACGAAGATCAATCCCACCAGCAGCACACACCCCATCACCGCATTCATATCACCCAGCAGAAGACTGCCGGTGAGATACGAGCCGAAACCCGGCCACGAGAAAACGGTCTCGATTAACACGGCACCTTCAAGCAATGAGCCATACGCCAGCGCCACCACGGTCAGCAACTGCACCAGAATATTCCTGAAGGCATGCCCCCACACCACACGAACCTCAGACAGACCTTTCACCCGGGCGGTGATGATGTATTCCTGCGACAACTGCGCCAGCATGAAACTGCGGGTCATACGGCTGATGTAGGCCAGGGAGTGAAAACCCAGCAAGGTTGCCGGAAGAACCAGATGATTCAACGCGCTGCGAAAAACATCCCAATCACCTGCCAACAGAGAATCCACCAGCAATAAACCGGTACGGCTCTCCACAATGCCGTCATAGGCCATGTCCACACGACCTGCACCGCCGACCCAGTTCAACCAGGCATAGAACACCAGCAACCCCATCATCCCGACCCAGAAGATGGGCGTTGAATAACCTGCCAGACTGATAAAACGGACAATGTAGTCAGCCGTTTTGCCACGGCGGGCAGCAGCCAGTACACCAAGCGGAACGCCCAGACCGGCACCGACGATAATCGCCATCGTCGCCAGTTCGATGGTGGCAGGGAACACGCGGATAATGTCATCCACTACCGGACGGCCAGTGAGCAGGGCATTGCCCAAATCGCCGTGCAGCAGGGCATTGAAATAGATAAAGAATTGCGTCCATAGCGGCTTATCCAGCCCTAGCTGCTGATAAACCTGTTGGTAAGTACTCTGATCGGCATCCTGACCCACTATCGCCAGAACCGGATCGATTGGCATGACCCGGCCGATGATAAAAGTGAGGATTAACAGGCCAAATAGCGTTATCGCTACCTGAAATAACCGCTTGGTCAGTCTGTGGGCTATACCGCCTGACTGAAACCAGTCTGATACTTTCATGACGTCTCCTCGAGCGATGTCTCCCGACAGGGAAAAAATCCCTTTCCCTGCGGGTGCTGGTGGATCCCGGCAACAAAGCAATGGCTGAAGTGCTGTTGATTCATCATGATGTTGATGAAATCACCCTGCACTTCAACCAGGGCCAGATGCCGCAGGCCGCGGCGTGCAGGCGAATCAACGTTGCTTGTACACCTCGCGCAAATGCGTGGTCGAAGACGGATGCGGAATGTAATCCTTCACATCCTTGCGCAGCACGACAGAGTCAATCATTTGCGAAATAGGCAGGATCGCCGGGTACAATGCGTCATAGCGATTCTGGACATCCGCATACATCTGCTTCTGTTTCTGCGCATCTTTTTCTAACAGGGCGGCGTCAATCATCTCGTTCAACTGCTTGTCGTAGAACGAGGTGCGCCATCCCTGGAAGTTGGTCAGCCGTGCGGCATCACTGTTATCCGGGTTATAGGCAATGGAACGCAGACTGGAGTGCGGATGTGGATCCACACCGCCACCGCCACGACCTACCAGCATGTCGAAATTGCGGTCACGCATGGCACCGTAGACCTGATTACCCGTACCCGAAATGATTTTGGCTTTGATTCCGGCTTGCGCCAGCGTGGACTGCACGGACGTCGCGACGTTGATAAACGGTTGATCGGAGAGCACCCGCAACGTGGTTTCGAAACCGTCCGGATAACCCGCTTCTGCCAGCAATGCTTTCGCTTTCGCCACATCGAGGGTGTAACCCGGATCCGGCAGAGTGGAGTCCATACCTTTTTGAATAGGGCGCTGGTGAGAGAAACCATACCCCGGCATGATGGTCTGGTTGATACCAACGTAATCAATCAGATAGCGCACTGCTTCACGGACTTTCGGGTTTTCGAATTGCTTGTTTTTCAGACTCATCGCCACGTAATACAGCGTGCCTTTGGTCACCTCTTTCACTTCAACGTCTGGATTGCCTTTCAGCGCATTGATATCCGGCACCGACATGCCGCTGGCGATATCGATATCCCCTTTCTCCAGCATCAGACGCAGTGACTGAGATTCCGTCATATGGCGGAAAATCACTCGCTTCAATTTGGCATCACCACGCCAGTAATCATCAACCCGACTGATGCGCAGCACGTCTTTCGCCTGCCAGACATCCAGTTTGAACGGACCTGAACCGGCTTCGTTGGTAGTCAGCCAGGCGTTGCCCCAGTCGTTGTTCTTTTCGTGTTTCATCAGCTCTTTGCTGTCGAGAATCGAACCACTGCCCAGCGTCGCCAGCGAATAGATCATCAGTTTGGGATCGTTGGCTTTCGGCAGCTCAATTTCGATAGTCTGTGGATCTTTGGCGCGGATCATCTGCTGCACGTTATCCGCTGTGAATCCGTAAGACTTCCAGGTCGTGGCCTGCGCCATATTCAAATGCAGCAGACGGTTCATCGACCAGGCAAAATCCTCTGCCGTCATCGGATTACCTGAATGGAACTTGATGCCTTTGCGCAAATTGAACGTAATGACGTTACCGTCATCGCTGACGCTCCAGCTTTCCGCTGCGGCAGGCAACACCTTGGTCAAATCGTTAGGATCCAGCTCCACCAGTGAATCGTAGATATTGGCGATAATCCCAACCACTTCATTACCCGTCATTGCGGCAGGATCGAGAGAGAGCAAATTGTTCATATTCATACCGATGATCAGTTGATCATCAGGTGTTTTGGCATACAGCGCTGCCGGGGTAAGGCTGAAAAAAAGTAGGGTGAGGATCAGTGTTCTAAACGCTTTCATGTGCCATCTCCAGGTGGGAAGGTATGAAAACCATCATTTTTATTATTTATGGGCTGCATCACGCAGGTCGTTGCCTGTGCTTATTCGTGACTCAGGGTATGTTGTTCAATCCAGGAAAAATTAATGTCTTCGCCGAGTCCAGGGCGCGTTGGCAAATGGACAAAGCCTTCATCATCCATTGGGTCGATAATGCTGTTGAGGTAAGCCGCTGGCTCATCGTAATCAAGGAAGGGATGCAGTAAACCGCGCTCATACCAACGGCAGTTTTTAATCGCTCCCACAACCATCAAGTTGGCCGGACCATTGCCATGAATCTCACAGTCCATACCGAAGGATTCCGCCAGCGCCGCCACTTTCATGCAGGGGCCTATACCGCCAACGCCCTGAACACCGGCGCGCAAGATGTCACAAGCACCCGCTTTGACCCAGTCAGCACGACTGAAATATTTGCCGGACAGGCTTTCAGGCCCGATAACATCGATGTCAAGGTTCTGGGTCAGCCAGCGGTAAGAGTCCATGCTCTGCTCTTCCATCGGTTCTTCAAACCAGGCGAAGTTGAGCTTCTGCAATTCACGTCCGATATACAGTGCATCACTGCGGCTGTACCAATGATAACCATCCAGCATCAGCGCCACATCGGGGCCAACGGCTTCGCGCACGGCGGCACAGGCTTTGACGTCCATCTTCGGGCTCGGTGCAAAAGAAACGGGGGGCATCCAGGTGTGCAACTTGATCGCCTGATAACCGCGCTGGACCAGTTTCTCAGCGAAACGGCCATACTCTTCCGGGGTTGATAACCCACCTTCCAGCTCATCACCGCACATCGTGCTGCCATAAGCCGGTACCTTTTCACGATAACCGCCGAGCAGTTTGTGAACAGGTACGTTAAGCGAACGCCCAATCAAATCCCAAATCGCCTGCTCGGCCACCGCCAGGGCGCGGTCGGTCAACTGATTGGCACTGCCACGCTGCCAGTGCACCAAATCCTGCCACAGGCGTTCGCGATCAAAGGGGTTCTGTCCAATCAGGACCTTGCGTAGGAATGCATTGACAATATGTGGGCGGATAATTTCTGCAGGAGAAAATGCGTAACCTTTCTGACCGTCATCGGCAGTAATGGTCATCATTGCCATTTTTGCCTGTGACTCTTTCCCAGGGTGCGAATGTCCGGCGCTGTCAGACTCGCGGCGGGTTGGATAAGTAAATACGGTGACGTCTATTGCATCTATTTTCACGTGCTACCTGCCTTGATATTCAACACGGTTAGTCCATCCAGAGTAGTACCGTCTTATCGAGCTATGAGAGGCTATTGACTGAAAGAGAACACAACCCCTTCGATGCGTTTCTCATGACTAAATAAAACGTCCGATCCAGTTAATCAAAATAGTGTTTTATTTTCTAAAAGTATTGAGGATTGCCAGTGATTAGTCATTAGGCAATTAAAGGCAAATGAAGAGATTATCACCGCTTTAGTTGTGCATTCGCACAAGGTCTTGTGAGCAATATCACCAGTATCCGCGGCGAATGTGATGGTCATCACTTTCTGCATTTTTACTCCCTTCACAAGGCATCATCCACAAAGGCCTGCAAACCCGTCTTTCGGGAAATTTATCAACACATCTCATGGTTTTTTCCCTGAACAGGAAAAAGTTCGGTTTTTGACACGATTCAGCTAAAGTTGAAGGAAAACCGAAACTTATCTAATTTTCAACAAAATCAATCATATACCACCTTGTGGGTATATGGGGACTGGTTTGATTTGTATCAAAGAAAGCCTGTGGCGGAAGGCTATGTTAGGCGCAGGAAATTCAAATTTGAGGCAAAAATGAGCAAAGTCAAACTCGCGATTATCGGTAACGGCATGGTGGGTCATCGCTTTATCGAGGACTTGCTGGATAAGGCAGAAAAGGACCAATTCGATATCACGGTTTTTTGTGAAGAGCCTCGAATCGCTTACGATCGTGTTCATCTCTCTTCCTACTTCTCGCACCACACGGCTGAAGAGCTTTCCCTCGTACGCGAAGGCTACTACCAAAAGCATGGCGTGAAAGTCCTGATCGGCGAGCGTGCTATCACCATTAACCGCGTCGAAAAAGTCATACACTCCAATACGGGCCGCACCGTCTATTACGACAAATTGATCATGGCCACCGGTTCATATCCCTGGATCCCGCCTATCAAGGGAGCGGATACCCAGGACTGTTTCGTCTACCGGACAATTGAAGATCTGAACGCCATCGAAGCCTGCGCCCGGCGCAGTAAAAGCGGTGCCGTGGTGGGTGGCGGTCTGTTGGGCCTCGAAGCGGCGGGTGCCCTGAAAAATCTCGGCCTAGAAACGCACGTTATCGAATTCGCACCGGTGTTGATGGCCGAGCAGTTAGACCCGATGGGTGGCTATCAGTTACGCCAGAAAATTGAGCGGATGGGGGTAAAGGTCCATACCGGCAAGAATACCCAGGAAATTACCAATAGCGGCCATGAAGCACGCAAAAGCATGATCTTTGCCGATGGCACAGCGCTTGACGTCGACTTCGTGGTCTTTTCGACCGGTATACGCGCGCAGGACAAGCTGGCGCTGCAATGTGGTCTGGCAACCGGTCGTCGTGGTGGCATAGCCATCAACGACCTTTGCCAAACCTCTGATCCTGATGTTTATGCCATTGGCGAATGCGCGGCGTGGAATGACCGCACCTTCGGTCTGGTCGCACCCGGTTATAAAATGGCGCAGGTTACCGCCGATCATTTGCTGGCCCGCGAAAACCGTTTTCAAGGCGCAGATATGAGCGCCAAGCTGAAACTTCTGGGTGTTGACGTCGGTGGTATCGGCGATGCACATGCACGGACAGAAGGAGCGCGGAGCTACGTTTATCTCGATGAAAGCAAAGAGGTGTACAAGCGTCTGGTGGTCAGCGCTGACAATAAAACCCTGCTCGGTGCGGTACTGGTGGGTGATACTTCAGATTACGGTAATCTTCTGCAATTGGCGCTCAACGCCATCGAACTCCCGGAAAACCCCGACAGTCTGATTTTACCTGCGCACGCAGGCAGCGGTAAACCGGCACTGGGTGTGGAATCATTACCCGACAGCGCACAAATTTGCTCCTGCTTTGACGTTTCCAAGGGAGATATTATTGCGGCGGTCAATATGGGATGCCATACCGTTGCCGCGATCAAATCAGAAACCAAGGCCGGAACCGGCTGCGGTGGTTGTATACCCCTGATTACCCAAGTGATGAATGCAGAACTGAGCAAGCAAGGCATTGAAGTCAATCATCATCTTTGCGAGCACTTCGCCTATTCGCGGCAAGAGTTGTACCACCTGATTCGGGTCGATGGCATTAAATCATTCGAAGAACTTCTGACAAAATACGGCAAGGGCTATGGTTGTGAAGTGTGTAAACCGACCGTTGGTTCACTGCTGGCTTCGTGCTGGAACGACTTTGTGCTGAAACCCCAGCATACGCCTTTGCAGGATACCAACGACATTTTCCTGGCCAATATGCAGAAAGATGGCACCTACTCGGTCATTCCGCGCTCACCGGGCGGGGAGATTACGCCAGAAGGGCTGATTGCCGTCGGGAAGATCGCCAGAGAGTACAATCTGTATACCAAGATGACCGGTTCACAACGCATCGGGATGTTTGGTGCGCAAAAAGACGACCTGCCTGCTATCTGGGCAAAACTGATTGCCGCAGGATTCGAAACCGGCCAGGCCTATGCCAAAGCATTACGCATGGCAAAAACCTGCGTCGGCAGTACCTGGTGTCGTTATGGCGTTGGTGACAGCGTGGGCTTTGGCGTGGAATTGGAGCATCGGTTCAAAGGCATACGCACGCCGCATAAAATGAAGTTCGGTGTTTCCGGCTGTACCCGCGAATGTGCTGAAGCACAGGGTAAGGACGTGGGTATCATCGCCACCGAAAACGGTTGGAATCTCTACGTTTGCGGTAATGGCGGGATGAAACCACGCCACGCCGATCTGTTGGCAGCCGATCTCGATCGCGACACCCTCGTCCGCTATCTTGATCGCTTCATGATGTTTTATATCCGCACCGCAGACAAGTTGCAGCGCACCTCCGTATGGCTGGAGAGTCTGGAAGGCGGCATCGACTATCTGCGCGCAGTGATTGTTGACGACAAACTCGGCCTGAACGAACAACTGGAGGCGGAATTGGCACGCCTGCGGGCACTGGTGAGTTGCGAATGGCAGGACACCCTGCAAGACCCGGCGGCACAAGCGCGTTTCGCCCATTTCATCAACAGTAATCAGCGCGATCCCAATGTGCAGATGGTGAATGAACGTGAGCAGCATCGCCCTGCCCGTCCGGAAGAACGCATTGCCGTTACTGTTGTGGAAACCGAGGAGAATCACGCATGAGCCAGTGGAATACCGTTTGCCCATTAGAGGATATTTTACCTGCCACCGGCGTTTGTGCATTGGTTGGCGATCGTCAAATAGCCTTGTTTCGTCCGTATCAGGACCAACAGATTTTTGCACTGAGCAATATCGATCCGTTCGCGCAGGCCAGCGTGCTGTCACGCGGATTGATTGCTGAACATCAAGGCGATCTGTGGATCACCAGCCCCTTGAAAAAACAGCATTTCAGGCTGCATGATGGCTATTGTCTGGAGGATGGGGGCCGTTCAATTCCCCGCTTCGATACCCGGGTCGTTGACGGCATTATTCAGGTAAAATCTCACGCGTAATCATTCCCCTCGCCCGCGTTAAACCGCGGGCCTATTTTCACTCCACCGAGAGCATGCATGGATTACTTACCTATTTTCTGTCAGTTACAACAAAAGGCTTGCCTGCTGGTGGGGGCGGGTGAGGTGGCCGAACGTAAAGCGCGTCTGCTATTGAACGCCGGAGCGGAACTGACTGTCAATGCCACCGCTTTTTCAGCGCAATTTGAGCATTGGGCGGAAAACGGTGATCTGACGCTGGTGCGTGGCCCATTTGCTACGAATCTGCTGGCAGAAAAGTGGCTGGTTATTGCCGCTACCGATCGGGTGGAAGTTAATGCGCTGGTTTACCAAACTGCCAACCAAATGCGGGTGTTCTGCAATGTGGTTGATGATCCCAAACGGGCGAGTTTTATCATGCCCTCCATCATTGATCGCTCCCCGATTATGGTCGCCGTCTCGTCAGGCGGCAAAGCGCCAGTATTGGCGCGGTTGTTGCGTGAAAAACTTGAAGCCACGCTGCCGCAGCATCTGGGGAAATTGGCGCAGATTGCTGGCAGTTTGCGCCAAAGGGTCAAACAGCAATTTTCGCTCGGGTCATCACGGCGTCGCTTCTGGGAAGCTCTATTTAATCACGACCGTTTGGCTCAATCGCTGGCTAACCATGACAAACACCAGTCTGAACAACATATCGAGCGCCTATTCTCTCAACCGCTCACCCAGCAGGGAGAAGTCGTATTGGTCGGCGCTGGGCCGGGTGACGCGGGCTTACTGACGCTCAAAGGTCTACAGCAGATTCAGCAGGCCGATGTTGTGGTGTATGACCGATTGGTATCAGACGAGATAATGAATCTGGTTCGGCGCGATGCAGAGCGCATTTTTGTCGGGAAACGAGCCGGACATCATTGTGTGCCGCAGGACGAAATCAACCAGATTCTGGTTCAACAGGCGCAGCAAGGAAAGCGCGTTGTCCGCTTGAAAGGCGGTGATCCCTTTATCTTTGGCCGCGGCGGTGAAGAGTTGGAAACACTGGCGCTGGCCGGTATTCCCTTCTCGGTGGTTCCAGGTATTACCGCAGCATCGGGCTGTTCAGCATACAGCGGTATTCCTCTGACGCACCGCGACCATGCCCAGAGCGTGAGGCTGGTTACCGGACATGCGAAAACAGAGGGTTGTCTTGACTGGGATAATCTGGCGTGCGGGAAACAGACGCTGGTGTTTTACATGGGCCTGTCACAGGCTGGGGAAATACAGCGCCAATTGATCGACCACGGCATGGCCGCCACTATGCCAGTAGCATTGGTAGAAAACGGCACAACTTCGCGGCAAAAAGTAGTGACGGGTGAGTTATCGCAGTTGGCGCTGCTTTCGCAGCAGGTGGTCAGTCCCAGCCTGATTATCGTCGGTAGCGTGGTGTCACTCAGGGAAAAACTGAATTGGTTTGCTTCGCTGAATCAGGTTAATGATGCCCCAGATCAGACTTGTCAGGCTGGAGTCCGCACGCTTTTGCCATAAAAAAACCACCGTTTAGCGCGGTGGTTTTCGAACAGAAATACCTATCCCATACACAGGACGGTTTTAAGACTTAAGGCTGAGAGACGAACCCAACAGCCTGATAAACCTTGCTCAACGTTTCCTGCGCACGCGCACGGGCTTTTTGCGCGCCATCACGCATAACCTGTTGCAGCAAAGCCTCGTCGTTACGGAAACGGTGATACCGCTCCTGCAATTCACCCAGCATGCCAGAAACGGCATCAGCCACTGCGCCTTTCAAGTGACCGTACATTTGTCCTTCAAACTCGGCTTCCAGTTGCGGGATGGTTTTGCCCGTCACGCCAGAAAGAATATCCAGAAGATTGGAAACACCGGCTTTGTTGGCGATATCGTAGCGAACGACAGGCGGCTCATCGGAGTCAGTCATCGCACGCTTGATCTTTTTGACGATCTCTTTCGGGTCTTCCAGCAGGCCGATAACGTTGTTGCGGTTATCATCCGACTTGGACATTTTCTTGGTCGGCTCTTGCAGTGACATCACCCGCGCACCCGACTTCGGAATGAACGGTTCTGGCACTTTGAACACGTCGCCGTACAGGGCATTAAAGCGCGAAGCGACATCACGGCTGAGTTCCAAATGCTGTTTCTGATCTTCACCCACTGGAACCTGTGTGGTCTGGTACAGCAGGATATCTGCCGCCATCAGCACCGGATAACTGAACAGCCCGGCATTGATGTTTTCTGCGTAGCGGGTAGATTTATCCTTGAACTGCGTCATTCGGCTCAGTTCGCCAAAATAGGTGTAGCAGTTCAGCACCCAGCTCAATTGGGTGTGTTCAGGGACGTGCGACTGGACAAAAATGGTGCTTTTCTGTGGATCTATTCCGCAGGCGAGATAGAGCGCCAGGGTATCCAGCGTGGCTTTTCTCAGTCGATCGGCATCCTGACGAACGGTGATTGCATGCAGATCAACGATACAGTAGATGCAGTCATACTCATCCTGCATCCTCACCCACTGACGCAGCGCACCCATATAGTTGCCAATAGTCAATTCACCCGATGGCTGCGCGCCACTGAATACGATGGGCTTACTCATTTTATGCTTCCTGATTCGTTGAAGTTGACAGCCCAAGAGTGGGCAGCAGATCGGCAAAGCGTTCCAAAACCCGATCGGGCTTGCTCAAGGCAATCGCTTCGCCGTAGTTATAACCGTAGGTCAGACCGATTGAAGGACAACCGGCAGCCTGAGCGGCCTGAATATCGTTACGGGAATCGCCGACGAAAACCATTTCACTGGCGCGCAATCCGAACTTACCCAACATCAGATAGAGCGGGGCCGGATGCGGTTTTTTTTCAGTGACATCATCGCCACCAATGATCAGCGAAAAGTAGTCAGCAATACCCAGTGAGGCAAGCAGTGGAGCAACAAACGGCGTCGGCTTGTTGGTAATCAGTCCCATAGGTAAACGGTGCGCGGCCAATTGTGCCAGCGTTTCCTGAACCTGTGGGAACAAACGGCTGCCGCTTTCGACGGTTTGCGCATAATAGCGATCAAACGCCTGACGCGTTGCACGACACATTTCCGGTGTAATATCGGCTTCAGCCCAGCGCAATGCACGTTCCACCAGCACATCCGCGCCATTGCCGATCCAGGTGCCCACGAGGGCTTCCCCGGCTTGCGGCAGGCCAGCTTTTTCCAATGCCATATCAATGGCCTGCGCCAACCCTGGAGCGCTATCTACCAGCGTGCCATCCAGGTCGAAAGCCAGGCCACGGATATGCGAAAAATCAGCCATACAACACCTTGGACAGTTCACTGCGCATTTTCTCAATCACCGCCTGATAATCCGGCTGATTGAAAATAGCGGAACCGGCCACGAACATATCAGCTCCGGCAGCGGCAATTTCATGAATATTGTCGACTTTCACACCGCCATCCACTTCCAGACGGATATCGAAACCGCTGTCATCGATCAGTTTGCGTACCTGACGTAGTTTATCGAGCGTACCTGGAATGAACGACTGACCACCAAAACCCGGGTTGACCGACATCAGCAGAATGATGTCCAGTTTATCCATCACGTAATCCAGATAGCTCAGCGGCGTTGCCGGATTCAACACCAGACCGGCTTTACAGCCATGATCTTTAATCAGTTGCAGCGTGCGATCGACATGCTCAGACGCTTCAGGGTGAAAGGTGATAAAACTGGCACCCGCAGCGGCAAAATCCGGAATCAAACGGTCAACCGGTTTCACCATCAAATGCACATCGATCGGCGCGGTAATGCCGTAATTACGCAGCGCCTGGCAGACTGCCGGGCCTATCGTCAGGTTAGGGACATAATGGTTATCCATAACATCGAAATGAACCACATCGGCACCGGCAGCTAATACCTTCGCGGTATCTTCACCCAAACGGGCAAAATCAGCCGACAGAATGGACGGGGCAATCAAGTATTGTTTCATCCGTTTCTCCTAACGATAGAGTTTTAACATTGATCCGGACTCGACGCACGACCGGATGTTAGCTGTACAGCGCCAAAAGTTCGTTCACTTTACTACGACCAAGAATATTACGGCTGATCGTTCTGCGCGCCTTTACCACATACAGTGACGATGCCTGAAAATACCAGTCACGCGTCAATTCAGTATCATGGTTGGAAATCAGCACCGGGATTTGGTTCTCAACCGATAACTGAGTTGCCAGCCGTGCCAGATTCTTCTGATCGGTAACGCTGAAATTGTTGGTGTGATACGCAGTAAAGTTGGCGGTTGCCGACAGGGGTGCATAAGGTGGATCACAATATACCACCGAGCCAGCGAGCGCTTTGGTCAGCGTGTCCTGGTAGTGCTCACAGACAAAAGTGGCCTTGCTGGCTTTTTCAGCAAACCAATAGAGTTCGTCTTCCGGGAAATAGGGCTTCTTATAGCGTCCAAAAGGAACGTTGAACTCCCCACTCAGGTTATAACGGCACAGACCGTTGTAACAGTGGCGGTTCAAGTAGAGAAAAAGAATTGCCCGGCGATAGGCGTCGCTGCTGCTGTTGAACTCTTCCCGCATGGCATAGAAACATTCGGATTGATTGAATTCACTGGCGAAAAGCACGCGGGAATCGCGCACAAAATCGTCGGTTCGCAGCTTTACGATGTTGTAAAGATTGATTAAATCACTGTTGATGTCGGCCAGAATATAATTTTCATAGTCGGTATTCAAAAACACCGAGCCCGCACCTACAAAGGGTTCAATCAAGCAGTTACCCTCTGGGAGATAGCGTTTAATCTCTTCTACCAGAGGGTATTTACCACCAGCCCATTTTAAAAAAGCGCGGTTTTTCTTCATGCCGTCAGTTAGCTACTTATACAATTCAGAGCGGCGGATTGTACTCTGTTTCAGACAGCACATCTGCGCACAACTAAGGTTTATTTCTTCAGGTCTTGCTGTACTTGCCGTACAGGTTTAACCCACGGTTTTTTTGCTTGAACTTCAGCAGGTAAACTGGAAATTGCGCGCTTGGCATCAGCCGATGTGGGGTACGTTCCGCTAACCAACACATACCAGGGTTTCCCATCACGGCTTGTTTCATAGACCAGATAATGCTGTAGATTCTGCTGGCGTGCGAAGGCGTTCAGCGAGTCAGAACGGGATGCACTGCTAAGCTGCAAAGTAAAATGATTTGCTGGCGCAGTGTTGATTGCCCCACCGCTGCTGGCAGTCGCTGCAGGTTTTGCGGGAGTCGCCGGGGTAGAAGACTTCACCGTCTCTTTTGCCGTTGATTTGGCCGCTGTCGTTGGTTTAGTCGTCGCCGTGACCGGATGCTGCTTGGTTCCCTGCGTTGTTGCCGCAGGCTTGGCCTGTGCCGCACGCGTCGCTTCTTTCGATGTCGGTGCCACAGTCGCTGGTGCTGTCGGCAATGTGGATGTCGGCTGGTTGGCTGACATTCCCTGCGACATGGAATCTACCTGACCTTGCTGCTGCGAAAGTGCATCGGTCATATTGCCGGGCAATTCTATGCGCTGCTGGTTTGGATTTGGCGTAAGGGGAGGCGCTTGTGTCGGTGTATCAGATATCGGCGGCACACTGATATCTTGTGGTTGCTGACCAACCGGCGCTTGAGAATTAGCGCCATTTTGCGTTGCGGGTGCGTTTGTGTCACCACCCGACAAATTAATCTCTTTGGCACCGTTGTTATTCTGCTGCGCAGTTTCATGCTGGGTTGGTGCCTTGAGAGCCGATCCAATCCCAATGATCAACAACAGCAATACCAGGATACCGATACCAATCATCATGTGCTGACGCGATATCGCAAACTTGGGTGTGGATGACGCAGGGCGACGGCGCGTAGGGCGGCGATCGCTGGTGTCTGGTTTAAGATCGTCTTCGGGTTTTAAATCGTCCATCTCAATCCTCCAACTCAGAGGTAAAAGTCGACACAGAAAGTACTGCGCGTCGACTTGTTCACCTGACATCTATAATTCATAGTGATCCGTCACTTACTACATAAAAAGTGGCGGTAATTGACAAATATTAGGCACTTTGGCAGTCAACAATGGATGCCAGAACCATCTCATGGGGCACGCCACCGCGAACTTCAGACTGACCGATCGCCGTCGGCAGCACCAGACGCAGTTCACCCGCCAAGACTTTTTTATCACGCATCATATGCGGCAAATAAGCCTGTGGCGCCATTTGCTGCGGACCACTGATTGGCAAACCGGCACGTTGCAGTAAGCGTTTAACCCGTGCGATATCATCCAGACTGAACTGCCCAAGACGGTGCGCCGTGTAAGCCGCCATCATCATACCTGCGGCAACAGCCTCACCGTGCAGCCAGACACCGTAGCCCATTTCAGCTTCAATGGCATGACCGTAAGTATGGCCCAGATTCAGTAAAGCACGCTGTCCGCTTTCGCGCTCATCAGCCGCCACGACCTCAGCCTTGAGTTCACAGCAACGGCGAATGCAGTACGCCAGCGCAGACATGTCCAACGCCATCAGTGCATCAATATTCTCTTCCAGCCAGACAAAGAAAGCTGCATCGAGAATGATGCCGTATTTGATCACTTCAGCCAGACCCGAAGAGAGTTCGCGGGGAGGCAACGTGCGCAGACAATCGAGATCAATGACAACCGACGCAGGTTGATAAAACGCGCCGATCATGTTTTTCCCGAGAGGATGATTGACGGCAGTTTTGCCGCCAACAGAAGAGTCAACCTGAGCCAGAAGCGTGGTCGGCACCTGGATGAAACGCACACCACGCTGATAACACGCAGCGGCAAAGCCGGTCAGATCACCGACCACTCCGCCACCCAGTGCAATCAGCGTGGTATCACGGCCATGGGGTTTTTCAAGCAGCGCAGAAAAAACCTGGTCAAGGACAGTCAGGGATTTGAACTGTTCACCATCAGGCAGAATCACCTGATCAACACGAACCCCCGCCTGTTCAAGCACAGACCGCACTTTGTCGAGATAAAGCGGAGCCAGTGTCTGGTTGGTCACCAGCATCACCTGCTCTCCCGCTTTTAACGGCATAAAAGAAGCCGGATCGTTAAACAATCCGGCGGCAATCGTAATGGGATAACTGCGATCCCCTAACGTTACGGTAATCCTCTCCATGACGCGCTCAGTGACCTTTTTAGCTTGCACCCTCAGGCATTATCATCTACCAAACTTAATTGCTTTCCAGCATGTTAATAATCTGGTTAGCAACAACTTTAGCACTTTGATCGTCGGTGCGGATGGTGACATCTGCAATTTCTTCGTACAACGGATTACGTTCTCTTGCCAGTGCTTCCAACACTTCGCGTGGCGGCGCGTCAACCTGTAACAGCGGACGCTTTTTATCGCGCTGAGTACGGGCCAACTGTTTTTCAATGGTGGTTTCTAAATAAACGACAACGCCTCGCGCCGACAGACGATTGCGGGTCTCCCGTGATTTCACAGAACCCCCACCCGTAGCCAGCACAATGCCCTGTTTTTCAGTCAGTTCATTTATCACTTTTTCTTCGCGATCGCGGAAGCCTTCTTCGCCTTCCACGTCGAATACCCAGCCCACGTCAGCTCCGGTACGTCGCTCAATTTCTTGATCGGAGTCGAAAAACTCCATATTGAGTTGCTGAGCTAACTGACGGCCAATAGTGCTTTTGCCGGCACCCATAGGCCCAACCAGAAAGATATTGCGTTTCTCTGCCATGTTTTTCGGTATTACTAAGACAATTCGTTAATGATAACCCGCCCCGCCAATCAAATTAGCGACGGGACCTAAACTGAAACCTCATGAGCTTGAATGCGAGATCAGACAAAAAATTATCTCAACACTTCTGGTAGTTTGGCAACCGAATAAATCGATGAAGGACGCCGCGGGAGGGAAACCATACGTTTTTATCGGCGTATCAACGTTAATTAAAAACCTCGGTGCTCAATTCGGTAACCCTTGTAAGCTAAATCGAGCGCAGCGTCAAACGCAGATGCCTTTCCCGACACAAAAAGTTGCATAACATCATCGCCATTACACCAGATTAGCGCGCGATTTGTTATTGTTATCCTTCATTAATCAGTGTTGGTGTGACAAAAATCACCAGTTCACGCCGCTGTTCCTGTTTAGACTGTCTTTTGAACAGCGAGCCAACCCACGGAATATCGCCGAGTCCAGGAACTTTATCTTCACCATCGACGTTTTTTTTCTGAAAGATACCACCCAGAACAATGGTATCACCGTTCGCGACCGTAACCTGGGTTTTGATTTCCTGTTTATCGATCGCCAGCGCTTCACCTTCGCCCTGCTTGATCGTCCGCCCCGGCATGTTCTGGCTGATTTGTAACGCCAGATTAATCTTGCCGTTGCGTAGAATTCTCGGCGTTACCTCCATGCCCAGCACCGCTTCCTTGAATTCAATCGATGTGGAGCCACTTGCCCCGCTGGACACTTCATACGGGATCTCGGTGCCTTGCTTGATGCTGGCCGTTTGCATATGGGCGGTGAATAACTGCGGACTGGCAATAATTTCGACGCGATCTTCCTGTTCCATAGCACTGAGTTCAAGATCCAGCAGGCGGCCATTTATCCGCGCCAGACGAAATCCGGCATTCACCATGCTGCTTTCGACGGGCAACCCAACGTTAAAGTTATTCATGCGCAGCGCTTTGCCGCTTTCAAGCGGATCGGAGAGCGCCCAGCGAACCCCTATTTCGCGCAGACTTTCACTGTTCATGGTGACGATATGCGCCGTCAACTGGATTTGCTGTAAAGGTAAATCCAACTCGCCGATCCACGGCTCAAGGGCGGAAAGCGCCTCTTCGGTATCGCGGATGAGCAGCGAGTTGGTGCGGATATCGGTAATGATGTGACCACGCGGCGTGAGCAACGTCCCCCGTTGTGCATTCAGACTCTTCGCGACTTCACTGGCATCAGCGTAATGCAAGGCAACGTTTAGCGTGCCTAACGGTTGCTCACTCTTTTGCTGTTCTTCAATAAGCTTCTGTTGCAGACGTTCTGCCTGCTCATCGCGTTGTGGGGAGATTATCAACACATTGTCTTGCAACTCTTGTGATAACTTGCCCATCTGCAAAATAATCGACAGGGCTTTTTGCCAGGGAACCTCTTTGAGGCGCAAGGTCAGCTTGCCTTCAACACTGGCAGACGTCACCAGATTGAGCTTTTGGTGATCGGCCAATGCCTGCAAAATCACGCTGACAGGCACATCCTGAAACTCCATGGACACCGGCAAATTATTGTCCAGCGCAAAGCTGCCGAGGCTCACCAGCAATAACGCACAGCACGCCCCCCGGCAGCAAAGACGAGTCAGAACCATATTCATTTCCTTATATTATCGGTGTTAGGGTAAAAGCAGTGAGACGGAGGGTGGACTGGCCGCGCAAGTGGGATGATCGTTGGAAAAATCAATTTTTCGCGGCGCGATTTGTGCAACGTACCAACCGCTGTCCCCAATTAATCCACCGGGTATCAGCTTGTGCCACTGGCCTGCCGGGTCCACTATCCAGGCAGTCATGCCACGTGCATCACCAATCTGGCCTTTGAAAATGCCGTTACCCAGCAACTCGGGAGCTACGGCACAGGGCAGATGACTTAGCGGACGGAACGGGTCACGGGCTGCCGCTGGCGTCCCTTCCTCATTCTGGATCACACCTGGTGAGGCTGCTGCATAAAGAGGCAGGGCCAATACCATGAGTCCGATAAGAAGCCCATGCTGATCAAGCATATTCATTGCTCCTGCCCAGTGGAAAGATCCAACGTGACATCCAGACCCGACGCCGATGCCTGTAGATTGAGAAGGTCAATCGACAGTCCCGATGAAGCAAGCAGGGATTCCAGCAAGGTCAGTAATCCCTGATAATCCACGTGTAAGGAGATCGACCAGCCAATACGGTTTGTGTCGTCCCCTTCCCTAACAGTCTTACGTTGTAATCGGGTCAAAATACCGCCAGACAGAGCCAGCGGTTCGACGAGTAACTGTGCGATAGCCTTTGCCGGTTTACCCGAAGAATGCAGGGTAGCGAGCGCGGCGATCTTTTGTTCCGTTTCCTCCACAGAAGGAAGCGCCACCAAATTCTGTTGGTACAATTCAGCACTCTGCTTCGCTGCCATAGAAGTGATCGAGATTGCCTCATTCTGCTGCCAGACCGGTCTGAGAAAACAGTACGCGCCACCGCCAATCAGCAAACTAAGGCTGGCGAATAATAGAAGGGCCAACTGCCATCCCGGCCGCCCCAGCAGATGATGAATTGCGTTCAATGCGTCTGTTTTCACTGTTTTCATCCTTGTTCAGCCAATTTGCATTCACCATAAAGCGCAATGTCCTATCGGGTTGCTGATGTACCTCTGACAAACTGACGTTCATTAGATCGACATAGCGGCTCAAAGAGTGTGTCAGGGTGACAATCGCGGCATACTCCTCACTTTGCCCAGTAAACAGTAACCCTTTCTCATGCTCTTCCAATCCCGTCAGCCACGCTTTGGCCGGAACACGCCAGGCCAACTGCTGCAATAACTGCAAGTATCGGCCGCTCCGCAGAGCCCATTGATGTTGCTGCTCAATGCGCTGTTCAAGTTGCTGACGTTTTTCCATTGCCAGTTTTCGACGCTCTGTTTCCACTGCCAAAGCGTGTGCATGGCGCTGCCATCGATCGCGCTCCGCACCATATTTCAGTTGAACGCGATGCAGGTAGAAACCCAGCGAGCTCAATAGCAGCAACGAGAACAGTAGCGCCAACGCACCGCACAGCAGCCAATAACGTTGGCGCTTTTGTTGCCGCTTCTCACGCCATGGCAGAAGATTGACTTGCAGCATCAGAGGTCGTCCGGTCGCACTGCCAACCCTCCCGCCAAGACAAAGGCGGCAGGGTGAGCTGGAAGCGGGAGTTGCATCTGTTTGAATGCAGACAGTGGGGACCAGCCGATCATGCCCTCTGGAACAGGAACCGGCAGCACACTTGAGAAACACAACGTTTGGCCGGAGCCTGCGGATTGCCCGCAATGTTGCCAAACCTTATCTACCCATGCTGTTGGCGGCACATCAGGATTGACCTCAATGACGCCAAATTTGAACGGTTGGGAGCGGGCTGAGACCCAAAGCCACTCGTTCTCAAATTTATGTAACAGCACAGCCTCTGCGTCCAGGCCAGCGGCCATCGCCATGTGCTGCAATGCGCAGGGCGTGATATCAATAACTTCCGGATAGAGGCGGGCCTTGGCAAGAATGCCCATCCACTGGCTGAGTTCACTCTCGCGAGCCGCGGTGACAACCAATTGTTGGCTGTTGATGGGATCACAACGGTAATCGAGCCGTAACTCCTGACAACTGAGCGGCAGCTGTTTACCCGCATTGGCAGTGATATAATCGCTGCGGTATGGCTCGCGCAATCTTGCGTCGGGAGTCGCCACATTGAGCTGCATGACACGTTGTACAGGTAGGGCAATTCGTAACGAGATCTTACCCGGCAGACAGCTTCGCCACTGGGACAAAATATGAATCATTGGCCCCCAATCGTTCAGCGCTCCCTCTCGCAGCATCTCGCCTGGCAAGGGGTGATGCCACCAATGGCGCAACTGCCAGCCATAACGGCGCTGTTGAACTGCCACGGCGCGCATGTACCCCGGTTGAATATCCAGACCCACCCGCCAAGATTGTTTGCGCATATAAGCCCGACCTCCTTATCGTCAAGATGATAAAAGTACGTATCCATGATGTAGGCTTGCCTTTATACTACTGCGCGGTTGTTTATAAACTGCCCAAATGACATTGAATGGGAATTCTCAGGTGAAGTTCGTAAAGTTTTTTCTAATCCTTGCAGTGTGTTGCATTTTGCTGGGAGCAGCCTCGATATACGGTTTGTACAAGTATATTGAGCCGCAGCTCCCGGACGTTGCCACGCTGAAAGACGTGCGCTTACAGACACCTATGCAGGTGTATAGCGCAGAAGGCGACTTGATCGCCCAATACGGCGAGAAACGTCGTATTCCCTTGACCTTGAGCCAGATCCCTCCGGAAATGGTTCATGCGTTTATTGCCACTGAAGATAGCCGTTTTTATGAGCATCATGGCGTAGACCCGATAGGGATTTTTCGTGCAGCCTCTGTAGCCCTGGTCTCTGGCCATGCTTCGCAAGGGGCAAGTACCATTACTCAGCAACTGGCAAGAAACTTCTTCCTCAGCCCTGAGCGCACTCTAATGCGCAAGATCAAGGAAGCGTTTCTGGCCATCAGAATCGAACAATTGCTGACCAAGGACGAGATCCTCGAACTCTATCTCAACAAGATCTATCTCGGTTACCGTGCTTATGGTGTGGGTGCCGCTGCGCATGTGTATTTCGGTAAGGATGTCGGCCAACTCACGTTGAGCCAAATGGCAACCATTGCCGGTTTACCTAAAGCGCCGTCAACCTTCAACCCGCTGTATTCCCATGATCGGGCCGTCGCCCGTCGTAATGTGGTTCTTTCGCGCATGCTCGATGAAAATTACATTACTCAGGCGCAGTATCAGGAAGCGCGTGGCGAAGATCTGGTGGCGAATTACCATGCACCAACTATCGCGTTCTCGGCCCCCTATCTCTCCGAGATGGTGCGTCAGGAGATGATCAAACAGTATGGTGAAAACGCCTATACCGACGGTTACAAGGTTTACACCACCATCACCAGGAAAAACCAATTGGCAGCACAAGAGGCGGTACGTTCCAACGTATTGGCCTATGACATGCGCCATGGCTACCGTGGCCCGTCCAACGTGCTATGGAAAGTGGGTGAAGCAGCCTGGGACCAGAAACAGATCGTCGATTCACTGAAAACCCTGCCGGTCTATGGCCCGCTGTTCCCGGCAGTGGTCACCCAGGTTGATGACGCACAGGCAACGGCCACCCTGGCTAACGGTGACCAGATTACGCTGCCGATGGCAGGTATGCGCTGGGCCCGTGCGTTCAAATCAGACAATTTGCAAGGCCCGACACCGAAGAAGGTGACGGATGTTGTGCGCGCAGGACAGCAAGTTTGGGTACGTAAAGTCGCTAATGACTGGTGGCTGGCGCAGGTTCCGGATGTGAACTCCGCGCTGGTTTCCATCAATCCCAAAGACGGTGCCGTCAAGGCGCTGGTTGGGGGCTTCGATTTTAACCAGAGCAAATTCAACCGTGTTACCCAGTCGGTTCGTCAGGTCGGTTCCAACATCAAACCCTTCCTGTATACCGCGGCATTGGATAAAGGATTGACGCTGGCGACCATCCTGAATGACCTGCCGATCAGCCGTTGGGATGCTGGTGCGGGCACCGACTGGCGGCCGAAAAACTCCCCGCCAACTTACGATGGTCCAATCCGTTTACGTCAGGGTCTGGGGCAATCGAAAAACGTGGTAATGGTGCGGGCAATGCGCGCTATGGGCGTTGACTATGCCGCCGAATACCTGCAACGTTTTGGTTTCCCTGCGCAAAATATTGTCCATTCAGAATCGTTGGCACTGGGTTCAGCCTCGTTTACCCCGATGCAGATGGTTCGCGGTTATTCTGTTCTGACCAACGGTGGCTATCTGGTTGATCCCTATTTCATCACCAAAGTTGAAGATGAAATGGGTAAAGTCTTTTTTGAAAGCAAACCCAAAGTGGTATGCGATACCTGTAACCTGCCGGTGATTTATGGCGATACGCATAAATCAGCCATGTTATCTGATGACAATGTGGAGAACGTGGCGGTTTCACAGGAAAATACTATCAGTACGGTTCCTATGCCACAGTTGGAGCAGGTAGCGCCGGGTCAGGTCGCACCGGGTGGCGAGCAACAATACGCGCCACACGTCATCAATACCCCGCTGGCATTCCTGATGCATGATGCCCTCAACAGCAACATCTTTGGCGAACCGGGTTGGATGGGAACGGGCTGGCGTGCCGGACGCGATCTCAAACGCAGCGACATCGGCGGTAAAACCGGTACCACCAACAGCTCGAAAGATGCCTGGTTCTCTGGCTACGGCCCGGAAACCGTGACATCTGTCTGGATCGGCTTTGATGACCATCGTCGCGACCTGGGTAGAAGTACCGCATCGGGTGTCATTGCGGATCAGATTTCCGGAGCAGAAGGCGGTGCCAAGAGCGCACAACCCGCTTGGGACGACTTCATGAAATCTGCGCTGGAAGGCATACCCGTACAGAAAATGGCACCGCCTCCCGGCATTGTCAGCGTCACAATCGATAAACGTACTGGTAAGCTATCCGATGGCGGTGGCGCCAGCCGTTCGGAGTACTTTATCGACGGAACGCAGCCAACCGAACATGCAGTACGTGATGTCGGTACAACGCTGATGGATAACGGCCAGTCTCACGAACTGTTCTGATTACTGCCAGTGACCTGCAATAAAAAAAACCGATCTGGCAGCAGATCGGTTTTTTTACGTCTGGTAACGGGGATCAGGGATGCAAAAACCGGTACGCCAGAAAAAGTGCGCTGACATTGCGCGCCTCACAAAAATCAGGCTGCTCCAGTAACTCCATCATTCGCGCGATAGGCCAACGAACCTGTGGCAAAGGCTCAGGTTCATCGCCCTCAAGACTCCGCGGATAGAGATCTTTGGCAATCACAATATTCATCTTGCTGGAGAAATAGGAGGGTGCCATCGTCAGTTTGCTGAGGATATCAAAGTGCCGGGCACCGTAGCCCACCTCTTCCATCAGTTCACGATCGGCAGCTTCGAGTATCCCTTCTCCCGGATCGATGAGTCCTTTCGGGAAACCCAGTTCGTACTCTTCAATGCCCACGGCATATTCGCGAATCAACAGCAAATCATCGCCAATGATCGGTACGATCATCACAGCTTCACGCTCAGAAGGCCGCATACGTTCATAAACTCGCTGGACGCCATTGCTGAACTCCAGATCCACAGATTCCACGTTAAACAGGCGTGAGCGCGCAACGGTTTCAACTTTAAGGATTTTTGGTTTTTGCAGGTTTTTATCCATGTTGTCCCCAAATTAATCATTCGCCTGATGAAGAGGAAAGCCATCAACCATCAATCTCCCCCCTTCGGTTGACCGTTGGCAGAATCTCTGGCTTGCGACACACTCTTCCCAGGAACTGGCTAAAACTTAGATCTTGATCTCATTGTGCGTTAATGCAAACCACTATCGCAATCTTTGTGCAAGTAATTTACTTGTTTTTAACAGTCACCACGATCTCTTTCCATCCGTTGCGCTAATCTGCAGAGTTTTAGTAAGAACCGATAACGAAATAAATACAGAGAATAGGATTATGCCGATACCCGCCCCTCTTGGCGGTTGCTATCATCGAATAACGGCCATTTACGTCAACATTGCACGCCAAAAAAATCAGGCAATACGCTGCCTAAGCTTGTTTCTATGAAACCAAGACGGTTCTACGATGCCAGAACAGCATGACTTAATGTAGGATATTGTTATCTAAAGAGTTGACGAGTGTCACGCGCGTCCGTATGGGGATAGGATGAGCACAACAGTTTCAATAATATTGGCCACAGTATTTGCTGTTTTGGTCGCAGTTGGGGGGTATATCGCGTTTATTTTGCGTCAGCGTAGCCCGCTTGCTGCAACTTTCCCCTTCCTGAAACCTACCCATCGTAAGCTACAGGCCGAAGAGCGCGCCGCTGTCGAACGCTATCTACAGCAGAATGAACGCCGTGGCGCAGGTTCGTTTTCCATTAGCACACACATGCTCGGGCTGAATGAAAAACTCACGCTCATCCCGCAGAGCGAGAATGTCTATCCTGTGACGCAGACGATTACCCGCTATGGTGTCGCCAGCGATGAACCCAATAAATGGCGCTATTATCTCGACACGGTTGAAGTCCACCTGCCGCCGTTCTGGGAACCGTATATTACTCAGGACAACCACGTCGAACTGATCAAAACGCAGAGTATTCCTTTGGTCATTTCATTGAATGGCCACACTCTCCTGAACCACGTCTATGAATCGACGCCTTTAGCGACGCCAGTTGTTACCTCGCCCGCACAAAACTCATCGATTCGCAAAGAAGAGAGTGAACATATTGAGTTGTTCAATATTCGCAAAGAGACAGTTCAGGAACATACCCTCAATCAATCCAATGGTGTGCGCGAAGCGTCTGCGATCTGCGTGGCATTGATATTGCTTTTTATCAGCCTGATCAGTCCGGTGATAGTCGTTCCCTGGTTGATTGTGGTTGCGGTGATTTTGGTTGGTTGGGCAAGCTGGGGTTTATTCCGTCGTCCTTCGAAAAAGGATTTGAAAGAGGTGCACTGCCTGCGTGGCACGCCCAAGCGCTGGGGTCTTTTTGGTGAGTCAAATCAAGGGAATATCAGCAGCATTACGCTTGGAATCATTGACCTGATTTATCCGCCTCACTGGCAGACCTATGTCACCCGCGATCTTGGGCAAAAGACGGATATTGAGATCTATTTGAACCGTCAGGTAGTCCGTCAGGGCAATTATCTGTCCCTGAACGATGAGGTGAAAAATTTCCCTTTGCAGCGCTGGGGAAAAAATATGGTGTTAATGTGTGGGTCGCTGCTGGTATTGGTGATGTTGCTGGCCTATATCCCAATGGGTTTACCGCTCAAGCTAAGTCTGGCCTGGATTCAAGGCGCAAACAGCACCCATGTCACCAGCGTTCAGGCGCTGGAAGGCACGCCGTTACGCATCGGCGATACCTTGAAAGTGCAAGGGTTCGGGATGTGTAGTATCCCATCGAATGACAAGAACAACCGCAGTTATGCGTTTATGCCTTTCGACTGTTCAGGAATTTACTGGAATCAAGCCGCTCCCCTGCCCTTACCTGAATCAGAAACCATTGAGAAAGCATCGGTCTTGCTCGCTACGGTGAATACACAGTTACATCCCATCAGTGGCAGCGATCAAAAGATAAACCCCCAGTTGGCGACCGCAATCGAAAAATCAGGAATGATTTTGCTGGATGATTTTCCTGATATTGTATTGAAAACGCAGGATTTGTGCAGGAGCGAAGACACTTGCGTCAGATTGAAGAATGCATTGATAAACCTGGGCAATGCGAAAAACTGGAATGCCTTGGTGAAACGCGCCCAATCGGGAGCCATGAAGGGAATGAACGTCCTGCTGCGGCCGGTAAGTGCTGAATCGTTGGACTCGTTGGTTAACACCGCGACATCCTCCTTCTTCATTCAAGAGACGCGACGTGCTGCTGAAGCGCTCAATAGCCCGCCGCCCGGTGGATTCCTGATCGCCAGCGATGAAGGCAAACAGCTGGTCAGCCATACGCCGTCGAATATTTCCCTGAATGAACTCGGCGCCCTGGAACAATGGCGTGAGTTGCAACGCTTATCCGGGATGCTCTTGCATACGCCTTTCAGTGCTGAAGGCATCATCACCAACATCACTATTGATGCCAATGGTACACGCCACATCTCCCTGCATAGCAAACCCGATGCGATCACGCTGTGGCGTTATCTTGGCACCAGCCTGTTGCTGGTTATTGTCTCGGTGAGTCTGCTCACAAATGGTTTTTTGCTGTTTAAACGCTTCAGGAAAAGTCAGCGCCGGATTGCAGATATCCAAAAACACTATGATAATTGTTTTAATCCTTCGCTCTCGTCAATGTCGTTACGATCCTTCGAGTAAAACGCGATATGCTAGGCTGACGCACTCGCACCACAACATCACCCTTTCAGAAGAAGACTGCATGGCCCGTCTGTGCATCGATCGACTATCAAGGAGTCGCCATGCCCCCCCATTTCAATTGGAAAGAGATCGACACTGTTTTGCTGGATATGGATGGCACACTGATTGATCTGGAACCCGATAACTACTTTTGGCTGCAATTGGTACCCAAGGCATTAAGCGAAAAACACGGGATGACTCTGGAACAGGCACGGAAAACCATTCATCAGGAATATACGGCTGTCCAACATACGATGAATTGGTATTGCTTTGATTATTGGTGCGAAAAACTGGATCTGGATATCTACCACATGACTAATGAGATTGGGGACCGTACTCGCGTCCGTGACGACACCGCCCCTTTCCTCAAGGCGTTGCGTGACAATGGTAAGAAAACGATTCTGCTGACCAACGCTCATCCGCACAGCCTGGCGGTAAAAATGTCGTATACCCGTTTGGACGATCACCTTGATTTATTACTTTCCACCCATACATTTGGGTATCCGAAAGAAGATCAGCGTTTATGGCATGCCGTACAGCAACAGACCGGTTTTGATCCGCAGCGGACACTCTTTGTTGATGACGGCGAACCGATACTGGATGCGGCCAAAACCTTCGGCATCCGCTATTGCCTGGGTATCGAAAATCCGGACTCTAGCATGGCTGTGAAGACATTCCAGCGTCATCCATCAATAAATGACTACCGGACTCTGTTACCTGCGTTTAGCTGCTGAACAACGTCCGGCCAGGAGAGTGTGATGAAGGATAAACCCGAAGCAGACAATGCCGTCAGGCTGGACAAATGGCTGTGGGCAGCGCGATTTTATAAAACCCGCGCCATTGCCCGCGAAATGGTCGATGGCGGTAAGGTGCATTACCACGGCCAGCGCAGCAAACCCAGCAAGTTGGTTGAATTGAATGCTGAAATCAAACTGCGTCAGGGAAATGATGAACGCACTGTGATTGTGCTGGCACTCAACGTTCAGCGGCGCGGTGCCACCGAGGCGCAACAGATGTACCAGGAGACGGAAGCCAGCATTCAGAATCGCGAAAAAGTCGCGCAAGCTCGCAAGATGAACGCGCTTACCATGCCGCACCCCGATCGCCGCCCTGATAAAAAAGAGCGCCGTCATCTGATAAAATTTAAATATGGCGAGTCCGACTGAGCGACTGCCACACTGAGAGAACATTATGGCTAACCACGACCAATTACACCGGTATCTGTTTGAGAATTACGCTGTGCGTGGCGAACTGGTATCGCTAAGTGAAACGTATCAACAGGTCATTGCCAATTATGACTATCCACCCGCGGTGCAAACCCTGCTGGGTGAAATGCTCATTGCCACCAGCCTGCTGACGGCAACCCTGAAGTTTGATGGTGACATCACTGTACAATTACAGGGCGATGGCCCGCTGAAACTGGCAGTCATCAACGGCAATAACCGGCAGGAGATGCGCGGTGTCGCACGCTTGCAAGGCGAAATTGCGGACGGCAGCACACTGCATCAGATGGTGGGCAACGGTTATCTGGTGATTACCATTTCGCCTACCGAAGGTGAACGTTATCAAGGCGTTGTCGGTCTGGAAGGTGAGAATGTGGCGGAATGCCTGGAAAACTATTTCCGCCAGTCAGAACAGTTGCCAACGCGCCTGTTCATTCGCACAGGTAATGTGGAAGGGAAACTGGCCGCTGGCGGTATGTTATTACAGGTTCTGCCCGCACAAAACGCCACCACCGATGAGTTCGATCATCTGGCACAACTGACCATGACGATCAAAGGTGAAGAGCTGTTTACGCTGCCCGCCAATGAAGTACTGTACCGCCTGTATCATCAGGAAGAGGTGACGTTATACGATCCTCAGAATGTGATTTTCCGCTGCACCTGCTCACGTGAACGCTGTGCTGATGCGTTGCTGACGCTGCCACCGGAAGAAATGCAGCAAATGCTGGAAGAGGACGGCTCTATCGATATGCATTGTGATTACTGCGGCAATGATTATGTATTTGATGCGATGGATATCGCTGAACTGCATTCAGGAGCAAAACCCGCAGACGATCAGATACATTAATAGTCCTTATGGGAGGGTAATAAACCATTACTCTCCTTGTACTTTTCCCATTTTTGCTGCTTTCCTCCCCTTTTCCGTTACTTTCTTTTCATACCCGACGTGTGCTACCTCCCATAACCGCGAAAAAAATTAGCGATATATTAATTCTTTGATAGTTGTCGCGTTAAATGTGAGCTGAATCCTTACAATTTGTACCAGTAGCAGATAACGACTAAGGAGCAGTGACATGAGTGTTAAAGGCATAACCCCCGCAGTCCTCGCGCAGTACGGCATTCAAAATGTCGGCGAGATAGTTCACAATCCAAGTTATGAGCTGTTGTTCACCGAAGAGACCTCACCTGATTTACAAGGCTATGAACGTGGCGTGGTGACCAACCTTGGTGCAGTTTCCGTTGATACCGGTATTTTCACTGGACGTTCCCCAAAAGATAAATACATCGTCCGTGATGACATCACCCGTGACACCGTGTGGTGGGCCGATCAAGGCAAAGGTAAGAATGATAATAAACCCCTAAGCCAGGAAACCTGGGCTCATCTGAAATCCCTGGTTACCAAGCAGCTCTCCAACAAGCGGTTGTTTGTGGTTGATGCCTTCTGCGGCGCCAATGCCGATACCCGTCTGAAAGTCCGTTTCATTACTGAAGTCGCCTGGCAGGCTCACTTCGTTAAAAATATGTTTATCCGTCCAACCGACGCAGAAATGGAAGGTTTCGAACCTGATTTCATCGTAATGAACGGAGCCAAATGCACTAACCCTGATTGGCAGAAACAGGGGTTGAACTCTGAAAACTTCGTGGCCTTTAACCTGACCGAACGCATTCAACTGATTGGTGGCACCTGGTACGGCGGAGAAATGAAGAAAGGCCTGTTCTCCGTGATGAACTACCTGCTTCCACTGAAAGGTATCGCCTCCATGCACTGCTCAGCCAACGTGGGCGAAAAAGGTGATGTGGCGATTTTCTTTGGTCTTTCAGGAACCGGAAAAACCACGCTCTCCACCGATCCAAAACGCCAGTTGATTGGCGATGATGAGCATGGTTGGGATGACGACGGCGTATTTAACTTTGAGGGTGGCTGCTACGCGAAAACCATCAAACTCTCAGAGCAAGCTGAGCCGGATATCTACCACGCGATTAAGCGCGATGCGTTGCTGGAAAACGTGACGGTGCTGGCTGATGGAACCATCGATTTCAATGACGGATCCAAGACAGAAAACACCCGTGTTTCTTATCCGATCTATCACATTGAAAACATCGTAAAACCTGTTTCAAAAGCAGGCCATGCCACCAAAGTGATCTTCCTGACCGCTGACGCCTTTGGCGTTCTGCCGCCGGTATCACGCCTGACGGCCAACCAGACCCAATACCACTTCCTGTCTGGCTTTACGGCCAAACTGGCCGGTACTGAGCGTGGAGTGACTGAACCAACGCCAACGTTCTCGGCGTGCTTCGGCGCGGCATTCCTGTCGCTGCACCCAACGCAATACGCAGAAGTTCTGGTTAAACGGATGCAGGCAGCCGGTGCACAAGCTTATCTGGTGAATACAGGTTGGAACGGTACAGGGAAACGGATTTCAATCAAAGATACGCGCGGAATTATCGATGCCATCCTCAGCGGTGAAATCGACAATGCTGAAACCTTTACCTTGCCTATCTTTGATCTGGCCGTGCCTACGTCTCTGCCAGGTGTGGATGACAGCATCCTCGACCCTCGCGCTACCTACGGCAGCATTGAGCAGTGGCAAGAGAAGGCTGAGGATTTGGCTCAACGCTTTATCACCAACTTCGATAAATACACAGACAATGATGCAGGCAAGGCCCTGGTCAGTGCAGGTCCAAAACCTTAATCATTTTTTCCGGGGCGGCTTCTGTAGCGCCCCAACTCGTTAATTGTGAGGCGTGGAAGCGTTATTCCGCGCCTTCTTTTTGCCATCAGTAAATTTACTATTTACTAGTGCCAGGCGTAACCCACGCCAAGACCGTAAGTGAGTTGATCGCGTTCACCGCGCTCGCGAATAATCGGGCTGTCGGCTGCCGCATTCATCATGTGCTGGTTAAAGACCAACGCTCCCGCGTACCAATTAGGTGTAACCTGAACCAATGCACCGATCCAACCGTAGATTTGCTGCAAGCCACCCCCCGGCTGGTACTCCGCCAAACCACTCGCCGCAGAATCTGCTGCAGTCACACCGTAGTAAGTTCGATTGAAATCAGCACTGACCCACGATGCACCAAGACCCGTCCCCAGCACTACCTTGTGACTGACCGGAACCCAGAAAGAACCGCTCACATTCAACCGCGCACCGTTGTATACCATGCCACCATTCGTGGTTAACGAAGCACCTCCGCGTAACCGATATGGCAATCCCTCGCTATGGATATATTCATAGCCAAAGAAGCCACCGGCTTCCACAGTGGTATCAATATCATGAATTTTTGACACCACGGCATCATCAACGTTGTTACGTCCCAACCGCAACGAAACAGCAGGCCCCCATTGCCAACCCGTAGTATTACCGAAGTTGTATTGTGCATAAGGGCCGTACCACTCCAGTAAACGACCGCTGTCGGTTTCATACCTCAAACCCGGCATCACCCCCAGCATACGTTGCTTGCCACCACTATATTCAGTGGTTGAGCCAATGCCAACGCCCACCAGATTAGGCAGGCCGGAGGGTAAATCAATAGGCGCAGCGAAAGCCTGGCTGGCTAATGCACTGACCGTCAGAATGCATAAGCCAGTCTTGGCCAAACGCTGCATCATGTATCGTTCTCTTTGTGGCTTGAGCTATCGCGCGGAGAGGGCAGCTCTTTAGGTTGTAGTGGAACAGATAACTCGTTTTTACTTCTTACTGTCACGGGCAGAGGAAGATAGGCACGGATACGCAGGCCACCGCGCTCACTGGTTCCGATATCCAGCGTTCCTGCATGCGCATCGATAATGCGCTGCACAATCGCCAACCCCAACCCGGTGCCACTTGTGCTCCGCGCACTGTCGCCGCGCACAAACGGCTGGAACAGGTGTTTAAGCTGGTCAGGTTTGATACCGGGGCCATCATCTTCAACCTGGAACCAGCCACGCTGCAACTCACGTCCACTGCTGACTTTAATCCACCCGTTACCGTAGCGGGCGGCATTCACCACCAGATTCACAGCAGCGCGTTTAATCGATAAGGGATGTACATCAACAATCAGTTCACCGTCAGCAAGTTCAGCTTCAATCACTCTCTCATAGCCACTTTCTACGGCAACAACTTCACCCATAATAGAGTTGAGATCGCTGAGTTCAGTCTGCATCTCCTGACCCGTGCGCAGATAATCGATAAACTGTTCGATAATGGCGTTACATTCCTCGATGTCTTTATTAATCGATTCTGCAAGGTAGCCATCTTCGGTACTCATCATCTCTGTCGCCAGACGGATACGCGTCAGCGGCGTGCGCAAATCATGGCTGACGCCCGCCATAAGCAGGGTCCGGTCATCAGCCAGCAGCTTAACGCCGGCAGCCATCTGGTTGAATGCCCGCGTGACGGAACGAACTTCTGACGCGCCATATTCGCGTAGCGGCGGGGGAATAATGCCTTTACCAACCTGAAACGCCGCATGTTCCAGCTCAACCAACGGTCGATTCTGTATTCGGATGAAAAGCCATGCGCCGCCAATCGCCAGTAACATGATCGCCAACGTATAACGGAACAGCGGGGAGAAGTCCCCCTGATGGATTTCAGTTAACGGTACCCGCACCCAAATATCGGGCGATAACCAGGTTTTCAGCCACACTACCGGCGAATTCTTGTTTACCTCAACGCGAACATCGGTCGGGCCACCCAACTGCTGCGCCATCTGCTGGCTAAGAAATTCATAATGCTGCGCCCAACGCAGGCCACTCTCTTCCGCAGCCGCATTGGTATAAAGTGAAATACCGAGTTCACGGTATATTTCCCGGCGAAATGCAGGCGGCACCTCAAGTAACGTGCCATCCTCCAATTGTAGCCGGTCGGTCATCAGCATACGGACTTCGTAGGCGAGAACCTTATTGAACTGCTGCAAACTTGGCAAAATAGCGAAGTTCAGCACCACGAGATAGGTCGTAACCAAGCTGACGAACAGCAAGGTCACGATCAACAGCAAGGTTCGGGCGAAGGAGCTACGCGGAGAAAAGCGCATTCGCCTCATGCTTTACTGCCGTCCGGCACAAATACGTAACCCAAGCCCCATACGGTCTGAATATAGCGAGGATGGGCAGGATCTTCTTCGACCATGCGACGTAAACGGGAGATCTGTACGTCGATAGAACGCTCCATCGCACTGTATTCACGGCCACGCGCCAGATTCATTAATTTATCGCGGGACAAAGGCTCACGCGGATGACTCACCAACGCCTTCAGAACAGCAAACTCGCCACTGGTCAGCGGCATAGGCTCATCTTCACGGAACATTTCGCGGGTACCAAGGTTGAGCTTGAATTTACCGAAAGAGATGACGGCTTCTTCCTGTGAAGGCGCGCCCGGCAATTCATTGGCCTGACGACGCAATACCGCGCGAATACGTGCCAGCAATTCGCGAGGGTTGAATGGCTTCGGAATATAATCATCGGCACCGATTTCCAGGCCAACAATACGATCCACTTCCTCACCCTTCGCCGTAACCATAATGATCGGCATGGGATTGCTTTGGCTCCGCAGACGGCGGCAGATAGATAACCCATCTTCACCCGGCAACATCAGATCCAGAACCATCAGATGGAAGGATTCACGCGTCAGCAGACGATCCATCTGCTCGGCATTGGCTACGCTGCGAACCTGGAAACCCTGCTCGGTCAGATAACGCTCTAACAGGGCACGCAGGCGCATGTCGTCATCAACTACCAGAATCTTGTGATTCTCTTGCATTTTTTTCACTCCCAAAGGCTCAATTGCCCGAAAAGAATATTTTTATTGCTAGGCGTGCATTGTTAAAAATACGCGCAAATACAGACAGCAATTTATGGTATACATTCTAGCCGAAATTGTTACAAAGCTTATTGTTTTCCCCATTTATCAACAATTTCATCATTGAGTCGACAGGGATACCTAATTGCAGTACATAACTTGAGCACTGTGGAGTAAGCCATATTTCCATTCGTTCTCTTAGCATAACCTGCCTTATACAGATTTTCTGTGCGCAAGAAATGCTTTCTTTCTGACGCAACGTGAAACTTATCTCAACGGGTGATTAATCCAATAAGCCGAAGCAAGGTCTACTTTAAAACCCCTCAGGTTGACGTTATAAAAGGGACAGATAAAGACATAGGTTGAGAATATGAAAAGCGATCTGGTAACCCGAGAGGGTTATGACGAACTGAAGCAAGAATTGGACTATCTGTGGCGGGAAAAACGCCCGGAGATCACTGAAAAAGTCTCCTGGGCGGCCAGTCTGGGCGACCGCAGTGAAAATGCTGATTATCAATATAACAAGAAAATCCTGCGCGAGATTGACCGCCGGGTCAGATTCCTGCGCAAACGTCTTGAAGTTCTGCGAGTCGTCGATTATTCACCGCAACAGGATGGCAAAGTCTTTTTCGGCGCCTGGGTGGAAGTTGAAAACGAAGAGGGAGACTCGAAGCGATTCCGCATTGTGGGGCCTGACGAGATCTACAAACGTAAAGATTATATCTCTATCGACTCACCCATGGCGCGCGCACTGATCAAAAAAGAGGTGGACGATGAGGTCAGCGTTCCCACACCTACCGGTCTAAAAAATTGGTATGTAATTGATATAAAATACAACTAATCTTAACAACCTCAGCGAGTGACTTTACTGGGGTTCAGATCATTCCCATGAACCAAAGGTCGAGATAACCAATATTTAATATTTATGAATTTACATTGAAAAATAAATAAAAATAATCTCTGCAAAATAGTGGCATTATCATAGCAACTGCACCGGAAAAAAATCCGCGCGGAGATTCTGTACGCAATCAATTTTACCGGGCGTCTCATTGCCCGGAGTAATGGAATCTCCTTATAAATCATCAGTAACCACGCTGATTTATCTGCCTCCCCGTTCAGCCAGGCCTGGGTCCCAGTGGACTCACACTCAAATTGATGCTGATTTCGCTGAGACAGATTAAAAGCGATCCCGCCATCGGGAGACTACGTTACATGATCCATTCAACAGCTTTTATTAGTTCGGGCTCAATTATTGAAGATGGTGCCATTATTGGTGCCAATGTTCATATTGGCCCCTTTTGCTACATCAGTGCAGGCGTCGAAATCGGTTCAGGCAGCGTGTTGACGTCACATGTGGTGATGAATGGCTTAACACGCATAGGTCGGAATAATCACATTGCGCAGTTTTGCTCGATCGGTGAAGTGAATCAGGATTTAAAATATCGCGGAGAGCCAACGCGGGTTGAAATAGGTGATGGCAATCGGATCCATGAAAAAAGCACCATTCACCGCGGTACCGTACAAGGGATTGGCGTCACCCGAATCGGCAATGATAATGTATTGATGGAAAATACCCACGTCGGCCATGACTGTATTATCGGTAGCCACTGTACCTTTGCTCACAACGTCAATTTAGGTGGGCACGTTGAAGTCGACGATTATACCGATTTGGGTGCGATGGCTGCCATCCATCAATTCTGCATCATTGGTACGCGCGTCAGGGCGGGTAAAGGAGCCTGTGTCGTTCAGGATATTCCCCCCTTCGTTTTAGCGCAGGGAAATCGCGCATCACCTTACGAACAAGATAACTATGCGCTAGAGCAGCAGGGCTTTGGTATCGAAGCGCGCAATGCAATAAGTCTGGCTTATCGATTGATCTACCGCAGCGGCAAATCCCTCGACGAGATTAAAATTCGTCTGGCAGCACTCGCGATAGATTCCCCGGTATTATTGCCGTTTACTGAATTTTTTCGCCGTTCCAACCGCGGTATTATCCGTTAGTGGTAAAAACTGACCGATCTCGCCGTCGATTCTGCGTTTGCCATACCCAACGCCAGGCGCAGAATCATTTCAGTATTATCCGATAATTCCCTCACCAATTCCCTGCATGTCCCGCCTGGAACAGGGATCCTGCGTGTTAAAATCGCGGTTTCAGCGACGGCGGTTTCCTCTCCACACCGCCGTGTCGCTGGCATTTTTAATGCTCAATCCGTATAACTGTCCCCTGTTTTCATTAACCCTTAACTGACCATTATTGATAACCGACTTATGAATGATCCACTGAGCCGCATTATTGCAACCGAACTGCAGGCCAGACCGGAGCAGGTTCTCTCCGCGATCCGTCTGCTGGATGAAGGTAATACCGTGCCCTTTATTGCACGGTATCGTAAGGAAGTGACCGGAGGGCTGGACGACACCCAATTGCGTCAGCTGGAAACCCGTCTCGGCTATCTGCGGGAACTGGAAGAGCGCCGTCAGTCCATCCTCAAATCCATTGAAGAGCAGGGTAAACTGACCGACGCGCTGGCCGCATCCATCAGCGGTACGATGAGCAAGACGGAACTGGAGGATCTCTATCTCCCCTATAAACCCAAACGCCGCACCCGTGGGCAAATCGCTATCGAGGCGGGTCTTGAGCCGTTGGCCGACAGCCTGTGGCAAAACCCCCAGCAAGAGCCAGAACTGGCCGCTGTGGCGTTTATAGACGCCGATAAAGGCGTTGCGGATACCAAGGCTGCGCTGGATGGTGCCCGTTACATCCTGATGGAGCGTTTTGCTGAAGATGCGGGCCTGTTGGCGAAAGTACGCCACTATCTTTGGAAAAATGCCCATCTGGTCGCGCGCGTCGTTGAAGGCAAGGAAGAAGAAGGCGCGAAATTCCGCGACTACTTCGACCACCATGAGCCTATCGCGCAAGTTCCCTCCCACCGTGCACTGGCGATGTTCCGCGGCCGCAATGAAGGAATACTGCAGCTTTCACTGAATGCCGATCCACAGTTCGATGAACCCCCGCGTGAAAGCCAGGGTGAGCAGATCATCATCGACCACCTCGCACTTCGCCTGAACAACGCCCCGGCGGACAGTTGGCGACGTGCCGTTGTGAACTGGACGTGGCGGATTAAAGTCCTGCTGCATCTTGAAACCGAGCTGATGGGCACGATTCGCGAACAAGCGGAAGAGGAAGCCATCAAGGTCTTTGCCCGTAACATGCACGATTTGCTGATGGCTGCACCGGCAGGCATGCGTGCAACGATGGGTCTTGATCCAGGCTTACGCACCGGGGTCAAAGTGGCCGTCGTGGACAACACCGGCAAACTGGTGGGGACGGATACGGTTTATCCGCACACCGGCCAGGCCGCGAAAGCCGCCGCCGCTGTTGCCGCCCTTTGTATCAAGCATAACGTTGAATTGGTTGCTATCGGTAACGGCACTGCTTCACGCGAGACTGAGCGCTTCTACCTCGAACTGCAAAAACAGTTCCCGAACGTTAAAGCGCAGAAAGTGATCGTCAGTGAGGCAGGAGCGTCCGTTTATTCAGCTTCTGAACTGGCCGCGCTGGAGTTCCCGAATCTGGATGTTACGTTGCGTGGTGCAGTTTCCATCGCCCGGCGTTTGCAGGATCCTCTGGCCGAACTGGTGAAAATCGATCCTAAATCCATTGGTGTTGGTCAGTATCAACACGATGTAAGCCAAAGCCAACTGGCGAAGAAACTGGATGCGGTCGTCGAGGATTGTGTGAATGCCGTCGGTGTCGATCTGAACACGGCCTCGGTACCGCTGTTAACCCGTGTCGCAGGTCTTAGCCGGATGATGGCGCAGAACATTGTGAATTGGCGGGATGAAAATGGCCGTTTCAACAACCGCGATCAACTGTTGAAAGTCAGCCGACTCGGACCTAAAGCCTTTGAACAGTGCGCAGGCTTCCTGCGTATTAACCACGGTGATAATCCGCTCGATGCCTCAACAGTGCATCCGGAAACGTATCCGGTCGTTGAGCGCATTCTGGCGGCAACCGAGCAGGCATTGCAGGATCTGATGGGTAATCCGACGGCGCTGCGCAACCTGAAAGCCAGTGATTTTACGAATGAAAAGTTCGGTGTTCCTACCGTTACTGACATCATTAAAGAGCTGGAAAAACCAGGCCGCGACCCACGTCCCGAGTTCAAGACTGCGACCTTCGCCGATGGCGTTGAAACCATGAACGACCTGACGCCGGGAATGATTCTTGAAGGCTCCGTCACCAACGTAACGAATTTCGGCGCGTTTGTAGATATCGGGGTTCATCAGGATGGACTGGTTCATATTTCATCGCTGGCTGACAAATTCGTGGATGATCCGCATACCGTGGTGAAAGCCGGGGATATTGTTAAAGTCAAAGTGATGGAAGTCGACTTGCAGCGTAAACGTATTGCATTGACGATGCGCCTTGATGAACAACCCGGCGAGGCGGCACCGCGGCGAAATAGCGGCAGCACACCGCCAGCCAATAACGCCCGGCCACAACAAAACCGGAATCAGCAGAATCGGGGCAATCCGCGAAGCAGTACACCGGCAGGCAACAGTGCAATGAGTGATGCACTGGCTGCTGCACTGAAAAAGCGCTAATTTCCCCAAGCCGCCGTGTTTTCACGGCGGCTATTAGTTCTGTTCATGACTATTCAGGATTATTTTCGAAGGTAAAGTAAATATTTGTTTCACTATTAATATGTCATAAGTCAAAATAATAACTCGTTGAAGTTAACAGCCCGTGTAACAATATGTCCTGCCACTTCCCTCTTTTACCAAGAAAGACAACACCCTCACCTTGGTGACTCAGGTTATTCAATGTTAAAAAATATCGCACTTCACGAATGATATACGTTAAGTAAGCGGCAACGTATTATCAAAAATGGATCCTGATATTTTATTCCTGACAAGTTCTTTAACTGATTTAACTTCCCAATCTCATTTGCATGTACCAAGGTTTAGTGACAAAATCGCCGAAATGATACTCAGTGAGTAAAACCACAGTTTGGTCTATTGAATTCACTGCCTTTACGTTGTTTATCTATTGTTTCGATAACCATTATCACTATCATTATTTTACGTATTCTCATTTAATTGCGGCGCAATGGCGCAGCATCATGGTAAACCAAGAAGGTTATATGCATCTTCTTCCAGAAAATACTTATAAAATTATCGGTTTCTCACCTGAAATCAGCCCTTCTTATCGCCAGAAATTATTGTCGCTGGGCATGTTGCCGGGCTCGTCATTTAATGTCATTCGCGTTGCGCCCCTTGGTGACCCAATACAAATCGAGACACGGCGCGTCAATCTGGTATTGCGCAAGAAAGATCTCGCGCTACTGATGCTGGATCAGCAATCCTGATCTCCAGGTGATGTGCGGGCCACGCCCTTGCATCCGTTGTTATTGACTTATTTCTCAGACGTTGGCTTATGAAATCACTCACCATCGGGTTAATTGGCAATCCTAACTCAGGTAAAACTACCCTGTTCAATCAGCTGACTGGCTCGCGTCAACGTGTCGGTAACTGGGCAGGTGTGACGGTAGAACGCAAAGAAGGGGGGTTTTCCACGCCAGAACATCAGGTAAAACTGGTTGATCTGCCTGGAACCTATTCTCTGACGACTATTTCTGAGCAAACCTCTCTCGATGAGCAAATTGCCTGCCACTACATTCTGAGTGGTGATGCCGACGTACTGATCAACGTGGTCGATGCTTCAAACCTTGAACGTAATCTCTATCTGACGTTGCAACTGCTTGAACTGGGGATTCCCTGCATCATTGCGCTGAATATGCTCGACATCGCACAGGGACAAAGCATCGCCATTGATATTCCCGCGCTCGCAGAAAAGCTTGGCTGTCCCGTGATCCCGCTGGTTTCCACCCGCGCAGAAGGAATTGCGGAACTGAAGCAGAGTATCGATCTGTTACACGCCTTCGAATTCAAGGCGCTGGTCAATTACCCGCCGCAATTGTTGAAGGAAGTGGAACATCTGGCAAACGCCATGCCCCCTGACCAGCCCCCACAGCAACGCCGCTGGCTGGCTTTGCAAATGCTCGAGGGCGATATCTATAGCCATTCCCGCGCAGGGCGGGCGGTTTCGCTCCTGACCAATTCGCGACATGCGCTTGAGCAACAACAGCAGGAAGATCCTGCCTTGGTCATTGCTGATGCCCGCTATCAAAGCATCACTTTACTGTGCGACGCGGTAAGCAATTCGCAACAATCCAGTCCCAATCGCCTGACGCAAATCCTCGACAAAATCATTCTCAACCGCTTTTTAGGGGTACCGATTTTTTTGCTGGTGATGTACCTGATGTTCCTGTTGGCAATCAACATTGGTGGCGCGCTGCAACCTATCTTTGATATTGGCTCCGCAGCCATTTTTATCCAAGGTTTGCAATGGATTGGTTACACATTCCATTTTCCGGACTGGCTGACCATATTTCTGGCGCAGGGGATTGGGGGCGGGATCAATACGGTTCTGCCATTGATACCGCAGATCGGCATGATGTATCTGTTTCTCTCTTTCCTTGAGGATTCAGGCTATATGGCGCGCGCCGCCTTCGTCATGGATCGCCTGATGCAGGCGCTGGGTTTGCCTGGAAAATCCTTCGTTCCGCTGATTGTCGGTTTTGGCTGCAATGTGCCATCAATTATGGGTTCAAGAACGCTTGATGCACCACGCGAACGCCTGATCACCGTCATGATGGCCCCCTTTATGTCCTGCGGTGCGCGGTTGGCGATTTTTGCCGTGTTTTCTGCGGCATTCTTTGGGCAGGATGGCGCGCTGATCGTCTTTTCCCTTTATTTGCTGGGCATTGTCGTGGCTATCCTGACTGGCCTGGTACTGAAATACACCATCATGCGCGGTGAAGCCTCGCCGTTCGTCATGGAGCTGCCGGTCTATCATGTCCCTCACCTGAAAAGTTTGTTGCTGCAAACCTGGCAACGCCTGAAAGGCTTTGTCTTGCGCGCCGGTAAAGTGATTGTTATCGCCAGTATTTTTATTGGTGCACTGAATAGTTTTTCATTCAGCGGTAAAGCGGTCGATGACATCAATGATTCGGCGCTGGCTTCCGTGAGTAAATTTATCACGCCGATGCTGGCCCCAATGGGTATCCATGCCGACAACTGGCAGGCCACCGTAGGCTTGGTCACTGGGGCAATGGCTAAAGAAGTCGTGGTCGGTACCCTGAATACGCTTTATACCGCTGAACATATCACCCATCAGGAATTTGATGCTGCCAATTTCAATTTACTTGATGAATTGGGGGGTGCCGTAAACGAAACCTGGCAGGGTCTGAAAGATACCTTCAGTCTCAGCGTGCTTTCCAACCCGATTGAAGCCAGCAAAGGCGACGGTGAAATGGCGGTGGGATCAATGGGCGTGATGAGCAGCAAATTCGGCAGCGCGGTTTCTGCGTATAGCTACCTGATATTTGTGCTGTTATACGTGCCGTGCGTTTCAGTGATGGGAGCAATTGCCCGTGAAACCAGCCGTGGCTGGATGACATTCTCCATTGCCTGGGGATTGAACGTCGCATACTCACTGGCAACGTTGTTCTATCAAATCGCCAGCTTCGGCCAACATCCACAGAGCAGCATAATGATTATCGCCATCGTGCTCATCGTAAATGCATTGATTCTCTTTGCGCTGCGCAAGGCACGCAGTCGGGTTTCCGTGAAGTTGCAAGCCAGCGACCCCGGCAACTGCTGTCAGAGCCCAGCCGGTGACTGTCACTAACCCAAAAGGAGCGCGCGATGGCCAGCCTGATTCAAGTTCGTGATGCTGTAGCCTTGCAAGGCAAGGTGAATGCCAGCCAACTGAGCCATCAGTTGGCCGCACCACGCCCACTGGTGGAAGCCATGCTGGATAGACTGGTAGCAATGGGGAAAGTGGTTCGTATAGAAGTGGATGATAGCGCCTGCCTAAGTGGTAGTTGTAAATCTTGCCCCGAAGCAAAGAAATGTATCACCATCGAATATGAAATAAAGCGGCACTGAAAAAAACCTACCCGCCAAAATCGATAACCAACGAAGCAAATATATCGGGATGGGAAATGAAGGGAGCATGGGCTGCTTTATCAATAATGACCGAATCCGAATAAGGCCAAAGTGTATCCAGAAGCGGTGCCACTTTACGGGGTACCAATCCATCCAACGCCCCGTAAATACGCAAAAATGGGACGTTAAGTGTCGTCAGCTTCTGCCGCAGATCGACGGTTCTGAGAATCTCAAGCCCGCCATTAAGTACGTCGACTGTCGGCACAGGTTGCTCAAGCACGATAGAACGAAGCAAACGGGCATCTTTCCTCGCACTCTCTGTACCCAACGTCTGCAACGCAAGAAAACGCTCCACCGTCCGCTGAAAATCCTCACTGAGTTGCTGCTGGAAACCCTGTAACACCTCTGGACGGATCCCTGGCCATGCTTGCTCGGTGCAAGAGGGTTCTTGTGCGGCGAAACAGGGTGATGACGCCACGGTGATAAGCCCATTGACGCGTTGTGGCGCCATCAGCGCGATCTGACTGGCAACCAATCCACCCAAAGACCATCCCAGCCAAAGCGCTTGGGGTGGCGCTTGCTCAATGACACATTGCGCCATATTGGTAAGGGACATGGCAGGAAAATCGTGGCTTCGTCCATAACCCGGCAAGTCGACCAGATGAAGGCGAAAATGCGGGGTAAGCCGCTCACTGATGAAACGCCATACTTCGGCATTCAACCCCCATCCGTGAAGCAACACAAGATCGCGATCTCCTTGACCAGAAGAGTGCCAGTAAAGCTGTGTCATAGGTTATTGTCCTGTTTGCAGTTATTTCATGGAGGATGACGATACGATGACTATGCTAACAATCGGCGGTCGCTGTTGGCTATGCCAACAAACGCTACATCGCCATCAAGACGGTATTTGTTCCCTGTGCCTGCGCCATCTGCCCTCGCCGCCGCTATGTTGCCCGCGGTGTGGGCTGCCTTCCGCACGTAATAATATCGCCTGTGGTCGCTGCATTCAGCATCCTCCACCCTGGAACGCCCTGGTGTTTGTCAGTGATTATCAACCGCCATTGAGCATGCTGATTAAGAAATTGAAATTCAGTGGTAAGCCGGAAGTCGCGGCACTCTTGGCGCGATTACTGTTGATTCAGTGGCTGTCACGCTATCGCGCTGGTGAAGTATACCGCCCTCAGCATCTGATCAGTGTCCCTTTACACCGCAAGCGAATGTGGGCGCGGGGATATAACCAAACCGATCTGCTGGCTCAACCGCTGGCACGCTGGACAAGATGCGATTATCATAGCTCAACCCTGCAAAGAATAAGGGTTACTCAACCGCAACAGGGTCTCCACGCCCACCAGCGTAAACGTAATTTACGTGGAGCATTCCGTTGCCAGCAAAACCTGACTTGCTGCCATGTAGCGTTATTGGATGATGTCGTCACCACCGGCAGTACGGTAACCGAGATTTGTAAAATATTGCTGAATCAGAGGGTTGCCTCAATACAAATCTGGTGTATTTGCCGCACCTTGTAGTCGGTGAGGGAATGGGCGTATTATAACCTACTGGAATAGTCAACTATTGAGCCAATGCTATGATCCGAATTACAGACTCTGCACAAGAGCATTTTGCCAAATTACTGGCAAACCAGGAAGAAGGCACCCAAATCCGTGTATTTGTAATTAATCCAGGTACGCCAACTGCAGAATGCGGCGTGTCTTACTGCCCACCCGATGCTGTCGAAGCGACCGATACCGAACTGAAATTTGAAAAGCTTTCAGCTTATGTGGATGAGTTAAGCGCCCCGTATCTGGAAGAGGCTGAAATCGACTTTGTCACTGACCAATTGGGTTCGCAACTGACCCTGAAAGCGCCAAACGCCAAAATGCGTAAAGTCGATGACAACGCTCCGCTGATGGAGCGTGTGGAATACGTTCTACAGTCGCAAATCAATCCACAATTGGCGGGTCACGGCGGTCGCGTCACGCTGATGGAAATCACTGACGACGGGTTGGCCATTCTTCAGTTTGGCGGCGGTTGTAACGGCTGTTCGATGATTGATGTCACCCTGAAAGATGGGATCGAAAAAGAGTTGCTGCAAAAATTCCCGGATCTGAAAGGCGTCCGTGATTTGACCGAACACCAGCGTGGTGAACACTCTTACTATTGATCTCCTTCATACTTGATATTGCAGGGATTTAGCTACACCAACGCCCCTGCATCTTCAATTAGTTTGGGTACATGAAGCAAATTGTGAACGCTGAAATGAAAAGGGCAACGCATTACGCGCTGCCCTTTTTTGTTTTGCAAAGAACCTAACTTACCGACACTTTCTTGCGACGTTTATCGATATCTTTGATCAATCGGTTTACCTGTGGATCGGCAAACATCTCATCCAGGGTATGGCTTAGTTTCCGCCGCCAATTAGGGTATTCATAACTGGTACCCGGAATATTGACCGGTGGTGCCATATCCAGCCAGTCCTCCGGTTGCAGCCCCAGCAAGGCACTGGCACTGTCAGCGATATAACGTTGCAGCCCTCTGTTGAGCACCGGTGACATCGACATCAATGCCGCCTTGTGTCCCAGCTTTTTAGGCACGCAACCATATTGATGCAACCCATTCAGCAACCCCTGCTTGGCCCGTTCGCGATCGGCATGCAGACCTGCCAGAATCACTTTGTCCGGATAAAGGCCCAACCTCTCGCCCAGCACCAAGTCATCACACTGCCAGTAACCACGCAATGTAGGTAAATCATGCGTGGTAATGGTCGCCATCGCCTGAACCGGATAGGATTGTGGTGCACGGAAAATATTCTCACCGTCGCGTTCGAAATAGAGCACTTTGTAAGAATAGACGCCGCTGTCGCGCAGTTTTGCCACAATCTCAACGGGAACCGTACCCAAATCCTCCCCAATGACCATGCAATTATGACGCTGGCTTTCAAGCGCCAGAATCGCCAGGAGATCGTCAACAGGATATTGGACGTAAGCACCCTGATCGGCGGTTTGCCCATAAGGGATCCACCATAACCGTAACAGCGCCATGACATGATCGATGCGCAGTGCACCACAACTGGTCATATTGGCACGCAATAGATCAATGTAAGGTTGGTACCCCCGACCAGCCATTACATGCGGATCCATCGGTGGCAAACCCCAGTTTTGCCCAAGCGGCCCCAGAATATCTGGCGGAGCCCCTACCGATGCCTTCAGACAATACAGTTCCCCATCACACCAGGTTTCCGCACTGGCTTGCGCAACACCTACCGCCAAATCGCGATACAGGCCGATCGGCATCGATAATTGCTGACTTGCTGCAAAACAGACGGCAAATTGCGAATCTGCCAACCATTGCATCCAAAGATAGAAATCAACGTCATCACGGTTGGATTGGTAAAACGCTTCAGTCGCGCGCTTCCCGTCACGATAGGTTTCTGGCCAGACGGGCCAACCCCACATCGTGTCATCAACGCGCATCAATACACTGTGCAATGCGTCATAGGCCGCCATCTGCCGCAGGCTGTGCCCACCCTGCTCAACAAAGTGCTGAAATGCACGCTTACGGCTGTTTTTCACGGGCAAGGCTTTGAATTGTGGCCAACTGAGTTTCAGTGCCTGCAATTTCAACTGCATTACCGCGGAATAGTTAACATCCTTTTCGCTGCGTGCCTGCGCCAGGGCAGATTGGGTTTCAGGCAATTGCCACCACTGCTGCGCCTCTTCTGTACGCTGAAACTCCTCAACGGCATTTACGTCGATATAGATGATATTCAGCCACCGGCGTGACGACGGGCTATAAGGGCTGGCACTTTCTGGACTGGCCGGATAGAGCGCATGAATGGGATTCAAACCCACAAAGGCCCCACCCCGTTCACCCACCTGCTGAACCATAACCTGCAAATCACCAAAATCGCCAATGCCCCAATTATTCTCTGAACGCAGGGTATAAAGCTGTACACACGCCCCCCAGATTTTCTTTCCGGCCAGCAGTGCATCCGGCTCATAACAGCGTTTCGGCGCGATAATCAACCGACATGACCACTGCTGCTCACCCTGCTCCAACGTCAATTGGTGGTAACCCAATGGCAACCGATCGGGTAACGTCAGGGTTTTTCCTCCACTGGCACGACCTTGCAGACGGGTACCGTTTTCTTGCTGCAACGTCCAGAAAAACTCGCCCTTACTGCCCAATGTCAGAGCCTGTGATTGGCCCTGGGTAAAAACTTTTACTGGGGGAAGTGGGAGAACATGCGTCTTCGCTACCGCTTGTTCTTCCCGCCCCATGGCAGTGAGCAATTTCAACTTGGTTTCGCTGGAAATTGCCTGCTGTTTTCCATGCGCATTGATGAAACTGGCGGCAATGCCTGCCTGCGTGGCAGCCTGATCGATCCGTGTACGATCCATGCCGTCTCCTTAGCGTTTGACTTGCCAAATGCGCTGCTGATAATCGCGGATCGAGCGATCGGAACTGAACATGCCAACCCGGGCAGTATTCAGAATCGCTTTTCGCGTCCATTCATCACGATCGCGGTACAGCACGTCCACCTTTTTCTGGGCTTCGCCATAGGCGGCAAAATCGGCCAGCACCAAATAAGGGTCGCCACCTTCCTGCAAACTATTTAACAGCATGGAGAAAGCTTCTTTATCCCCATTGCTATAAAAACCGCTGGCCAGTTCATCGAGAACTGCTTTGAGGCGTTTATCTTTTTTCTTCCAGGCCAACGGATCGTAGCCCTTGGCTTTAAGAGCCTTCACTTGCTCAACCGTATTCCCAAAGATAAAGATATTGTCTTCGCCCACCTGCTCAGCGATTTCCACGTTCGCTCCGTCCAGCGTACCCACGGTTAGCGCACCGTTCAAAGCCAGCTTCATGTTGCCGGTTCCTGACGCCTCTTTACCTGCTGTAGAAATCTGCTCGGACACATCCGCAGCCGGGATCATCAATTCAGCGACAGAGACACGGTAATCAGGAATAAAGACGACTTTAATACGATCGGCCACCAGCGGATCGTTGTTGATCTTCTCAGCAACCTGATTGATTGCATAGATAATGTTTTTCGCCAGGTAGTAACCCGGAGCTGCTTTTGCACCGAACAAAAACACCCGCGGCACCATGTCGAAATCAGGATTGGCGCGTAATTGCTGGTACAGCGAAACTATTTGCAACAGTGTCAGATGCTGACGCTTATATTCATGCAGACGCTTGATCTGAACATCAAAAATAGCGTCCGGATTCAGGGTAATCCCCATTACCTCATGCACATAAGCAGCCAACTTGACCTTGTTGTCATACTTGATTTGCTGATACTTCTTACGAAAATCAGCATCGTCGGCATAACTTTCGAGGTCCTTAAGCGCATCCAGTTTGGTAACCCACTCAGTTTTCAGCGTGTCATCAATCAGTGAAGAGAGTGCAGGGTTACACTGCTTCAACCAGCGACGTGGGGTAATACCGTTGGTTACGTTGTGGAATTTTTCTGGCCACAGTTGATGGTATTCTGGGAAAAGATCTTTCACCACCAAATCGGAGTGCAGTGCAGCTACGCCATTGACGGCAAAACCGGCGACGACGCAAAGATTGGCCATTCGAACCTGTTTATTGTGATGCACTGCCAGTTTGGCCCAAACATCTTTATCGCCCGGCCATTGCTTATCAACCAGTTTCTTAAAGTTGGCGTTAATCTGCTTAATAATGGAAAAGTGGCGCGGCAGCAGGCTGCGTACCAATGTTTCATCCCAGCATTCGAGTGCTTCTGGCATCAATGTATGGTTGGTGTAGGCGAAAGTACGGCTGGTAATGGCCCAGGCATCGCCCCAACTCATCTGGTGTTCATCGAGCAGAATGCGCAACATTTCCGGAATAGCGATAGTCGGGTGAGTATCATTGAGCTGAATGACTTCATAATCCGGCAATTCAGCCAGTTTACGGCCAGCCAGATGATGGCGACGCAATATATCGGCAACCGAACAAGCACACTGGAAATATTGCTGCATCAGGCGCAGCCTTTTACCTTGCTGATGGTTATCGTTCGGATAGAGCACTTTCGTCAGTTTCGCTGCATCAATACCCTGCTGTTCGGCATGCAGAAAGTCGCCGTCATTGAATTTTTCAAGATTGAACGGATGCTGATGGGTGGCCTGCCAAAGGCGCAGTGGTTGAGTGACGCCATTGCGATAACCCACTACCGGTAAATCCCAGGCTTCACCGCGCAGCATAAAATCAGGTCGCCAATGCTCACTGCCATCGGCGCGTTTTTCCACCTTCCCACCGACACCTACATCAACGGCCAGTGCTGCATTGTGCCGAAACCACGGGTAGCTTTCACGATGCCAGTCATCCGGTGATTCATGCTGTTTCCCACCAGAAAATGACTGGCGGAACAAACCATATTGATAGTTGAGACCATAACCAATCGCAGGCTGATCGACAGTTGCCATTGAATCCAGAAAACAGGCTGCCAAACGACCTAATCCGCCGTTACCCAATGCCGGATCAACTTCTTGCTCCAGTAGATCGCTCAGATTGATATCAAACTCTGCCAGTGCACCCGCAACCGTGTCATACCACCCCAGATTGATCAGATTATTGCCGGTCAATCGGCCAATCAGGAACTCCATCGAAATGTAGTTCACATGGCGTTTTACATCGGCGCGTTTGGTCGGCTGCGGTTGGGCTGAAAGTTGCTCAGCCAGTGCCGCACTGACTGCTTCCCACCATTGGTGTTGCGTCATTTCCTTTGCAGAACTGAGGCCAAAACAATGCCACTGGCGAGTAAGTGCCGCCAAAAAGACATCCTTTTTTAATGTTAGCTGTGACATAGAAAGGTCTGTTTCCTATAAGTGAGAAATTATATCGTTATCCTGACGATCAGCACTGTAAAAGGCATCATCCTGCCAGAGGCTTAGCCGGGGAGGAGAACTAGGGCGTAGCTTAAAGTGAGATCTCAAGCATTTGGATGAGGGGGTAATAGTATAAAAAAAGCCCACCGTGCGCTACGGTGGGCAACAAATAGACAGACACAGGGGAACTACTCTTTACTTACGGGCCCCAGCAGTCGAGCACCAGGGAAAATGATGACTTAGATAAACACACGCAGGCCGATCGCACCTAAATGATCGTCTACGCTGCCGTAATACCCATTATCGTTATACTTCTCGTAGCCATATTCCAGATAAGCAACGGCATTTTTGCCCAGCCAGTAATCTGTACCAATGGTGGTTGACTGGAAGGTCTGACCTTCCATGGCGTCATAACCTTGGGTCCAGTCAAAGTTGGCGTAGACAGACCATTGTGGCGTGATTTTGAGCTGGCTGGCCGCTTCCAGGCCGAGAATGCTCTCTTTGTCGCTGGTATCGCCTGGATGAGCCTGATAAACATTGGCACCTCTGCGCGCCGCCACCCCATCATCGACCTGGTTGACGTAATACGTCGCCTGAACGGCGTTGTACCATACGTGTTCGCCAACGTTAGTGGTGTATTTGGCATTGATACCCGAAGAGTAAGTGCTGCCGCTGTAGCCACCGCCACCGTTAGCCGCATCAACATCATAGTTGTTAAAGGCAAATGCGCCAGAAACTGAAAAACCGTTGTCCCACTTGTAAGCAGCAGTGACGGCCATCGCACCGTTCACATGCGCAGATCCATCGGCAAAGGCGTCATGCATATCTGTTGGGCCATCACCCCAGCCGCTACCAAAGCTGACTTTATCAACATCGTCATTACCCTGGCCCATCAAGCCAAAGCTGAAGTTATCGCCGAAATAACTATAGACCGCTGCCGAACCGACAATATCCGTCGACATCCCGGCGGTGTCATGTTTTGCCTTGCCGCCAAACTGATAGGTGGTATCAATACCCAATGCCCAATCGGTGGGTGCGAATTGTTTACCAAATGTTGCAACACCGTAAGTTTCGCTGCCGACACCCGCATAAGTCTGGCGCATATAAACATCGTTATCATCATTTTTGGTTGAAGAGTCCAACCCATAAACGCCCATTTCTGCATAACCAATAACGTAGTCACGCTGTGCGTTTATATTATGTCTGATAGCCAGACCAATACGGGAATCATTATTTTGGATACTGTGTTCTTGTGACTTTTTAGAGTCAGTTTTTGCTGTTAAACGAATAGAACCCAATAAACCGACAGAGGTGTCTTCGTTTTGATAGACAGTAATCCCTTTTGTCTGTGTCGCGGTGTAAGCAGGGGCAGGCGGAATTGGCGTCTGTACTGGCGCAGGTTGTGCAGGTTGAACAGGTACTGAGGTATCCGCCATCGCTGATGCTGAAAGGGCTGAACCAATCAGCGTGGCAAGTAACGTAAGATTTTTTATATTGGTTAATGTTTTTATATTGGTGAAAGAACGGGCCATTGCTATTACCTTTTATCTTTAGATGAACAATTCACTGAATTATTTATTGCGCAGTGAATTCGACATTAATAAACCATGTGAAATTTTTATTGAAAAAACGTCGATTACATTGATCATCGAAATGTTTATCAATCAATTAATTGATGGTGATTTGTTTGCAGCAAAGGCATTAAAATATGGCAAGAAATAATACACTATGTATTAAGTTGCAAAATTAGAAACGTGTCACAAACAAAATGATCATTCATAGAGTAATCATGTAGATATAAACAATATTAAAATGAGTCAGGATATGTAAATATAATAACAGAGAGAACATAAAACAATATTTAAATGACTTCTTATTTGCTATATAAATAGCATCCTGAAAAACCATCGTTTTTTAAATCAAATTCACGACACATATATTGCCTCCGTGAATATTTCCTAAAACCCCAATATCATTACGCTACAGCCTTACACGCCACAGTAAACGGCCATAACCATAAAGCGTTCCAACAAGGGAAGGTTCTTAAAAACACGATTAACCCTAATTTTTTCTGTATGTATTGATGAAAAAAATGGAAAATGTGATCTACTGCAACTAACTGTAATGGCAAACGCTAACCTTATTGCAATAAGGTTGAGGTTGTCAGACCTTAGCAGTACTGATTAATTACGAGCCGTGAAATAATTGATGTCTATATTCGACTGCAGACACTCTGGTCATGCTGTTGAGGTAAAGACGGTCTGTAAGGGAAGAGTATGCTGATCCCATCAAAACTGAGCCGTCCTGTACGGCTTCAAAATACTGTGATTCGCGATCGATTGCTGAGCAAACTATCGAGCGCCGCTAACTATCGTTTGACGCTGGTAAATTGCCCTGCGGGCTACGGTAAAACGACCCTCGTTGCACAGTGGGCCGCTGGTCAATCCGATTTGGGTTGGTATTCATTGGATGAAAGTGATAACCAACCTGAGCGTTTTATCAGTTATCTGGTGGCTGCTATCCAGCAAGCCACTGGCGGGCATTGCAGTAAAAGTGAAGCTCTGAGCCAGAAACATCAATATGCGACGATGTCTGCACTCTTCGCACAACTGTTCGTCGAATTATCAGAATGGCATCGGCCGCTTTATCTGGTCATTGATGACTATCATTTGATTACCAATGACAGCATTCATGAGGCAATGCGCTTTTTTTTGCGCCATCAGCCTGAAAATCTGACCTTGATTCTGTTGTCCCGAACCCTGCCACCGCTGGGTATTGCGAATCTGCGTGTGCGCGATCAATTGCTGGAATTGAGCATGCGCCAATTGGCATTTACTCATCAGGAAGCCAAACAATTTTTTGATTGCCGCCTCGCTTCGCCACTTGAGCAAGGCGACAGCAGCAGACTGTGTGATGAAGTTGAAGGCTGGGCAACTGCATTGCAGCTTATTGCCTTGTCCGCCCGCCAATCGACCTCTTGCGCACAGCAATCCGCCAAACGTCTTTCCGGCCTGAACGCCAGCCATCTGAGCGATTATCTTGTCGATGAAGTTCTCGATCGCGTGGATCCGGCTTCCCGGCAATTCCTGTTGCGCTGTTCTGTTCTGCGTTCCATGAATGATGCGTTGATCGTCCGTCTGACCGGTGAAGACAATGGTCAGCAGCGCCTGGAAGAACTTGAGCGTCAGGGGCTATTTATCCATCGGATGGATGACACGGGTGAATGGTTCTGCTTCCATCCTCTCTTTGCTTCTTTTTTGCGTCAACGCTGCCAGTGGGAGCTGGCAATTGAGCTCCCGGCCATTCACCGATCCGCCTCGGAAGGTTGGCTGGCGCTGGGTTATCCAGCAGAGGCCATTCACCACGCACTGGCTGCGGGCGATGTCGAAATGCTGCGTGACATTTTATTGCAGCACGCCTGGGCTTTGTTCAACCACAGTGAACTGGCCTTGCTGGAAGAGTGCTTGAATGCATTACCTTACCCGCGACTGGTACAGAATCCTAAACTGGCACTTTTGCAGGCCTGGCTGGCGCAAAGCCAGCACCGGTATGCGGAAGTTAATACCCAACTTGATCGTGCTGAGCAGGCTATGCGCGCTCAGCAATTAACCATTGATAAAACGTTGTCGGCTGAATTTGATGCCTTAAGGGCGCAAGTTGCCATTACCGCCGGGAAGCCAGACGAAGCAGAAAGACTGGCGACCGATGCGCTGAAATATCTGCCACTTTCCAGTTATTTCAGCCGTATTGTTGCCACATCGGTTACCGGCGAAGTTCACCACTGTAAAGGTGAACTGGCGCGGGCGCTGCCCATGATGCAACAGACCGAGCAGATGGCGCGCCGCCACGAATCCTATCACTACGCTTTATGGGCCTTACTGCAACAGAGCGAAATCCTGATCGCCCAAGGCTTTCTGCAAGCCGCTTACGAGACGCAGGATAAGGCGTTCGAGTTAGTCCAGGAGCAGCACCTCGAGCAGTTGCCAATGCATGAGTTTTTGCTCCGCTTGCGCTCGCAACTGCTTTGGTCCTGGTCACGACTTGACGAAGCGGAAGATGCCGCGAAGAAAGGGTTGGAAGTTCTTGCCAACTATCAACCGCAGTATCAGTTGCAATGTCTGGCAATGCTCGCGAAATGCTCATTGGCGCGAGGGGATTTAGACAATGCCAATCGCCATATGCAGCGTTGCGAATCGTTGCTCCACAGTGGTTCCTACCATCGTGACTGGCTGACTAACGCAGATAAAGCGCGGGTTATTTACTGGCAGATGACTGGCGATAAAGCGGCAGCCGCCAATTGGTTGCGCCATACCGAAAAACCGGGAATGGCGGATAATCATTTTCTACAGGGCCAGTGGCGCAATATCGCACGTGCACAAATTTTGCTGGGCCAATACAGCGAAGCCGAAGTGGTGTTGGATGAGTTGAATGAAAATGCCCGACGCTTTAGGTTGTACAGCGATCTGAATCGGAATTTGTTGCTGAGCAATTTACTCTACTGGCAAACCGAGAGGAAAGTTGAGGCGCAGAAAGCCCTGATTGAAGCGTTGTCGCTGGCGAACCGCACGGGTTTCATCAGTCATTTCGTCATTGAAGGTGAAGCGATGGCCCAGCAGTTGCGCCAATTGATCCAACTGAATGCACTTCATGAGTTGGATCAGCATCGGGCACAGCGTATTTTGCGCGATGTTAACCAGCATCACCGCCATAAATTTGCCCACTTCGACGAGAGTTTTGTCGATAAATTGCTGACTCACCCCCAAGTCCCTGAATTAATTCGAACCAGCCCATTAACCCAGCGCGAATGGCAGGTTTTGGGGCTGATCTACTCGGGTTACAGCAACGACCAGATTGCCAGCGAACTTGACGTTGCAGCCACAACCATCAAAACGCATATCCGTAATTTATATCAGAAATTAGGTGTTACACACCGGCAGGAAGCCGTGCAACAGGCGCAGAAGTTAATGCAGATGATGGGGTATAGTGCATAAGGTTTTGTTTTTGATTGCAAAGGTTTTTGGATGTCGCTATCGCGGGTGTTTTACTCTTAGCGAGTTAGGGTATAGGTGGGGATCAGAAGTGGCTTTATTGGTTGTTTTAAAACAGGCTCGGAGCAAGTTTCGGTTGATATCAGATTGGTTTGCGTGAAGGTCAAAAGATAGTTTTGCTGGTTAGATGCTTACGCTATGGTTTTGTTCTTTTAGTGTGAAGATCGGCATCTAAGCAAGGGGTGAAGCGCACCCCTTGCATCCACGCTTTCCGCAGCATAAATTGCCCGCGTTGCGGGTGCCTTCGGTTGTCATTCCGGCGGACGGGTCGGCTTTAGGCTACAGTCCCTGTAGCCGGACGCCTTTCGCCGCCGTCCTGGCGGCTCATCCCTGCCTCCATTCCGCCCTCAGCAATTTATGATGCTCAGGGAAGGTCAACGTCAAAATGAACTTTGTATTTCAATGTCTGTGAACGTCAAAAGATAGCTTTGCTGGTTAGATGCCTATGCTATGGTTTTATTCTTTTAGTGTGAAGATCGGCATCTAAGCAAGGGGTGAAGCGCACCCCTTGCATCCGCGCTTTTCCGCAGCATAAATTGCCCGCGTTGCGGGTTCCCTCGGTTGTCATTCCGGCGGACGGGCCGGCTTTAGGCTACAGTCCCTGTAGCCGGACGCCTTTCGCCGCCGTCCTGGCGGCTCATCCCTGCCTGCATTCCGCCCTCAGCAATTCATGATGCTCGGGGGAAGGTCAACGTCAAAATGAACTTTGTATTTCAATGTCTGTGAACGTCAAAAGATAGCTTTGTTGGTTGGAGGCTTTGGCTTGGTTTTCTTTCTTCTGCTGTGAAGCTGGCCTCCAAGCAGGGCCGTAAGCGCGGCCCTGCACCGCGCTTTTCCGCAGCATAAATTGCCCGCGTTGCGGGTCCCTTCGGTTGTCATTCCGGCGGACGGGTCGGCTTTAGGCTACAGTCCCTGTAGCCGGACGCCTTTCGCCGCCGTCCTGGCGGCTCATCCCTGCCTCCATTCCGCCCTCAGCAATTTATGATGCTCGGGGGAAAGACAAAGACAAAGACAAAAGAAATATAGAAATAAAACCAACATTAAAATATCAAGATTTCATACAGAAATTATCAACTCATTTGTTGTCTTATTTTTTTGACGTTTCTGTTTCCTTTGACTTTCACAGAGCGTCATGACTCGCTGAGCGAAGAACGCAGGCAGGGGCGAACCGCCAGGATGGCGGTTCGAGGCGTCCGCCCACATGGATGTGGGCTAAAGCCGACCCGTCCGCCGGAGAGATGAGCGAAGGGACCGGCGCAGCCGGCGAAGAATGCCGCGGAAAAGCGCGGTGCAGGGCCGCGCTTACGGCCCTGCTTAGATGCCGATCTTCACACTAACAGAACAAAATCATAGCGTAGGCATCTAACCAACAAAGCTATCTTTTAACTAACGTTCGCATCTACGCTTCAAGGTGAAAAATAGACGTATATCAACCGAAACCTGCTCCGAACCTGTTTTTAAACAACCCACCAATCAGGCAAGAAAACATCCTTAACCAAAAGCTTTAAAAAAGTGCCGGGGCGCACCCGCCCCGCTCACCAAATCGCGACTGGCGTTTGCCTACGCCACCTGCCCATAATACGCACCTGCACCGTGCTTACGCGTAAAATGCTTCTCCAGTAAGTCCGGGTTGATCTCACGGGCTGCGGGATTAATCGCCAGAGCAATCCATGCCATACGAGCGACTTCTTCCATCACCACCGCGTTATGTACCGCGTCGTCTGGCGTTCTTCCCCAGGCAAATGGACCGTGCTGATGAACCACCACACCCGGATTGTGCAAGGGATTATCGCTCCCGATCGTTTCTACGATAACAGCACCGGTCTCATGCTCGTATTCTCCTTCAATCTCTCCACGGGCCAGCGGTCGCGTACAGCGAATATTTCCATGAAAATAATCAGCATGTGTTGTCCCCATGGCGGGAATAGGCAACCCAGCCTGCGCCCATGCGGTCGCATGCGTTGAATGTGTATGCACAATCCCACCCAGCTCCGGGTAATGCCGATAGAGTTCAAGATGAGTAGCCGTATCCGAAGAAGGACGATAGCGACCTTCGACCGTTTTCTCGCTCATATCAACCACGACCATATCGTCTGGCTGCATATCCTCATAGGCTACGCCACTTGGCTTAATCACCATCAATCCACGATGGCGATCAATGCCACTCACATTGCCCCAGGTGAATGTCACCAACCCGAAACGCGGCAATGCCATATTCGCCAAATAGACTTGCTGCTTAAGTTGCTCCATCAGGCAACCTCCTCCACTAAAAGCCCGGCATTGCGCATACGGGCTGCGACCCAACTCCGCGCCTCCCTGACTGCCAATGTGGGATCGGGCGCAGATTCACTCCACATCTCAATCAAATAAGGGCCACGATAACCGCTTTCACGCAGGGTGGTAAAACAGCGCTCAAAATCTACTACGCCGCTACCAAAGGGAACGTTTTTGAAAATACCTGGCTGAGTATCTTTGACATGTACTGCCACAATATGACCCGCGCCAGAAGAGAGCTCCATCTGTACATCGTTATCCCAGGCTGACAGGTTGCCAATATCAGGGTAGAGCTGAAACCACGGGTTATTCAGATAGTGCGCATATCCCAACGCCTTACTGATCGAATTCATCAGTGGATAATCCATAATCTCCATAGCCAACGTAACCTGGGCACGGCTGGCCATCTCAACCGCCTGCTGCAGGCCAGCACGGAAACGCTCGCGGGTATTATCGTTAGCCTGTTGATAATAAACATCATAACCCGCCAGTTGTATGACCCGAATGCCGACATCCTGCGCAAACCGGATCGCTTTGTGCATAATCAGCAATCCGCGATCGCGTGTTTCATCATCTTCCGACCCCAGAGGAAAACGCCGATGGGCGCTTAGGCACATGGAGGGAATGCGAACCCCACTCTGCGAGATTGCAGCCACCAAGGTCAGCCGTTGCTCGCGACTCCAGTCGAGTCGTGATAAGCGGTCATCGGTTTCATCCACGGACATTTCGACAAAATCAAAACCCAGTTCACCCGCAAGCTGCAATCGCGCCAGCCAATCATCGCCGGGAGGCAGGGCTTTCTCATAAATTCCAAGGGGAACAGCGTTCTGTTGCATAGCGATTCCCTTAGCCCCATAACTGGCGGATAGAGTGTTTAAACTGTCTCGCTGCGGCCACGGGATCGGTGGCATCACGAATACTGCGCCCAGCGATAAATACGTGAATGGGAATGCCCTTGAAGAGCGGTAAATCATCCAGTGCCAATCCGCCCGTCACCGTGACTTTAAAACCCATACCGGAGAGACGTTTAATCGCGCTGATGTCTGTTTCACCCCAGGCGACCCCGGCGGCCTGCGCATCACGACTGCGGTGATAAACAACTTGCTGGATGCCCGCCCCGCGCCACTCTTGGGCTTGCTCCCAAGTCCAATATCCGGTGAGTTCTATCTGTACATCACCATTGAATTCTTTTGCGACCTCGAGTGCGCCTTTGGTGGTATTGATATCTGCACAACAAATTACTGTGACCCAATCAGCGTTTGCCTCAAAACACATACGCGAAAGTATCTTGCCAGCGTCGGCGATTTTGGCATCAGCCAAGACAATTTTCTCTGGATACAATGCCTTGAGATCGCGTACCGCACGCACCCCTTCGCCAACACAAAGAATGGTACCCACTTCGATAATATCGACTTCACTGGCAATCAAACGAGTCGTCTTGTAAGCGTCGTCCATTGTCTGGTTGTCGAGAGCGACTTGCAGCATCGGTAAGTTATGTGACATTGCGGGTTCCTTTTATTCTTCTGTCGCAGCGAGAGCCGCCGCAGTGGTGCGATCGATTAAATCCAGAACGTCCTGCTGAGTTTGGCAGGCTCGTAAACGGTCAAAGTTGGCCTCATCCTCAAACAAATTGACGACCTGCATAATGCCGACCTCGTTATGCGTATTGGCATCAATGGCCGCCAGCGTTATCAGGATATCGACGGGATCATTCTCCTCATGATTGAACACCAGCGGAGTTTTCAGCGTGACCAGCGCAAAACCGGTTTTCTTTACGCCCTCTTCCGGTCTGCCATGCGGCATGGCCAGACCCGGTGCAATAACAAAATAGGGACCGAATCGCTCTACACCCGCCAGAATGGCCTGATAATATTTCGGCTCCACCACGTCTGCGGCAACCAGGAGATCAACCCCAATTTTTACCGCTTCCTGCCAGGTTTCTGCCTCCGCCTGTAAACGAATGGAGTTATTTTCTGCGAGGGAATCTCGTAGTTTCATTTCTCCCCCTATTTTTTGAGATCGCCAGGAAAGTGAGCGCTGATGACTTCCATCAATTTGGGACCGAAGTCGGCGGCGGAAAGCATATTGCGGACCCCAACGACATATTTGTTGCCGCTGACGGTGATCTCATCGGCAATATGCGTTGAGGCAATAATCACATCCGCGCCGCTCAGTTCAGACTTGTACTCACCTACCGCGCAGCTGTTCATCGTATGGTCAACATTCTGCTGGGTAAGAAACTGCCCAACCTTCATTTTCATGATCATTGAACTGCCTTGCCCACACCCACAGACCGCCAGAATTCTTACTGTCATGATTTTCTCTCCGGTTAATTTGAAGCAGATTCAGATAATTGTTCTTTTTCAGCGTCTTCTTCGGCACGCAGTGTGCGTCCCGCAAAAAACATATATATCAACGCAATAGCAATAATGACGCCCATAAACCACAGGCCAGTGCTGAAACCCTGCATCATAGGTGGGGCGAGAATTGACCAATCGGCCATTCCCATCCACGCGCTCAGCCCTGTCAGCTTGATTGCCCAGACGCAGCCAAAAATTTCGATCATCCCCATCACCAGACAAATCTTCATTGCCGCACGCCAGCCGCCGAAATGGTTGGCGAACACGCCAATCGTGGCGTTGGAGAAAAACATCGGGATAAAACCAGGGATGATCATGATGGAAGAACCCACACCGAGCAGAATCCCAACGGCAATCAATTGCCCGATAGTGCCCCACATAAAACCCCAGACCACTGCATTGGGTGCAAAGCTATAAATGGCGGCACAATCGATGGCTAACACCGCGCCGGGGATCAGTCGTTGGGAGATGCCGTTGAATGCTTCGGTCAGTTCAGCGACAAACATGCGCACGCCCTGAACGATGATAAAAATCGCCACAGAGAACATCAGGCCAGTTTGCAGAATATAGATGGTCCAGTGGGTTTTCCCCGCCATCGCTTGCAGCGTATCCAGCCCGAATGAGCAAAGAATGATGCCAAAGAACAGCGTCATTACGATCGCGGTGGAAACAATGTTGTCATGGAAAATATTCAGCCAGCCAGGGAGCTTGAGATCCTCCACGCTCTCTTCTTTCTTGCCCAGATAGGGTGCAAGCTTATAGGCGAGCCATGATGCAAACTGCTGCTGGTGCCCAATTGAGAAACCACAGCCATCCGTCACTTCCTGCGTCGGTTTGTACATCATGTTTGAGGTAATTCCCCAATACAGGGAAACCAGAACTGAAGTACAGATAATCGTCGTCCACATGGGGTAGCCCATGATGAAGAAAAATACGGCGATCAACCCCGCCTGCTGGAACATGATATGCCCCGTGAGCATGATGGTACGGATGCCCGTGATACGCCGCAGCAATACATAGAGAATGTTCAGCGCCAATGCGATCAGTACGGCATATCCCACCCAACTGTACGCATCACCCATGCGCTCTATGGTTGCCATCATCGATGCATAGGTGTCTGATATTGCGCCATTAATCCCGTAAACCTCAGAGAGTTTGGCAACGACTGGCTTGAATGTGCTGGTCAGGATCCCAGACCCAGCCTGCAAAAGCATGAAACCGATAATGGTCTTTAACGTGCCTTTGATAATGACCGTGGCACTTTTCCTGAGTAGTAAATAACCAATCATGGTCACAATACCCAGCAGTAAAGGGGCATTGGTCATCACCTGGTTAAAGAAAACAGTAAAAATGGTATAGAGGGTTTGCATAACGCTCTCCGTGGCTTTTGGCTTAACCGTTCTTGATGCATTGCCGCCAAAGGGTAATGCATCAAGAATGTAAGAATTAAATCACTCTAACGCTCACGTTAAATCACTAAAAGATCTTTTGTGATTATATGTGAGCGGCCTCGCAAGTTATCTGTCACTCATTCATTCCATGAAAGAAAATTCACATTAAATATTAATAATATCAATTAGTTAATTATTTTTCTGAATTTATCTCGTTTTTTTCACTTTGCAGTTAATCATCAGAAAACGGTATTTCACTGCGATACTCCGCGCAAAATTACGTTGATCATAAATTTTTTCGATGCTAATTTCTCACCATAAAATCATAAATGATCTTGTTATGATAATTTATGATTTATTCATATCATCGAATTTCTGCCAGAGGGCCTTAAAATGAGTAAAGTGAAGAGCATCACCCGTGAATCCTGGATCCTGAGTACTTTTCCCGAATGGGGAAGTTGGCTGAATGAAGAGATTGAACAAGAGCAGGTTGCTGCCGGGAGTTTTGCCATGTGGTGGCTTGGATGCACCGGGATTTGGCTAAAGTCGCAGGGTCATGCCAATTTGTGTGTGGATTTTTGGTGCGGCGTCGGTAAGCAAAATCATGAGAGCCCGCTGATGAAGCAAGGCCATCAGATGCAACGTATGGCTGGCGTAAAAAAATTGCAACCCAATCTGCGCACAACCCCCTTTGTCCTTGACCCTTTTGCGATTAAAAACATCGATGCTGTCCTCGCGACGCACGATCATAACGATCACATTGACGTCAATGTCGCTGCGGCGGTGATGCAGAATTGTAGCGATGATGTCCCATTTATAGGGCCGCAAACCTGTGTCAACCTGTGGATCGGTTGGGGCGTCCCTGCTGAACGCTGTATCGTGGTAAAACCTGGCGATGTAGTAAAAATAAAAGATACGGAAATTCAAGTGCTTGATGCATTTGATCGCACGGCGCTGATCACCCTTCCAGCCGATCAAACTGCAGCGGGCGTTCTACCTGATGGAATGGATCTTCGCGCGGTGAATTACCTGTTCAAAACCCCGGGCGGCAGCCTGTATCACAGCGGTGACTCCCATTACTCCAACTACTTTGCCAAGCATGGAAATGATCATCAAATTGACGTTGCGCTGGGGTCGTATGGTGAGAACCCGCGCGGCATCACCGATAAAATGACCAGTGCGGATATTTTGCGGATGGCAGAATCGTTGAATGCCAAAGTCGTTATTCCTTTCCACCATGATATCTGGTCAAACTTCCAGGCCGATCCGCAAGAAATCCGTGTCCTGTGGGAAATGAAGAAAAACCGTCTGAAATACGGGTTCAAACCCTTTATCTGGCAAGTTGGGGGCAAATTCACCTGGCCACAAGACAAAGATAACTTCGAGTATCACTACCCGCGTGGTTTCGATGATTGCTTTACAACCGAACCCGATTTGCCTTTCAAATCATTCCTCTGAACCGCGTAACGGGCTGCGCAGGCATCTTCTGCGCAGCCAATCTCGGGCTCGATCCGAAATGATGATTTTAATTGCATAACCGCTCGCCTATAATCACGCGGTAATCATTACCCTCCGCGGAGTCTCCATGACAGAATCACAACGACATAATGCCATTCTTGAGTTGCTCCAGCGTCAGGGACAAATCTCCGTCGCCGATGTCATCGGGAGTTTCGATATTTCCCCGGCAACAGCCCGAAGGGATATCAATAAACTGAATGAATTGGGGAAACTGCGTAAAGTGCGCAACGGGGCAGAGGCGATCAGTTCCCAGCGACCGGCCTGGACTCCGCTGAACATTCACCAGACGCAGCATTTGAATGAAAAAATGCGTATCGCCAATGCAGCAGCACAACTCTGTCAACCGGGTGAAAGCGTAGTCATTAACTGCGGATCAACGGCATTTTTGTTGGGGCGTGAGATGGCAGGCAAAGACATCCAGGTCATTACCAATTACCTGCCTTTGGCAAACTATCTGATCGAGAAGGAACATGACAGCGTCGTAATCATGGGGGGGCAGTACAACAAGAGCCAGTCAATTACTCTCGCTCCGCAGGATGGTGATGCCAGTCTCTATGCGGGCCATTGGATGTTTACCAGTGGCAAGGGGCTGACAATTGACGGTTTATATAAAACCGACATGCTGACTGCCATGGCCGAGCAGAAGATGTTGAATTATGTCGGTAAACTGGCAGTTTTAGTCGACAGTAGCAAGGTCGGGCAGCGCGCCGGGATGCTCTTTAGCCGTACCGAGCAAATCGATGTCGTTATTACGGGTGAGGAAGCGGACGCGGCGATTGTTGAGCAATTACGACAGCAAGGCGTGGAAGTGATTCTGGTTTAACGTCTATATTCGAGCAGCGTTTACGAAGACTTTTCTCCTATTCCCTATTGTTGCCCGGGTCTTAATGACCCGAAGAGTCGTTACTGTCATAATTGATGAGGCAATGAGCAGCATGGAACAGTTTGAAGCAATCAACGTTGAGCAGGCGTTCAACCGCTTGCAACAGGGCAATGCGGTATTGGTTGATATTCGCGATCCACAAAGTTTTGAGGCGTCCCATGCGTCTGGTGCATTTCATTTAACCAATGACAGTATGCAAACGTTCATGCAGCGCACTGACTTAGAAACCCCGGTGATGGTGATGTGTTACCACGGCATTAGCAGTCGCGGTGCGGCACAATACCTATTAAATCAGGGTTTTGAAGCTGTATACAGTATTGATGGCGGCTTTGAGGCCTGGGCACGCGAATTTCCCCTAAACCTGGAGCCCGTCAAAAAATAATCACCTCTTATCCCACCGAGTCGAATGCAGGGTTTACCTCTCTACCCTGCGTAATTTTTCTTACGCATATCATCGTGTTACTCTCCTCTTTCATTCTTAACTCCGACAATTTATTCATTGCTGCAATCGCTGGCATATTCGCGCATTATCAGGGCATACAGCAATCAGAGTGCAGGTTATAATCGAGACATCATCCCATTTTCCTGGTTATGATTTTTTCAGGAACATATTACAAACCAACACATTAAGCGGTCATCGAAAAATATGGTTCGAGTAATTGCGTTGTCCAATCCACGGCTGGCTCAGGCTTTTGTCGACTTTATGGCAACCCGTGGGATCACCGTTGAGATGCAGAGAATTGGTCATGATGCCGAGTTATGGCTTGCTGACGATTCACACCTGACTGATGTCGAACAGCAACTTGAGTTATTTCTGCAAGATCCTTTGCATCCCCGCTATCAGGAAGCCAGTTGGCAAGCGGGTAAAACTGATAGCACTATTACTTATCAACGCTATTCCTATCTCCAGCGAATCCGCAGTCAGGCAGGCCCGTTGACGCTGTCAGTGATGGTGTTGTGTATTGTTATCTATGTGCTGATGCAAATCATAGGTGATGACAATGTTATGGTGTGGTTGGCGTGGCCGAACAGCAGCCAATATTTCCAGGTATGGCGCTGGTTCAGTCATGCACTCCTGCACTTCTCCATGCTGCATATTCTGTTTAATCTAATGTGGTGGTGGTACCTTGGCGGTCCCCTTGAAAAACGCCTCGGAACGGGTAAATTACTGACAATTACCTTGATTTCAGCGCTATTGAGCGGTTACGGGCAGTCGATATTCAGCGGTGTATACTTCGGTGGATTATCGGGCGTCGTCTACGCCTTGATGGGGTATGTCTGGCTGATGGGTGAATTGGCTCCCCAGCGGGGACTGAATCTTCCTCGGGGATTAATGATCTTCTCAATTCTATGGCTGGTTGGCGGATATTTCGATATTTTTGGTTTATCGATCGCCAATGCCGCGCATGTTGTAGGTTTAATCATTGGCTTACTGATGGCGTTTATCGATACACGGATTACGCGTACTCTAAAATAATGAGTTATTGTTAACCAACGCCTTACGCTGGCGTATTAGGGGATTATCTTGAAGCAAACACAGCGACATGACGCAATTATTGAGCTGGTACGCCTGCAGGGTTACGTCAGCACGGAAGAGTTGGTTGAGCATTTTGCCGTTAGTCCACAGACCATTCGTCGCGATCTCAATGACTTGGCCGATCGAAATAAAATTCAGCGCCATCACGGCGGTGCGGCACTGCCTTCAAGCTCAACCAATGCGGCGTATCACGATCGCAAGGTGATGTGGTCGGAAGAGAAAGCGCGGATTGCACAACGGGTAGCCAGCCAGATTCCTGACGGCGCAACGTTGTTCATTGATATTGGCACGACCCCCGAAGCTGTTGCCCACGCGCTACTCAATCATAAGAACCTGCGCGTGGTAACCAATAATCTGAATGTCGCAACGCTCTTGACCGCAAAAGAGGACTTCCGTCTGATTTTGGCTGGCGGAGAGGTTCGTACGCGTGACGGTGGGATTATGGGTGAAGCCACATTGGACTTCATCTCCCAGTTCCGCCTCGATTTTGGTATTTTAGGGATTAGCGGCATCGACATGGATGGCTCGCTTCTGGAGTTTGACTACCATGAGGTTCGCACCAAACGGGCGATCATTGAGAACTCCCGCTGCGTTATGCTAGTGACTGATCATTCGAAGTTTGGACGGAATGCGATGGTTAATCTGGGGAATATGAATTTGATTGATTATCTTTTTACCGATCAAATGCCGCCACCCAGCGTGATGAAGATTATTGAGCAACATGAAGTTCAATTGGAGTTGTGTTAGTGCTGGTGGCGCCTGTTTGGCGCTATGGGTGTTGGTTTGCGGCATGAGATGCCGGACTGGTTGGTTGGTTGGTTGGTTGGTTGTTTTAAAAGCTAGTTCGGAGCAGGTTTCGGTTGGCTTACGATCGCTATTCTACTTTAACGTTTTCGCCTCAACCGACAAAGGGCCGCCAGTCGCCGCGGCCCTTTGAACCCGGGCTTTTTCGCTACACGACTCGTCGGCTGCGCCGATACCTTCACTCATCACTCCGGCGGACGGGTCGGCTTTAGCCACCAGTCCCTGGCGGCGGACGCCTCTCACCGCCATCCATGGCGGTTCGCCCCTGCCTGCGTTCTTCGCTCAGCGAGTCATAACGCTCTGGGAAGGTCAACTGAAACATCAACAGATAAAAAGATGATGATTAATTGATAAAATCCTGAGGTTTTAATTTTGTTTTTATTTCTCTATTTCTTTTGTTTTTGTCTTTTGACCGTCCCCTGAGCATCATAAATTGCTGAGGGCGGAATGGAGGCAGGGATGAGCCGCCATGGATGGCGGCGAAAGGCGTCCGGCTACAGGGACTGTAGCCTAAAGCCGACCCGTCCGCCGGAATGACAACCGAGGGCACCCGCAACGCGGGCAATTTATGCTGCGGAAAGCGTGGATGCAAGGGGTGCGCTTCACCCCTTGCTTAGATGCCGATCTTCACACTAAAAGAACAAAATCATAGCCTAAGCATCTAACCAGCAAAGCTATCTTTTGACGTTAACAGACATTGAAATACAAAGTTCATTTTGACGTTGACTTTCCCCCGAGCATCATAAATTGCTGAGGGCGGAATGAAGGCAGGGGCGAACCGCCACGATGGCGGTGAGAGGCGTCCGCCCATATGGATGTGGGCTAAAGCCGACCCGTCCGCCGGAGTGATGAGCGAAGGGACCGGCGCAGCCGGCGAGAAATGCCGCGGAAAAGCCCGGGTTCATAGGGGACGGCTAGGTCCCCTATGGCGGTTGAGGCAGCAAGGTTCAAGTAGAAAAATAGACGTATATCAACCGAAACTTACTCCGAGTCATTATTAAATATCAACAACATAGCCAAAGCCTCCAACCAAAGCCTTCTTTCAACGCTCGCGTCTAAGCCTCAAGTCGAAAACAAATCTCATCTCAACCAATACCTGCGCTATGAAATCGCCCCCAATCGCCAGATTGGCAAAAAAAATCCAAGCCCATTTCCGGGCTCCCCTCCCCCAATAGCGCCCGGGGCGCGCTCTCGCCCCCCAAAATGTTTCCTCTATCACACATAAATGTTTTTATTTGGTTAACCCTTGGCTTATTTGTTGGTTTTTGATTACAATAATGAGCGAAAACGAACATAATAGAGCTGTTTCGAACATCTGGAGGAAGATGACGTGGAAACCAAAGACTTGATCGTAATCGGTGGCGGCATTAACGGTGCCGGTATCGCTGCGGATGCAGCCGGGCGCGGGCTCTCTGTACTGCTACTGGAAGCGCAAGATTTGGCCTGCGCTACCTCTTCAGCCAGTTCAAAACTGATTCACGGTGGCCTGCGCTACCTGGAGCACTATGAATTCCGTCTGGTGAGTGAAGCACTGGCAGAGCGTGAGGTACTGCTCAAACTGGCACCTCATATCGCTTTCCCTATGCGCTTTCGCTTACCCCACCAGCCGCATCTACGCCCGGCGTGGATGATCCGGATGGGTCTGTTCCTGTACGATCACCTGGGTAAACGCACCAGCCTGCCAGCCAGTAAAGGCTTGCGTTTTGGTCCAGACTCGGTGCTCAAACCTGGATTGGTGCGCGGTTTCGAATATTCTGATTGCTGGGTAGACGATGCCCGTCTGGTGGTCCTGAATGCTCAGGAAGTGGTTGAACGTGGCGGTGAAGTTCGCACCCGGACCAAAGTCACCCGTGCATGGCGCGAAAATGGTCTGTGGATGGTCGAAGCAGAAGATGTCTCGAATGGCAAAACCTACACCTGGCGCGCCAAAGGGTTGGTGAATGCCACCGGTCCCTGGGTGAAACAATTCTTTGATGATGGCCTGAAACTCAAATCGCCATACGGTATCCGCCTGATCAAAGGTAGCCACATCGTGGTTCCCAAAGCGCATAATCAGCCGCAGTCATACATCTTGCAGAATGAAGATAACCGTATCGTGTTCGTCATCCCCTGGTTGGATGAATTCTCAATTATTGGCACTACCGATGTTGAATATCACGGCGATCCTAAAGACGTGAAGATTGATGACAAAGAAATCAGCTACCTGTTGAAAGTCTACAACAACCACTTCAACAAACAGTTGAGCCGTGATGACATCGTCTGGACCTATTCCGGTGTGCGCCCACTGTGTGACGACGAATCAGACTCACCACAGGCTGTAACCCGTGACTACACGCTGGATATCGCCGATCAGCAAGGTGCCGCGCCTCTGCTCTCCATCTTCGGGGGTAAACTGACGACCTATCGTAAGCTGGCTGAGCACGCGATGGAGAAACTGTCTAAATACTATCCGACAGCCGGTCCTGCGTGGACTAAAAACGGTTTGTTGCCCGGCGGCGATATCGGCGATGATCGCAGCAGTTATGCGGCAAAACTTCGTCGTAGTCGTTCATGGTTACCCGAGTCACTGGCGCGCCGCTACACCCACACGTACGGTAGTCACAGTGAATTGATCCTGGCTGACGCACAAAGTCTGGGCGATTTGGGTGAAAACTTTGGCCACGATTTTTATGAAGCCGAACTGCGTTATCTGGTCGAAAAAGAGTGGGTCAGGGAGTTGGATGACGCGATCTGGCGTCGGACCAAATTAGGTATGTGGCTGAATGAAACGCAGCAGTTGCGCGTTGCAGATTGGCTGGCCGAACATGTGAAAAACAAGAAAATATTGTCGTTGGCTTCCTGAGAAAAGTGCCGTCTTGGGAGCATGAAGGAATAGAGCCTCCCCCGCTATGGAGGAGGCTCTTTAAAGAACTACAGTTTTACCGGCTTAATATTCCAAATTTCATCGGCGTATTCCTGGATCGTGCGATCCGACGAGAAATATCCCATGTTGGCAATATTCAGCAACGCCCGACGCGTCCACTCCTCAGGCTGTTGATATAACTCATCAACTTTATCCTGTGTATCAACATAGCTGCGATAATCTGCCAGCAATTGATAGTGATCGCCCAGGTTGACCAGTGAATCAAACAGATTGCTGTAACGCTTAGGCTCTTCAGGACTGAATACCCCAGTGCCGAGTTGCGTCAGCACCTGATGCAGTTCACTATCTTGCTCATAATAGGTACGCGGATTGTACCCACCACGCCGCAGTTCCTCGACCTGCTCAGTCGTGTTACCGAAAATGAAAATATTCTCTTCACCGACGTGCTCAAGCATTTCGATGTTCGCACCGTCCAGCGTACCGATGGTCAGTGCCCCATTCAGGGCAAATTTCATGTTACTGGTGCCAGATGCCTCAGTACCCGCCAGAGAGATCTGTTCAGAAAGATCGGCTGCCGGAATGATCATCTGCGCCAGACTGACGCTGTAGTTTGGAATAAATACCACTTTCAGTTTTTCATGCGCACGCGGATCGTTGTTGATCACTTTCGCGACATCGTTGATCAAGCGAATAATCTGCTTGGCGGTGTAGTACGCCGATGCCGCTTTACCGGCAAAAATCACGGTGCGTGGTACCCAATCAGATTCAGGCTCGGCCAGAATCCGGTTATAGCGGGTGATCACATGCAACACATTCAGCAACTGACGCTTGTATTCGTGAATACGCTTAATCTGCACATCAAACAGCGACGCCGGATTAATCACAATATTCAAATGCTGGGCAACGTATTGAGCCAGATTCCTCTTGTTCTCCAGCTTGGCTTTTTGCAGATCATGCAGAAAACTCGGGTAATCCTTGTTCTGCTTGAGCTCAGAAAGCTGCTCAAGATCGGTCCGCCAGGTCTGCCCGATAGTGTCATCGAGAACTTTGGACAAAGGCCGGTTAGCGACGCCCAACCAACGACGCGGCGTCACGCCATTGGTTTTGTTACAGAAACGCTCGGGATATAGGCGGGCGAAATCGGCAAACAGTGACTGCACCATCAATTCTGAGTGCAGCGCTGAAACTCCATTGACCTTGTGGCTGGCAATAACGGCCAACCATGCCATACGAATCTTGCGCCCATGGTTTTCATCAATGATTGATACCCGCGCCAGTAATTCTCTGTCGTCAGGCACTTTTTCCTTCACTTCTTTCAGGAAGAAATCATTGATTTCAAAAATGATTTGCAGATGGCGTGGCAGGATCTTACCGATCATATCTACCGGCCAGGTCTCAAGCGCTTCCGTCATCAATGTATGGTTGGTGTAAGAGAAGACCTGAGTCACTACTTTCCAGGCCGCTTCCCAACTGAATTTATGTTCATCAATCAACAGACGCATCAATTCTGGAATCGACAATACCGGATGGGTGTCATTAAGATGTATCGCGATCTTATCGGCCAGATTATCGAAGGTCTGATGGGTCAGGAAATGACGGTTGAGAATGTCCTGTACGGTCGCCGACACGAGGAAATATTCCTGGCGCAGTCGTAATTCCCGTCCCGAATAGGTTGAATCATCAGGGTAAAGTACGCGCGATACGTTCTCAGAGTGGTTTTTGTCTTCCACCGCAGCAAAGTAATCGCCTTGATTGAATTTACCCAGATTGATTTCATTACTGGCCTGAGCTCCCCAAAGCCGCAGCGTATTGGTCGCGTCAGTATCAAAACCCGGAATGACCTGATCGTAGGCACACGCCAGAATCTCTTCGGTTTCGACCCAGCGGGTTTTTGCCCCTTCATGCTGAATCCGTCCGCCAAAACGCACCTTGTAGCGAGTATTATGGCGCGGGAATTCCCACGCATTGCCATAATCCAGCCAGTTGTCCGGTGATTCGGCTTGCTGACCATCTACAATTTTTTGGCTGAACATCCCGTATTCATAACGGATACCGTAGCCACGTCCCGGCAATGCCAGCGTTGCCAATGAATCCAGAAAACATGCCGCCAGACGCCCCAACCCACCATTGCCCAGTCCTGGATCGTTTTCTTCTTCGATCAAGTCTTTCAGTTCCAGGCCCATCTCATTCAGCGCCTGCTCAATATCCTCATAAATACCAATGGATAACAGGGCGTTGGATAAGGTCCGGCCGATCAGGAACTCCATGGAAAGGTAATAAACCTGTCTGACATCTTGCGAAAGCTGTGCGCGGTTGGAGCGTAGCCAACGTTCGACCATACGATCGCGAACTGCAAACAGTGTGGCATTCAGCCAGTCGTGTTTATTTGCTATGGATGGATCCTTGCCAACCATAAACATCAATTTATAGGCGATAGAGTGTTTAAGTGCTTCAACACTAACTGTCGGTGAGGTGTAGTTAAATGGTGAACTCATTTGGCATTCCCCAAGAATATGATTACAACAGGCGTTGATATAACGACAGATACGCCTCAGCGGCTCTCTGCCAGCCAAAATCAACGCTCATGGCGTGACGCTGGACATGTCGCCAATGTTTAGGCCTGCTCCACAGCACCATGGCACGGCGAATGGCATTCCCTAACGCACTCGCCGTACTGTCCTCAAAAACAAACCCACTGGCCGTACCGTCGGCAAGATTCTCCAGCGCACAGTCAACAACTGTATCTGCCAACCCCCCAGTTCGCCGTACCAGTGGTAACGTGCCATATTTCAACCCATACAGTTGCGTCAGTCCGCAGGGCTCGAAACGGCTTGGAACCATAATCACATCTGCACCACCAATAATCCGGTGGGAGAATGCCTCATGATAACCAATCTGAACGCCAACCTGGCCAGGATATTGCGCAGCTGCAGCCAGGAAAGCCTGCTGTAAGTTTGCATCTCCTGCACCCAGAATGGCAAGTTGTCCGCCTAATTCCAACAGTTGTGGCAATGCATCAAGAACCAGATCCAGCCCTTTCTGATTGGTGAGGCGACTCACAACTGAAAACACCGGGACAGACTCATCAACGTCCAATCCCATAACCCGCTGTAAATACGATTTATTAATTACCTTGGCTTTCAGATCTTCCGCGCTGTAGCGTGCCGAAAGCAGAATATCGTCATGCGGATTCCAGATTGCATCATCAACGCCATTCAGAATACCCGTCAGGCGCCCTTCCCGCTCGCGTTGCTGCAACAGGCTCTCCATCCCATAACCGAATGCAGGCTCAGTAATTTCGCGCGCATAGGTAGGGCTGACCGTAGTGATATGGTCAGCGTAAAAGAGACCCGCCTTGAGGAAGGAGATCTGCCCGTGAAACTCCAGTCCATGCATCTGGAAATAAGCATCCGGCAAATACAACTCATGCAGATGATGGCCGTAATAAAGCCCCTGAAACGCCAGATTATGGATGGTGAACACGGTTTTTGCGGGGTGTCCACGCGCGGCAATATAGGGGCAAGCCAAACCGGCATGCCAGTCATGTGCATGCACCACGTCCGGTCGCCAGTAACTGTCCAGGCCGCTTGCCATCTCCGCCGCGATCCAACCCAGCAGGGCAAACCTGATGTGGTTATCCACATAAGCATTTAAAAACTGATCGTGATAAGGGCTACCCGGGCGATCGTACAGCCAGGGTGCATCTATGATGTAGACGCCCACACCTTTATAATGCCCGTAACGCACACCTACGGTTCCAGCAAAGGTATCGACCGTCCTGACCAATTCCGTTTCTGGAATACCTTTGTAGATATCGGGGAAACCCGGAATTAATATCCGGGCATCTGCACCTTCCGCGATTTGAGCTGCTGGCAGCGCACCAGCAACATCTGCCAGCCCTCCGGTTTTTAACAGTGGAAACAGCTCAGAACACACATGTAAAACCTGCATCATCGCTCCTGATTGTCGGTTCCGGTTCTCACAGATACCGGACAAAACACACATTGGTGAGAAAACGGGTGATCCTTGCATCATTTTCCATTGCTCAGATCCCCGCCATTACCCTTTTCATGCGCAATACGCATAGTGCGCAGTATTAGTATTAAAGCTTGGCCAGCATCTCGCGCGTGACCAGTACAACACCGCCTTCAGAACGATAAAAACGCTTGCTGTCTTCTTCCGCGTTTTCGCCGATCACCATCCCTTCAGGGATATGGCATGCCCGATCGATAATGCAGCGCCGTAAACGACAAGAGCGGCCCACATTGACGTCAGGCAGCAATACGGTCGAATCGATGGTACAGAATGAATTTATCCGCACCCGTGGAAATAACACCGAGTGCACCACCACGGATCCGGAAACAATACATCCACCGGAAACCAGTGAGTTCATGGTCATTCCATGGCTTCCTGATCGATCCTGAACAAATTTTGCCGGTGGTAGCGGCTCCATATGGGTTCGAATCGGCCAGGCACGATCGTACATGTCAAGTTCTGGCGTCACTGACGCAAGATCAAGGTTGGCTCGCCAGTAGGCATCCAGCGTACCGACATCGCGCCAGTAAGGTGTGCGCTTGGCATCTGACGTCACACAAGAAATCGTGAACGGGTGTGCCCAGGCTTTGCCTTGCTCCGTAATTTTCGGAATCAAATCCTTGCCGAAGTCATGGGTAGATTCGGCGATAGACATATCTTCTTCGAGAAGTTTGAAAAGATAGTCCGCATTAAAAATGTAGATCCCCATGCTCGCTAACGCCATATCAGGATGGCCCGGCATGGCTGGCGGATTTTCTGGCTTCTCTAAAAACTTGAGAACCTGATGCTCATCGGACACTTCCATGACACCGAATTCACTCGCTTCGCTGAGTGGTACCGGCAGGCACGCGACCGTGCACTCCCCGCCCTTCTCAACGTGATCGAGCAGCATGCGCGAGTAATCCATTTTGTATATATGATCACCAGCCAATATCACAACATATTTGGCACCGTAGCGCCGGATAATATCGAGGTTCTGATAGACCGCATCTGCGGTCCCTTTGTACCAATGTTCAGTACTTAAACGCTGTTGCGCAGGTAACAGATCGACAAACTCGTTCATTTCTTCATTCAGGAACGACCAGCCGCGCTGAATGTGCTGCACTAACGTATGTGAATGATATTGCGTAATTACACCAATCCGGCGAATACCCGAATTCATGCAGTTGGATAAGGCAAAATCGATGATGCGAAACTTACCGCCAAAATGCACAGCCGGTTTTGCCCGTGTTGATGTCAGATCTTTCAGGCGTGAACCCCTGCCACCAGCCAAAATGAGCGCGACGGAATCAGTGGGCAACTGCCTGGCTAACATCAGGGTATCTCTATTCTCATAACTCACCATGAACGACTCCTTTATTCTTGTGCGAACACGCAAATTGAATGCGCTGGTGCACGCCAGAGCGCGTGCTCTAGCTGGTTTTCTTCCTGATTAAATGGAGGGACAGCAACCCATACACCTTGAGGTATTGCCATATCACATTCACTGTCTGCCGCATTAATCATGACCAACCAACGACTGGAGAGCAGGATTTGTAGTTGCTGCTGCGGTCCTCTCTCCCAACGCTGCGGATTCATTTGACGCCCCTGGGCATTCAGCCAACGCACATCGTCTTTTCCTTCCTGCCACCAATCGTCTTGCTGCAAAGCAGGGATCTGCTGACGCAGCCGGATCAAACCAGCGGTAAATTCAGTAAGGGATCGATCGGCGTTTTGCCAATTGAGCCAGGTTATTTCATTGTCCTGACAGTACGCATTGTTGTTGCCCTGCTGACTGTGGCCCTGTTCGTCCCCGGCCAGCAGCATTGGCGTCCCTTGCGATAACAGCAACGTAGCGAGCAGCGAGCGCTGCACATTATGACGACGTGCAATTACCGCCTCTTCTGCCTCTAATCCTTCTGTTCCATGGTTAAAACTATAGTTATTTCCGTGGCCATCACGGTTATTTTCTCCATTAGCCTGATTATGTTTATAGTTGAAACTGAGTAAATCGAGAAGAGTAAAGCCATCGTGCGCCGTCATCATATTGATGCTGGCATACGGCTTGCGCTGCCCGCGCTGATAAACGTCGCTTGATGCGGCAAAACGACTGGCAAATTGTCCCAATGGCATCCGCCCGTTGAGCCAGAAACGACGCATATCATCACGATAGCGATCGTTCCACTCGGCAAAGTGCCCAGGATAATTTCCCAACTGATAACCACCCAGGCCAATATCCCAGGGTTCAGCGATCATTTTGCAACGTGACAGCAGGTCATCCTGTTGCATGGCAATAAACAGCGGCGCGTCTTGCCGAAAAGTGGGAGTACGTCCCAACACCGTTGCCAAGTCAAAGCGGAAACCGTCCACATGACATTCCGCGACCCAAAAACGCATACAATCAATGACCCATTGCACTACAGCGTCATCAACCAGCCGGATAGCATTGCCGCAGCCGGTCACATTGTCGTAATCACCGCTTTGATGCAGCCAGTAGTAGCTGCGATTATCCAAACCACGCAGCGAAAGAGTCGGACCTTCGAGATCCAACTCTGCTGTGTGGTTGAACACCACATCCAGAATGACTTCAATACCGGCCTCATGCAGCGCTTTGACCGCCTGACGGAATTCATTCAGCGCCGAGACGCCATCCTTTCTTGAGGCATAACGCGGATCGACCGCAAAAGGTGCCAGCGGGTTATAGCCCCAGTAATTGCTTAACCCCAGCCGCAATAGGCGTGCCTCATCGGCAAACCACTGCACAGGCTGCAATTCGATCGCAGTAATCCCAAGCGCCATCAGGTACTTAATCATCACCGGATGGGCGAGTGCCGCATAAGTGCCGCGGATCTCCTGGGGAATATCCGGATGCAGCCGCGTCAGCCCCCGGACATGCGCCTCATAGATCACCGTTTTCGCCCACGGCGTACCCGGCGGCGTGTCGTTCCCCCAGTCAAACTCCTCGTGGCTCACCACACACTTTGGGGCAACGCTGGCGCTATCCTGCTCATCAGGATGGTTAATGCCGTCATATAAAAAGGGATGATCGGTAACGCGCCCCTCTAATTCACGGGCGTAAGGATCGACCAGCAATTTATGCGGGTTAAAACGCAACCCGCGAATTGGCTCAAACGGGCCCGATGCGCGAAAACCATAGCGCTGCCCTGGCTTTCCGCCGGGCAGATAGCCATGCCAGAAATCACCACTGCGGCTGGGCAATACCAGCCGCTCTTCTTTTCCGTGCTTATCAAATAAACAGAGTTCAATTTGTTCCGCGTTTGCTGAAAAGACACTGAAATTGATTCCCTTACCATCAAACAAAGCCCCCGCTGGTGAAGGAGAACCTTTTTCGAGTTGACTCATTACCCCTCCTTGATGAGATAAATCGTTGCCAATGGGGGGATGGTCAGTAACAGTGAATGTTCACGTTGGTGACTGCCAATCGCATCGCTGAAAAGCTCACCCTGATTACCCAGATTGCTACCGCGGTAGAAATGGGAGTCGGTATTGAGAATTTCGCGATAACGCCCCGGCTGATTGATTCCTATACGATAACCATAACGTGGAACCGGGGTGAAATTGCTGACGGCAATCAATTCTCGGCCAGACTTATCGCGACGAAGGAAGGCATAAATAGAATTTTCATGGTCGTTGACGACCAACCATTCAAAACCCTGTCGCTCAAAGTCCAATTCGTAAAGAGGTGCCTGCTGCTGATAACAGTGATTGAGATCGCGAACCAGATTTTGCACGCCGCTATGCCAGCCGTCGTGACCTTCCAGTAAATGCCAGTCCAGACTGGTATCGAAATTCCACTCACGTCCCTGGGCAAATTCACAGCCCATGAACATCAGCTTTTTACCAGGATGGGCCCACATGAAGCCGTAATAGGCACGGAGGTTGGCAAATTGTTGCCAGGCATCACCAGGCATGCGATCGAGAAGCGACCCTTTGCCGTGCACAACCTCATCATGCGACAGAGGCAGGACAAAGTTTTCGGTATAGTTGTAAAGCATACCGAACGTGAGCAGATCGTGGTGGTGTTTGCGGTGAACCGGATCATTTTTGAGGTAATTGAGCGTGTCGTGCATCCAGCCCAGGTTCCATTTGTAATGGAATCCCAGACCATTTGAATCCGGGGGCAATGTCACGCCGGGATAATCCGTTGACTCTTCTGCTAACGTCACCGCGCCAGGCAACTCTTTGCCAAGCGTCTGGTTGGTGTATCGCAGAAACGCAATGGCCTCAAGATTTTCCCTGCCGCCGTAGTAATTGGGTACCCACTCACCTTCAGCGCGGCTGTAATCGCGGTAAATCATGGACGCAACGGCATCAACGCGCAGGGCATCAATGCCATAGCGCTCAATCCAGTAAAACGCATTGCCTGCCAGATAGTTCCTGACTTCATGGCGACCATAATTGTAGATCAGCGTATTCCAGTCCTGATGATAGCCTTCACGCGGGTCGGCATATTCATACAGTGCGGTGCCATCAAATTGCGCCAACCCGTGATTATCACTCGGGAAATGGCCCGGCACCCAGTCGAGAATGACGTTAATCCCGGCCTCATGCGCACTGTCTACGAACGCCTTGAACTCGTCTGGCGAACCGAAACGACGCGTTGGCGCATACATGCCCAACGGTTGATATCCCCAACTGCCGTCAAAAGGGTGCTCATTTATCGGCATCAACTCGATATGGGTAAAACCCATATATTTAACGTAATCGATGAGTTGTTTTGCCAGCTCACCATAACTGAGCCAGAAATTATTGTCGGTATGACGTCGCCAGGAACCCAGATGAACTTCATAAATCGAGATCGGGCGATCAAAATCATTGCTGCGTTGGCGTTCAGCCGTTGTGACCACCTTTTCTGGCAGCGGGCTGACCAACGATGCGGTTTCAGGGCGCATTTGTGCTTCGAAAGCGTAAGGATCGGCTTTCAGGACAATATTGCCGTTACTGTCGATGATTTCATATTTGTAAGTCTGCCCACGTTGGACAGCGGGGAGGAAAAGCTCCCAAATACCACTCTCTTTACGAAAACGCATTGGATGGCGGCGACCATCCCAAAAGTTAAACTCGCCAACTACCGAAACGCGCATGGCGTTTGGTGCCCACACCATGAAACTCACACCGTCGACGTTATCCAGCGAGGACAAATGCGCGCCCAGTCGCTCATACGGGCGAAGGTGGGTGCCTTCTGACAGCAACCAGATATCCAGTTCCTGTAGCAATGGGCCAAAGCGGTAAGGGTCATCCAGTCTGTAGGTTTCATCGTTCCAGATAACTTCCAGTTGATAACGGAAAGTTTTCTTGCGTCGTGGCATAACGCCAACAAAAAAGCCCCGCTCATCACGGCGGGCGAGTTCTGCCACTTTTTTCCCACTTTGGGTATCAATTACCCAAACCTGGCTGGCGTCGGGCAACAATGCACGAACTTCCAGGCCAGCCGCGACCTGATGCATGCCGAGAACTGAAAAAGGATCGGCATAGTGGCCGGAAAATATTTGATTTATCACATGTTGATCGGGAAGTACTGACATGGCATTTCGTCCTATGACTAATGGTATGATTAAATTTAACTACTTCATTTAATTACCAAATAAAGGCTCCATTCCCATATTGCTATCCTTCGCCCCTTAAAAGCGTGACTAAGGAGCAGTATTGCGAATTTCTCTTGTGCGCTTCCTCCCATTCCACTCTTTTTCTGTTTTACTTGCGCGGCCAATTGCAGTGCATGACACCGCTCTACCACGTTTAAGCATAGACAAAGGTTGTTAAGAAAATCGGGGAAAAGACAGGGAATTTTTCTCACTCCGAAAAACAGAAAGAAGCCCTATCGTCTTTTCAGAATAACGCTGTTTTTTTTGCCAAACGAGTCCGAAACAGGACACCGTTTTGGCGGTCTGCTGACAAGAAATGAAGAAACAGAAAAGGACGCGGGGCGACAAGCGCCCCGCGACGAATTAGAGCACTATGCGCAACATGCGGCGCAAAGGTTCAGCCGCTCCCCAGAGAAGCTGGTCTCCGACGGTAAAGGCTGAAAGATACTCCGGCCCCATGTTAAGTTTACGCAAGCGGCCCACTGGTGTATTCAGCGTGCCGGTAACCGCAGCAGGCGTCAGTTCACGCATGGAAAGTTCGCGGTCGTTAGGGATGACGCGAACCCAATCATTATGCGTCGCCAGAAGCTGTTCGATTTCGCCCAGCGGCACATCTTTTTTCAGTTTCAGGGTGAATGCCTGACTGTGGCAACGCAGTGCACCAATGCGCACACACAAGCCATCAACAGGGATCACGCTCGAAGTATTCAGGATTTTGTTGGTTTCAGCCTGGCCTTTCCACTCTTCACGGCTCTGACCGTTGTCGAGTTGTTTGTCGATCCATGGAATCAGGCTACCCGCCAGCGGAACACCAAAGTTATCCATTGGCAGTGTGCCACTGCGGGTCAATGCCGTCACTTTGCGCTCAATGTCGAGAATGGCAGAGGCAGGATCCTGCAGTTCTTTCGCCACGTCGTTGTGCAGCATACCCATCTGGCTCAGAAGCTCACGCATATGGCGCGCGCCACCGCCCGATGCGGCCTGGTAAGTGGCAACCGACGCCCACTCAATCAGATCGTGGGCAAACAGACCGCCCAGCGACATCAACATCAGGCTGACCGTACAGTTACCGCCAACAAAGGTCTTGATCCCCTGATCCAGCCCCTGGCTGATGACCGCCTGGTTAACCGGGTCGAGGATGATAATAGCGTCGTCTTTCATCCGCAGAGAAGATGCTGCGTCAATCCAGTAGCCTTGCCAGCCGATTTCACGCAGCTTAGGATAGATTTCGTTGGTATAATCGCCGCCCTGACAGGTGATAATCACGTCCAGCGCACTGAGTGCATCCACATCGAAGGCATCCTGCAACGTGCCTTGCTGCCCCGTAAAGGCTGGAGCGGGCTGACCGTGCTGTGAGGTAGAGAAGAACACCGGGCGGATGGCATCAAAATCGCGCTCTTCGATCATGCGTTGCATGAGAACAGAGCCGACCATACCGCGCCAACCGACGAAACCTACATTTTTCATAAATACTGTCCTGCCATGGAAGGTGGTTGCTGCATTGAACCGAAGCCTGCGCCATAAGCGTCAGACATAAAAAAACATTATCAACAACCTTACAAAATGTGTACGAAGTGGCAAGTGAAATTATTCGATAGTGAGGGATTTGTTAGCAGCCCCGCTTATAACAAGGCGTTACCGGACGCATTTCCGGACTTTTTCAGGATTGGGTAGACAATGACAGAGATGATTTCGGTTACGGTGCTGCTGTTTTTGATTATGGATCCGCTGGGCAACCTGCCGATTTTCATGTCGGTGCTGAAGCATCTTGAGCCAAAAAGACGCCGGGTTGTGGTGATCCGTGAGATGTTGATTGCCCTGCTGCTGATGCTGATTTTTCTGTTTGCGGGTGAAAAGATTCTGGCATTCCTTAACCTGCGAACGGAAACCGTCTCTATTTCCGGTGGGATTATTCTGTTTTTGATCGCTATAAAAATGATTTTCCCCTCGCATGAAAGCAACGCCAGCGGATTGCCTGCTGGCGAGGAGCCGTTTCTGGTGCCGCTGGCGATCCCGCTGGTCGCCGGGCCGTCAATTCTTGCGGCCCTGATGCTGCTTTCACACCAATACCCGCACCAGATTTCTCATCTGGTTGTGGCGCTACTGATTGCCTGGGGATTGTCGATGGTGATCCTGATCTTGTCCGACGTTTTTCTGCGCCTATTGGGCGACAAAGGGGTCAGCGCACTGGAACGCCTGATGGGTCTGATTCTGGTTATGCTCTCAACCCAGATGTTCCTTGACGGCATCCGCGCCTACCTGAAAATTTAGTCTCTCACTGGCGATCTTGATGAGGTCATTGCGCGCAGCGTCGCGGCGTTACAGGAATGGCCTCGCCAGCAGCCAGCCTCTTCGCCTGAGGCGTGTCAGATACTGCCACCGGGAGACAAGGTGAAGCCGACATCGACCATCTGGGGTGTCACGCTTTCACCACGTAATCTTGCCAGCAAACGTTCGGCGGCAATCTGCCCCATTTTTTCGCGGGGTGTGAGTACGCTGGCGAGTTTAGGCTCCATAGCCTGCCCGATGTCGTGACCATGAAAACCCGCCACAGCGATATCCTGCGGAATGCGTAATCCCTGCCGTTGGCATTCAAACACTGCGCCCACCGCCAAATCGTCGTTGGTACAGAAAACGCTGTCGATCTGCGGATATTCCACCAGCGCCTGCCGAAGCATTTCTGCCCCTGCGGAATAGGATGATGAACGCGGGGTCATAATGCTATGGGGCTGCAAACCCGCCTCTCGTATCGCCTGCTCATAGCCTTTCAGCTTGATCAGCGTCCGCTCATCGTGACGCGCCCCGAAATAGACAACATGCTTATGTCCGCGTGAAATTATTTGCTCGGTCATCCGCCGTGCGGCCTCGAAGTTATCGAAACCTACCGCCAAATCGACACACGGCGAAACGCTGTCCATCAGTTCCACGACCGGGATACCGGCGACTTCAATCATTTTCAGGGTACGCGGGGTGTGCTGACGTTCAGATAAAATCAGCCCGTCAATATTGTAAGAAAGCAGGGAGGTTAACCGGAGCTCTTCGCGTTCAGGCTGGTAGCCGTAATGCGCCAGCATGGTTTGATAGCCACGCGCATCGGTAACGCTTTCAATCCCGCGCAAAACCTCGGCGAAGACCTGATTGGTCAATGAGGGAAGCAGAACACCAATCGCACTGCTCTTGGCATTGGAAAGGATATCGGGTGCGCGGTTGGGAATGTAGCCCAACTCGTCGAGAGCGATGGCAATTTTACCCTGTAGCGGGACTGAAACCTGGGCAGGATCGCGCAGATAACGGCTGATTGTCATCTTGGTGACACCGACGCGGTCGGCAACATCCTGTAGCACTGGCCTTTTTTTCTTCATTATCAACGGAGTGGGCTAAGGTTGAGGAAACGTAGTGTAGCATAACCGTCAGCGGTTAAACCTCGCTGAGATGGTTTTTTGCTATGACGGCGAACAGTGTTGATTACTGTTCGCCGTACTGTTTCCCTGCCACTATCAGACAGGAGGCAAATCAAACAACAGGATTTCACTCTCTTCATCGGCATGAATCGAAAGAGCCACTTCATCCCAGACCGCAAAGGCATCGCCGGTCAACGCTTTATAACCGTTGATGGAAACGTTGCCCCGGACAACCTGAACCCAGATGCGGCGTTCGGCTTCGATCGGGTAAACGGTTTGCTCTTCTTTCTTCAAGGCCCAGCGCGACAACGTCATATCCTGAAAGACTTTCAGTGAACCGTCGCGGGCATCCGGAGACAGAACAAGCTGACGGCCCTGCGGCGCATCAAACATCCGCTGCTCATAGCGTGGCGGTAAGCCATTGGTATCAGGAATGATCCAGATCTGATACAGATGCAGCGGGCGATCGCTGTTGCCATTGTACTCGGAGTGTTTGACCCCGGTACCGGCGCTCATAATCTGGAATTCACCGGCATGGATCTGTTCTTTGTTACCCATGCTGTCCTGGTGCTCAACCGTACCTTCCAGAACATAGGTCAGGATTTCCATATCTTTATGCGGATGGGTACCAAAGCCCTGTCCGGCATCGATCACGTCTTCATTAATCACTCTTAATGCAGAGAAACCCATAAAGTCTGCATCATAGTAGTTAGCGAAGGAGAAGGTGTGCCAGCTATCCAGCCAACCATGATTGGCATGACCACGATCTTGTGCCTTACGTAGATAAATCATATTCAACTCTCCTCAATGTTTTCTCTAGTTTAGCCCTAGCCTGAGAATATGAAAGCGTAAAAATCTAACCCCTCTATTCAAAAAATTAGAACGAGCCAGCAGCGATAACGCAGAGAATTTGAGCAGAGGATGGATGAATTTCAGGCAAAAAAATAGCCAGCACCCGAGCTGGCTAAATAAACACTGGAAGCAATGTGAGCAATGTCGTGCCTTCGCAAAGAGACATCAGCATGTCAGTGCTGTCTCCCCGGAACGCACGGCAATAATAATCATTATCATTCGTATTTGTAAAGTTCTTTTTGAATAATTTTTTATTGTTGACTCATACGTATAAACGGATAATTTTAAAGGTTATTCAACCGTAAAAAGCAGGGAGACATTGATGGGAGACATCACCATCCGCCACGTACAAGCCGAGGATTACCAGCAACTTCATCAGCTTTACGCTCATCAGGAAGTTTACAGCGACACCCTGCACCTACCCTTTACGTCCAGCGAACAGTGGGTAAAACGCAGTTCTGAGCAACCCGTCGGCTTCTATAATCTGGTGGCACTCACTGACGGGAAAATCGTCGGACAGTTAGGGCTGGAAGCCAATCAGCGTCCACGCCGACGCCACGTCGCGACGTTTGGACTAGGCGTGCATCCTGACTATCAGGGACAAGGTGTTGGCAGCCGTTTGATGGCAGCGATGATTGATATGTGCGACAACTGGCTGAATATTCAGAGAATTGAGCTAACGGTATTCAAGGACAATGCGGCAGCTATCGCACTGTATCGTAAATTCGGTTTTCAGCATGAAGGCACTAGCCCGCACTTTGCATTGCGTAACGGCGCATTTATCGATGCCTATCACATGGGCCGAATAAAGCTTATTGGCTCTGCTGGATAGCAGAGAAGCGTCGTCATTGGTCCAGCAGATTGGAGCCCGTCTTGAGGATATGACTACATCCTCAAAATATTTGGGGGTTCATCAGGAAACGTGGTGCAGTGAAATTTTCCATCCATCTGGTAGAATATCTGAATCACCGGGCAAGCCGGGGCTCCTTTCACAATTCGAAGAACCCTATAATGAATAATTCTACTCAGCTTTCTATGCTGCAAGATGAGATCCGCCGTCGTTATGACACGCTGAGCAAACGCTTGAAACAGGTAGCCCGCTATATCCTGGATAACAGCAATAATATTGCCTTCGATACGGTCGCCTCGATTGCCGCGCAAGCCAATGTTCCCCCTTCAACCTTAATCCGTTTTGCCAATGCCTTTGGTTTCAACGGGTTCAACGAGATGAAACAGATCTTCCGTCAACATCTGATGAAAGAGACCGTCAACTATACCGAACGCGCCCGCCTGTTTCGCCAGACCGCCACAAACGATAATGTCGTACCTGAAAAACCCGCTGAAATTCTCAACGTTTTCACCATGGTAAATTCTCAGGCGTTGCAGCAATTAGCCATGCAGACCAATCCTGAGCAGTTGGAAAAAGCCGTTGAGATGCTGAACAAAGCCGACAATATCTACGTTATTGGTTTGCGTCGTTCATTCAGCGTGGCCTCATACCTGACTTACGCGTTGCTGCACCTTGAACGCCGGGCGTTTTTAATTGATGGACTTGGCGGTATGTTCACGGAACAGTTGAGTATGGTGAAGCCAAATGACGTCGTGATCGCCATCAGCTACTCTCCGTATGCGCAGGAAGCGATTGACCTTGTCGCTTTGGGAGCCAAACAGGGCGCACAGCAAATTGCCATTACCGACAGCCAGGTAAGTCCGTTGGCCGCGTTCAGTGACGTCTGTTTTGTTGTCAGGGAAGCACAGGTTGATGGATTTCGTTCCCAGGTGGCCTCTATGTGTTTGGCACAAACGCTCGCGGTGTCCCTCGCACTCTACAATGCGAAGAATTAGCCACGCATGATCGGCTTCCCAGGTAAATTTCCATAATCTTACCGGGCCAGCCATCACATTCAGTTAATCAGGATTTCTGCGGCTCACCCTGCTGCTGGCGTATCATTCTCAGCGCCAGTAGCAGGCTCAGGAATACCGCGAACGCCGAGGCCAGATAAATGGCCGGTACACCCGCGCGGCTCATCAGTAGCCCGGCCAATGGCCCGGTGATACCCAGAGAAAGATCGAGGAATGCGGTATAAGTTGCCAGCGCACTGCCCTGATTTTGCTGCGGAAGCCGTTTGACCGCCTCTACGCCCAGCGCAGGGAAGACCAACGAGAATCCCGCGCCCGTCAATAATGCCCCCAGCAATGCCATCACCGGAGAGACAGCCAGCCAGACCATCAATAAGCCGATGATCTCCACGCAGAAGCAGACTACGGATACGCGCAGGCCGCCAAATTTGCTGATGCAATTGGGCAGTAACAGACGCGTCCCCACGAAAGCGCAACTGAAAATGGTCAGTGAAAATGCCGCGCCACCCCAGCCTTTATCCGCATAAAAGAGAGTAATGAATGTGGCAATCACCCCAAAGCCTGAAGACGCCAGCCCGAGGATTAGGCCGTGCGGCAACACTTTGCCGAGAACGGTCGAAAAAGGCAGAGGTTTCGCTGCCGACGACGCCACGCCCGGTTTGGGAATCGCCAGCATTATTGCCAGCGCAGCAATACACATGACGCTGAAGGAGAGTGTTTTCAAACCACCGAATTGATGTATCAGCACGCCCAGCGGAGCACCGATAGCCATCGCACCGTAAGTCACCACGCCACTCCACGAAATCACTTTCCCGATATGTCGTGAACCGACCAGACCAATCCCCCACAGCGTTGATCCCGTTCCGGCAAAACTCTGCCCGACGCCCAGCATCACCCGCCCGACGCACAGGAGTGTCAGGCTCAGTATCGGCACGGCGCTCTGCCAGGCGGCCAAAAGATAGAAAACACCACTCAACAGGCAGCCCGACAAACCAAAAAGGACAATACGTTTGGGCCCGACTCTATCGACATAACGCCCGGCATAGGGACGACTCAACAGCGTGGCAAAATACTGTAAGCTCACCACCAACCCGGCCCAGAAGGCGCTGTACCCTAGTTGATCATGAACGTACCCCGGTAAAACGGCCAACGGCAATCCAATAGTCAGATAGCTGGAAAAGTTGAAAATCATGATCGACAGGATACGCAAATTGACCTGGCCACTGGTCAGTAATGCGGAAGGGGTCGAGGCGGGCGGCATGTGCGTTGACATTCTCTTGGTCAATGAAATAAAGCTGCGCGAAGAGTATACACACTCTTCGCGCGCTCATCATCGGGCGTTTGCCAGAATTTCTGCCGACTGACGCTGACGGAAAAGCAGGCTATTTGAGATGTTTTTTAATTTCTGCTGCCGCCTGCGAGATCGCCTGTTTTATTGCCGGGATCCCACTGAGAGGATTCAGCAGGCCGTAGTCATGAATCAGTCCGTTATAGCGAACCGTGGTCACATGCACACCCGCTTCATTCAATTTCCTGCCATAGGCTTCGCCTTCATCACGCAATACATCGAACTCGGCGACCTGGATTAAAGCTGGTGGTAGCCCAGCCAGCTGTTCTGGTGCCGCTTGCAGGGGCGATGCATGAATCTCTTGTCGTTTGCTGGCATCTGGGGTGTAGGCATCCCAAAACCACTTCATCATGTTACGCGTCAGGAAAAACCCCTCGGCATAAGCATGATAGGATTCGGTATCAAAATTGGCGTCCGTCACCGGCCAGAAAAGTACCTGATAACGAATGGCTGGCGCGCCCTGTTCTTTCGCCATCAATGTCACCGCCGCAGCCATATTGCCACCCACGCTGTTGCCGACAACGGCCAGACGCTGACCCTCCACCTTGATTTCATAGCCATGTTCAGCGACCCAACGCGTGGCCGCGTAGGCTTCATTAATCGCGACAGGATAGTGTGATTCAGGTGACGGCGTGTAATTTACAAATACCGCTGCAGCACCACTCTCAACGACCAAATCCCTGACCAACCGCTGGTGCGTAGGGAAATCACCAAGGATCCAACCGCCGCCATGGAAAAACATAAACACTGGCAGCATGGAATTCACACCCGATGGCCGTACAATATTCAGCGTAATCTCATGCCCGCCCGACTGGATGACTTTTTCACTGACCTCAATGCCGGAGAGATCGACTTCAACTGATTTCTGCGCACCGACCAGAACCTGCCGGGCTTCTTCAGGGGTCAATTGCTCCATAGGTTTGCCATCACCGGCATTGAGTTCACTGAGAAATTTATCGACGTTACGCTCTGTAGCAGCTTGTTCAGGTTTGACTAAGGGGGTCATCATATACTCCTGATTTTTCGAGTCGGATATTAAGTATAGAAGTCATGCTCAAATCCTGCTCAACAGTAAAATATCAGGTGGTTTTATGTTGACCATTACGCAAGTCCAATGAAATACCAATGCATAAAAATTAAATAAGTAAAGATTTTCTTGTGCTAATTACTCATCCAATATTGGATGGCGCTGTTTTTATTTAAAGAATAATGTAACGATCTCTAGGACTTTTTCTTATAAAAATAAACAAACGAAAACATATCGTTAGCAGTAAAAGCAACTTTCAGGCCAGAAAGAATTATTATACTTTGAAATAGTTTTCTCTGAAAATTTTATATCGAACATGATAAATATCCCTCCACAGCATAAACAGCTCCATTTTCAACCAACAATCCATAATTAGATTAAAAAAAGCATGATTACGCAATCATATTATCGAAACGCTTAATTATAACTACATTGTCTGAACTAATTTGTACTACTTATTTTTACGGGGAAAAAGAGTTGATGTCAGGAAATTAAAACCACACATCAAGTGCTCATTTTACCAACGGGTTAGCAGAATAAAGAAAATGTCGATTCAACCATCTGAATATATTGAACATGAAAATACCCCATACACTTTCACCCACGCGAATAAAGGTCGGGCCGGTAAAGTGCATCTGCAATGGCAGTTGCCTGAATTGGAAGGTAATAAAAGATCGTCTGCACCCTATGCGCCACCTCGCACGCAGACAGAAATTCTGCTCGCCGGAATCTGGGCGGAAGTACTGGGATCTCGCCAGCCTATTGGTCGCAACGATGATTTCTTTATTTTGGGAGGACATCCACTGCGGGTGACTCAAGTACAAAAGATATTCCATGCGCGCAGCGGCAACCGTCGCCCACTGCATGAGTTTTTTTCTTTTCCGCGACTGCGTGATTTAGCGAAAATAATCGATTCGAGCAAAAATCATGTACCCGTGACCTCTTTTTTCAGTATCCGACACCGGGCACAATATGGTGAATGGATCCCCCTGACCAGCGAACAAAAACAAAAATGGTTGGACGATCAACATCGGCAGACACCTTTGCATGTCATTCCTGCCACATTCCATATTGAGGGTGAGCTGGATATTCCCCGACTGGAGCATGCCCTCCATCAGTTGATACTCAGGCATGACAGTTTGAGAACTTCGATTATTGAGCAGGAGGGAGAGGTATATCAGTATGTCCATGATGTTGCCTTTTCCCTGCCGTTAATAACACTCCGCAGTGGTTACGAATTACAACAAAGGCTCAAAAGGGAAGTCGAACAGACCTTTGACTTTTCTCGTGGGCCTTTGTGGCGTATCGCTCTTTTTAAGGTAATGAAAAGCAGTTGGTATTTATCGATAACGTTTCATTCGATCATCGCTGATGGGGGGTCGATAGAAAATTTCTACCGCGAGTTGGAGATTCTCTATCGAGACAGCCCGACAGTTAAAACGTCCTTACTCCCCACATTGCCACTCCAGTACGCCGATTACTGCTTATGGCAACATCGTCATGATTTCTCGGCTGATCTTGTTTTCTGGCAGCGCAGACTGGCAGGGGTTACGCCGCTAAATCTGCCAATAAAAGATCGTTTGCCAGTAAATCTTAATGTGACTAAAAGCGCAGGTACGGAGCGCCGGACGCTTAACCTTACGCCAGATCTCTATTCGCAGTTGGAACGTTTTGCCGCGCAACACCACACCGGGCTATTCACCCTTTTTTACAGTGGCTTTGCACTACTGTTGTCGCACTATTGTTCGCAAAAAGACATTGCCCTCAGCACCCTTTGGCCAAATCGCCCTTTCAGTGGCCTTTCTGGACTCATCGGCCATTTCGCCAACAGGCTGATCCTGCGCACCAGTGTGGATATGACACAGTCAGTCTCCGCCTTTTTACAACAAAACCACCAGCATTTGACAGCGACGTTTGAGCACGGTTTTGTCCCGGTGCAACGTGTTCTGGCGCAAACAGATCTGCCCTATTGCGATAACGGTCAGCATCCGCTCTGTTCTGTGGCTTTGGTTATGCAACAAAGTGATATCACGCAATTGAATCTGGCTGGTGCAAAAGTCACGTTTTGCCCGCTTCCTGAGATACCCGCAACCTTTGATTTACTCCTCAACATCACTTTGCAGCAAGGGAGATGCATGAAGATTGAAGCCTGTTATCGCCAGGATCTCTGGTCATGCGACATCATGAATGCATTACTGGGCGATTATGGTCGCATTCTTGCTGCGCTGAATTCTGCCGCGCTTTTGGCAGACGTCCCGTTAGCTAACTCCCCTGCCAGGAAATTCGTGCCGTGAATATGTTCAGTCAAAATGCCCGGCTGTGTACGCCGTCTCAAATGTTTGCTTCCTTCCAGCAACCACGTTGTGAACGAGATCAGTGGCTGAGCCAATGTGCCACTTTCCCTACTGCACCACAGCAACCGAGTGAGAATGTGTTACTGACCGGAGCCAATGGTTTTCTTGGCGTTCATCTGATCCAGCAGCTACAGAAAATGCAGCCTGAGACGACAATCTATTGTCTTGTGCATGCGAAAACGCCTGAAGAAGCACAAAGTAAACTGTATCTCGCATGCCAGGATCGCGGCATCTCATTGAACAAGCAGCGTACCGTTGTCTTGAACAGCGATCTGGAAGTCGCCCGTTTTGGATTATGTCCTGAACGTTGGCGGCAGTTAGCTGCCGTTGTCGACACAATCTATCACTGCGGGGCGCGGGCCAATCCTTTGCATAGTTACACGACGCTGCGTAACGCCAATGTCATCAGCACGCTGGAATTGCTGTCGCTGTGCCAACTTGGCCGGGCTAAGCGGTTTTTCTATATTTCATCGTTGTTTGCCGCAGCCCAGCAGAGCAATCATCTGTATGAGAAATCGGTGGCTGAAAGCCCACTGATTATGAACGGCTATGTCCAGTCCAAATGGGTGTGCGAGCGTCTGATCGAAGAAGCGTTTTCCCGCGGCCTTCGCGGCAGTATTTATCGCATGGGTGCCATGACGGGCAGCACGCGCTATGGCACTTTCAATGCGGGCAATCACACCCTCAATTTGATTAAAGGTTGTCTGCAATTAGGCGTCGCACCCGCGTGGGGTTTCCGCCAGCTTGACCTCAGTCCTGTCGATCTTCTGGCTAATTTGCTGATCCACAGCAGCATAAATAATCTGCACCCTGAGCAGTGCGTCAATCTGGGTTATTTAGCCTCGATCGGCTGGCGCAGCCTGTTCGAATTTCTGGTCAGCAGAGGGCATCGCGTTGATTTAATCAATCCTCGCATATGGGCAAGAAATCACGTGGCGTCAGTGAATCAGGACAATGCGTTGTATCCGTTCAAACCTTTTTACTGCGAGCCTGATGAGCCGCCCCACCTCGTCATCGAGCGGCAGTACGTCAAGCAGCGCGATATCAATCTCAACATACTTTCGCTATTGGATACCTATTATCGCTATTGGAGTGCGAAGGATTTCATGACTTTCTATGCACCGGACCCAATACCTCATTAGCCTGATAATCCCTCCAGCACCGTGGTGTTAAAACATGCCCTGTCGGATTGGTACAATACGACGATCTTGCCGGGGCGTAAGATCCCCCATTCTTGATAATGAAAAGCGATAATGGAACGGGAAAAACTGCAATGACCGATATTTTGAAAGCCGCTTTTATTTTTGTTGCTCCTCATGCAGTAGCTGAAACGCACAATGCCTGGGTAAAAACAGAGCAAGTACATGTTAAAATGATCGCAGTGAGCAATTATCTGCAGGCGGGTGATTTGCTCAGTGCGCTGTATGAGGAAGGCATTCGGGCGATCGAATTGTGTGCGGGGTTTGGTCATCTGGGTGTGGCGCATATGGTAGAGAAGGCGGCAGGAAAAATGCACGTCGGGGTCGTCCGCTTTGACCTTCATCCAGGGCTGGGAAATGTGAGCGGAGACAGCCTGTTTAAATAAAACGGAGAAGTGCGAGGTAATCATCAGCATGCAACGGCGCAGTGATCCCTGCGTGGGTCTGGCTAATTGGATAGCCCATTTTTGGTGCTGGCAAATGTCGGCGGGTACGGTAATGCCCGATCTCTTTCCCGGCACGGGGGGAGAACTCCTGTTCAATCTGGGTGATGCCCTGCAAGTTGCGACGATTCCCTTAAACGCTGAATCGGCAACTGATTACCTCTTCGTACCCAAGGGCGGGGCCATTCTGCTTCGCCCGCGCAAAGCCCGGCTAACATTCACCGCCAAGGGTAACGTTGATATCCTGTCAATTCGGCTCCGTTCGGCAACCTGTTTCCCCCTGCTGGGCATCGCATTGGATGAGTTGGATGACGTCCCCATTTCACTCGCCGATCTCGGTCTGCGTTTTCCTGTCCCAGCGTTGCTGGATTTGCCTTACGAAGCGCGCATCATGTGGCTCGAACACTGGCTGATGACACTGCTTGACCGCTGCTATTTGGCGAACCCGGCGGTGGTATGGGCCGTTAACCGACTCTATTACGGTGATGACCCCTCGATTATCCGTAATCAGTTGGGGCTGACAGAGCGGACGATGCAAAGAAGAATTCACCAATTTACCGGCGTCGATGCGCGCTATTTTTGCCGTACTGCCCGATTCCAAAGAACGCTGCGCCAGTTACTCACCGAGGGAAATGTACTTGATAGCGCAATGCATCACGGCTATTGTGACCAGTCCCATTTTATCAAGACATGCCGGCTATATAGCGGCCTCACTCCTACGGAGCTTTTAACACAACAGTATCGACGGCTTAACTATTACGCGCCTCCCGATCTCTTTCCATAGCCCGTCCGTATTTCTCTCTCTTTTTGTATCAATCATCGTCCGACGCATGTGATGGGTGGTAAACTCTGTCCCGTCGTCTTGCACAAAACAGTATCTTGAACAAAACCATACCTTGAACAAAACAGTACCTTGAACAAAACAGTATCTTGAACAAACAATGTCATTGAGAAAGCCAGTTATGAAACGGACAGTCAAAGCACCCGAAGTCAGACGCGCCGAAATACTCGACGTCGCCGGAACGCTGTTTGAAAACAAAGGTTTTTCGTCAACGTCAGTTGACGAGATTGTCCGTACGGCGGGCGTCGCCAAAGGGACGTTTTACTATTACTTCAAATCGAAAGAAGACGTGCTTGATGCACTGGTGCAAGAAGTCAGCAGTAAAATGGCCGAACAGTCGCAGGCGATTGCTGACGATCCTGAGAGGGGTGCCATCGAGAAAATTTGTGCCATTGTCGGGGCGCAAAAAGGGGTCGGAGAGGATGAGCGGAACATTGTCGATGAAATGCATCGACCCGAAAACCGTGAATTGCACGATCGCCTTAACATCGAAACTGTCCGCGTTTTTGGCGCTATTCTCGCGACCGTGATTGAACAGGGAAACAAAGAGGGTGTGTTTCAGGTTGACGATCCCCTCAGCACCATTCAATTCATTCTGGCGGGCTCTCAATTGCTGTTCGGGTACGGGGTTTTCAACTGGACGCCCGAAGAAGAAACCGCCCGTAAAGTGGCGATGCTGACGCTGATTGAACGCGCCTTCGCTGCGCCTCCCGGATCATTCGCTGCTCTGACGAGCGAAAAACTGATTTAGCATTCTGCTTTCTCACGCGACATAAACTTTTGGGCTGAATCACCCTGCCGTTCTTCCTCGCCTGAAAAATGGCCAGGCTGCCTGCTGCCATTACATCTACCCCCCTTGCCATTCCCTCGTTATCACGCGGTAATTATCTGCAATCAGCCTATTGACTGACCGTCAGTCAATAGGCTACTATGCGTTCATCTTCTACACATTCAATGGGAATGAAGTGAATATGAAACGGAACGTAGAAATACCGCAAGTCAGGCGTATTGTGATAATGAACTCAGCTAAGCGGCTGTTTAATAAAAATTATTCTGAGACATCTGTAGATGAAATATCCCGCTGCGCGGGTGTGGGCAATGACGTTTTCTATCATTATTTCGCCTCCAAACAGGCCGTACTGGAAGCACTGGTACAAGAATTCATCGCCAATATGGCGGAGTACTCGCGCTCAATTGCCGAGACGCCCGGAATTGGTGCAATTGAGAAAATTTGTATCATCGTGAGCGGCCAACAAACTATTCAGGCGGGTGAATACGCGATTCTCGAAGCCATGCATCGACCCGAAAATCGCGCACTGAATGACGGCAGTAATATTCAGACCGTGAAAATCTTTGGCCAAATTCTGGCATCGGTTATTGAGCAGGGGAATCAGGAAGGTATTTTCCAGGTTGACGATCCGCTGGGCGTTGCCCAATTCATTCTGGCCGGTTCACAGCTATTGCTGGGACAAGATGGATTCCACTGGACACCTCAAGAACGGATGGCGTTGAACCGAATGATGTTAACGCTGATTGAACGGGCTTTTGGTGCCAATCCCGGCTCTTTTGCACCGGTGCTGGGTAAAAGTCTGGCGATGAATTTAGCGTCGTAAGTTTTCAAGGAAAGATCACTCCAACAAGGTTAGGAATATCATGGAAAGAAAATGTGTTATTGCGTTACCCCTTATTTTTTTGATGGTGGGCTGTGCAACCAAACAATATCCGCAGACCCCGATGATCAGTACCGAAGAAGCCAGATTGCTTGATTGCAAACAGATACAACAAGAAATCGTCAAAACGAAAAGCATTGAGATGGAAATAGAACGAACCGGGGATTTCGACGGCAAGACGGTACTTGGTGTTTTGGGCGATTTGGGTATTGGCAATGGTATCGCCAAAGGTGACGCCAGAAAAAAAGTGGCTGCGCGACTGACCCAACTTGACGCCCTCAAGACGGCCAAGCAGTGCCCGGTATTCTAGTTGACACATTGGTAAGTAACGAAAATCATTGCCGCACAAGTAATTCATTGTGCGGCAGGCACTTTAAATAGCTCACATCGCGCTAGTAACTTAACGATGATAGTTACTTCATGATTATACTGACGGCACGATGTGAGCCGCGAAACCTGACTGCTCCGGCGCGACATCCGAGCGCAGTGTAAGTGCCGGAATGTCATACTCACCCGCGTTTTGCGGACGGAAAGGGATCGGTGGTGTCGTCCAAAGATCGTCAAGCCGTTGACCAAGGGCATCACACACTTTTGCAAACCCTGCACTATCAATTTTGTTGGTACGATAAATCGTAAACGGCGGTAAAACGTCAAAACCGGGATAGTACAGAATTCCATGATGGATGGGGAACAACAAATCCTCTATTGGGCCATTGATACCCCGCGGGCTGTAATGGGATTCCCAGCCTCCCGCAGTGACAATCAGCATCGCCCTCTTCCCTGCAAAACTGCCTTCGCCATAGCGATCTCCCCAGCGAACGTCGGAATGCTCCCCAACACCGTAGGCCAGACCATAGGCATAAACACGTTCCACCCAGCCTTTCATGATCGCGGGCATCGAAAACCACCAGAACGGGAACTGAAAAAGTACCGCGTCCGCCCACATCAGTTTGTCCTGTTCACGCTTAATGTCTTCACTCTGCGTTCCCATTTGGAACGCATGTTTCGACTCCAGAGAGGGATCGAAACGCGTTTCAGTCTGCCGATCCGTGCTGTCATCTGCATCGAGCGCAGCTTTCCACTTCATGGCATACAGGTCAGAAACCTGAACAACGTGCCCGGCATCTTCCAGGTGTTTAACCAGAAAGTGCTTTAGCGATCCGTTCAACGATTGGATTTCAGGATGGGCATAGACGAGAAGAATATTCATAGTGGCTTTCTCAATATCGGGTTTAGGAATAGCAGGGTAGGATGTTGTGAGGTATGTTGAAAATGAATAACTCATATACAAGGTATTAAGATGAATAATCTCCGAAAGCTGGATCTCAACCTGCTGGTGACATTGGATGTGCTTCTTTCAGAGCATAATGTGACCCGGGCAGCGCAACGCCTGAACTTCTCCCAGCCTTCAGTCAGCGTTCATCTCGCCAAGCTTCGGCAGATTTTTGGTGACCCGTTGCTGCTGCCCGGACCGCGGGGGATGTTGCCTACTGCGAGAGCCGAAGAATTGCGCGAGCCTCTGCGCCAGGCGCTGGATGCGCTTGAACGCGCAGTGTCTCCCGCCGATCCCTTTGATCCCGCCACCGCGACGAATACGTGGCGTGTTGCTGCAACCGATTATGGCGAATCCGCAGTTTTGCTGCCTGCGTTAGCCGGTTTACGCACGGCAGCGCCGGGAACCCGCATGGCCGTCATTGGCACTGCACCCGTGCATATCGCCAAACACGCAGAGCAGGGTGAGATTGACCTTGCGCTGCACAATAGCGATTGGGCACCACCCGGGTTGCACCGACGGATACTTTTTTCCGAGAAGTATGTGCTGGTTGGCCGTGTTGGCCATCCGCGTTTGAAACAGCGGCCAACGCTTGCGCAATTCTGTCGCTTCGACCATGTGATTGTGTCGCCGGCTGGCGGTGGATTCAGCGGTATTACCGACGAAAAACTCTCGCAGGCAGGTCTTTCGCGCCGTGTCGTGCTTTCGGTTCCCCACTTTCTATTCATGATCTCGGTGTTGGCAAGCACGGATCTCGTCGCGATGGTGCCTTCACGTCTGGTTCGCGATATCCCTTCCTTGCAGGTTGTTGAACCGCCAGTTGATGTTCCAGGCTTCGAACTCGCCATGCTTTGGCACGAACGCTCACATCGCGATCCGGCACATCAATGGCTTCGCCGCTATTTCACCGAGTCGGTGTAAGCCATTATCACGGTTTTGGGAATGGGTATGTTGTGCTTCAGGCTGCCTGGTTATTTGAATGAGAGCTTTTTTCTGCTCCATCCATTACACCGTCAAACTGATGTGCAATGACTGTCAGGCTGAAAGAAACCTTATTTCTCAGTTCAGTGCGGGAGCTACGGAGATAAAGAGAAGATTAAATGAAGAGGGGCACGATCTGACGTTTAATTAACCCCGGCACATAGCACCGGGGTTCGTATTACAAACAGGCGTTAGATGTTTACGCCATGCTGGGAAGCCAGAGCTGACAACCCACCGATGAAACCCTGACCCACGGCTTTGAATTTCCATTCAGCACCGTTGCGATACAGTTCACCGAAGATCATCGCCGTCTCGGTGGACGCGTCTTCAGACAGGTCGAAACGAGCGATTTCTGCACCAGTGTCATTGTTGTACACGCGCATGAAACTGTTGCTCACCATACCAAAGTTCTGTTTGCGGCCTTCGGCATCGTAAATGGTGACAGCAAAAACCAATTTCTTCACGTCGGCCGGGACTTTGGACAGGTCGATTTTAACCTTCTCATCGTCACCATCGCCTTCACCAGTACGGTTATCACCCTGGTGCTCAACGGAACCACATGGGCTCTGTTTGTTATTGAAGAAAATGAAGTTGGCGTCGGAAAGCACTTTGCCATCCTCACCTACCATAAATACGGAAGCGTCCAGATCGAATCCCTGACCGTCTGTAACACGCGCATCCCAACCCAGGCCGACCATGGCAATATTCATGGTTGGTGCTTCTTTAGTGAGGGATACGTTACCGCCTTTAACGAGAGAAACTGCCATTTTAAAGCTCCTGCTTACGATTGGATTGAGAGGCAGTCAGTGACTGCCTTTGTTAAACGAAAATGACGTTGCTATCAGGAAGCGTTGATGCCGTATTCAGCACATACGGACGCCAGACCACCCGCATAACCCTGACCCACGGCACGGAATTTCCACTCCGTGTTGTGACGATACAGTTCACCAAACAGCATGGCTGTTTCTGTGGAGGCGTCTTCCGTCAGATCATAACGCGCAACTTCAGTCTGGTTGTCGTCGTTTGCCAGACGAATAAAGGCACCTGATACCTGACCGAAGCTCTGGCGACGGGTCTGGGCATCATGAATGGTGACTACGAAGACAATTTTGTCAACATCAGAGGGGATGAGATCCAGTTTGATTTTCAGGGATTCATCATCACCGTCGCCTTCGCCGGTACGGTTATCACCGGTATGGGTGACTGAGCCATCACTGGATTTCAGATTGTTATAGAAAATGAAGTCCGTATCGTTACGTACTTTGCCATTTGCAGCCAACAGGAAAGCCGATGCATCCAGGTCAAAATCCTGACCGTCAGTAGAACGGGCATCCCAGCCTAACCCCACCAGAACATTTTTCATGGTCGGGGCTGCTTTGCTCAAAGAAACATTACCGCCTTTAGAAAGAGAAACACTCATTTTGTAACCTCTTAAGTTGATGTTTTCGTATTCAGATTCAAGAACGAGAGATTAGTTCTCCTTTTTTTCTTCAGGAGTCGACTTTCCCGGGAACATCACACTCACGATAATACCTACCGCCAGTACGCCAAGGACAACAAACAAGCTCGCGGTGGCTGAAATGTTGTAGCCATGGTGCCAAATATGGTCAGTCGCGTTCAGACCCAGCTTCGCCGCGATAAAGAACAGCAACACAATAACGGCTTTTTCAAGATGCACCAGGTACTGTTTCAGTGCCTCAAGAACGAAGTAGAGGGTACGCAAACCAAGAATAGCGAACATCATTGCACTGTAGACAATCAGCGGTTCACGGCTGACGGCGATGATGGCCGGTACTGAGTCAAAAGCAAACATGACATCAGAAAGCTCAACCACAGCCACACAGAGCATCAGCGGCGTTGCATACAATGCCACCTTGGTGCCACGCCCAACGGTGACGTCCTTGTTTTCCGGTTTCGCCAGTTCTTCGTTAACTTCTTTCTGGGTCAGCAGGAAGTCATGACCTCTCAGTTTTGGCCAAATAGGGAAGAAACGTTTTACCAGACGGTATGCCAAATGCTGCGAATAGTCTTCAATTTCATCATCGTCACCCCCGCTTCTCAGCATCATGACCGCAGTCCAGGCAACAACCAGTGCAAAGATGATCTCGACATAGGGCCCGAGGCTCAGGAGCCCGGTCCCGATCGCAACAAAGATACCGCGGAAGACGATTGCCCCCACAATCCCCCAGTACAGAACGCGGTGACGATAACGATCTGGTACGGCAAACCAGGAGAAAATAGCCATCATCACAAACAGGTTATCTACCGACAGCACTTTTTCCAAGGCATAACCGGTAACAAACAGACTGGCGACTTCCGCTCCGTGATGAATGTAGAGGAAACCAGCAAATGCCATCGCGATAGCAACCCAGAATACGGACCAGAGTGCCGCACTTTTCAGCGAGATAGGCTTGTCATGACGATGCATGAACAAGTCGATAAAGATGGCGCCGACAGACAGAGCAATGAAAACAATGACTGTTTCCGTCGGAAAACCGATATGCGTTGATACCATAAATAACCCTTAGATGAAGCTTAAATCAGAGGCCAAATTCAGCCGGGTCAAAACCCAGCGCGATTGCGATCTCGCGTACAGCCTGTTTTTCATTCTGGTCGAAATCACCGTCGCTTTTCGCGACCGCAATCCCTACACGAATGGCCAGTTGTGCGGCTTCAGGCTGATCTTTCAGCGCGAGAATATGTTGCATTGTTTCCCCTTTACCGATTTCAATATCGAAATCAAAGCTGGAAATCAATTTGTTGAAGAATTCGATCACTTCAGTGGTATCGAAAACTTTTAATTCATCAGATGCGCGGAGAAAACCGATCATCTTCTGTTTTTCTTCAGCGCTGACACCGTCGCTGGCTATGGCAATGCGGGCACAGACAGCCACCGTACCTTGCATGAACTTCTTGTTTTTGAAGCGGCTCACTTGTTTGGTCAGTTCTGTGCGGCTGGCATTCACTGCCCCTTTCATCTTGTCAAAAAAGCTCATTCTGCAATCCTCGTTACCTGTCGTTACTTCGAACCCGCTTTCCAGCGGAAACCCCAGCCGAATGCGTCATCCATATCGCTGTGGCCTTTGAAGAACTGGTTGATACGCTCAACCTTGATAGTTCCCTGCTCATTGACCAGTCTGGCGATAGCACACATGTTGCGGCTGTTTTGCCCCTCAGTCATACGTGTTTCGATAGGCGGTTGATCCGGGATATGGAGAGTCACTACACCATCCGTCTTATCCCAACTTGCCGCCCCTTCATAGATGAAAGCATAAATCAGCACCTGCTGGATGTTCTTCCACTCGCGACCGTTGATGTACAACCATTCACCACTAGACACATCACCGGTGCGGTCATCACCCTGCAATTCAACATAGGGCCGGCTATTTAAACGACCAAAATTGTTGCCCAGCGCCTGAATTACCCCTTTTTCGCCATTGGTCAGTTCGACAAAAGCGCCCAAGTCGAGGTCAACCCCTTTATTGGAGCTGAACATTCCGCGCAAACCTGATGGCGCACTACCCCGATGCCAGTTCAGGTTGATGCGAATTTCGCCAAAGTTGTCACGCTTCTCGAGGCTAATCGTCGGCTTTTCTTTGGTGAGTGACACTTTGCTCAGGTTGACTCTGCTCGGGGCAGGCGTCGGAGCCGGAGGGGGTACCGGAGTCGGGGCTGGAGCCGGAGAATCCGCCACCTCCACACCGAAGTGCTCAGCCAGCGGCTTAAGCCCGCCGTTGAAGCCCTGCGCGATAAAGCGGAATTTCCAGTCGGCGTTACGACGGTACAACTCACCCAGAATCAGTGCCGCTTCCTGACGCCCGGTCAGTTCAACGTTACCGCTGATCAGCACTTCATTATCGGCCTCAAGCTGAATAGAGAGACGTTGCAGGCCAGAAACTGTCTGGCTACCGTCACAGGTGACAGCAAATGCCACTTTCTGCACGTCCGGATGCAGGCGGTTAACGTCGACCTGGAAAGACGTATTATTGCCTTCAGGGGTAAAGGTAATGGTGTTGTCGTCATTCGCCTGCTGACCGTAAAACACCATGTCGGTATCGCCCTGCACTTTGCCCGTGGCGAAGAGCCGGAATGCCGAGGCATCAACTGGCGCGCCAGACTGAACCCGGACTGTCAGTGCTTTTGCGGGAACGGGGGCATTGCCCCCTGGAGTCATATTCATTAACGCACCACCGTAGAAACGATATCAGAATGCATGTCGTCAATAGTACGACCACGGCAGGCGTGACCATGAGCAGTGAAATCCCACTGGCCGTTGTTGCGGCGCAAAGACGCAATAACAATCCCTGTATGAGACCCTTGCTCAGTGAGTTGGTAACGTGCAAGTTCTTTACCCGCCTGATCCACCACGCGGCAGAATGCGTTATCAACGTCATTGAATGTCTGACCGCGGAAACTGTTTACCGTGAATGCCAGATACTCGGCATTCTGGGGTAAACGGTTCAGGTCGACGCGGATGACTTCATCATCACCGTCACCTTCACCGGTAAGGTTGTCGCCGCTATGTACAACGGAGCCGCAGTCGGACTTGAGTTTACGGAACCAAATGGTATCGATTTTATTCCCGGACTTATCCAGCAATACACAACCTGCGTCGAGGTCAATGGAACTGCTTGCGCCAAAAAGACCGCCAAATAATCCTTTTTTCTTAATCGGATCCCAACCCAGACCAAACTGAAGCTGGCTCAGGGCAGAAGATTGTTTGCTGAGCGATACCGTTTCGTTTTTCCTTAATGAAACCATATTTGAATTCCTTAAAAGAGGTATTGAAAAGAACAACACTTTTTACACCAAAACCCGTGAACAAAAAAATCATATCATGATGAAGTTCTCGATCAAGGCCATTTTTGATGGTTATTTTTACAATACATACAATATATTGATATTAAACGGTTTTTATTTTCTCAATCTTCAAGACTTTGGCGATTTTTGTCGTGAGATTATTACAATTTTGTGAAATTTGAATTTCGTGACAGAGGAATCATAATATGATTGACATGCAAAATTTACGTACATAGACTCACTGCAGTTCTCTTCACTTAACTACTCAGCCCAAGACGGGAATTTATACCGATGACGCATAAAATTTGGCTCATGGAAGGACTGTCTTCCCAGCGAGATATCATTCAGGGAATTAAAGCTTTTGCTCAAAAAAAAGGGGCGGACGTTAGCGTTATTGCCTCTCATCGCAATCAGCGTAATGAAATTCTGTCGCAGGCTGATCACTCTCTTCTTGAGCCGAAAGAAGACGATCAACGCCTCTCTTTTATTCTGTCGATCGTCGACCAACTCGGTATTCAGGCCATCCACACCGGTCGTAACTGCCTATGGTTCGAATCTCACCGCCAGGAGATTGAAAACTCCGGTGCGAAGTTGACGACCGGGGCCATTGGCGCGCCACAATGTGAACTGGCAGATGATAAAGTGAGTTTCGCCCAGTTCATGGAGAAAAAAGGGCTGCCGGTCGTGCCGTCTATTCTCGTGGAGTCCGTGGATGAATTACGCCGTCTGCTCGCCCTTTCTCCCTTTGGGACACAACCAATGTGCATAAAACCTGTCAGGGGGATTTATGGTATGGGGTTCTGGCGGTTTGATGAGACCGTTTCACCGATGGCGGCATTCACTCACCCGGACAGCCGCAAGGTGAACGCTCACCTGTATATCTCTGCCCTTGAACAGGCAGGGATCTTTGAGCCCCTGGTGCTGATGCCTTATCTGTCTGGCCCCGAGTACTCTGTCGATATGCTCGTTGAACGAGGCAAAGTACTGGCCGCGGTAGCCCGCCGTAAAGAGGGCGCATTTCAATATCTGGAAAACGCCGGGGAGGCTTATGAACTGGCGATTTCTTGTGCAGAAGTGATGCAGGCAGATGGTTTGGTGAATGTTCAGACCCGTAACAACGCATCCGGGCAACCGGTTCTGCTCGAAATCAATATGCGACCATCAGGTGGCATTGGCTATACCCGCTACAGTGGCGTTAACCTGCCAGGCTTATTCGCCATGCGCCAGTTGGGTCTCATGAGCCAGCAGGATATCGCGGATGAGGCCAGCAGTGCATTTTCCCCGGCGATGGTCCGTTCCGTTACCGACGTCATCAGCTACGACCCGACGCTCACCAACCTTCTTCAGCAGGAATAAGTCACCATGAACATCTCTACCGACCATCCTGTCTACCGCCGTATACTCTCATGCGGAACCCTGAGCGTGACCCCAACCAGGGGGGAGATCTCCCTTGATGACCTGTTTGATATTGCAGAACGACGCAATCCCAAACGCGCATTTTTGTTCGTCAGTAAAGTCCTTGGCAGGCATATCCCGGTATCCCCGCATGTGATGCGGTCGATATATCGGCAATTGGCCGAACAGATCCCCTCGATTCCTGAAGGTCCGGTGCTGTTTATTGGTATGGCAGAAACCGCGGTAGGGTTGGGGGCCGGTGTGTTTGACGAAGTCAGGCCGCGGGTTGCTGATCCTGTCTTTCTGACCTCCACCCGTCATCCGGTGGAAGGCGATCTTCTGTGCGAATTCAAAGAAGACCACAGTCATGCCACAGATCACCTCATCTACTTACCTGGCGATACCGAGCTTCGCCGTCGTGTGCTTGAGGCGCAGACCGTTGTTCTGATCGATGATGAGGCCACCACGGGGAATACCTGCATTAATTTGCTCGCCGCATTACGCGATATGGCCGGACTGAAACATATTCGACAGGTTATTGCCGTCACATTGACCGACTGGAGTGGCAACGCTATCGCCGAGCTATGTCCCCTGCCGGTGCAAACCGTTTCGCTGGTTCAGGGCGACTGGCACTGGGAAAGAAATCCGGCGGCCCCTGTTCCCATCATGCCGCAGGTCAACGTCACCGCGTCCGGAAACGTCCCTGTCACCGGCAGGCAGAGTTGGGGACGACTCGGCATGGCAGCCCCAGCAGGCGATCTGGGCAGATCCATTCACGTTGAGGCTGGCGAAAAGTTACTGGTACTTGGAACCGGCGAATTTGTCTGGGAACCGTTTTTACTGGCTGAGCGTCTGGAGAAGCAAGGGGCGGACGTAAAATACAGTTCGACGACCCGTTCTCCGATTGCGACGGGTTTTGCCATCCAGTCCGCCATTGCGTTCACCGACAACTATGGGCTCGGCATCCCTAATTTTGTTTATAACGTCGCACATCAGCGTTTTGACCGCATCCTGTTATGCATTGAAACGCCGGAAGAAAGTGTCGACCCTGTTTTATTGGAGGCGCTAAGTAAAGTGGCTCCTTCTATTGAGATCGTTTGCTATGAATAAACCCGTCATTTTTTCCGACCTGGACGATACCCTTTTTCAGACACGGCGAAAAATGGTGGATGAGCTGCGGCTTGACCCCTTCCGTACCGGCGCACTGGATCGCAGCATGGAACCGCGCAGTTTCATGACTGAAGAACAATCCATGCTGGTGGACTGGATGCTGGAGCAGGCAGAACTTATCCCGGTGACCGCCCGGGGAACCGAGGAGATCAGACGGGTTACCATTCCCTTTCGCTCATGGTCGGTGACGACACATGGTGCAGTGATTCTCAATGCTCAGAACCAGCCTGATGAAGGGTGGAAAACGCTGATGCTGGAGAGCCTGAAGCCTTACGCAGAGAAACTCATTTCCATGCAGCGTCAGATTACCGAGTTAATGGAAGCAAGGAATATCAATGGATGGGCGCGGATAAACTACGAATATAACGATACGCCGATTTATCTGGTCATGAAGCATCGGGACAGCACCAGACTCGATGAGTTATATGCCATTGGTGATGAAATTGAGCAGATTTTCTCAACCGACGGTTTTTATATTCACCGCAACAGCAACAATATCGCCTGGCTGCCGGTACCGGTAGAAAAAGGTTTGGCCGTGACTTATTTGCTGAATAAACTTCGCGAAGAACGGGGTGTTTTTCCCGTTATCGGGTTGGGTGACAGTCTGAGCGATCATCGCTTTATGAAACTCTGCACATGGTATGGCTTACCCCGTCAGAGCCAGTTCGCTGAGAAAATCACCAGCAAAATTTTCGGAGAACAATAATATGCGCGACCGTGATTACATCCCTTTTTCAGGTTCGTACCTGCCCGAAGATGTCCATTTTCTGCTTAACCCGGTGGAAATCGAAATGACCCCAGTGGCGCTGAAGGAACAGCTCATTCAGTCAGGTGCACGGCATTATTCCGACATGTTGAGTCAGGAACCGGAACCGACAGCATGGCATCTGGATTTATTCGCACAGGCGCTGACGCTCGGCTCTGAACGCCTGGCAAAAGAAGTGGTCATGCTGGCTAAGGCGCTGATCCAGCGCTTCGGTAACACGCCGGTGGTGCTGACGAGCCTTGTTCGTGCCGGCGTGCCCCTTGGCGTAATGCTTCACCAGACGCTGCGCGCGATGGGCAAGGAATCCTATCACTATGGTATCAGTATCATTCGTGACCGTGGTATTGATACGATAGCATTGGACTGGATTGAAAAACGTCATGGCACAGAAGGCATTGTGTTTGTCGATGGCTGGACGGGAAAGGGAGCGATTACGGGTGAACTGATCCGCTCCCTGAAGGATCGTCCCGGTTACCCTGCCCAGCCCCGCCTGGTTGTGCTGGCTGATCCCTGCGGATGCTCCTGGCTCGCTGCCAGTGATGATGACTGGTTAATACCTTTCGGTATCATGGGGGCTCCGGTCTCTGGTTTGATTTCGCGCTCAATCTGGTCGTCGGAAGGTTTGCACGGCTGCGTCATTTGCGACCACCTCCTTCAGTACGAATGCAGCCGAAAAATGGTCGACAAGGTGACGGAATTCCGTGACACATTAAACCTCTCGCACATCGCGGCCAGTGAATGGGATCCGCGACAGAAAGCGTATCTTAAAAAACAGAGTGAACATGTGATCGACGCCCTGGCGAGCAGGTATCAGATTACCAGCATCAACCGAATCAAGCCGGGCATTGCAGAGGCAACACGGGCTGTCTTGCGACGCGTTCCTGACCATGTTCTTGTGCGGTCCGTCAATGATCCTGACGTGGCTTTGCTGGTCTATCTCGCCCGTGAAAAAGGCATCGCCATTACTGAAGTTGATGACGATATAGGTCAATACCGTGCGGTCACTATTATCAAAAAGGTGCACTGATGAATAAACGGCTCTCCCCATGGCATCTGGGTGCAACGTTATATATGCCCGCGACCCGTACAGACATTGCCGAGGCAATTCTGAACAACAAAATTGACGGATTGCGTTCCCTGGTTATCTGTCTCGAAGACGCAGTGAGTGAATCCGATATCCCCACTGCGTTGAGCAATCTGCGTGAACTCCTGGCAATCCTTGCCCAGGCGAAGGCCAACAACGGCAACAGCCACTGGCCGTTGGTGTTTGTTCGCCCGCGACACATAGAGATGGGGCAAATGCTGGCCGCCAATATGGACCTGAGTCCTATAGACGGTCTGGTACTGCCGAAATTCACACTGGCCTCCTTGCCTGGCTGGTGGGAGATTGTTCGGGATACCCAGCTTTGTATAATGCCGACACTGGAAACCGAAGAGGTTTTCGACGTCGTGCAAATGCGCGAACTCGCGACTGCGCTTCAGGCTCATCCCTGCCACCAGCGGATTATTGCGTTACGCATTGGGGGCAACGACCTAATGAATGTCATTTCCCTCAGAAGGACACGTCACTTCACCCTGTATGACGGACCGATGGGTTATGTGATCAAAATGCTGGTGGCGATTTTTGCCTCCCGTGATTTTGCCCTGACTGCGCCGGTCTGTGAGCATATCGACGACCATCAGATTATGGACAGGGAGCTGGCGCTGGATATGGCGCACGGGCTGGTGGGGAAAACTGCCATTCACCCTAATCAAATCAGTAAAATAGAGCAGGCCCTGATGGTCTCGTCGATCGACTATGCTGACGCACTGCGGATCCTGAACTCCACTCAGGCGGTCTTTAAATCACAGGGAGCCATGTGTGAACCCGCAACCCACCGGCGCTGGGCCTCAGGGATCCTCGCTCGTGCACAGGTTTACGGTATCTCTGCGGAGCAGGCGCAAAATGGTGTCCGCCTCATGACGGTTACGTAAAAGAACTGGAGGTTGTCATGTTTATCTTTCAGTCCATAGAACCATTGAACATAAATGCAGGCAGTAACTAATTATGCAACTCAGTACGCGACAGGCCCGAATCTTCACGTTGGCAAATCTTCTGGGCTCAGGAAAACCGGTTTCTGCAACCCGAATTATTTCGTCGCTTGACTGTTCAGAGCCGACATTAACCCGGGCCCTGAAGGAGCTCAGAGACTCCTACTCTGCGGAAATAAAGTACAGCAAGGCCACACACTCTTATCAGCTCGTTACCCCCGGCCAGCTTGATAAAAAAACATTACGCCGCATGAGTGAAGCGCTTACTGCCAACGCAGAGATTAAAACAGGTGAAATAGTCAGCAGGGTTATTCTGGATAAAGATAAAAAGAAGGCTGTTTCGCTTTCACTGAAAATGTCAGCCTTGCGCAAGATAGATAAATTGTCCCGGCTGAGTGGCACCACCCGGAGTGAGGCCGTTGAAATGCTGGTGATCAATTGTATTGATACGTTGATAAGCGGCCTCCCGACCAGAAAGAAAGGGGTGTAAAATCCAATAGCCCGTGCAGGGATCCTTGTATTCAGGCACGGCTTGATTTCTTTTGCTTTTCCTTTCAGTTACCCCTTTTACTTCGGCAATACTCCCTGTTTCGAACCGTTGACCTCTTGCTATTTCTGTTGAGATAACGACCAAATGAATTATTATGTCAAAAATATCACCACTAATAATAGTAGGGAAATTACATGCGAAGACTCCCGGTCTATCTGGTACTTGACACATCGGGCTCGATGACAGGCGAGCCGATTGAAGCCGTTAAAAACGGCGTTCAAATGTTGTTATCGACGCTTCGACAAGATCCCTACGCGCTTGAAACAGCTTATGTTTCTGTTATTACTTTTGATACCGCCGCTCGCCAGGCCGTTCCCCTGACCGACCTCCTCAATTTCAAATTACCCGACCTTGTGGCGAGGGGCACCACTGCCCTGGGTGAAGCCCTGTCTCTGGTTTCAGCCTGTATCGAACGCGAAGTACAGAAAACCACCGCCGAGACAAAAGGTGACTGGCGTCCACTGGTATTCATCATGACCGATGGTTCACCGACGGATGACTACCGCCAGGGAGTCAGTGCCTTCAAAGCGGCACGCACAGGCGTTGTCGTGGCTTGTGCCGCAGGGCATGCCGCCGAAACGAAAGTTTTGCAAGAAATTACTGAAATCGTTCTTCAGCTGGATACAGCGGACTCCTCATCCATTAAGGCGTTTTTCAAATGGGTCTCTGCCAGTATTTCCGTAGGAAGTCAGAAAGTGGAGTCCGGTAAAAAAGAGGTTATCGGGCTGGATGATTTACCTCCACCGCCACCAGAAGTAAATGTGGTTCTCTAAATCATAACCAAGGAGTAGTTATGTCAGTTAGTTTGCGTAAAGGGCAAGGAGTCAGCCTCAGGAAAAATGAATTCGATCTCTCCTCTGTCACGATTGGCCTGGGCTGGGACATCAATGAAGAGAAGAAAGGATTCATGGGGGGATTATTCGGCAAAAAAGCCGCTGAGTACGATCTCGATGTGAGTGCTTTTCTGTGTAATGCGCAAGGGAAAGTCACCGATCTGGGTGATGTGGAAAATGGCAGATCTACCCTTGTGAATGGCGATATCATTTTTTTTAATAGTCTCAAACACAAATCCGGCAAAATCTGGCTCACGGGTGATAACCGCACCGGCGCAGGTGACGGCGATGACGAACAAATCATTGTCCATCTGAATACACTGGATCCGAAATACGAAAAAATCGTTTTTATTGTCCAGATCTATAACGGACGCGAACTTCAGCAGCATTTTGGCAAAGTCCAGAATGCCTACATCAGAGCGGTCGATGCCAAAAATGTCGAAATGGCACGGTTTGATCTGTCAGGCGGCCCTGCGTTTAATAATCAGTGTTCCATGCTCTTTGCTGAGCTGGTCAGAGAGGATTCCGGCTGGAAACTGAACGCTATTGGAGAACCTTCAGAATCAGATACGTTCGTCACTCATCTGAAAGGTTACATCTAAATGAGAAGGTTACCGGTTTATCTGTTGATCGATACGTCAGGCTCGATGCGTGGTGAGTCCATACATGCGGTTAATGTGGGCATTCTGGCCATGCTGAGCGCCCTGAGACAGGATCCCTACGCGTTAGAAAGTGTACATATCTCCATCATTACCTTTGACAACGAAGCCCGCGAATTTATTACGCTCACCGCGCTCGAAGATTTTCAGTTTTCTGACATCACCGTTCCGAGTGCAGGTGGAACATTTACCGGTGCCGCACTTGAATGTCTTCTCCACTGCGTAGACAGGGACATCAAACGCTCAGATGGCGATGAAAAAGGCGACTGGCGTCCTCTGGTCTTCCTCATGACCGACGGCACGCCATCAGACACCTACGCCTATGGCGAAGCCATTAAGGAAGTCAAAAAGCGCGCGTTTGGCTCGATAATCGCGTGTGCAGTCGGTCCGAAAGCCAAACATGAACATCTTAAGCAACTGACATCACAGGTTGTCGCGCTTGAGACGCTGGATTCAACCGCTTTTTCCGGCTTCTTCAAATGGGTCTCGGCAAGTGTTTCATCAGGAAGTTCCAGTGCAGGCGTGACATCTGGACAAGAGAATCTCCCGCCACCACCGCCTGAAATACAGCTGGTACTGTAGTCAACAGGCAAAGACCCGAAACCAGGGGCTTTGCCTCTACTGTTAGCTGGCCAGGTACACACCACGTCATGTTAAAAGGAATGAACGCTTGATGAGGGTTTTGTTATGAGAAGACTGCCCATTTTCTTCGTACTCGACTGTTCCGAGTCCATGATCGGGGAAAATCTGAAGAAGATGAATGACGGCTTGCAAATGATCGTCAATGATTTGAAAAAGGATCCCCACGCGCTGGAGACGGCCTGGATTTCTGTCATTGCATTTGCGGGTGTTGCAAAAACGATCGTGCCATTGGTTGAGGTTGCCGCTTTCTATCCTCCTCGCCTGCCCATTGGCGGTGGCACCAGCCTGGGGAGTGCGCTGAATGTGTTATCCCAGCAAATTGATCGACAGGTCAGGAAAACCACCGCAGAGCGTAAAGGGGATTGGAAACCCGTCGTTTATCTCCTGACCGATGGTCGTCCAACGGACGATGTTGCACCAGATATAAAACGCTGGCAGGAACATTATGCCCGTAAGGTTAATATGATAGCGATTGGGTTGGGCTCATCAGCCGACCTGAATATCCTGCGCCAATTGACGGAAAACGTGCTGCTCTTTACCGAAGCACAGGAAGGGGATTTCACCCGCTTCATCAAATGGATAACAGCCTCCGTGGTGGCGCATAGCCGCAGCGTTGGCGAAGAGTCCCCGCCTCTTTTAAGTAAAACCGATCATATTGTCAGGCTGGCGAAGGATGAGGTAACCCGGGCTTATGATGAATCCTGCGTCACGTTTGTAGGCCGTTGCAACAAATCCAGACGCCCGTATCTGATGAAGTATGAACGTCCGAATGTCAATCTCTCGTCGCTGGACTTCAAACTCAATATCCATGGTTTTAATCTGACAGGCTGTTTTCCAATAGATGATGAATATTTTGCCTGGAGCGATGAGTCAGCCTCCACTATTCAGGTGAATACCAGCGAGCTGCACGGCGCCCCGGGTTGCCCTCATTGTGGCAATGCCACGGCATTTGCCGTGTGTTCATGCGGGAAATTACTCTGTATCAATGGGCCAGAAACGGTGATCTGTCCGTGGTGTGATAAAAATATCTCCTTCAGTGAGAATAGCGGTAAGTCAGATTTTGATGTCAGCCGAGGGAAAGGTTAATGGAAACAAAAACCGCCCGGAACATAACGGCGTTGAAGAGTCTCCTTCAGGAGAGAAACATTTCAATTCCTGATTCCACCCTGACCGCACTCTGTGAAGATACTGAAATTGACGATCTGCTTCAGGAAGTCGTCAATAAAATTATCATTAAAACAGAAAAAACCACACCTGCAGCGGAGGTGAATTTATCCGATCCTGACGATCTGCAAAACGTTCAGGAGCCACCCGTTGATCCTGAAGAGATCGACGCCAGCGCGGGGCAGAATATCGCTGAAGAGAATCAGCAGGCTATTGACGATCTGGCGGCAAAGACCGAGTCAGAGGAAACACTGCTGTCAGCGATGGCGGCACCCCCGTTAAAACCCGGTCAAGTCCCGTTGGAGGGTAGCCCAGTGACAACGCAAGTACCTGAACACCGTCAGCCAATGGCAAAAATCAATATCGCCAATGCCCGGGTCGGTATCCCCTTTCACTCTGAAATAGACATAATGCTGGATAATGGCACCCCGGCCACCATTCAGGGCGTCTCCCTGCCAGAAGATATCGGGATTGCATTTGATCCCATCACCTCAACACTTGCGGGAACACCAACCAAAAGTGGCGATATTGAGATGAGTGTTACGTGGTCCTGCTACCCAACTATCTCCTACACCACCGCTGTTTTGCTTATTGTGAACCCTGATCCACGCAGTTTATGGAAAATCATCGATCCCCCGACTGATGACAGATATTACAAATCAAATATTGATAGCAAAATGATTGTCGACGGCGGGGTTAGAATTGCAGCAGCCAGTCGCCGGGGGCGCTCGCATGAGCATGTTGGCTCCTTCCGCGACGATGACTTTTTTATCTCACACAATGCCGGGAATGGCTGGAGCGTACTGCTGGTCGCCGACGGAGCCGGGAGCGCGAAAAACTCCCGTGAAGGTTCGCGAATCGTGACAAAGACGGTCGGGGACTATCTGGTCAAACAGTTGAATGGCGAACACGACCTGCCAATAGAATCCTTGATCGATAAATGGGATAGCGAGTCGCAACGAGCCGTCGGCCCCTTCTTTGGCGATTTATTTCATAAAGCGGCACGGCTTGCCGTCAACAAACTGAACAGCGAAGCGATTGAGGCCAATGAGCCAGTAAAATCGTATTCGACTACCCTTTTGGCCACCCTCTCGTTCAGGTCCGGCGATGACCTGTTTGCCGCCTCATTCTGGATGGGCGACGGTGCCATTGCCGCATATGGCCCTGCCGGGAGAGTCCGATTGCTTGGGACGCCTGACAGTGGCGAATATGCCGGACAAACTCGTTTTCTGGATAATGACGCCGTAAAGGATGCGGATTTCAATAAGCGCATCATTATCGGCAAGTGGAAGGATATTTCTCATCTGATACTGATGACCGATGGCGTGTCCGATCCGCTGTTTGAGACTGACAATGGTCTGCAATCAGCGGATAAATGGGATGCATTGATTACGGAGATTTCCCCGTGTCTGAGCGATGACGCACTTGCGGCGGAGCGTCTGACAGAGTGGTTGAACTTCTTCTCGCCTGGGAATCACGATGACCGGACGATCATCATCTCCTGGTAAGCGCGTTGGTATCAAATACTGGTGATTTTTATGGCAAATATTATTACCTGCACGACAAAGGATGGTGAAACCGTCCAGTATGTTGATGAGATTATCGGCTCCGGTTCGATGAAGGACGTCTACTTTTCTCCGGATAGAACCTATGTCGTCGCTTTCTATAAAAAGCCGCAAACGGATCAGGCGAAAGAACGCGTCGCGATGATCACAGGCCGCTACCGCCAAAATATTTTTGAGCAGGCGGGCGGCGAATATTGGAAAGAGTTATTCTGCTGGCCTACGAGTGTCGTTGAGCACAACGGTAAAATTGGTATCGTGGTGCCGACGTATCAAAGCCACTTTTTCTTTAAGTACGGTTCTAAAAACGACGACTTCCTCGGGATCAAGGGCCGTGAAAAAGAGGGAAAATGGTTTGCCAGCGCGAATAACCAAAACAAGTTTCTGGACCCGAGGGAACGCGGCAATATTCTCAACTACCTCAAGGTGTGCCTGCTGTTAACCCGCGCCGTGCGTCGCATGCATGCTGCTGGGCTGTGCCACAGCGATCTGAGTTATAAAAACGTCCTGATTGACCCAGAACAGGGGCATGCCTGCATTATAGATATTGATGGCCTGGTGGTTCCGGGTAAATATCCGCCGGACGTTGTCGGAACACCGGATTTCATCGCGCCAGAAGTGGTGAAGACCACTCACCTGTTGAAGGAAGACAGCCAGAGGATATTGCCGAGCATAACGACGGACAGACACGCCCTCTCGGTACTCATCTATATGTACCTCTTTTACCGCCATCCATTACGCGGCGGGAAAATCCACGATATGGATGACGAGATGCGTGATGAGGCGCTTTCGATGGGCGAAAAGGCGCTATTTATTGAGCATCCCACCGATCACAGTAACGCCGTGAAACTCAATCAGGTCAGTCCGTCCTCTTTACCTTGGGCTAATCCGCAGAAAATCCCTTACACCATCGTCGGACCCTATCTGACGCCTCTTTTTGAGAAAGCGTTTATTACCGGTTTGCATGAACCAGCCAAACGCCCGACGGCTGACGAGTGGGAAAGTGCGCTGGTCAAAACCGTTGACCTGATCCAGCCCTGCCAGAACCCGACCTGCGAGCAAAAATGGTACGTTTTCTCCGGGAAAACCCAACCTGTTTGTCCCTACTGCGGGACGCCCTACACCGGAAAATTGCCGATTCTTAATCTGTATTCATCGAGAAAAACGGGAAGTTTCCGGCCTGATGATCACCGGTTGATGGTATGGAGCGGGCAATCGCTTTATGCGTGGCATGTAAACAGGTTAATTGCCCCGAATGAAAGAACCACCGCGGAACAAAAAAAACGGGTGGGCTATTTTCTTTTCCATCAGGATCAGTGGTGGCTGGTGAATGAAGGAATTGACGGACTGATGGTGCTGCCAGAGAAACGAAAGATTGATCTGGGGGATAAGCTTGCCCTGACTGATGGCCTCCAATTTGTGCTGTCAGCCGAGGAGGGCGGAAGACTTGTCGTGGTTCAGTTGATTTCCAACTGATTGCCATTAATTTCCAACTGATTGTTATTGGTTTCCAACTGAGCACTAATAATTTCCAAATGATCGTTATTCATGCATCCTGCGGGATGCATGAATAAGTAGTAAAACATTAGCGCCCTAGGCTCGTTATTTTTTTGATTTTATTACCTATTTTCATAAACCAATGCCTGCGCACAGGCCCAGGCGGAGCTCCACGCCCACTGGAAGTTATATCCTCCCAGCCAGCCGGTCACATCTACCACTTCGCCGATGAAATAGAGTCCCGGAACCTGATTCGCAGCCATGGTTTTGGACGACAGCTCGCGCGTATCCACACCACCGAGAGTCACTTCCGCCGTGCGATAACCTTCCGTGCCGTTTGGTTGGACGCGCCATTGTTGCAACGTATCGATCAACTCCACCTGCTGCGGGACATTGAGCTGTTTCAATGTCACATCAGGTAATTGTCCCAGCGTTTGCAGGCATTCAACCAACCGCTTGGGCAGCTTTTGTGCCAGCGTATTCTTGACGCTCTGATTGGGATGCGCGACGCGCTCAGCGTTGATAAATGCCTCCAGATCGACGCCTGGAAGTAAGTTAACACTCACATACTCACCGGGCTGCCAGTAGCTGGAAAGCTGGAGAATAGCCGGGCCAGACAGGCCGCGATGGGTAAAAAGAATATTCTCTTTGAAGGTCACCCCATTTTCAGCCGTCACGACAGCAGGCACCGAAACGCCAGAAAGCGTCTGCAAGTGGTCAAGTAGCGGTTTATGCAGCGTAAAAGGCACCAGGGCGGCACGCGTTGGCAGCACCTTAAGGCCAAACTGTTCTGCCAGCTTGTAACCGAATGGGGTCGCGCCCAGACCTGGCATGGAGAGTCCACCTGCAGCGACTACAAGTGAGCGAGCGCTCACTTTCTCACCATTAACGGTCAGCAGAAAACCGTCTTCCGTTTTTTCCACGCCCAATACTTCGCTGCGCAGGCGAAGCGTGACTTGCCCCAGTTCGCACTCTTTTAGCAAGAGATCGACAATCTGTTGGGCCGACTCATCGCAAAAAAGTTGGCCCAAGGTTTTTTCGTGGTAGGCAATGCCATAGCGACTGACCAGTTCAATGAAATCCCATTGGGTATAACGCGCCAGGGCGGACTTGCAGAAATGGGGATTATTGGAGATATAGGCTGCCGGTTCCGCATACATATTGGTGAAATTGCACCGACCGCCGCCCGACATCAAAATCTTCCGTCCGGCTTTTTTACCGTTGTCCAACAATAGGACGCGACAGCCACCCTGACCTGCCTGCGCGGCACAAAACATCCCGGCTGCGCCCGCACCAATGACTACCACATCAAACTGTTCCACCCGGTCTCTCCTCCATAAAATCATCATACTTTGGGCGTTACGCTAACTGTTCAGTTATGTGCTAAACCCTATATAAGGCGAATTCTTGCGCCATTTTGGCGGCCGATTGTAAATCGGGCGCTCTCTTCACGCCATAGTAAGAAATTGTTAGTTTACGTAAATGCCATTAACCTTATGATTTTTAATCATTAATGACCATAAGGAGAGCCCTCCATCATAACTTATGTCAAGAAAAGGTCATATTTTGCTTTTCCACGCACCCTATTCTCGCGGATAATGCGCCGCGTTCATGTCCACAAACTGGCGTAACGCTTATGCTACATCTGTTCGCTGGGCTGGATTTCCAAACCGGCCTGTTACTAGTACTCGCGCTGTTGTTCGTGTTGTTTTATGAAGCCATCAATGGTTTCCACGATACCGCCAACGCGGTTGCGACTGTTATTTATACTCGTGCCATGCGTTCGCAAGTTGCGGTCGTTATGGCTGGGGTCTTTAACTTTCTTGGCGTAATGCTCGGCGGTTTGAGTGTTGCCTACGCCATCGTCCATTTATTACCGACCGATCTCTTACTTAATGTGGGTTCCGCTCACGGCCTGGCCATGGTCTTTTCCATGCTTCTGGCGGCGATTATCTGGAATCTGGGAACCTGGTATTTCGGCTTGCCGGCGTCCAGCTCCCATACATTGATTGGTGCAATCATCGGTATCGGTTTGACCAATGCAATCATGACTGACAGTTCAGTGGTGGATGCGTTGAACGTACCGAAAATGATCGCTATTTTCCTGTCATTGCTCATCTCTCCACTGGTGGGTATGGCCGTGGCAGGCTTGATGGTGTTTGTGCTGCGCCGTTTCTGGAGCAGTACGAAAAAACGTCGTCGTATACATTTGACACCCGCCGAACGTGAAAAGATTGACGGTAAACGTAAACCGCCATTCTGGACCCGTATCGCACTGATCCTTTCTGCCATTGGTGTGAGTTTCTCTCACGGTGCCAATGATGGTCAGAAAGGTATTGGTTTGATTATGCTGGTATTGATTGGCGTGGCACCTGCGGGTTTCGTGCTCAATATGAATGCGACTGGCTATGACATCACACGCACCCGCGATGCTGTCACCCATCTTGAGCAATTTTATCAACGCCACACTGAAACATTGCCGCACGTTATTGCACAGACTCCGCTGGTCCCTACTCCGGAAGAAACAACTCCGGATACTCCGGCCGAGTTCCATTGTGATACGTCACGTGCCGGGATTGCCATAAGCAAAGCCCAGGCGTTGCTGGCCAATCTGCAAAGTTACAGCGAACTCACAGTTGATCAGCGCAACCATATGCGCCGCTTGCTGATGTGCGTTGCGGATACCGCAGAGAAAGCCGCCAAGCTGCCGGAGACCTCAGTAGAAGACCAGCGCTTCCTGAATGACTTGCGTAGCGATCTGCTGGAAACCGTTGAGTACGCACCAACCTGGATCATCGTTGCCGTTGCGCTGGCACTGTCGCTGGGTACCATGGTGGGTTGGAAACGTGTTGCAACCACCATCGGTGAGAAGATTGGCAAGAAAGGAATGACCTACGCGCAGGGCGTATCTGCCCAGTTGACCGCGGCCATCTCCATAGGTGTAGCCAGTTATACGGGTATGCCGGTATCCACTACCCATGTACTCTCTTCTGCCGTTGCCGGGACTATGATTGTTGATGGTGGGGGCGTACAAAGCAAAACCGTGAAGAACATTTTGTTGGCCTGGATACTGACCCTGCCAATTTCCATCGTTCTTTCTGGCGTGCTGTATTGGATTTCACTGCAATTTATCTGATTGTGATCAGAAGCAGATAGGTTGTAGGGAGTTAGATAGCAAAAGGCGGCCCAATCAGGAGCCGCCTTTTTTCTGCCCGTCTGTCGCCAGACTAGTACCAAATCATCATCGCCATAAGACTGATGACCACCAACCCACACAGCGCACTGGTCAGAACGAACTGCCCCCTTACGCGTGCACAGCGGTGAATAAATTCCGGATCGTGATGATCAAGATAGCGTTGGGAAAAGATATAACGCACCAGCCTGATCTGCTTGCTGGGTTGACCATGCGAAGTAAAGAATCCCCCACCATCAACATATTGATATAGCAGTGGATCGCACCCCCGCAAAACCACCAGCAGCGCCCGCAAAGAAGAATAGTAACGCGCCATGTTAATCACGCATACCACACACAGAGCCCAAAACAGCGCAACAGTACTGATCATGCTTCCCCCCTTAAGGCAATACGGCCTGCGGGTAACACCCTCTCCCACCCGCGGCTTCTACGCCTACCTCTGCCTCACGTGCCCGATACCACCAGGGCTACCATCACCCACCCCCTGCAACTCTTTTTTCAACACTCGCAAGCGCCTGCTTATACCCCGCAATTCACTCACTCATTATTCAGTGTAGAAAACTAAACGAGAAAGAGAGAGGGCGATTAATAATTTATCACTACATCCTGTTATTCATTCTGTCAATGACATCCGTGTACACAATGCGGTTGCACTCAGTACCCGGTCAAAAACTGCAGGTTTCACCTGGCGCTCATTTAGAAAGCTATACTTAATGATGCCTGCGCAAATGTAGGCTGATCGCGATATTGTGACGGTAATTATTGGATTTCCCCTTTACAGGGTGTAAAACAAAAGAAGAGATATGAAGGGCTTATAGTTTGTGTTGGGAGGTTGTGATCCTAACGACACTTCAATTGCATTGCTGAATGTTAGAATCAGACAACATCGTTACGACATTTACTTCGCAATTTTTTAACGACTTTATGGAAGGAGTATTCTTATGGCTTACAAGCACATTCTTATTGCTGTTGACCTGTCCCCGGAAAGCAAGATCCTGGTGGAAAAAGCGGTTTCAATGGCAAGACCTTACAATGCCAAAGTTTCCCTGATCCACGTCGATGTTAACTATTCCGATCTGTATACCGGTCTGATTGATGTCAATCTTGGTGACATGCAGAAACGTATTTCAGAAGAGACCCATCACGCGCTGACCGAACTTTCGCAGAATGCTGGCTACCCGATCTCTGAAACACTCAGTGGAAGCGGGGATTTGGCTCAAGTGTTGGTAGATGCGATTAAAAAATACGATGTGGACCTGGTGCTATGCGGACACCATCAGGATTTCTGGAGCAAGCTGATGTCTTCAGCTCGCCAGTTAATCAACACGGTACATATCGATATGTTGATTGTGCCGCTGAAAGATGAAGATGACGACTGATTCAGCCTCTCCTGAGGGAATAGCCCGATAAACAAAACGCCCGCCATTAAAACTGGCGGGCATTTCTGTCTCTGCCAAGACATTATTTTATAAGCAATTTTTCTAGAACACGATCTGGCGGCGCTCAGGTTTCAGATTGCGGGGACGACTGCGCTTCCCTTCTCAATCCGTCGGTCACCAGCTTGCCAACCCGTTGGGCAACGGCTCGGGTGGCGGCTTTTTTCTTCAATTGGGTGACTTTACCTACCAACATTACCGGCAGACCTTGCTTCAACCAGTCATCGAATAGCGCTTGCTGTACCTCGCTCAGCCGTTTGTCCGACCAGAGCAGATAATGATCCATCTCGAATTGGGTCAAATCCGGCCAGGATACCGGGTGTGGAATCAGCTCCACGCGCAACCCTTCACTGACCAACTGGATGGACTCCAACCACAGCTCAATGCTGCTGCGGTTATTCCACGCCACCAACAGTACCCTCGCACCGGAATGCTTGCGCGCAGTGGTCAACGCAAACGTGGCATATTCAATAATGGCGCAATCCAACACGCTCGCCTGCTGTTGCCACCCTGCAGGTTTTGCTGAGGATAAACTCTTGCGTATCGGCCGCAATATATCATTGACCAGATTCCGCCCCGGATACTCACGCCCAAAGCGCCACAACAGGTTACGTAATTTATTTGGCTGTGGGGGATCCAACAGCTCACACAGCTCTTTTCTCTGCGTCTGCCACCCCAACTCAATATTATCAACCTCACCCGCGATAATGCCGCGGACCTGATTTATGGGGACTCCCTTCGACAACCATTCCAGAATAAGATGCGCCTGAAACAGATCCTCGTCGTTGTAGAAGCGTTGTCCCTTGTCATTGCGAACGGGATTAAGTAACCCGTAGCGCTGCCATGCGCGCAGTGTTACTGGATTCACTCCACAAAGTCCGGCAATAACTTCTATGCTGTATGCCGACATAAACTCTCCGAAGCATTGATAAATTGTATAGAATTGGAATCTATAAGTTAAATCAACCAATTTGTATAGGATTTGTTGTGCAATTTCAGTAGTAAACGACAATAGTTTGACTTAGCTCGACCTAAGACTAATCCCGGGTCTCACTAATCAACATTTCTGCGGGCTGTTTTTAAAGCGGAGTATAGAGGTCGAAACGGTGCGATTTTGTCGTTACTGCGGCTTGCGCCGGGACGTTGGCCAGTGGAGGGGCATAGTCAGGGCGTTTTACCACCACCCGCTTGGTCGCCAATGCGCGAGCCGGTGCCAATAGACCGTCTGCATCCAAATCCGGCCCAACCAGCGATTGAAATACCCGCATCTCCTTTTTCACCAACGCACTTTTCTGCCGATGGGGATACATGGGATCCAGATAAACCACCTGCGGGCGAGGTGCAATATCGGCCAGCGCCGTTAAGCTGGAGGCGTGCAATAACGTTAAACGCTGCTGCAACCAGGGTCCAATCTCCGCATCCCGATAACCACGCTGCAAACCATCATCCAACAGTGCGGCAACCACCGGATTACGTTCCAGCATACGCACCGTACACCCGAGTGCAGCCAGAACAAAGGCATCACGACCCAATCCGGCGGTAGCATCCACCACATCCGGCAGATAACTGCCTTTAATACCCACCGCCTTGGCAACCGCTTCTCCGCGTCCGCCACCAAAACGCCGCCGGTGCGCCATTGCACCCGTCACAAAATCGACGAAAATGGCACCCAGTTTCGGCTCATCGCGCTTGCGCAGCTCCAGCCGTTCAGGCGTCAATACCAGCGCCATCAGCGCGTTGTCATCAGACGCCAACTGCCAGCGAGCGGCCAAAATCGATAAGGCGCCGGGGTCGGCGCCTTCTTCACATAATAAACAGATGCTCACGCGGCACTATTACCCTTTAATTCCGTAATGGCGCAGCATAGCATCCAGTTGCGGTTCGCGGCCACGGAAGCGTTTGAACAACTCCATCGGCTCTTCAGAACCCCCGCGGGACAGAATATTATCCAGGAACGATTGCCCGGTTTCGCGGTTGAAAATACCTTCGTCTTCGAAGCGCGAGAAAGCATCCGCCGACAGGACTTCTGCCCACAGGTAGCTGTAATAGCCAGCCGCATAGCCTCCAGCGAAAACATGGCTGAACGCGTGCGGGAAACGGCCCCAACTCGGCGATGGAACCACCGCGACCTGTTTTTTCACCTCGGCCAACGTTTGCAAGATTTGCGCGCCTTTTGCCGGATCGTATTCATAATGCATGCGGAAATCGAACAGGCCGAATTCGAGCTGACGCAGGATAAACAGCGCAGCCTGATAGTTTTTCGCAGCCAGCAATTTGTCGAGCATCTCTTGCGGCAACGGTTCGCCGGTCTGGTAATGGCCGGAGATAAACTCAAGCGCCTCAGGCTCCCAGCACCAGTTTTCCATAAACTGGCTCGGCAGTTCGACCGCGTCCCACGGCACACCGCTGATACCCGATACGCCAGCCGTATCAATTTTGGTCAGCATGTGATGCAAGCCGTGACCAAATTCATGGAACAGCGTCGTCACTTCGTTGTGGGTGAAAAGGGCCGGTTTGTCGCCGATTGGCCGGTTGAAATTACAGACGAGGTAAGCCACGGGTTTTTGCAGTTCGCCATTGGCTTTGCGCAAGCTACCCACGCAGTCGTCCATCCAGGCACCGCCGCGTTTGTTTTCACGCGCATACAGATCCAGATAGAAACTGCCGCGTAAATCACCGCTCTCATCAAACAAATCGAAGAAACGCACTTCCGGATGCCAGACATCGACACCTTTACGCTCTTTGGCGGTGATACCGTAAATACGGTTGACCACTTCAAACAAACCGCTCAATACCCGCTGCTCCGGGAAATATGGGCGCAATTGCTCATCGCTGATCGAGAACAGATGCTGTTTCTGTTTTTCGCCGTAATAGGCTAAATCCCAGGCTTCCAACGTCTCTACGCCGTGGTGCTCTTTTGCAAAAGCCTGTAGTTGAGCCAGTTCCTGCTCACCTTGTGGACGGGCGCGTTTCGCCAAATCATTCAGGAAATCGATGACCTGCGCCGGGCTTTCGGCCATTTTGGTCGCCAGCGATTTTTCAGCATAAGAGTTGAATCCCAGCAATTGTGCAAGCTCATGACGCAGTGCCAACTCTTCGGCCATCACTTCGCTGTTGTCCCATTTACCGGCATTCGGCCCCTGATCGGAGGCGCGGGTACCGTAGGCGCGATACATCTCTTCACGCAGTGCCTGATTGTCGCAGTACGTGAGAACCGGCAGGTAGCTTGGAATATCCAGCGTCAGCAGCCAGCCATCCTGTTCTTTGGCTTGCGCCATGGCTTTAGCCGCAGCCAGCGCGCTTTCCGGCATACCGCTGAGTTGCGCTTCATCGGTAATCAGTTTGCTCCAGCCCATCGTCGCATCCAGCACGTTATTGCTGTACGTCGAACCCAATTCGGAAAGACGTGCGGAGATTTCACCATAGCGTTTCTGTTTTTCTGGCGACAGGCCAATGCCCGACAGCTCGAAATCACGCAGGGCGTTCTCTACGGCTTTTTTCTGCGGTGCAGTGAGGCTGGCGAAATGCTCACCCTCTTTCAAATCGCGGTAAGCCTGATACAAACCGGCATGCTGACCCACCCACGTGCTGTATTCCGACAGCAACGGCAGCGCTTCTTCATAGGCGACGCGCAGTTCCGGGCTGTTTTTCACCGAGTTAAGGTGGCCGATTGGCGACCAGATCCGGCTCAGGCGATCGTCACTGTCCGCCAATGGCTGGCACAGGGTTTCCCAGGTAAAGGGCCCACCTTGTGCCACGACCTTTTCGATAGTCTGGCGACTTTCATCCAAAACGGACTTCACAGCAGGAACAATATGTTCAGGACGAATGTCAGAAAACGGCGGCAGGGAGAACGGGGTCAATAACGGATTTGTCATAGGGCAGTCCTGATTATCGTTTTGGGCATGGAGCTCACGCAGCACGCCGTGAATGCGGATGAATAAATAACATGAGGTCAAAAGAGGGGAAAATCAATGGCTGGAAATGCCTAATGAGAGAAGATCGCGTTCTCTTCTGTGGGTTTTCAACTGTTGTGCGTCTTGCCAATGAAGTCTTTGGAGTTAAATTTCCGGCGACCTGTTTGTCAACATTGAGAATGTTTTAGCCTGCCTATTTGTCACGCTTTTCACTTTTTAGCCGCCAGACAGTTTATACTGGCCGCCATAAGCGTTTTTGCGCCCAGGGAAAGCGCATGAACTGCCTCACCAACACAGTATAAATTTTCGGTAACTTACTGATTTTACTGTAAACATCAATAACACCGGAAAGCACACAACACTATGCTAAGTTATCGCCACAGCTTCCATGCTGGTAATCATGCCGACGTCCTGAAACATACCGTCCTGAGTTTGATCATCGAATCTCTGAAAGAAAAAGAGAAACCGTTGTTGTATCTGGATACTCACGCTGGCGCTGGTCGCTATCAACTCAGCGGTGAGCATGCCGAGCGCACCGGTGAATATCTGGAAGGGATTGCTCAAATTTGGCAACGCGACGATGTGCCGGAAGAACTGAACGCCTACATGAGTGTAGTGAAGTATTTCAACCGAAACGAGTCGTTGCGCTATTACCCGGGTTCACCGCTGATTGCCCGCCAGTTGCTGCGTGAGTATGACAAGCTGCATATGACCGAACTGCACTCCAGCGACTATCCGCTGCTGCGCAATGAATTCCTCAAAGACGATCGCAGTAAAGTGCTGCGTGCCGACGGCTATCAGCAGTTGAAATCGCAACTGCCTCCGTTGTCACGTCGCGGCCTGGTACTGATCGATCCGCCTTATGAATTGAAAACGGATTATCAGGATGTGGTGAAAGGGATTCAGGAAGGCCATAAGCGTTTTGCCACCGGCACCTACGCGTTGTGGTATCCGGTAGTCTTGCGCCAACAGATCAAGAAAATGCTCCGCGAACTGGAAGCGACGGGCATTCGTCGTATTCTGCAAATCGAGCTCGGCGTGCGTCCTGACAGCGATCAGCGCGGTATGACCGCATCCGGCATGATTGTGATCAATCCGCCGTGGAAACTGGAACAACAAATGAATAATGTGCTGCCCTGGCTGCACAAGGTGCTGGTTCCGTCCGGTAAAGGCCATACCCTGGTCAAATGGGTTGTTCCTGAATAAGCCGTTCAAGCCGGGGTGTCCTGCTCCGGCTACCTTCACCTATCACAATCATTGATGCAAACTTTGCGACAATGCAGCATCTGGCGTTAAACTCTATCCTCTTCTGAATCCTCAACTCACGGAAAACCCTGATGACGAAACATTACGACTATCTGGCAATTGGCGGTGGCAGCGGCGGTATCGCATCGATCAACCGGGCGGCCATGTACGGCCAGAAATGCGCGCTGATTGAAGCCAAAGAGCTTGGCGGCACCTGCGTTAACGTGGGCTGTGTACCGAAAAAAGTGATGTGGCATGCGGCGCAGATCGCAGAGGCCATTCACCAATACGGTCCAGACTATGGATTTGATACCACCGTAAATGCCTTTGACTGGAAAAAACTGGTCGCCAACCGTACCGCCTATATCGATCGCATCCACACTTCGTATGACAACGTACTCGGTAAAAATAAAGTGGATGTGATTAAAGGTTTTGCACGTTTTGTTGATGCGCATACCGTTGAAGTGAATGGCGAAAAAATTACTGCCGATCATATTCTGATCGCCACTGGCGGACGCCCAAGCCACCCGGATATTCCTGGCGCAGAATACGGCATCGATTCAGACGGCTTTTTTGATCTCGACGCGATGCCAAAACGCGTTGCGGTTGTCGGCGCAGGTTATATTGCCGTCGAAATCGCCGGTGTGTTGAACGCACTGGGTGCAGAAACGCATCTGTTCGTGCGCAAGCATGCACCGCTGCGCACCTTTGACCCGATGATTGTTGAAACGCTGGTCGAAGTCATGAATACCGAAGGCCCGGCGCTGCATACCGAATCCATTCCTAAAGCCATCGTGAAAAATGCCGACGGCAGCCTGACCCTGCAACTCGACAATGGCAAAGAGTTCAACGTTGATTGCCTGGTGTGGGCGATCGGTCGTGAACCTGCCACCGACAATTTCAATCTCGCCGTGACCGGTGTCAAAACCAATAGCAAAGGTTATATCGACGTTGATAAATATCAGAATACCAGCGTCAAAGGCATTTATGCCGTTGGCGATAATACCGGTGCGGTTGAACTGACCCCGGTGGCCGTTGCCGCAGGACGCCGCCTGTCTGAGCGCCTGTTCAACAACAAACCCGAAGAACATCTGGACTACAGCAACATCGCGACCGTGGTGTTCAGCCATCCACCGATCGGCACTATTGGCCTGACAGAACCGCAAGCCAGAGAGAAATTCGGTGACGATGAAGTCAAAGTCTATAAGTCATCCTTTACCGCCATGTACAGCGCAGTAACGCAGCACCGTCAGCCTTGCCGCATGAAACTGGTGTGTGTCGGCAAAGAAGAGAAAATCGTTGGCCTGCACGGCATCGGTTTCGGCATGGACGAGATCCTGCAAGGCTTTGCCGTAGCGATAAAAATGGGCGCGACGAAGAAAGATTTCGACAACACCGTGGCGATCCACCCGACTGCCGCTGAAGAATTCGTTACCATGAGATAATTGTGTAGGAAAAGCGCTTACACAACGGATCACTTTCTGCATTTTTTCTTTCAGGTCAGGGGCATAAGTCTCCTGACTTTTTTTATGCCTATTGTTCTCTCACAAACGTCAATGTTGCTGCGAAAGTGTCCGCCGATACATGGATGGACTCCCTGATTCATTTGCTTCCCATCACGCTACTGTTCGTTCGTCCCGCAAAAAAACCTTATCCAGAAAAGACTTAATACTAAAAATCCTAATTATTTAGTATTTGAAACTTTATTATTTCGATTTGAGTGTATCTTAAGCTGTCCATAAATGGATAATTGCCCCCCATACACAGTGTTTAAATGTATGAAATAAATTTTACCTTTGACGGAATGGATATTATTGAAATATCGCATACGTCATGAGGTTTTTTCTCAATTAAGGATATGGCTGTAATGATTCACACTCATTATCATCCAACTTCGCACTAACACAAATGAAACACTATTCGATTTCATTATACAAACCCTCTGGAATACGTACTTATTGGTAAACAACATGAAAATTAAATTTTCTCGACTCACATCATTACTTTTGGCCTCGCTATTTTTAAATTGCGCACATGCCAATATGACCGTCTACCCTATGGCTCTGGGCCTGGATAATAAAGGGGAAGGCAGCGTTCGGATTATATCTAAATCCAATGACGTGCAATTCATTAAAACAACCGTATACAAAATTGATCAGCCCGGGACACCCCAGGAAAAAGAAATACCCGTTTCGACCAAAGATGCCAGTGCATTGGTTGTAATGCCTCCGCTCTTTGCCATACCGGGCGGATCCAGCAAACTGGTACGCATGATTTCCATGGAACCCACGGAAAAAGAAGTCATGTATCGCGTGAAGTTTGAAGGTGTTCCATCCCCTGATGGCGATGAGAGCGCGACGCAAAAAACGAGCGTGGCAACGCACCTTAGTGTCAGCCTGGTCTGGGGCGTACTCGTCAGTGCTCCCCCTGTCACACCAACAATCAATTTAGCGCTGTCACCCGATCATCATCAAGTGATGAATCAAGGTACACAGCGAGTTAAAATTACCGGGGTTGGCCTTTGTCTTCCCGGTCAGAAAAATAACCAGTGTCATTGGATTGAAGAGAATAAAAATATATTCCCGGATGGTTCTTACTCTCTTCCCAAGGATTCTGGATATAACCATGTCGTACTGAAATATAACGACTGGATCAAGAAAACAAGCGATAACACTATAGAATTTGACCTTCCATAATCACGGAAGATGTCAGATATATTTACCGTGTCCAGGATGAGACGTTAGAGTAAATAACAAAAATTCTTTAATAGTAACCTATTTTAAACCCAAGAACGACGTCGTTCATCACAAGGATATACCCATGAAACACTCACTCGTAAAACCATTAATCGCTGTACTGTTTTTAACAGCCTCTGCCTCGGCGCTGGCCCTGGATAAAAATATCACCGTGACTGCCAATATCGATTCATCACTTGATATGACACAGTCTGATAATACTGCACTACCCACCTCTGTTGCCATGCAATACTTTCCAGGTACTGGGCTGGCATCGGTAACTCTGCAAACTAAAATCTGGTCAAATGCGACAACGACTGACAGTGGCAATATCCATGTGCAACTGGCTACTGATCCTCTTCTGACCAATACTTCCGGCAACAACACTCAGATCCCCCTGGAAGTCACCTATGGCGGTAAAGTCCTCACTACTTCCGATACCGAAGGATTGACGGTTTTGCAACTGTTCCCGAATGGTGACGTTGGTACAACCACAGGGTCGATCGTTGAGCCGTTGGTTATTTCTCAGAAAGTACCGGGTGCGCAGGTAACAGGTTCTTATGCAGGTGTGGTAAGTCTGTACCTGTATCAGGATACTGCTACCGGCGCATAATTATAATTGATTGCCCCCCATACGATGAGGGGGCAATTATTTCATTTCTTTTTCTTACCTCGATACCACTGATATTCATATGCGTAGAAATCTACTGGCTCTTTTATGCTTATCCGTAATAGGATCGGGCAGTTGTGATGCATCGACGAAAATACCGCCCGGATTTGAAATACTCGCGCGCGGCGAACAAGAATCTGTTGATGTTATTCTGGCAGGGAAACATGTTGGTAGATTTGATGCCATAGTCAGCCTTGATAATGTACAGTTTTCAGAGCCAGATAAAGTCTTGGCTGCATTGGGCCTGTCGATAAAACCCCTGGATAAAGAATATCAAACCTTGCTGCAAGGTCTGTCTGCACCACTCGCACGCCATGGTGAAGACAGTTGTGGTTATTTGCAAAAAAATGCAGGGTGCGGTTTTTTACAAACCGACTCTGTCGCTGCTATTTATGATGAAAGCGAAGATAGTGTTACATTATTTCTGCGTAAGGATTGGCTTCCCAACAATAATGAACAAAATCTCTACCTTACCCCGACCACTAATAATGTTGAAAATGCCCTTATCCATGAACAAAATTTCAATGTGGTGTCACAAGGCGATTATAAAAGTCTGTACCTGCAAGGCGTAGGGGCTCTGGGAGTCACGGATAACAGTTATATTGGCGCCCACTGGTCTTTTGATGCGTCGCAAGATGACGACGAGAATGAAAATAATGCGGATGTCAGCGATCTGTACTACCGCTATGATATTAACCAACGTTTCTATACGCAATTAGGTCGCATGGATAACCGCACCCTGTTCAATGCGCAGGGCGGTAATTTCGCTTTCACCTTTCTCCCGCTGGGGGCAATTGACGGCATGCGAGTAGGGAGTACCCTGAGTTATCTCAATAAAGCCGAAGCCAGCCAGGGAACGCCCGTGACGGTATTGCTTTCACGAAATTCCCGTGTAGACGCCTATCGTAACAACCAGCTCCTGGGGACTTTCTATCTCTCGGCGGGCAACCAGAATATAGATACGTCCAACTTTCCCAACGGCAGCTACAGCGTGCAGTTGCGTATTTATGAAAGTAACCAGCTTGTACGTACCGAAATCTCCGCCTTTACCAAGACCGGGAGCCTTAGCGACGGTCACATACAGTGGTTTTTACAAGGTGGCCGTATCAGTGACACCGACGAAGACGAGCAAAAGGGGTCTGCCTTTCAGGCTGGATTTCGCATCCCGCTGGCAGCAACCCTTAACAACACCGTTGGGGTAGCCTCGGTCGACAACCAAAAATCGATAGAAGTCGGGCTTGATTACTCCGTTGATCAGAATGCGCTTGGCTCCCTGGGACTGTCCGGCAATGTTTATCGCGGTGACGAAGACATGCGGGGAGACAGCGAGCAGATCACCTACTCCAAAAACAGTTGGCCTACACTCAGTTTTTACCGTTATCGCACATCCGGCGATCAATGTAACGACACCCAAAACAATGACAGCAATGATTACAACACGTTAGGGTGCTATGAAAGTATCAATGCGACGGTCAACTACAACGTCAAGGGATGGAACCTGATACTGGGTTATATACAATCCCAAAACCACGCGGATACAGAAACGCCGTATCAATCAGATAAGTCGTTTGAAGACAATATGCTGAACCAGACTACGGAGAATTCCACGTCACGCACCTATCAATTCAGCGGTTCACATTCTTTTACCCGCGGAGACTGGGTAATGAGTACTACGCTTGGCGCGTTTCACCGTAATGATGACGGCTACGAAGACAGCGATAATGGCATCTATGTCTCCCTGTCATTCTCGCAGTCACCACATCAGGACTCAGCAGGTAAAAGCCAGACGACCAATCTGGACGTTAACTACCGCAGCAGTCATAACGACGGTAACCAAACATCTTATAACGTCTCGCACACCTGGTATGACGACCAGAACAGCCATCGTGAACTCGAACTTCAGGCGGGGGGAATCAACACGGATACGGTTGATAGTGCGGTCACCGGTCGGGTGGATGGTCAGTACGGTAATTTGACCGGCACCTTGTCAGACAGTTATGACACCAAGGATAACGATCACACTACGGCATTCAGTGGTTCATACAATTCCACCGTTGCAGTGAGTCGCCACGGTATTTACTGGGGCGGGCAAGGCACGGGTGACCCTGCGTCGGGTGTGGTGGTGAATGTCGATAACATTGATGACGATGACAACAGTACCCAGGTTGATGCGCAGGCTTCGGGAAGCGCCCTTGTTCACCTCACTGCGGGTAGAAGCGCCTTGCTGCCCCTGGCAAGTTTTGAAGAAGGTAGCGTGGAGGTTCGCGACAGCAGCAGTGTCAATTCAGGTGGCAGCACCACAGAGTTGCTGACGGGGGCTGGCGCACGCGATGTCTTGCTACTGCCGGGCAAACTGAGCCGCCGGAAGGTGTCCGTAGATCACAGCTATGGGTATATCGGCAATCTACTGTTGCCTATTGCCGCAAAAGCAAACCCGATTCTTGGGATCAACAGCAAAATGTTGTTGCTCTCGGAAGACGGTAGCTTTACCGCTGAGTTAAGCACCAAATCGGCAGCACTGTATTTGATCTCGGGTGAGAATTTTTACCAGTGCCCGTTAAACGTGAAAAAGCAGCGCCTCGTCGTGCGTTACGTTGGCTCGTCAACATGCCAGTCGATCGCACTGCAAGCGATGCCAGACAGTGTTCGTGACCTGGCCGTAGTCAAGATGAAAAGAACGAATGAAATGGAGACGGCGTCAAACCGGTAACTCAATGACAAACTTCAAAAAATACATAATCTTACTGGGCTGTTTATTGGGTGCAGGGCAGGTCTGGGCAAGCTCTGATGTCACCATCAATCCCCCACAGTATGACCTGATGTCGCCGCCGTCATCAGATATCACTGTTTGGAATAACGCACAGGGTATAGAAACCCCAGGCGATATAGCAGGATCGAATTACGGCTGGGTGTGTCATAGCAACTCAGATCCCGTAACGGGGGCGTGTGCGACAGAGATGACAGATGATAAATCCGGAAGTACCCCAATCAATGTCCAATTTGTTGAGAAACGTTCAGGGATGAAACAGGTACTCACTCTGCAAGGGACTAAATATGAAGGACTACCTGGCAGCGGTTGCAATTGGTTTGGCCCATTCCCAATGAATTCAGTTGGATACGCCGCCCATAATTGCTACGGTAGCAATTATGATACTGCTTTTTTGACTGTAATTATCCCCGGCAGTGAGCTGGGTAAACTGCCTGTCGGTGGTGTTTGGGAAGCCACACTTGAACTTCAGCTCGTTGACGCCAATAACGTATATCTCGCTGAATATACAGCCCATATCACCCTGAGCGCCACCGACAAAAATCATGCCGATATTTATCTGCCCGCCTACGGGGAAGCGGCTCCGCTGGTCGAACTCGATTTGCATCCGCGTGGTGCTCCTGATGGCAATGCCTATGCCCAGGACGTCACTTCGCTGGATATGTGTTTGTATGATGGCTATAACGCCAGCAGCACCCGCTATGACGTCACGCTCAAGGATGAGGGCAGATCGGCGCCAGACCGCGACCCTAAAGATTTTTCCATTTACCGCGATAAGGCGACGACAGACGAAGCTGTCGATCGGATTGATTATCATGTACAGATGCAGGCCCCTACCAGCAGTAACGGCGGAGGCGGATTGATTGACGTGGCCAACAATCAGAACATTACATTAACCAATATTAACAACGGCGAGATCCGGCCCGTGCGTCTGCCGAATATGCGTTATCCCGTACTCTGTGTACCGACCCCCCTGATATTGAGCGTCGATAAATTCAACGTGATGGATAAAAATGAGGGTTTCTATCAAGGGACACTGACTGTCACGTTTACTCCGACGACATTGAGCGTCGATTAAGGGTATGGGTTTTCTTTCCCTCGTCAACATGCCAGTCGATAACACTGCAAGCGATGCCAAACAGCGTTCGTGACCTGGCCGTAGTCAAGATGAAAAGAACGAATGAAATGGAGACGGCGTCAAACCGGTAACTCAATGACAAACTTCAAAAAATACATAATCTTACTGGGCTGTTTATTGGGTGCAGGGCAGGTCTGGGCAAGCTCTGATGTCACCATCAGTCCCCCACAGTATGACCTGATGTCGCCACCGTCATCAAATATAAGCATTTGGAATAACGAAGCGGGTATGCAAACTCCGGGTGATATAGCAGGATCGTATTACGGCTGGGTGTGCCATAGCAACTCAGATCCCGTGATGGGAGCATGTGCGGCAGAGATGACAGGGAATACATCCGGAAGTACCCCCATCAATGTCCAATTTGTTGAGAAACGTTCAGGGATGAAACAGGTGCTGACTCTGCAAGGGACTAAATATCAAGGATTACCTGGTGGTGGCTGTAATTGGCAGGGTCCATATCCAATGAATTCAATGGGCCACCTTAATGTATATTGCTACAGTCAACCTTTAAATACTTCATTTTTGACCGTTACTCTTCCCGGCAGTGAGCTGGGTAAACTGCCTGTCGGCGGTGTTTGGGAAGCCACACTTAAACTTCAGCTCGTTGACGCCAATAACGTATATCTCGCTGAATATACAGCCCATATCACCCTGAGCGCCACCGACAAAAATCATGCCGATATTTATCTGCCCGCCTACGGGGAAGCGGCTCCGCTGGTCGAACTCGATTTGCATCCGCGTGGTGCTCCTGATGGCAATGCCTATGCCCAGGACGTCACTTCGCTGGATATGTGTTTGTATGATGGCTATAACGCCAACAGCACCCGCTATGACGTCACGCTCAAGGATGAGGGCAGATCGGCCCCAGGCCGCGACCCTAAAGATTTTTCCATTTACCGCGATAAGGCGACGACAGACGAAGCTGTCGATCGGATTGATTATCATGTACAGATGCAGGCCCCTACCAGCAGTAACGGCGGAGGCGGATTGATTGACGTGGCCAACAATCAGGACATTACATTAACCAATATTAACAACGGCGAGATCCGGCCCGTGCGTCTGCCGAATATGCGTTATCCCGTACTCTGTGTACCGACCCCTCTGATATTGAGCGTCGATAAATTCAACGTGATGGATAAAAATGAGGGTTTCTATCAAGGGACATTGACTGTCACGTTTACTCCGACGACATTGAGCGTCGATTAACGATATGGGTTTTCTTTCCCTCGCTCCCCATTCTCAAGGGGAGCGTCACTCATCCTAATCTTAAAAAAACAACCACATAATCAGAGCCACTAAAACTGCCTATATCACAGAAAAATCCCACCATTAGACTATAATTCGAAAACGTTTATAACAAAACAAACTCACTTATGGGTAATGCTCTGAATTTGTAAAAATTTAGACATTACCTATCGTTCGTTCAAAATTCATTCGCGTTTATAAGGACTATCATGAGTGGAAAACCCGTCCCTTCGAATCTTCAAAAAATTAAATTCTTTGACTTAAACTTACTGATAGAATTTGAAGTCATCTTTATTTTCAGCAGTGTGAAGTTAGCAGCAGAAAAACTTAACATGAGCAGTTCCTCTGTCAGTCAGTCCCTCAATAAACTACGCCAACGTTTATCTGACCCTTTATTTGTACGTGACGGACAGAAACTGGTACCTACGACAACGGCAATCAAATTTCATTTATTGATCGGCAATGAATTAGGTGGTCTCGTCGATAAAATCCTTAATTTTACCTCAAATAGTGAACACAGTAGATTCGTTATTTACTCTTCAACGTATGCTGCTCAGCGTATTTTACCTGATCTGTGTGCCGCGTTAGACAACAGTGAGTTAAAATGCAATATTGAGCATATCTCTGCCGATTCGGCATTAAATTCCGGCGAGGATATTCTGGCACATCGCAAAGCAGACATTGTGTTTGATACTCAACCCTATTATGCGTTTTCAACCGTTACCAAGAAGTATCTCAGCGATAAGATCATCGCTGTAAGTAGTAATAAGCATCCCAGAGTGAATGAAGTTCTGACAAAAGAGATCATGAAAAATGAGCCATCAACGTTTCTGAACGTTAAAACGTTGGGACTTTTACGCACGCAAAGGAAAATAATGGAATATCTCGGAGAAAGAGATTTTAATTTTGAAAGCAGTTCCATTATGGTAAATGCTTCAGTTTCAGCAAAATCAGACAAAATCAGCCTTATTCCCGAATGGTTTTATGCAGAAATCGGTGAAAGTCTTGGCTTGAAAAAATTAACCTGCGACTTTGATTTTGACCCTGTAGATCATTATATTGCCTACAATAAAAGCATGCTGTCTAATACAAACTTTGTTCGGCTTCTGGAAGTGATGGAATCAATAACCAAAGTTTCCCTACAATAGCGTTCACTGCAAGGGTTCTGTTGCATATCAGCTGCCGTTGCATATCAGATTCCGTTATAAATCAGATTCCGTTATAAATCAGATAGTGAGAGGAAAACACCATGCCCTTAACGTCGCTGGGTCGTCTGGCGGATCTCCCTGCCAGCCAGTGGGATGCTCTGGTGCCTGTCGGCCAGCCTTTTCTGCGCCACGCTTTTCTCTCTGCGCTGGAAGACAGCGGCAGTCTCGGCCCCTATTCGGGTTGGCGAGCCGAACATCTGTTGTGGATCGAAAACGGCCAGTGTGTGGCGGCCATTCCCGGCTACCGGAAGTGGCACTCTTATGGAGAATATGTTTTTGACCAGGGTTGGGCGCAAGCCTGCCAACGGGCGGGCATTGAGTACTATCCCAAATGGCTGGGTGCCGTTCCCTTCAGTCCAGTCACCGGGTCGCGTCTATTGGGGGATGAAACTGCGGCGCTAAAACTCCTGGAGAATCTGCCGGACTATCTTGCGCGGCACGCCTTATCCAGCGCTCACGTCAATTTCACCGATCCCCACGCCAACCGGTTATTTGAAGGGCAACCACACTGGCAGCGTCGGTTGGGCTGTCAGTACCATTGGCACAATCGCGGCTTTCGGGATTTTCAGGATTTCCTTGATACGCTTAGTTCGCGCAAACGTAAGCAGATGCGCAAAGAGCGCCAGCAGGTTGCGGAGCAGGGCATCGAGTTTGAATGGCTTGAGGGCGCGCAGATCAACGAAGCGCAGTGGGACTTTATCTACGCCAGCTATGCCAACACCTATATTGTGCGACGCCAGACACCCTATTTAACGCGGGATTTTTTCAGCTTGCTGGCAGAACGCATGCCCGAAACCCTGCGCGTGGTTATGGCTAATCAACACGGTAAACCCGTCGCCATGGCATTCAGCCTGATTGGGGGCGACACGTTTTATGGCCGTTATTGGGGATGTCTGGCCGAGTTCGATCGGCTGCATTTCGAAACCTGCTTTTATCAGGGGATGGATTACACCATCGCCAACGGGCTGGCACGCTTTGATGCGGGGGCGCAGGGTGAACATAAACTGATTCGCGGCTTTGAACCCGTCCTGACTGACTCCTGGCACTATCTGCGTCATCCCGGCCTGCATCTGGCTGTCGCCGACTTTCTGGCGCAAGAGCAGGTTGCGGTTCGTGCATGGGCGGAAGAAGCGCGATTATCCCTTCCCTTCCGCCGGGGCTAACCAGTACATCAATTTACACTTATAAATACGGCATAATGGTTTTCACTGTCTCATTAATTCGCACAATAGAGTTGGTTGATGAATCAACTGGAGTCGATGTTTCAGACCGCGCCTTCCGCTGTCACGGGTATAATGAAAACGTACATGGAGTAACCGCTCGTTTTCGCGCAAGGCCACGCCTGCCGCCATGTCAGCTATAATTTATTCAGGAATTATTCTTGTCTTGCTAAGGAAACTGCTGATTAATGCCTATTGTTGCAGAAAAAAAAACGGATACGCCTGACAGTGAAAACAGCGAAAAACCACTGATCACCATGAAAACCGGCAATCAAAAAGTGGATCAAACATTGTCCACCTTTTCACGGCTGGTCTCGCGGATTCAGGCCTGGCCTGCCGTGGCCCATCTGATTCGTGCCACCGATCGATTCAACGACAGATTGGGCAGCCAGTTTGGTGCTGCGATCACTTACTTCTCCTTCCTGTCGCTGATTCCGATTTTGATGGTCTCCTTCGCCGCAGTCGGGTTTGTGTTGGCCTCCAACCCCGACCTGCTGGCCGAGCTGATCAACAAAATCGTCAATAGCATCAGCGATCCTGCGCTGGCATCGACCCTGAAAAGCACCGTGAACACGGCCATTCAGCAGCGTACTGCCGTTGGGATTTCCGGGCTGTTTATTGCGTTGTATTCAGGCATCAGTTGGATGGGAAATTTGCGGGAAGCCATCCACGCGCAATCCCGCGATGTCTGGGAACGCAATCCGAAAGATAAGGAAAAGATCTTTTCCCGCTATGTCCGTGACTTTATTTCACTTACCGGTCTGGTTATCGCACTTATTATCACGCTGTCGCTGACATCCATCGCCGGTTCGGCACAGCAGACCATCGTTGATGCGCTCGGTCTGGGCGGCATTGAATGGCTGCGCCCGGTGATGACCATTATTGCGCTCACCATCTCGATTGCCGCCAATTACCTGTTATTCCTCTGGATATTCTGGATTCTGCCCCGCCATAAACCGAAGAGGAAAGCCCTGCTGCGCGGAACATTGATCGCAGCAATTGGCTTTGAAGCGATCAAATTTGTGATGACCATGATGCTGCCACGGTTGGCGAGTTCCCCCTCAGGTGCCGCCTTCGGTTCAGTTATCGGACTGATGGCCTTCTTCTATTTTTTCGCTCGCCTGACGCTATTTTGTGCTGCCTGGATTGCGACCGCGAAATATAAAGGTGATGAAACCATGCCTGAACCAGGTCGTGGAAAATCTGCCTAGACCTTGCTAACACACCAGTCATCTCCGCGTGACTGGTGTTTCACGCTATTTTTAAGGCAAATAACCAGTGTATCATTCCGATACAAAAGGTATGCCAGCGTAAAAACCAGCATATCTGACTAAAGCGATGCTTTTATTTTTTAATTTTACAGTGTGTTATTCTGAATTTAATCCATACATCAAACTTATGAATGGCGAAAAAGTCGAATCAACAGAGATTGTCCTTTTTGGACGTTTTATTGCCAATAGCCACAAAGTGACCCCATTGATCCTGCTGTTTACTGTGCTTTAAGATGATTTTTTTCAGAAATTATCAATAAGAAACATTTATGCAAGCCAGCATCACTCAACCTGTTGATTCAGAATCAGAATCTATTCCAACCAACTCGCGTAGCAAAGTCATTATTGCCTCGCTGGTCGGGACGGCTATCGAGTTTTTTGACTTTTATATTTATGCCACCGCAGCAGTCATTGTGTTTCCGCATATCTTTTTCCCTCAGGGCGATCCGACGGCAGCCACATTGCAATCATTGGCGACATTTGCCATCGCCTTTATCGCCCGCCCGATCGGTTCTGCGGTGTTCGGCCACTTCGGTGACCGCGTAGGCCGAAAAGTGACGCTGGTTGCCTCGCTGCTCACCATGGGGATTTCTACCGTAGTGATCGGCCTGTTGCCCGGTTATGCAACTATTGGCGTGTTTGCCCCGCTGTTACTGGCACTGGCCCGCTTCGGCCAGGGTCTGGGACTGGGCGGTGAATGGGGCGGCGCGGCGCTGCTGGCAACGGAAAATGCGCCGGCGAATAAGCGTGCGCTCTATGGTTCCTTCCCACAGTTGGGAGCCCCCATCGGGTTTTTCTTCGCCAACGGGATGTTCCTGCTGCTCTCATGGTTGCTGACTGACGAACAGTTCATCAGTTGGGGCTGGCGTATCCCGTTCCTGCTCTCGGCGGTTCTGGTTTTGATCGGCCTGTATGTCCGCGTCTCCCTGCATGAAACGCCGATCTTCGCCAAAGTTGCCAAGGCCGGTAAGCAGGTGCGCATCCCGATTGGCACGCTATTCAGCAAACATATGAAAGCGACCATTCTGGGAACGTTCATCATGCTGGCAACCTATACGCTGTTCTATATCATGACAGTGTATTCGTTGACCTACGGCACGACCGCGCCACCGCTGGGGCTCGGTTATACGCGTAACAACTTCCTCCTGATGCTGATGCTTGGCGTGATTGGGTTTGGTCTGCTGGTACCCGTTGCCGGACAGATGGCAGACAGTTTTGGCCGTCGCAAAACCATGATTGGCGTGACGATGCTGATGATTGTGTTTGCATTGAGCTTCCCAACGCTGCTGGGTTCAGGTTCTACGGTGCTGGTTATGGCATTTCTGGTGATCGGCTTTATCATCATGGGGATGACGTTCGGCCCTATGGGTGCGCTGCTGCCGGAACTGTTTCCCACCGAAGTGCGTTATACCGGCGCCTCTTTCTCGTATAACTTCGCCTCGATTCTCGGCGCATCGGTAGCGCCGTATATCGCCACCTGGCTGGCGACCAATTATGGTCTGTTCTATGTGGGTCTCTATCTGGCTTCCATGGCGACCATCACGCTGATTGCGCTGCTGTTGTCGAAAGAAACACGCCACGAATCACTGTAAAGTCCTTCACGGCGCTGCCTCTTGCAGCGCCGGTTTATTTCCTGCTTCATCAATTTTTCATTGGAATGACATTGCTACCGCCTCTATGCTGCGTAACAGTTATCTCCACTGAGAAAAATCCTCCATGTTCCGTCAACGTCGCCTGTTTTTTACCCTGGGGTTTTTACTGCTGATCCTCGCCTCAGCGGCTGTCTACCGTTTTTGGCCGCATCCTTCCCATCCCGATGTGCTCTGGCATATCCTCAGCGAACAATGCCTGCCAAATCAGCGTGCAACGGGAAAACCGCTGCCCTGTGCGCAGGTCGATGAACCCGCGGGGTTTGTGGTACTGAAAGATCGCAACGGTCCGCTACAGTATCTGCTGATACCCAGCGCTAAAATAACCGGTATGGAAAGCCCGCAGCTTCTTAAGGTCGAAACACCCAACTTCTTTTCCCTGGCTTGGCAGGCGCGGCATTTTATGGCAGAAAAGCGCGGTATGCCCATCGATGACAGCAATATTTCCTTGGCAATAAACTCTGAATGGGGGCGTACGCAAAATCAATTACACATCCATATCTCATGCTTGCTACCTGAAGTGAAAAATCAATTAAGCGCACAGGCCGGGCAACTCAGCTATCGCTGGCAACCTTTGCCGGAAAAACTGCGCGGTCACGCTTATCTGGCTCGCAGGGTCAGTGCGCAAGAGCTAAATACCAAAGGGGCATTCAGGCTTCTGGCAGAGGGGGTGCCGCAAGCCAGGGAAAATATGGGGCACTTCGGTTTGGCAATGACTGTCGTCCCTGGGGGGGAATTCCTGCTGCTGGCGAGTCAACGTAATCTGCTGACCCTGAATCTGGCCTCTGTCGAAGAGATTCAGGACCATCGTTGCGCAGTCCTGGATCTCCCGCCAGCGGCATAACGCAGGATCCCTGTATCAGGGATCCCGTTGGTTTTACTTGGCTTGCTTCATTTTTTGCAATAGGGGTCCGCACTGATTCTCTTCACCTTTGCTCGGTGAAATCAGCGCCAGCAACGCCGCCGCCGGTGCCACCACCGCCCCCAGCGCAACGGCCGCTGCGCCTCGGGCAATCAACGGCCCGGCTTTTACCCCGGCATCCGGATTTTTAAAAGTACCTTTGACGTAAAGTGGTGAACGCAACGTCAGGATGCGCATCCCTTTGCTCTCTGGATTGATCGACAAATCGAGGCGTTCGTTGGCGAAGTTGGTGGTGCCGCTGATATTGATAATGGCGTTTTCGGTGTCAAACACGAATAGCCGCGGACTCCCCACCCCATTCTTGATACTGACGTCCGCCGCCGCACAGTTAATGGCGACCTCATCATCGCCAAACAGTTGCGCGACCAGATAGTTACCGACGTTGAGACCGAGGATTTCCATCAGGCTGCGGCTGATCACACCGTCGTTAATCAACAGCCGCATCTCGCCGTTACTGGTACCCAGCAGCGCCGCAATCGAGTTCCCGGTTCCGGTCAGTTTCGCATCACCATTAAGTTGGCCGAGGCTCTTGCGCATCGATTCCACGTTGGGCAGCAGCTCTTTTAGCTGGAAGTTTCGCGCATGCATATCCACCCGCCCATGCATTGGCGACTTATTGCCTTCCAGACGAACCGTCGAATTGAGATTCCCTCCCGCAACGCCAAAGCGTAGCGGATCGAGCAGCAACTCGCCGTTATCCAGCACCAGATGGGTACTCAGATCGCTCAGCGGCAGTGATTTGCCATGTTCGATACGCTTGGCCGAGTATTTTACGTCGGCATCCATGACGTCCCAGTTTTTGGTATCAAACTTCTCAACCGGTAAAACGCGATCCGCAGGCTGACGGGCCGTTTCGCCCCGTTTCGCCTTGTCTTTATTCGAGTCGGCACCAATCAGCGGAGCCAGATCGGCAAAACGCAGCTGTTTGGATACCACTTCGCCGATAAGTTTGGGACGGGGTTTACTGGCGCGGTAAGTCAGCGAACCATGAATATCGCTGTCACCGATTTTGCCATTGAAATTTTGATAGTGGTAATACGCGCCACCCTTCTCATGCAGTTTTGCCGTCAGATGGCCGTCTGTGGAGTATGGTGGCGTCTGCGGCAACAATACGCCCGTCAGGCCATAGAGATCAGACAGGGTCTGGCCGGATAATTTAAGCTGCAAATCCAGGCTGCCGAAATTCATTGGGTCAAGCAATGTCCCCGCGACCACCACCCGCGTGTCGCCGGAACGCACATCGGCCTGTAAGGGGAAAGGGATAGCGGCATCTTTCAGGGAGAGCATGCCACCGACTTTACCGCTGCCAGCAAGCGCTTCGCCGTGGTATTTGCCGTCAACTTTCCAGCCAAAAACATAATCCGGCACGTCTTTGGTGTTAATTTTCTCCACATCCTGACTTTCTTTGCGCTCCTTGTCTGCGACGGTTTTTTTAGTTTTTTCGCCGGTCACCTCACTGAAAGGCAACGGTTTACCCAGCGGATCGATCACCGCACGGAAGTCGGCTTTCAACGGAGCATCTTTATAGTCAATCTGGCCGCGATCGAACACGATGTCATTGATATTCACTGACCAGTCGGACGGGGGTTGCTGCGGATCTTTCTGCTCGCTGTTCGCAAGATTGAAGGTCCAGTTATTGTCCCCGTTTGCCAGCCGTTGCAGTGAAGCATTGGGCTGTTTCAGCCAAATTCGGGGAATTCTTACCTCTTTGCCAAGCAACGCCAGGGGCGCAATGCTGGCATCGATGCGTTGCAGCGTGACCATGTTATCGCCAAGATCTTTGGTCGCAGGAATATTTTCAGGATTGCCCAACACGATGTCTTCAGCATGGATATGCGGCCACGGCACCCATGCGCGCCAACCGCCTTCTTCACGTTTGCGCGACCAGTCCACACCCAGATCGCCGCGGATGGCGAAGGGACGGTTAAGTTCTGTGGAAACTTTCTGGTTAATGGTGGGTTTCAGGCGGTTCCAGTCGAAAGTGATGATAAAAATAATCAGTACTGCAAACACGACCACCAGAACACCCACAATCCAACTTACGGTTTTTCCTGTGCGTGTCATGAGCTATTCCCGTCAGATAAAAAGTGAATTTATCTGATTAACCTTAGCTGAATCTGCACTATTACGCCTGTTTCAGTCGAAGGATCGCTATGTGCATTGATCGCGGCAAAATAACGCTCAGGCGAGAGCGGTTTCTCTGGTGCTTCAGGGTGATCCTGTTGCCATTTCCGTACCCAAACAGGTAAACAAAACTGGCAGGAACAGGGTTGACGGCTTACAGTGAATTCCGACATTCATAGATACCGCAGCCACTCGATTGATATTCATTTGGAGATGCCATGCCATACGTAAATATTAAAATTACCCGTGAAGGGGCTACCGCTGAACAGAAGAAGGCACTGATTGCTGGCGTGACGCAACTGCTGGTCGATACGCTTGGCAAAAATCCCGCGACCACGGTCGTCACCATTGATGAGGTCGATACGGATAACTGGGGTATCGGCGGTCAAAGCGTGACTGATCTGCGTGCGGCAGCCAAAAAGTAAACTCGCGGCGGGTTTCTGCCCGCCTCATTGGCGTCATTACAGCAAGTAAAAACGATCTTCGTCATAAAAATTGAAACAACGTTTTATTAGTATTGACTCGCCAGATCGTTCCTAAGAAACTAAGGCTATTCTCGCCGTATTGTTTACTCACTTTACTGACACAGGCCAGCTTCCATGACCAGCCAAAATATTGCCGTTATCGGTGAATGTATGATCGAACTGTCGCAGAAAGGTACGGATCTCAGCCGTGGCTTTGGCGGCGATACTCTCAATACCTCCGTGTACATCGCACGTCAGGTTCCTGCGGATGCGCTTAAGGTGCATTACGTTACCGCGCTGGGTAACGACACGTTCAGTCAGGAAATGCTGGATGCCTGGGAGAAAGAGGGGGTGGATACCGCGCTGATCCAGCGTCTGGACAATAAATTGCCCGGCCTGTATTTCATTGAGACCGATCCAGGTGGTGAGCGTACGTTCTACTACTGGCGCAACGATGCCGCAGCGCGTTTTTGGCTGGACAGCCCGGACTCTGCTGACATCTGCCAGCGTCTGGCAAAATTTGACTACCTGTACCTCAGCGGCATCAGCATCGCCATTCTGAATGCAGAAAGCCGTCAGCGTCTGTTGACGTTGTTGCGCGAATGCCGTGCCAACGGCGGCAAAGTTATTTTTGATAACAACTACCGTCCACGTTTGTGGCAGAGCAAAGAAGAGAGCCAACAGGCCTATCTCGATATTCTGGCCTGCACTGATATCGCCTTCCTGACTCTCGACGACGAAGACATGCTGTGGGGAGAAAAACCGGTTGAAGACGTGATCAGCCGTACCCGCGCACTGGGCGTGAGCGAAATCGTGATCAAGCGTGGCGCTGATTCCTGCATCGTCTCCGATGCTCAGGGTGAGCAGCACGAAGTCGCTGCGGTGAAATTGCCGAAAGAGAAAGTAATTGATACCACGGCAGCCGGTGACTCCTTCAGCGCCGGCTATCTGGCTGTCCGCCTGACTGGTGGCAGTGCTGTCGATGCGGTAAAACGCGGGCACCTGACCGCCAGCACCGTCATTCAGTATCGCGGTGCCATCATTCCGAAAGAAGCGATGCCGAAGGCATAAGTCCGACCTACATTCATGTAAGTCAGACAATCATGTAAGTCAGACAGACAAAAACGCCCTCCAGCCAAACCTGACTGGGGGGCGTTTTTTCTATTGTTCGCTTGCTAGCTATGGTGCGTTGGTTCCCGCCGCGTTATCAGGCTTCACTTCATCCGCAGACGGGATAACCGCCGGTGCTGGCATCATGACGGCATCGTAAGCTTCCTGCAACGCTTTGACACTCACTTCCACCTCACCTTTCGGCTGTAGCAGAACCAGCGTTGCTTCCTGTGAAAGCTGCTGTTTCAGTTCCTGGTTCAGCATCGGCAGCGTCAGAGTCGAGAGAAACTCCTGACGAACCTTCTGATACTGCTCCGGCGCGATGTCCACGACGCCATTCTGCTGTGAACGCAGACGTTGGCTAATCAATAAGCCGGTATCCGTGTGGGCATAGGTGGCAAAGAGTTTGCTCAACTGATCGTTTTTAAGGGTGATCAACGCATCGAACTCTTTCTGCGTCAGTCCATTGTCACGCACATTCGCCAACTCTTTCGCCAGAACGGTCATACCCGGCAGCAGATTTTCGTTGGGTGTATCCATACGGATAGCACACTGCGCCCGCTGATATTGCACCCGGCAGTCAAAGCCCAGATTAAGATTCAGCTTCGGATCTTTGGTTCCATTAAGCGACTGCTGTAAATGCCAGAACAGCGCTTCACGCGCCAGATCGCTGCGCCAGTAACGGGTCAGCGCCTGAGAATCCCGGATTGGGTGCCACGGCGTGTCCCAGATCAGCGACAGCCGATCCTGCGTCAAACTCTCGTCGATCAACGTCACTGCCTGCGCAGGCAGCGTAGAGAGCGTCGGCATCTGCGGCGGAACTTCCTGCTTACCCTTCAGCGTCGAGAACAATTTACCAATCTGCTCACTCATACTGCGGCTGTCGACGTTACCGACGATATAAAGCGTCATGGCATCCGGCGTATACGACTGCTGGTAGAACTTCTTCAGTTCTTCAATATTCACCGGGCGGGTAGGTTTTTGGCCGGGATCATGACCTAACAGCGGCGACCCTTTCAGTCGGTAGCGCCACCACGGATCCTGGGTATTGGGTGGAAAAGTCCCGATAGGATCTTGCTGCGCATTGACCGCAGCCTGCACGCTGCTCGAATCTATCACCATTTTGCCTGAAGTATCTGCCAGCCAGTTCAGTGCTTCTTTCAGCAAATCCGGGCGGTTATTCGGCAGGCTAAGGTTATACAGGGTGTAATCATAAGAGCTGACGGCCGGAGGCAGCGGTTTTTCATTATCAATACTTTGCTGCCAGAGCGACTGGAGTTGCGCGGCGCTGAAACTCTCGCTGCGGGTGAGCGCCAGATGGGGTAACAAATGGGAATAGCCCACCTGTTGTGCGCCCTCAATCAACGATCCGCCACGGACCATCAGACGTAATTCTATGCGGTCACTGGGCCGCTGGGGAGTGGCAAGTAACTGCCAGGTAAAACCATTGTCCAACTTACCCTGCTGCCAGGCAGGATCGGGTTGTAGTGCTTCAGCCTGCACGTTGCTACTGGCGGCCGCCAGCAGTAACCCACCAACTAACAGACGAATTCTGGTGCCCTGCATGTGAACCCCTACTTAATAACAATCCAATATTTTCTATGCTATTCAATTCGTTCCCTGCTTACGGAACGTAGCCCAAACCTTTGCGATTTCAAAAAAATGCGGGAACGCCGAGTGTAACATCGTGTTAGACCGCATGCCTGTGCCGATGTCACCCCTTCGGAGTAAAAATATTCGGGCAGGTATCAGGGAGGCAAAAGCCGGGTGGGTATTATGCGGATAAGCCACCGTTTACATCAAGTAAACGGTGGCCAAGACTATGATTTACGTCTTTTTTACGGACTGACTACGATAACGAGATGGGCGTTTTGTCAGATGGTGGCGTTTTCTTGTTCGATAACGTGTCCTGAAGCTGTTGCTCGTCCAGTTGGTCTACCCACTTCGCGACAACAACGGTAGCGACACCGTTACCTACCAGGTTGGTCAGCGCACGGGCTTCTGACATAAAGCGGTCGATACCCAGAATCAGCGCCAGACCAGCGACCGGAAGGTGTCCTACCGCCGAAATGGTCGCTGCCAGCACGATGAAACCACTGCCGGTCACACCCGCCGCCCCTTTCGATGACAGGAGCAGCACGACTAACAGGGTAATCTGATGCCAGATATCCATGTGCGTGTTGGTTGCCTGGGCGATAAACACCGCAGCCATCGTCAGGTAAATCGAGGTACCGTCCAGATTGAAAGAGTAGCCAGTAGGAATAACCAGACCGACGACCGATTTCTTACAACCCAGCTTCTCCATTTTATCCAGCATACGTGGGAGCACGGACTCAGAAGAGGAGGTACCAAGAACGATCAGTAACTCTTCTTTGATATAACGGATAAATTTGAAAATGCTGAAACCGTTGGCTCTCGCAATCGACCCCAGAATAAAGATGACGAACAAGAAACAGGTCAGGTAGAAGCACAGAATCAACTGTCCCAGCTGTACCAGCGTTCCGACGCCATATTTACCGATGGTAAACGCCATGGCACCGAAGGCACCCAGTGGGGCAAGACGCATGATCATATTGATGATGCCGAAAATGACCCGCGAGAAACTGTCGATCACATTGAAAATCACCTGCCCTTTTTCACCCAGACGGTGCAAGGCAAACCCGAACATCACGGCAAACAGCAAAACCTGGAGAATATTACCGCTGGCAAACGCACCAATTACGCTGCTGGGAATGATATCCAGCAAGAATGGCACCAATCCCTGCTGCTGGGCCTGTTCCGCATACATCGCGACGGCTTTGGCGTCCAGCGCGGCAGGATCGACGTTCATCCCTGCACCCGGTTGGAAAATATTCACTACCAGCAAACCGATAATCAAGGCGATGGTACTGACGATTTCAAAGTACAGCAGGGCAATTGCACCCGTCCGCCCTACCGCCTTCATGCTTTCCATACCCGCAATACCTGTCACCACGGTACAGAAGATGACAGGGGCAATAATCATTTTAATCAGCTTAACGAAGCCATCACCCAGGGGTTTCATCTGGGCACCGAGGTCAGGATAAAAGTGCCCCAAGAGGATACCTAGCGTAATCGCGGTCAGCACCTGAAAGTAGAGGCTTTTAAATATCGATATTTTCATTTTTAACATCCTTTGAAATATTATATCGCACCCACAGAGAGAGGTTGGTACTGTTAGCGACGAACGGAAAGTAACACCTCACTAACAGAGAGGAAATAACTTGTATTTGTTTGCAACATGGCTTCATTCAAAAATAAGAGCTGAACCGAGTTAAGCTTGGATAAAAAGAGCATAAATCCAGCGTTCATGGGCGACAAAAAACCGGTAAAGACCGGGAAGAGTGAAGGGAATGCGGGCAAAAGAAACCCGACCGATTGGCGATCGGGCAACGACCTGTATCAGGGTATTTTAGTGATGTTTTTTACTCGGGATTGTTGTCACTTTGAAGTCCGAGGCGCTTCTCAAATTCATGGCGCGGCAGAGGCCGGGCAAACAGAAATCCCTGTGCCAGCAAAATATTGTGCTGTTGCAGCCAGTCACGTTGCTCGGGTTTTTCCACGCCTTCGGCAATCACCCGGATATTCATCGCCCCGGCCATCGAACTGACAATGCGCACCATGACGTCGTCCTGCGGCAAGCTGCTGATAAAACTGCGATCGATCTTGATGATGTCGATGGGTAAACGGCGTAAGCGGTTGAGATAATCCAGGCTCGAATACCCCATGCCGAAATCGTCCAACGCCACTGAAACCCCCGCCAGACGCAGCTCGGTGAGCAATTTGAGCGCCCGGTCGAGATCGGAGATGCGCGCAGTCTCGGTGATTTCCAGAATCAATGTACCCGGCTTAATCTGATAGCGGCTGATCAGCGTTTTCAATTCCGGCAGGAAATGGCGGTGCTGAATCTGCACGCCCGAGAGATTGATGGACAGCGGGATATCAATGCCCTGCTTCTGCCAGTCCGCCAGAATCCGACACCCTTGTTCCAAAACCCAATAGCCCAACGGCACGATGATGCCAATGTCTTCCACGAAGGGAATGAAATCCGCCTCAAGGCTATAACGACCATTGATCATTTTACGCCGCAGCAGCGCTTCCGCACCGACTATCTCGTTGGTCGCCAGATTTATCTGCGGCTGAAGGAAGAGCGTAAAGTCATCATGTTCAATGGCTTGCAGGATTTCACTCTCCTGACTCAATCGCTTCTGGATTTTCCTGGTCAGTTCCGGCTCAAAAAACAGGATTTGATTTTTCCCGAGATGATGCGCCGACACCATGGCGGAACGGGCATTGAGCATCAAATCATGCGCACTGACATTGGCACCGCCAGAATAGTGCGAAATACCGATACTTGCCGTCGGGCGCAGCGAGAGTTTGTCCTGTTTCAGCGGCGCGTTAATCCGTTCCATCACTTCACGCGCCATGCGCATTGCCTGGAAAGGGCGTTCAACGCCGCGCGCCAACAACACAAACTCGCTGTCACTCAGCTGTGACAGTTCGCAGTTGTCGGGCAATCCACGGCGGATTTTCTCCACCAGCGTACGCAGCAGTTCATTACGCTGTATTTCGGTGAGGATCCCGGAGACCTCACGCAGCGTCTCGATTCCAATCAGCAAAACGTTGAAGCGTGATGGCCGTAGGCTGAAACGGATGTATTGCGTCAGCAACTCCATAAACAGATTTTCATTGGGTAAGCCGCTGATCGGATGGCGGGTACTCAATCGACTCAAATCACCGTAAGTCTTTTCAACGCTGAGCTGGTTACGATTGTAATTGCGGACCAGCATGCCCAGTTCGTCATCGCTATGCAGCGGCGAAAGGGAAAGGTGATGACCCAGCACATCAGTTGGACGCAGCGATTCCAGCTCACGGGCAATATCACGCAGTGGATGTACCAGCAGGCGATTCATGCACCAACTGATGGAGACCGTCAGAATCAACGCCAACAGAAGATAGGTCGCCAGCATGGTGGAGAGTAAGCTCAAAATGAATTTGTAGATTCGGTAAGAGTCAGCCTGCAGCACCAAATACGCCAGCGGATGGGGATTGGTGGAAACACGCTCCAGCGCATAGAGCGGAACAGAGATCTTCACCGGCAAATTGAACACCCGTGCGATTGTCGCTGGCACAGGCCGTTCTGGCGGAAAGTCAGCATGCAGCGCTTTCAGTTCATTCGGCAGCACCACGTCAGCGCGAGCCAGAATACCCACCGACAATAAGCTATTGAGAAGCCGTTTGCTTTCTGGAATATCAACATTCAATACCGCTTCTGCCAACGGCTTACGAACCGAATGGGCAATATTCTCCAATTGCTGGGCGTAATCCTCCCGTCGCTGTTGCACAAAGTGAAACAGTTGAATAATGGTAAAAATACAGAGCATTACCAATGTCACACTGGACACGGCTGCCATCTGCTTAATGGTTAACGATCGCCTGACTCGCACCCTACCTCTCCGAGAAAACAGCCAAAATCAGGTCTTGGGAAAGGCAACATATTGCCTCTGTCTGCACTGTCGACCTGTGAAAAACGATTACCGGCCCAAGAGCTGGCATCAATTAAGTAAACTACTTTGCCAGAGTAGCATCGAAAACGCAGCCGTAACCTGGCAAGTATAACCAAATACTGGCCCAAGAGACGTCACCCCTGGGAGTTTCCTTTCATAAAACAAACACTTTAGTCTTAATCCTACCCAGTCATCGCCGCGGTTACCTGCCTTTGACATAATATCAATGCTGACTATCACTCTTCGCAAATAACACATAAGATTTATTGAACATTTTTGCAATGTAAATGATCTGGTTTTTAGCATTTAACGCTGTTTTGTAGCTTTCAAGAACAAAAATTAAACATAAACATCCGCAATAATCTCTTTTCTCTGGTTTATATAAGAATATTGCAGATTCCGGCCAATTCCTATTTCTTGAACAGCTATATTAATGTAGGGGACTGTTGATATATTAAGATAAATCCATACAAAAATTTTCTTAATCATCGCCAGCAACATTTGTCTACAATGAATGTTTTCATACCACGCAAACTGGTAAAAATCGGATAAAACCGCAGAGTGACCAATATATCGTATAGGCGGGTTCAATGAATAATTATGACGATATTAAACGATTTAAAGAAAAAGCAAAGATGGAACGCATTGATTATAAAGAGATCGCCGAAAACGAAGACAGTAGCTCAATGCAGGGCTGGGCGATAATAAAACAAGTTTCAGCGCGTGACGAAGCACCTCAGGCTTTCGACAATGGTCGGACAACGCAGCCGACACCTTCGCCCATTTCCAGTAAAGAATTTGATGTATCTTCATTTATGAACGCTGTAGCGGGCGCTTTGCCTCCCCAGACCCCGCCGCCGTTGTCTGAACAACCGGCCGCGAAAGCCGCAGTCGTCAACGCTTCCCCCCTCTTTCAGGCGGTAAGCGCAGCGCGTCCGGCCCAAGCCCCGACTGCCGTTAATCAGATCCAGACTCCCCCCGCACCTCAGCCAGAGCATCAAGTGGCTGGGCAAGCTGTTGATCAAGGTAAGTTAATGTCGCGCTACAAGAACATGTTTAAACAGAAAGTACCGCAAAGCGCCGGGACGACGGCCGATCCACTGCGGGATATTCCATTGCAACCCTTGCTAGAGATGATTGCCTCATGCCGTTAGTTTGCATTTGTTCACCAAAGGGGGGCGTGGGCAAAACGACTGTCGCCGCTAATCTGGCCTATGCGTTGGCACGCAGCGGCAATAAAGTGCTGGTGATAGATTTTGACGTGCAGAATGCCCTGCGCCTGCATTTTGGGGTGCCCATTTCTGATGGCCGTGGCTTCGTTTCTGAAGCCGCCGGTGCCTCTGACTGGAGCCAATTCATTCTCAAAGCCGGTTCAAACACCTTCGTCTTGCCTTATGGCGAGGTGGACGAGTCACAACGCCTGCAGTTTGAACACGAATTGACATCCGATCCCAATTTTCTGCAACGCGGATTAAATACTGTCCTGAATTATCCGGGTTTAATTGTCATTGCCGATTTCCCTCCTGGCCCTAGCCCGGCACTTAAAGCGGTACAAACCATCGCTGATCTGCACGTCATCGTGATGCTGGCCGATACGGCTTCACTGTCATTATTGCCACAGATGGAAAACCATAAATTCATTGGTTCGCCTCTTAATAATAAGAAAGGTGAGTATTACGTGGTTAATCAAATTGATATGCGCCGGACATTAAACCGTGACGTCACCCAGTTTTTTGAACAACGCCTGAATGAAAAGTTATTAGGCACGATTCACAGGGATGAATGCGTACCAGAAGCGAATGCCTCGCAACGCTCAATTATTGATTTCAGCCCAGTATCGGCAGCCGCGTTTGATATTGAGCTAATCAGTAAAAAGGTCGCAGCAATTCTAGGGATAAAAGTCGGTGACGGGGAATTCCATACCTCACTCAAATCTGATACTTATTGATAGTGATCCCGGTACACGATGAATAAATTTCTTTTTTCTTTACTCGTTATATTGCTGCTGCCCGTCGCAGCACTGATTATCGTTACGCCCATGGACAGCCAGAAACAGTATATTTTTGGCCTGATGAGTATCGGTTTGCTATTGCTGCTGGGCATCAATAAAAGCCGCAAAATCAGCGTGATCATGGTCGTGATGTCCGCGTTGATGTCGACCCGCTATATCTATTGGCGTGCGACGGAAACACTGCATTTTAATTCGGTTATAGAAGCCATATTAGGCATCGGTCTGTTTGCTGCCGAAGTTTATGTCTGGGTTATTCTGCTGCTGGGTTATTTGCAAACTACCTGGCCATTAAAGCGCACCATTGAGCCATTACCAGAGGATATGTCGCTCTGGCCTACGGTCGATATTTATGTGCCAACGTATAACGAAAGTCTCGATGTTGTACGCGATACCGTTTTGGCCGCGCAATGTATCGATTATCCAAAGAACAAAGTGAAGATTTATGTCCTCGATGACGGGAAACGCGATGAATTTGCCGTGTTTGCCGCCGATGCCGGGGTCGGGTATATCACCCGTAACGACAACCGCCATGCGAAAGCCGGTAACCTCAATCACGCCATGAAGCTGACCAAAGGCGAATTCATCACCATTTTCGATTGTGATCATGTGGCAACCCGCGCCTTTTTGCAGGCCACGGTCGGCAGCTTTTTGAAAGATGAAAAACTGGCGCTGATTCAGACGCCACACTACTTCTATTCGCCCGATCCCTTTGAACGCAATCTGTCAGCCGCCCGGACCATTCCAAACGAAGGTGCGCTCTTTTATGGCCCGGTTCAGCAAGGCAATGACAACTGGAATGCGACCTTCTTCTGCGGTTCCTGTGCGGTAATCCGTCGCAGCGCACTGGAAGAGATCGGTGGATTTGCGGTGGAAACCGTGACGGAAGATGCCCACACCGCGCTGAAAATGCAGCGTCTGGGGTGGGGATCCGCGTTTCTTTCCCTGCCACTGGCTGCGGGTCTGGCAACCGAGCGTCTGGGTTTGCACGTCGTGCAACGTACCCGCTGGGCAAGAGGCATGACACAGATTTTCCGCGTCGATAACCCTTTGTTAGGACGCGGGCTCAAGTGGCAACAGCGTTTGTGCTACCTCAATGCCATGCTGCACTTCCAGTTTGGCCTGCCGCGCGTAGTCTTCCTGACCGCGCCGATGGCCTATCTGCTGTTCAACCAAAACATCATTGCCTCATCCGCCAATCTGATTTTCGCCTACGCCCTGCCCCATCTGGCGATGTCGATTTATATCAACTCCCGTATGAATGGCCGCTTCCGCTACTCATTCTGGGGTGAGATTTATGAAACCGTGATGGCCTTCCATCTGGTTATCCCAACAATACTGACCATGATTTCACCCAGGCACGGTAAGTTCAACGTTACCGACAAGGGCGGTTTGTTGGACGTGGGATTCTTCGATTTCCACATCGTGAAACCCCACGTCATCGTCGTGGTGTTGATGATGATTGGGATTATTGCCGGCATTGTCCGCGCCATCATGCACGACTACTTTGCCGTGGATCCCCGCGTTATCGCGCTCAATATCGCCTGGGGGAGTTTCAGCGTACTGATTCTGCTGGCCGCCATCGCTGTGGCGAAAGAGACCCGTCAGGTACGCAAAACGATTCGTATCGACGTTGAAATCCCGGCCATCATCCATTACGCCAGCGGGATTTCCGTGCGCACCCGCACCATTGATATGTCGATGGGCGGCGTCAAATTGGTTACGCCTGACGATCGCTACCAGACTGACGTGATTGAAGAGGTCGAACTGCTGCTGCAATCCGGCGCGGTCTGTTTCCCGGTAAGCCTGATCGATGCTAATGAGAAGATAATTCGTCTGGAGTTTCAGCCTATGCCACTGTCCAAACGCCGCGAATTGGTGCGGGTCGTGTTGGCGCGTGCTGATGCCTGGATTTCTGAGCCTTATCCTCAGGATCGTATCCTGCACTCGCTGGGCAGTATTGTCCGCTGCGTGTTTGAGCTGTTTTATAACACCTGGAAAGAGCGGGGCAGCAAGAAGAAAGCGCCGATCAAAGAAGCCAAGGGTGAAGCCGTATGAAACGACTCCCAGCCCTGAAAACCATAATGCGCAGTGCAGGCCGGAATATGGCGTGTGGATTGCTGCTGGCACTGGGCGTCATGCCCGTGAGTTCTTCCGCAGAGCAGGTAACTGACGATCCCCTCGCGCCGCCGCAAGGTCTCGATCTGCAATCCTTGCCAAGACCGGGATCGGTCCCGGCCAACACGACAGCCCCTACACCGGTGCCAGTGCAGAATCCTGCGGTTGCGAATGACGCACAAAGCATACCGCACCCAAGTTACCTTCCTCCGGCAGAAGGCAGCGCTGCCCCGGTTGCGGCGCAATCAGCCATGCCAATCACTGCGCCTTCCCCGATGACCATTTATGCCCCTACGGCCACGCCTGAGCAGCCAGCGGTGGATAATACGACGCTGGTTCATTCTGTCAGTAACAAAATCACCGTGAGTGATATGGGCCAGCCAAACGGTCTGACGCTGAGCGGCGGGCAATTGCAGTCCGGCATTGTCTTCACCCTACCCAATGATCAGGTCATTACTGACGCCAACCTTTCGCTGGTTCTCAAGGTTTCTCCGGCGCTGGTTGCCCGCGACACCAGTCTCGAACTGATGCTGAACGGTCAGCCGCTGGGAACATTGCCGCTGACCGGCAGTGGCAGTAGCGATAAGAACGAGTACGAGCTGGATATTCCGGCAGCGATGGTCGTGTCGAGCAATAACCTCAGTTTCAGGGTGCAAGACAGCAATACCATGGAGTGCCAGAAGGATCAGTCCGATAAATATTGGGTGACCATTATGCCTGCCACCCATGTGCAAATGGATGGCCAGCGCCTGAACATTGGTCGCGATCTGGGGCATTTCCCGCGTCCGTTCTTTGATCCGATGCAGATGCAGGAAACCAAAGTCGCTATGGCTTTCACCAGCGCACTGAAACCGCAGGACGTTAGCGCTGCCGCCATGGTCGCGTCCTATCTGGGTATGTTGTCTGATTACCGTAATGTGGACTTCCCGGTCAGCCTCGGGGATTTGCCGGAACAGAATGGCATTGTGTTTGGCCGACCCGGCGATCGCATCGGTACTTTGGTTCTGCCAGCCAGCGAGGGCGCATCGGTACAAGTTATAGACAACCCGGCTAACCCGATTTACAAACTGTTGCTGGTACTGGGCAACGATGAAAATCAACTGCGTCAGGCAGCGTATCGCCTCATCAGTTCACCCTTACCCGAGAAAACCAACGCGCTCAGCGTACCGCTGCAACAGATCCCTATGCGCGCACCCTATGATGCCCCGCGCTGGATCGATACCGATAAACCGGTCACTCTCGGCTCTCTGGTCCATGACAACGAAAAACTGACCGCCAACGGTATCTATCACGACGGTATTCGCGTGGCGTTCCGTGCAGCACCGGATCTGTTTATGTGGGATGGCGATACCATTCCGGTACAGATCGGCTACCGGTTCCCGACTGAAAACTGGATCGATGAAGACCGTTCGCAAATGAACGTGTCAATTAACGGCACGTTCCTGCGTGATCTGACGGTGAATAAAAACGGGCTGTTTGAAAACGCCTGGCGCAAACTCGGTGGCGACTCTCGTCAGGAAAGTTACCGTCTGCAACTGGCTCCTTACCTGATCTACGGTGATAACCAGCTTGAGTTCTATTTTGATATCAAGCCCAAAGCGGACGCGCCCTGCAATCTGCTGACCAGCAACAACATCAAAAGCCGTATCGATCCCAACTCCTATATCGATCTGAGCCATACACACCATTTCTCGCTGCTGCCGAACCTGTCGTATTACGTCGGTGCTTCGTTCCCCTTCTCCAAACTCGCGGACTTCTCGCAGACGCTGCTGTTACTGCCAGAGAAACCTGATGTGAGTGAACTCAGCACCATGCTCGGCCTGGTGGCGCGTTCGGGGAATGCCACTGGCGTGCCGGTCAGCCACGTAAAAGTGGTGTTTGGTTTGCAGGGCAATGAAGCAGGCAATCCGCTGTTCAATGACAGTGATGTTCTGGCGGTGACCACGCTGGATGACCAGAAACTCAGCCAGCAGTTGCTGCAAGGCTCACCTTTCACCTTGAATAACAAAGTGTTGGGTGTTACTGCGCCGAGCCAAATCGAGAAAGCCAAATCCTGGCTGATCGGTGACTGGTTCCGCTCACCGGTGGATGCCGATCGCTACCTGTCGTCAACCGAAGCCTGGCGCGGATTCCTGAGCTTTCCTTCCCAATGGGGCAGCAAAAGGGTTGTTGTTGTCGCGACCGCCACCAACGGGAAAGAGTTGCAGAAAATCCACGCCGACCTGAAGTCATCAAGCATTAATGCCGGTATCCGCGGCGATCTGGCTATCGTGACCGATGAAAATGGTATCCGCAGTTTCCGCGTGGGCAGTCAGTTTCCAACCGGGCAATTGCCGTGGTACATGATGTTTGTCTGGTACGCCAGCCAGCACATCGTTTTGCTGTCGCTGTTGAGTTTGCTGTTTTCCGCGTTGATTGGTTTGAGCATTTACACACTGCTGGCTCGCCATGCAGCGAAACGCTTACCCTCTCGCCAAGCCAAAAAAAATGAAAAAGAATAGCGCCACGGGCTGCAACATCGCGAGTTACCGGAGTCCATTATGGAAAAAATAACATTGAGAACAGCGGTACTTAATGCCCTCTGCATCGCGGGTCTGGGAACATTGCCCGGCCTGGCGCTGGCGGCCGACAGCAATCCGGCCCTGAAGGCCCTGTTCGATCAAGCGGCGTATTGGCACGACAAGGCCCATGACGAACTGGCGAAAGATGCATTGCAGAAAATCCTGATGGTGGACGCCAACAACCCGGAAGCGCTCTATCTGATGTCACTTTACTCCATGCAAGGTGGCGACAAGGCAGAAGCGGCGCAATGGCGACAGAAACTGAGTGAAGCTTCACCGCAGGATCCGCGCCTGCAGGATCTGGAAAGTGCCAAAATGATTCAGGCGATTCCTCCGGGGCAGTTAGCGGGCGCACGCCAGTTGGCGAGCCAGGGGAATACCGCACGCGCCTTGCAGAGTTATCAGGCGCTGTTCAATGGCACCGAGCCACCGGACAGTCTGGCAGTAGAATATTATCTCACCATGGCCGGTGATAAAGCGTCCCTGCCGCAAGCCATACAGGGTTTGCAGCAGCGTGTCGCGGAACGTCCGAATGACAATGCCTCCCGGTTGGCGCTGGGTAAAGTGTTGACCTATCAGGACAACTCCCGGCGGGACGGCATCAGCCTGCTTGGCACCATGGCGGATAAGAATACCGAGGCAGATCGTTCGCTGCGACAGGCTCTGCTTTGGCTCAATCCGCAACCGACCGATGCGCCGCTGTATCAGGCTTATCAACAGAGCCACCCTAATGACGCCGCTGTGATGACCTATTTCCAGAAAAACGTTGGCGGCGCGGCTAAAGGGCAGGGTTTTGCCGCGCTGAATAGCGGGGATATCGCCGATGCCCGCAACAAATTTGAATCGGTGCTGGCGACCAATCCGCAGGACGCCGATGCCCTGGCCGGTCTGGGGTATATCGCCGAACGCGGCGGTGATTTTGTCGCAGCACAAGATTATCTCAATCGTGCGGCGGCCCTGGGCGGACCGAACAGTGCCCAATGGCGTACACAGGCGCAGGAAGCCAACTTTTATGCCGAATTGGCGAAAGCCAAAAGTGCAGCCACCGGCGGTAATCTGGATAGCGCGCTGGCCTTGAGTGCGCCGCTGGCACAAGCTGGTGGCGATAAAGCGGTGGCAGTCAATTTATTCCGCGCCGATGTGCTGCGCCGAAAAGGGGATCTGGCTGGCTCCGAGCAACTCTACCGCAGCGTAGTGAATCAGGATGGCCAGAACAATGACGCCAAAACCGGTTTGTACTACGTGTTGCGCCAGCAGAATAAAAATCAGGATGCAGAGCAGGTTCTGGCGACCATTCCAGCCAATTTGCGGCCACGCGCCCAACCGGCGGGCGTCAATGTCGATCCGCTGCGGCGCGAAGCCGCACTGGCGATGCAGAACAACGATCCACAGCGGGCCATCAATCTGCTACAGCAGGCCATAGACAAGCAGCCGACCAACGTCTGGGCGCGGCTGGATATGGCCCGTATTCTGGAAAAACAGGGCAACAGTGCACAGGCACAAGCATTAATGGCTCCAGCCACCCAACGCGGTGCATCTGCCGGGGATCTCTACGCGGCGGCGCTGTTTGCCTCCGAAAGCAAGAATTGGGGCACCACCCGCGAACTGTTATCCCGCATTCCGGCGGGCAGTCAGACCAGCGAGATGCGCGCACTTGCGACGCGCGCCAATTTCAACCAGCAGATGGCCGTCGCAGAAAACTACATTCAGCGTGGTGATAGCGCTGCGGCCGCCAACACCCTGCAAGCGTTGGCACAAAACCCCCCAGACAGTCCGGCAGATGTGGGTAATCTGGCAAAAGATCTGCAAACCGTCGGGGATACGCCAACCGCGGTCAGATTGGTTCGCCAAAATATGCAGCAGGGCGTCAAAGGCAATGCGGGTGACTACGCGGCACAACTCAGCGTGCTGAATCAGGCCGGATTAGCCAGCGAAGCCGATGCCTGGTTGCGTAATCCTGCCATTCAGGCCAGCAGTTCAGCGGTACAAATCAGCCAATTGCGTACCGGTTCAGTCATCAATGAAGCCGATCAGTTACGCAATCAGGGCCAGTACGCGGCGGCCTACGATAAATTGATTGTGGCGCTGCAAAGCGATCCGCAAAACCGCGATTTGATGCTGGCGATGGCGCGGCTTTATCAATCCGGAAAAATGAATGCCGAAGCCGGTAAAGTCTACGATTATCTGATGACCCGTGACACACCAACGCAAGATGCCCGTGAAGGGGCAGTCAATATCGCGCTGGCGCAGGGCGATGTCGCCCGTGCCCGCCAACTGATGGGCGGGTTTACCGGGCCAAGAACACCGCAGCGACTCTTGCTGGCGGCGCGTGTCGCCGAAGCAGAAGGCGACCACGATCAAGCACTGGCATTGCTCCGTTCCGCCAAAGGTCGCCTGATTGGCCTTGATGGCACCGATGGCGTCGGCACGCCAACCATCGCCGGTCTGCAACTGAGCGACAACCCGTTCATCAACCAGACTACCGCTGCGCGCCGCCCTGCCACACAGTCGGTCTACGGCGCCGTGATGCCATGGCAGCAGAATGACTCCACGCTGGCCTCTTCAAGCGCCCTCTCCGGTGGCCGCGTTGCCGCACCGGTCAGTCAGCAGGCGGCCACCCTGAAACAGGTCGATGCAATGCTCGACGAGTTGCAGGGTAAAACCGCCACCTGGGTACAGGGCGATTTGTCGGTTCGTGGTCGGGATGGCGAAAGCGGCCTGAGCCAGTTAACCGAAGCCAAAGCACCACTGACCTTCTCCACCGTACCTTTTGAGACCTCACGGCTGAATCTGTCCGTGACACCGGTTTCGCTGAGTGCGGGGTCGAGTTCAAACTCCGGCAATACCCGCTTTGGTCAGGGTGCATTGCAGCAGGCCGCGGCAGTGCAAAATACGGTCAATACGGCATTAACTGACCTGCTCAACTCCGGTGCCATCAGCGCCACTGATTTTGCCAATGCGAAGTCCATGACGCTGGCGAAATTGCAATCCGAAGCCTTGCGCCAATACACGGCGGGCGAGTGTGGTTCAAGCGCCAACGCCAACAATGCCGATTGCCAAAGTGCCAGTACGATCATCGGCACCAACAAAGATGACTACACCGCCGACTCGTCAGGCTCGCAGAATGCGACCGGCGTTGAGGTCAATTTGGGATTGGCAGGGGATCACTATAAAGCTGATATCGGCACCACACCGCTGGGTCAGGATCTGAGTTCGCTGGTCGGCGGGGTGCAATGGTCGCCGCAGATAGGCAGCTACACCACGTTGACGTTGACGGGCGAGCGTCGCCCAATCACGGACAGCCTGCTGTCGTATGTCGGTACCACGGATAAATACAGCGGCAACAAATGGGGTGCCGTGACCAAAAATGGCGGCAGCATCAATCTCGCCTATGATAATGGTGATGCCGGTTTCTACACGGGCGTGGGTTATTACAGTTATCTGGGTGATAACGTCGCCAGCAACAAGGGCTTGAATTCATCGAGCGGGGTGTATGTCCGCCCATTCCGCTATGACGACCGCGAGCTGAAAACCGGTATCAACGTCACATACATGGATTTCTCCAAAAACCTGAGCTATTTCAGCTACGGCCAGGGTGGCTATTTCAGTCCGCAGAATTATGTCAGCGTGTCATTACCGGTTGAATATACACAGAAATATGACGATTGGGATCTCAAACTCAGCGCAGCAGCCGGTTATCAATCCTATACCCAGGATGAGACGCCTTACTTCCCAGGCAACAGCAGCCTACAGTCTCAACTGGAAGATTTGGTTAAAAATGGTTTCGCCACCGATTCTTATTACTCGGCCAAATCGGAAAGCGGTATCGGCTATAATTTTGGCGCTCAGGGCACCTACAAGATCAACCGCAATATGCTGGTCGGTGGCCGGGTGGGATACGATACGTTCGGCGACTACTCTGAAAGTACCGCTGGGGTCTACTTCAGATATCTGCTAGATGGGAAATAACCATGCAAGACACTAATTACGCGTCACAACAGCTCGATTATTACCGTCAGCGCCAGTCCCGACCGGGTTGGCAGGATCTGCTGCAGATTTTATTCTCCGGCATTTTGTCTACCGCAGATGATGAGGATGGCCGTCAATTTCTCAATATGATGGGCAGCAATCTGGCAAAACAGCATCCGTTGCCACCGGCACGCACTGTCGGCGAGCTGGAAGATGCACTGAATGATTTACTGACAGAGTTCGACTGGGGTTTTGTAAAAATCGAACCCACTGAGCAGGAGTTGACGCTGGTCCACTGCGCATGGCCGGCAGCCTCGCCGCACAATGACGATACCCACTGGCGTTATGCGTTGGCTACGGTACTGGAAGGCGCCTACAGCGAATGGTTGCAGGCGCAAGGCGGCAAGAACCACGTTCCTTTGCGCTGGCAAAACCATGACCGTGAAGGGTCACTCGTATTCCGTTATAAAAACGGTCTGTAAGGAAAATCTTTATGACCATTAAGGCTGTGCGCCGCTTTTTTGTGTGCCTGAGTCTGGCTTTCAGTCTGCTCTCTGCTGCTGCACTGGCACAGAATAACAGCTGGGACACGTTTAAAAATCGCTTTCTCATGCCCGATGGCAGAATCATTGATACTGGCAATCGCAACATCAGCCACACCGAAGGGCAAGGGTTCAGTATGTTGCTGGCGGTGTTCAACAACGATAAAACTACCTTCGATCAGATGTGGGGCTGGGCCAATAATACACTTTACCGTCCGGATATCGGTCTCTACTCCTGGCGTTACGATCCCGGTGCCAAAGTGAAAGTGGCCGATAAGAATAATGCCTCGGATGGCGATGTGCTGATGGCCTGGGCGCTGCTGCTGGCTGGTGATAAGTGGTCAGACTCACATTATACCAAGGCGTCGGAGAAGCTTCAGGCGGCATTGCTTAAGCACACGGTGATCGATTTTTCGGGTCACACCGTGATGTTGCCGGGTGTGAGCGGTTTTAATCAAACCAGCTCCATCGTCCTGAATCCTTCCTACTTCATCTTTCCCGCCTGGCAGGCGTTCTATAAGCATAGCCGATTGAAAGTCTGGAAAACCCTGAATGATGATGGCCTCGATTTGCTGGGAAAAATGAAATTTGGTACCACGCGGCTCCCCACTGATTGGGTGACAATGCGAGCAGACGGTTCAATGGTTCCCGCCGATCGCTGGCCGCCGCGTTTTGGCTTTGATGCCGTGCGTATCCCGCTCTATGTGCGCTGGGCGCAGCCCAACAGCCCGGCACTGGCTCCTTTTATCACCTTCTGGCAAGGCTTCCCACGGGAAAATACCCCGGCATGGATTGACGTACTGAGTGGCTCAAAGGCGGAGTATCCGCTCTCTCCAGGTATGCTGGCCATCCGCGACCTGACGTTAGGTAATTTGTTCAATGTCAGCGGTACACTGCAACCCAACGAAGATTATTACTCGTCTTGCCTGCACCTGCTTACCTGGTGGTCGATGCAGCGATAGTACTGTCTAAAGCCGGAAATAATGTTTCCGGCTTTAGAGCCTCCCTTTAGAAATTCAGTCGTTCCGATCATCTCTTTTAGCTCTTTAATACTCCACGAGAATATCCTTCTTAAGGATAAATCCTAATGCTTTCTATACCCAAGAATAATAAAAACAAAAACCATAAAGCCCAAAGTCAACCTTCCCCATATTTCAGTAAAATACATCCCAGCAATACAAGCAAAAATGAATGTAAAAAATATTGGAAGGATAGCCCATAAGAGATCTTTAATAAAATAATGTAGTAAATTTTTTATTTCATCCATATATAATTTCTCCCTCATGCTACCACGCCGAATTTAAGGGTATTATTTTAAACCACCCTACCATTGCTAACGCTAACGCTCAAAAAGTCAGACAACTGTAAAAATTATAACATCCAAATAACAACAATTACCAAACCAAGCGTAGACATCTAAAAGTATCATCAATTCAATCTATTGAATACTTTTGACGAACGCCAAAATTGGACTAATGACATGCTTTTACGTAATTTTACTCCATCAAATCTAAATTTATGCTGATAAAGTTGACGCAACACATTAAGAACCATTAATAAGAGATTGAGACGTTATTGAAAAAACTCATCTAACGATGAAATTATCTCTAACTTAATCGCATTATCAAAATAAGAAAGGATAACCCATGATAAATTCTATAATAAAATTTTTAATGGAGTTAGCTGGTGATATATATAGTGGGCAGTAATACCTTTAGCATTTATCATTATTTTTGGTGGGGGTAACTTTGACATATTTCCCGGACATATGGGGAAGATTAACGTTAGGTTTCATAGTAATTGTTTTAGTTGTCATCTGGTATAGATAATATTTTTTTATTCACTATCGTTATATTCAGTTACCGGGGCAAGCAACGTCTAAATTTGCTTTTGGCAGATTTGTCGCTCACCCCGGTCACAAAGTTACTTCACTACCGCCTGCTGTTTCTCTTGCTCATCCTGATCGACGGCAAAACAGGCTATCAGTTGATCGCCATACTGTTTGAGCTTCGGCTGTACCTGCGTACAGGTGCCAAAAGCGCGGCGGCAACGGGCATTGAACGCACAGCCCGTAGGCGGGTTCAACGGACTTGGCAACTCGCCCGTCAGTTTGATGCGCTCCCGACGCTGATCCGGATTCAGGCGTGGCGTGGCTGACAGCAGAGCCTGGGTGTATGGATGGCGCGGGTTATTGAAGATCGCCTCCTTGGTTCCCTTTTCGACGCAGCGACCAAGGTACATCACCATCACTTCGTCTGCGATATGTTCAACCACCGACAAATCATGGGAGATGAACACATAAGAGAGCCCCAGTTCCTGTTGCAGATCCATCATCAGATTCAGTACCTGCGCCCGCACCGAAACGTCCAGCGCTGAAACCGGTTCATCCGCAATCACTACGTCGGGATTGAGCATCAGCCCACGCGCAATCGCAATACGCTGACGCTGGCCGCCTGAGAACATATGCGGATAACGATCGTAATGTTCGGTCTTCAAACCCACCTTCGCCATCATCTCGAGGGCTTTTTCACGGCGCTCTGCGCTGGTCAGCGAGGTGTTGATTTGCAGCGGCTCTTCCAGAATCTGCCCGACTTTCTTGCGCGGATTCAACGAACCATAAGGGTTTTGGAAGACGATCTGAATCTTCTGGCGACGCAGCTTTTCCGCTGTTTCGTCAGGCTTCAGCAAATCCTGCCCCCGATAATAGAGTTCACCGCCGGTAGGCACTTCAATCATGGTCAGCAGGCGGCCCAGCGTGGACTTGCCACAACCGGATTCACCTACCACCGCCAGCGTTTTGCCACGTTCCAGCTCAAAAGAGACGCCGTCCAGTGCTTTTACCATTCGCTCAGGGGCGAACAACCCCTTCTTCACCGGATAGTATTTTTTCAGATCAATGGCCTGCAACAAAGGCTGTTGCGCAGCGGCCTGATTAAGACTCATAAGTTGGTCTCCCGGCATCATCCAGTGGGAAATGGCACTTCGACTGACGACCCGCCACATCGCGTAATTCCGGCTCTTCTACCCGGCAACGATCGGTGGCATAGGGGCAACGTGGGTTGAGCAGGCAACCATCGGGACGATCGTATTTCCCCGGGACGACGCCCGGAAGCGAAGCCAGACGGGCTTTATCGGTCGCGAACTCAGGCAGGGCGCGCAGCAACGCCTGAGTATAGGGGTGGCGCGGGGCGCGGAAAATCTCTACCGCTTTGCCCACCTCAACGACTTGTCCGGCATACATAACGATGATGTGATGCGCGGCTTCCGCCACCAGAGCCAGATCGTGGGTGATCAGGATCAGCGCCATATTCTCGCGCTGCTGCAATTCCAGCAGCAGTTCGATAATCTGCGCCTGAATAGTCACATCGAGCGCGGTGGTCGGCTCATCAGCAATCAGCAGTTTTGGTCGGCAGGCAATGGCCATGGCGATCATCACTCGCTGGCTCATCCCACCAGAAAGCTGGTGCGGATAGACATCAAGGCGTGAGGCGGCATCGGGGATCCCGACCAGATTCAGTAAATCGATGGTGCGCTGGCGGCGGGTTTTCTTGCTGCCCCCCTGATGCACCTTCAACGCTTCCATGATCTGATAACCGACGGTGTAGCACGGGTTCAGACTGGTCATCGGATCCTGGAAAATCATCGCGACTTCCGAACCCACCAGTTGGCGGCGCTCTTTTTCGCTCATTTTCTGCAGATCGTGGCCATTGAACTCCAGCCTGTCGGCCATCACTTTACCGGGGAAATCGATCAACCCCATAATTGCCAGTGAACTGACGGATTTTCCCGAACCGGACTCACCCACAATGCCGACCACCTGTCCCTGTTGCACGTTGTAGCTGATACGGTCAACGGCGCGGAACGGCGTACCCTCGTCACCGAAGTGCACCGAGAGTTTATCTACCGTCAGCAAAGTCTTGCTGGCGGGTTTTTGAATAGTATCTGTCGAAGACATCTCTCTTACCCTCTGTTACTGCTTGAGTTTGGGGTCGAGAGCATCACGCAGGCCGTCCCCCATCAGGTTAAATGCCAGTACCGTCAGCAGGATCGCCACACCCGGGAAGGTCACAACCCACCAGGCACTTTGCGCGAACTGCAATACGTCGGACAGCATCGTGCCCCACTCAGGCGTTGGCGGCTGTGCGCCCATACCGAGGAAGCCCAGAGCGGCCATATCGAGAATGGCATTCGAAAAGCCGAGAGAAGCCTGAACAATCAGCGGAGCCAGGCAGTTTGGCAGAATGTTGATGAACATCTGGCGCGTCGAACTGGCGCCCGCCACGCGGGAAGCTGTGACGTAATCACGGTGGACTTCCACCAGCACCGCTGCACGGGTTAAACGTACATAATGCGGCAACGCCACAAACGTCAGCGCCAGTGACGCATTGACAATCGAGGGGCCGAAAACCGCAACCAGCACCAACGCCAGCAACAGGCTTGGCAGCGCCAGCATGATGTCGACCACACGCATGATGATGATATCCACCATGCCACCGTAATAACCCGCCAGCAGTCCGAAGACTACGCCGAGGATCAATGACAGCACCACCACCAGACACCCTACCAGCAGCGACAGTCGCGCACCGTACATCAGGCGCGACAGCACATCGCGGCCTACATCATCGGTACCGAGCAGATATTGCCAGCTACCGCCTTCCTGCCAGACCGGTGGACGCAGCAAAGCATCACGGAACTGTTCCGCTGGCGCATGCGGCGCAATGAAATTGGCACCAATGGCGATAATCACCACAATGACGATATAAGCCAGACCGACTACCGCCCCTTTGTTGCGGCGGAAATAGTGCCAGAACTCCTGCAACGGCGTCATTGGTACCGGCGGCCCTTTCCTTTGTGATTCCGTGCCTACAGGCTCACTAATTTGAGACATTGTGCGCCCCTTATTTCTTATGTCTGATACGAGGGTTAACCACACCGTAGAGCACGTCTACCAGCAGGTTAACCAGAATGATCATGGTGGCGACCAACAGCACCCCGCCCTGCACCACCGGGTAATCGCGGCGTTGCAACGCATCAATCAGCCAGCGGCCCAGTCCAGGCCAGGAGAAGATGGTTTCTGTCAGAATTGCACCCGCCAGCAAGGTTCCGACCTGCAAGCCGATTACCGTAACCACCGGTAGCAGCGCATTGCGCAGTGCATGGACAATGATGACTCGCATACGGCTCAGGCCTTTGGCGCGGGCGGTACGGATATAATCCTCACCCAGCACTTCCAGCATGGCGGAACGGGTCATACGCACGATAACCGCCAAAGGAATGGTACCGAGAACCAGGGCTGGCAAGATCATATGCATGACAGCATCAACGAAGTCACCGGGTTCGCCCCAGAACAGCGTGTCGATCAGCATAAAACCCGTCAGGGGAAGACTATCATCAAGGAATACCGTGTCGCCGACGCGCCCCGACACCGGCGTCAGGTTCAAGTGCACCGACACCAGCATGATCAGCATCATGCCCCACCAGAAGATGGGCATCGAATAGCCCGTGAGGGAAATACCTACGGCGGTGTGATCGAAGATCGACCCTCGCTTTACAGCGGCCAACACCCCAACCGGAATTCCCACCAGCACGGCAAAAAGCATCGCGCAGATACCCAGTTCAAGCGTGGCTTTGAAACGTGGCACGAACTCTTCCCAAACGGCAATACGGCTCTTCAGCGACGTTCCGAGGTCGCCCTGCAGGACACCGCTGACGTAATGGAAATACTGTTGGTAAAGTGGCTTGTCCAGCCCCATCTCAGTCATCAACTGAGCATGGCGCTCGGCGGAGATACCACGCTCCCCAGCCATAATGGTTACCGGATCACCTGGAATCATATGAACGAAGGCAAACGTCAGCAACGTAATGCCGATAAACGTTGGGATAACCAACCCCAAACGCCGGAGTATGAACTGCAACATATCCCGAACTCTCTGTAGAAAATGCCCGGTAGCTCATTGGCCATCGGGCTTATTAGGCTCACATCTGAAGCGAAATTTTTTTAACCGGACACGAACAGGCCGGAAAGCGGGATCCCGGCAGTACAGCACATTATGCACTGCACGCCAGACACCACTTCCCAGCCTCGTTATAGGTTAAAAATCAGTCCATGGATACGTTTTCGAAATGGTGTTTACCCAATGGGTCAACAACATAACCTTTCACTTTCTTATTCACGGGTTCGTACACGGTGGAGTGAGCAATGATCAGCGCCGGGGCTTGATCGTGCATCACAACCTGAGCCTGTTTGTACAGTGCGATACGCTTGTCGTGATCGGACTCAGCACGGGCTGGCTGGATCAGGTCCTCAAACGGCTTGTAACACCATTTGGAGTAGTTGGATCCTTGCTGCGCGGCATCACAGCTAAACAGCGTGGCGAAGAAGTTGTCCGGATCCCCATTGTCCCCGGTCCATCCCATCATCACACTCTGGTGTTCGCCCTCTTTGGCGCGCTTGAGATATTCGCCCCACTCGTAGGTCACGATATTGGCTTTAACGCCAATCTTCGCCCAGTCGGACTGAATCATTTCGGCCATACGACGCGCGTTCGGGTTATACGGACGCTGTACCGGCATTGCCCAGAGGTCGATGGTAAAGCCATCGGCCAGACCCGCTTCTTTCAGCAGTTCCTTGGCTTTTTCCGGATTGTAATCGTAATCCTTGATCTCGTCGTTATAGCCCCACATGGTCGGCGGGATCAGGTTTTTGGCCGGTTGGCCTGCGCCCTGATAAACCGCTTCAATGATGGCTGCTTTATTGACAGCGTAGGTCAGCGCCTGACGGACTTTCACTTGATCCAGCGGCTTCTTCTGAACGTTGAACGACAGGTAACCGACGTTCAGGCCAGGTTGTTGCATCAGGTTAATCTTGCCGTCTTTCTTCATGGTTGCGATATCAGCCGGGTTCGGGTACGGCATCACCTGGCATTCATCTTTCTGCATTTTGGCATAACGCACGGACGCATCGGGGGTGATGGAGAAGACCAGACGATCAATCTTCGGCTTGGTGCCCCAGTAGCCATCAAAGGCTTTATACAGAATACGGGAGTCTTTCTGGTACTGCTGCAGTTGGAACGGGCCAGTACCGATTGGATTCATGTCAATTTTTTCTGGCGTACCCGCTTTCAACATGTTGTCAGCATATTCAGAAGAGAGAATAGAGGCAAAGTCCATGGCCAGGTCAGCCAGGAACGGAGACTCAGGGCGAACCAGATGGAAGCGGACAGTATAGTCATCGACTTTTTCGATGCTGCTGATCAGTGTATCCATACCCATACCCTGGAAGTACTCATAGCTGCCGCCGGAGACTTTATGGTATGCGTTCTTTACATCCAGTTGACGATTGAAGGAAAACAGAACGTCATCGGCATTGAAATTACGTGATGGTTTGAAATCTTTATTGTCTTGCCACTTCACGTCTTTGCGCAGATGGAACGTATAGGTTTTGCCGTCGTCACTGATTTCCCACTTTTCAGCCAAGCCAGGTTCTATTTCGGTCGTACCGAGTTTGAACTCTACCAGACGGTTATAGATCGGCACGGAACTGGCATCAAAGGTGGTACCAGAGGTGAACAGCTGCGGGTTGAATCCCTCAGGCGAACCTTCTGAACAGTACACCAGGGTTTTTGCCTGAACACTGGCCGCAACGGTCAGTGCAATCAGGCTAATGCCGAATTTCAGTATCCCTGCTTTTCCCAAGGAGATTGTCATCGATTATGCTCCGTTAATGGTAATGTGATGTTGTGTGTTTTATACAATCCGACCCTGTAATTTTTGGTCTACGGTCGGTATTTTTTGTTTACGATCACGACCCGAAAGCCGCGAGGAACATAACCAGGGATGCCCGACCAACACTGCCTGGACAAGGTGTCGGATGCATGGAATTCACCCGAACGTTTCTCTGGTCATACCCCTGAGGGTACCAATTTGGCAACTGTTTAGGGTGACGTCAATATAACCACCAGGCATTTACAAAGAGTGTGAGAAACAGCAAACAAACATAAAAAAAACCATTTGATAACATTTACAGAATTAAAAATTAGTCTACGTCTCATTGTCAGCTATTAATCACTGCGTAACAGAATGTCTCCAGTTATTTCCGCCATCAATAAACTAAAAAACTTTCTTGCTGAATGATGATTATCTGAACGGTTATTTTTGTGATCGGGGTAAAAGACAGGGGAAAATGCTGGAGACCCACTCGAAAGAGTGAGGAAATGAGACGCAGAAGCAAATACGACTGGTATCATCTTGCGTGAAACGAAAAAACCCTTTCGTTACATCGCTGTTGCATTAACCAAACTTTATGCTGCACCAGAAGCCAAGTCAAAGTGTATGTGACTGTTCGATGTATTGGGCTTTTTCACTCGACATGCGGGAGAAAACCCACTGGGTTTTACGTAACTGTTGACCCGAGCTAACGTACTGCCGATGGCGTTCTGGTTTTAAAAAAAGTCATAAAAAAAAGTCCGGTGACAAGACATACCAGCGTAATCAGTCTGGCCCCTGTTATGGCCTCTCCGAAGAAGAAAACGGAGACAAATGCAACAGTAATTGGCGAGATAAGCTGGGTCATACCTAGTTTAATCATCGTTATCTCCTTTGCAGCCCTGACAAAAAGAGCCAAAGGGAACACAACAACGACGCCGAGAAAAAGCAGCAAAAAACCCTCAGATGAAATCATGTCTATTCCGCCGTCGGATTTTAAAAGCAACAATAAAGCCAGCGGAAGCATTAAAAGTGTTTCGTATTTAAGTGATGCAATAGGACTATTTCTGTTTTTCACTTTATGGGAAAAAATATATAATGAAAAAGTTAATGCAATCAAAATTCCATAAAGCGGGACTACACCAGAAATAATAATATCGAATGATAATCCAACGACGCAAATTAATGCGCCCACTATTTGATATGCTGAAAAACCTTCCTTCAAAAATAACATACCAAAAAACATAGTAATCAATGGCATTATCATATATCCGAGAGAAGCTTCCATGGTTTTATTATTAATAATAGCAAGCAAGTACACAGCCCAATTCGACATTAATAAAATAGCAGATAAAAGAGAGTATTTAATTGAAGACAGTGAAAACTCATGCCTATAAAAAACCATCAGCCATCCAAATGTCGTGATGATTTGCATTGCTAGAAACGTATAAGCATCAACATCAGATAAGTAGTAAAAATAGATAGGGGTTACCCCCCATATCATATTGGATATTATGGCTTTGATAAAATACACTTTATTTACCTGAAACAATGAGTGACATTTTCTTTGTTGCCATTATGATATCACCCTCTGTTATTGCTTCATGACACGGCAAAACCAGAAGTCTGTTCAGGAGAGCTGCTGCATTGGGGAAATCTTTTTTGATAATGCAACTATAGCGTGGGGAATTATAGTACTCCCTTACAAACGGATAGGCAGCGACAATGCTATTTTTATAGCGGTGAGTATCCGTGTTAATTCCATGGATATATAGCTCATTGGCCAATCCCTTGGCATTAATATGCTCTGTATTGTTGATAAGACAACAAAGTGAATACCCATTATGATTGAAGTCAGCACTTGCGTTGAAGAAGGACATATCTATGTTTTGAAGAATATATGATTGCCATAATGCTATTTTCCGTCTTCTTTTCGTCATTTTTTCATCCAGAATGTTGAGCTGACTTATGCCCAAGGATGCCTGCAAAGAAGATAATTTATAATTAAGACCCGTGCGGAAACCAAAGCTTCCCTCAGCTTTCGAGAATCCTATATGTGCAAATGACCTCACGTTTTCTGCATGCCGATCATCATCAGTAAGAATAAATCCTCCTTCCCCTGTGCTGATCATTTTAAATTCATGGGTACTGAAACATCCTATATCACCGAAAGTTCCCTCATATCGACCACTGTTTTTTGTTCCAGCCCCTGGCGCGGTATCTTCGATAATGACTAAATTCTTCTCGGAAGCATATGTTTTGATTTGCAGATCTATAGCAGGGTATCCCCACATGGAAACAGTGATCAATGCTTTCGTTTTGGCGCTGCGCATGGCGTCCAATGAGATGACTGATGGCTTGAATGAATCAATCTGGCAATCATAGAATACCGGCACGCCTCCCGCCTGAAGTACGGCAGCGATGGTCATGGGGACGCAAATGGCAGGAACTAATACTTCATCCCCAGGATTAATCGTCTCAGACAAGCCAGCATGCAATGCTGCTGTGCCCGAGGAGACTGCAATCGCATGCTTTGTTTTGAAATAGTTGGCAAGTAACCTTTCATACTCAACGATTACATTTGAATTCCCAGACAATGAATCAGCAAAATCAATTCTCTCAATCAACTGCTCACATTCATCATGGCTACGTTCAGCTTTAAAGATACAATCTATTTTCATTTTCCACTTCCTCCTAAAGTTCTGTTATCAGAGATCGCTATCAATTTCTTTGGCCAATTTTTCAAGATAATCGGAGAGATATCCTGCATTCACTATGGCAATTCTTTTCCCTTCCGCAGTATTCATCATCTCAGGAAGTCGCAATAATTTGACCTGGAAATGATCAATGGCAAATTTCTTATCATCCAGAGCACGAACTATGGCAAATGGGTCATCATCATCAAATAGCTTTTGCTGTAGCGCACCAGCAATATAAAAAACCCTGGCTAAACCGATAGCTCCCAATGCATCCAGTCGATCAGCATCCTGCAATGTTTTCGCTTCTATTGTTTCAGGTGTAAGACCCGCGCTATAACTATGCGTGAAAATAGCATGAGCCACCGAATCATACAGATGCGACGGAAATTCAGGAAAATGCGCGGACAAAATTTCTATCGCCTTTTCAGCAGAAAACATTGATGAGAGTTTTCTCTCTGGATGGTTCTTAGGTAATGAGATTATATCGTGCAAGTAACTTGCTGCGATAATAACAAGAGGTTCCCCTCCTTCACGAGCAATGATGCGTTTAGCATTCCTTGCCACACGCATTAAATGGCTTAGATCATGGGCACCATCACATTGCAGTGGAGGGTTAAGCCTCAAATATTCATTAATTCTCTTTTCAAAAATAAAAGGATTCATTTTATTACTCATTTAGTAAAATAACATGCTTCATGGATTCCATTTTTTTCATCCGAGAAAATGCCCCCCTATCGAAACCATAAATACGTATCAACCATCTATCAAGACCATCAAAAGTAGCGCTGTCTGTAATAGCACTTCTTCCATGTAAACAGGATCTATTATTCAGAATTAACGCATCCCCAGGATTCAAGTTTACATTGATGGTTTCAGGGTTATCGGTAAGTAACGCATGAACTTTATTGAGAGCAAGTTGCGCGCTTTCATCTTGCCCTTTTAATTTACTGTGGCTATACCTAATCCCCAGTGTCCCATTAGATAGTTCATTTAATACTGAAATATTTCGGATAATTATATTTCGGTCAAACGATGATTGACTGCATGCAGTATACTTTTTCTTCATTAAAAGAGTCATTGTCTCCTCATCCAACTTTTCTAGAACTTTTGCTAGCGGGAGTACTGTTGTTGGGGTTCCATTGGGATTTCTTAAGCAGATTAGTCCAAAGGCTTCTGGAGATACCGTTTGGCCGCATTCAGGAAAGTCTTCCCCAAAATACCCATTGACTACTTCAGTATGAAAATTCAGCATCTTTGTGGAGCGCAAGAAACTTTTTTCATCATTTTTTGCAGGCATCACCATATGGCAAAGCCTTCCACCCATTTCATCCTGAAAGGAGGCAGCGACATACCCCGACAAATGCAAGAGCCCCAGCAGTGCAGCAGCTTGAACTCTCCAGCTATCAGTATCTGGGCTGGTATCATTAGTAGGCGTCGGTGGAATATTCTCTGTAGAGATAAAATTACGCAGGAGTAAATAGGGGGATTGTCGCTTCTCCCTGAAATCGAGAATCTGCGATTGTGTACAAGGATCGAGTAAATCAGCAATTCGGCTTGCTGCTGCTATCGCGAGAGAGGCAGGATCACGTTCTTGATCGTAACTAGCAGGTAAGTTATATAATTTTTCTGAAATTGAGTCTCTAATATCATTAGGTAGCTTTATAACTATATTAGGCTGACAGCTTTTTCTATTTTTCATCATGAATAGCGCTCCTTTTTTGCCATCTAAGAAGCTATCATTTATGCACGTCAGAAAAACGCACAACAGATGTTTATAAAAAAGACAATACAACTATCATTATGAATTTCTCGAATACATTGACGCTATAGATATATTGTCACAGATTAACTTTATTAAATTCCTTAGTCTTGCAGGCATAAACTCCTTCGAAATAAAAACCAGGGTTAGCGGCACATCATATGTCCATTCAGTAAGAATAGGTATCAATAATCCTTCTCTAATCTTATCCCTACAAGTGAAACCCAATGCAGACCCAATACCCAACCCCTGTTCAGAGAATGATAATAATGCTTTCTCACTAGATACCTTTATTGTATTACCAAGTTTATAATTTTCGTATTGATGTGTTTCGGGATTTTTAAATTTCCATTTATCACCCGTTTTGCAATGGCAAAAATTAACACATTGATGGTTTATCAGATCATTCGGTGTCTGCGGAACGCCATTTTTTTCAATATAGTCCTTTGATGCAACGATATAGGTATCAAAATAAATCAACTGTCTCGCATGATAGTTACTGTCGGGCAGATCACCGATATGAAATGAGAGATCTACCCCCTCATCAATCATGTCGATTCTTTTGTCATCAAATATTGTATCAATAATCACCTCTGGGTATATTTTCATATATTCAGAAAAAATATTGTACATTACCGGAATATCTAAAACCGTAGGTATATGAACGGTTATTTTCCCCTTATTTACCCGTGAAAAATCATTCAGTGATTCCGTAGCCTTCTCTAAATTCAAATAAATATTTCTTGCGTACTCCCATAACATCTCCCCTTCCTTGGTCAGTGAAAACCTTCTTGTGTTTCTATTTATCAACCTCACCTGATAATACTCCTCAAGATCCCTTATATTTAGCATAAGAGAAGACCGCGAAACCCCCATTTTCATGGCTGCAATGCTAAAACTTCCGTACAACTTTATATGATAAAAAAAATATATCTGATTAAGTTCTTTTTTCAAGTTACCTATCATATATAACCTACCAATATAATAACAATACGCATCAAAAAAACCAATAAAAACATCCACCTATAAAACTTCAGGAAGATTTTAATTACTGATAATGGCCGTTAATTGTACCAAATCCGTTGCAGGGTATGTGATTAATACCAACAAAAAACAAACGTAATTACCCATGCTTTTCTGAATTTACTAATGAAGTAGCCCCCCTAAGCAGAAAGCTCACTCGACGTATTGGCATCGGACCTTGATACTGGCGATGACAAGATGACTGGAGTATAAGTTAACCAGCCATCTTTACATGTTGAGAGGTATTTATCATGCGCATTGCAATCTTCGGTGCTGGCGGCGTTGGCGGTTATTTTGGTGGCCGGATGATCGCCTCTGGCAGCGACGTCACCTTTCTTGCCCGGGGCAATCACCTGTCCGCCATCAGACAGTACGGCCTGTCGATCAAAAGCCCGCTTGGGGATATCACCCTGAAAAATGTACAGGCTGTGGAAAATATTGCCGATGCTGGCCCCGTTGATCTGGTCATCGTTGCCGTCAAACTCTGGTCTACGGAAGAGGTGGCGAAAACACTGATTCCTATCGTTGAGCAAGGCGCGTCAGTAGTGTCATTGCAAAATGGTGTCTACAAAGATGAAGCATTGCGCAAATACCTGCCCAGCGAGGCGATTATGGGGGGCGTAAGTTACATTTCTGCGGTTATTGAAGAGCCCGGTGTCATTCTTCATAAAAGTCCGTTACAGGCGCTGACCTTTGGGGAATATGATAGAACTCGATCTGAACGCGCCGTTGCGTTGCTGGATATTTGCCAAAAAGCGGGCATCGACGCGACAATCAGCGACGATATTGAACGCAAGATCTGGGAAAAGTTTGTGTTCCTGGTCGGGCTTTCAGCCAGTACCGCATCTATGCGTCAACCGATCGGCGCGATTCGTGCCAACCCAAAAAGCCGTGGATTTCTGCTGGATCTGATGAAAGAGGTGGTGGCGGTAGGCCGAGCGCGCGGTGTCGCTTTGCCGGAGGACTTCGCAGAAGACCGACTGACCTACTGTGATACGCTTCCTGCCGGAATGACGGCCTCGATGCATCACGATCTCATGCAAGGCAACCGGCTGGAGTTGCCGTGGCTGAGCGGGGGCGTAGCGACCTATGGTCGCGAGCTGGGGTTACCTACGCCCTGCAACCGGGCGGTGGAAGATATTTTAGCGCTGTACTGTGACGGACAATAGTTGTGATGGGAAATGATTGATCTTCGACAACCAACGATCGTTGGCTAGGGGCCAAAAAAACAGCATGTCGCAAGACATGCTGTTTTTCGTATTGAACGTCTGCAAAGATACGCTCAATTTTTAATATTTTGTGCGTACTTTGCGCACCTTTTTTTGAAAAAAACATCTTTTTATCAAAAAATAAGATATTTAAAGTCGATAGGCTGCATTTTCCTATAGATAGTAATTATTATAAAACTTTCACAACATAGGATGTCACAAAAAAGGATCTGCGGAAGACCCTTTTGACATTTAACTACTCGTTTGTCATTTCTGGCTCAAGCATTACTATTCAGATTCGTGATGCAGGAAATTAGGATCATCGGATGGATCTCCCTTCCCTATTACTTGGAATTTATTACCCTCTAAGTTATAGATCTGATATTCACATTTATCATCATTGGGATTTGATGCCGGAAGTAATGAACCATTCATCCATAATAAAGTACTGTTACGATAAAAAAATGGGAAATTAGAAGCCGCCCCCGTTGGTGGAGGAGCATTATCATCTTCAGAAGAATAAACCGCACAGCCTTGTGCTACACTCGGGTGGCTCATGTCGTTTTAGGTCGAAATAAACTCCGGTAGTTTTGACACAACCTTACCCGTTATTTTATCAATAATCCATCCACATAGAGGCCTGGCAGAATCACATTCATTAGGAAGGTTTTCTCCATAGTCTACATACAATCGATAATGCCCCGCAAAGTTAACTGGTTCAAGTAACTCACTCTGCATGATGTGCTTCCAGTTGCTGGAGTAGCTATTCTGCATATCAGACAAAATAACCTTTTTTGCATAAGGGCCATGATTTTCTTTAACATGATAGTCTCCAGATTGAGTCCCCCCAAAAACAAAAAAAGAAATGCTGAGTAGGAGAAAATATGACAATTTCTTATTTACTTTCATTTTTTGAAACCTCTAGCGCTTTAATCATTGAATCCGGCATTATCAATGCCCTATTCAGTCCATCTCCAGAATAATAAGTCACCCCGCCGCGATTGGCATAGCGTTTTTTATGAACTGGGCGACCATGCTTGTCTTTGATAATAAGACCATCCGATGTTCTCTCATATTCATGCGGGTCAGGACTTATTTCTTTACCTTGCTTCACACCCACCGATGCAAACTCAAGTGCACAGGCATAGGCTGCATCTTCCACACCGTCATTTCCTTCTAAATAGTTAATAATCGACTTACGCTTCACTTTGATAATATATTCCTCAAACATCCTATCTTGCATTGCCTCATCGTATAGCGCATTCACATCCAGATTCAGCCCGCGAACAATTTCCTTCATCACTGTTTTGTGCGTACTTTGCCCCACTGCGTACAACGGAGAACCCGACAGGACAAGGCTTTAAAGACAACCATATTTCCGAAAAACAGGTTGTCTTTATAGAGAGCGGTTATTTATTACTCAGGGTCGCCTTTATCTTGGTAGTTTGGGTCATCACCATGATCGACTTCGCATTCGCCGCGAAAAACAGGGATGAATTTATTACTTTTAAAGTTGTAGGTAATAATAGCGCATCTATCATCACCTTCGCCTTTTGCTGGAATGTTAGAACCCGCGATCCATAGCATAGTACTATCGGGGTAAAATATTGGAGCGAACTCATCAGGTTTCGGTGTTCCATTGTCATTATAAGAAAAATAAGATGCATTCCCATTAAACTCAGGAAGCGTCGATACTATTTCGCCTGTATGTTTATCCAGAATCCAACCACACACCCAACGGGCATCACCGCATTCTTTCGGAAGCTCTCCATTCCAGGATAAATACACTCTGTAGTGACCTGCAAAGTTAACGGACTTCTTTAGCTCACGCTGCATAATTCTTTGCCATTTTTCAGAAAACATTTTCTGTTGGTCAGTCAAGGAGAGTGCATGAGCAAACGGACCGCTGCTTTTTTGAATATCAAAATCCCCAAATTGAGGCACATCAGCCTTTGCTGCTCCAGCAACCAAGGCTAAAAAAAATAATATCCCTTTAATTTTATTTACCTGCACTTTTTGATTCCTCCAGCTTACGGATCATTTCATTTGGCATGATATGCGCTTTGTTTAATCCGTCTCCTGAATAATAGGATACGCCATCAGTCGGTGCCCATCGTCTTTTATGCATGGGGTTGTTATACTTATCTACCTTTATATGGCCTTTTTCATCTTTCTCGAATTCTTTGGAATCGCGGCTAATTTCCCGCCCTTTTTGTACACCAGCATAGGCAAACTCCATCGCCCAGGCATAAATCGCATCTTCAATACTACCATCACCCTCCAGATAATTAATGATAGGCTCGCGCTTAACCTTAATCAGATACTCCTCAAAAATCCGATCCTGCATAGCTTCGTCATACAGTGCATTGACATTCAGACTCAATGTATTTACAGCCAGTTTCAGTGTGTCCGGGATTATCTGAAAACGCCCAGTCGCGAACATGTCATGATTTTTCTGAGCAGCCATAACCTGGCTGAGGGTCATTGACGTCAAATTCGTATTGTAATGCGCCTCGGTGTGCTTCGGATAAGGATGAGCCCATGTGCAGTTATAGGCCGTGTAATCATTATTGGATTCCACATCCCCCAGCAAATCAGCAAACGGACTGTCCGCCCATCCGGTGGCTTTTGGCGCGCTGATGGCATCAAGGAACATAATCGGGTGCATATGCCACAATTCAGTCGGGAGATTGACCTTCGACTTATCAAGACCGGGCATCCACACCTCGTTTTTCAGGACTGAGTCCCAGTACTCTGCTTCGCCCGGTTCATGTTTGCGGAAGTCGCTCAGGTGCTCTTCTTCCCACATGGCATGGCTGACATAGGCCCATGCGCTGTCAAGAAATTCTTCGCAGTGTGTAAATTCACCGCCCTTTTCGTCTTTCGCTACCGGAAAACGAAAATGTAGCGGGACTGTATTTTCGGCGACCATCAACTGATGGTGATTATGGTTGTATGAATGGCTCATTCTGTATTCCTTTCAGAAAGATTTTCAGCCTCCACTTTATCCCCGTAGAAAGAATACACAACGGCTTTACTGTTATGAAAATTAACAGTAATTACATTAAGTTATGATAGGGGTGCAATTCACTTTTGCGATGAATGCATTGAAGAGTGAATTTTAAATTTCGCGGGTATAAAAATTCGATGATGCAGGCCATTTCTCAGGGGAAGAGGCGCAAAGCGTCGCTATTTTTGAGATATAAGGTATGCCCACGGCGTGACTATTCGGATGCCTGTTTCTACTGCTAGTGGTGTTGCGGGTCAGTGCCTGCGGCGACCATTGCGCTGGCTTCTGTTGCGGTAAGACGAAAAAAAACCGCAATCCCTTAGAGATTGCGGCCTGACTTACGTTTTCTGGTCTGGACTGAACCACACCGTACTGTAATTTGGTCGGCGAGAGAGGATTCGAACCTCCGACCCACTGGTCCCAAACCAGTTGCGCTACCAAGCTGCGCTACTCGCCGAATGCGGTGCGCATCTTACTGCTGCCAACGCTACGCCGTCAATCCCTTTTTTATCAAACGCATCCGTACTGATGATAAATGCAGCAGGTAGCGAAAAGACAGCCCAAATTTCCCCTCAAATGCTGCTATTGCTGCCCGGTAAACGGCACCAGTTATTCTTCTGGTTAATACCACCATCCGGCGATGTGTAACCCAGACAACCGAGAATAGAATCGAATAGCTCCTCATGGCGGTGAATTCCCCCTACCCGCTGTTGCGCCTGCAATTGTTCGAACGCCTGCCGATGATCCTGCTGCGCGAGGAATTTATCCGACGCCCAGACAATCAGCGGAACGCGGAACTGCTCAGCCGGTGCCATTTGTCGCGGCGTACCGTGAAAATGCGAGTTGGCATCGATCGACTCGCCGTGATCGGCGGCGTAGAACACCAACGCCTTCTTATCCCGTACCTGATCGATCACATTATCAATAAAGGTGTCGGTATAAAGCACGCTGTTATCAAATGCATTGATCAATTGCGACTTGGTACAGGACTCGTCAATGCCCATGCATTCCGGCGTATAGCGGGCGTATTCACGGGGATAACGCTGTGAATAGAGGTAATGTGACCCTTTGGTATGCAACACCACCAGATGTTTGCCATCGGGGTAATTCTTGAGTGATTCCTGCAATTCATTCACCAGTAGCATATCGTCCACGGACTTACCGTCATTGCGCTTTTCAGAGGCGATAATTTCACGGAATGAGAAGTTATCCGCGTTGGTGTTGTTGTAGAACCAGACTTCACTTTGCATGGCGAACAGCTCTGAACTGAAGCCCAGCGACTTCAGAACAGCAAAAATATTCTGTTCTTTCAGGGTACGCTGCGGATTGTTTTCCACACCGCCTTCACGCACGAACATACACCGCAGTGAGAGTTTGGTGGCGGTATCGCAGGCAGTACCACGGAACGCCACCAGGTTCTTTTCCTTTGACAGCAGCGGTGTCGTGTCCCGGCTATATCCCAGTATGCCCATGTGATCCCAGCGGGTGGTTTCACCAATGATAAAGACCACATAGGTGTCATCAATCCCTACCGGTGGCACATAGGTGAACTCTTTGGCCGGATCGGTCAAATCGGTGGCATCCTGACTCTCATCGTATTGGGTGTAGGCGAACAGACCCAGCGCCGCCAACCAGTTGGATGGCAAATACGAATGCGCGACCACGCCTCCGTAGCTGGGGAGATCAATATTGGTCACTTTTTCATTGACAGACTGTTCCCTGTCCAGCATCCGCAAAGGTACCCAAACCAGTGCCACCACCGCCAGCAACAGTACGAGTGGGCGGATACGCTGACCGGGCGTTTTCATCTGTTCAATGAGGGTAAAACGCAGCGTATTGCGCCAAATCAGCAAAAGCGGCAAGGCGCTGACCAGCACCATCCAAATAATAAAGTGGTAACCGATAACCTCTTTTGACAGGTCAATATCCGTCGTCATTACCGAAACAATAATGCCGTAACCGATCACAACATTAAAAAACGTCATGTAATAACTGGCGGCCACAGAAACAAGCACCAGCAATGAAGCGATGACACGATAGAACCTTTTACCGCCGAGTGAAATAATACGCATCACGAAGAAGGTAAAAAGGACGATGGCGACGATCTCGGTCACCGCTGAAATAACTTTTATACCTCGAATTCCATGGCTAAATGAGTCGAAGCGGCGGTAGAAAACAGAGACGTTCAAAAAGATCCCGATGTAAATCGCTAACAATAAAGATAATTTTTGTTGCGATAGAGTTTTAACTCTATTCATTTTGATGCCAAAACTCCGCTGGTATTAAGAACGTTCTGAAACAATCAGACACTTCCCAAGGAAAGTTGTTCATTTTCGCAGGCACTTAACGTTACTTCGATACCAATAATCAAGACATTTCTGAGACAGGAAAAAATAATTAATGTGAATAGAGACGTAATTTTGGTTAAATTCCAACCAAAATCTGGATGAGATAAAGACAATCGATCCAAAATAAACCAGCAAATACTGTCGCGGGACATTTTTTGAACAAAATGTCCCGCGAGAAAGTACAGCATCCAATAATGGAAATTTGCGCACGTATCGCTAAAGAAATTAATGCGCAAGGGGGGCGATTTTACTCCCATTTGCAAGCACCGTTGTCGGCGGAGTTTGCGGTAACAGGGCATCAGGGGCGATATCCATGTGGTTGAGGATTTGCCCCATCATTTGACCAAAAATAGGCCCCGCAACGGAACCTCCGAAGTGTTTGCCCGCTTGTGGATTATTGACCATCACCACCAGCGCCACGCGCGGATTACTGGCCGGTGCCACGCCTGCCGTATAGTTGATGTAGCCGCCATCGTATTTACCGCTGGCACCCATTTTTTCTGCGGTCCCCGTTTTAATCGCCAAACGATAGCCCGGCACGGCGGCGCTGAGACCACTGCCGCCGGGCAGCGCATCGCTCTCCATCATATGCACCACCGTCTGCACCACATCCTGCGACACTACCCGAACGCCCATCACTGGCGGCGTAACTTTGGTAATCGACAGAGGGCGATAGATACCCATCGCACCAATGGTCGCGTATTCACGTGCGATTTGCAGTGGCGTCACCCGCAGGCCATAGCCAAAGGAAAAGGTCGCGCGCTCGATGTCAGCCCAGCGCTCACGGTGCAGCGGGAAATAGCCGCTGCTCTCGCCACCGATACCGAGATCGGTCGATTTACCCAGGCCAAAAGCCTGATAAAGCTGAACCAGCACCTGTGCGGGCATCGCCAGCGCAATATGCGAAACAGCAATGTCGCTGGATTTTTGCAGCACGCCAGTGATCGTCAGGGCAGGCCAGTGGCCCACATCACGAATCAGGTGGCCATTGACGGTGTAGGGATGGGTATCCAATACCGAATCGGGGCGAATCATATGGCGTGACAATCCGGCCATCACCACCAGCGGCTTCACCGTCGAACCCGGTTCGAAGCTGTCACTGATCGCCACATTACGCATGTCTTTCGCCTGCGCACCGGCATAATTGTTCGGGTTGTAAGACGGATAAGAGGCCATGCCGAGAATTTCACCGGTATTCACATCAACCAGCACGGCAGCACCGGATTCGGCCTGATTAAGCAGAACTCCCGTCCTTAAACGCGAATACAGGACATACTGCATAAAGCTGTCGATACTCAACGTCACCGTCGGTGGCTGTTCCGGCGCGATCTCTTGCAGAATACCGATCACATTGCCATGTCCATCCTGTCGGTATTCACGCAAACCGGGCTTACCTTCCAGCAACGTATTGAAACCTTTTTCAATCCCGTTCAGCCCCTCATTGTCAGTACCCACAATACCTACCAGATTGGCGGCAGCCTCACTCATAGGGTAATAACGGCTATCGTCGTGCTGGCTGCTGATGCCACCGAGATGCAATTGCGCAATGTCACTGGCGATGCCAGATTCGACTTTACGCCCCAAATAAACGAATCGTCGATCAGGGTCGCTGGTGAGGGTTTGTTGCAATTGCGACAAAGGCACGTCGAGCGCTGAGGCCAGATACTGCCATTTGGGACTGTTCAGGTCGCTTTGCAACTGCAAAATCCGGAACGGGTCGGCGATAATATCGCGGGACGCGACGCTGAGCGCCAGAGGATGTCCATTGCGATCGGTAATGGTCCCACGATCGGCAGGAATCACCGAAGAACGCAGCGAACGCTGATCGGCCTGACGCTCAAGCATCGGCGTGTTCATGAGCTGCAAATAGCCCACGCGCCCGAGCAAAACCACCATGCACAGCACAATGCCCAGGCAGATCAAAGTGAAACGCTTGGTGTAAAAATGGGGTTGTACGTTATTTTTCTTATGTGTCGGCATGTTTTTTATAAATCAACATAACGGTGGTTTCGCCTTGATGCAGTGACAGGCAGTACTGAACAAATAGTGCTGACGCAACATATGCGAAAAAAAGATGAATATCCCCACGCAGGCAGTGGTTTCATCAGTCTGATTGGTAATGACTTTTACCCCTGATTTCATCTTATAATAAGCGTCCGGCAGGGTATGTTTATTTGGATTGCGGTTTGTAAGTAAATACTTATTCATCACCGCATTTTTTTATGCCAAAAGGTAAATAAAAACCCCGCCAATGATGAGGCAGGGTTTGAGGGCACGCGGAGGGAATAAAACCCTCAGTCACAGCGGGATAGCGACATTATTTAATATTCAGCGTGACGTCGATGTTGCCACGAGTTGCATTGGAGTAAGGGCATACGATGTGGGCTTTTTTGACCAGATCTTCCGCCACACTGCGTTCCAACCCTGGCAGGCTGATATCGAGTTGGACTTCAATGGCGTAACCCGTCGGGACTTGACCAATGCCCACTGCACCTTCAATTTGCGCATCGGCTGGAATCTTCACTTTCTCTTTTGCTGCTACGGCTTTCAGTGCGCCGAGGAAACAGGCTGAATAACCCGCAGCAAACAGTTGCTCAGGATTGGTGCCTTCACCACCTGAACCACCCATATCTTTCGGTACACTCAGTTTGATATCCAGCACACCGTCAGAGGACACAGCACGTCCATCGCGACCACCAGTAGCTTTTGCATGTGCTCGATAAAGGACTTTTTCAATAGACATAATACGTTCCTTTTATACCCTAATAATTCGAGTTGCAGGAAGGCGACAAGCCCGTGAATCCCCAGGAGCATAGACGACTATGTGACTGGGGTGAACGGGCGCGGTCAACGCACCAGCAGCTTGAAGTATGACGGGTAGATGATTGATTGGTTCGGTTCTACCTTAGCGCACGATTAAATCGCACACGGTTTAATAATAAGAAACTATCACCAATAGGGTTAATAACATTGCGGGATCGTCCTAAAAAGTAGGTTTATCGTCAGATCCGTTCTATCTTAAAAATGAGCAGAGTGAACGTATGAGCCGTATTTTTCCGGCCTTTGCAGAGGCAAACCCAGAGAGAAATTCATGACGACGTTAACCGATCGCGCCCAGCACTACGCCAGTAAAGCGCACGCCAGTATCGACCAACGGCGCAAATACACTGGCGACCCCTATATTGTGCATCCGCAAGCGGTCATGGAGATCGTTCGCAGCGTTCCGCACACCGAAGCCATGCTCGCCGCCGCCTGGTTACACGACACCGTCGAAGACACGCCGATCACGCTCAACGACGTGATCAACCATTTTGGTGAAGAAGTGGCCACGCTGGTTGAGATGCTAACCAATCCCGCCACTCGTCCAGACGATAACCGCATACAGAGCAAAAACCGCGATCGCCACCATATGGCACAGGCTTCACCCGACGCAAAGACCATCAAACTGGCCGATCTGATTGATAACCTGCGCTCAGTCCTGACCTACGACGTCGAGTTTGCGAAAACCTACCTCATTGAGAAACGCTTGCAACTTGAGGTATTGAAAGAGGGTGATGCAACGCTGTGGAACCATGCGCGGCAAATCATTGACGAGGGTTTGCAGCGTCTGCACCAGCCGCCGCACAACGTTCCGGCAGCCTGGTTCAGTGACATAGAACGCGCCTATCTGGATGGTGATGTGACGTAATGATTACGCCCCTTTTTGTCCGTTGCGTGTGCACCACTGGTAGCGATTTAATTACCGCTACCCTTAAAAACGCTGCCATTAAAAACAAAGAAGCCGCTACACATCAGCGGCTTCTTACTGTTTGCGGAACTACGCTTAACTGCGGATTTTACGGTAAATGAACAATACAACCAGCGAGCCAATTACCGCGACGATAAAACTGCCGAAATTGAAGCCGTCAACACGACCAAATCCGAAGAAGGTACTGATATAACCACCGACCACGGCACCAATAACACCCAGGATCACGGTCACAATAAAACCACCACCATCATTGCCAGGCATAATCCATTTCGCCAATATACCGGCGATCAGACCAAAAATAATCCAAGATAAAATTCCCATATACTCCTCCGAATTCTTTTTCCATTACCGTAAACGATGTTCAGCCAAGTCAGCCAAACAACTGCAGAATATTTCACTACCCTGCTTCGCTAACTTTGTGTGAGATCTCTGGCCTGTCATTTCTGACAAGCAATTCAAGTCTAGCAGAGGTAGAGAAAACCGCACAAAATCAGCATCAAAAGACGATAAATAGAAAAAGTCGGTTGGCCACAGCAAAACGCTGAGAACCACTCGCGCGATACTCATGTTCAGGTGTTATCGCGCTTCAATCACATTCTTGCGCATCACATAATTCTCGAGATGGATGTCGCCAATCTCCGCCCTATTTGGGGTAATCACCGTGAAACCCCATTTCTCAAAGAAAGGTCTGGCGGTCAGGCTCACCCAGGCATGTAACGACAGAATGTCATTCTGTCCGGCCCATTGATGAATCTGCTCCATCAGCGCGTTACCCACGCCCTGACGCCCGTATTCTGCCGAAACGAAAAAGTGGTCGATAAGCCCCGAAGGTTGGACATCGCCGTACCCTACAATCACGCCATCCCTTTCAGCAACGAACGGCGATAAGCTTCTCATTTTGGCTTCCCAGGCCAGCGGATCGCGATTGTCAGCCAGCCAGGCATGGATTTGTTCGGCGGTGTAATCACGTACTGCCGTGCCTGCAACCGCGCTGTGGAATACTTCGAGTAACGCGGCTTCATCGCCGCGTCTGAAATGTCGGATCTGGATCATTGGATACGGTTATTCTTTTTTTTGCGACAGTGAAATCCACGCTTGAACAGATTTCCGCTGCCATTGATAGTTGGCATAAGTTTTTAGCTTCTCTGGCACCGCGTCGCCATTTATCACCAGGCGATTAATCATCAGTGCCAGATCTGTATCAGCTATACACCATTTGCTGAATAAGTTTTGCTGCCCATCCGCCAGAATGTGATCCACCGCAGAAATCAATTTCGCCGCAGCCCGTTTTCCATCATCGGTTAATGGGCCACCTTTCAAGCCGGCAAAAACGACGTCTGTAGGTCGCTCATTGCGAATGGCCTGCAAATCGCTGCGTAACCATGCCTGAATTTCACGCGCCTTGGCACGTTGCTGCAATGCCTCGGGATAGAGTGACGCAAACTCAGGGGCAGGAAAACGTTCTTCAAGATATTCATCGATAGCGGAAGATTCTGACAGGGTAAATTCCCCATCAATGAGTGTAGGAACCCGACGCGTTAAGGAAACGGCGGTGTAGGCTTCCTGCAAATTCTCTTGGCTGGCGAGATCGACGGTTTCCAGCTCAAAGACAATCCCTTTTTCTTGCAAAGAAACAAAAGCAGACAAGGCATAGGGACTGAAGAAATTACTGTCCGTGAACAATGTCAAAACCGGTTGGGACATGATGGCACCTCGGTGGCAACTAATGGCAAAGTCGTGCGATTAACATAGCGTAAAATTGTCGAATAACCACGCAACAACGGAATGTTTTCTCCGTTTTTGTATAAGATTGATCATTATGATCACGCTACGATCACACTACGTCTTGCGAATAAGGATAGTTATGCCAGATATAGCACAATTTATAACCGATTATGGCTACTGGGCGCTGTTTATCGGTTGTCTGGCCGAAGGCGAAACCGTTACCTTATTGGGCGGAATTGCTGCCCACCACGGGCTACTCAACCTGCCGTGGGTATTGGGCGTGGTGGCTTTGGGCGGATGTCTTGGCGATCAAATTCTCTATTTTGTCGGTAGAAAGTTTGGTCCGCGCATTTTGAAAAAACTTCATCGGCGGCAGCATCAGATCAGACGAGCGAACCAGCTTATCAATCACCATCCCATGATGTTTGTGCTTGGCGTCAGATTTATGTACGGCTTCCGTATTCTTGGCCCTTTGATTATTGGTGCCAGTAAAATGCCCCCGTCACGTTTTGTCCCAGTCAATATTCTTGGTGCCTGTTTATGGGCCATTATTTGGGTGTTATTGGGATACTTTTTTGGTCATATGATGCAATCACTGCTCGGCTCGATTGATAAGAAGGTTTCGGGCATTTTCTTTTTGATCGCCGCCATCGTGATTGTTCTGATTGCAAAGCTGGCTTTCGGACTGTGGGATAAAAAAAGCGATAAGTAGTATCAGGCACAATGGTTATTTATAACGCGATGGTTATCTATAACTCAATGGATAACTGTAACTCTATGAATAACTATAAAATAGTGTTCACTGTTATCATTCGGCGAGCGCCTAAATAGCGATCCAGCCAGAAATCATCATTCAGGTAACTGATGCGGATATCTTTTCCAGTACGCGGTGCTTCAATAAATTTGCCCTTTCCGAGATAAACACCAACATGATCCGCTTCTTTCTGGGATTTTATCGCAAAGAAGATCAGATCACCGCGGCGCAACTGTGCCTTGGTCACCCGAAGACCTTGTTTGAAACGATACATTTCATTGGCGGTGCGCGGTAATTTTACCGTCAGAAGTGGGTTGTAGGCGTAATACACCAAACCACTGCAATCAAAACCGGACAACGGTGATTCACCGCCCCAGACATAAGGTTTACCCAATTGTTGTAGCAAGCGCTCAAGCACTGTTTGCGTAATTCTCTGTAGATAATTTGCCTCGCCCGACATTAAATTGGTATCGGCGATATCTACCTCCTCAGCATTCAGCGCAGGAAAAAACCATTGCGCGTTGGCTCGCAATAATTGACGGTTCCTGGCACGTTTTTGCGCCGACGCGTGGTTTTGTATTGATGCTTGCTCTTGTATTGATCGTTGTTCTTTTTCCGATGATCGTCGGGGAAAATTCGCTGAATGATTTCCCTCGACTGATTTGGCATTAACCTTGCTCGTTTTTTGTAATAATACGTTCCGGTTATGGATCCTCTGTCTGGCGGCAATGCTTAGAGACTTCTTTTTGGCTGACGCAGGAGACTTTTTGATGAGAGTGGCGGCCTGAGCGTGGGTAATAGTTGCAACCATGCCATAAAGTAACGTCAACAATAAGGCTCCTTTTAATATCACGACCACAAATGCGCTTCTTTTTCTCCGAACGGGAAGTTCCACTCTCAGCGCCCGCATGGCTTTCTCCTTTAGTCCATATATCGCGAGGATTTCAACTCTCTTTACTCGCCAATGCGCTTTACTCGTTAATTCGGCAACGGCGGTAATTGATTTTCCAAATGCTTCGTCATGGGTTTAATAACTTTTTCACCATGCTTGCCAAAAAATTGATAGAGGGAGTCGGCCGCTGTTTTGGTCAACACCATAATCTCTATACGACGATTGGCAGCAGCATCCGGGCGTTCTGTATCCAATAACATTTGGTCCGACATCGCATTGACCTGCAAAATTTTGCCTTCACCAAGCCCGGCATTTTCCAGAACTTTGCGTGCCATCAGTGCGCGATCACCCGATAAATTCCAGTTATTGTAAACGTTCTTTTTTTTGTAATGGAGAGCGTCAGTGTGCCCTGTGATAATGATTTTGTTATCAATACCGTTCAATGTTGGTACCAGTTTTTGTAATAGCTTTGAAAAGAACGGAGTTATTGCAGCACTGCCCCGCAAAAACATCTCCCGCTCATCATTATCCTGAATTAAAATTCTTAACCCTTGCGGGATAATCTCTATATGAAGATTCGCCGCCATATTACTTTCTTGGGCAATAAGATTGATAACATCCGCCAGTTGTCTTAGCTCATTGACGGATTGTTTAAGGGTGAATATATCGTCCGGATCGTATGCCGCTTTATTGAGAGACTTCAGCGAACGACGCAAATTGTCTGCATTGAGTTCTCGCTGACTCTCAGGCTCAGCGACTTTTGAAGTTGGCATCTTTATGGGTTTGGCAATCACTGCGGTCTCATTTTTCCTGCCAATCTCACTTAATGGCGAGAAAGGATTGCCCGAAAAAATCGACTGATTATTCAGCGCCTGAACGATAGCTTCACGCTCTTTGGGGGTTACAGCATTAATAATCAACTTTATCGTCGTCACAAAAGGTGCCGAGCGTATTTCTGAAGTTTCTGCGCGCTTTACGCTGGATGCCATGCCGGGTAAGCAAATGGCGATTGATGCCGATCTCAATGCAGGACTGATTAATCAGGATCAGGCTCGGGCACGCAGGAAAGAGATCGCCAGCGAAGCCGATTTTTATGGTGCAATGGACGGCGCGTCTAAATTTGTTCGCGGTGATGCAATCGCTGGAATGATGATTCTGACCATCAACTTGATTAGTGGGATATGCATCGGTATTTTCAAATACGATCTCAACGCCAGCGCGGCTTTCCAGCAGTATGTCCTATTGACGATCGGGGATGGTCTGGTCGCACAAATTCCTTCACTGCTCTTATCCAGCGCGGCTGCAATCATTGTTACGCGAGTAAATGATAGTGGTGATATGTCCACTGAGCTCAAGCGCCAGCTTTTGGCTACTCCCGCCATTCTTTACAGCGTTGCCTGCGTGATGTTCATTCTGGCGATTGTGCCCGGTATGCCCCATCTGGCGTTTCTCTCTTTCACCGCTATCCTGATTTTCGCGGCGTGGCGGCAGGGTTTATTGCCAAAAGCGGCAAATAACGATGTCCAGAATCTGGCAAAAATCAGCAAGGCAATGTCTGAGGATATCGATCAAGCCATCAATTGGGAGAGCATCCCACTGATTGAGCCAATGAGCATCAGCCTGGGGTATAAGTTGGTGATGTTGGTTGATAAATCCAAAGGCAGCCCGCTGACTCAGCGCATACGTGGCGTGCGGCAGATTGCTTCCGAGACTTTCGGTATTTTATTGCCTGAAATCCGCATCCGGGAAAATTTCCGCCTTAAACCCACGCAATACACTATTTCCGTGAATGGGATCCAGCAAGCAAAAGGGAATATACCGGCCGATAAGCTTATGGCACTGCCATCCAGTGAAACATATGGTGAAGTCGAAGGTATTCTTGATAACGATCCCGCTTATGGCATGCCAATCACCTGGATAAATGTCGATCAGAAAACGCGGGCACTGAATCTCGGATATCAGGTTGTCGATTGCGCCAGCGTCGTCGCGACACACGTGAATAAAATCATCCGGCAGAATATTCCCGATTTATTTCATTACGATGATATTACGTTGCTGCATAACCGACTTTCATCGCTGTCGCCCAAATTGGCAGAGGATTTGAGTAATGCGCTGAATTACAGCCAATTGTTGCGTGTTTACCGTTTACTGTTGCTTGAAGGCGTCTCTCTGAAAGATATTGTGGTCATTGCCACTGCGTTATTGGAAAGCATTGCATCCGTCAAAGACCCGCTGTTGTTGGTGGCCGATGTGCGGTTTGCCCTACGACGCAGTATCGTCAGCAGTTTGGCTCATCAGGATGAACTTTCCGTCTATACCCTACAGAATGAACTGGAAACGCTGCTGCTCGGTGCGCTCAACCAGGCTCAGCAATCGGGGAAAGTGGTACTTGATAGCATTCCTATTGATCCTAATCTGATGAGTCAATTTCAGGAGGCCATGCCCAAAGTAAAAGAGCAGATGAAAGCACTGGGTAAAGAGCCCGTATTACTGGTTGCTCCCTCGCTACGTCCTTTGCTGGCCCGCTATGCGCGCCTCTTTTCACCGGGTCTGCACGTGCTCTCTTTCAATGAAGTGCCAGATGATCAACGCCTTACCATTGCCGGATATCTCGCATGAGTCAGTGCACCGGAGATGTTGCTGCTTGATGAGGATGGCATTGGCTGAATTGGAGGGACATCGGATATTTGGGGCAAGTTGACGAGTATATCGTGAATACGATGGATTGCTAAGTAGTCATTAGTCGTTCCGCGATCTGTCTCGACAAAATTAAAACATCGTTCCATTTATGAATAGATGTTTGCTATTCTGCTCCAGTCAGGGTGAAAAACCGTATATCGTTGGAGTTCTTATGTCTAAAAAAGTGGCTGTGCTGCTTGCAGAAGGATTTGAAGAAGCAGAAGCAGTGATCGTTGTTGACGTTTTACGACGGCTGAATATAGATGTCGTAAAACTGTCCTGCCAGGATCGTCTTGAACTGCGCACTTACCATAATATCCGCATGTTTGCGGATGTGCTGTTAGAAAGACAAATGGATACGTTGTTTGACGCGGTGGTGATCCCTGGAGGTCCACAAGGAACGGTCAATCTGGCGGCAAACCCGATGGTCGTTGAGTTTATTCGTCGTCATGACGAAGCGGGCAAGCTGATCTGCCCGATTTGCTCTGCAGCAGCGCGCGTATTAGGCGGAAACAAGCTATTGAAAGGGCGTAAATACGTCTGTTCAGGCGACCTTTATCAGTACTTTGATGATGGTGTTTATGTCGATCAAAAAATCGTTGAGGATGGTAATCTGATCAGTGCCAAGGGTCTGGGCGTCGCATTCGATTTCGCGTTTCATATCGGTTACCGCTTGACTGGCGATCGTGAAGATACCGACTTCCAGGTTGAACATATCTATTACGACTCTTGGCGCACTCCGAAATAAATTTAAATATAAGCTCTAATTATTCAATGTAATAAATACATTTTCCCGCGCGATATTTCATTGTTATCGCGCTTTTTGCTTTATGTTGCATTTCATCATTTAAAAAATCCCTCTTATCGGGAAACCGGTTGCCGCGATCACATAAATAAAGAATCGTAACCCCAGTAGCAAATTTCTCAATGGTGAAGCTACCCAACCTCGATTACACCAATAGCACACTTCTGTTTTTATCGATGCTGATTCGATAAGGAATACTGCGAAATGGGCAATCACATTCTCTCGATCAAAGAGAAAATTGGTTACGGTTTGGGTGATGCTGCCAGCCACATCGTCTTTGATAATGTCATGTTGTACATGATGTTTTTTTATACTGATATTTTCGGTATCCCTGCCGGTTATGTCGGTACCATGTTTCTCCTTGCGCGGGCGTTGGACGCAATTTCAGATCCCTGTATGGGGCTGCTTGCGGATCGCACATGTACGCGCTGGGGTAAATTCCGCCCCTACGTACTCTTTGCTGCCATTCCATTTGGTATCGTCTGCGTTTTTGCATATAGCACGCCCGACCTGAGCATGAGCGGCAAAATGATCTATGCCGCAATCACCTATACCCTACTGACGCTGATGTATACCGTCGTAAATATTCCTTATTGCGCATTGGGCGGCGTGATTACCGCCGATCCCGAGCAGCGAATTTCCCTTCAATCCTACCGCTTTGTGCTGGCAACAGCAGGCGGCATGCTCAGTACGGTCCTGATGATGCCGCTAGTCACCTTTATTGGTGGAGAAAATAAAGCGTTGGGTTTTCAAGGGGGTATTGCTGTTTTGGCTCTGGTTGCCATCGTCATGCTCGCCATCTGTTTCGCAACGACCAAAGAACGTGTTACGGCTGATGATGCCAACCAAGGCACGATGAAAGAAGATCTTCGTGATATCTGGCACAACGACCAATGGCGAATTGTCGGTTTGTTGACCATTCTAAATATCCTTGCCGTGTCTGTGCGCGGCGGAGCGATGATGTATTACGTCACTTACATTCTCGGTAATCCGTTGGTCTTTGCGCTATTTCTGGGCACCTACTCTGTTGGCAACCTGTTCGGCAGTGCATTAGCCAAACCCCTAACCGATTGGAAATGCAAAGTCAGCGTGTTCTGGTGGGTCAACGCCATAGTGACAATATTGAGTTTTTCTATGTATCTGGTGCCAATAAACGCCAGCATCACCATGTTTATCTTCATCTTTATGATCGGTGTACTGCACCAACTGGTGACACCAATCCAGTGGGTGATGATGTCAGACACCGTCGATTACGGTGAGTGGAAAAACGGCAAACGCCTGACCGGTATTAGCTTTGCTGGCACGCTCTTTGTCCTGAAACTGGGCCTGGCTTTGGGGGGTGCGCTGATTGGTTGGCTGTTGGCGGGGTCTGGTTACCAATCGGGTGCGGCGACGCAGAATCCCGCAACGATCACCAGCATTATCGCCCTATTCACGCTGGTTCCCGGCTTGTGTTATCTGCTCAGCGCCATCATCTGCAAACGTTTTTATACCCTCCGCACGCCGCTGTTGAAGAATATTCTTGGCGAACTGGCGGCAGGTGTGCGTCGTAACCAACACGAATATATGAAGTAACAGGAGAATCTCATGAAAATCAGCGATGGCAACTGGCTTATCCAGCCTGGGTTCGCTCTCATTCATCCCCTTCAGGTTTTTGACGTCCATGCTCAAGGGAACGAAATGGTGGTCTATGCCGCTCCGCGCGATGCCAGCGAACGCGCCAATCAGCTCGATACGCCCCTGTTTACCCTGCGCTTTTTCTCGCCACAAACGGGCATCATCGGAGTTCGTATTACGCACTTTGAAGGCGCGGTAAAACGTGGCCCCCTATACCCCCTGAACGGTAATACGGACATTGATGTTCATATCGAAAACAACGCGTGCTGTGCCGAACTTCATAGCGGCGATCTCGCTGTACGGCTGACAAAAGGTGATAATTGGTCGCTCGATTTTCTGCGAAATGGCGAACGGATTACCGGCAGTGGTGCGAAATCAGCGGGATATGTCCAAGACAGCAATAGCGGTAAAAACTACATGTACGAGCGTCTCGACCTCGGCGTGGGCGAGAGCGTTTATGGCCTGGGTGAACGTTTTACGGCGTTGGTCAAAAACGGTCAGCAGGTTGAAAGCTGGAACCGTGATGGCGGAACCAGTACCGAGCAATCCTACAAAAACATCCCCTTTTATCTCACCAATCGCGGTTATGGCGTGCTGGTAAATCATCCCGAGTGTGTCTCTTTTGAGGTCGGCTCGGAAAAGGTGTCGAAAGTACAATTTAGCGTTGAAAGTGAATACCTTGAATATTTTGTCATTGACGGACCGACACCGAAAAAAGTGTTGGATCGCTACACGCGGTTGACCGGACGCCCCGCACTTCCCCCAGCCTGGTCGTTTGGCCTGTGGCTCACTACGTCGTTCACGACCAACTATGATGAGGCCACGGTAAACAGTTTTATCGATGGCATGGCCGAACGTAATTTGCCGCTGCATGTGTTCCATTTTGACTGCTTCTGGATGAAGGCATTTCAGTGGTGTGACTTTGCATGGGATCCGCAAACCTTCCCGGACCCACAAGGCATGCTTAATCGGCTGAAGGCGCGTGGATTGAAAATTTGCCTGTGGATCAACCCGTATATCGGGCAAAAATCGCCGCTATTTAAAGAAGGCATGGAGAAGGGGTTCTTGCTAAAGCGCCCTAATGGCGATGTATGGCAGTGGGACAAATGGCAACCGGGTCAGGCCATTGTCGATTTCTCTCATCCCGGAGCCTGCGAATGGTATGCCGGACATCTCAATCGCCTTATTGATATGGGCGTAGATTGCTTTAAAACGGATTTCGGTGAGCGTATCCCAACGGATGTCTCGTGGGCCGATGGCAGCGATCCGCAAAAGATGCACAACCATTATGCCTTTATTTACAATGAGTTGGTTTACAAAACCTTGCAGGCGAAACTCGGCAGAGATCAGGCGGTGCTGTTTGCCCGTTCGGCGTCAGTGGGAGCACAGCAATTCCCGGTACACTGGGGCGGCGACTGTTATGCCACCTATGAATCCATGGCGGAGAGCCTGCGCGGCGGGCTGTCGCTGGGGATGTCTGGATTTGGTTTCTGGAGCCATGACATTGGTGGTTTCGAAAATACTGCACCGGCACATGTCTATAAACGCTGGTGCGCGTTTGGGCTACTCTCCAGCCATAGTCGCCTGCACGGCAGCAAATCGTATCGGGTACCTTGGGCTTACGATGACCAGGCCTGCGATGTTGTGCGCTATTTCACTGAATGGAAATGCCGCATGATGCCCTACCTGTATGCTGCCTCCGCTCAAGCCGCAGAAAGTGGTACGCCTGTGATGCGGGCGATGATACTTGAATTCCCAGACGATCCAGCGTGTGATTACCTCGATCGGCAATATATGCTTGGCGATAACATTCTGGTGGCCCCCGTTTTCAGCGAGCGGGGCGACGTGAATTTCTATCTGCCAGAAGGCCGCTGGACACATCTTTTCAGTAATCAACAGGTTGCAGGTGGCCGCTGGCTTCGTCAACAGCATGACTTTGATAGCCTGCCGGTTTATGTGCGGCCAAACACCTTATTGGCGTTGGGTGATAACAGTCAGAAACCGGATTATGACTACAGTTTACAGACGGCATTCCAACTGTTCGAACTGCAAGACGGTCATTGCGCCGAAAGTCGCATTGTCAGTATGGCGGGTGACATTGTATTTACCCTGACGGCGGAACGCCAAGGCGACAAGATTCATCTCCAGAGCAACGGGCAGGCAAAAAACTGGACGTTATGCCTGCGCAATGTGATGGATGACGTCAACGTCAGCGGGGCGAGCATTGACCCAAGTGAACAAGGCATCATCATCACGCCAGAGTCAGAGGAAGGTAAAATCACCATTACGCTAAAATAGCAGCCCTGTATCCAGGCTCTGATCGGAGCCTGGAAACTACGTTATTCTAAATCAGTACCCCACTTCGCCGTATTTATCCCGGTACTCTTTGGGTGTCATATCGTAACCTTTCTTAAAGACCGAATAGAAATATTGCAGGGAAGGATAGCCGCACATTTGCGAAATCTCGTTGATTGGCAAAGAGGTGGCCGTTAACAGATTACGCGCCCTATCGAGTTTCTCTTCGTGAATAACACCATGAATCGTTTGACCGATTTCATCCTTGAAGCGTTTTTCCAGATTTGACCGTGAGATCCCCACCGAATCGAGCACTTGCTCAACTTTGATACCCTTACAAGCATGATAGCGAATATAGTGCATGGCCTGAATAACAGCCGGATCGCGTAACGATCTGAAATCAGTCGAGCGCCGGGCAGCCACTTTCACCGGCGGTACCAAAATGCGCTGCAACGGGAGATCGCGTTCGTTAAGCAACTGATGCAGCAACTTCGCTGCACGATAGCCCATCTGTCTGGTACCTTGAATAACCGATGAGAGCGCCACGCGCGACAGATAGCGGGTGAGTTCTTCGTTATCAATCCCGATTACGCAGAGTTTTTCCGGCACGGCGATATCCAGATGCTCACAGACTTGCAGCAAATGACGCGCCCGGGCATCAGTCACGGCAATAATCCCGGTTTGTTGCGGCAACGTTTGTACCCAGTCGGCCAGTCGGTTCTGTGCGTGCTGCCAGTTTTCAGGGGCAGTTTCCATTCCCTGATAAATTACTCCCTGATATTGCTCCGCAGCCACCAATTGACGAAAAGCTATCTCCCGCTCCTCAGCCCAGCGTTTGCCACTGGCACGTGGCAGGCCATAAAAGGCAAAACGATTTATGCCCTTTTCCTTCAGGTGCATAAACGCCGACTCAACCAGCGCATGATTATCAGTAGCGATATAGTGCACGGGTGGATAGTCTTCTTTTTGATGATAGGAACCACCCACGCCGACAATCGGCACGTTGACGCCTTTCAATAATTTCTCAATCTCCCGATCGTCGAAGTCAGCGATCACCCCATCGCCCAGCCAATCTTTTATGTTATCGATGCGACAGCGGAAATCCTCCTCGATAAAAATGTCCCAGTCACATTGCGATGCCTGTAAATATTCACCGACACCCTCAACTACCTGACGGTCATAGACCTTGTTGGCATTGAACAGCAATGTGATGCGGTAGCGTTTCTCAAACATACTTTGTCATCCTGCAAAACAAACTGCTCTTTGGATATCACAGCCATCCAAAGAGCAGGAAAAAAGAGAGATTATCTGTGATCCTTCACGAGATATTTCTCAAACAGATGATGTCATTAGCATTACATCCGCCGCTTGGTGGCTGAATCCATCCATACTGCCAGCAACAAAATCGCCCCCTTGACGATGTATTGCCAAAAGGTCGGGACATCGAGCATGCTCATACCATTGTCCAATGAGGCCATGATGAACGCCCCCATTACCGCCCCCGCTACGCTGCCGATCCCTCCCGCCAGACTGGTTCCTCCGATTACGCAGGCCGCGATGGCATCCAATTCGGCAATATTACCGGCGGAAGGTGATCCCGCCCCAAGCCGCGAGCTGAGGATCAGTCCGGCGATGGCCACCATCAATCCGTTAATGGCAAAGACAGCCATTTTGGTGCGCTCAACGTTGACCCCAGATAAGCGGGCCGCATCGATATTCCCGCCAATGGCATAAATGCGGCGGCCAAAAGCGGTGCGCGTCGCCATGAACATACCGGCCAGCATCAAGGCAACCAGCACCAACACCGGTGTAGGAACCCCACGGTAATCATTCAGCAGATAGATTGCGCCCAGCGCGAGAATGGCAGTTACTGAATGTCGCGTCACATCGCCTGAGGTGGAATTGACTGCCAGACCCAGATTTTGTCGCTGGCTGCGCCGCCGCCATTGCCAGCCAATAAAGAGCATCAGAGCTACGGCACCCACAGAAAAACCCACGCCGTTAGGAAGATAACTTTGGCCAATCTGCGACATGGCTGAGCTGGTAGGTGCGACCGTTGTGCCGTTGGTGATACCGATCAATATGCCGCGAAAGGCCAGCATTCCGGCCAGCGTCACGATAAACGACGGTACTTTTCGGTAGGCGACCCACCAGCCATTCCAGGCACCGAGGAACAGCCCCAGTATCAGGGTAACGATAATCGTCAACGGCAATGGCCAGCCCAGCCATACGTCAAAAATCGCTGCCGCCCCGCCCAACAGCCCCATCATTGAGCCGACGGAAAGGTCAATTTCGGCAGAAATAATCACAAACACCATACCCACTGCCAAAATCCCGGTAATCGCCGTTTGCCGCAGCAGGTTGGAAATATTGCGGGCGCTGATATAGGCGCCATCTGTCGTAAAGGTAAAGAACAAGATGATCGCCAGGATTGCCGCCAGCATGACATACACCTGGAGATTGATGCTTTTCAGTCGCTCCACCGCCGTTTTTGGCGCAGCGGATGGCAGATTGAGTTCAGACTGCGTGATTTTCGACATGCGTTTCACTCCTGAGAGCCGCTTCCATAACCTGTTCCTGCGTCAGGTTGTGGTTCTCGAGATCGGCTTTGATTTGGCCCTGATGCATTACCAGTATCCGATCGCTTAGCCCAAGGACTTCGGGCAATTCAGATGAGATAACGATGACGGCAATGCCCTGCTGTACCAACTGATTGATCAGTTTATAGATTTCATACTTTGCCCCGACGTCGATACCGCGGGTTGGCTCATCCAGAATCAAGATTTTAGGATTAAGTAACAGGCACTTGGCCAGAATGGCTTTTTGCTGGTTACCGCCACTCAGGCGACCGATGGCCAATTCCGGTGAAGAGGTTTTTACCCGTAGCTGGGCAATGAATTGCTGAATGGTGGATTGCTCTTTGGCGTCATCAAGCACGCTTAATGTGCCACTAAACCGGCTGAGGGCCGCCAGTGTCATGTTGGATCCGACGCTCATAATGTGCACGATGCCGTCCCGCTTGCGATCTTCCGGTACCATTGCGATACCTAACTCCATGGCCTGCTGACAACGGGCAATCGTAACTGGCTTGCCATTGATGAAAATGTCACCCTGCCAGCGCCCTTGATAGGCGCCAAACAGGCATTGCACGGTTTCGGTTCTCCCTGAACCCACCAGTCCCGCCACCCCCAGGATTTCTCCGCGCCGCAGGCTGAAACTGACGTCATTGACGCGTTTGATGTGCCGGTTCACCGGATGCCAGGCGGTAAGGTGCTCAACGCGCAAGATCTCTTCGCCAATCTCATGCTCACTGGTGGGGAATAACTCGGTCAGTTCGCGCCCGACCATCATGGCAATGATGTCATCTTCACTGAGGCTGGCCGCTGCACGGGTGGCGATGTGCTTACCGTCGCGGATAACACAGATGATGTCTGATATCGCCTTGACTTCATTGAGTTTATGGGAGATGTAGATACAGGCGATATCGTGATTTCGCAGGTCGCGGATGATATCCAGCAGAGTCGCGGTTTCACTTTCAGTCAGCGATGCCGTGGGCTCATCCAATACCAGCAACCTCACCTGCTTGTTGAGGGCCTTGGCTATCTCAACCAATTGCTGTTGCCCCAGTCCCAACTCACCAACGCGGGTATTGGGATCGACATTCAGGCGAACCTGCGCCAGCATACGCTGACAACGCAAATACATTCCGTCGTAGTCCAGCAGACCGTAGTGCCCCCACTCACTGCCAAGAAACATATTCTCAAGCACGGTCATTTGCTTAACCAATGCCAGTTCCTGATGAATGATCGCAATACCTTTCTGTTCCGTATCCCGGATTGTTTTTGCTTCGATCTTATCGCCTGAGAAAATAATCTCCCCCTGATAACTGCCGTGCGGATAAATGCCACACAGCACTTTCATCAGCGTCGATTTTCCGGATCCATTTTCCCCGCATAGCGATAATACACAGCCTGCCTCCAGTTGCAGGCTGACGTTATCTACCGCTTTCACTGCGGCGAACTGCTTGGTGATGTGCTTCATTTCTAACAGGTAAGGCATTTTTCCCTCCGTGCTGCTCTCATTATTTGCACGACACAGCGGCCACGGTATTTTTGTGGTGGACCTGATCCATTTAAAAGAGATAAATGTATCGCTAATAAACGTCTGCCGGAGAGCCATCTCCCATCAAATTAAGGAGATGGCAATGCGCATTGCCTTGACGGCAATAATAGTGCGATCAGTAAATATCTGATTTTTTATGAAAACCGTCAGCGATAATCGTACTGTCTATATTGTTTTTATCGACCTGAATCGGCGTTAACAAATAGGAAGGAACATCTTTTAATCCATTGTTAAGCTTGGCATTTGATTCTGGCTGCTCCCCTTTTCCCAAGGTAACGGCAATCTCTGCCGCGTCATTCGCCAGTTTGCTGATGGGTTTATAGACTGTCATGGTCTGGGTACCTGCCACAATGCGCTTTATCGCGGCAAGATCGGCATCCTGACCCGAAATCGCTACCTTACCCGATAAGCCTTGCGCGGCCAGCGCCTGGATGGCTCCGCCCGCCGTGGCATCGTTCGACGCCACTACGACATCAATCTTGTTATTATTGGCGGTCAGCGCGTTCTCCATGATTTTCAGCGCATTTTCCGGTAACCATGCGTCAGCCCATTGATCGCCTACCACTTTGATTTTCCCGCTGTCGATCAACGGCTTAAGAACATTCATTTGCCCTGCCCGGAACAGCTTGGCGTTATTGTCCACCGGTGAACCGCCCATCAGGAAATAATTTCCCTGCGGCACGCGTTGAACCAGGCTTTGTGCTTGTAGTTCACCCACTTTTTCATTGTCGAAAGAGATATAAAAGTCGATATCGGCATTATTGATCATGCGATCATAAGCCAGCACTTTGATTCCTTCACGCTTGGCCTCGGCGATCACATTACTTAATACCTGCCCGTTGTAGGGAATAATGACCAATACATCGACACCGCGATTGATCATATTTTCGATTTGAGACATTTGTGTCTCTTCATTTCCATTAGCAGACTGCACAAATACGTCTGCCCCCAGCGACTCGGCTTTTTTAACAAAAATATCGCGATCTTTTTGCCAGCGTTCCAGTCGTAAGTCATCAATAGCCATACCAATTTTAATGTCTTTGGCGAACCCAGGCTGACTTACCAATGCCAGTGCGGCACATACAGAGAGTAAAATGTTCTTTATTTTCATCTTATAAAACCTTTCTTATTTAAGAAGTGGGGTAAGAGAAATTGACAAACATCAACTACCGCATGGATTGTTGTCGCAGGGTAAATAAACAGCAATTGCTGATTTTAATTGCTCGGTTATGTTTTTTGGTTTCTTTTTATTTTTATGATGAAGATCATGGTTTGATGTACAGGATAAACAAAACAGACATAATATTTGCTGCACTCTTTATAAGAGAGGATGAAAAAAGCGTTAAAACGGCTTATTTATGCGATCTGCTGCACATTTAATAATTCTCTGAATTTGAGTGTGAAATAACGTAATTGTGATGCGGCTCGACAACTCCGAAGATTAGGCCTCAGCGTCCCCAGCCGTCGCTGGGTCAGTTTCCAAGGAGCCAATAATGCAATCTTATTTTGATCAACTCGAAAAAGTTCGTTTTGAAGGCAGCAACAGCACCAATCCAATGGCATTTCGCCATTACAATCCCGATGAATTGATCCTTGGCAAACGCATGGCCGAGCACCTGCGTTTCGCTGCCTGTTACTGGCATACGTTCTGCTGGACGGGCGCGGACATGTTTGGCGTCGGGGCATTTGAGCGCCCATGGCAACAGGCCGGAGATGCCATGACGCTGGCTAAACGCAAAGCTGACGTCGCCTTCGAGTTCTTCCAGAAACTCGACGTCCCTTATTACTGCTTCCATGATATTGATGTCTCGCCAGAAGGTAATTCACTGAAAGAATACCTGAATAACTTTGCCATCATGACTGATGTGCTGGCCGAAAAGCAGGAGAGCAGCGGCGTTAAGCTGCTGTGGGGCACGGCCAACTGTTTCACCCATCCGCGCTATGGCGCAGGGGCCGCCACCAATCCCAATCCGGAAATTTTCAGTTGGGCGGCAGCCCAGGTTTTCTCCGCCATGAACGCCACGAAAAAACTGGGTGGTGAGAACTACGTTTTATGGGGTGGTCGTGAGGGTTACGAAACGCTGCTCAATACCGATTTGCGCCAGGAGCGTGAACAAATCGGCCGCTTCATGCAAATGGTCGTCGAGCACAAACACAAGATTGGTTTCCAGGGTCTGCTGCTGATTGAACCTAAACCGCAGGAGCCAACCAAACACCAGTATGACTATGATGTGGCTACGGTTTATGGCTTCCTGAAACAGTTTGGCCTCGAAAAAGAGATCAAAGTCAACATTGAGGCGAACCACGCCACGCTGGCCGGTCACACCTTCCACCACGAGATCGCCACCGCCATTGCGCTGGGCATCTTTGGTTCCGTCGATGCCAACCGGGGCGATCCGCAGCTCGGCTGGGATACCGATCAGTTCCCGAACAGCGTGGAAGAGAATGCCCTGGTAATGTACGAAATCCTCAAGGCTGGCGGATTTACCACTGGTGGTCTTAATTTTGATTCCAAGGTGCGCCGTCAGAGTACCGATAAATACGATCTGTTCCACGGTCATATCGGTGCAATGGACACCATGGCATTGGCGCTGAAAGTAGCGGCTAAAATGATTGAAGACGGTGGCCTCGATAAACACGTCGCGAAGCGCTATTCCGGTTGGAACGGTGAACTGGGCCAGCAAATCCTGCAAGGAAAGTTGTCGCTCGAATCACTGGCGCAGTACGCTGAGCAGCAAAATCTGACGCCGCATCATGAAAGTGGCCGTCAGGAACAACTTGAGAATCTGGTTAACCGTTATCTGTTTGGCTAAAAACGGACTGAGAGAGGGCATTTCCCCTGTCGGGTTATGCCCTGTTTTAATGAGTGGATGCGCGGGTTAAGGGGAAACTATGTATATCGGCATCGATCTTGGTACTTCAGGCGTTAAAGCGATCCTGCTGAATGAGCAGGGAAAAGTGATAGCCAGCCAGACCGAGGCGTTGTCGATCTCACGCCCCCACCCACTCTGGTCTGAACAGGATCCGCTGGCCTGGTGGAATGCCACGGATCGCGCGATGCTGGCGCTGAAACAGCAACAGGATTTAAGTGCTGTGAAGGGGCTTGGCCTTACCGGGCAAATGCATGGCGCAACGTTACTTGATAAAAATCACCGCGTACTGCGTCCCGCCATTTTGTGGAACGATGGCCGCAGTTTTGCCCAGTGCCAGACGTTGGAAAAAGAGGTACCAGATTCCCGCGTTGTGACCGGAAATCTGATGATGCCCGGTTTCACTGCGCCTAAACTGAAATGGCTGGCAGAAAACGAGCCAAAGATTTTCAGTCAGATCGATAAGGTATTGTTACCAAAAGATTATCTCCGTTGGCTAATTTCAGGTGAGTTTGCCACCGATATGTCAGACGCGGCTGGGACAATGTGGCTTGACGTCGGAAAGCGTGACTGGAGCGACCGTATGCTGGCAGCCTGTGAGCTGACGCGCGACCAGATGCCTACCCTGTTTGAAGGTACACAAATCACCGGAAATGTATTGCCGGATATCGCGCAGCGTTGGGGGATGGCACAGATACCGGTGATTGCTGGCGGGGGCGATAACGCTGCGGGTGCAGTCGGTGTCGGGTTGTATCAAACCGGTCAGGCGATGCTTTCACTGGGCACATCGGGCGTCTATTTCGCCGTTAGCGATGGATTTTTGCGTAATCCTGAAAGCGCCGTTCACAGTTTTTGTCACGCCTTGCCTAAAACCTGGCATCTGATGTCAGTGATGCTAAGTGCAGCATCCTGTATTGATTGGGCGGGAAAATTAACCGGTGCACCGAGCGTGCCAGCGTTATTGCAACAGGTTGAGAAATCGAAGGAAGCGGACTCCCCCGTCTGGTTTCTGCCGTATCTCTCTGGTGAACGCACACCGCACAATAATCCCAACGCCAAAGGCAGTTTCTTTGGCTTCACCCACCAGCATGGACCCAATGACTTGGCGCGTGCGGTATTGGAAGGTGTCGGATTTGCTTTGGCGGAGGGTATCGATGTTCTCCATGCGACCGGATTGCAGCCCAAAAGCATTACGTTGATTGGGGGCGGTGCCCGCAGTGGTTACTGGCGTCAGATGCTGGCGGATATCAGTGGTCAGACGCTGGAATATCGCACGGGAGGTGATGTTGGGCCCGCGTTGGGCGCTGCAAGACTGGCCCAGATCGCGATGAACCCCGGTGTAGACATGGCCAATTTCCTGCCGCAACTGCCGTTGGAACAGACACATCAACCCGATTCAGCGAGGCATCAGCTCTATGCAGAACGGCGTGAGGTCTTTCGCAAACTGTATGACCAGCTTCTGCCGCTGATGTGACTCTTTACCATAAATGCGTCGGGCCACAGGAAAGCGTAAACAACGCATCTGCGGCTCGACGTATGACAGGTGATTAGTTATATAAAGCAGCGGTTCCGTGCAGGTTGTTATTACCGGTGGTGGAGACGATCCGATAAGATTTTGCACCGGCTTGTTCAGCTTTATCAGCCAGACTGGCTTCCAGTGAAGACAAATTGGTTGCACCACTTACCGATACCACACCAACGGCTTGCTGATCGACGGCCTGCGCGCTATTAATTTCATCAGCAGACAAAGCAGAGAATGAAGCAATGGTAAGAGCAGCAGCTACAGCAAAATATTTGATACTTTTCATGATGTATTCCTATGTGTCATTTATCAAGGTAAAAGGCGTTTGCCTTTCGATGTGATAAGAGTACGCCGGAACAACACTGATGAAAAACGGATTGATTTGAGTTTCTCTTTCAATAATTTTGAATAAAAATACTATCCCTCAACACCTCTTGTTCTTCCCTTCTTTTCTCGATTGAAACTGGTCCTCTTCTGACACGAATGATGGCCGGTTTTGGCATTCAATATAGGCGCGTTATCCGTCATTATGACCATACACACAGATTGGGGAGGGCCGGAAATGACACATAGCGCATTGTTAGTGATTGACGTTCAACATTCCTTCGAACAGAAAGACTTTTGGCAGGAAGACGATCTCCCAGAATTCCAACAGGCTCTCACCCGGCTGATCGCAGGCTGCCAACAGCGCGACGTCGCCATCGTTGATGTCTTCCACGTCGCCGCTGAAGGGCCATTCTCTCTGGCCTCGGGTTATGTGAAACGCCTGCCTTTCCTACAGCATGAAGCCGATCTCAGCGTACAAAAACGGGTTCACAACGCCCTGACCGATTCCGGTCTGGAGCAATGGCTGCGCGAAAGGGACATTACGCATTTGATTATCTCCGGTATGCGTACCGAGCAGTGCTGCGAAACGACCACGCGAGTCGCATCCGATCTGGGCTACGATGTAACTTTCGTTACCGAAGCCACGCTGACGTTCCCGATGACCCATCCTGACGGCCAGACCTTGAGTGCTGATCAGATCAAGCATCGTACCGAACTGGTGTTGGTCAATCGCTTCGCTGACATCACCGATGTTAAGGGCGCGCTGGCAAAGCTGGATGCGCTGAAGGAATCAGCGGGTCACTCGGTTGAGCATAAAGAAGCATGGCAGCCGCAGCCTTATCTGCCTCGCGCCATCAGCCCGCTGGCTCCGTTGACGCTGAACCAGTGGCAACTCAAGCGCTATGCTATCCGTTATGCAGGCGCAACGGGGTCTGCCGATATTTTCCAGCAGGGTTATCCTTTGGTCGCGCAATGGCTGCCGCAACAGGCGGAAACCCTGTATCGGCCCGGTATTGGCTGGCTGATTGAACATCAGGGTAAAACCATGGATTATCTGGTGGCAGGTTGGTGGAATAATGAAAATGAGTTGAGAATCAAAGTATGGGTGACAGAGTGCGGTGAGTGGCGAGCGGCGCGTGAAGAGTCGTTCTGCGTGTGGGATATGCAGGTCATGGCTTTTGAGCGCAATGCGTTTGTCGCAACGCTGCTTCAGGATAAACCGGATATTCCGGCCTATATGGCGCAGCATCTGAGGATTGATGTGGAATAGTATGCAACGAGACGTCTACTTCCTGACATTGCCCGGCGTAATGGCGCTGGATCTTACCGGCCCCGCAGAGACTCTGCGGTTGGCTGGGCAATTCACGCTGCATTACATCAGCCCGCAGCCGGAAGCCATGACCTCCACCGGGCTGGTGATCGGTCATCTTCAGCCTCTGCCGGAAAAGTTCGCTGCTGGCAGTATTCTGGTGGTGCCCGGCGTCACTGATTCAACCATTTATTACGATACCCCGGAAGCATTGACCGCCCGTCTTTGGCTGAGTCAGCAACAAGAAGCCATTGAGCACGGTGAAATAACGTTGGTTTGCGTCTGTTCCGGTAGCCTATTGGCTGGTCGGGCGGGTCTGCTCGATGGCTATCAATGCACCACCCACCACAACGTTATCGAACGCCTGCGGCAACAGGCTCCCGGTGCACTGGTGAGGGAAAACCGAATCTTTGTTGAGGATCGCTTTGTGCTGACCAGTGCGGGGATCACCGCCGGGATCGATGTGGCCTTGCATCTGATCGCCCGCGATCTGGGGCCACAGGCGGCGCTGGAAGTGGCGCGGGAGATGGTTGTCTATTTCCGTCGCGCGGGTGATGACCCGCAATTATCCCCCTGGCTGCGCTACCGTAATCATCTGCATCCGGCGGTTCACCGGGCGCAGAACGTTATGGCGGCTGAACCGGAATCCAGTTGGCAGATCGAAGACGTCGCAACCCGTGCACACGTCAGCAGTCGTCATTTGACGCGGCTGTTCCGTGAGCATTTGGGCATCAGCGTGCGTGAATATCATGAGCAGCTACGTCTTGCCGTCGCGCAACAGCGCTTGCAACAAGGTCTGGGCGTTGAGCAGGCGGCACTGGCCGCAGGGTTTACTTCCAGCCGCCAGTTGCGCCGGGCACAACTCCGCTGGCAACTTGTTGGGGTGAGTGCAAGCCCAGTGTCCTAACTCACTAAACGGTGTCTATCCAGCCTGTGTAATCCCATGGAGAGCAGCAGGCTCAGCAACAGTGCCGTCATGAAAATATAGGCGATATCCAGTACTGGCCAATGGGTGAAATCAAGTTTATGACCCCGGATAAAATTGATAATCACCGCATGGAAACCATAAATCGCCAGCGAGTTTTCAGCAATCAATCGCAGGCTGGGCAACGTGAATGTCAGGCAGTTTTTGCACCAAACGAACAGCGACAGCGCTGCAATGAATACCAGCGGTCCGCAATAGGCATAAAACGTATCGGCGAAATTGCCGATGATGAGCGTTTGGTGATGCGTCGAAAGTGCTATTGCAATAATGCTGACGAAAAAAATCAGGGCGGCAGCCCAACTGACGCCACGCCGCCCGGTGTCCAACATGCCGATTGCACGCCCCATCAAGGCATACAGTAAATAGTAAAACGTATCGCCAACGACGTAGAGATTCACCGGCAGCAAATGGACACCGTGCCACGAGAGGCTGACCATATTCGGATTGGCTACCACGCCCAATATCACGACGATCGCCGCAAGGTAACCGGCAGACACCTGTTTAACCGCGATCAACGGCGACAGCAGATAGATCACAATAATCGCGTAGAAAAACCAGAGGTGATAAAACACGGGCTTCAACAGCAGACTTTTTAATGACGGCCAGAAACCGATCCGGGTGAATACGGCGATATAGATCAATGAAATCAGGCTGTAGAACAGCACGCATAACGTGATGCGCAAAAAATGTTTCTTACGGGCACTTTTCTCACCGAAAAAAAGATAGCCTGAAATCATGAAAAACAACGGAACACAGACGCGCGAAGCTGAGTTAAGCAGATTCGCAACGCTCCAATTCATTTCTCCAACAGATAGGCCGGTCGCAACGTAATAGCTTGTGGAATGAATCATGACCACCATGATGCACGCTATCGCGCGGAGATTATCAATCCAATTAAGTCTATTACTCATGGCGCTTTACCATATCCTATTCATTGCACAATGAATGTTAAGTAGATGTTACATAGCTATCTGACGATCAACAACCGCTGATGGCAAACTCAGATTGTGCTGATGCCTCTCTGTGATGATTGCCAAAGGTCACTATTGACGGCAAAATAGCCGTACTAACTGCCTCCGTTTGCGTTCCCCGCCCGGCCAGTTCCCTATTATCTTTTATAATCATTAAGTTAATCTATGCATACGAAATTACCTTCTGCCACCCTATTGGGGCGGCGGGCGCTGCTCTTTCCCCTTTGTCTGGTGCTGTTCGAATTTGCCACTTACATCGGTAACGACATGATCCAACCAGGCATGTTAACGGTGGTTAACGAATTCAATGCCGGTGAAGAGTGGGTACCGACTTCAATGACGGCCTATCTGGCGGGCGGCATGTTTTTACAATGGCTGCTTGGACCGTTGTCGGATCGACGTGGCCGTCGCCCGGTGATGTTGGTCGGCGTGGCCTTTTTTATCGTTAGTTGTCTGGCAATCCTGCTGACTCAAACCATTGAGCAGTTCATTGCGCTCCGCTTCTTGCAAGGCATTGGCCTGTGCTTTATTGGCGCGGTGGGCTACGCCACCATACAGGAATCTTTTGAAGAGTCAGTGTGTATAAAAATTACCGCACTGATGGCGAACGTGGCCCTGATTGCGCCTCTGCTTGGCCCACTCGCCGGTGCGGCACTGATCCAGTTCGCGCCGTGGCAATCGATGTTTGTCCTCTTTGCCGTACTGGCCGCCATTGCCTTTGTTGGGCTGTGGCGCGCAATGCCTGAAACGGCGACGCGCCGGGGCGAACCCTTTTCCGCAGCCAGTTTGTGGCACGACTATAAGCTGGTTTTAGGCAACCGTCGGTTCCTGTGTGGTGCGCTGGCGATTGGTTTTGCCAGCCTGCCTTTACTGGCGTGGATCGCGCAATCACCGGTGATTTTGATCAGCGGTGAAAAACTCAGCACGTTCGATTATGGCCTGTTGCAAGTACCGGTTTTTGGCGCATTGATTCTGGGCAATTTGACGCTGGCACGCATGACCGGTAAGAACAGCGTCGAGAGATTGATCAAGATCGGCGCGGTTCCCATGATGATCGGGTTATTTGTGGCCGCTATTTCGACTCTCTACTCTACCCATTCCTATCTATGGATGACGGCAGGGTTGAGTCTGTACGCCTTTGGCATTGGGTTGGCGAATGCTGGCTTGTATCGTCTGACGCTGTTTTACAGCGATGTGAGCAAAGGTACGGTTTCTGCCGCGATGGGTATGCTTAGTATGATGGTATTCACCTTGGGCATAGAATTGACCAAGCTTGCCTATGTGGCTGGGGGTAGCGGCATGTTCAATTTATTAAATCTGATCAGCGGACTGTGCTGGTTGTCTTTGGTGGTGATTTTTGTAAAGCGGCGCAAAAACAGCGACATCAATATCAACCCGACTGCCGCATGATGATATGCAGAGCCCTCCCTGGCTCTGCCTGATGGTTAGAACAACCCCATCGGTTTTTCGGAATAACTGACCAGCAGGCACTTGGTCTGCTGGTAATGTTCCAACATCATTTTATGGGTTTCACGACCGATGCCGGACTGCTTGTAGCCACCAAACGCCGCATGTGCCGGATAGGCGTGATAACAGTTGGTCCACACTCTGCCCGCCTGAATGTTGCGCCCCATATGGTAGGCGATGTTGCCGTTGCGACTCCAGACGCCCGCGCCGAGCCCATAGGCTGAGTCATTGGCGAGTTCCAGCGCCTCGTCCATATCCTTGAAGGTCGTGACGGCCAACACCGGCCCGAAAATCTCCTCCTGAAAGACTCGCATACTGTTTTTACCAAACAGTATGGTCGGTTCGAGGTAGTAACCTTTCGACAGATCGCCTTCCAGCGTCTTACGTCCGCCGCCGGTCAGTACCCGCGCCCCCTCTTTTTTACCGATCTCGATATAGTTGAGAATGGTCTTCATTTGTCCTTCGGAAACCTGCGCGCCCATTTGCGTATTGGAATCCAGAGGGTTTCCGGTACGAATCGCCTCCACACGTTTTATTGCCCGTTCCATAAACCGCTCGTAGATCGACTCCTGAATCAGGGCACGACTCGGGCACGTACAGACTTCACCCTGATTGAACGCAAACAGGGCAAAACCTTCGAGCGCTTTATCAAAATAGGAGTCCTCTTTGTCCATAACGTCGGCAAAGAAGATATTGGGCGATTTGCCGCCAAGTTCGAGCGTCACCGGAATTACGTTTTGCGCGGCATATCCCATGATCTGCTGGCCGACTTCGGTTGAACCGGTGAATGCCACTTTGGCGATGCGTTTGGACGTCGCCAGATATTCACCGATTTCGCCACCGGCCCCATTCACCACGTTAATGACCCCTGCTGGCAGCAGATCTTGCACCAACTCCATCAGCAAGAGAATGGAAAGCGGGGTGAGTTTGGCCGGCTTGAGCACAATACAGTTACCCGCAGCCAGTGCAGGCGCCATCTTCCAGCAAGCCATCAGAAGTGGGAAGTTCCACGGAATAATCTGTGCGACAACCCCTAACGGTTCGTGATAGTGGTAGGCCACGGTTTCAGAATCGATTTCGCTGATACCGCCTTCCTGCGCGCGTACACAGGCGGCAAAATAACGGAAATGGTCGATCGCGAGAGGCACATCAGCCCCGCTGGTTTCACGAATGGGTTTGCCGTTATCCCAGGTTTCGGCGGCAGCCAATAACTCAATATTCTGCTCCATACGATCGGCAACGCGGTTGAGGATGGTAGCGCGTTGTTGTACTGACATTTTTCCCCACTCATGTTTGGCTTTATGCGCAGCATCCAAAGCCAAATCAACATCTTGTGAGTTGGAACTGGCGACTTCGCATAAAACTTCGCCGGTGATCGGCGTCAGATTGGGGTAATACTCATTGTTGGAAGGGGGAACCCACTCGCCGCCGATAAAGTTGTCATAACGTTTTTTTAGTTTGAGCGGGAAACCATACTCACCGGGTTTTACTGGACTGGATGAGGTGTTCTGAGCCATTTCATTCTCCTTTACGCTGCATCAGTGTGCTGCTGCCACAACCGGTGTGTCAGCAGTACTTCGGGTATTGAAGCTCTGTAAAAGCGAAAATTGGGAAAACATCTTTGGTTATAAGGTAGACGCTGGGTGACGAGTGTGACGATTAGAAAAGTAACTCTTCGAGACGTCTCACAGATTTGAGACTTTCAGCAAAAAGGAGGTTGAAAAGCGCCTCAGAGAGGCGACCGATATACACTGAAAATCAGTGGCCTGGTTTATGGCGGAATAGCTTAAGGGGGCATCGTTCTGGCAAAGCTCTGGCGTTGGAATAGACGCTCCGCCAGCGCGATCAATGCGGGCCTCTCCACACACCAACCCTGAGCCACTTTGCGGAAATTCAAATAACCAATCGCGCAGCCCGTCGCAATATCCGCGAGCGTCAGTTCACTGCCATTCAAAAACTGCTTCTTTAGGGTGTGTTTTTCCAGCGCATCCAATCCACGATTCAACTTTTCCCGCTGACGAATAATCCACTGCTCATCTTGCTTACCGGGCTCTCGTTTGGTTTCCAATACCAGCGCCACGGCGGCATCCGTTACCCCATCGGCCAGCGCCTCCAGTTGACGAACCCGTAAAGCATCAAGGGGATCTACAGGAAGGAAGTTCGGGGAAACGTTCAGTAATTCAATATATTGAGCGATAATAGGTGAGTCGAAAAACACTTCGCCGTCGTCGGTTACCAAGGCGGGAACCTTCCCCAGCGGGTTAACCTGTGGAACGCGGCTGTCCGCTTCCCATGGCGGATCGTTGACGAATTCGAAATCAATGCCTTTCTCCAACAGCATCACCGAGATTTTCCGCACATAGGGGCTGGTATAACTGCCGATCAGCTTCATAATCCGATCCTCACTCGTCGCGGTTAAAGGCGCGTGCAATCCTGCATTCTGTCGGGATTTACCACGGTTAAGCGCAGCAAACCCCTAAGAAGATTAGCTCACTTTCAGCGTGTCGATAATGTTCTGTACCAGCTTATTGTGATCGTCTTCGCGATCGGCTGGGGTGACAATTTGCAACGTAACGACCTTTTTATTTTGGATGGTAAACAGCGTCGCTGCGACCACTTTCTGTCCTTTCACGCTCTGTATCGTATCCAGGCGCTCAAAACGTTGCCCATCAAGCGTTAAGGAATTCTCATTCGTTTTCTGGATGTTTTCATACTGATTGCTCAGCCCGGACATTAAACCTTTCGACAAACCCTGATAACTCGCGTCGCTATTATCCAGCAGTTCACTCGACGGCGGGATCACTTCCGAGGTGACGACCAACTGACGGCTGTTCACATCAATAAACAGCTGAGTTACAGACTCAGGCGTATTTTTCACGCCAGTTTGTTGTGATTGATCGCTGAACCCTTCGGGCAAATGGAAACTCATTTTATCTTGCAGCAATGCGACCCTGATCCCGCCCGCAGGCGCGACCTGTTGCGCTTTCTGCGCAGGTGCCGCTTGCTGTTCAACCGTCGGTTTCCCCGGTGGCGGCGTGGGTTCTGGGTTACTGTCCGGCTTGTTGTCGCAGGCCATCAGGCCGCCAGCGAGAACCAGCACAGCGGTAAATTTCATGGCGCTTTTTAACATTTTTCTTGTTCCTTTATGTCATTTGAGACTCTGTAACCCTAGCAACCCGCCCCCTTTTTTACCAGCCGTCCTCACTTGAGCAATTCGCCTCTACCCGCCAGTCGGGTCGATACAGCCCGAGGAGCGCCATTGTTTACCTGTATCTCGCTCTTCTTTCCACATTAAGATATATGGCTCAGCAAATTTGTTTGCGTCAAAACTTGAGTCGACAAATCTTCTCGCAAAATCAGTTAATTTTTTACTCATCTCAGCATTCCTTTTTCCATGTGGTTTTTATATTGCTGACTGTTTACATCTAATTCCCATCCAGGAATAAATGAACCGTCCTTGCGAATAATAACTACATTATTTTTTTTGGAATTAAAAAATACCGTGGAATCCTTAACCAACAAATAGGTGCCCTTTTCCACAGTCCCTTTACCCTGTAAGTGCACCTCTGTAGCATCGCGGAATTTAGTGAGCGTTTGACGATTTTTCTTCGTATCATTGCACACGAAATACACTGACGAATCTCTCAACCCCCCATTCCTTAATATCAGAAACCTGCCCATCCCCAATCTCAATCAGACGCAATTCCCCCGCCGAGTTCTCAGCAACATCAATCGAGTAAAACGGCGTATCCACACGCCGAGCTATTTCACTAACCAACTCAGGAACGCGATCGTCAGCAGAAAACACCCGCCCGTTAAGCACAAAGTACCTGCGCTCACTGTCTTTAACTAAGCTCTCAAAACGTCTCAGGCTAACTCCGCCTTCAATATTCCCCCGGTAGTGCTCAATCAGTCTGATCACCTCACGAATTTCCCCTGCATCCTTAGCCACAGACCCCCTGGAAGTCGTCAAAGACTTGACGTAATCCTTAACAAAATAAGCCGGCCACTGAAGTTGGCTGGTCAGTGCCTCAAAATCCGCATCAGGCGTTGTTATAACAGTTTCCGGCGTATACGCCTTACAGCGCTCATACCAACCTGTTATGTGGTGATTCCCAATATAGTCCTCAACGGATTCAAGCATCTTCCCACCGCGCCCAGTCACTGCTTGGTGCAACAGGCGATATTCATCCACATTCAACATCCATCCGCGCCAGATAACGGGGATGTCGGGTTCAAAGACCCCTGAGAATTTATACTTACCCATCGCGGCAGCCTCTGAGTTGAGTAACAGGCAATGTATCCTGTTTTGTTGGGCACAAAGATACTCCTGCTCAAATATTTCATCCGGCCTGGCCTGATTTGAGAAATCATCGGGATAAATAATCTGCATTTATAACACCTCAAAATAATAAAACCCTTCGCTGATACTATCACTGTATTTGTCGGCACGCAGTATGCTCTTATCCGCTGGCTGCTCACCGTCTAATTAGCTGTTCCAAATAGTAGATCGCTCGAAGGGAACGTGTATTCTTCCTCATGTGGTAATTAGCTTAAACCAATCGGCTATTAGAGAAATTTGAAATTCCCTAAAGCTAACTTAGCTTCTTTCTTCAAAGACTCACTATCAAGTTCATAGGCTTTACGATCTGGGTGAGATGTATAACGCTCAGCGAGATCAAAAACCACATACAAGCACTCACTAATTTCTTTACTATCTTTCGCTAGTAAACCTGCATCGCCTTCAATTTTCCATAACCTAAAGAATTGAACCTCAAACTCTTCGGCTGATATTTGCGATAGTACTAACTTCTTTGTTAAATCTATTAATGCCATACTCATTTCAGATTCCTCGTATTTATATACACATCATATTGCGATGTTCCTGGAGTTAGATGCCATCCAGAGAGGTAAACTTTAGAATCTTTTTCATAGAGATAAATACGTTTCGCAACGGTCTTTATGTCAGCCAGATGCACCTCTATAGCATCGCGGGATTTAGTGAGTGTTTCACTATATTTCTTCGTGTCATTTTACCCACGCCCTCTCGATTCAAAACTATCTGGTAATGGTTTTGTCGCATTAACCCGTCACTCTTCTTCAGGTTTACTAATCTCTTACAGGTACGTAAACGAACTGATATGCGCATGTTTAACGCAACCAGTCTGCAAGAACACAGGAGACAGAAATGCAAATGCATCTTGCTACAGGGCGCCCGGCATTCGTCGTGGCGCTGTACGAACTGCTCAATCCCATTCCTCTCGGTTTTTTTGTCGCCGCCTGGATCTTCGATATTCTGTATATGAAGACCTTTATTCAGATGTGGAACGACGCGGCCAACTGGCTGATTGTCATTGGGTTATTAATCGCCATTATTCCCAGAGTTATCAATCTGGTGCTGGTCTGGACGGGGCCAGGGTATCCTCAAAGCTCACCGATAAAAATCCATTTTTGGCTGAGTCTGATTGCCATCGTGCTGGCTATTTTTAATGCTTTTATCCATAGCCGCGATGCTTATGCCGTGGTACCGATGGGTGTCATTCTCTCAACTTTGGTAGTGGTTCTGTTGCTGCTGGGTAATGTTCAACTCGCATTGCGTGAACGCACAGCATAAGGAGAAACCAGCATGAATATTTTTAAACGCACGTTACTGGCTATCGCCCTCGCAACTTTGCTGAGCAGTTGTGATGACACTGCTCAAATAGATCCCCAAAAACAAATGGGAGCCAATCCGGAACTCCCGAGCGCGCAAAATTTCTTGCTGCCACCGATGCAGGTCCCCAAAGCCACCGCCTGGAAAAAGGACGAAATGCCAAAGGTCGCCGACGGGCTGAAGATAGAAAAAATTGCTGAGGGCCTTAAACATCCGCGCCAGCTCTATGTGCTCCCCAATAACGATGTCCTGGTGGCGGAAGCAAATGGGCCGGCAAAAAAGGCGGCGTCGCGTCCTAAAGACATCATTATGGGCATGGTGCAAAAATCTTCCGGTAAAGGCGGCGAGGGTGGCAATCGCATCACGTTACTGCGCAATGTGGACGGTAAATGGCAGAAACACATTTTCATTGAGCACCTGAATTCCCCCTTCGGGATGCAGCTGATTGGCAACACATTGTGGGTCGCCAATGCCGATAGCCTGGTGAAATTCTCATATCAGGAAGGGCAAACGGAAATCCGCACGCCAGGTGATATTGTCACGGAACTACCCGGTGGCCCGATTAATCATCACTGGACAAAATCCCTGCTGGCAAGCCCGGATGGCAGTAAGCTGTATGTCGGTGTCGGTTCCAACAGCAACATTACCGAGAACGGGATTGGCGCAGAAGACCGCCGCGCCGCTGTACTGGAAGTTGATGCCGCCAGCGGGGCGAGCCGCATTTATGCAAATGGATTACGAAATCCGACGGGTCTGCAATGGGAACCTAAAAGCGGTAAACTCTGGGCGGTGGTAAACGAACGAGAAGAGATTGGCTCCGATCTTGTGCCGGACTATATGACATCCGTGCAGGAGAAAGGTTTTTACGGTTGGCCCTACAGTTACTATGGCCAGCATGTTGATGAACGAGTCAAACCGCCGCGTCCAGACCTGGTTGAGAAAGCCATTAAGCCAGATTACGCCATCAGTTCGCACGTCGCACCGCTGGGGCTTTTATTTTATACCGGCGATAATATGCCGCAATATCGAGACGGTGCATTTGTCAGTGAACACGGTAGCTGGAACCGAAAACCCCTTAATGGTTACCAGGTGATGTGGGTGAAATTTGAAAACGGCCAGCCGGTTGGGTTACCAACACCTGTAGTCACCGGTTTTCTGACCGACGATCAGAAACAGGTTCGAGGTTTGCCGGTCGGGCTGGCGATGGATAAGCAAGGCGGTGTACTGATTGCCGACGATGCCGGTAATAGCATCTGGCGTATCAGCGCGGCGCAATAATCCGTATATAGACAATAAAACGCCGGAAACCAAAAACCGGTGTTTTTCCTCCCCTTTCTGGCACATATCCGATTGGTTGCTTGACGTTATCTTTCCTGTTAGCGGCAAGGAGATCGCCATTTCACACATAGCTCTAAACACGGCCCAATAAAGGCATATGTGCCTTATTACACATTTTTTTAAATTTATGCTGTTATTGAATTTGATATCCGCCGGACATTTACTTATCGTAGTGTGTAAGTCTACCACCAAATATAGGCCGTTTTCAACAGCCAGAACAACTCCGCTTGCGTGGCTGATAATATGGAGAGTTACAAATAAAAACTGACCACCAACGAAAATACCCAACAAATATTTGTTTGTTGGGTATGAAAAGTCTATTAATTGGAAGGTTATTTAGCAGCGGTTTTTTATTTACCTTTAACTGCGATATCAATAGCTTCTTTAAGTGATGCTAACAATCCAGCTTTATCAAGAAGGCCTATGCTTTTTGTATAAACAGGGTGTTCCCAGTCACTTTCAAATATTACGTTAACGCTTAAGTCGTTCCTGCTCTCATGGTAGGAGATGTCTACAATAAAGTCATTTTCATATTCCACTAATAGAATATCTTCATCAATATAGCCTACCGGGCCATTAAAATCAGTAATAAACAACGTGTCATCAGTTATTTTCCCACCTTTGACATCAATTTCGTTACGATAGATGTTCATTTCATGTATTCCTTAGCTTTGTCTTCCGATATTGGGTGGGAATGAATAACCCCCTGTGATTCTTTAACGACAACGGATCGTTACCCTTGCTTAAAGCCCGGCTTGCCGTTTTTAGCGTGCCATTCTTTGACTTCTTTTACTATTCCCTCAGGACTATCCTCTCTACTATTATTTGGATAATAGAGCAGTCCATTACCGCTCGGGTGTTCGATTAAACGAACAAACTCTCTCACGGCAGCGGCATGTGCCTCTTCAGTAGGATAAACTGATTTATTCGCATGGTATATATTCGTTACAAAATCCAAAAACTCATATTCTGAATAATCTGAAATAATTTTAGCGTTCATGTTATTTCTCACCACTCTTAGAATGAATCTCAATATACCGCTTTGGTGTCAATACACGTAGATTATCAACATCATAAACAGGTCCATCTTCACTAATTAGTTTAACATGGTGTAGTTCAAATTTCTCTCGCCCACTTCTTCCCCGAATTAAACTGTTTAGCTAACTCAGGATCTTTAGCCACTTCTAACCAGAACGCCTCTCTGAGTTCTCTAAAGTTATTAAACTCCCACCCGCGAAGTTTATCTGCAATTTGACTCAGGATCGGCGCTCCCCGATCCTGACCTGTGTTATTCAGTCAACCTTCACCAACAGGTTAACCTTTCCCGGTAGCCTTGCCCGGCAGATTGCGGGGACCACTCAGCATCACATAGATCGGTTCAACACCGGTTTCCTCTGCATCAGGCTGCCAATAGATGAAATCCTGCAATCCCTGGAGCTCATCTGCCGGGAAAGTGGTGGTGACGATACTGTCCGCCTGCTTTATTGTCGTCCCAGTATGCACCGGCGTAACGGGGGCGGGTTTGCTGTTACCGGTATTCGCGGGTGCAGTCGGCCCGACCGGAACCGGGTTAATCAGGATGGTGCGCGAAGGAACCCCCGCCACTGCCGGAAGCGTGATTTTATCCAGCCCGGTTTTCTCATCGCGTACTGCCCTTAATACTGGCACGTTGGCAGGAACACCGGCTACGCCCGTTTTGTACAGCCTGACGTTCTGGGGTTGCCTGGAAAACGGAATCTATCGTCACTCCCGTTTTTGCAACACTGATGTTGAAGATATTGTTGGCTTGCTTGAATTTATCATAGGCCGTTTGCAACAGCCCGAACAACTCCGCTTGGGTGACTGATAATATGGAGAGTTACAAATAAAAACTGACCACCAACGAAAATGCCCAACAAATATTTGTTTGTTGGGCATGGATTACTTACCCTTGGGTCCGCTACTAAGGAGTGGCCTTTTACTATCCTTTAACTGCGATATCAATAGCTTCTTTAATTGATGATATTAACCCAGCAACATCATGACGCTCTATGACTTTTCTATAAACTCGATGTTCCCAATCACTTCCATATATAACGTTAACGCTTAAGTTATTAGCGCCTTCATGAAAGGATACATCTACTACATAGTCATTGGCATATTCCACTAGTAATACATCTAGGTCAATGTAGCTTGTAGGATCGTCAAAGTCAGTGATATATAAGGTGTCATCAGTGATTCTCCCACCTTTGAAATCAATTGCTGTACGGCTGATATTCATTTCATAAGCTCCTTAACTCTTTGCTCTGATATCGGGTGTGAGTGAATAACTCCCTGTGATTCTTTAACTACAGCGGATTGTTACCCTTGCTTAAAGCCCGGCTTGCCGTTTTGCCACACTTTATTGTTCAACGGTTATGTCCACTCAAGGAAACCATTTTGTAGAATCCATACCGCCCCTCCGGGCAGCGCTCATCAAAAAACTAAAGCCATCAGGAACATTTTTAGGGACGGAGTAGCACAGCACAGCATCAAGCGTCTGCCCCTCGGCGGCATCGGCTAGTTCCTTATATTCCTTTTCACTAATATTTTTAATAATTTAAATGTTCGACAAGTAGGAGGGGGCTGCTTGGAAAACGGAATCTATGAATGCACATTGAGGTTAATAGTGCGCCGGGCGTTGAGCCCGGCGCAAAAAGAGCTTATTCGCTGGGGAACAGGAAAGGATTGATGCTGCTGCGGGCGAAGCCCTCATCTTCCATTTTGGCATCCAGAATCAGCGACGCCAAATCGTCCGCCACGGCTTCAACCTGCGGATCTTTTTCCTGATAGAGGATTTTCAGGTAAGTCCCACAGTCGCCACAGCTCTCGGCTTTCACCGCTGAACGTTCTGTTTCCAAAGACCAGTAATTGAGATCGCGGCTCTGTTCGCAATTACTGCATTTTACCCTGACCACGTGCCACTCACTTTCGCAGAGATTACAGTGCAGATAGCGCAACCCTTGAGCGGATCCAATCTGTACCACACTCGATACCGGGATGCTGCCACACACCGGGCAGAACTGCCGGTGTTCGCCGTACTCGGCACGCGCCTTGCCAGGGATCAAACTGGCCATCTGCGTCCAGTAAAGCGACAGGGCCGCCCAAATGAACGGTGCCTTTTCATTGCTGACCAGACTGAAATCGCGGTTTAACAGGGCGTCGGCATCACTTTCCAATTCATGAACTGACGATTTCTCCAGATTATCCAGAACGGCAATAATATGGGTCGGCATTTCCGGACGCAGTTCAGCGATCAATGCAGTGAGCAGGCGTAGCCAGTGATCGCTGCGCGGCCAGGTATTGAGATCCAGCGGGGGTGCCCCGGTATCTCCCGATTTCTGCAATGCCTCACTCAAATCCAGCGTCAGCGGATTGTCATACAGCACCTGATGCTGCGCCGTCGCCATGCTGGCAGCAAAATCGAGATAATCACTCAGCGGATTATCGGCAGCCAACTGACGCAAACGCTCGGCGCGGCGCAGATAAAGACTTTTCAGGTTGGCGAAAAGCAGCGGCGGAATAGGTTCCGCCGCTGCTGACTTTTCGCGCTGGTTTCCTGATTGAAGTTCAGGAACGATGCGAATACTCATTGGGTCTATTTTCCCGTTGTGTCTGAGGTGCGAGTGTTACCGGCTGTTGCCTTTGCCTCGGCGGATTGGCCCTGCCGTCTGTTCGATTCGCCCTGACGTAGTTCCCGATACCAACGCGGGTGATGTTTCTTCGCCCACGCCGCCGGAACCCAGCCTTCCACCATCGCAGTGATCGTGCCTTTTACCCACAACGCGGCATAAACGTGCACCATGATCACGAGAATCAATCCCACTGCAGCCAACGAATGCACTACCAGTGCCAGCCGTATCAAGGGGATGGGGAAGTAACCAGCGAACCAGGGCCGCCAAATTACCACGCCGCTGACCAGCAACAAAAGCAAGCTGATGATTGCTGCCCAGAAAACGCATTTCTGACCGAAATTATAGCGCCCGGTATCACCAACTTCCTCGTTCATGGCAATTTTATGGATGTTTTTTGCCCATAAAATGTCTTCACGGTTGATTAGGTTATGTTTCCAATAGCGGAAAAACATCAGCAAGAAAGCAACAAACATCACCACACCCACAAACGGATGAAGAATTCGCGCCAGTTGCGGGGTACCAAAAATGTTCATCAGCCAGTTAAACGACGGGAAAAAGAAGCCCAATCCGCTGAGCGCCGCACCGATAAAACAGATCGCCACTATCCAATGGTTAATCCGTTCTGGTGCGCTGTAGCGTTGAATGCGTTTCTCACTCATTTACGCGTCTCCTCATCGTGCTGTTCCTCTTTTTCTTCCTCTTCGTCTACGCGGTTCGGCCCTACGCCGACGTAGTGGAAGATACTCGCTGCAAACGTCGCGGCAAAACCTACTGCGGCCAGTGGCTTCCAGATACCCTTCCAGAAAGTCACCGCCGGACTGATGGTTGGATTCTCCGGTAAACCGTGATAAAGCTGCGGCTTATCCGCATGATGCAGCACGTACATTACGTGTGTGCCGCCAACGCCAGCCGGATCGTAGAGCCCCGCATTCTGGAAACCACGGCTGTTCAGCTCGGTGACCCGCTCTGCCGCCAGCGTTTTCATCGACTCTTTGCTGCCAAAGTGAATCGCACCCGTCGGGCAGGTTTTGACACACGCAGGCTCCTGACCCACGGTGACACGATCAACACACAAGGTACATTTGTACGCGCGGTTGTCTTCTTTGTTGATTCTCGGCACGTTAAACGGGCAGCCAGCGATACAATAGCCGCAACCAATACAGTGCTCAGACTGAAAATCAACGATACCATTGGCGTACTGAATGATTGCGCCTTCTGCCGGGCACGCCTTCAGGCAACCCGGATCGGCGCAGTGCATACAGCCATCCTTACGGATCAACCATTCCAACTTGCCGTGCTCTTCCACTTCGGAAAAACGCATGACGGTCCATGATTTCGCCGACAGATCGGTCGGATTGTCATACACCCCGACGTTGAATCCGACTTCATCACGAATGTCGTTCCATTCGGAACAGGCAACCTGACAGGCTTTACAGCCAATACAGGTTGTCACATCAATCAATTTGGCCACTTCTTCCTGGTGATCGCGTACGCGCGGCGCAGGCGTTAAGGAGTTGGTGGCGGATTTACGGATAATGTCCTGAGATTGCATAGCCATAATTCGTCTCCGTTACACCTTTTCCACGTTAACCAGGAATGCCTTGTATTCCGGCGTTTGTGAATTTGCATCACCCACTGATGGCGTCAGCGTATTGGCCAGGAAGCCTTTGCGTGTCGCCCCTTCGAAGCCCCAATGGCAAGGAATACCGATGGTTTCGACGATCTTGCCGTTAATCATCAACGGTTTGATGCGCTTGGTGACCACCGCCTTGGCTTTGATAAATCCACGCTTCGAGGAAATCTTCACGCTGTCGCCAGCACGGATGCCTTTCTCTGCGGCCAGCGCCTCACCGATTTCAATGAACTGCTCTGGCTGCACAATGGCGTTCAGGCGCGCATGTTTCGTCCAGTGGCGGAACAATTCGGTGATCGAGTAGGTCGTGGCGACATACGGGAACTCGTCGGCATGACCCATATTGGCCAGATCGTCGGCAAAAATACGCGCGACAGGATTCGACACCACGTTCGGGTGCAACGGGTTGGTGCCAATCGGCGTTTCGATTGGTTCGTAGTGTTCAGGGAACGGACCATCGGCCATTTTGTCCAGAGAGAACAACCGGCCCATGCCTTCCTGCTGCATGATGAACGGTCCGACACCTGAGCCCGGTGCCGCCTGACTGTAATCAGCGACGTCTACGCCACCCCATTTTGTGCCATCCCAGCGGATGATTTCACGTTTAGGGTCCCAGGGTTGCCCCTGCGGATCGACTGACGCGCGGTTGTACAGAATGCGGCGGTTCAACGGCCATGCCCATGCCCAGCCCGAGGTACAACCGAGTCCCGATGGATCGGCGTTATCGCGCCGCGCCATCTGGTTGCCCTGCTCTGTCCAACTGCCGGTGTAGACCCAGCAGAAACTGGCGGTACTGCCATCATTTTTCAGTTGGGCAAAGCTGGTGAGTTGCTGGCCTTTTTTCAGTACCACATTGCCTTTATCGTCAAGGATATCAGCCAGCGCTTTACCATTACCTTCGCGCGCCACTTCTTCCGCCGTCGGATCCAGCGGGTCCTGGTAATCCCAGGACATATTCAGCAATGGCTCAGGATTGGCACCGCCTTCCTCACGATACAACTCACGCAGACGCAGGAAGATACGCGCCAGGATTTTACCGTCATGCAGCGCCTCACCCGGCGGCTCGGCAGCGTGCCAGTGCCATTGCAACCAACGGCCTGAGTTGGCAATAGACCCATTTTCCTCAGCAAAGCAGGAGGAAGGCAGGCGGAATACCTCGGTCTGGATTTTGGTCGGATCGATGTCATTCATCTCACCGTGGTTTTGCCAGAAGTTGGACGACTCCGTCACCAGCGGGTCAATCACCACCATATATTTCAGGCGGGAGAGCGCACGGGAAGATTTGTTTTTATCCGGGAATGCCGCCAGCGGATTGAAGCCCTGAACGATGTAACCGTTCATTTTGCCCTGGGTCATCAGGTCGGCCTGCTTCATGACGTCGTAGCTTTTGTCCCACTTCGGCAACCAGTCAAATCCCCAGTCGTTTTCTGCCTGCGCATGCTCGCCGTAGAAGCTCTTCATCATACTGATAAAGAAGTTTGGCGTGTTTTTCCAGAAGTTGACCTGATCTTTCAGCAGCGCTTTCGGGGTGGTTTGCTCAAGGTACATCGCCAGCGAAGTCTGTTTCTCCGAAGGCAGTCCCATATAACCCGGCAAATTCAGCGACAACAGCCCCAAATCGGTATAACCCTGAATATTCGAGTGGCCGCGCAGTGCGTTCACACCGCCGCCCGCCATACCGATATTGCCCAGCAACAACTGGATCATGGCCGCACAGCGGATAGTCTGGGCACCGCCGGTATGGTGGGTCCAGCCCAGTGCGTACAGGATGGTCGCCGTTTTGTCGGATACACAGGTTTCAGCCAGCAAACCGCTGATCAGCAGGAAATCCTCTTTCGAGGTGCCGCACAGGTTTTCAACCAACTCCGGCGTGTAACGTGAAACGTGTTGCTTGAGCAGATTCCACACGCAACGTGGATGGGTCAGGCTCATGTCGCGCTTGGCGAAACCGTTTTCATCCAATTGGTACTGCCATGAGGTTCTGTCGTAAGTTTTGGTTGCGGCGTCAAAACCGCTGAACAAACCGTCATTGAATTCGAAATCATCCCGTACCAGCAGGCTGGCGTTGGTATATTCCTTAACGTATTCAGAGTGGGTTTTGTTGTTGATAATTAGATAGTTAACAACACCCAGCAGGAATGCGGTATCAGAACCGGCGCGAATAGGGGAGTAGATGTCTGCCACGGCCGCACTGCGGTTAAAACGCGGATCCACGACGATGACTTTGGCATTGTTCTGCGTTTTGGCTTCGATAACCCATTTGAAGCCTACCGGATGCGCTTCGGCGGCATTGCCACCCATAATCAGGATAACGTTGGCGTTTTTGATATCGACCCAGTTATTGGTCATTGCCCCACGGCCAAAGGACGGCGCCAGTGCAGCAACGGTTGGGCCATGGCACAGGCGAGCCTGGCAATCGATAGCCAGCATGCCAAGGGCACGGGCAAATTTCTGGTCCAGAATCCCGGTTTCGTTGCTCGCGGCAGATGAGCAGAGCATACCGGTCGTCAGCCAGCGGTTGACGGTGACATTGGCTTCATTTTTCTCAACAAAGTTGGCGTCACGGTCGTCTTTCATCAGGCGGGCAATGCGTTCAACCGCCTCATCCCAACTCATGCGCTGCCATTTGTCCGAGCCCGGTGCCCGGTATTCGGGGAATTTCAGACGGTTTTCACTGTGGATATAATCCAGCACGCCTGCGCCTTTCGGGCAGAGTGAACCCCGGCTGACCGGATGGTCTGGATCACCTTCAATGTGGAAAATACTTTCGGTAACATTCTTCGCACCATCGCCCAAACTGTAGATCAAAATGCCACAGCCGACGGAACAGTAAGTGCAGTTATTCCGGGTTTCGCGTGAACGCAATAGCTTGTATTGACGTGTCTCAGCCATCGCCACTGACGGCGTAAAGCCGAGTGCTGCTGCCGTAGTCCCCGCCATACCGCCAGCACAGATCTTGAAGAACTGTCTTCTGCTGACCTGCATCGGGTATCTCCTTATGGTGTAATTCGACATTATTGCTCTTAAAATCAACAATTAACCTTGCCCCTTCGTCATTCTTGATACGGTGGGGTAAACCGCTTAACCACCCTTTTCCCAGGGTTAAAAGTCCTTATTTTTGTAAGTGATATAATACCATAATGTTTTTAAGGTTGTTAAATGTTGGTAGCCTATAAGTGAACAACACCGTGTAAAACTGTGAGCTTGCTCGCAGCGAAAGGCAGGGACGGGAGAATGGTGCCGCTCGTTGGCAAAAAATATTTTTTTACCGTCCGAACAGCGCTAAGGTGAGCGCCTGAATGATTCAAGATTCCGCTGCCACACCCAATGTGTGACCCGATATAGCTTGGTAACGCCACAGTGAAAACGATGAATACTCAACACGTTCCCGAATCCGCCCCCGTCACAGGTGCACAACAACGTTCCGTCGAACAGCGCCAACGTTTGGGCTTGCCCGAAATGGACTGGCTGGCAGAAGAGGTGCCAGTTGCGCTGGTGTATAACGGTATTTCCCATGTGGTGATGATGGCCTCGCCCAAAGATCTGGAAGCCTTTGCGCTCGGTTTCTCTTTGTCGGAAGGGATTATTGCTTCACCACAAGAGATCTACGGCATCGAGGTCTCTCCCTCCTGCAATGGCGGCATCGAAGTGCACGTCGAACTCTCCAGCCGCCGCTTTAGCGGACTGAAGGAGCGACGCCGGGCGATGGCGGGACGTACCGGTTGTGGCGTATGTGGCATCGAGCAGTTGGAAGATATTTTCCGTCCGCTGACGCCACTGCCGTTTACCCAGCATTTTGATCTCGCAAATCTGGATCAGGCGTTAGGTCAGTTGAAGTCGTTACAGAGCGTGGGGCAGCTCACCGGTTGTACCCATGCTGCCGCCTGGATTTCCGGGCAAGGACAACTGCTTGGTGGCTGCGAAGATGTGGGCCGACACGTTGCGCTGGATAAGATGCTCGGCCTGCGCTCAGGAGAGCCCGACTGGCAAGTCGGAGCCGCGCTGGTCTCCAGCCGCGCCAGCTACGAAATGGTGCAAAAATCGGCAATGTGTGGCGTGGAGATCCTTTTCGCGGTGTCGGCTGCGACCACGTTGGCGGTCGATGTAGCGCAACGCTGTAATTTAACCCTTGTTGGGTTCAGCAAATCCGGTCGCGCCACGGTATACACCCATCCGCAACGCCTAGGTTAAGGGTGCAACAGGGCTTCGATTGACCAATATTGCGCGGTATCATTGCGTAACTGGGCTTAGACAAATTCTCTTACGCTTATTTCACAACGCTATAAGCCCCGCATGGCGCGGGGTAAAACAGCGGTTCGGGTCAGGCACAGCATAGATAATCATTTTCAATATCATTTAATTAACTATAATGATCCGACTGCTTACGCGGTGCTAACAAAAAGATTGCGCCGCCCAAACTATAATGGAGATGAAGAATATGAGTTACTCACTGCCATCCCTGCCTTACGCATACGACGCACTTGAGCCGCACTTTGACAAGCAGACGATGGAAATCCATCACACCAAACACCATCAGGCATACGTTAACAACGCCAACGCGGCGCTGGAAAGTCTGCCAGAACTGGCTGCACTGCCTGTTGAAGAATTGATCACCAAACTGGATCAGATTCCAGCGGACAAGAAAACCGTACTGCGTAACAACGCAGGTGGTCACGCTAACCACAGCCTGTTCTGGAAGGGCCTGAAAACCGGCACCACGCTGCAAGGCGAACTGAAAACCGCCATCGAGCGCGATTTCGGTAGCGTTGATACGTTCAAAGAGCAGTTTGAAAAAGCAGCAGCCACCCGTTTCGGCTCCGGCTGGGCGTGGCTGGTACTGAAAGACGATGGCAAACTGGCCGTTGTTTCTACTGCAAACCAGGACAGCCCGCTGATGGGTGAAGCTATTTCAGGTGCCGCCGGTTACCCATTGCTGGGTCTGGACGTGTGGGAACATGCTTATTACCTGAAATTCCAGAACCGTCGCCCGGATTACATCAAGGCATTCTGGAACGTAGTGAACTGGGACGAAGCAGCAAAACGCCTGTCTGAAGCCAAGTAATTTGTCTGTATCACTGACCGACGCCCTGCGCGGTCAGCACTCTGCCAGCAAGCTCAGCTTGCTGGCATTTTTTATGCCTGCGATTCGCCAACCCTCCCTTTCCGATACGACGTATTTCACCTGTTGCCCCGCCTCAATGCGGGTTATGCTTAGGTTTACCAGAACGGCGAATGGAGGCAACATGCATTATCCGGAAGTGTACATCGGTACCATTGAACCCTACGAGGGCAGTACGCCCAGCGCAATAGCCAAACGGACGGTGAATGGAAGCCTGATGCTGACGCCGTTGGGCTTGGAGGGCGATCAACAGGCTGAGACGTTATTCCACGGTGGCGTTGACCGCGCACTGTGCCATTTTCCACGCGAACATTACGCCTTTCTGCGCAAACATTTCCCAGAACAGGAAGATCAATTTCATCCCCCGGCGTTTGGTGAAAATATCTCGACGCTGGGCCTGACGGAAGAAAACGTCAATATTGGCGATATTTTCCGTTGGGGCGAGGCGCTGATTCAGATCACCCAACCGCGTTCACCCTGCTACAAGCTCAATTATCACTTTGGTATCAATGATATTTCACAGCTTTTACAGCAGAGTGGCCGCTGTGGTTGGCTTTATCGGGTCGTGTCGGCAGGTAAAATCAGCAGCGATAAATCACTCGAATTATTAACCCGTAACAGTGATATTAGCGTCGCAGAGGCCATCATGATTGCCTTCCATTTGCCGTTTGACGAAGAACAATACCGCCGCCTGATGGCCGCCGCCGGTATCTCGGCCAGTTGGAGCAGAACAATGCAAATGCGGTTGGTAAACTACAAAATTGAGGATTTTGATCACCGCTTATTTGGGAAATAAGTGGCTACCTTCCCCATCCCGGGGAAGGCCAGTCAAAGCGGGAGGCTGCGTCAATCAGAACGCTTTTTTGGCGTAGCCGGTCACCACTTTAATCTTCATCTCACGACCCAGCGCGGTCATCGGATGTACCACAATCAGCCCACGGACGCTTTTCTTCAGCGTACCCATGTCAGCCTGCTCTTTCTTGGTGATTTCACGTTTGAAAGGCATCGCCACCACTTGCTGCGCCTCAAGGCTCAGTTTGCTGAGATAAACCTGCTTCAGGCGTTCAATTTCTACCGCCAGCTTCTCTTTTTCTTTTTCGTGCTTGGCAATAAGCTCAACGTTGCCCTGCTGAATTACCGTGGAGTCTTTGTGTTTTAACGCATCAAGCTTGTCGCTCAGGCGTTTTATCTCTTTCTTTTCACTCATAATAATGACCCGTTCATGCCGCATGCGGGCATGATTTTTTATATAAAATGGATTTTGTGGTGGATAGTGTATCAGGATAGCGGCTTTTCAGCAGCTTGCTACAGCAAGACAACAGTGCGGAAGGATCAAAACGCTTTCTTCATGCTGATACCAGCAATCAATTGTGTCACCGATAATACCATGGTTGAACGGATAATTTGCCGATAACGCTGGCGCTGCATGGCAGCCAATGTCTCGTCAGCGAGCAGGTCGGGCGCAGGAGGTAAATCAACCACACAATGCAGTTTGCTGAAAGGCCCAAGAATTTCGTCATCCGAAAAGCGGTAATCCGCGCCGTCAAAATCAAACTCCTCGCGCATCGACATGAGCAGCTCGGCATCTTCATACTCGTTACGGGTGATCACGCCAAGCCCATACATCAATTTCAGGCGGACCGAGAGTTCGCCTAACGGGCCAGTCCCGCTTAACAAGGGTTCCACTGCGTATTTCACTGCGTAATCGTCTTTCTGAAAAACTTGCAAAACCAATACATTGACAGCCTCAGTCAATAATTCGATCGCCGCGATAATAAAATTGCGAACGCTTTTTCCGGTATTCAGCTTTTCCAAAACCCGGTTTTCAAATGCTTGAGCTGCTTCTGTCATCGTCTGTTCAATACGCTAGTGTTGTCGTTCGGCCGGTGTCTCTCAGGCTGTTGCCATCAATGCAATACAGGTGCGTACCACAACCGCCGCACGCCCTGTATTACACGTCCTCATTGCCAATAATCGGCATTTTACATGGCGTTATACACACTCACGGCCTCGGCGACAACGTCGCTGTCTGCCGGTAAGCCAGAAATTTGTGACAGCGCACCTTTCGGACCAAGTTTCGCCAATAAATCAACCAATTCCGCCGCTTGCGGATCCTGTTCACTGCGGTAGCGCAGCGCAGCCGCAATCCCCGTCACCAGATTTTTATGCGGCAATCCATATTCCAGCGTGCCCAGCAGAGGTTTGATCAGGCGATCGCCAGCGCTCAGTTTACGCAATGGCTGGCGTCCAACACGCTCAACGTCATCGTGCAGGTACGGGTTTTCAAAGCGTTGCAGGATTTTGTTGATATACGCTGCATGCTTATCAGCATCGAAGTCGTAACGCTTAATCAGTACGGCACCGCTCTCTTCCATCGCGCCTTTCACTACCGCACGGATGGCCGGGTCGAGAATTGCATCGCGAATCGTGGCATGACTGGCTTGCTGACCGAGATACGCGGTAATCGCGTGACCCGTATTCAGGGTAAAGAGTTTGCGCTCAACAAATGCCATCAGATTGTTGGTCAGTTCCATGCCTTTAATCGCGGGTGGCTGGCCTTTAAATTGGGTTTCGTCCACGATCCATTCGCTGAAAGTCTCTACCGTGACTTCCAGCGGATCGGTGCTGCCTGCTTCCGCGGGCGGTACGATGCGATCCACCGCGGAATCAACGAATCCAACATATTGTTCAACCCAGGTCTGGGCATCCTGAGGTAACTCGGCAAACACCGAGGCTTTCAGTTGGCTGGTGCCACGCACCATATTTTCACATGCGATAATATTCAACGGCTGGGTGTTGCCTTGCTGCTGGCGTTTCACCAGACCTTGCGCAATCGTCCCGGCTATTTTGCCAAGGATGTTGGGCCCTACAGCGGTCGTTACCATATCGGCATCTGCGATCAGTGCCACTGCGTCCTGGCTGCCGCTGTGTACCGCGCTGACATTGCTCACGCTTTCCACTCGCGCCTGCTCACCCACAACATGCACCTGATAGCCTTTGCGGCTGTTCAGCGCATCGAGAAGTGGCTGACTGACGTCAGCAAAGGTCAGCTCGACACCGGCATCAGCAAGCAATTTGCCAATAAAACCGCGACCGATATTACCTGCACCGAAATGTAATGCTTTCATGTTATTAACCCTTCAATACGTAGAAACACAACCGGGCCACTCAGGCCCGGTTGTTAATTGCTTCAGGCTTTTTTGCCTGCAAGCAGGTCGAGTACTTCCTGCACATTTTCCGTCTGGGACAACCGCTGGATAACGCTGTCATCATCCAATGCGTTGGTCAGACTGGTGATGACCTGAATGTGTTCATTGTTACGTGCGGCGATACCAATAACCAGTTTGGCAACTTCATCTTCCTCCTCACCGAAGCGAACACCTTGCGGATACTGACAGAAGACGATACCGGTTTTCAGCACGCGATCTTTGGCTTCAATCGTACCGTGTGGAACGGCAATCGACTCACCCAAATACGTTGAGGTCAGTCTTTCACGATCCATCATCGCGTCGACGTATTCCGGTTCAACGTAACCGCCTTTAACCAGTTGCTCACCGGCAAAACGAATCGCCTGCTCTTTTTCTGAAGCATGCAGACCCAGGAAAATATTGGCTGCCGTCAGTTTAAACAGATTTTGTTCCGTCGCATCAACAGTGTGATCCTGCGTGGTGATCACTTTCTGCTGGAGCTCATTGGTCACGTTGGCAGCAACCAGGCGCGCTGTCAGATCGCTGTACAGCTTGCTGTCCAGGAAGTTGGTCAGCGAAATGTGCTGTGCCTGTGGCGCATGGCGCATCGCCCGCTCAGTCAAATCACGGTGAGTGATAACCAGATCAACATCTTCCGGCAGGCTATTGATGGCCATGTTGGTGACTGAAATATTCTTCAGTCCGGCATCCTGTACCTTCTTGCGCAGAACACCTGCACCCATCGCGCTTGAGCCCATACCGGCATCACAGGCAACGATGATTTTACGTACGGTAGAGAGATCGCCATCCGCGTGGGCAGAAACGACGCCACCTTTGGACTGGGCTTTCATCTCTTGCATGCGACGGGTCGCTTCTTCGATATCATCATCGTCTTTGACTTTGCTGGTTTTCAGCAAAACAGCGGAAACAACAAAGGAGACGGCAAACGCGGCAACAACCGCTGCTATGTTTGCAAAGTAAGCACCTTTTGGCGTCATCGCCAGAATCGCCAGAATGGAGCCAGGAGATGCCGGGGAAACCAGACCGCCATTCAGCAGGGTCAAGGTAAATACGCCAGTCATACCGCCCAGAATAACCGCAAGGATCAGACGCGGATTCATCAGGACATATGGGAAATAGATTTCGTGAATACCACCGAGGAAGTGGATGATCGCTGCACCGCCAGCAGACTGCTTGGCACTGCCACGGCCAAAGAAAATGTACGCCATCAGTACACCCATACCTGGGCCTGGGTTGGCTTCAATCAGGAAGAAGATTGATTTACCCGCTTCGGTGGCCTGCTGGATACCCAGCGGCGAGAAGATGCCGTGGTTGATTGCGTTGTTGAGGAACAGGATTTTCGCCGGTTCTACAAAGATTGACGTCAATGGCAGCAGGTTATGCACCACCATGATATGGACGCCTGCCGCCAGGAATTTCGACAGCAATTCTACCAGCGGTCCAATCGCCAGGAACGCCAGAATTGCCAGCAGCATACCGATAATACCGGCCGAGAAGTTGTTAACCAGCATCTCAAAGCCGCTTTTGATCTTGCCGTCGACCCACGCATCAAACTTTTTGATGGCCAGGCCGCCCAGCGGACCTGCGATCATCGCGCCAAGGAACATCGGCATGTCCGCACCAACAATCACACCCATGGTGGTAATGGCACCGACAACACCGCCACGATCGCCACCCACCAACTTACCACCGGTATAACCGATCAGCAGCGGCAGCAAATAGGTGATCATCGGACCAACGAGTTTGGCTAATGTCTCGTTCGGCAACCAGCCTGTTGGGATAAACAACGCTGTAATGATCCCCCAGGCGATAAATGCACCGATATTGGGCATCACCATATTGCTTAAGAAGCGGCCAAAATTCTGGACCTTGACCTTAACGTCTGGTGAAAGCATAAAACACACCCCTATTGAAACGCGCTTACAATAGAGCGCGTGATATTTGTTGAGACGATGGCAAAGCCCCGTCGATATTGCTGATTGCAGGCGAACTCTAGCACCTTATGTTTTACTCGCGTAGCGCGCGGCAAAAGTGTGACTAATATCACATCATACCCCCCTCACCACCCACCACTTGCGTGACTTGAATCACAAAAAGTCCGTGTAAAAAAGCTACAATACCCACCGTGATGATGAAAATAGGGTTTTTATGTGATTTAAATCACATAATAGTGAAGGCTATTTATCGTTGAGTTGTGATTTGCGTCACAAAGAATTTTCATTTGGATGACCGATTTAATGCTTAAAAAGTCACCACTTGATAAGTGTAGTAAATATGACCGAATTTCTTCATAGAAAATGAAAGAAAATTACCCACCTGCAATAACGAAATCACCCTCGATCTCAAACTATTCCCAATGCATTCTTGAGGTAGAAGGGAGGTGTTTTCTTCACTTCATAGGGGAGATGAGGAATCATTAAAAGCGAGGGAAGAGAGGATAACGCCTTTGTGCAGCGATTAACTGCACAAAGGGTTTTATTGGCTAAGGCTGACCCTGAACCACTTTCTGAGCGTTTTCCAGAGTTTGCTGTTTTGCCTGCAGATTCGACATCATTGCATTATATTGCGTCACTTGCTGCTGAGTCTGAAACTGCACGTTGTTGTTGTTGAAGGTCACTTGATTCCCCTGCTGCTGTAGGAAATCACCCACCTGAACCAGATCCTGGGCAAAGCTCGCTGTCGGGGTGATCAACGGCATCAGTGCGTTGGCTGGACCGGTGACGACATTGTCATAGACCTGGTTGTAAACCGCCTTTAAATCGTCCGGATGCTTCATCGCTGCATGCGCGGTATCAGCCTGCGCCTTGGCGGTCTGAATCTGCTGCCCCAGCATATTCAGCGTGCCCAAAGACTGCTGCAAGGCTTCACGCTTGCGTAGATAGTCCTGAGGCGTACGGATATCCAGAATGTGGTTAACCACGGGTGCCATACCGTTGTCGATGGCCTGCTTGAATTGATGCGAGAACGTGACCAATACGGTGTAGTCATTCGCATAATTACCTAACTTCTGTTTTTGATCTTCACTCAGTGATGGCAGGTTTTGCCCATTGCGCATCACGGTGTTTTGCAGATAATCGATAAATTCTTTACGTTGTTCCGGTTCTTTATCACCACACGCGGTGAGCTGAAAAACCACCAATAAAGCCATTACCGGCGCGAGCCAGCGCGCAAAAATTCTGCTCCGGTTCCCTACAGCCATGTGTCATAACTCCTGTTACAAACATTATTTTCATCAGATTCTGCCAGATACAGAACGTCTGTGCCTGTAAGAATAGATCATCCGCAGTCGATAGGATAACCAGATCGCACGCAGAAGGTGTGATTTGTTGATAGGAATCGTCTGATGGGCGAAAAAAAAGCACCGGGGCATCAGCCTCCAGTGCTTCTTCCGTCGTTCCGTCCACACTATCATTATTGCAAAACAGCTGTTATTGCAGTACTGAGATGTCCGCGACCTGCAGGAACAATTCACGCAACTTGCTGAGCAGCGTCAGACGGTTGATACGTACCGCCTCATCGTCCGCCATGACCATGACTTGATCGAAGAACGCATCGACAGGTTCACGCAGGGTTGCCAACTGAACCAACGCCTCACGGTATTGACCAGCAGCGAACAGCGGCTCAAGTTTGTCACGCAGCACCACCAGATGTGTCGCCAGTTTCAGCTCGGCAGGTTCTTTCAGAACCGAGGCGTGGACATGGTCGTACAGAACATCGGTTGATTTAGCGAGGATATTGGACACGCGCTTGTTAGCTGCCGCCAGCGTTGCTGCTTCATCCAGCGTTCTGAAGTGCGTCACGGCCTTCACGCGGGCATCAAAATCAGCCGGACGGGTTGGGCGACGGGCCAGAACGGCCTGAATGGTGTCTACGCTATGACCTTCGTCCTGATACCAGGTACGGAAACGGCCCAGCATGAACTCGATCACTTCATCAACAACCTTGGCATTGGTCAGCTTGTCGCCATAGAGGCGCACCGCTTCTTCCGTCAGCGTTTGCAGATCAAGATTGAAGTTCTTCTCAACAACGATGCGCAGAACGCCCAGCGCAGCACGACGCAGCGCAAACGGGTCCTTATCGCCTTTCGGATGCTGCCCAATGCCGAAAATCCCGGCCAGGGTATCCATCTTGTCAGCGATCGCCAGCGAACAGGCCACCAGCGAAGACGGCAGGACATCACCGGCAAAACGCGGTTGGTATTGTTCATTCAGGGCAACGGCCACATCTTCCGCTTCACCATCGTGACGCGCATAGTGCATGCCCATCACGCCCTGAGTGTCAGTGAATTCAAAGACCATATTGGTCATCAAATCACATTTGGACAGCAGCCCCGCACGGGTCGCATGGTTGACGTCGGCACCGATCTGCCTGGCAACCCAGCCAGACAACGCCTGGATGCGGTCAGTCTTGTCACGCAGCGTACCCAGTTGCTTCTGGAACAGTACCGTTTCCAGACGCGGAAGATTATCTTCCAGACGTTTTTTACGGTCAGTGTTAAAGAAGAACTCGGCATCGGCCAGACGCGGACGCACCACTTTTTCATTACCCGAAATGATTTGCTGCGGATCTTTGGAGTCGATATTGGTAACGAAAATAAAGTGCGGCAGTAATTTGCCGTCAGCGTCGTAAACCGGGAAGTATTTCTGGTCACCCTTCATGGTGTAAACCAGCGCTTCCGCAGGCACCGCAAGGAATTTCTCTTCGAATCTGGCGGTCAATACCACCGGCCATTCGACCAGGGAAGTGACTTCCTCCAACAGGCTTTCACTGAGATCGGCTTTACCGCCAATCTGCTGCGCGGCCAGCTCTGCGTCCTGTTTGATTTTCGACTTACGCAGTTCGTAGTCGGCGATGACTTTACCGCGTTCCAGCAGAATCTGCGGATACTGATCGGCATTGTCGATCGTGAATTCCTGCTCACCCATAAAACGGTGGCCACGGATCCTACGGCCAGATTCAATACCGAGAATGGTCGCCGGAATCGACTCGCTGCCCAGAAGCAGGGTGATGGTATGTACCGGACGCACAAACTGGGTGTCGGAATCGCCCCAGCGCATCAGTTTTGGAATGGGTAATCTGGCTAGCGAAGAGGCAATCATCGCAGGCAACAGCGTTTGTGCGTTCTCGCCTTTCACATGGGCGCGATACACCAGCCATTCGCCTTTATCGCTGGTCAGGCGGTCAGCCTGATCGACAGTAATTCCGCAACCGCGCGCCCAGCCTTCAGCGGCTTTGGTTGGCTTGCCTTCGGCATCAAATGCCTGGGCGATCGCCGGACCGCGTTTTTCAACTTCGCGATCGGCCTGCGCAGCACGCAAATTGGCTACTTTCAGCGCCAGGCGGCGCGGTGAGGCGAACCAGGTCACGTCGCCATGTTCCAGGCCCGCGCTGTCTAATTCTGCCGTCACGTTGGCAGCAAAAGATTCTGCCAGTGAACGAAGAGCCTTCGGCGGCAGCTCTTCCGTGCCGATTTCCACCAGGAAAGTCTGTTGAGTCATGGCTGCCTCTTAATTCTTGTTCTTTTTGCACATCGGGAAGCCCAAAGCCTCACGCGAAGCATAATAGGCTTCGGCGACCGCTTTGGTCAGGGTGCGAATGCGCAGAATGTAACGCTGACGCTCCGTCACAGAAATTGCTTTGCGAGCATCCAGCAGATTAAAGCAGTGCGCAGCTTTGAGAATGCGTTCATAGGCTGGCAGCGGCAGCGGTTTTTCCAATGCCAGCAGCATCTGCGCTTCTTTTTCATACTGTTCAAAACAGGTGAACAGGAAATCGACATCGGCGTATTCGAAGTTATAGGTGGATTGCTCCACTTCATTCTGATGGAAAATATCGCCGTAAGTGGTTTTGCCCAGCGGCCCGTCACACCAGATCAGATCGTATACGCTGTCTACGCCCTGGATGTACATCGCCAGACGCTCAAGGCCGTAGGTGATTTCGCCGGTAACCGGTTTGCACTCCAGACCACCCACTTGCTGGAAGTAAGTGAACTGCGTCACTTCCATGCCGTTCAACCAGACTTCCCAGCCGAGTCCCCAGGCACCCAGCGTTGGGTTTTCCCAGTTGTCTTCGACGAAGCGAATGTCATGGATGGTCGGATCGAGACCCAGCTCTTTCAGGGAACCGAGATACAGTTCCTGAATATTGTCGGGTGACGGCTTGATAATCACCTGGAACTGATAATAGTGCTGCAGGCGGTTCGGGTTTTCGCCATAACGGCCATCAGTCGGGCGGCGTGAAGGTTGAACATAGGCGGCGGCAATGGGCTCTGGGCCGAGTGCGCGCATACTGGTCATTGGATGGGAGGTACCCGCGCCGACTTCCATGTCCAATGGTTGAACAATGGTACAGCCCTGGCGCGCCCAATAGTCCTGTAAGGTCAGGATCAGGCCCTGGAAGGTCTTGGTATCAAACTTTTGCATGTTGGATTCGCACGCGATACAAGTGGGTTTATTTAGAATGCGCCAGTATACCCGTTGACCGTAAGATATACAGCCAGAATCCCTTATCAAGTGTGAATCATCGCGGATTTGATGCCATTTTTTAGCCGGTTAGGCGCAATTCCGTACGCTATAACCGGCCTGAAACACGCCTTAAAACTTGGCGCTGACCCCCAGGTTGTACATAAACTGCTCGCCGCTGCTTAAACCGCCCGTCTGCGATACGGTGGCAAAGGCTGCCACGCTGTCGGTCAGTGGCACATTGGCGCCGACAGTGACGTCCACCCAATTTGCATCCTGCGTAGCAGTGTCCACGCTGAAGCGGGTCTGGGTCGATTTCAGGCCACCATTGGCACGATAGACGTCATCACCAAACTGATGCTGGTAACTGATCTGTGCATAGGGATTGATGATGCCCAGACTTGCATCCATTCGCCACCCAAGGGCACCAATCTGCGAATGATAGGTTTGATCGCCAAAGCGCATCGCAGTGCTGCTGTCGCTCTCTTCGCTATAACCGGACACATTGCTGTAATCCCAGGCGAATTGCGCCAGCGGCCCGGTTGTCAGGTTGGGAAGCAATGGAAAATCCCAGCCCGCCGTCAGGCGCATACCTATTTGCTGCCCATCGGTACTGCCCCGTTCAGTCCGCTCTGCCGGTCCCAAAACCATGCTGCGATTGATATTGTCATAGTCCATGCTGGCAAAATGCACATCGGCATTCATCCAGCCATTTTCTTGAATTTTCAACGCACTGAATGCCGAGACCAAATAACCGCGAGCGGTGTAGTCATAGCGGCTGGAGGGTTGTTGATCGTCATGGGAACCCGATAACAGTGCCCCCACCAGCCAGTCATCCGTCAATTGATAATCAACGCCAATCGTCAGATTATGCGTGGTGGCATTCCCATCGCCAGCATTGATATTGCCTGAGTAATCATATTGTTGGCCGGCATAACCGCCGAACACGCCAAACGTGCCCTGCGGGTTGTCCTGGAATCGTAACTGCTGAAAACGGCTGTCGAGAGTGGCTCGGGTGTCGCGTGACATCGCCATAGTGGCCTGATTGAGCGCCACCACTTGCGACGGGCCATTCAGCACGGCCTGCAAATAGTCGGCGATCAGCGCGTGCCCCTGCGGGCTGGGGTGAAAATCATCGGCAAACAGAAAAACTTTACTGGCATCAAAACCCGGCATAGTGGATTGGCAGACAGAAGAAGAAACGCCCACCGGACAACTTATCCCTGCGGTGTTGGCAAAGCCGTAACGCGCCGGATCGGCCACCACTTCGTTGAACAACCCATTGACATCCACGCGCACAATGTTGCCGCCATTTTGCGCCAACTGCCGATCTTCCGTGCTGTTATACAGTTCGGTGAGCTGCCCGGTCTGTACGAGCAGGTTGTCATAGGCCGAAATCATCGCCTGGGCAATCGCCGCCTGCACCACAGCCGAATTACTGCCCAACTGAGCGGCTTCGGTCAGCGCTTGATGAATCGCCTGTTGCCTTGATGCGGCATCGAGCGTAGAGGTGGCATTCAACGAGGCATACGCCGCCTGCACAGCCGCGCCCTGGATCGGCGTTAATGCACTTTGAATGACCAGTTCCATTATTGTGGGCGTGAGCCCGATATTGGGTACCGTCGGTACAATAACCGTGCCCGCACCGGCGCGGATTAACGCATCCACCTGTTCGGCTGCGGCACTGGCACTGTAAGCGGCAACATTGGCGGCGGTCATGGGGTTCAGCGCGGCCACGGCCAGATCGTTACCCCCAATCCAATGAATATAAAGGCCATCTCCATCCGCCCGTCCTTGCACCTGCTCGAGGTAAGTACTGACCTGGCTGGCGGTATTGTCCTGCGGATTCAGTTGCACAACGGCCACGGCTCTGCCCGCGGCATAGTTCAGCCCGCCGTCATCGGAGGGCTGCAGCGCACTGTTTATCCGCGCGGCAAGAATTTCGTCGTATATAAGATGTTTACTGCTGTCGTAGGTGTAGCGACCGTTATTGCCGGTATCACTCAGGCTATCACCGAAAACATAGAGTTGATCGTAAGCAAACACAGCGGGCTGGTTGCAAAGCCATAACGCCACTGCCAGCGCCACGCGGCGCCTGCACCACTTTTTTCTCACCATAATTAATCGATCCCAGAGAGCGATTGGCGGTTTTTTTTAATTGATTACTTTTGGATAGTAAGAATCTATCTCAATGAACATAGTTCTATTGAGATAGATTCTAAGTCTAAGCATTGCTCAGTTCTTGTCCACGTCAAGCCTCACACAATAAAAAGCCATCTGTTGCGTCTATGAAGATGAACATTGATGATGTCCATCAATTCATCAGCAAAGGAAGCGCCACATGACACGCTGTAATTGGGTGACTAACGATCCGCTCTATATTGAGTATCACGACCACGAATGGGGTATACCTCAAAAAGATAATCAGAAGCTGTTCGAAATGTTGTGTCTGGAAGGGCAACAGGCTGGACTGTCGTGGATTACGGTGCTGAAAAAACGCGAACATTATCGCCGATGCTTCCATCAGTTTGACCCGCAGAAAATTGCCCAAATGACCGAGGAAGACGTGGAAACCCTGGTTCAGGATGCGGGTATTATTCGCCATCGCGGAAAAATCAACGCCATCATTTCCAACGCCCGCGCCTATCTTGCCATGCAGGAAAAAGGGGAGGATTTTTCCCAGTTTATCTGGCAGTTCGTCAACCATCAGCCGCAGATTAACTATCCGCAGATACCGGGTGATATACCGGCAAAAACCGATGTGGCAGAAGCCATGTCCAAGGCATTGAAAAAACGTGGTTTCAAATTCATCGGTGCGACCATTTGCTATGCCTTTATGCAGGCGAGCGGCCTGGTGAACGATCATCAGACCTATTGTCAGCATCAACCGGCACAGCACGGATGATTCGCCGCTCTCAGCCCCACGAATTAGATGAACTGATGGCATTATGGTTGCAAAGCACGACCGAGGCCCATCCCTTCATTTCTCAGGAATATTGGCTTGAGAGCGAAGAACTGGTGCGAAATAGCTATATTCCACAATCCCAGACGTGGGTATGTGTCAGAAAGGGGAAAATTACGGGTTTTATCAGCGTACTGGAGAAACGTTTCATTGGGGGCTCTTTTCGTTGATAAAGCATTTTATGGTAAAGGAGTGGCCGCCGCACTGATGCGTCAGGCTAAAATACGTTTTCCCGTACTCAGCCTTGAAGTATACGAACAAAATCGACGTGCGCGCGCCTTCTATCAGAAGCAGGGATTTATTACCATTGATAAGAGTTTTAATGAGGAAACTCAGTCCGCTCTGCTCATTATGGCCTGGTCGGCCGATTGCTAAAACCCCTTCCCTTTTCATTCCCAGAGTTTTCTTAATGCCAACCGACGCTATTTTCCGCATAAAGTGCATGGCGGAAAATAGCGTAACGGAATAATGAAATAGCGCAGTTGAGAAAAAGTTACAGAAGTTGCATTTACTCATCTTTTGACACCGTTTTCCCCTGAACAGTGTCGAATTACGCAGGTCATACTTGGCATGCTCCATGTTGGCTGCATATTGCTGTTTAAAAAGTGCGCATCTTGGCAAATATCTTGGCAAGTAGTTGGGTGGTCGCGAGTACGGCCACTCTGTCAGACCCCATGAGGAAAAATAATGAAAAAACGCATTCTCGTTATTGCAGGTGCGGTAAGCATTGCATTAGCCCTTGCTGGCTGTACCACCAACCCCTACACCGGCGAGTCTGAGGCGGGAAAAGCCGGGATCGGTGCTGGCGTAGGTGCTGCGCTGGGGGCAGGAATTGGTATGCTCTCCTCGTCCAAACACGATCGCGGCAAAGGGGCACTGATTGGTGCTGCTGCCGGTGCCGCGTTGGGTGGTGGCGCGGGTTACTACATGGATGTGCAGGAATCCAAACTGCGTCAGAAAATGCAAGGAACCGGTGTCAGCGTGACCCGCCAGGGCGAGAATATTGTGTTGAACATGCCGAATAATGTCACCTTTGATACCGACAGCAGCAGCCTGAAACCAGCGGGAGCCAATACCCTGACCGGTGTTGCCCAGGTACTGAAAGAGTATGAGAAAACAGCCGTCAATGTGGTTGGCTACACCGACAGTAGCGGCAGCCGTGCACATAACATGACGCTGTCGCAACAGCGTGCAGACAGCGTTGGCAGCTCACTGATTCTGCAAGGCGTGGCGGCGACACGCGTACACACTACCGGCGCAGGCCCGGATAATCCGGTGGCCTCCAACAGCACTCCCGAAGGGAGGGCGCAGAACCGCCGGGTGGAAATCACCCTCAGCCCGCTGCAATAATCACGGCAATGAAAAATAGTCGCTGAACCGCAGACTCCCCAAGGCTGGAATCGAACAGTACCCGGCAACCAGCCGGGTATGCTAGTCTCCTGATTCAGTAACCGTAAGGGAGGTAGCGCTGTGAGCAGAAACGAGGGAGCAGGCGTATCCGGACGCGCGACAATCAGTGATGTCGCCAGAACGGCCAGAACAGGGAAAACCAGCGTATCGCGTTATCTGAATGGCGAACAAAATCTGCTTTCTGACGATCTGAAACAGCGCATCGAAGACGCCATCCGCACGTTGGATTACCGCCCAAGCCAGATGGCCCGCAGCCTGAAGGGCGGCCAAACCCGCCTGATTGGACTGATTATTGCTGATATCACCAACCCCTATTCCGTCGATATTCTGCGTGGTGTCGAAGCCGCCTGCCGCGAACACGGTTTCACCTTACTGGTGTGTAATACCAACAATGAAGTGAATCAGGAACAGCACTATCTGCAACTGCTTAGCAGTTATCGCGTGGAAGGGATTGTCGTGAATGCCGTGGGAATGCGTGAAGAGGCGCTATCCATGCTACAGCAATCCTCACTCCCGATGGTGTTGATTGACCGTAAAATCCCTGGTTTTGCCTGTGATGTGGTGGGCCTGAATAATCAGGAAGCCGCAACGCTGGCGACTGAACATCTGATACAGCAAGGCTTTGAAGCCATTTTGTTTCTGAGTGAACCGATTGGTAGCGTGAATACCCGTCTTGAGCGCCTGCATGCGTTTCAACGCACCATGCAACAGCACGCCGACCTCTTGGCCGCTCATGATGAAGTGACCCTGAATAATAACCAGAAGTTGGAACAACAACTCAGTGACTTCAACCGTCGGCATCGTGGTATGCGAAAGGCCGTGCTGTCGGCCAATGGTGCATTGACACTGCAAATAGCCCGCGCGATGCGCCGATTGGGTATTCGCTGGGGCAATGATATTGGTCTGCTGGGTTTCGATGAACTCGAGTGGGCCGAACTGGCTGGCGTTGGTATCACTACCCTCAAACAACCTACCTACGAAATGGGCTTTTCAGCGCTGGAGCAATTGCTCAAGCGCATTCAAGGCGCCCAGGAGCCAGTCAGTGAGCAGGCTTTCTCAGGTGAATTGATTATCCGCGGATCGACTTCGCTACAGCCACACTAAACATCGTCAAATCACTACAAGCAATACCCCAGCAGCCCCCGCTTTTTACAGCTGCTTCCTCTGATTCTATTGTCAGTATCGCCCATATTTCCTTCAGTTCGTGACTCCGATCATAGTTTGAAACTCGCCCACTTTTCAATGGAACCGGTTCCATCTAACGTAACATTAACAAAGCAGGTGGTGTTTTAACCACTTTAAGGAGTTTGGAATGAAGAAGATTGTGGTCGTCACGGCAGCCTATGGCCGGGACAAAGTTCGTGAACTGGGTGGGCAACAGGCTTTACTGCCGATTATCGCCGGAGCGGGTGCTGATGGTGTGGAAATCCGTCAAGAGTTGCTTTCACCTGAAGAGATGAAGGCGTTGCCTTCGCTGGCCAGCGCTATCAGGGAACAAGGCTTGTTTGCCGTCTATTCTATTCCGCAGGCATTGTTCGATGAACAGGGAAATCTTAATGCCGCCCTGCCCGATTTTTTTGCCCAGGCCCAGCAAGTGGGGGCAACGAGCGTGAAGCTGTCGCTCGGCCATTATCGCCCTGGCTGTGAACTCTCTACGCTGAAAGCTCTACTGAACCAGCAACGGGTCAAACTGGTGGTCGAAAACGATCAAACGGTCGATTGCGGCATCCTGTCGCCACTCAGTGCATTTTTCCAGGCCGCCAGCGAAGCACATCTTCCCCTGTCGATGACATTTGATATGGCTAACTGGCATTGGGTCGGACAAGAGCCCCTCGCCGCAGCCTTGCGTCTGGCGCGTTACGTCAGCTACGTGCACGTCAAAGCCGCCGCGCGCCGTCAGGATAAATGGCACGCCATAGAATTGGCAGAAAGCGATGGCAGTTGGCGCAAGCTATTGAATCATTTACCCAATGATGTACCGCGCGGCATTGAGTTCCCATTGGAAGGCACTGACCTGCTTGCCATCACCCGCGATTATGTCAATCTTCTGCGCGTGGAGTAACGAATGATGAGCCAACAACAAACGGCGCAATGTGTACTCGATGTCGTCACTTTCGGTGAAGCGATGGCGATGTTTGTCGCTGAACAACCTGGTGATTTGGCGGACGTTGGACATTTCAGCAAACGCATTGCCGGTGCAGAACTGAACGTTGCCATTGGTCTGGCGCGGCTGGGATTGAACGTCGGCTGGGCGAGTCGTGTGGGTAACGATTCCTTTGGGCGATTTACCCTACAACAGTTGAAAAAAGAGCGCATCAACAGCCAGCAAGTGATTGTTGATGAGCGCTATCCCAGCGGCTTTCAGATGAAATCCAAACAAATGGATGGAACCGATCCCAGCGTGGAATATTACCGCAAAGGGTCGGCGGCGAGCCATCTATCACCTATAGACTTTAATCCAGACTATTTTTTTGCCGCGCGACATTTGCACCTGAGTGGCGTGGCGGCGGCGTTATCTGACGATTCTTTACGGCTGTCACAGCATGCTGCCAAAGAGATGCGCCGCATGGGTAAAACCATCTCTTTCGATCCCAATTTACGCCCGGTGCTGTGGTCAAGCGAGCAGGTGATGATCGAGCAGCTCAATGCGCTGGCCTTTGCTGCGGACTGGGTTTTGCCCGGTTTAAAAGAGGGACAGATTCTGACCGGTAAGAGAACGCCGAACGAGATCGCCGATTTTTACCTACAGCGCGGCGTGAAAGCGGTAGTCATCAAAACCGGCGCTGACGGTGCCTGGTTTAAAGATGCAGCCGGTCATCAAGCCGCCGTACCCGCCTGCAAAGTCGATAACGTGATTGATACCGTGGGCGCAGGTGATGGATTTGCCGTTGGCGTCATCAGTGCCTTGCTTGAAGGCGCATCGCTGGAAAAAGCAGTTAAGCGTGGCAACAAAATCGGCAGTCTGGCAGTTCAGGCCATTGGCGACAGCGAAGGGCTGCCCACGCGTGAACAGTTAGGCGAGTAGCGACTCTTATACCCACCCTATACCGCCGCATCCTGCCTCTGACCCTACATCGGAAAAGCTGCGGCTCCAGTACTCTACTGAAGGATTAATGACATGAACGAAGCAAAAATCACCGTCAAACGCTGGTGGTATATCATGCCGATCGTGTTTATCACCTACAGCCTTGCCTATCTCGATCGGGCAAATTTCAGCTTTGCCTCTGCCGCCGGTATCAACGACGATCTTGGTATCACCAAGGGCATGTCTTCCCTGCTCGGCGCGCTGTTTTTTCTCGGTTATTTCTTTTTCCAGATCCCTGGCGCGATCTACGCTGAACGTCGCAGCGTCAAGAAATTGATTTTTGTCTGTTTGATCCTGTGGGGCATCTGCGCTTCCCTGACCGGTGTCGTCAGTAATATCCCGATGCTCGCCGCCATTCGTTTTGTCCTCGGTATTGTCGAAGCCGCCGTTATGCCCGCCATGCTGATCTATATCAGCAACTGGTTTACCAAGTCCGAACGCTCGCGGGCAAATACCTTTCTGATTCTGGGTAATCCAGTGACTGTGTTGTGGATGTCGGTCGTGTCCGGCTATTTGATTCATGCCTACGGCTGGCGCGAGATGTTTATCTTTGAAGGGATCCCGGCCATCATTTGGGCATTCTGCTGGTGGGTGCTGGTAAAAGATAAACCAGAGCAGGTGAGCTGGTTGAGCAATGAGGAAAAATCCGCCCTGCAAGCGCAATTGGCGAAAGAGCAGGAAGGCATCAAGGCAGTGCGCAACTATGGCGAAGCCTTCCGCTCGCGCAATGTGATTCTGCTTTGCATCCAGTATTTTGCCTGGAGTATCGGGGTTTACGGCTTTGTGCTGTGGTTGCCGTCCATTCTGCGCAGCGGTATGGAAATGGGGATGGTCGAAGCCGGGTGGCTGTCAGCGGTTCCCTATCTGGTCGCGACCATCGCGATGATCGCGGTCTCCTGGGCCTCGGATAAAATGCAGAACCGTAAACTCTTTGTCTGGCCTTTGCTGTTGATTGGCGCGCTGGCCTTTATTGGTTCTTATGCTGTCGGTGCCAACCACTTCTGGATCTCTTATGCCCTGCTGGTCATCGCCGGTGGTGCCATGTACGCCCCTTATGGGCCATTTTTTGCCATCATCCCTGAGATGTTGCCGCGAAATGTTGCTGGTGGTGCAATGGCATTGATTAACAGCATGGGGGCATTGGGATCGTTCTTTGGTTCATGGTTCGTTGGCTATCTGAATGGATCTACCGGCAGCCCAGCCGCTTCCTATGCTTTTATGGCGATCGCATTGCTGGTTGCCGTGGTGTTGACCATCATCGTAAAACCCGCGCAGGTCAACGCCCACCCGCAGACGGTTTAGAAATCCCTAAGCCACAGAGGACGTTGGGCAACAGCCCAATGTCCTTCCACAGTCATTATGCTATGTTAAATTGTTACTCATACTAATCGTTAGCTTGCTGGAGTTTGTGATGAAGCCTTCAATCGTACTGTACAAAAAACTTCCCGCCGACCTTCGTCAACGACTGGATCAGCACTTTACCGTCACCGAGATCGACGGTCTGACCAGCGAAAATCATGCGCAGGTACTGGATGCACTGCAACAGGCAGAAGGTTTGATTGGCTCTGGCGGTAAAGTGGATAAAGAGTTCCTCGCCCACGCTCCGCGCCTGCGTGCGGTATCCACCATTTCCGTAGGTTATGACAACTTTGATGTCGATGAACTCACTCGCCGAAAAATTCCGTTGATGCATACGCCCACCGTCCTGACCGAAACCGTCGCCGATACCCTGATGAGCCTGATGCTGGCTAGCGCGCGGCGGATCGTGGAAGTTGCCGAGCGGGTCAAAGCCGGGGAATGGCAGAGCAGTATCGGGCCAGATTGGTATGGTGTGGATGTTCACCACAAAACCATCGGCATCCTCGGTATGGGTCGAATCGGGATGGCGCTGGCGCAACGTGCCCATTTTGGTTTCAGCATGCCGGTGCTGTATAACGCCCGTCGCGAGCATCTGGATGCCGAAAAGCGCTTTAATGCCCGCCGTTGCGATCTCGACACGTTGCTGGCTGAATCAGATTTCCTCTGTGTCATCCTGCCGATGAACGATGAGACTTACCATATGATCAGCCGCGAACAATTGGCGAAAATGAAGTCCAGCGCCATCCTGATCAACGCGGGTCGCGGGCCGGTGGTTGATGAAGAAGCGCTGATCGCTGCGTTAAAAGACGGCACTATCCATGCCGCAGGGCTGGACGTATTTGAGCAAGAACCGGTTGCGGTTGATTCTCCTTTGCTAAGCATGCCAAACGTGGTTGCACTGCCACACATTGGTTCTGCAACACACGAAACCCGCTACGGTATGGCCGCCTGTGCGGTAGATAACCTGATTGCTGCATTGACCGGGGACGTTAAAGAAAACTGCGTTAATCCGCAGGTTCTGAAATAACCCACTGTACCTTCTATCGCAAAATGCCAGCCGCCGGTTACCGGTAGCTGGCTTTTTATCTCAACTGATTGGTTCTCGCTAAATATTCCGCAAAATTTCCCCTCTCATCCATCGCTCTCATCCACAAAAAAGCGCCTCAGGGATGAGGTTGTTTCTTATACGACTGGCACAGTATCCAAGACTGATAACGATAAAAAATCCCTACGCAAACAAGGAGCGTCATGAAACGTCTCACTCTTTCTCTCTTGATGGTGCTGTCACCTGCCGCTTTGGCTGACTGGACCCTGGCTAACTTTCCCCCCTTCAGCGAACAACCGAGCGGAATTTTTACCAGCAGCGCCGCATTGAAAAAGGGCGAGTATCCGCTGACGTTGAAGCAGAATAATCAGTGCTGGCAACCCACCAGCGCAGTAAAACTCAATCAGACCTTCTCGCTGCAACCTTGCGAAGGACAGGCGCCGATTGCATGGCGGTTGTTCCGTGATGGGCAGTATCAGATCCGCATTGATACCCGCAGCGGCACGCCGACGCTGGCGCTCAGCCTGCAACAGCAGCCTGATGCCGACGTGGTGAAAGTCAGCCATACCTGCCAGCGATGGAACGGCAAACCCGTAACCGTTGATGTGCGCAAAACGTTCAGTGAAGGGGAAACGGTACGCGACTTCTACTCAGGCCAAACGGCAAAAGTCTCCCTGGGTAAAATTACGCTGCAACCGGCGGAGGGAAGCGGCGGTTTACTGCTCCTTGAGTCGGCTGATACCGAGGGGAAAGCACCGTTCAGTTGGCATAATGCCACGGTCTATTTTGTGCTGACCGACCGTTTCGAAAACGGTAATCCCGCCAACGATCACAGCTATGGTCGCCATAGCGACGGCAAGCAGGAGATTGGTACTTTCCACGGTGGGGATTTGGCCGGGCTGACCCGAAAACTCGATTACCTGCAACAGCTTGGCGTTAATGCGCTGTGGATTAGCTCACCGCTGGAGCAGATCCACGGCTGGGTTGGCGGCGGCACCAAAGGGGATTTCCCGCATTATGCTTACCACGGTTACTACACGCAGGACTGGACCCGGTTGGACGCCAACATGGGTAATGAGGAAGATTTGCGGACTCTGGTCAACGAGGCGCATAAACGCGGAATCCGTATTCTTTTTGATGTCGTTATGAACCATGTCGGTTACGCCACATTGGCAGATATGCAAACCTTCAAATTTGGTTCGTTGTATCTGAAAGGTGACGAAATCGAGAAAACGCTGGGGAAAAACTGGACTGACTGGACGCCAGGCCCGGGGCAAAACTGGCATAGTTTCAATGACTATATCAACTTCAGCGATCAAGCTGGCTGGGCCAACTGGTGGGGTAAAAACTGGATCCGTACAGATATCGGTGACTACGACTCCCCCGGTTTTAACGATTTGACCATGTCACTGGCCTTCCTCCCGGACATCAAAACTGAAGCCCCGGGTCCCAGCGGGTTGCCGGTGTTTTTCCGCAATAAACCCGACACTGCCGCCCGTGAGATCCCAGGAGCGACAACGCGTGATTATCTCACTCACTGGCTCAGCCAATGGGTGCGAGACTACGGTATCGACGGTTTTCGTGTAGACACCGCCAAACATGTGGAAAAAGCGTCATGGGTTCAACTCAAACAGCAGGCCACGAGCGCGCTGGCAGAGTGGAAAGCCGCAAATCCACAGCAGGCACTGGACAATGCGCCCTTCTGGATGACAGGTGAAGCCTGGGGTCATGGCGTGATGCAAAGCGATTACTTCAAAAATGGCTTCGATTCGATGATCAATTTTGATTTTCAGGATCAGGCATCACAAGCGCTGGATTGCTTCTCCAATATTGAACCGGTGTACAGCCAGATGGCTGAAAAACTGCAAAATTTCAACGTATTGAGTTATCTCTCATCTCACGATACGCGGCTGTTCTTCAATGACGATGCCAAAAATAGCCTGATTAAACAGCAGCGGGCTGGTGATTTACTGCTGCTAGCACCGGGCGCGGTGCAAATCTACTACGGCGATGAGAGCGGGCGGCCATTCGGCGCTACCGGTTCCGATCCGCTGCAAGGTACCCGTTCCGATATGAACTGGCAGGATATCCCCGGCAAAAGTGCTGCGTTGCTGACGCACTGGCAAAAACTGGGCGATTTCCGCGCGCGTCACCGTGCGTTGGGCGAAGGGACACAGACCGCACAGCAGACGGCTGATTACTTCACGTTCAGCCGTCAATTCCAGAACGATAAGGTGATGGTTGTCTGGGTCGGCGATCAAACGCAATAACCGTGGTTTATCCTGCCTTATCTCAGGCTGTCGATATATGCGGGTAGCCTGAGCTCTGGAAACTTGATTGCACCCGTCAATCAGTGGCGCTATGGTGGTATTCCACACATTGATAACAACTGATTAGTCCTTTATGACGTTTTCTATTTTCGGCGACAAATTCACCCGTTTTTCGGGCATTACCCGGTTGATGGGTGACATGAACGATGGCCTGCGAACCCCTGGCGCAGTCATGCTGGGCGGTGGCAATCCAGCGAAAATTCCAGAGATGCAGGTCTACTTTCAACAGTTGTTTCAGGAGATGCTTGAGCAGGGAAAACTGACCGAGGCACTGTGCAACTATGATGGCCCGCAGGGTAAAGACGTATTGCTCAAAGCACTGGCCACCATGCTGCGTGAAGAGCTGGGATGGCAGATCGAACCACAGAATATTGCACTGACCAATGGCAGCCAGAGCGCGTTTTTCTACTTGTTCAATCTGTTTACTGGCCGCCAGAAAGACGGTTCGCTGCGCCGGGTTCTTTTCCCGCTGGCCCCTGAATACCTCGGGTATGCCGACGCCGGATTGGATGAGGATCTGTTTGTTTCGGCTAAACCGAACATTGAGCTACTCCCCGAAGGGCAATTCAAATATCACGTTGATTTCGAGCATCTCACCCTCGGTGACGATATTGGCATGATCTGTGTGTCGCGTCCCACTAACCCAACGGGTAACGTGCTGACTGACGAAGAGTTGATCCGCCTGGATTCGCTGGCGCAGCAGCGCAATATCCCACTGTTGATCGATAATGCCTACGGCGTTCCTTTCCCCGGAATTATTTTCACTGACGCCAAGCCTCTGTGGAACCCGAATATCATCCTGTGCATGAGCCTGTCAAAACTCGGCTTGCCGGGGGCGCGGTGCGGCATTGTGATTGCTGACGAAAAAGTCATCTCGGCCATCAGTAATATGAACGGTATTATCAGTCTGGCTCCCGGTGGCGTTGGCCCCGCGATTGCTACCGAAATGATTGTCCGTGGTGATTTGTTACGTCTCTCGGAAGAGGTGATCAAACCCTTCTACTTTCAGCGCGTACAGCAAACCATCTCGATACTGCGCCGTCATCTGCCGGTCGAGCGCTGCCTGATCCATAAACCTGAAGGTGCCATATTCTTGTGGCTATGGTTTAAAGATCTGCCGATTACAACAGAAACGCTCTACCAGCGCCTGAAGCAGCGCGGCGTGTTGATGGTGCCTGGCCACTATTTCTTTCCTGGGCTGGAGCACGACTGGCCGCATACGCATCAGTGCATGCGAATGAATTACGTACCCGATCCCGAGCAGATAGAACGTGGCGTGATGATTCTTGCAGAAGAAGTTGAGCGGGCACACGCGGAGAAATAAGAGAACGCCAGCGGTTATAGGCCGCTGGCGTTCAGGATCACATCGTCCAGAACAGAACCGCGAGTAGTTGCGGGGACATAATGCGCAGGAACATTGCCAATGGATAGACCGTGGCATACGACAGTGCCGCAGCGCCATTGGTCGGGTGCAGTCCGTTCGCAAACGCCAGCGCCGGTGGATCCGTCATCGACCCAGCCAGTATCCCGCACAGCGTCAGGTAGTTCATTTTCGTCATCATCCGCGCCAGAATCCCAACGGTCAACAACGGAACCGCCGTGATAACTGCACCGTAGCCGATCCAGGTCATGCCATCACCGTGGATCAGCGTATTGATGAAATCACCGCCGGATTTCAGTCCAACTACCGATAAAAACAGCACGATACCCAATTCACGCAGGGCCAGGTTGGCACTGGGCGGCATAAACCAATAAAGTTTCCCGATGCTGCCGATACGTCCGAGGATCAGCGCCACCACCAGCGGCCCACCGGCCAGCCCCAAGCGCAATGCGGCAGGGAAGCCCGGAATAAACAGTGGGATAGAGCCCAGTAAAACCCCGAGGCCAATACCAATGAACACCGGCAGCATCTGCACCTGCTGGAGTTTTTGCTGGGCGTTGCCCACAATCGCGGCCACCGCATCAATCGACTGCTTACGTCCAACCAGATTCAGAATATCGCCGAATTGCAGGCTTGCATTGCTTCCAGGAATCAACTCGATACCCGCACGGTTCAAACGGGAAATCACCACGTCATAGGTTTGCTTAAGGTTAAGATCACGGATCTTCTTCCCCAGAACCTGTTCGTTGGTGACCACAACTCGCGCAACCTGAATTTCGGTACCGCGCGTAGAGAGTGAAACATCCACTTCTTCGCCAATCACCAATTGGGCCCGCAGCAGGTCAGCCCGTTGCCCCACCAGATGCAGCAGGTCTCCCAATTCGATAACCGTAGTCGGGGCTGGAACCTGTAACTGATCGCCACGTTTGAGGCGCGAACAGACCACCTCATCACTGTTCAGCATTGGGATGTCCTGAATCTTCAGGCCGTTCAGGTTGGGATTACACACTTTGACGTTGATGGTATGCAGCAGTTCTGCGTTATGGCCATTGCTGGCATCAAAGGCTTTGGCCTCCTCATCAATCTTGACTTTAAACAGCATGCGGATCATCCACATGACCAGCAAAATGCCGCAGATCCCGAACGGATAGGCCATGGCATATCCCATCCCCATCTGATTGACCAATAGCGGATCCGAGCCCAAATCCGTCAGGATCTGTTGTGCGGCACCCAGAGATGGTGTGTTTGTTACCGCCCCTGAGAAAATGCCCAGAATGATCGGCAGCGATACCCCGAACAGTTTGTGGATGATGGCCGTCACCAGACCGCCAACGAGTACCATGAGAATGGCAAAACCATTGAGTCGTAAACCCGACACCCGCAATGAAGAGAAGAAGCCTGGGCCCACCTGAATCCCGATGGTATAAACAAACAGGATCAGGCCAAACTCCTGGATGAAATGGAGCATGTCTCCATTCAGCACGAGTTGATAGCTTTGGGCAAAATGGCCAACAATGATGCCGCCGAACAGTACCCCTCCAATTCCCAGTCCTACACCGTAAATACGCCAGTTTCCAATCCATAGACCCAATACGGCGACCAGTGCCAACATACTGACCGTCAGGGCGATATCACTCATCATCCACATCCTTGCCAACATTTGCCTGCAGAACCCCGATTCTGGCTACAGTCACGGGGGATCACTTACATTTTGCAATGATTCTCTCAGATGATGAAAAGAGTAATTGTGGGGTGTGCCACAGATTGGAGTAGTTAAAAAAACCGGGGAGAAACAACGCCCTTCGCCCTTATGATTATTTATCAGCGAAAAGCAGGAACGGTTCAGCATAACTCTCTGAACTCATTGGGATCCTCTATTTTTGGATATTATTCATCAGACGTGGCAACTAAACGACACAAACAAGAAAGCCGGGAAGAAGAGTATTCCCCCCGGCTTATCTCTGGCTACATTTGCCTGATCAAGGGTGCGGCAGGCATTGCTATCTGCCGCAACTGTCGATTACTGGCTTTCGATCGCCGGACGTTCGGTCCCGATAGCGATACGCTGTGGCTGCAGTGCTTCCGGTACATCGCGAACCAGATCGATATGCAGCAGGCCATTGATAAACTGCGCTTCGGCAACATGCATATGTTCCGCCAGCGTGAACGTCAGGGAGAACTCTTTGCAGATCAGCCCCTGGTGCAGATACTCCACCTGACGATCGCTGGGCGTAGGTTTACCTTTGACGGTCAAGCGTGGACCTTCAACTTCAATATCCAGTTCACTTTGCTTGAAACCAGCCAAAGCCAGCGAGATGCGATAGTGGTTATCGTCACTTTTCTCAATATTGTAGGGAGGGAATCCCTGTGCGTCCGGACCGCCTTGCATGGTACTGGCAAGTTTATCAAAACCGATCCACTGACGAAGTAATGGGGAAATATCATAGTTACGCATATATAACTCCTTCTTGGAAGCGAGAATAAACCACCTGATAACGGGATGTATCAGGGCTGCCCCCTTACGGCGGGCAATTCAAATTATTTCGAATGCAACTAATTCAATAAAAATAGCTTCATTGTTGATTATTTAATTTCAATTCGACGCGGCTTCAACGTCTCCGGAACAATACGTTCCAGATCAATAAACAGGAGGCCGTTTTCTAATTTCGCGCCCTTGACCTTAATGTGTTCAGCCAATTGGAATTTTCTTTCAAAATTACGTTCTGCGATGCCCTGGTATAAATAGCTGCGTGGCTGCGCTTCTGCTGTATGGGCCCCTTTCACAATCAGCAAATTGTCATGGGTGGTGATATCCAGCTCTGACTCAGCAAAGCCTGCAACGGCTATCGCAATACGGTAATGGTTCTCGTCAACTAACTCGACATTGTACGGAGGATAGCCACCGCTCTGGTTTTGCCCTGATTCAATTAAATTAAACAGTCGGTCAAAACCGATGGCCGAACGATACAGCGGGGAAAGATCAAAATTACGCATAAAAACTGCCTCCTAACATGCAGCGAGGTTTAAAATAGTCACCTTCCAATAATGGACAGGCAATTTGGCCCGAATACCCTTTCGGCATATTCTGTTCTCTGTGGCCGTGTTATAAAAATGGTGACGCCAACGTTTTTTTCAACTGTCCGCATGAAAAAAATTTTCCTGCATGGAAATTTAACCGGTAAATGCTGTCAAATCACTTACACTGAATGAGTTTGCTGCACAGAGTGGGAATTCTCTACCGCTATAGCGTGTTTTTAATAAGATTATTCTTCATAAAAGTGACAAATCTACCGGGAGCAGATTTGAACGCTGCTTGCAGCGGCCCCATAGGGGCGAGGCTCATGGATAAACCGAGTAACAACGCTACAGCTTCAAGTACCTCGTGTGGGATGGGATAGATGATGATAAAAAACACATTATTGCTGATAGCAACCGGATGTGCCCTTATCGCGACAACCGGGTGTTCTAGCATAATGAGCCATTCAGGTGGCAACCAGGGATATTATTCCGGTACACGCGCCAACGTGGAAATGATGAAAAGCGAGGACACGGGATGGGTAATGACACCGCTGTTGGTGCTCGATCTTCCGTTTACAGCGGTAATGGATACTGTGCTGCTCCCTTACGACTACTATCGCTCAGATAAAGACAAAACCGTTAATTCACCGCGTGAAAGGATTAAACGCAGTGAGGAGCGCACGCTGGCTGGCGGTGCGACTACACCACCATCGGTAAGTACCAGTACGGCACCTTGAATAGGCTGAAATGACTTTTTATTAAGAACCGGAGCCTGTTTTTAATGCAGGCTCCGGTACATAGATACAGCTACCTGCATCTTCGGCGAAGCAATTCTGCCGCCTGACTCTCTTCATAGGTCGGTGGTAAACCAAGACTCTCCGCATAAGAGGGCGGAGGGCCGGGATAAGGCGGCGGGTCATCCGTTGCTGACATATGCCTATACCGGTCATCTGCTGCATAGTTCTGGATACGCCCGGTTTCCAAATCCACCATAAACGAGTTTTCCACTTCTGTTAGATGCCTCTCCGTTAGAGATACTTCCCGTCTGCCCGGTGCTGTTCTGAATAGATCAAGGACTTCGCCTTCATGGGTATCGGTCACACCACAGGAAAAACGACCACGGTTCCTGTCCGTTAAACGTGAGCTTCGAGTATTGATACTGACTATCTGATCGAGATCGACGTCCCACAGGCGGGCAAATATCTCGCCTCCCTGTACCCTCATTATTTCATTGGTGTCGAGAAGTATGTCCTCACCTACAATCGCTACGCGAAAACCCGTACCCGATCCCGCTGAAATTATACGTAATGACGGGTTTGCCATAACTGCCGTAAGAAAAGCATCATCCGTCCCTAACAGTTGTGCCTGAACGATACTTTCAGCGGTCACGTCCACCTCAATATCGGTTCCCAGACTGACCAGATTACCGATGAACGCCTCCCCGACCAACGTCATCAAGTCGAGAATAGGTCCTTTACCCGATCGGTCAGACTGATTTGCCGGGTTATACTGACAATAACCATAACCATTAATGCCGCCGACTCCGAACGGACTTACCCTGTCCCAGGAAAAAAAGTGTTTGATGGTGGGACTATAAAAACGGTATCCATTACCAAGGGAATAATTTCTGGTAAAAGACAGCCGCCGTTGTCCTATATAACCTAATGACATCGAATCAATTAACATTGCCATAGAAAATCTCCTATAGAAACTTGACTGCTTCCAAGTAGGTAGGCAAATTTGAAACCGCCTCATAAGAAGGTGGGGGTATAACTCCCAAGAGTCGATGTTCAAAGTCGCTGATCAAATATGAGCGCGTTTTTCTGCTTAAAATTTTATTTTTATGCAAACGCGCACCTTTGGTTTTCACAATTCGAAAGGAATGAATATTGCCATTAAACATAAATTTCGGTTTAATACTGTAATCAGACAAAACAGCAGTACCCCCCATCTTATTGGCTTTTCGTCGTGCGTTGCGACTCGCCCCCCGGAATAGACCCCGTTCGGAATCCCACTCGCCAGAAATTCCCAAGGCAACATCCATATATTGCTTGATAAAGGATTTACCTTGATCCCGAAGCCAGACACTGGAAACATCATGAATTTCACCCGCCTGCGTTTCAATTCTGAATCCGTCTTTTATTGGTGTGATAATGTCGGGTAGACGACGTTCTATCATAACGGCAGTCTCTCCGGCCGCTATCGCTTCTACGCCAGATCCAATTTCTGCCGTCTCGGCGAAGACCGTGAACATCAGCAGATCAACGATCGGACCTTTCCCTGACTTATCTGACATATTTACTGGATTACCCTGGCAATAGGCATAACCCAATACACCCCCTATATCAAACGGACTCAGACTATCCCATGAATAAAAACGTCTGATTATTGGATTAAAACTGCGATAGCCATTACCTAATAAATAACCTTCGGCAAGCGATGATTTCCTCTGACCGATATAACCTAATGGAAGTTTATTCAAATTATTTCTCATGGATCAATTAACCTGCATTATGAAGATTTCATTTTTCTATTGTCTATTTTCGGCGTGTAATTAATCCTCTTTGCTATAACCGTAAGGGTCATAGATCCGGTAAGCAATCTCATCACCTTGGTTCATCTGTACAATAGATCCTTGTTGATCGCTGCCTAGCAGTTGTACAGACACATCATCAGATGATGTGTCCAACAATACTCGCGAGAGAGTTTCAAGATAAGTTGAAACCTGATCTCCTTTCATTTCATTCACCAATTGACCAAACTGGTAAAACATAAGGGTTGCGGCATCATCAATTGCCTTTTTTTCTGCCAGTAATATTCCATTAGCGTCATACCAATAGTTCCCCACTAATGTTTCCGTTGGTTCACTTATCGTTACCAATTGATTAAAACCGTTGTATGTCAGGGTATTCCCCTCTTCATCTTGTATTACATTACCGTTCAGGTCATAAACCAACGTTGTGTCCCAATCGATGATTTTATCATTAGTAATACTTTTCAGTTGTTCACGATCTTTATCCGAATAAGTATACGTGGCAGTATTGCGTATAGAACTCCCATCAACTGCAATCACATCTGAGATCACAGCGTTTATATTGCCGAGAAAGGTGAAGGTATAAGACTGTTGAGCAAGCCGATAATCATTGGGCGCATCGGGGAAGGCATCACCTTCACAACGGTAAGTGTCCATTTGATTCAACGGTGTATAGGTATAGGTTTCTGTACGTAATAACTGCTCATCCCGGTACCAGGTTCGGCTGGATATATTGTTATCAACTGTGTATGCCAAGACCTGTTGCTGAATACCCAGTGTTTGACCTGCTAAATTTTTTACCGTAAGTGTTCGGGTCTCTTCCCGTCCAAATTCATCAAAGGTCATCTCCGTTATCTGAGTATTACCATCAGGCGCCTGAGTCAGGCTTTTCACCAAACGACCGGCACCATCAAAGTAATAATTTGCCGACACCTGACTCTCCAGTAATTGATAACCCGTATTTTGTCCTAGATTGTTATAGTTCAACGAGTGCGTCTGTCCTTGTACATCGATATGGGTAGCCATCAACCCGCCCAGCGAATAGCAATAGCTGTCAGTTCGTGTTGCCGTCTCCCCTGAACTCAAGGTGTAATTGAGTGTTTGCTCTTTTACGTTTCCTGAAAGGAAATAGTCATAAGTCCATACGTTATGGTCACCAACGCTGGATATATCACTGCTTGCCCGCTTAACTGCGCCGTTAAAGAATCATATTCATAAGCCAGGGTTGGATCGGTGACCGCACTTGAAAGCACACCCGTAATGCCATAATTGAGTTCCGGCTGATAGGTGTAGAAAAAAACATTCCCGTTTGGGGCAGTCACTGTTTCAGGTTTTGGCGAGAAACTACCCACGGGATAATCGTAAGTGGAAATACGTTCCCCGATAAGGTTCTGCGTAATGCGATTCAATCCATCATACGTTCGGGTGCCAAACGTATAACGATCGGCATTATCATCCTGGCTCTCGGCCATGTTGATCCCGGTGATCAATGACTTGGTGGTATGAGGCGCATAATCAATCAGTAATACCGAGCCGTCAGGACGGGTGCTGGCAATGGGGCGATCAAAAAAGTCATATTCAGTTAGAGAAACATTTAGAAGTGCGTCCGTCTTTTTAACGCGGCGGCCTAAACCATCATAATCTGAGGATTGCGTTGCGTAGACAGTTCCATCCACGTGGAAACTGGTGGTACTTAACGTATTGCCGAAGACATCGTTTTGCGATATCTGCCACTGTTCTTGTTTCCCTGAAACGATAACGGCATGTTCCGTCGTTAATGTCAGGGGATTATTTGTGCTGATTTCCTGATGACCATCTGGATAGGTTATTGCGCTTTGATTTCCCCAATAGTCATAATCGTAAGTTGTTGTCGTTGCAATTGGCGTCCACCCAGCATAAAAATCGTAGCTGCTTTGTGATATACGCTGACCAAGGGCATTATATACCGTTTCACTGGTTCTATAATATTTCCCCGTATCACTACTGACGACGCCGTCAGAATCCTGTTGCTCCTGATATAAGGTATGTCGCTCTCCATCAGTATATGTGCGAGAGCCAACACCATTGGCATTAATCGTCGTCTTGCATGGGTAAGAATAATTTTCGGATAACGCATCGATATCGCCATTTTGATAGGTGAAAGATTGCCCTGCGGCGAATGCCGTTCCCTGACAGCTTATTTTGCTGCTAATACGTCCCAGACCATCGTAAGTAAAATCAGTGGTTATTGTGGGATCAACACCCTGTGTGTTTATTTCTGCAGTGGCATAAATGCGTCCCGTCAAATACGATCGATCCACTCTGCTGGTTTTATTGCTCGCATCATAACCCGTGGTTAACAGGGTGAGGCGTTTTTGCAAAGGAGCGCCATCTTTCGTCGGTAATAACTCATAGTTTAAGGTCAGCAATGTACTGTAGGGTTTGCTCTGATCATTTTCAGCATGATAAATTATCCGTTCGGCTGTCTGAATTTTCCCATGGGATAGCAGGTCAGCGGCAGAATTAATATAGGTGTAATTCTGAACGTGATGAACCAGACTCTCACCAGAAGAAAGCAACTCTTGCTCTGACTTCTGCGTTCTCAGAATAAAACTGCCCACTGTTTCTACCGTAGAATACAAAGGTAATGAATTATAGGTGTAGAATGTTTGACGAATAGGCGCTACTGGCAGCGTAGCATCGGCGACGGCAGCTGGAGTGACGGTTTTCACTTTGCGACGTGAAATGAATCCATTGATATCGGCAGGACATCCCGTCTCACCTTCAGCCGGATAATATTCGATTGACGTTAAAATACCTGATTTTTTGGTGATGCTCGTTGGATTGCCAAAATCATCCCACTGGGCCAGCGTGGTTTCTGATCGTGATTCTTCTCCATATAACCAGGTTTTAGTCACCCCGGTCTGAAGCTTATAGGTCGGTTTTTGTCCGCTAATGTCAGTATTATTGTCAACCGGATACGCATAGGTTTCAGTTAAAATATGCCCACTTTCACCGTAAGTGATTTTCTTTTCGACCAACGAATGGAATTTATTGTAGGTACACGTCGTGGTTTTGACATCCTGACTTAGACCACCAATATTCTCAGTAAAAGACGTGGTATAGGAGAACGGTTCTTTAACATGCAGCAGACTATCAATGGATTCCTCCGTCGTCACCACAGCAGGAAAACCAAGGTAATTGCTATCTCCCTGATTAAAGCCATAGGTCGCAACGTAGTTACTGTCTGGATTATTGGGATCGCCAACTTTTGTATAATATTCTATGGTTGCCTGATGATTTAACCCGCCAGGAATGGTCATTTCATTAGTATAATAGGCTGTCTCATGTACACCCTGATTATCATCTACCTGTGAAATTAATCGCTGATTATTAAAGTCAATGTATTGTAAGTCAGCTTCATAACCTTCAGGTCCATAAATTTTGGTCAGATTACCTTTTTCAATCATGAGCGTAAATGACAATGCTTCAACGGTATTTGGATATAACGTAATTTCCGGCATTGCGTTATTATAAATAACTTGCAGTAATTCAGTGCCAGTGTCATCAGTAATTGTGTTGAGACGGACCTCATCCCCCATCTGATAATTAAAATAGAGTGACCGGCCTGAAGCATCGACTATCTGACTCAGAAACGTATTTCCACTGCGATCGTTGTCCACAGTCAGGTAAACCTCCCGCGCACCCGATTTATGCAGCACGGTAAACGACAGTGAAGGCTCCAGGGAACAGGTGACAATCATATCTTTCAGCAGATACCCCTCCAATGCCAAGGTTCCGTCTTCCGGCTGCGTATAATATGAGGCACCGTTCAGTAACGCCAAATGCCCCTTCAGGCTGGGCCGTGCTTCAACATCACAAATATAGGCGGGTAAGGAAAGTCCCCATCCTGTACCAAATAAAGATGAACCCGATGATGAACTGGAGGCAAGGGGATTAAAGCCAAGTTTGAGAGAAAAATGCGGGCCATTATGATAATTACCTGAAATTTTACCTACCGAAATATTTTTTGAGAACAAACCCGTTCTATTATCTGGTTTGCCTGACAAATAACTATCTTCATTAAGTGCTGTAGAGTATTGCGCCATGAGAGATGCCTATTTAATTTTCTGGAAATGATTATTCTGACATACATTTTTCTTATTCACTGATGGCGATAAGATAAAATGATCGTTAGGAATAGCGCATTAAATAACATAATCTGGCACCATGTTATTCATATGCTATTACTGCCAAAGCAATATAAGCCATCGAATTATCATAAACTAATGCAAAATTTAATTATTCATCACGCAGGAATTGCACATTATAAATCAAGGCGAAAATCACTTTTCACCTTGAAAGCACACAGTATCTATAAAAATTTACTCTGTTCTATAATTTCAGCGTGAAAATTTGCGAATATCCATCTACTTGACGCATATAGGCAATATGCCGACCGTTTGGCGAAAAAACTACGGCATCACCGGAAGGCGGGATTTCCGTTCGTTGCGTCAATGGGGTCATTTTTCCACTTACGGCATCACATAGCATGATGCGATTATCACAAATCAGCGCCAGTTTTTTGCCATCAGGGTGCCAGCTAAAAGCCGATTGTACGCTCTGGTGACTTTTTGTGATTTGCTGTGGTTCCCCGCCTTGCGGTGAAATGGTCCAAAGCTGAACAATTCCCTCGTTGTCTTTCATCAAAAACGCGATAGCACTGCCATCAGGCGATGAACGCAACCAGTGACGGGGTTGTGAAACCAGTCCTGGATAACGGCGATCGCCAGTGAACGTTAATCGCCGCTGTTCTACGCCCAACGGCGGGGAAGGTAGCCTCGATTCGCTGCCTGCCAACGGATAATTTCCCGCCCGGTCATAATCGCGATCGTTTTCCGGCAAATCAACGATGAAAACCTCTGCCACTTTTTCACCAGAAACCGACACCGTGTCACCAATGAAAGCCAGCGCCCAGCGTTGATGACGGCCATCCGATCGCTGATAGCCTCGCAAACCAACCCAAGACTCTTCATATGCACGACTGATCTGGTTACTTCCCGGTTGCGGTTGCAACGTCGTTACCGTGACCAACACACAGAAATGACTACCATCATATTCACGAGGATGCTTCTTTCCCGACGTCACACTGCGAAGGGGAATAGCAACCCCTACATTACGTTGGTCCCGTGCCGGATCCAGCACATGCATCACATGGTCATTGTAGGTAAAACTCAAACGGCTGCCGTCAGGGCTAAACATATGGACATGCGTACCGCCACGCAATGCACCTGCGGTATACGGCGGTGAGATATCCATCGCATCCAGCGTAATCGCCAGTTCCCGGTCGGGTTCGCTGACAATCACCCCGCGCCGATGGTGAAAATCATAATGCCACTCACTGTCAGGGTTTTCCGGGCCATGGATAAAAACGTAGCGCGCAGGCTCATCCGGGCTAACCGTTACCACCCCCACATGCGCGCCCTGTTGGGCACAGTAGATCACCTCAGTTTCAGCACTATCGATATTCACCCGCTCAATGGTCAGGCCGGTAAAAGAACTTCCCTGTGGCCGAACATCATAGACCAGCCACTGACTGTCCGGTGTCCAGACATTACTGTTGGTGAGTTGATGTCCACGCGCATCAAACGTAAGCTGTTTTTCCCTGACCGCCATAGTCATTCCTCTCTGCCTGGAAATGCCCTGAGCAATAAAGAAAACTTATAGAACAAATTTCTCGATAGCGTAAGCAACACCGTCTTCCATATTTGATTTGGTGACAAATTGGCTCACCGCTTTCACACTCTCTATCGCATTCCCCATTGCTACGCCTACACCGGCATATTCCAGCATGGCTATATCGTTCTCCTGATCGCCGAGCGTCATGATATTTTCACGGGGAATATTTAACCGTTCAGCCAACGCCTTGACGCCTTCACCTTTGTTTACGCGCTTATCCAGAATTTCGAGATAATACTCAGCGCTTTTCAAAATCGTATAGCGTTGCTTGATCTCTTCTGGTATCTGTTTTATCGCCTTATCCAGCAACGCCGGGGTGTCGATCATCATTACCTTTGGAAAACTCAGCGTAGGATCCATCTCCTCAACAGCCCTATATTTCAATGGGATACCGGTCATACTCGACTCATGCACCGTATACTCACTGATATCTTTATTCGCGGTATAAAGCGTGTTGTAATCCAATGCGTGGAAGTGAACGCCTAGCGTGCGGGACAGTTTTTCAAAATAGAGATAGTCTTCAAAGGATAAGGTCACTTCTGCCACGCATTCACCACTCGCGGCCTGTTGCACCAATGCACCATTATTGGTGATGCAATATTCCCCTTCCTGTAGCAGATCCAACTCCATCAGGTAGCGCTTTACACCGATGTAAGGACGACCAGTCGCGAGTACGATGTGTACGCCTTTGGACCTGGCTGCATGAATTACCTCTTTCACTGCCGGGGTGATCTCATGTTGCGGATTAAGCAACGTGCCGTCCATGTCGATCGCAATCAGTTCAATAGCCATAACATCCTCGTGTCTGATGATTTTCCCCATGCTAACGCGATTCAGCCCATAATTATAGCGAACGTAAAAGGACGTACAAAAACGAGACGTACTTTCATTGGATAAAAAAAATCCGGATGGATTAACCGACCCGGATTTTTCTTCAGCACAGTAACCGATTAGATATCGATATTTGCCGCTTTTAAGGCGTTCTCTTCGATAAATGCGCGACGTGGTTCAACCGCATCGCCCATCAGCGTGGTGAATAACTGGTCAGCCGCAATGGCATCCTTAACGGTCACACGCAACATGCGGCGACTTTGCGGATCCATGGTGGTTTCCCAGAGCTGATCCGGGTTCATTTCACCCAGACCTTTATAACGCTGAATCGACAGGCCGCGACGAGACTCTTTGACCAGCCATTCCAGTGCCTGCTCGAAACTGGTTATTGGCTGACGACGCTCACCACGTTCAATGAAGGCATCTTCTTCGATCAGACCGCGTAATTTCTCACCCAGCGAGCAAAGTTTACGGTATTCGCCACCGTGGACAAACTCAAAGTCCAGATCGTAATCGGTATCGACACCGTGGGTACGGATACGCAATATCGGTTCATACATCTGGCGTTCACGGTTTTCACGAACCACCGCGCTGTAGCTGCTGCCGTGCTGCTCTTTTTCATTCAGCGTAGCTACCAACTGCTCCATCCATGCCTGTACCTTGCTCTTATCAATCAAATCTTCTTCAACCAGAGTCGGCTGATAGATCAGATTATTCAGCAAGGCACGAGGGAAACGGCGCTCCATACGGGTGATCATTTTCTGTACGGCATAATGCTCAGCAACCAGTTTTTCCAGCGCTTCACCCGCCAGGGCTGGCGCGTGGGCATTGGTGTGCAGCGATGCGCCGTCCATTGCGATGGAAATCTGGTACTGATCCATCGCTTCGTCGTCTTTAATATACTGTTCTTGCTTGCCTTTCTTCACTTTATACAGCGGAGGCTGTGCAATGAAGACATGACCACGCTCAACGATCTCTGGCATCTGACGGTAGAAGAAAGTCAGCAGCAGAGTACGGATGTGCGAACCATCGACGTCGGCATCGGTCATGATAATGATGCTGTGATAACGCAATTTATCCGGGTTGTATTCGTCGCGGCCAATACCGCAACCCAACGCGGTAATCAGCGTGGCAACTTCCTGCGAGGAGAGCATTTTGTCAAAACGGGCTTTCTCAACGTTGAGGATTTTACCTTTCAACGGCAGAATTGCCTGGTTTTTACGGTTACGACCCTGCTTGGCGGAGCCGCCTGCCGAGTCCCCTTCCACCAGATACAATTCAGAGTGGGCCGGATCGCGTTCCTGACAGTCCGCCAGTTTACCTGGCAGGCCAGCCAGATCGAGTGCGCCTTTACGACGGGTCATCTCACGGGCTTTACGGGCGGCTTCACGGGCGCGGGCAGCGTCAATGATTTTACCCACCACGATTTTCGCATCACCCGGGTGTTCCATCAGATAATCGACCAGTTTCTCGTTCATCAGCGACTCAACGGCGGTCTTCACTTCGGAAGAAACCAGTTTGTCTTTGGTCTGGGAAGAGAATTTAGGATCGGGAACTTTCACCGAAACCACGGCAATCAGCCCCTCACGCGCATCGTCGCCGGTTGCGCTGATTTTGGACTTCTTGCTATAGCCTTCTTTATCCATATACGCGTTGAGCGTACGGGTCATCGCAGAACGGAAACCGACCAGATGGGTACCGCCGTCGCGCTGTGGAATGTTGTTGGTAAAGCAGTAGATGTTTTCCTGGAAGCCGTCGTTCCACTGTAGTGCCACTTCCACACCGATGTCATCTTTGACGGTGGAGAAATAGAACACGTTCGGGTGGATTGGCGTCTTGTTTTTGCTCAGGTATTCGACAAACGCTTTAATCCCACCTTCGTAGTGGAAGTGATCCTGTTTGTCATCACGCTTGTCAAACAGGCGGATAGAAACACCTGAGTTCAGGAATGACAATTCACGCAAACGCTTCGCCAGAATTTCGTATTGGAATTCGGTGTTGTTGGTAAAGGTGTTGAAGCTTGGCCAGAAACGCACGGTGGTGCCGGTCAGTTCTGTTTCGCCGACCACTTTCAACGGCGCCTGAGGTTCACCATGCTTATAAGTCTGCTCGTGGACCCGGCCTTCACGGCGGATCACCAACTCCAATTTTTCAGATAACGCATTCACGACCGACACGCCAACGCCGTGCAGACCGCCGGATACTTTATAAGAGTTATCGTCGAACTTACCGCCGGCATGCAGAACGGTCATGATGACCTGCGCTGCTGATACTCCTTCCTCTTCGTGGATACCGGTAGGAATACCACGACCATCATCCTGAACCGACACAGAGTTGTCAGCATGGATGGTGACCTGAATATCTTTACAATGGCCAGCGAGTGCTTCGTCGATAGCGTTGTCCACAACCTCGAATACCATGTGGTGCAGACCGGTGCCGTCATCAGTATCACCGATATACATGCCTGGGCGCTTACGAACCGCATCCAGCCCTTTTAATACCTTGATACTTGAGGAGTCATAAGAATTCGACATCAACGTTTCTCGCTCATTTTTAGTCCTGTGGTTGAACGGCTATTTTACCCTGTTCCACGCGGAACATCTTGCCCTTTTCACCCGCCATATCCGGAACTTGTTCAGCGCTGACTGCACTGACAAATACCTGTGCGTGGGTGGCTTTCAGGCGTTCGGCCAGCAACCGGCGTTTAACGGTGTCCAGCTCAGAGGCAAAATCGTCAATCAGATAAAGGCAACGCCGCCCGTTCTGTCGGGTTAGAAATTCACCCTGCGCTAAACGCAATGCGCACATCAGTAGTTTTAACTGGCCACGTGATAACAAATCTTCAACCGGCGTCCCTTCGGCGCGGATGCGAAAATCGGCTTTATGCGGCCCTACTGCGGTATACGTTAACGCCCTGTCTCGCTCAAACTGCCGCTCGAGCAGTTCGCCATAGTCGCTCTCTTTGTCCCAGCCACGCTGGAATGAAAAGCTCAAGGCAAACTCCGGCAGGAACTGCGCGCACGTTGCAGCGATATCTTCTGCAATCGCTTCACTGTAGGCAGCCCGCCACTCGCTGATACGCTCTGCCAAAGGAACCAGTTCCTGATCCCAGGCTCGAAGTTGCGCATAGCGACTTACCTGGCGCAGCGCTGCGTTGCGCTGCTTGAGTAACCGCTTCAGGTTGCTCCAGGCAATGAAAAAACCGGGGTCGTTATGAAAACAGCCCCAGTCAAGGAAGGCGCGCCGATATTTTGGCCCACCATTAAGTAGGGTAAAACCTTCTGGGGTGATCAGTTGCATCGGGAGCATCTGGGCCAGTTCAGCCACTTTGTGACCATCTGAACCATCAATGCGCACCTTGCTGTCACCCTGGCGACTTTTGCTGAGGCCAACGGACAATTCACGTTCGCCCCCACTATTAATTCGCCCATGCAACACAAATTCAGGCCGATCGTGACGGATGACCCGCCCAGCCTGCAAACTGCGGAAGGCACGGCCATGCCCAAGCGTATAGATTGCTTCCAGTACGCTGGTTTTGCCGCTGCCGTTGGGTCCAACCAAAAAGTTGAACCCCTCAGACAGTGCCAAATCAGCCGATTCAATATTACGGAAATCGCGAATGAGTAAGCGCGTCAGGGCCATTACGTCAGTTTACCGTCAATTACAGGCGCATCGGCATGACAACATAGGCCGCGGCCTGGCTGGCCCCATCTTCGATTTGCACACTGGAAACAGAATCCGTCAGCAGCAGGCGCACTTCTTCGCATTTCAAGGCGTTAAGCACGTCCAGTACATAGCTGACGTTGAAACCGATCTCCATTTCCGTACCGTCGTAGGTGACGTCCAGAATCTCTTCAGCTTCTTCCTGCTCCGGGTTATTCGCGGTGATCTTCAACTGGTTATGGCTGACATATAAACGTACGCCGCGGAACTTCTCATTGGAGAGAATGGCCGCGCGGGCAAACGCCTGCTTCAGCAAATCACAGCCAGCTTGCAGCGTTTTATCAGGGTTCTTCGGCAAAACGCGGCGATAATCAGGGAAACGACCATCCACCAGCTTCGATGTGAAGATAAAATCCCCCACATGCGCGCGAATGTTATTGGAACCAATCTGCACGCGCAGTGGTGTTTCGCCGCCGTCGAGCAAGCGCACCAGTTCCATGACGCCTTTACGCGGCACGATCACCGAATGTGACGGCAATTCCTGTCCGATTGGCATAGAACAAACCGCCAAACGGTGTCCGTCGGTCGCAACGGTACGCAACTCCTCACCTTCGGTCTCAAACAGCATACCGTTGAGGTAGTAACGAACGTCCTGATGAGCCATGGAAAACTGTGTCGCTTCAATCAAACGCTTCAGCGTGGCTTGCGGCAGGGTAAACTCAACATCACTCTGCCAGTCATCCAGGTTGGGGAAATCTGCCGCAGGCAGCGTCGAAAGCGAGAAGCGGCTGCGGCCAGAGCGCACCAACATCCGTTCGCCCTCAAGCACGACCGTAATTTCCGCCCCTTCAGGCAGTCCGCGGCAGATATCAAAAAATTTACGGGCCGGAACGGTGGTGGCTCCAACCCCATGAGGTTGGCTCAGCGCAACGCGCGCGACCATTTCCATTTCCAGATCGGTACCGGTCAGCAGCAGGGAGCCTTCGGTAACCTGCAAAAGCAGGTTGCCCAGAATTGGCAAAGTGGGTCGTCCACCCAGCGGGCTACTGACCTGTTGCAGTGGTTTTAGCAGATGCTCACGTTCAACGATAAATTTCATAGCGCTAGGAGGATAATGTTCTGATTAAATTGGAGAAATCTTCTTTGATGTCGTGACTTTCCTCACGCAACTGCTCAATCTTGCGGCAGGCGTGCAACACCGTTGTATGGTCGCGACCACCAAACGCATCGCCGATTTCTGGCAGGCTGTGGTTGGTTAGCTCTTTCGCCAGCGCCATCGCCATTTGGCGAGGGCGGGCAACTGAACGGGAACGCCGTTTCGAGAGCAGGTCAGCGACTTTGATTTTATAATACTCGGCCACCGTTTTCTGAATATTATCGATAGTGACCAACTTCTCTTGCAAGGCCAGCAAATCGCGCAGCGCTTCCCGGACGAAATCGATCGTAATCGCCCGCCCCGTAAAGTTCGCATTGGCAATAACACGATTCAATGCGCCTTCCAGCTCACGTACGTTGGAACGCAAGCGTTTAGCAATAAAAAACGCCACTTCACCCGGCAGGCGAATGTCGTTTTCATCGGCTTTCTTCATCAGAATTGCGACGCGCGTTTCCAGTTCCGGCGGTTCAATCGCCACCGTCAAACCCCAGCCAAAGCGTGATTTCAAGCGATCTTCAACGCCGTTAATCTCTTTTGGATAGCGATCCGACGTCAGGATAATTTGCTGGTTGCCTTCAAGTAACGCATTGAAGGTATGGAAAAATTCTTCCTGCGAGCGCTCTTTGTTCGCAAAAAACTGGATGTCATCGATGAGCAACGCATCCACAGAACGGTAATAGCGTTTGAACTCTTCAATCGCATTGTTCTGGAGCGCTTTCACCATGTCCTGCACAAACCGCTCAGAGTGCATGTAAACCACTTTGGCGTTGGCTTTGCGGGCGATGATGCCATTTCCCACGGCGTGCAGCAGGTGGGTTTTACCCAACCCCGTTCCGCCATAGAGAAATAATGGGTTGTAAGCTCCGCCAGGGTTATCCGCCACCTGCCGCGCCGCTGCACGCGCCAACTGGTTGGATTTACCTTCAACGAAGTTATCGAAATTATGTTTGGGGTTCACATTGGAACGGTACGACAATTCAGGCTGCGCGGCAGAGCTGTCCCAGCTTGGGCGCGACGGCGCGGCACGAATGACTGGCGCAGTGCGGGTACTGACATTGTTGGCAACGACGGTTTCTGTCACGGCATGGGTCATGGGTTTGCTGCCCACTTCAAAACGCAGCAAAGGGACGTCCGAACCACAAAAGTCGTTCAGCAGCCCATTGATGTTGTTTAAGTACTTATCGCGTACCCAATCCAGCACGAAACGGTTTGGGGCATAGAGCGCCAGGGTATTGTCACTCAGTTCCGCCTGTAGGGGGCGTATCCACATACTAAATTCTGTGGCAGGTAACTCATCCTGCAATCGGGCAAGACACTGCTGCCAAAGCGAAAGTGACACGGCGGACTCCACTCGAACAAGATCAACAAAAGAAAAGGATCAGAATACGTTTTACATTCATGATTTTTGACACACGCCTTGCTTCAATGAGCCAGAGGGTGGCGTGCGAACCGATTTTGGCGGTTTATATCCTTCACGATCCCACCTTGGGGATCATGATCGGAATGGCGGATCATAACCCAATCCGCGCCAGAGATCCTCCCCTTCCTCACAGATTAGATCCTTTTTATCCACAGGCTAAAACCGGCGAGAGAGTAAGTTTACGCTATCGTGGCCGAATTGCTGTAAAATCGTACACCGCAGTGGAAAATCGGATTCTGCTGAAGCGATATGCCCGGTAACACTCTGCGATCTCATGGCGGGATCGCAGGATCTTCCCGCGATCCTTGCGATTTAAGTGAGAGTCCGTATAATCCTCAGCCCTACGTGTGATGCCTGTGTTCCAGATGGTCTGACCTGACGGGATTATTCGGTAACCACGGGCCATCTTGGTAAACAATCTGGCAGGCTTTGGTAATGTGAATTGACTCAGGACTGTACAATTATTACAATCCCGCTTCTTTATATGTTGCGATTGAGGCGTCGGTCGTTTTCACGCCGGATAGCCAAACGCGTTTACTGATCAGTAATAATTTAAGTTTAGGTAGAAATCGCTATGAAACGCACTTTCCAACCGTCCGTATTGAAGCGCAACCGTAGCCACGGTTTCCGTGCTCGTATGGCCACCAAAAATGGTCGTCAAGTTCTGGCCCGCCGTCGTGCGAAAGGCCGTACTCGTCTGACTGTTTCCAAGTAATAAAAGCTAACCCTGTTAGTGGTTAAGCTAGCTTTTCCCAGGGAGTTACGTTTGTTAACTCCCCGTCATTTCACTTTCGTCTTCCAGCAGCCACAACGGGCTGGCACGCCGCAAATCACCATCCTCGGCCGCCTGAACACGCTGGGGCATCCCCGCATCGGTCTAACCGTCGCTAAAAAACATGTCAAACGCGCCCATGAACGTAATCGGATCAAACGCCTAACCCGCGAAAGCTTCCGGCTACATCAGCACACGCTGCCGTCTATGGATTTTGTGGTAGTTGCCAAGAAAGGGATTGCCGAGCTCGATAATCGGGCTCTGAATGAAGCTTTGGAAAAACTATGGCGCCGCCACTGTCGCCAGGCTCCCGCGTCCTGATTGCGCTGATACGCGGTTATCAGCTTGTTATCAGTCCGTTACTAGGGCCGCATTGTCGCTTCCGGCCCACCTGCTCTCATTACGGAATTGAGGCATTGGGCCGGTTTGGCATGATAAAAGGCAGTTGGTTGACATTGAAACGCGTATTAAAATGCCACCCTTTGAACCCAGGTGGCGATGACCCCGTGCCGCCGAAAACCGACGATAACAGAGAACACTAACGATGGATTCGCAACGCAATCTTCTTCTCATCGCTCTGCTGTTTGTGTCTTTCATGATCTGGCAGGCCTGGCAAACGGACCACGCTCCGCTTCCGGCCAATCAGACCACGCAACAGACTGCGAACACAGCTCCCGGTGATGCTTCCAGCCAGGCGGTGCCAGCCAGTGGCCAGGGTAAACTGATTACAGTAAAAACTGACGTGCTGTCGCTGACCATCAACACCCGTGGTGGTGATATTGAGCAGGCTCTGCTTTTGAACCACCCTGATTCATTGGGTTCAGATACGCCGTTCCAATTACTTGAAACGACCCCTGAATTTATCTATCAGGCGCAAAGTGGTCTGACAGGTAAAAACGGTCCAGACAATCCAAACAACGGAACCCGCCCGCTGTTCCAGACTTCCCAGGACAGCTTTGTGCTGGCTGAGGGTCAGGACGAATTGCGTATTCCTTTGACTTATACCGCAGAAAACGGCGCTGTCTTTACCAAGACTTTCGTGCTGAAACGTGGTGGTTACGCTGTGGGTGTGGATTACAACATCAACAACACCACCGCTGCCCCGCTGGAATTGACCCTGTTCGGTCAGTTGAAGCAAAGCATCGATTTGCCTAAGCACCGTGATACCGGCAGCAATAACTTTGCCCTGCACACTTATCGTGGTGCGGCATTCTCTTCTGATGAAACGAAGTACAAAAAATATAGCTTCAGTGACATCAAAGATGGCGACCTGACTATCACCACACGTGGTGGCTGGGTAGCGATGTTGCAACAATATTTTGCTACTGCCTGGATCCCGTCGGCCAAAGATACCAATACCTTCTTCTCCAGCAATCTGGGAAATGGTCTGGCCGCGATTGGTTTTAAAGGTGCACCGTTTATCGTTGAGCCAGGCACACAACAGCAGGTTGCTGCAACGTTGTGGGTGGGTCCTGAAATTCAGGACAAGATGGCCACCATTGCACCGCATCTTGATCTGACCGTAGATTACGGCTGGTTATGGTTCATCTCCCAACCACTGTTCAAACTGTTGAAATTCATCCACAGCTTTGTCGGTAACTGGGGCTTCTCCATCATCGTAATTACCTTCATCGTGCGCGGCATCATGTACCCGCTGACTAAAGCGCAGTACACCTCGATGGCGAAGATGCGTATGTTGCAGCCGAAACTGGCGGCCATGCGTGAGCGTATTGGCGATGACAAACAGCGCATGAGTCAGGAAATGATGGCGCTGTACAAGGCAGAGAAGGTCAACCCGCTGGGAGGCTGTCTGCCACTGGTTATCCAGATGCCTATCTTCCTGGCGCTGTATTACATGTTGATGGGCTCGGTTGAATTGCGTCATGCGCCATTTATTTGGTGGATTCATGACCTGTCAGCGCAAGACCCGTTCTACATTCTGCCGGTTCTGATGGGTATCACGATGTTCTTCATCCAGAAGATGTCGCCGACCACTGTCACCGACCCAATGCAGCAGAAGATCATGACCTTTATGCCAGTGATCTTCACCGTGTTCTTCCTGTGGTTCCCGTCCGGTCTCGTGCTGTACTATATCGTCAGTAACCTGGTGACCATTATCCAGCAGCAGTTGATTTACCGCGGCCTGGAAAAACGTGGCCTGCACAGTCGTGATAAAAAGAAATAATTCGCGACGGTAGACGCTGTGATGCAAATTAAATAAGGCGGTCATATGACCGCCTTATTTTTTAGCGTTTTAACGAACAAAAGAGTTCCCACAGATAAGAGAGTTTTATGAACACTTCCGATACCATCGTTGCCCAAGCCACGCCCCCGGGACGCGGCGGAGTCGGCATTTTACGCATCTCCGGCCAGGCTGCCCGTGAAGTGGCCCAGCACGTACTCGGTAAGCTTCCCAAGGCGCGCTATGCCGACTATCTGCCGTTTCGCGATGCGGATGGCAGTACGCTTGATCAAGGGATTGCGCTGTGGTTCCCTGGCCCTAATTCCTTCACCGGCGAAGATGTGCTGGAACTGCAAGGGCACGGTGGCCCGGTTATTCTCGATTTGCTGTTAAAACGGATTCTGGCGCTTTCAACTGTCCGTATTGCCCGTCCGGGTGAATTCTCTGAGCGTGCTTTTCTCAACGACAAACTGGATTTGGCTCAGGCGGAAGCGATTGCCGATCTGATCGATGCCAGTTCAGAGCAGGCTGCCCGTTCTGCGGTTAACTCACTACAAGGCGTGTTTTCCGCCCGTATCCACCATTTGGTGGAAGCACTCACTCACTTGCGAATCTACGTTGAGGCTGCAATCGACTTCCCTGAGGAAGAAATTGATTTTCTTTCAGATGGCAAAATCGAAGGGCAACTGAATCAAGTGATGGCCGATCTGGATGCAGTCAAGGCAGAAGCGCGACAAGGCAGCCTGCTGCGTGAAGGCATGAAAGTCGTTATCGCCGGGCGGCCAAATGCCGGTAAATCGAGCCTGCTTAACGCGCTGGCGGGTCGGGACGCGGCGATAGTGACGGACATCGCAGGTACCACTCGTGACGTATTGCGCGAGCATATCCATATTGATGGCATGCCACTGCATATCATTGATACCGCGGGATTGCGTGAAGCCAGTGACGAAGTTGAGCGTATCGGTATCGAACGTGCATGGAATGAGATCGAACAGGCAGATACCGTTCTGTTTATGGTTGATGGCACCACAACAAATGCCACCGGGCCAGAAGATATCTGGCCGGAGTTTATGGCGCGCCTGCCGCAGAGCCTGCCTATCACCGTTGTGCGTAATAAAGCCGACATCACGGGCGAGGAGCTGGGTTTCGAGAAAGTGAATGGTCACTCACTTATCCGACTGTCAGCCCGCACAGGTGAAGGTGTAGATCTGCTGCGAGAGCATTTGAAAGAGAGCATGGGCTTCAATAACAATATGGAGGGGGGTTTTCTGGCCCGCCGTCGCCATTTGCAAGCTCTTGAATTGGCAGCACAACATCTTGAGCAGGGTAAAGATCAACTTCTTGGTGCCTGGGCTGGCGAGTTACTGGCGGAAGAATTGCGTCTCGCACAGTTGGCCCTGAGCGAAATTACCGGTGAATTCACTTCGGATGACTTATTGGGACGGATTTTTTCCAGCTTCTGTATAGGGAAGTAAAGTTTACTGGTAAGCACTCACTTTCATTAAAACCCGCTTATGGCGGGTTTTAATTTTGATGACCGGGCAAAATGGCGATCGTTTTACGGTGCAGTTTCAGCATCAAGGATCGACCCTGCCTTGATAAACTATGAACGCAGACGATGCTGTTTTTGCGCATCCGAGGTAAATGTTTTCGGCGATATCCCCACGATTTTACGGAATGAACGATAGAAGCTGGAGTAATCGCCAAAACCCGTTTGATTGCTGACCTCACTGCTGCTGACACCTGAAAGCAGCAGCGTTTTTGCTAGTAAAATTCGCTTATAGGTCAAATATTCAAACAGGGTAAAACCCGTATTCTGTTTGAATTGATGGCAAAGATGGTATTTATCAATAAAGAAAGTCTGACTCAATTCATCAAGGGTGATTTTTTTCTGATAATGTTGATTAAGCCAGAAAATTACCTCTGCCATTTTATTATTTTGTTCCGTCAGTCTTGTTGACTCTTCGTCGTTCTGAGTTTTATCCTGAATCAAGACATTCAATCGCAGAAGAAGTTGAATAAATAACGTTCGTAACATTACCTGGCTGAAAGTACTATTATCCACACGTAAACGAATCATTTCCTGCATCAGGAAAGGGATCCCCTCTCGCTGTAACTCACCGCCCGTTAAAAAACGATGGTGTCGAATATTTTCTCGATTCAAACAACACGTCAAATCATACCCTTCAACGTTATACAAACGCACCCATTTAGGATTGAAATGAATAGCGACCCGTTCATACGGCACCCCTGAGTTGAAATTGGGGCGATGGATGCTGTCCATGTCTATTACCAACAGATCCCCGGCCTGCAAGCGGTAACGTTCCCCATCAACCAGATAGTACAGATCACCAGCAAGCAGATAATATATCTCATAATTATTTTCATGCAGGTGCGCATCATACCGTGTTGTTAACGGATCACTGATTTTTTTATAAGAAAAATTTATCTCTGGTTCTGAAAAAACATGCCTCTCCATCGCGCCCCCCTCGACGTCCAGCGGGATCATTTTTATCCTCTATGAATTATGCAAAGCATCGGGTTTTGTTACAATCCAGCCCGATCACAGAACAGGCAATGCAAGCAGCCAGAGAAGAAGTTCTCTGTTCCTGGCACGGGAAACATCGCACCGGTAAAGTTGAAAATCTGCTAAACAAAGTTTTTTTTCTTCGTTTACTGACCGCAAGACAGATGGTTGAATGCGTCGCATATAAGATTTTTCGGCTGCTGAGAATTGATAATGATGAGCAGTCGGCAATATCGCTAATAAAGATGATGATAGAGAGTAGATTTAAATCCCATAAAATATAAAAAGGGATTAAAAACACAGGAGAATACCAAAGTAATTGTTCTCCCTTTACTCAGCGCCATTCGGCTCAGTTCGATGGTTGCACACAGTAAAGATCAGAAAAAGATTATACTTGGCTGCAATCCCGGTTCTTATAAAGAATAATTTTAGAAAGGCGTGGCGCCTTATTTACAAAATAATAGTTACTCCAGTCTCTGGGTAACGTCTTCTCACATGAAATACGTCGTGGATGAACAGATAAAAAAACCGGACATCGCAAGACGTCCGGGTCTGCTCATTGGAAACGAGCGTTCGTTAGATTTTGAAGCCCGCGACGACGTTTTCAAGTTGCTGGGTTTGTTCCTGCATTGCTTGTGCGGCAGCAGCCACTTCTTCCACCAGCGCAGCATTTTGCTGCGTGGCGTTATCGAGCTGATTGATAGCCTGATTCACCTGTTCAATCCCCAGACTCTGTTCCTGACTTGAAGACATGATCTCATTCATTAACGTGGCAACATTGGATACCCCAGTCATCAACTCATCCATCGTCGATCCCGCATCGGCCACCAGATTTGTACCGATACCGATATCGCTCACAGAGTCCTCAATCAATTTCTTGATTTCACGAGCCGAGGTTGCTGAACGTTGTGCCAGGTTGCGCACTTCAGAAGCCACCACCGCAAATCCCCGCCCCTGCTCTCCGGCACGTGCCGCTTCTACAGCCGCATTCAGGGCCAGGATATTGGTTTGAAAGGCGATGCCGTCAATCACGCTGATAATGTCGACAATTTTCTTCGACGAATGATTGATCGATCCCATTGTCTTAACGACCTGCTGCACAACATGACTGCCTTTCTCCGCCACCGAAGAAGCATCGCGTGCCAGTTGGTTGGCATGACCCGCATTGGCTGCATTCTGTTTTACTGTGCTGGTTAACTGCTCCATCGACGCCGCCGTTTCTTCAATGGAACTGGCCTGATCTTCGGTGCGGGCAGAGAGATCCTGATTACCACTGGCAATCTGCCGCGATGCAGAAGCAATCGCCAGGCTGCTGTCACCCACCTGTTTCATAATGGTCTGCAAGTGATCGAGGAAATCATTGAAGCTGCGGTTTACATGATCAAATTCCGGGCTATTACTCTGAGGTAAACGCTGGGTTAAATCAGCACCTCCCGCGGACAATGCGCTGATGTTGTCACGTAGTGTGGCCAAGCGTCGCATGAATACGCGAATGGAGAAAATCATGAAACCAAGCAGAATGAGTAAAATGGGGATCTGCACCATACCCAGACTCAACAGGATACTGTTGCTTTGTTTAACCAGCAGATTGGTCGGCATATCCGTTGCGATAAACCACGGGCTGCCCTCTATTCGGCGCAAGAAAAGCGTATGTGATGTGCCATTAGAATCGTATTCACTTTCAATGGTAGGCTGGTCCTTTATCTGACTCAACATCAATAGCAATTGGCTGGCCATTGGCGACTGGCCCGCCAAATCAGAGAGTTTTTTCATGTTGTCGGTATCGTTGCTGGTACCGACAATTTTGCCGTCTTGCTCAACGATAAGAATAGAGGCGTTAACCTGCTTTTCCATCTGCTTAACCAGATGATTAAAAAAGCCAAGCGTCACATCAATAGTTGAGACACCCCAAAGTTCATCCCCTTTGTAGATCGCCATCGCACAGTTGGTTCGAGGCTGGGGGCTGGCGTCATCCTGATACGCCTTTGCCCAGGCACAGTAGCCTTTGGGGGCAGAGAGTCCGTCCGTAAACCACGGTTGCTCATAATATTTTTGTGAGGCTGGCTCATTCCAGTGGGTATTCAACGTAAGGACGTTGGCGTCATTACGGGCAAAAAAGGTGCTGGCTTTTTCGCGGACCGCGTCGCGTTTGTAAGGTAACGGCCAAATACCGCCACCAAAGATATTCCCATCACCATACTGATCCACCAGTGTCGGAAGCAGCAAATCGATAGAACTGCTGTCCATCAGGGTAACGGACTGAGTCATGGTACGTGCTTGTGCTTCGACACGATGCATTCTGTCACCAATAACCACGGCAATATTGTCGACGTTGTTACCAATGATGGCGCTCTCAGAACGCTTAAGTTTAGGCGATACAAAGAGTTGAATGACAATTAAAGTAATGATCAGCAAAACGATGAAAAATACACTGATAAGAAGGGTGAATCGAGCCTGCGTCGTTTTAAACATTTTCACATCACTCACTGACAATAAGCCAAATAGCTGCCCTGTTATTAACGGCAAAATTTGACTTTTCTTGATGGTGAGATGTAAATGCTTACCAACAAAAAATGCGGGTAAGACTTGCTGGACGAAGGATGCGCCAGAGAATCAGCATCCAGCCCAAGTGAATAAATGTCAGGAATGATAAGCACATCACTTATTGCACCGATAAGTCCGGGAAAGGACTTTATGCTACGGAAGAACGCGATCTCACGGTTTTAGGAAATATACATTAGAAATCATTCATTTTTTATGAATAATTGAAGTGTTATCCTAAGTGATGTCAGTCAATAACTGTACGAACCATTATCATGGAGTGACCAATGGCGTGCCATTTTTCCAGATGGGCCATAAGCGAAAACGAACCGGATACTCGACGCTTATCAGCCGATCTCGTCTCATCAACCCTCGCTTTTTCCCCCAAACGTCGACAGCGATTTCTGCATAGCCGGGCTTTGCTTGGTGAAATGATGTTTTATCTTTACGGAATGAATACATTACCTAAAATTATCACAGCCCCTAATGGCCGCCCCTGTTTTGCGGAAAGCAACCTTCCCGATTTCAGTCTGGCTTACGCAGGCAATACCATTGCCGTCGTGTTGAGCAGTGAAGGGAAAGTCGGTCTGGATATTGAAGTTATCCGCGCGAGAAGTGGGCAGATCACGGAGAAGCAGAATCAATTTCTCACCCCGGCGGAACGCGCATGGATTGATGCGCAAATCGATCCGTTGGAAGCGGCGACACAACTTTGGTGTATTCGCCAGAGTGTGTTGAAGTTGGCTGGCTTGGGAACAAACGGGTTGGATACGTTGCGGTTGCACCCGGCTTCCGGGCGCTTGCGATCCACCATTACACAAGATGTTCAGGTGATGAGTGATACAGACAATCTGATCGCCTGGGGGTGTGCGCATACTCCAACCCTCGCCCGATTGGTACTCTGGAACTATCATCCTGAACAGGGTTTTACGCGCACGCAAGATCTCTCGATACAACAACAATCTTCGTCAAACCGTTATATGAAGTTTACCAGCCTGCCCCCCACCAAATAGTCAGCAATGTGAAGAACCGTGGTTTTCCATAGGTAACGCAGGAATTGAAGGGGAATGTTCGTGACGGTGATATAGCCGGCCAAATGACCGGCTATTTTATTTGCTAATGATCGACGAACGCGATTTTCAGGATGAACAGTACGGCAACAACAATCACGCACGGGCTGATTTCTTTCCAGCGCCCGGTGCCGAGTTTCATGATGCAGTAAGAAATAAAGCCGAGTGCGATGCCTTCGGTAATTGAAAAACTGAACGGCATCATGACTGCGGTGATAAATGCAGGTACGGCTTCGGTCAGATCGTCCCACTTCACGCGAGACAGGCTCGACGTCATCAACACGCCGACATAAATCAGCGCACCTGCCGCCGCATAGCTGGGTACCATTCCGGCCAATGGCGAAATGAAGATGACCAACAGGAACAGAATCCCTACCACAACGGCGGTCAGACCGGTACGGCCTCCCACAGAGACGCCAGAGGAACTTTCGATATAGGCGGTTACTGATGACGTACCAATAAACGCCCCGGCGACTGAGCTAATGCTGTCGACATACAGTGCCTGCTTCATGCGCGGGAATTTACCGTTTTCGTCCGTCAGACCGGCTTTATCCGTTACGCCAATCAAGGTACCTGATGAGTCAAACAGATTTACCAGCATGAACGAGAAGATCACCCCCGCCAAACCGATATTCAGTGACCCGGCAAGATCAACCTGACCGACGACAGTCATGACGTTAGGTGGCATAGAGAATATGCCCCCGTAATGAACATCACCCAATGCCCAACCGATCAACGTGGTCACCACAATAGAGACCAAAACAGCCGCATGAATATTACGCGACGCCAGCACGGCAATAATGAAAAAGCCCAATGCGCCCAACAATACCGAATGTGACGTCAGATTACCGATAGTGACGATGGTTTCCGGGTTTGGCACGATGATTCCCGCATTTTTCAGCCCCATCATGCCAATGAATAAACCAATACCGCTGGTGATCCCGACGCGCAGACTGACTGGGATATTCGCAATCATCCAATACCGGATACGAAAAATGGTCAGCAAAAGGAAACCGATTGCGCCCCAGAAAATAGCACCCATGCCGATCTGCCATGAAATACCCATCGCACCGACAACCACAAATGCGAAGAAAGCGTTCAGACCCATTGCAGGTGCCAGAGCCACCGGCAGGTTAGCCAGCAGACCCATAAAAATACTGCCAAACGCCGCAATCAGACAGGTAGTAACGAATACCGCCTGCGTGTCCATCCCCGCTACACCTAAAATCTGCGGGTTAACGAAGACGATATAGACCATGGTGAGAAAGGTGGTCAGCCCGGCAATCACTTCTGTACGTGCCGTTGTGCCGTGTTGCCTGAGCTTGAATACGCGCTCAAGCGTGCTGCCAGCATCAAGGCTGGTTTGTGGTTTGCTCATTATCTGAATTCCAAAGAGGGGAGTAACAGTTGGTCGCTATCCTATAACAAATAGCCGGGTTTTTGATGACACTCCTGCGTTTTTTTCTCACTGAATCGCTATGCCAGCTCATTTGAACAGGTATAGGTCGCATAATTTATTTGGCACGGTAGACTGATGCGTAGAGTTTTTTACGGCTAAAGAATGCCAAAAGGAGAGTTTATGCCCCGGATTGAATGCGTATTTTTTGATTGTGACGGAACGCTGGTCGACAGTGAAGTCCTGTGTTGTAAAGCCTACGTGCATATGTTTGCCCACTACGACATCAATCTTGCTTTAGAAAGAATGATCAAAGAATTCAAGGGTGTCAAACTCTACGAAATTATCGAGATTGTCAGCAAAGAGTATGGTCTCAATCAACCCGTTGCGGAAATGGAAGCGGTGTTCCGCAAGGAAGTTGCACGCCTGTTCGACAGCGAACTGGTCGCGATTGAGGGTGCAACCGAACTTCTGCAGCAAATTACAGTGCCAATCTGTGTGGTGTCCAATGGACCGGTCAGCAAAATGCAGCACTCACTGGGCCTGACAAAAATGTTGCCGTTATTTGATGACGGTGAAAAGGGTCTGCGCCTATTCAGTGGATATGACGTAAAGAAATGGAAACCCGATCCGGCAATGCTTTATCACGCCGCAGAAAAAATGCAGGTGCCAATTGAGCGCTGTATTTTGGTTGAGGACTCCTTTTCCGGCACCTACGCCGGAATTGCTGCAGGAATTCAGGTTTTTTACTACTGCGCAGATCCGCATAATTCCCCGATTGACCATCCTTTGGTCACCACGTTCCATGATATGCGCCAACTCCCCGCGCTATGGCGTGAAAAAGGTTTCAGTATCATCGACTGATCATGCGCAATGGCCAGAGCCTATTCCAATAGGCTCTTAACTTAAGGCATTGCTCTGGGTTATTTTCTGTTCGATATATTGCAGCGAACGGAAGCCATTTTTTGCTACCGGAAGTGGCTGCATGCGATCAAATTCGTGGTTGAAAACCTCCAGCGACCACGACCCTGAGTAACCTTTTTCAGCTATCCGCTGCGCAAACTCTACGATGGGTAGCGCGCCATGGCCGGGAAAACAGCGAAAACGCCGGCTCCACTGCTGGAAATCCATATTGAGTCGTGGCGCATCCGCCAATTGCACAAAAATGATTTTTTCCAGAGGAATGTCTACCAGTTGGTCGACCTGATCGCCACGCGCCAGAATATGAAAGCTGTCGAGCACAATTCCCATTGACGGGCTATTCACAACACGAACCCGATCCCAGGCCTGACGGTAGTGATTGACATGCGTCCCCCACGATAACGCCTCGTAGCCCACCGTAATTCCATGCTCTTGCGCCAGTTGCGCGACCTGCGATAAATCAGCGATTTGTATATTGATATCAGCCGAACATTCAGCGGATGCATTACTGCACAGCAACATACGATCACAGCCGAGCTGATGCATAATTTCAAATTTCCGGCGCACGCGTTCCAGATTGTGTTTCCACTGATCGCGTGATTCACCTTCCACATTGCGACAAGGTTGGAACAGGGCTATCTTCAGCCCGAGATTTTGCGCCATCTTGCGTATTTCGATCGGTGTCCCATGGTAGTCGTACAAATCCTGATCGAAAATTTCTACCGCATCAAATCCAGCGGCGGCAATAGCATGCAACTTTTCAGGTAATGTGCCGGAAACAGAGACTGTAGCAATAGAACGTTGCATTTGTTTACCCCCCTTTTTGACTCTCTTAATTATCGAACAGAACAAAAAGGCTCGCTAATGAGCAAAGGTGCTTTTCTGATAAATTTTTGTTTTTTTTCGATAAATAAAAATATTTTCGTGGTGAATAAACAGATTGCTGGTGGTGTGATTTATGACTGCCTGATCTCTCCGATGGACAAATCAGACAGTGGATTCGCAGAAAGAGAGGTGATTATTCAGCAACCTGATCGCTGTCTTTTTTCTCTCCCGCCAGGAGTTTATCCAGTGCATCGCCACCGATATGGCGGAAATCCTGGCCTTTGACGAAATAGAAAATAAATTCACAAATGTTCTGGCAGCGATCGCCGATGCGTTCGATCGAACGGGCGCAGAACAGGGCAGTCAGGACGCTGGGAATGGTGCGGGGATCTTCCATCATGTACGTCATCAATTGACGCACAATGCCCTCATATTCCTGATCGACCTTTTTATCTTCACGATAGATACGGATAGCCTCGTCCAAATCCATCCGGGCAAAAGCATCCAGCACGTCATGCAGCATCTGCACCGTATGGCGGCCAAGTGACTCCAGACTGACCAGCAGCGGCTGATGCTGATGGGAGAACTTCTCCAGCGCGGTACGGCATATTTTATCCGCGACGTCACCGATACGTTCCAGTTCAGAGATCGTTTTGATGATCGCCATCACCAACCGCAAATCGCTGGCGGTGGGCTGACGTTTGGCGATGATGCGCACGCAGGCCTCATCGATCGCCACCTCCATCATATTGACCTTGCTATCACCCTCGACAACACGCTTTGCCAGTTCACCGTCCTGATTGTGCATCGCGGTAATGGCATCAGTCAGTTGTTGTTCCACCAGCCCGCCCATGGTTAAGACCTGGGTACGGATGTGCTCAAGCTCTGCGTTGAACTGACCAGATATGTGTTTGTTAAGATTCAGGTTATCCATGATATTTCCCATTTAGCCTACATCAACCGTAGCGGCCAGTAATGTAATCTTCAGTCTGTTTCTTCGCTGGCGCGGTGAACAGAGTGTCAGTATCACTGAACTCAATTAGTTCGCCCAGATACATAAATGCCGTGTGGTCTGAACAACGCGCAGCCTGCTGCATGTTATGAGTGACAATCACTACGGTGTAATCTTCTTTCAATTCGGTGATCAGCTCTTCTATCTTGCCGGTAGAGATGGGATCCAGCGCTGAACAAGGCTCATCCAACAACAAAACATCGGGACGGATAGCGATTCCCCGCGCGATACACAGACGTTGTTGCTGGCCGCCCGACAGGCTGTAGCCGCTCTGATGCAGCTTATCCTTGGACTCATTCCACAACGCGGCTTTGGTCAAGGCCCACTGTACGCGTTCGTCCATATCTGCACGGGACAATTTTTCAAACAGACGCACACCGAACGCAATATTGTCATAAATCGACATAGGAAACGGTGTCGGCTTCTGGAAAACCATCCCGACCTTGGCGCGCAGCAGGGCGATATCCTGTTTATCGGTAAGAATATTATTGCCATCCAACAGGATGTCACCTTCCGCATACTGATCAGGATAGAGCTGATACATCTTGTTGAAGGTGCGCAGCAGTGTTGATTTCCCGCAACCTGAAGGACCGATAAACGCCGTAACTTTATTCTTGGCAATATCGAGGGAGATATTTTTCAACGCATGGAATTTGCCATAGTAAAAGTTCAGATCATGGACCTGGATTTTGCTGGTGGATGCCTCAGTTACCCTACTCATGAAGACTTCTCTCTTTTATCCGGCGCTGCCGCAGCAACGCTGTGCTATACACGTCATCCCTTTGCCTGATGGACAAATATTGATGACTAATCAGTATTTTTTCTTGGCGAAAATAACCCGCGCAGTAATGTTCAGAATCAGCACACACAGGGTAATCAGCAAAACGCCGGCCCAAGCCAGTTGTTGCCATTCGGCAAAAGGGCTCATGGCAAATTTAAATATGGTGACCGGGAGGTTGGCGATCGGCTGCATCAAATCGGTACTCCAGAACTGATTGGAGAGCGACGTAAACAACAGCGGTGCCGTTTCACCCGCGATACGTGCAATAGCCAACAGCACACCGGTAATAATCCCAGAGACCGACGCTTTTAACGTGATGGCTGAAATCATCTTCCACTTCGGCGTACCCAACGCGTACGCGGCTTCACGCAGACTGTCGGGAACCAGCCTCAGCATATTTTCCGTGGTACGGATAACGATAGGTACTTGCAGTAACGCCAGCGCAATCACGCCAGCCCAACCGGAAAAGTGCTCCATCTTCATGACCACGACGGTATAAACGAACAGACCCACTACAATCGATGGTGCCGATAGCAAAATGTCATTGATAAAGCGAATAACCTCTGCCAGCCAAGATTTACGGCCATATTCCGCCAGGTAAATCCCCGCCATAATACCCAGCGGCGTGCCAATAACAGTTGCCCAGAAGATCAGTAAGCCGCTACCGGCAATGGCATTCGCCAAACCACCACCCGCGGTATTCGGCGGTGGCGTCATCTCGGTAAATAATGCCAGGGACATCCCGTCGACGCCTTTTACTACCGTCGAGAACAGGATCCACACCAGCCAGAACAGACCGAAAGCCATGGTAGCCATCGACAGGAACAGCGCAATACGGTTTTTCTGCCGACGCCAGGCCTGCCGCTTACGACGGGTTTCCTGTAGCGCCGAGTTGTTTTGCAAATCCATCGTAGCCACGTTAGCGCCCCTCATTTTTAGCCAGACGCATAATCATCAACTTCGACAGCGCCAGAACGATAAAGGTAATAACGAACAGTATCAGGCCCAGTTGCATCAGCGCTGCGGTATGCAGGCCAGTTTCAGCTTCAGCGAACTCATTCGCCAGTGCCGAGGTGATGCTGTTGCCGGGCATGAACAGAGAGATGTTGTCCAGTTGATAGGTGTTGCCGATAATGAACGTAACCGCCATGGTTTCACCCAGTGCACGTCCCAAACCAAGCATCACGCCACCAATCACGCCGTTTTTGGTGAAGGGCAAAACAATGCGCCAAATCACTTCCCAGGTCGTACATCCGATGCCATACGCCGACTCTTTCATCATTACCGGCGTTTGCTCGAAAACATCACGCATAACGGCCGCAATGTAGGGAATAATCATAATGGCCAGGATCACGCCAGCAGCCAGAATACCAATACCAAATGCCGGCCCCGAAAACAGCGCGCCAATGATCGGCATTCCCGACAGCAGATCGCCGACAGGTTGCTGGAAGTACGTCGCAAACAGTGGTGCGAAAACAAACAGACCCCACATGCCATAGACAATACTGGGAATAGCCGCCAGCAGTTCAATGGCCACGCCCAATGGGCGTTTCAGCCAATTGGGTGCCAGCTCCGTCAGAAACAGCGCAATACCGAAACTGACAGGGACAGCAATGATCAAGGCAATCAGTGAAGTCACTACGGTGCCGTAAATCGGTACCAGTGCGCCAAATTTTTGCGCGGGAGCATCCCACTCCTTCGTCCACAGGAAGGCAAAACCAAATGTCTTAATACTCGGCCAGGAGGCAATGATCAGCGAGATGATAATGCCACCCAGTAGAAATAGGGTAATCAGCGCAGCCAGTTTTACCAGTGCACTGAAGATGATGTCACCGTGTTTCCCAGGGGCTTTGATAGTCGGCTTATACTCAGCCATACGACTCTCTTCTTTTTGTTCCCTCCCGGTAACGGGAGGGAAGAACACTTACTGTGAGCTGGCCTGACGTCTCGTCAGAAACCACAACCCAACCTCTTAATACAGTTTAGAACAGAGCTTTACCGCTGCTATCTTTAACCTGGGTTTTCCAGGCAGCACGCACTTGCTCAACCACTTCGGCAGGCAGGGAGGCGTAATCCAAATCGCTGGCTTGTTTAGCCCCGTTTTTGTAAGCCCAGTCAAAGAACTTAAGAACTTCAGTGCCCTGAGTCGGATTTTTCTGCTCTTTATGCACCAGAATGAAAGTTGTAGAAGTGATTGGCCACGCGTCGTTGCCTTTCTGATTGGTCAAATCCTGTGCAAATGTTTTGCTCCAGTCGACACCTTTCGCCGCAGCGCTGAATGCTTCTTCAGTTGGGCTGACTGGATTGCCATCTGCTGAAACCAGTTTGGTGTAAGCCAGATTGTTCTGTTTTGCGTAGGCGTATTCAACATAACCAATGGAGCCAGGCAGACGCTGAACGAAAGCGGCGATGCCGTCGTTACCTTTGCCACCCAAGCCGGTCGGCCAGTTTACTGTTGAACCTGCGCCAACTTTATCCTTCCACTGGTCGTTAACTTTTGCCAGATAGCTGGTGAATACGAAAGAGGTGCCGGAGCCGTCAGCACGACGCACAACAGCAATGTTTTGATCAGGAAGAGCGACGCCAGGATTCAGCTTGGTGATCGCCGGGTCATTCCACTTTTTGATATTACCCAGATAGATATCGCCCAGAGTTTTACCGTCCAGCGTCAACTGGCCGGATTTAATCCCCGGTAAATTGACCGCCAAAACCACCCCACCGATAACTGTCGGGAACTGGAACAATCCATCCGTTGCCAGTTTGTCATCAGACAAAGGTGCATCAGACGCACCAAAATCAACGGTATTAGCAATGATTTGCTTCACGCCACCGGACGAGCCAATGCCCTGATAGTTGACCTTGTTGCCCGTTTCTTTCTGATAAGAATCTGCCCACTTGGCATACACCGGCGCAGGAAATGTCGCACCTGCACCCGTCAGGCTGGCAGCAGCGAACGCGGACACGGCGGTCAGAGAAAAAGTCGCTACGACAATACTGGCGACGGTGGTACGCATCAGTTTCATAATCCCTCCTGGGGGTATCGATATCTCGGCTTTAGCCGTTGTTATCAGAATGTGTAATGCTTCAGAAGGGAAAATAGGACAGTTTGGTGACAGTAATATGTTGGTAATGTGACAGTTTTATGACGATGATTTTCAGGCAGGAGAAAAGCCCCCAGGCGGGGGCTTCAAGGGTTTACTCGACTGTTACAGATTTCGCCAGATTACGCGGCTGGTCAACATCCGTGCCTTTAATCAAGGCGACGTGGTAAGAGAGAAGTTGCAGCGGAACGGTGTAGAAAATAGGGGCAACAATTTCTTCAACATGCGGCAGTTGGATGATCTTCATCCCGTCACTGTCGCTGAACCCGGCATCCTGATCGGCAAAAACATACAGTAGACCACCGCGGGCACGAACTTCTTCAATGTTGGATTTAAGCTTCTCCAGCAGCTCGTTGTTGGGCGCAACAACAATAACCGGCATATCCGCATCAATCAGGGCCAGCGGGCCGTGTTTCAGCTCTCCGGCCGCGTATGCCTCAGCATGGATATAGGAGATCTCTTTCAGCTTCAACGCCCCTTCCATCGCGATGGGATACTGATCGCCACGTCCGAGGAACAGTGCATGATGCTTGTCGGAGAAACCTTCAGCCAGCGCTTCGATGGTTTTATCCAGTGACAGCATTTGTTCAATGCGTGCAGGCAGCGCCTGCAGGGCATGGACAATTTCTTGTTCAACATGCTCACCCATACCCTTCAAACGACCCACGCGCGCCACCAGCATCAACAGCACGGTCAATTGGGTTGTAAAGGCCTTGGTCGACGCCACACCAATTTCAGTGCCCGCCTTGGTCATCAGCGCCAAATCAGATTCGCGAACCAGCGAAGAACCCGCGACGTTGCACACCGCCAAAGAACCGAGATAACCCAGCTCCTTGGACAGACGCAGTGCTGCCAACGTATCGGCCGTTTCACCCGACTGCGAGAGCGTAATCAACAGACTTCCTGGACGGACTGCGGATTTGCGATAGCGAAATTCAGAGGCAATCTCAACGTCACAAGGCACACCCGCCAGAGATTCAAACCAATAGCGAGCAACCATGCCTGAATGATACGACGTACCGCACGCGATAATTTGTACGTGCTGAACCTTGGTAAGCAGTTCATCGGAATTCGGGCCAAGTTCACTCAGGTTGATTTGACCATGGCTGAAACGCCCTTCAAGAGTGTTCTTGATCGCCATCGGTTGTTCGTAAATCTCTTTTTGCATGTAATGGCGATAGGCACCTTTGTCACCTGCGTCATACTGCACCTTGGATTCGATTTCCGGACGTTCGATGGCATTGCCTTGCTTATCGAAAATCTTTACGGTCCGACGGGTCACTTCAACCACATCACCTTCTTCCAGGAAGATAAAGCGACGGGTTACCGGCAAAAGCGCCAATTGGTCAGAGGCAATGAAATTCTCCCCTACGCCGCGGCCAATAACCAACGGACTGCCTGAGCGTGCGGCCACCAGCGTGCTTGGGTCACGACTGTCCATCACTACCGTGCCATAGGCACCGCGAAGTTGTGGAATCACCCGCTTCACGACATCCAGCAGGGAACCGCCCTGGCATTGCTCCCAATGCACCAGATGCGCGATCACTTCCGTATCGGTTTCGGAGCTGAAAGAGTACCCACGCTCAATCAACAGTTCGCGCAAAGGTTCGTGGTTTTCGATAATGCCGTTGTGCACCACGACAATGTAATCAGATACATGTGGGTGAGCATTGCTTTCGGAGGGTTCGCCATGCGTAGCCCAACGGGTATGGGCGATCCCCGTGCCACCATGCAACGGTTGCTCATCCAGTGCTTCCGCCAGTTTTTGCACTTTTCCCACGCGACGCAAGCGCGCCAGGTGCCCTTCATTATCTACCACGGCCAGACCGGCTGAGTCATAACCGCGATATTCCAGACGGCGTAAACCTTCCAGCAAGATCTCTGCGATATCACGTTGCGCTACTGCGCCAACAATTCCACACATCAGTTGTTATTCCTATAGAAAGTCTGTTAACAGACCTTTTTCGATGCCCTTGACCTGACTGTATCCGGTTTTTTCCGGGTTCCCCGAGCCTGTAGAGTTGGGGATTATTATGTTTTGCTGTGCACCCTGCGAAACGCACAGCAAAACACATCAGGCACAGCGTTGGCTGTGCCTGAAAAATTTACTTTTTCTTAATCGGGCGTTTCCAATCCGCTCGATGCACCTGCTTAACGCGGCTCAATACCAATTCATTCTCTGCCACGTTATGGGTGACGGTCGTCCCTGCTGCAATGGTTGCGCCCTTGCCGATAGTCACGGGCGCCACCAATTGAGTGTCTGAACCGACGAAAACATCATCACCAATAATGGTCTGATGTTTGTTTGCTCCGTCGTAGTTGCAGGTTATGGTTCCTGCGCCAATATTCACGCCCTCACCAATTTCCGCATCCCCGAGATAAGAGAGATGACCGGCTTTTGAGCCTTTACCCAAGCGCGACTTTTTCATTTCAACGAAGTTACCCACATGGGCACCTTCTGCCAGTTCCGCGCCAGGCCGTAAACGAGCAAAAGGACCCACGGTGCAATTCGCGGCAAGAACAGCATCTTCAAACACAGAGTATGGACTTATTTCGCAATCATTACCTATGACGCAGTTTTTCAGCACGCAACCAGCACCGATTTTCACCCGATCACCGAGCGTCACGTTACCCTCAAGGATTACGTTGGCATCAATGGTAATATCACGCCCATGTTGCAGGGTTCCCCGCAAATCAAATCGCGCAGGATCCAGCAACATCACGCCAGCCAACAGTAATCCCTCTGCCAACTCACTCTGAAATACCCGCTCAAGCCGGGCGAGTTGCAGGCGGTTATTTACCCCTTCCATTTCGCTCAGTCGAGCAGGGTGTACCGTTTCGATCTTGTTACCTTCTGCGTGGGCCATGGCAATAATATCTGTGATGTAATATTCACCCTGCGCATTATCGTTGGTGAGTTTGCTCAACCAACGTTTAAGATCTGCACCGTTGGCGACCAGAATACCGGTGTTGATCTCATTGATAGCCAACTGCTCGGCATTGGCATCTTTCTGTTCGATGATGCCCACCACTTCGCCCTTCTCCCGCACAATGCGGCCATAACCGGTAGGATCGCTCAGCTTTACGGTCAATAAACCAATTCCGCCCTGGGGTTTGGCCTGAATAAGACGTTGCAGGGTATTTTGAGAGACAAGAGGCACATCGCCATAGAGCATCAGCACGTCTTCATCGTCGGAAAACGCTGGCGCAGCCTGCTGCATGGCATGGCCGGTACCCAATTGCTCAGCCTGTAAAACCCAGTTCAACGAAAGATCCGATAAAGTCTCTTTCAGCAGACAGCCACCGTGGCCGTAGACCAGATGAATATTCGCTGCCCCTAAATGTCTTGCAGTATCAATCACATGACGCACCATCGGCTTGCCAGCAAGAGGATGCAACACTTTAGGAAGATCGGAATACATGCGGGTTCCCTTACCTGCGGCAAGGATCACTACACTCATTGCACTGTTCGACATAAGCAACCTGATAACTCCAATTTGATAGTCAAAAGTAAACCTGTTCGCTGACAGAATTACTACATATTTTTCGGTAAAAATCCGAGGCAACCCGCGGTGTCAAAGGCTGTGCAGCCAATAGCCAACCCCGTTAAATCCTGCGGTAAAGTGTCTGCTTACGGAGACATTTTTCATCTATTACAGGATTCAGAACAACATGAAAACCCCGAATACCATTCTTTTTTAAAAGCAAAAAAAAAGCGACCCATTGGGTCGCCTTTTATTATTGATTTACTTACATCGCTTTTCTGGTCAATTCGATAACGCGAAGTTTCGCGATCGCTTTAGCCAGTTCAGCAGACGCCTGAGCGTAGTCGACGTCGCCGTGAGAACTGTGAATATGTTCTTCCGCTTTGCGCTTGGCTTCAAGCGCTCTTGCTTCGTCGAGGTCCTGCCCACGAATGGCAGTGTCAGCCAGTACGGTTACTGTGCTCGGTTGCACCTCAAGGATGCCGCCGGAGAGGTAGATATACTCTTCTTCACCGTGCTCTTTAACAATGCGCACCATGCCAGGCTTAATGGCAGTGAGTAACGGCGCATGACCAGGATAAATACCCAGTTCACCTTCGCTACCCGTCACCTGGATCTTTTGTACCAAGCCGGTGAACATTTTTTGTTCCGCACTCACGACATCCAGATGGTAAGTCATTGCAGCCATGTCACCCTCCTCTCAACAGCGTTACAGTTTCTTGGCTTTTTCCACTGCTTCTTCAATGGCGCCAACCATGTAGAACGCCTGTTCCGGCAGGTGGTCATAATCTCCGTCCATAATGCCTTTGAAACCACGGATGGTATCTTTCAGCGAAACGAACTTACCCGGAGAACCGGTGAAGACTTCAGCCACGAAGAACGGTTGTGACAGGAAGCGCTGAATCTTACGTGCACGGGATACCACCAGCTTGTCATCTTCTGACAGCTCGTCCATACCCAGGATCGCAATGATATCCTTCAGTTCCTGATAACGTTGCAGAATAGACTGCACGCCACGCGCTACATCGTAGTGTTCCTGCCCAACAACCAGCGGATCCAACTGACGGCTGGTGGAGTCAAGCGGGTCAACCGCCGGGTAAATACCCAGGGAAGCGATCTGACGGCTCAGTACCACGGTTGCATCCAAGTGAGCAAAGGTGGTGGCTGGAGATGGGTCAGTCAAGTCATCCGCAGGGACGTAAACGGCCTGTACGGAAGTGATAGAACCCGTCTTGGTAGACGTGATACGTTCTTGCAGAACGCCCATTTCTTCCGCCAGAGTCGGCTGATAACCTACCGCTGAAGGCATACGACCCAACAGTGCAGATACTTCTGTACCGGCCAGGGTGTAACGATAGATGTTATCGATGAACAGCAGTACGTCACGACCTTCGTCACGGAATTTTTCAGCCATGGTCAGACCGGTCAATGCTACGCGCAGACGGTTACCCGGCGGCTCGTTCATCTGGCCATACACAAGTGAAACTTTGTCGATAACGTTGGAGTCTGTCATTTCGTGGTAGAAGTCGTTACCTTCACGGGTACGTTCGCCCACGCCTGCAAACACGGAATAACCGGAGTGCTCGATCGCGATGTTACGGATCAACTCCATCATGTTTACAGTTTTACCTACACCCGCACCACCGAACAGACCAACTTTACCGCCCTTGGCGAACGGACAGATCAGATCCATAACCTTGATACCGGTTTCCAGCAGATCCTGTGAGTTAGCCAACTCTTCGTAACTTGGTGCCGGACGGTGAATAGCCCAACGGTCTTCTTCACCGATATCGCCTTTCATGTCGATAGGCTCGCCAAGTACGTTCATGATACGACCAAGTGTTGCTTTACCTACCGGTACTTCGATCGGGTGCTCCAGGTTGGTAACAACCAGACCACGACGCAGACCGTCGGAAGAACCCATTGCGATACAACGAATAACGCCACCGCCCAACTGTTGCTGTACTTCCAACACCAGTCTGGAAGTACCGTTTTCTACCTCAAGCGCATCGTACACTTTTGGTACAGCGTCTTGGGGGAACTCGACGTCCACCACGGCGCCGATTACCTGGATAATCTTTCCAGTAGCCATCTTGAATCCTCTACGTAATTCGTAAACCTAGCTTAAACCGCGGAGGCTCCCCCGACGATCTCGGTGAGTTCCTGAGTGATGCTGGCCTGACGAGCTTTGTTGTATACCAACTGCAGCTCTTTGATCAGGCTACCGCCGTTATCGGTTGCGGCTTTCATCGCTACCATTCGCGCGGCCTGTTCGCTGGCCAGGTTTTCCACGACGCCCTGATAAACCTGAGATTCCACATAGCGACGCAGCAGGGTGTCCAACAGCGCCTTAGGATCGGGTTCATACAGATAATCCCAGGATTTACTCTTCAGCGCACCGTCTTCCGCTGGCGGTAACGGCAGTAACTGAAGAATCTGCGGCTCCTGGGTCATCGTATTGATAAACTTGTTACTGACAATGTAAAGCTTGTCCAAACGACCTTCGTCGTAGGCTTGCAGCATCACTTTCACCGGCCCGATCAGTTCCGACAGTGTAGGGTTATCCCCCATGCCGGTAACCTGAGCAACCACGTTGCCACCCACGGAACCAAAGAAAGAGGCTGCTTTCGAGCCAACCAGCGCCAAATCAGCTTCAACGCCTTTTTCGGACCATCTTTTCATCTCATTCAGCAGACGTTTGAACAGGTTAATGTTCAAACCGCCGCAAAGACCACGGTCAGTAGACACCACCAGATACCCAACGCGCTTTACGTCACGCTCTTCCAGGTACGGGTGTTTATATTCCAGATTACCTAACGCAAGGTGACCAATCACGCTGCGCATGGTCTCTGCATAAGGACGGCTAGCCGCCATGCGCTCCTGCGATTTACGCATTTTGGATGCGGCGACCATCTCCATCGCTTTAGTGATCTTTTGCGTGTTTTGCACGCTGGCGATCTTACTACGTATCTCTTTAGCGCCGGCCATCTCTGCTTCTCCTCATTGCCAGACGTCCTGCTGTTCTTTCAAACAGCAGGACCATTCAGCGTTACCAGGACTGGGTTGCCTTGAAGGTTTCGAGGATGCCTTTCAGCTTGCCCTCGATCTCATCATTGTAAGCACCAGTTTGGTTGATTTGATTCAGAAGTTCGGCGTGCTCGCGATCGGCAAAAGCCAACAACGCAGCTTCGAAGCTACCGACTTTAGCCAACTCGATGTCTTCCAGGAAGCCACGCTCAGCAGCAAACAGAACCAGGGACTGTTGTGCAACAGACATTGGCGCATATTGTTTCTGCTTCAGCAATTCGGTCACTTTCTGACCATGGCTAAGCTGTTTACGAGTTGCATCATCCAGGTCAGATGCGAACTGAGAGAACGCAGCAAGTTCACGATACTGTGCCAGAGCGGTACGGATACCACCGGACAGTTTTTTCATGATCTTGGTCTGCGCGGCACCACCCACACGGGATACCGAAATACCCGGGTTAACAGCAGGACGAATACCGGCGTTAAACAGGTTGGATTCCAGGAAGATCTGACCATCGGTAATCGAGATTACGTTAGTCGGAACGAACGCGGAAACGTCACCTGCTTGCGTTTCAATGATTGGCAGAGCAGTCAGAGAGCCGGTTTTGCCTTTAACTTCACCCTTGGTGAATGCTTCAACGTAATCGGCGTTAACACGCGCAGCACGTTCAAGCAAACGGGAGTGGAGATAGAAAACGTCGCCAGGATAGGCTTCACGACCTGGTGGACGACGAAGCAGCAAGGAAATCTGACGGTAGGCAACAGCCTGCTTGGACAGATCATCATAAATGATCAATGCGTCTTCGCCACGGTCACGGAAGTATTCACCCATGGCACAACCGGAGTACGGTGCCAGGTATTGCAATGCGGCAGATTCAGATGCAGTAGCCACCACCACAATGGTGTTTGCCAGCGCGCCGTGTTCTTCCAGCTTGCGCACCACGTTAGAAATGGTGGACGCTTTCTGGCCGATAGCAACGTAAATACATTTAATACCGGAATCACGCTGATTGATGATGGCGTCGATTGCCAGCGCGGTTTTACCGGTCTGACGGTCGCCGATCACCAATTCACGTTGTCCACGACCAATTGGGATCATGGCATCAACGGATTTGTAACCCGTTTGAACCGGTTGATCGACCGATTGACGTTCGATAACACCAGGTGCGATAGCTTCGACAGCAGAGAAGCCGTCGTGCTCAACCGGACCTTTACCGTCGATAGGCGCACCCAAGGTGTTCAGAACGCGTCCCAACAGACCGCGGCCAACTGGAACTTCCAGGATACGACCGGTACATTTAACTTTCATGCCTTCGGCGAGGTCGGTGTAAGGGCCCATAACAACGGCACCTACAGAGTCGCGCTCCAGGTTCAATGCGATAGCGTAACGGTTGCCCGGCAGTGCGATCATCTCGCCTTGCATGACGTCAGCGAGACCGTGTACGCGGATGATTCCGTCACTGACGGAAACAATAGTCCCTTCATTGTGAGCTTCGCTCACTACATTGAACTGAGCAATGCGCTGCTTGATCAGTTCGCTGATTTCGGTGGAATTCAGTTGCATGCTCCAGTCCCCTTAAGACTGCAAGACGTCTGCCAGACGCTCTAGACGACCGCGAACGCTGCCATCTATCACCATATCGCCAGCGCGGATTATTACGCCGGCCATGACAGACTTATCAATTTTGCAATTCAGCTTAACTTTGCGTGACAGACGTTTTTCCATCGCGGCGGTTATTTTCGCACGCTGTTCGTCATTCAGTGCACTGGCAGAAGTCACGTCGACTTCGACGGTGGACTCAAGCGAGGCGCGCAGTTCAATAAACTGCTGCAGCACATCAGGAAGAACTTTCAAACGTCCGTTCTCAGCCATCACCTTAATCAGGTTCTGACCGGCTTCGTCGAGTTGATCACCACATACGGAAATGAACGTGTCGGACAACGTTTCGGGTGCCAGGGCACCGGAAAGCATTTCGCCAATCTGATCATTACGAGTGACTTCGGCTGCAAACCCCAGCATTTTTTGCCAGAGGTCTACACTTTGGTGCTCAACGGCAAAGTCAAAAGCTGCTTTGGCGTAGGGGCGAGCTACCGTGATAAATTCAGACATCGGCCCCTCCCTCCTTACAGTTCAGCGACCAGTTTATCAACGATGTCGCTGTTGGCAGCTTCATCCACGGAACGTTCAATGATCTTCTCGGCGCCAGCAATTGCCAATATAGCAACTTGTTTACGCAACTCTTCACGAGCGCGTTTACGTTCAGCGTCTATCTCAGCCTGAGCCTGCGCCACGATTTTGCTACGTTCCAACTCGGCTTCGGCTTTCGCATCATCAACAATCTGAGCTTTGCGTTTGTTCGCTTGCTCGATGATCACCTGAGCATCTGCTTTGGCTTTATTCAGCTGGTCGGTCACATTGGCTTGCGCTAAGTCCAGATCTTTTTTGGCGCGTTCTGCGGAAGAGAGACCGTCAGCAATTTCTTTCTGACGCTTCTCGATGGCTCCGATAATCGGCGGCCATACATACTTCATGCAGAACCAGACAAACAGGACGAACGCGATGGCCTGGCCGAGGATTGTTGCGTTAAGATTCACAGCACAATGCCTCTTTAAAAGTTAATGTTTTGGTGTGGTTTCACTGTAGAGATGACTCTCTACTACGCGACAGCAAACATCACGTACAAGCCCAGACCAACAGCAATCATCGGGATGGCGTCAACCAGACCCATGACGATAAAGAACTGTGTACGCAGCAGAGGAATCAGGTCAGGCTGACGAGCAGCACCTTCCAAAAATTTACCACCCAGGATGCCGATACCGATCGCAGCACCGATTGCCGCCAAACCCATCATCACAGCGGCAGCCATGTACAGCAGATCCATATTCAGGTTTTCCATGACAGTCTCCAGTTTTTTTCAGTTAAATAAAACGCAGTAGTGTTATAAGAAAATCAGTGCTCTTCAGACGCCATCGACAGATAAACGATCGTCAGAACCATGAAAATAAAGGCTTGTAGCGTAATAATCAGTATGTGGAAAATGGCCCAAGGCACATTCAGGATCCACTGTGACCACCACGGTAACAGACCCGCAATCAGGATGAAGATTAACTCACCCGCATACATGTTGCCGAACAGTCGCAAACCGAGTGATACCGGCTTGGACAGCAGGCTGACACCTTCCAAGATCAAGTTGATTGGAATGAATACCGGATGGTTGAACGGTTGCATCGTCAGTTCTTTCACGAAGCCACCAATTCCTTTCATTTTGATGCTGTAGAACAGAATCAGAATGAATACACCCAACGCCATCGACAATGTGATGTTCACATCAGCAGTTGGCACCACACGCAGGGCAGGAAGCCCGAAGACGTGTTCCCCGATAAACGGCAGCAAATCGATCGGCAACAGATCCATCAGGTTCATCAGGAAAACCCAGACGAAGACGGTCAGTGCGAGCGGTGCTATCACTTTGCTTTTGCCGCGATACATATCCCGCACGCTGTTGTCGACAAAACCTACTATCAATTCAACGGCAGTTTGTAACTTGCCCGGAACGCCACTGGTCGCATTCTTTGCAACGTGACGGAAGACAGCCAGAAAGAGTACCCCGAGGACCACGGAGAAAAACATCGAATCGATGTTAATCGACCAGAATCCCGTCCCCAACTGCAACTGAGTCAGATGGTGACCGATATACTCTTGTGGAGTAGAGATTTCTCCTGATGCAGACATGATGCCTCTTACCCTTTTTTAGTTAAGTACGTTAACTTTTAATCACGATCGGTGCCAATATCTGCGTAAGCAGCACCGATACATAGGCCAGGCCGAGCGGAACAAATGCCGCCTTGAGCAAGCCCAGCGCTATTATCAGCAAAACAATCGTGATAATAACTTTCAGCGCCTCTCCGATGGCAAATGACCAGGCAACACGTCCAGATACCTCGGTATGTGCCTGGTGACGCCATGCAAACAGCATAAACAGTGCATTGGGTAACCATGCGGCCAGGCCGCCAGCCAATGCCGAAATACTCCATTCCAGGCTCTTGAGCCCAAATGCGGCACTGAGTAGAACAAAGGTCAGTAACTGCAGAAACAGCAGCTTTCTTGCTACCTTCTTGCTGTAAAGGGATACAGACATGACGTTTGTTCTCTCCGTCCCTCACAGGAGGTGTGCTGGTGTCGTATAAAACTGCCTTTTGCCCTATTGAGTCAAGCAACAAAAACCGAGCAAATTATACGGGTCACTCAAGCGAATTCAATCGATAAGTAGCGAAAAGGTGAACAATAATTTAAATTTTAATCTTTATGCCTATTTTCATAAGGAAACTACTCAAATAATCGCCTGCTTATATTTGTCTGATTATTCCACACTCAGACAAGGAACTGTGCGCAGGATCACATTATATAAAGCCCTGTTTTTATACTGCCGCAAGACTGCCAGTGTCTTTAGCTAATCTGGCTTTTTAAACTCTTTATAAATCAAAATGGTATAAAGTTACTATTCGAAAACAAAGCGCACATCTAATTAATACGACTTGTTGACATCCCCACTCAAAAATAAACAACATGCTGATTACATCACTAAAATGTAATTGATAACAAATGTCATTTACAAAACAAGTTTTTTATTCAAAAACACGGCATTATGATATCGAGATGCTAAGTAAATGTGACAAATAAGTAATCCAACGCGACTCCGTGTCGCGTTGGCAACTTTCTGCCAACGGCATAAATGAATTACCGATCTCGCTTTTTTTTGATAAATAACAACTTTAGTTTGCCTTAAGGATCACCAGATGACGTTCACCGTCCAGTTCAGGAACCTGCAGTTTTACGATTTTTTCCATGACAAAACCCGGTATCAAGGCAGACAGTTCGTCATCTGGACGTACTCCTTTGAGTGCATAAAAGCGCCCTTTCTCGCTATCAGGCAAGTGATGGCACCATGACAACATGTCCTGTAACGAGGCAAAGGCACGGCTAATCACCCCGTCAAAGGGGGGTTGCGGAACAAACTCCTCAACCCGGCTTTGCACTGGCTCAATGTTACGCAGTCCGAGTTCGTGCTGCACCTGCCGCATGAAGCGTACGCGCTTGCCCAGGCTGTCAAGGAGGGTGAAGTGTGAATCAGGACGGACTATCGCCAAAGGGATGCCTGGTAAGCCAGGACCGGTCCCTACGTCAATGAAACGTTCGCCTGTCAGATGCGGATTGACCACAATGCTGTCGAGAATATGCCGAATCAACATCTGCTCAGGATCGCGCACAGACGTTAAATTGTAAGCTTTATTCCATTTGTGCAGCATACCCACGTAGCCCAAAAGTTGCTGTTTTTGCTGATCGGGTAATGAAATTCCCGCTTTTTCCAGCAGCGAGTCCAGTTTCTTTTGCACAAAAATTCCTCTGACCAACGTTGAATCATCAACGGATGAAATATTCGGTGAAAATAATAATCCAGCAGAGCGCTGGCGGGAAGGGGCTCAGGCGTCCGGAAATGGTTTTCTCTTCACGGACGCCTTGAATTATCAGGCACTGCGGCGCAGTAAGCCCTGTTTTTTCAACCAAATAAGCAGAATAGAAATCGCAGCAGGCGTGATCCCCGAAATCCGGGATGCCTGACCAATAGAATTCGGCTTGTGATCATTGAGTTTCGCAATAACCTCGTTGGATAAGCCTGAAACCTGGCGATAATCCAGATCGCTGGGCAGCAGGGTATTCTCATTGCGCTGCTGTTTCTCGATCTCTTCCTGCTGGCGAACAATATAACCCTGATATTTCACCTGAATCTCAACCTGCTCGGCAGCTTGCTGATCGTCGAGTCCCGGAGCAAACATATCCAGGCGAGTCATCAGTTCGTAGGTCATTTCCGGGCGACGCAACAGCTCTTCCCCACTCGCTTCACGCGACAGTGGCGATTTAAGCTGCGCGTTGATCTGTTCAACCTGCTCAGAATGCGGATGAACCCAGATGCTGCGCAGGCGCTGGCGTTCCTGCTCGATCATTTCCAGCTTCTGGTTGTAACGCGCCCAACGGACATCATCAACCAATCCCAGTCGACGCCCGGTTTCGGTCAGACGGAGATCGGCGTTGTCTTCACGGAGCATGAGGCGGTATTCGGCACGCGAGGTAAACATCCGGTAGGGCTCTTTGGTGCCTAGCGTGCTGAGATCGTCCACCAGCACACCCAGATAAGCTTGATCGCGACGTGGTGACCAGCCTTCGTCCTCGTTGGCGTAACGACCTGCGTTGAGGCCAGCCAGTAACCCTTGGGCTGCCGCTTCTTCGTAACCGGTCGTGCCGTTGATCTGCCCGGCAAAAAACAGACCGTGGATAAATTTACTCTCAAGTGTCGGTTTCAGATCGCGTGGATCAAAAAAGTCATACTCAATCGCGTAACCAGGTCGAACGATCCGGGCATTTTCCATCCCCTGCATTGAACGGACGATCTGCATTTGAACGTCAAAAGGCAGGCTGGTGGAGATGCCATTCGGATAGATTTCGTTACTGGTCAAGCCTTCTGGCTCAAGGAAGATCTGGTGCGAATTGCGATCGGCGAAACGCATGACTTTATCTTCGATCGAGGGACAATAACGTGGTCCGATCCCTTCGATGATCCCAGCGTACATTGGGCTACGATCGAGATTATTACGAATCACATCATGGGTTTTTTCGTTGGTATAGGTGATGTGACAAGGAATTTGTCTTGGGTGTTGCGACACGTTGCCCAGGAACGAAAATACCGGCATTGGCGTATCACCATGCTGTTCGCCCAGCACACTGAAATCGATGGTTCTTGCATCAATACGTGGCGGTGTCCCCGTCTTGAGACGATTGACCCGCAGTGGCAGTTCACGCAAACGACGTGATAATGGGATCGACGGAGGATCGCCTGCACGGCCTCCACTGTAATTTTCAAGGCCGATATGGATCTTGCCGTCCAGGAAGGTGCCAACAGTCAGTACCACCGCTTTGGCGCGGAATTTGAGACCCATTTGGGTCACGGCACCGACAACGCGATCGTTTTCAACAATCAGATCCTCAACCGCCTGCTGGAAGATCATCAGGTTTGGCTGATTCTCCAATGCAGTACGAACAGCCTGGCGATACAGAACCCGATCCGCTTGCGCCCGGGTTGCCCTGACAGCTGGCCCTTTACTCGCGTTTAGTATCTTAAACTGGATGCCTGCATGGTCAATGGCCGTGGCCATCAGGCCGCCCAATGCGTCCACTTCTTTAACCAGATGTCCCTTTCCGATCCCACCGATAGCCGGGTTGCACGACATCTGTCCCAGTGTGTCGATATTGTGGGTTAATAACAAGGTCTGACGCCCCATGCGGGCTGCAGCCATGGCGGCTTCTGTGCCTGCATGGCCACCACCAATGATGATGACGTCAAATTGATCCGGATAAAACATGGTACTGCACCTCGCCAATTATGCGAATGAACGTTGTATGCCCTGGGGTGGGGGATTCTACTCAAGTTTAGACGATCGACCAAGTGCCTTAGGATCGTCGGTAATTAAAAGAAGATCTTTTTATTTAAAGATCTCTTTATTAGATCTTACTATTAGGATCGCGATCCTCTGTGTATAACTCATTATTCATTAATGAGATCATATAATTAAGGAGGATCACTAGCTGTGAATGATCGGTGATCCTGGACAGTATAAGCTGGGATCAGAATGGATAGTTATGCACAGCCTGAAAAGTGAACAAGGGTTGTTAGAGGGATAACTACCGGTTTTACCCTGCTTTTAAGCATAGTTATCCACATCTGATCGCTCGATCTTTAAGCTTATTTGAGTAAATTAACCCAATTGATCAGCCATTCCTCTGCGGGATCCTCTGGAATCTCATGCTGAGTCACGTCGATCTCAAGCCGATCACCGATCCTTTTGGCCCCTCTTTCGATTAATAACTGATCTAGCGCCTTGATCGCACCGCAGAAGGTATCGTATTCACTGCTGCCCAATCCGACGGCACCAAAACGTACTTCTGACAGATCAGGCAGCCGTTCAGTAATTTCTTCTACTAAAGGTTGAAGGTTATCGGGCAGATCGCCTGCGCCATGTGTAGAGGTAACCAGCAGCCAGACGCCATTCAACGGCAGTTCATCCAGTTCGGGACCATGTAATGTCTCTGTTGAAAAACCTGCGTCTTCCAGTTTCTCGGCCAAATGCTCAGCGACATATTCTGCACTGCCAAGGGTACTGCCACTGATCAGAGTTACGTCTGCCATAATGATCCCGCTCGAATTAAGAGGCGGTATTGTACGCTGTGAATCGCCTGGGATCTACCTGTGGATAATATGGGTATAGCTTTTTTAGCCCTATGGCTTGATGGTACGCATAATGGGGTTTTGCAGGGAGATCAGGGTTTCAGTGGATTGGATTTCGTCAATCGTCTGGATCTTGTTGATAAGTACCTGCTGCAAGGCATCTATTGATCGGCACATGACTTTAATGAAGATGCTGTAGTGCCCGGTGGTGTAGTAAGCCTCAACCACTTCTTCCAGGCTTTCCAGTCTCCTCAGGGCAGACGGATAGTCTTTGGCGCTTTTGAGGATAATGCCGATAAAGCAACATACGTCATATCCCAGTTGTTTTGGGTTCACAGTCACACGGGCACCCGTGATGATACCTGCCTGTTTCATTTTCTCTACCCGCACATGGATAGTACCCGGACTGACGGCGAATACTTTGGCCAGTTCCGCGTAAGGTGTACGTGCATTTTCCATTAGTGCGTTAAGGATGCCGCGATCGAGATTATCGATCTGATAAATTTCCATCATTATTCTGCTCTCTTTTTGACGATTATCCATAAATGATGGCGTTAAAATGAGGGATAAAAACGTGAATGGCAATATTTCCTGCCGGATATTGAATGTGGTGCACATTCTGTTGCTTAATCGTGGTCAACAAAGACAGGGTGATGGTATACGGCAATGAAAAAACACTACATACAAAAACAACAACAAATCAGTTTCGTAAAATCGATGTTCTCCCACCAATTGGAAGAAAAACTCGGTCTCGTTGAGGTTCAGGCACCGATTCTGAGCCGCGTGGGTGATGGTACGCAGGATAACCTGTCCGGTACTGAAAAAGCGGTGCAGGTGAATGTGAAAACATTGCCTGAATCTACATTTGAAGTGGTTCACTCCCTGGCAAAGTGGAAACGCAAAACCCTGGGTCAGTATGACTTCAGTGCCGGGGAAGGCCTTTATACCCATATGAAAGCATTGCGCCCAGACGAAGATCGTTTGACGCCGATCCATTCCGTTTTTGTGGATCAGTGGGATTGGGAGCGCGTTATGGGTGACGGTGAACGCACACTCGATCATCTGCAAACCACAGTCAGCAAGATTTATGCGGCAATCAAAGAAACAGAGGCTGCTGTGAGCCGTGAGTTTGGTATTACGCCTTCCTTGCCGGAACAGATTCATTTTGTACACAGTGAAAACCTGTTGACTCGTTATCCTGATCTCGATGCAAAAGGGCGTGAGCGCGCAATTGCCAAAGAACTGGGTGCAGTTTTCCTGATCGGAATTGGTGGCAAACTGTCGAACGGCAAGCCCCATGATGCCCGCGCACCGGATTACGACGATTGGACCTCCCCGTCGGCTAACGGTTTTACTGGCCTCAATGGTGACATTATTGTCTGGAACCCGGTCCTGCAGGACGCCTTTGAATTGTCTTCGATGGGGATCCGCGTTAATGCCGACACGCTGAAACGCCAGTTGGCGCTCACTGATGATGCCGATCGAATGAAGTTGGAATGGCACCAGTCCCTGCTGCGTGGCGACATGCCACAAACTATCGGCGGCGGAATTGGTCAATCACGTCTGGTCATGCTGTTACTGCAACAACAGCATATTGGACAGGTTCAATGCGGTGTCTGGGCACCCGAAGTGTTCGCATCGGTTGACGGGCTGCTCTGATCCTCAGCGCTGCCAGCGCCGCATGAGGCGGCTTTTTAATCCGGTATCAAAGCGCCAGATATGATCGAAAATGCGCATGATGCCGGGTTTACCGTAGTTTGACATGGCAACAGCATGAAAACGGTGCTGTTGCTGTGTTTGCATTTTCTTCACATGCTTTATCAACGCCTCGGGTAAACGTTGGGCGATAAAGTCAGAGATGATCACCGCATCGGCATCCTGCCAGCTTCTATCTTCCATTTTCTTTAGCGTGGCTTCCAGGCATGAGGCGAGATCGGTGCCGCCGCGAAAGTGTTGATTGATAAAACGAATGGCCTGCTCAATGCCACTGGCAGCCGTCAGTTCGTAATGAATAACTTCGGTGGCAAAAAGCATGATGTAACAGCGACGATTGTCAGCCAGGGCAATCTTGAGCAGTGCCAGACAAAACGCTTTTGCACATTGTTCATTGAAGCCGCCCATTGATCCCGACGTATCTACACAAACAATGAAAGGACCGCGCGGTTGTTGCTCGTCATTATGATGTGTCACAGGACGCATCAGGGTCTTTTCGTGCCACGCATCGCCTTGCAGACGATAGGTCATCAGCCTTTTTTCCAAAAGTCGGCGATAAAACTCAAACTCAAGTTCGCTGATACCCAGCATCGCCAATTCCGTTGGAAGCAGACGCAAGATATCGTCACTCTGATGAATACCGCTCACTTCCTCTGGCAGCGTTGCCGGCTCCCTGACCATCACGCGGTAGGGTTCCATTGCTGCATTGTCATGAGGGATACTTTTCGCTGTCTGACTGCGTCCGAGTCTCTCTGCCAGCGCCTGCAACTCCGGCTGCTGTTGCAAAAAATCGCCGTACTGCAAAAGTTTCTGGTAGTCACCCTGATGCAAATGGCCGCGACTCATGTCCCACAATCGGCCTGCGGCATGATCATTGTCTGCCAGTATGGGTTCAAGCGCTCCGCTCAGTTCGAGGCGCTGCTGCAATTCTGCAAGCAGTTGTTCCCGCTCCTGATCGAGCAGTTGATGGTGTAGCGTTATGGCCTGGAGTGTGAGGCTGATGCGCCAGCGCTGAATAAACAGGGAATGTAAGCCATCACCCGCATGGAACAGGGGTTGAGGTGATTCCACCGAACTGAACAACGTCAATGCTTCAGCAGAAAAAGGTGAATGCAATCGCTGTAAATCAGAAATAATATCAGGCAGATGAGAGTAAAACTGCCGGGTTTCCTGCTGTACGCTTCGCTGATAAAGGTAGAACTCCTTCGCCAATACGGGGGGTACCAACGCATCATGAATTCTCTGGCGGAGAGCTAACTTCCAGGTCGGGACATCCCGCAGAAGCGCACGCTTCATGCGAGGAAATTTCTCGAAAAATATCGCCAATTGCGGCATGGCCAATAAAGTAATGATCATCTCCTCTATCAGTTGGCTTTCACTGATAGAAAGAAGTACATCGAGTGACTCCAGGCTTAGCACGATTAGTGACCGCTGAACTTTTGCTGCTGCTGTTTCAACTGCTCATTCAGTTGCAACAGACTGGCTTCAATTTTGGCCAACCAGGCAGTAGGAACAAACTGGCACGGCTGATGATGGGTAAAATTACGGCGTTGTTGCGCCAGTTTCTCCGTCAATTGGGTCATCTGTTGAGCCAATTCTGGCGTCACCGGGGATTTTTTCTCACCAGGGAGCGTCAGCACCGAGCTTTGTCTGCTGATATCCAGTACCAGCAGTTGTAACCGATCATCAATTTCCGCATCCAGTTGCTGCGCAAATCCAATCCCATTGAGCTTGCCGCGCAATACACCGCCTTTCTGCAACCAGGCAAGTAATTCATCACGTTCTATTTGCAGGTGTGTTACTTGAATATCATGCAAATGCAGCGGCGTTCGCAGTAAAAGCGTCAATGTATTTTCGCTAAGCGACTGAACGGGAACATATTGTGGCTTTCGATTAAAAAGGCCGCTTTTTTTCGTCACTTTAATCGCTTGCTGGTCGCTTTGCTGTTGTTGATAGTTGAGCCACTGTTGGTGCAAGTGCTCACATTGCATTGAGAGAATCTGCTGCTGATAAGCCTGCTCGGTAACCATTTGCTCGATCTGTAGCTGTAGCAGCTTATGCGAGTTGAGATCGTGCCACAGGCAATCTTTCAGCAGAATGAGGTCGATGGGGGTGACGGCATCGCGACCATTGAAAAAAGCGCTGGCTTGTAACAATCGCAGGGCTTTTTTCCAACGGCGATCGGAAACATAAGGGGCATTGTCCTGTGCATCCAGGCGCTCCCGCAGTTGGAATATGAGTTCAAAACAGTGATCGGGAAGAATGATTTTGTTGATATCTGTTTGCCACTGATGGAATTCCTCATCGGTTATGCTGAGATGATCGGGAACCGGATTATCATTTTCATTCTGTCTGCTGGTCAGCAAGGCGCGGAAATTCTGTTTATCCTGAACTTTATCCAGCCACAACCGAATCAGCATACGGTCATACAAGGCTTCGAGACTGTTATCCGCTTCAGGCAGTTCATTCGATGCAGTGACCAGTAGTCGTAGTGGGATTGAATCTTCCCGTTCACCGTTACGGAATCGGCGCTCATTGATCGCCGTCAACAGTGTATTGAGGATCGCTGGCCCGGCTTTCCATATCTCATCGAGAAACACGATTTCGGCTTCAGGTAGATAACCCGCGGTGAGGCGTTGGTAACGGCCTTCTTCTTTCAGTGCCTGAATGGACAATGGGCCAAAGACCTCTTCAGGCGTTGAAAATCGTGTCATCAGGTATTCAAAGGCTCGTGCATGGTGGAAAGCAAACTTCAATCGTCTGGCAATCAGACTTTTGGCAATCCCCGGTGGACCGAGCAGAAACACGCTCTCGCCACACAGCGCTGCCAGCAGACATAGCCTGATGACTTCCTGCCGTTCAAAAAGCCCACTTTCCAATGCGTTAGCCAAACGGGATATACGTTCTGCCAAAAAAGATGATTGCGCCATAATTAAGCTTCGTTTTCCTTTAGTTAACAGATTTTGGTCGCTACCCCATGATTAAACCATTAATATTTTTGGTGGTATAGATTATTGATTAGTAGAATTTTTCTATGATCTACGCTTAAATTGCCAACTTAGGCAGTTATTTCGCATGGCACTTAAAGGGTAGGCAATAGGTTTAATTCGTGCATACTGTGCGCTTTTTGGTGGGCGTAAGGGAACTAAGCGCACTCATCGCTTATGGATGTTCTAGCAAAAGAAACGAATTATGAGCACAGAACATAAACGTTCATTGTCAGCAGTAACCCTTTCCGCGATCGGCGTGGTGTACGGCGATATTGGTACCAGTCCACTTTATACCCTGAGAGAATGTTTTTCTGGGCATTACGGTTTTGACGTCAGACCTGACGTGGTTTTCGGCTTCCTTTCCCTGATTTTCTGGATGCTGATTCTGATTGTTTCCTTAAAATATCTCTCCTTTGTTATGAGGGCCGATAATGCCGGTGAAGGTGGGATCCTGACGCTGATGTCGTTGGCTGGCCGTAATACGTCTGCCCGAGCCACCTCAACGTTGGTGATTATCGGACTTATCGGCGGCAGCTTTTTCTATGGGGAAGTCGTGATCACTCCGGCGATCTCGGTGATGTCTGCCATTGAGGGGCTTGAAATTGCTGCGCCCTCCCTTGATCCTTATATCGTTCCTATGTCAATAGCCGTTCTGACGCTGTTATTTATAATTCAGAAACACGGCACGGGCAGCGTCGGTAAACTGTTTGCCCCGGTCATGCTGTTGTGGTTCCTGGTGTTGGCTGTACTGGGCGCGCGAAGCATTATTGCCAACCCGGAAGTTTTGCAGGCGTTGAACCCAATGTGGGCGCTTAACTTCTTCATTGAGCACAAATCTGTCTCTTTCTTTGCATTAGGCGCAGTGGTACTGGCTATCACAGGTGTTGAGGCGTTGTATGCTGATATGGGGCATTTCGGTAAGTTCCCTATCCGTCTGGCATGGTTCACCGTGGTATTACCCTCACTGGTACTGAATTATTTCGGTCAGGGCGCACTGTTGCTGAAAAACCCTGAAGCGATCAAAAACCCCTTCTTTTTGCTGGCTCCGGATTGGGCGCTGATTCCCCTGCTGATTCTGGCTACGCTTGCGACTGTTATCGCCTCTCAGGCAGTTATATCAGGCGTTTTTTCCCTGACCCGGCAAGCCGTGCGACTGGGTTATTTGCCGCCAATGCGCATCATCCACACCTCGGCAATGGAATCGGGACAAATTTATATTCCGGTGATTAACTGGACGCTGTATGTCGCCGTGGTCATCGTCATTGCCAGCTTTGAGCATTCGAGCAATCTGGCAGCGGCTTATGGCATTGCGGTAACCGGCACCATGGTATTGACCTCGATTCTTGCTTGCACGGTTGCGGCCAAAAACTGGCATTGGAATCGCTTTCTGGTGGCTCTCCTGTTGGCGGCCCTGCTGCTGATTGATGTCCCGATGTTTACCGCCAACGCCACCAAACTTTTCTCCGGCGGCTGGTTGCCTCTGACGCTGGGTCTGGTGATGTTTATCATTATGACGACCTGGAAGAGTGAGCGTTTTCGTTTACTGCGTCGTATGCATGAGCACGGCAATTCTCTGGAAGCGATGATCGCCTCTCTGGAGAAATCACCTCCGGTGCGCGTGCCGGGCACGGCGGTATATATGTCGCGTGCCATCAACGTCATCCCATTTGCCCTTCTGCATAACCTCAAACATAACAAGGTATTGCATGAGCGGGTGGTGTTACTCACCCTGCGAACAGAAGATGCACCCTTTGTGCATAACGTTCGGCGCGTAACCATCGAACAGCTCTCACCAACGTTCTGGCGCGTAGTGGCCAGTTATGGATTCAAAGAGACACCGAATGTCGAAGAGATTTTTCATCTCTGCGGTCTGGAGGGGTTGCAGTGCCGGATGATGGAGACCTCCTTCTTTATGTCGCATGAGTCACTGATCCTCGGTAAACGCCCGTGGTATCTGTTGGTTCGTGGCAAGTTGTTTATGGCGCTCAGCCGTAATGCGTTACGTGCCGCCGATCAATTTGAAATCCCACCTAACCGGGTTATCGAATTAGGAACGCAAGTCGAAATATAGTCTCGAAATATAGCTCGATATAGCGTTGTAATGGGTGTCCACGGGCACCCATTTTATCCTCATTACCGCATGTTCCCCTCTTGTTCTATCCTTAACGTAGATTTCACCGCGTATTTTCTTTAGTGGGCGAAACGTTTCGATGATGATCACATTTTTAAGAAATAGGCTTTGCCTTATCCAACCGTTTTTTTAAACTCAATGACGAGCGAAACGTTTCGCTGTCGGAGTCCAAAATGAAGAAAGCCGTCTTACTCAATGCTGAAATCTCTTATGTAGTCGCAAAGTTGGGACATACCGATCAACTGGTTATTGCCGATGCCGGTCTACCGATACCCGCCAATACCCAGCGTATAGATATGGCTCTGACCCAAGGTGTGCCAACGTTCATGCAAGTGGTTGATGTGGTGACGCAGGAGATGCAGGTTGAACGCGCTATTCTTGCGGAAGAAATTATTACTCAAAATCCGCAACTCCATGAAGTGCTACTCAAGCACTTAAGGCTACTTGAGCAGCATCAGGGGAACCACATCACCCTGCACTATTTAAGCCATGAAGAATTCAAGGTGCAGAGCGCACACAGCCGGGCTGTGGTTCGCAGCGGGGAGTGTTCTCCCTACGCGAACGTTATTCTCTGTTCCGGCGTAACCTTTTGAGGCGCTTATGCAACCTTTGTTACAGCTAAAAGGGATTGATAAAGCCTTTCCAGGTGTAAAGGCTCTCTCCGGTGCTGCCTTGAGCGTGTATCCCGGCAGGGTGATGGCGCTGGTGGGCGAAAATGGCGCAGGAAAGTCGACCATGATGAAAGTGCTGACAGGCATCTATGAAAAAGATGCAGGTTCACAGTTTTTTCTCGGGAAGGAAGTGGTCTTTAATGGGCCAAAAGCCTCGCAGGATGCAGGGATTGGGATTATCCATCAGGAGTTGAACCTGATCCCACAACTCACTATCGCCGAGAACATTTTTCTTGGCCGCGAATTTGTTAACCGTTTTGGCCGCATTGACTGGAAGAAGATGCATGTCGAAGCAGACAAACTCCTTGCCAGACTCAATCTACACTTCAGCAGCCATCGCTTGGTGGGGGATCTTTCCATTGGCGATCAGCAGATGGTCGAAATTGCCAAAGTCCTGAGTTTTGAATCCAGGGTCATCATCATGGATGAACCGACGGATGCGCTGACGGATACTGAAACCGCTTCGTTATTCAGTGTAATCAATGAATTGAAAGCCGAAGGGCATGGAATTGTCTATATATCTCATCGCCTGAAAGAGATTTTTGAGGTTTGCGATGACGTGACGGTTTTTCGTGATGGGCAGTTTATTGCTGAGCGTCCGGTCAGTGAATTACAGGAAGACACCCTGATCGAAATGATGGTAGGCCGCAAGCTGGAAGAACAATACCCGCGGCTTAATCAGCCTCGTGGAGAAGCACGGCTGCAGGTGAAAAACGTCTCAGGGCCGGGTGTCCATGATGTCAGTTTTACTTTGTTCGCTGGCGAAATTCTGGGTGTTTCCGGGTTGATGGGCGCTGGACGTACCGAGTTGATGAAAATTCTTTACGGAGCATTGCCGCGAACGGCGGGTTATGTGGCGCTTGATGGTCGTGAAGTGGTAACCCATTCGCCGCAGGATGGCCTGGCTAACGGCATTGTGTACATCTCCGAAGATCGCAAGCGTGATGGGTTGGTTTTGGGGATGTCCGTCAAAGAGAACATGTCCCTGACGGCCTTGCGCTATTTCAGCCATCAAGGTGGGCGCCTCAAGCATGAAGATGAACAGCAGGCTGTCAGTGATTTCATTCGCTTGTTCAATATCAAAACGCCGTCAATAGAACAGCAGATAGGTCTGCTTTCAGGAGGCAATCAGCAGAAAGTCGCTATTGCCCGTGGTTTGATGACGCGCCCCAAAGTGCTGATTCTTGATGAGCCGACGCGCGGTGTTGATGTCGGTGCGAAAAAAGAGATTTACCAGCTGATTAACCAATTCAAAGGTGAAGGGCTGAGCATCATCCTGGTTTCATCGGAGATGCCGGAAGTTATCGGCATGAGCGATCGGGTTCTGGTGATGCATGAAGGCCATTTAAGTGGCGAGTTCACTATCGAGCAGGCCACCCAGGAAGTGTTGATGGCAGCCGCTGTCGGCAAGCAATACGGCGTGACGCAGGAGTAATCAGACATGAGTTCCCAAACGATCCCGGCAAAACGCTGGTTCAGTAAAGAGTGGTTGTTAGAGCAAAAATCGCTGATTGCGCTGTTGGTGTTGATCGCCGTGGTGTCTTCAATGAGCCCCAACTTTTTTACGCTGAATAACCTGTTCAATATTCTTCAGCAAACGTCGGTTAACGCCATCATGGCGGTGGGCATGACGCTGGTGATCCTCACCTCCGGTATCGATTTGTCGGTAGGGTCATTGCTGGCACTGACGGGAGCCGTCGCGGCATCCATTGTCGGATTGGAGGTGAATGCCCTGGTGGCCGTTGCGGGAGCGTTGGCATTGGGCGCACTGATTGGTGCCGGTACCGGTTTTATTGTGGCGAAAGGTAAAGTACAGGCGTTTATTGCCACCTTGGTCATGATGCTGCTTTTGCGTGGTGTGACCATGGTTTACACCAACGGCAGCCCGATAAACACCGGCTTCACGGACGTGGCTGATACATTTGGCTGGTTCGGCATTGGTCGTCCTTTGGGCATACCGACACCGATTTGGTTAATGGTTGTAGTGTTTCTTGCGGCCTGGTACATGCTCCATCACACCCGATTGGGTCGCTATATCTATGCGTTGGGCGGAAATGAATCCGCAACGCGTTTGTCTGGTATAAGCGTAGATAAAGTAAAAATTATCGTCTATTCCCTGTGCGGCATGTTGGCCGCGCTGGCGGGGATTATTGAAGTTGCGCGCCTCTCTTCTGCACAGCCTACAGCGGGTACCGGTTATGAACTGGATGCCATTGCGGCCGTTGTATTGGGAGGAACCAGCCTGGCGGGCGGAAAAGGACGAATAGTCGGGACGCTGATCGGTGCACTGATCCTTGGCTTCCTGAATAACGGTTTGAATTTATTGGGTGTTTCATCTTACTACCAGATGATTGTCAAAGCAGTGGTCATTCTGCTGGCCGTTCTGGTGGATAACAAAAGCAGTAAATAACCTCTCCTACAGGAATTGTGACCATGAATATGAAAAAACTGGCAACGTTAGTTTCTGCTGTTGCATTGACGGCGACATTCAGCGCCAACGTACTGGCTAAAGACACCATCGCTCTGGTGGTATCTACTTTGAATAATCCGTTCTTTGTTTCAATGAAAGAGGGCGCACAAAAAGAAGCCGACAAGCTGGGCTATACCCTGGTGGTTCTGGACTCCCAGAATAACCCGGCAAAAGAGCTGGCTAACGTGCAGGATTTGACGGTTCGTGGCACCAAACTGATGCTGATCAACCCGACTGACTCCGATGCGGTGGGTAACGCAATAATGATGGCCAATCAGGCCAAAATTCCAGTCATAACGTTGGACCGCGTTGCAACCAAAGGTGAGGTTGTCAGCCACGTAGCCTCTGATAACGTATTCGGCGGAAAAATGGCCGGTGACTTCATCGCGAAAAAGCTGGGCAATGGTGCCAAAGTAATTCAGCTTGAAGGCATTGCCGGAACATCCGCAGCGCGTGAGCGTGGTGAAGGCTTCAAAAAATCCCAGGAAAGTAATAAGTTTGATTTACTCGCCAGCCAACCGGCTGATTTCGATCGTACCAAAGGGTTGAACGTCATGCAGAACCTGCTGACAGCACACCCAACTGTGCAGGCTGTTTTTGCACAGAATGACGAAATGGCCCTGGGCGCTATGCGTGCACTGCAAACGGCGGGTAAATCCGATGTGCTGGTGGTGGGTTTTGACGGTACTGATGACGGAATTAAAGCGGTAGAAAGTGGCAGGATGGCGGCAACTGTGGCTCAACTCCCCGATCAAATTGGTGCGATTGGTGTTGAAACCGCAGATAAAGTGCTTAAAGGTGAAAAGGTTCAGGCCATCATTCCTGTTGATCTGAAACTGGTTGTAAAACAATAATCTAGAATAAAGAAAAGCAGAGTGTGGCGCTATCGGCATACGATGGTATGTTGATGGCGCATTTTTTCAAACCAGGATTAAATAAAATGAAAACAGGTAAGCTGGTGGTTCTGGGCAGTATCAATGCTGATCATATTCTCAACATCGATCAATTTCCGCGCCCAGGGGAAACGGTGATCGGTAAACAATACAGTGTCGCATTTGGTGGTAAAGGGGCTAACCAAGCCGTTGCTGCCGGGCGCAGTGGTGCCGATATTGCGTTTATTGCCTGCGTGGGAAACGATGATATTGGTGAACATGTTCGCGAACAGTTGGCCAGTGACAATATTGATACCCAACCGGTTGAGGCCATCGACGGGACAACGACAGGCGTGGCGCTGATCTTCGTAAATGGGGACGGTGAAAATGTCATTGGTATCAATGCGGGAGCGAATGCGTCGGTGACGCCAGACTATCTTGACCGCTATCAACAGCAAGTTATAGATGCGTCGGCCCTGCTGATGCAGTTGGAGTCGCCACTCGAAACCGTCATTGCCGCGGCGAGACTTGCCCGCCAGCATCAGACCGAGGTCATCCTTAATCCGGCACCTGCATGTGAATTGCCAGATGAGCTCCTGTCATTACTGACAATGATTACGCCGAATGAGACTGAAGCAGAAAAACTTACCGGTATTCAGGTCAAGGACGATGAGAGCGCGGCGTGTGCATCGGCAGCGCTACATAAAAAAGGGATCGAGACGGTCATTATTACCCTGGGAAGCCGGGGCGTTTGGCTTAGCCAGAAAAACGCAGGTAAATTGGTTCCGGGCTTTAAAGTCAAAGCGGTCGATACCATTGCTGCTGGCGATACGTTCAACGGAGCGTTGGTTACGGCCCTGTTGGAAGGCAAGGATATGGACTCGGCGGTACGTTTCGCTCATGCCGCTGCTGCGATAGCCGTCACCCGAGCCGGTGCCCAGCCTTCGGTTCCATGGCGGCATGAGATTGATGCTTTTTTGCAGTCGCAGGAGTAATTCTTGGCCACAATGAAAGATGTCGCCCGTTTGGCGGGGGTTTCAACATCAACTGTCTCACACGTCATTAATGATAACCGCTTTGTCAGCGATGCAATCCGCGACAAAGTAAAGAATGCAGTTAAACAACTCAACTATGCGCCTTCGGCGTTGGCACGCAGTTTGAAAATAAAGCAAACCCGGACACTGGGGATGTTATTGACCGCGAGTACCAACCCTTTTTATGCCGAAGTGGTACGCGGTGTTGAGCGAAGCTGTTATGAGCGTGGCTATAGCCTGATTCTATGCAATACAGAAGGTGATGTTGAGCGGATGAATCGCAGCATGGAAACGTTGCTGCAAAAACGGGTCGATGGCCTGTTGTTAATGTGTACTGAAAACCATCTGCCTTCGCAGGATTCGATGAGCCGCTATCCGTCATTACCTATTGTGATGATGGATTGGACGCCTTTTGAAGACGCGAATGACATCATTCAGGATAATGCCTTGGTGGGAGGGGAAATCGCGACGCGTTTCCTTATATCCCGTGGCTATACCCAAATTGCCTGTATTGCTGGCCCGCAGGATAAAACACCCGCACGGGATCGCCTTGAAGGGTATCGCACCGCTATGCATCTGGCTAACCTTCCTATTCTTCCTGGTTATGAAGTTTTTAGTGATTTCGAATTTGAAGGGGGGCTGACTGCAATGAATCAGTTGTTGGCTTTACCTCAACCCCCTCACGCTGTATTCGTGGGTAATGACGCGATGGCCGTGGGAGTTTACCAGGCTCTTTATCAACGCGGTTTATCCATTCCTCAGGATGTGGCGGTCATTGGTTATGATGATATTGAACTGGCGCGCTACATGGCCCCTCCATTGACAACAATTCACCAACCCAAAGATGATTTAGGTGAATTGGCTGTGGATACCCTTTTGCATCGGCTGAACAATCCAACTGCGGAACCCCAGATTCTGGTTCTTACCCCTGAATTGGTTGTGCGGGACTCTGTCGGCCAGCGTTAGATACCGACTTCTTTCTATATAGATAAGCTTTACCCTCATTGTGGGGGTGAAGCTCATTCTTTCTCTCTTAATAAAATCTGACAGGCGCTCAATGCCCCTTCGCTATCTGAATCAAGAATTGCACTGACAATGGCATGGTGAAATTTCAGCTTGATCACTTCATTGCCCGTAATGGCGCGAAAGTAACTTTGATAGACCGAGCTGAACAGATTGGCAAATGAGGTAAGGAATGGATTTCCACTGGCTTCATAGATGAGCTGGTGGAATTGCGTATCAACCAGAATCCAACGCTCACGATCAAAATTCACATTTAATGCGCGCATCTCTGCCATATAGAGAGAAAGCTGGTGTTTTTGTTCCGCCGTGCCATTAATTGCAGCCAGGGAACATGCCTGAGGTTCCAATGTTGTCCGCAATATAAGGAAGTGTTGCATAACCTGATCAAAATTCTCACGCGTCATCCACCAGGTTAATAAATCCTGATCGAGAAAATTCCAATTGGTTTGTGGCATGACCCTGGTTCCGATACGGGGGCGGGGCAGCAGGATACCTTTAGCGGCTAACATCTTTACAGCTTCACGAATAGCTGTCCTACTGACGCCAAACAAATCGGCCAGTTCCAGTTCCCCTGGCAGGATGCTCCCTTCGGCATACTCTCCAGCCAGAATGCTCTGGGCAATTTTTTCGGCAATGAGATAAGAAAGGTTGCGCTGGGAGGCTTGTTGCTGCGCGTTAAATTGCATTGACCCGATCCTGATAAAAACTCAATACATATAGTTTACTCCACAGTGCCGTGCACGATCTGACCATTTCAACGAAATTAAGGCTGAAAACTGGTGCTATTTTATCCTTTTGGCGAAAAAACCTGCGCTTGAAAAGTTTTTTGAAATTAGGGGTTGCAGGCTGACGAGAACTCCCTATAATGCGCCTCCACTGACCGGGAACAACGACTCCTCCAACGAGACCAAGTCGCCCAGCCAGGAAGGGATAAGCCAGTG
>NZ_QOVA01000039.1 GCF_003332275.1 Edaphovirga cremea | reverse complement strand
CGCCAGCAGGAACACGAGAATTATTTCATTCTTTGAATGGTGAAGGTAAAGAATACAAAGCCGGTTCAATTCTGCTTTTGGTTGACCCTGATAAGCAGGACAGTGAACAGATCGCCCACATGCAGGCCGCAAAATCGCGTGTTGACGCTGCATTAGCGCCACTCTCACACCAGCAAGCCAACTTTCTGCACAAGCACAAAGACACCATTGAGATGTTCGCCGCTGCTGCCAGCACTGCAAGCGATACTTACGGGTATTCAGGGCAGGTAACCGAAGCTGCAAAGGGATATTTCGAGAAGGTCGAAAAAATCCTTGTCGAGATCGAGAAGACATACAAAAACCAGTACATCACCAGCGGCACTCTAATCGGTGAGCAGTTTTTCGTTGAACGTCGTCGCTTATTTGGTCAACTCGATAGCGTCCTGAAAATGTTCATGAGACATCGCTTCATGTTCAACGAATACGCCAGCCTCAAAAACGCGCTTGGGCTTTCAAGCAGTTCAATAACCCATCGCTGGAACGAAACAGGTGTTAGCGATATCGAAGGTTACGCAACGCACATCGAAAAACTGGCTAAGTACGTGAAGCTGATGGAAACCGCAGGCAAGATCGGCCTTGGCCTGTCTGCTCTTGATACCGCAGCGAAGATCACTGAAGCCTGCACCGTGGGTCGGGATTGTGCGAAAACCTCGTTTACTTCAATTGGTGAGTTTTCCGGTAGCTTAATCGGCGTTAGAGTCGCCAGTAAAATTCTGGCGGGGAGCGCTGCTGATACTGTTTGTGCCGTCGTTTTAGGTGCAGCAACTTTTGAAGCTGGTGGCGCTGGTGCGCTTCTCTGCACAATCGGAGTTGCTGGAGGGATCTCATATGGGACCGATAAAACATTCAGCTCAACTATGGGGGCTGCTGGTGAGTTTATCGGTGAGAAATTAGGCTTTTACGAGACCACAAGTGATGATTGACTTAAAAGATGCGGTAATAATCACCAGTCTCGCTGCGATGCTATTAGGCATTGCAAGCCTAATATTGTCTTTCTTCAATCGAAAGAAATTCCGAGAAATCTGCGAATTGTATAAGGAGAAATTCGGCAGTTTACCTGAGATGGTGCAGATCTTTGATAACGTGAATACTCTCTATGTGAACTTTGCCTATAGTGTAAAAATGCAGTTTATTTTCAAGCCGTTACTTTGGAATAAAAGTTCTCACTTCACGAAAAATGACGACAAAGATTTCATGCGAGGATTACCGAAACGGCTGATCGGCCCATTTTATATAGAGCTATATCTTGCGGCCGCCAGTCTGGCATTCTTCATAACCGCCGGAATTTTAGTATTCGCCATAAAACATGGTGGAAGATAACCCACCACTTACGTAATACATAACTGAATGCCGCTAAGAAAAATTATCCTTTTTAGCGGCATTTAACGTTTTCCAAAGAAATCCTTACCAGTAAGCTCCGAAAGTCCAAGCGCCGACACGATACTCCGCTGTGCTGCAAAATAAGGATCAATGCTGGATACCCTGCCTCCGTTCCATTCATCGCCTTAGCGAATATCTACCTATCTTGCGATAGAGATCATCAACATTCTGACCGTCTGGCTCTGTACGGTAGTGCCATTTGCTTGGCGCTGGCTCGACCATCGAATGTAAGAGTAAAGGCGGGGTGTATGAGGCTGGCGCTCATACTTCAGGCAAACTTTGTGCTGTAAATCAGCAAATTGCTGTAAGTTTGGCTAAACAGGCAAAATGATGCAGAAGTGTGTTGACGCTGGACGCACTTTTCCCTACATTAGCGTCCGTCAACGCTACTTGGTAACGGTGACAATAATTTGGAGAGGTGTCTGAGCGGTTGAAGGAGCACGCCTGGAAAGTGTGTATACGCGTAAGCGTATCGAGGGTTCGAACCCCTCTCTCTCCGCCAAATTAGAGCGAAAGCCCTGGACGAAAGTCCGGGGCTTTTTGCTTTTGGTGAGCAAAAAATACCCCGGGTTAGGCGTCGAACTAATAGCCGCAAAAATGGCCGAAATCGTGCCCGTCATCAGGGGACATGCACGTTAATCCGACGAGGTGTATGATTATCGAACAAAGCGGACGAGGCGTGACCAGACAGGGGTAAAGCGATAAATTATTCTTGACCCAATGAGCGACTCTCCCTATAGTAGCGCCCCGTTGCACCGCACTGCGGACAACGGAAAATTTGGAGAGGTGTCTGAGCGGTTGAAGGAGCACGCCTGGAAAGTGTGTATACGCGTAAGCGTATCGAGGGTTCGAACCCCTCTCTCTCCGCCAAATTTGAGTGAAAGCCCTGGACGAAAGTCCGGGGCTTTTTCTTTTGCCTTCAAAGCACTATTTACATCTAAAACAACATTTGCCTCCAAAACAACATCTGTATCCAAAACAACATCCAGCACCGACTCAGTCCACGTGCTGCTTTTCCATCCCCTTGCTGGATATCACCCTGTTTTTACCCTGCCGTTTTGCCCGGTACAGCGCCTCATCGGCGGCGGCCAACGCTTTTTTCATCTCCATACCGGGAGAATAAATTGAGACGCCAATTGAGACCGTAACCGCCAACGTCGCACTTCCTTCCAGCGGCACACGGGTTTCAGCCACCACGCTACGCAGTCGCTCCGCCATCGCCAGGATCGTCGATGCATTATCGCTGGCGGTGACAACCAGAAACTCCTCGCCGCCATAACGCCCGGCAAAATCCTCTCCACGAATATTTTCATTCAGTATGCCGCCAATGGCGGTCAGTAACCTGTCGCCAATCAGATGCCCATAGGTATCGTTCACTTTCTTGAAATTATCGATATCCAGAATCAGCAGTCCGCATGCCCGGTGGTTGGCATGCAATATCGCCAGCTTATAGTCGATACTGGCCCGGTTATTTATTTGCGTCAGGCTGTCGATAGTGGCCCGTTTGCGCATCGAAAAATAGGCATGGATATGGCGTTCTTTGAAATTCAGCGCATGAAAACAGATCGCCACACAAATAATGGTGACCAGTTGGTAAAAAATAATCGCCCACCAGGAAACTTGCAGATCGCTTTGACTCAAAAGTAACAACATACGGTAGATGGCGATAGTAATGATGGTTGAGTAAAACACTCTATTGGTTTTGTGCAGCCAGACGCGTCCCATAAACAATGGAATCATGATTGTGGCGATGAAAAAATTATTGAGCGTGAAAGGATCCGAGAGGAAAAAATTCACGGCATAGCAGGTGATGCCACTGATCCAGCCACCATAAAATGTTGCCAGAATCATGGGGATCATTTCGAAACTGAAAAAAATATCATCGGTCAGAGTGAGTCGATCATAATTCAGGAACAGCACGGCAAAACCCGCAATCAAACCAAAGGCGATACGTTTCCACACTTCACAATGATAAGAAAAAGGCGTGTTTTTACTCAGGGCAAAGTAGCTGAGCGATAGCGTGCCATAAGTGACGCAGACGTCCCCATACAGGGTCATCAAAGGGGTAATAGAGAGCATTCAGGGTCAGATACCTTATATAGCATCGAGAGCGCACTTACTCCACAGATAACAACAATATAGATGATTGTCAGTTGGCCAGGTGGCTCACACAAAAATAATCTTGCCGTTATCGTTACCGCGTCACTCCCCACAAAATGAGGGTTATATGCATCAGAACTGCCCTGCCGCGTCTGAAGGCTGAAATGCGGTATATTGCTCTTTTGATTGGCTGATAAAGCCTGATTTCTGCCCTTGTATGGCAATGATACATTATTGATTTATTCATTTTTTAAAATTGTCATCACAATTTGATATACATCTAGATTTCATGCGGGCTGAGGGCGTATCGTTGTTTGCTTCAGTTCGCGACGGGCTTTCCAGTCCCGCCATCTTGAGTGTTTTACAGCTTTGGTTTACCGCTTACATGAAAAAGCATGAAATTAACGGCATTCGTTTGTTCAGTGCACTGACTGACGCGTGTTGGCGCGAAAAATATACCTCTCAACGCTTTATCAAAGACATTATTGCCGGTATTACCGTCGGGATTATCGCCATTCCGCTGGCGATGGCGCTGGCAATAGGCAGCGGGGTTCCACCGCAATATGGTCTCTATACTTCGGCAGTCGCCGGGATTGTGATTGCCCTCAGCGGGGGATCCCGATTCAGTGTTTCGGGGCCGACCGCCGCCTTCGTGGTGATCCTCTACCCGGTATCACAACAATTCGGGCTTTCTGGTTTGCTGATAGCGACGATGATGTCGGGTGTATTTCTCGTCTGTATGGGAATGGCACGCTTTGGCCGTCTGATTGAATATATCCCGCTCTCAGTGACGCTCGGCTTCACGTCCGGTATTGCTATCACTATCGCCACCATGCAGGTCAAAGATCTGTTTGGTTTGGCAATGACGGAGGTGCCAGAAAATTACATCGGCAAGGTGCTGGCTCTGGCGCAGGCGATGCCGACGCTCGATTATGGCGATACGTTGATAGCCATCGTCACCCTGGTTGTGCTGATTTGGTGGCCCAAGCTGGGATTGCGTGTTCCGGGGCATCTGCCTGCACTGCTTGCCGGTTCGCTGGTGATGGTAATTCTGGCAACGTTTGACCATCAGGTTGCCACGATCGGATCGCGTTTCAGCTATTTACTGGCCGATGGCACCCAGGGCGCAGGCATACCGCCGATTTTGCCGCAATTTCTCCTGCCGTGGAATTTACCGGCTGCGGACGGCACAACGCCTGATCTGAGCTGGAACATGCTATCCGCGCTGCTTCCTGCGGCATTTTCCATGGCGATGCTGGGTGCGATTGAATCCCTGCTCTGCGCCGTGGTGCTGGACGGTATGACCGGTAAAAAACACCATTCGAATAATGAGTTGGTCGGTCAGGGGCTGGGCAACATTGTTGCGCCATTCTTTGGAGGCATCACCGCAACGGCTGCCATTGCCCGTTCCGCCGCCAACGTGCGTGCTGGCGCAACCTCTCCCGTCTCGGCGGTCGTGCATTCGCTTCTGGTGATTTTGGCATTACTGGTGCTCGCGCCGTGGCTCTCATACCTGCCGCTGGCGGCGATGGCCTCGCTGTTGTTGATTGTGGCGTGGAACATGAGTGAGGGGCACAAAGTCGTTTATCTTCTGCGTCGCGCGCCAAAAGACGACATCATCGTTATGCTGCTGTGTATGAGTTTGACGGTGCTGTTCGATATGGTGATCGCGATTACGATCGGGATTGTGCTGGCATCACTGTTGTTTATGCGTCGTATTGCGCGTATGACCCGTCTGAGTGAGTTGCATGTCGGACAAGCAGAAAATATGCTGGTAATGCGGGTGAATGGTCCACTGTTCTTCGCGGCAGCGGAACGGTTGTTCACTGAACTGATGGAAAGCAGTGAGGATTACCCCACCATCATTCTGCAATGGGATGCCGTGCCGGTGCTGGATGCGGGGGGATTGAATGCCTTCCTGCGCTTTATCGATCTTCTGCCAACAGGCAAACACCTGGTGATTACCGATATTCCCTTCCAGCCGCTGAAGACGCTGGCGCGCGCCCGGGTCAAGCCGATCAACGGCAGACTCAGCTTCTTTCATACGCTGCCAGAAGCGATAAAATCCCTGCGCGACTGAGTTCTCTCAGCCCCTGAAGGATAGCCAACAAAAAGGCGGGACTCTACAATCCCGCCTTTTTTGCCTTAACGGCGTCCCACATCCCGGACATTCACTTTATTGAACGCCCTGCGGGATTGATTACTTGCTGGTATCCAATGCCGGGAAGCTCTTCACCAGATCGTCAATCGCTTTCATCTGCACCAGGAAAGGTTCGAGTTTATCGAGTGGCAATGCAGAAGGACCATCGCATCTTGCGTGATCCGGATCCGGATGCGCCTCAATGAACAGGCCAGCCAACCCAACCGCCATCCCCGCACGGGCCAATTCGGCAACCTGCGCACGACGACCACCGGAAGCAGCACCAAACGGGTCGCGGCACTGCAACGCATGGGTCACATCGAAAATCACCGGATGGCCGCCCGTCGCCTGCACCATGACATTGATACCCAGCATATCGACAACCAGATTGTCATAACCGAAGTTGCTGCCGCGATCGCAGAGAATAACCTGATCGTTGCCGCCTTCTTTGAATTTATCAACGATATTGCCCATTTGCCCGGGGCTGACGAATTGCGGTTTCTTGACGTTAATGACTGCGCCCGTCTTGGCCATGGCCTCAACCAGATCGGTCTGACGCGCCAGAAACGCTGGCAACTGGATGACATCAACCACTTCTGAAACAGGTTGCGCCTGAGAGGCTTCATGTACGTCGGTGATCACTTTCACACCAAACGTCTGCTTCAGTTCCTGGAAAATTTTCATTCCCTCTTCCAGGCCAGGGCCACGGTAAGAGTGAATCGAGGAGCGGTTGGCTTTGTCAAAAGAGGCTTTGAATACGTAAGGGATGCCCAGTTTTTGCGTCACGGTTACGTAGTGTTCGCAGATGCGCATCGCCAGATCGCGCGACTCCAGGACATTCATTCCACCGAACAGAACAAACGGCAGGTCGTTTGCTACCTTGATGTCACCTATGCTAACCACTTTCTGTTTCATGCTTTCGCCTTTATTGATAGTAAATGGTAAATCGGAATAAGGGTGTGCAGCCATGCAACTAGTGCAGCGTGATGCGCTTATGTTCAATCGAGTGAATCTGCAGCTTAATCACTTCGGAAATGGGATCTTCCGGGCATTGCTCAACAAAATAGCTCAAATCCGAAACGGCAATATGCGCGCAGTCCAACTGCGCATAGATCAGACCCCGGTCGCGGATCTCGTAGGGATCGTCGGGATCGAACTCCAGTACCGCTTCGCTGGCGCGTAAGGCCAGTTCCATCTGTTTCTCTTCCATCAGTGCCGCTTTCAGGGTATCGAGCATCTTGCGCACGACCAGCGTGTTTTCGGACTCTTCGAGATCTTCATCTTCCAGCACAATTCCCGGCCCCAGATTGCCTTTCAGCCACACTTCAAGGATGTGCTCACTCAACGTTTCGCCATTGAGCGGGTTCACCAGCCACATCTCTTCATCGAGCCAGTCTGCCCGTAAAATCAGTTGGGTAGGGAAAATCACCGGCATCAGAGGTAAATTCAGTTTGTGGGCAATATGCAGGAAAATCACGCCAAGCGACACCGGCGTCCCCTGGCGGGCAGCCAGAACCTTATCCAGCCAAATCGCATCTGACAGACGATAAACGCCCCCGGCACCACCAAAACCCCAGGTGCGGAAGAAAAGCACGATCAACGCTTCAAGTTGCCGATCCTGGTCAAGTTCTTCCTGCACAACACTGCGCGCTTCCTCAACGAGTGCCTGTAACTGTTTCTCAACCAGTTCGCCCGGAAAATCACGACGAATAGCCTGGGAGACCAGTATGACGCCCGCGCTCAACGGCGAAGAATTGAATTCGAAATCAGCAATACTACTCATAATTATCCTATCAGCAGCGGCAACTTGGTCATCGCTACCTTAACGATCAGGTAAAAACATGCCACCGCCAGTATAAAGGCTATCCAACGGACTTTCTGGCTGCGTGGCTTTTTGCTCAGGGCAACAAATCCCAACAAGATATAGAGAATAACCCCCAGCAGTTTTTCTGTCATCCAACTCCCTTGCGGGGTGAATGGATAAAGACGAGTCATCACCATCAACACGATGCCACTGACCATCAGTATTGTATCATTCAGATGGGGTAAAATTTTCACCCAGCGCTTTTGCAACATCACCGAGCCGCTGTATTTCCAGTAAAATCGCAGGATAAAAAGTGAAATACTGACCACTACCGTGAGAATATGAAGATCTAACGTCAAGAAAAATGCCGACATTCCGCTACCCCTTTCTGATTTATTGCCACTGGCCGAGCGTTATCCGCTCATTACCACCGTAATCCTTCACTGTTTCCACGCTGCTGAACCCACGCGCCAAAAGCGCTTGCCTAACCTGCGCGGCCTGTTGCCAGCCGTGTTCCAACAATAGCCAGCCGCCACCAAGCAAATGATGCGGGCTTTTGTCGATAATATGATGCAGATCGGCCATTCCCTCTTGCGCCGCCACCAGCGCACTGGCCGGTTCATAACGCACATCACCCTGCTGCAAATGCGGGTCAGCAGAATCGATATAAGGAGGATTACTGGCAATGAGGGTAAATTGCTGATCGGCCAGCGTTGAAAACCAACTGCCCTGAATGAATCTTGCGTTGGGAATCGACAACTTCTGTGCGTTGTGGCTCGCCAATTCAACCGCCTGCGGATTGAAATCCACCCCGATGACCTGACAATCCGGGCGTTCGCTGGCTATTGCCAGAGCAATGGCCCCTGTACCTGTCCCCAAATCGAGAATCGCGCCCGGCGACGGCGGCAGGCGCAAAAGCGCCTGTTCGACCAGGCACTCGGTGTCGGGACGGGGAATCAGCGTGGCCGGTGACACGGACAGCGGCAGGGACCAGAACTCCCGCTCCCCCACCAGATATGCGACAGGTTCGCCCTGCTCCCGCCTGCCCAGCAAAACCTCAAGCTGCGCCAACTGTTCAGGCAGCAGTAACGTTTCACCAAACGCCAGCAGAAAAGTACGGGGTTTTCCCGTGACAAACCCGAGCAGGATTTCCGCATCGCGTTTGCCACTTTCGCTCTGTGCCAGTCGAGGAATCGCCCTCGCCAACCATCGCTGATAGTCCATTACTCTTGCTCGGAGAGAGCGGAGAGCTGATCGGCCTGATACTCCTGCACAATCGGCTGAATCAGCATATCCAGCTTGCCCTCCATCACTTCATCCAGACGATAGAGCGTCAGGTTGATGCGGTGATCGGTCACGCGCCCCTGCGGGAAATTATACGTGCGGTTGCGATCGGAACGATCGCCGGTGCCCAGCAGATTACGTCGGGTTGACGCTTCAGCCTGATGGCGCTTGGCCATTTCCGCTGCACGGATACGCGCGCCCAATACGGACATCGCCTTGGCCTTGTTTTTGTGCTGGGAACGTTCGTCCTGGCACTCAACAACAATACCGGTTGGCAAGTGGGTAATACGAATCGCCGAGTCGGTGGTGTTAACGTGCTGACCACCCGCACCGGAAGAGCGGAACGTGTCAATGCGCAGATCGCCTGCATTGATCTCCGGCATTTCTGCCTCTGGCACTTCAGGCATCACCGCAACGGTGCAGGCCGAAGTATGGATACGACCCTGCGATTCGGTTTCCGGCACGCGCTGCACGCGGTGTCCGCCCGACTCGAACTTCAGTTGACCGTAAACGCCTTCACCGGACACTTTGGCAATCACTTCTTTATAGCCGCCATGCTCACCGTCATTAAAACTGACGATCTCAACGCGCCAGCGGCGGGCTTCGGCATAACGGCTGTACATACGGAACATGTCACCCGCAAAAATCGCGGCTTCATCTCCGCCGGTTCCGGCACGGATTTCAAGGAAACACCCACGCTCATCATCCGGATCTTTCGGCAGCAGCAACACCTGCAATTGTTGTTCGAGTTCTTCCAGCGTTGCTTTGGCGTCTTTGATCTCTTCCTGCGCCATATCGCGCATTTCCGGATCATCAAGCATCATCTCTGCAGTTTGCAGGTCGTCCTGCACCTGACGCCAGTTCTGAAAACAGCGGGTAACATCGGTGAGCTGCGAGTATTCGCGTGACAGACCGCGAAAACGATCCTGATCGGCAATCACGCTGGCATCGCCGAGCATGGCCTGAACTTCTTCATGGCGCTCTTGTAACGCTTCCAGTTTGGCAACAATAGAAGGCTTCATGCGTGGTTATAAACCCTGTAATTAAAGAGAACTAATGCTGATCCAGCCCAAGGCTGTCGCGTAAAATTTGCAGGCGTTGCACATCGCCATCGCTGGCGGCCTGCTGAAGGGATTTGGTTGGGGCATGAATAAGACGGTTGGTCAGTTTGTGAGCCAATTTATGAATGACTGTCTCGACATCCGCCCCTTGCTGAATGGCGGCTATGGCTTCCGCTTCCATCTCTGCGCGGATAGCGTCAGCCTGGGAGCGGTAATCACGGATGGTCTCTACGGCACCCTGCGAACGCAGCCAGGCCATAAAGTTGGTGCTTTCCTGCACGACGATAGACTCAGCCTGAACCGCGGCCGCTTTACGCTGGGCAAGATTTTTTTGGATAATGCTGTGCAAATCATCAACGCTATAGAGATAGGCGTTCGATAATTTACCGACTTCCGGCTCGATATCGCGCGGAACGGCAATGTCAATCAACAGCATAGGCTGGTTACGGCGGGTTTTCAGCGCCCTTTCCACCATGCCTTTACCGATAATCGGCAGCGGACTGGCCGTGGAACTGATAATGATATCGGCATCGGCCAGGCGTTCATCAATTTCTGGCAGGGTGATGACTTCGGCACCCACTTCGTCAGCCAAAACCTGCGCCCGCTCACGGGTGCGGTTGGCGATAATCATGTGCCGCACCTGATGCTCGCGCAAATGACGGGCCACCAGTTCGATGGTTTCACCAGCACCCACCAGCATGACATTCAGTTCTGACAGCGATTCAAAAATTTGACGTGCCAGCGTACAGGCCGCAAAGGCCACTGACACCGCACTGGCACCGATATCGGTTTCAGTTCGCACGCGTTTGGCGACGGAGAAAGACTTCTGGAATAGCCGTTCAAGCTCACCATCCAGAGAGCGGCCGCGCTGGGACTCAGCAAAGGCTTTTTTCACCTGCCCCAGAATCTGCGGTTCCCCAAGCACCAGAGAATCCAGTCCACTGGCGACGCGCATCAAATGGCTGACGGCCTCATTATCATGATGCCAATAGATGCTTTTGCTCACCTCTTCCGGACTCAAGTGGTGGTAATCACAAAGCCAGGTCACCAGTTGGTCGTGAATATTTCCACGCTGTTCCACACTAAGATAAAGTTCCGTGCGATTACAGGTAGATAATACGACGCCGCCCTGCACCAGCGGTTGCTGGAGCAAGCTATTGAGCGCCTGTTCTAGCGTCTCTGGTGAAAATGTTACCCGTTCACGCAGAGACACTGGGGCGGTTTTGTGATTTATACCTAAAGCAAGCAGGGTCATGAGGACGGCTATCGAATAATACTTGTCTTAATAAGGGTTCTTGTCTGAGCCGCATTCTACAAGATGCGAGGGATCAATAAAAGCAACACCGCATTATCCACCCATTATCTTACCCGTCTAATTTCGTGCACAAACCTGGCACGAAGAATATTGACGATCGCAGGCATGACCCTGGCATGAACAGCTTATGATAGAATTGATGCACCAAACCTGTGAGGACGTGTTTACTTATTATGCTTATGCAAAAGGATCAGCTCATACGCAAGGGCCGCTTTGTCCGTCTGCTCCCTCTGGCCAGCCTGGTATTAACGGCTTGTACGATTACAGCACCCCAAGGCCCGGCGACGTCACCAACCTCCCCGCTATGGCGTGAACATCAACAACAGGTAGAGAAACTGACCCAGTATCAAACCCGCGGATCTTTTGCCTATTTATCTGATAAACAAAAAGTTTATGCGCGCTTTTTCTGGCAGCAATACTCCCCCGACAGTTATCGCCTGTTGTTGACCAATCCGCTTGGCAGCACTGAAATGGAGCTGAAAGTACAAAAAGGCGTGGTGCAGTTAACCAATAACCAAGGCAAACGTTACGTCAGCGATAATGCCGAAGAGATGGTGCAAAAACTGACGGGTATGGCCATTCCGCTGGATAACCTGCGTAAATGGATGTTGGGCCTGCCAGGCGATGCGAGTGATTTTACCCTCGACAGCCAATATCGACTGAAGCAGGTCAACTACTCGCAAAACGGCCTTAACTGGAAAGTCAGCTATCAAAGTTACAGTGATGAAGTGACGCCGTCACTTCCGGAAAGCCTGGAACTGACCCAGGGTGGTCAGCGCATCAAATTGAAAATGAACAGTTGGACGTTGAACTGATATGACCCGACTTTGGCCCTGCCCGGCAAAACTCAATCTTTTCCTCTATATCACTGGCCAGCGTGCAGACGGGTATCACCTGTTGCAAACGCTTTTCCAGTTTCTTGATTATGGCGATACGCTGAGCGTTACCCTGCGCGATGACCGGCAGATTCGTCTCTTGACGCCGGTCGAAGGCGTGGCGGACGACGATAATCTGATCGTTCGCGCAGCGCTCATGTTGCAGCGTTATTGTGATAAGCGGCAGATCCGTACCCTAACACGCGGTGCGGATCTGGCCATTGAGAAGATATTGCCGATGGGCGGCGGACTTGGTGGCGGCTCATCAAACGCCGCAAGCGTGCTGATCGCCCTGAATGAAATGTGGCAAAGTGGTTTGAGTGACGACATTCTTTGCGAAATGGGGTTATCATTGGGCGCCGATGTTCCGGTGTTTGTTGGTGGGCATGCTGCATTTGCGCAAGGGATTGGCGAAATTCTGCAACCCGTCGAGCCAGCGGAAAAATGGTATCTGGTTGCGCATCCCGGTGTCAGCATTCCTACGCCGGTTATTTTTTCTGACCCGGATTTAATCCGTAATACAGAAAAAAGGCCAATTGATGTGCTATTAAGCACATCTTACGCAAATGATTGCGAACCGATTGCAAGAAAACGTTTTCGTGAGGTTGAACAGGCTCTTTCATGGCTGTTAGAATACGCGCCGTCACGGCTGACTGGAACAGGTGCTTGTGTGTTTGCCGAATTCGACACCGAGTCCGTTGCCCGTCAGGTGTTAAATAAAGCCCCTGAGTGGTTGCGTGGGTTTGTGGCACGGGGCGTTAACGTCTCACCACTGCACCGCGTCCGCTCCGGGCAATTGAGTATGTCCGGCAAAGCATGTTGGTTTTAATGCATGTCGTGAGTAATGAATACAGTTAGTAACGAATGTAGTGAGTAACAAAGACAGTCAGTAATGCAAAGCTGAGGACTCAGCGGTAATCCACGTAAAGGGGTTGCACTGTCTCCGTTATTTTGCAGTATCTCATTTTTTTATACCCGTATGGATATTGCCCCAGCATCTCTCACCGCCCGGTGATGCTGAACGGTAATACCTTCTCTGGACGCAAGCCTGAGGTTCTTCTCGTGCCTGATATGAAGCTTTTTGCTGGTAACGCCACCCCGGAACTAGCACAACGTATTGCCAACCGTTTGTACACCAGCCTTGGTGACGCCGCTGTAGGTCGTTTTAGCGACGGCGAAGTGAGCGTGCAAATCAACGAAAATGTACGCGGTGGTGATATTTTCATCATCCAGTCCACCTGCGCACCAACCAACGATAACCTGATGGAGCTGGTTGTTATGGTTGATGCCCTGCGCCGCGCTTCCGCAGGCCGCATTACAGCCGTTATTCCTTATTTCGGTTACGCGCGTCAGGATCGTCGTGTACGTTCAGCCCGTGTTCCTATCACCGCCAAAGTCGTTGCTGATTTTCTCTCAAGCGTTGGGGTTGACCGTGTATTGACCGTGGATTTGCACGCTGAACAAATTCAGGGATTCTTTGATGTACCGGTAGATAACGTCTTCGGCAGCCCGATCCTGCTGGAAGATATGCTGCAGCAGAATCTGGTCAATCCCATTGTGGTCTCTCCGGACATTGGCGGCGTCGTTCGCGCACGTGCGATTGCCAAGCTGCTGAATGACACTGACATGGCGATTATTGACAAGCGTCGTCCACGCGCAAACGTTTCACAGGTGATGCATATCATCGGTGATGTCGCAGGCCGTGATTGTGTGCTGGTTGATGATATGATCGACACCGGTGGTACGCTGTGTAAAGCCGCTGAAGCGTTGAAAGAACGTGGCGCGAAGCGTGTTTTTGCCTATGCAACCCACCCGATCTTCTCCGGCAATGCCGTAGAAAACATCAAGCATTCTGTCATCGATGAAGTGATTGTTTGCGATACCATTCCTTTGTCTGCAGAAATCCGCGCACTGAAAAACGTCCGTACCCTGACGCTGTCAGGCATGCTGGCGGAAGCGATTCGTCGTATCAGTAACGAAGAATCCATCTCTGCAATGTTCGAACATTGATAGCGTAGATCCTGCGTAAGAAAAGCGATGGCTCTGCCGTCGCTTTTTTTTTGAGTTGTGCATCACCCATACAAAAATCCCGCAGCGTTGTGACCACGGGATTCTCAGCTATTCAGGTTTAATGCCAACGCTCAGGTATACTGGCGAACTATTAGGGGAATGTATTAATGGGAACGCGGGTTGCGGGTACAACGCTTGTCGAAGTGCCTGATCCACCAGTAACGATCCGCAACATTTTCGCGACCGCCAACACGCGCACCAACCAGCCAAAGCAGAGCCCCAACAAAAATGCTCATAATGGCACCGTGGGCAAAAAATTCTGGTAAATTGAGTTCGGGTAATTGTGTCAGGATTGAGTATCCTACCCCCACAACCATAGTGACTAAACCCACGCCCATCAGCACATTGCCTAATAAGGTTGCGCTTTTACGTTTCATATGTCACCTCCATTTTATTACCAGAACGGGAATGTGATTATTCATCCGTTCTAATAGTCTAAATTATAGGCAGACTAAAAATAAGGGTTTGCGCATGAGATCACAGATGAGTAAATAAGTTTGACAAATCTTTACTTTAAAAGCGTTTTCCCTTCAAAAAGCGAATTGTTCAGGATGGGTATTATTCACTTTTTTAACTATATCTCCACAATTGATAAACTGCACTTTGTTATTATTTGCCAGCGCAGGTAAACTAAGCGGCTTTCCGTAAATAGATTTAAGCGAATATTCCGTGAGCAGCATAAAATTAATTGTTGGCCTCGCCAATCCCGGCGCTGAATATGCCCAGACTCGCCACAATGCGGGGGCTTGGTACGTCGACTCACTGGCTCGACAGCACAATCTTTCGTTGAAAGAAGAGAGTAAATTCTTCGGCTATACCGCCCGGATGACGCTGGCGGGTCAGGATGTGCGCCTGCTCGTTCCTACTACGTTTATGAATCTGAGTGGCAAATCCGTCCTGGCGATGGCGACTTTTTACCGCATTGAGCCCGATGAAATACTGGTTGCCCATGATGAATTGGATATTCCGCCCGGTTCAGCGAAAATTAAACGCGGGGGGGGTAATGGCGGCCATAATGGGTTGAAAGACATCCAGAATCGCCTGGGTAACAACCCCAACTTCTACCGTATGCGGATTGGTATCGGCCATCCCGGTGACAAGAATAAAGTGGTGGGATTCGTTTTGGGAAAACCACCCGCCACTGAACAGAAGCTGATTGATGATGCCATTGATGAAGCGATTCGCTGCACCGATATCCTGATGAAAGAAGATCTCAATAAAGCCGTCCAGCGCCTGCATGGATTCAAGGCCCAGCTGTAAACACGCAATAAATACGCAATCCGTTGAATTTAGTGGGGATCCCTTCCCCGCTCGCTTAGTCCATAAACGCCGCGACTGTCCCGTCAATACGCCATCCACACGTTAACTCTTTGTATCTTGCGTCTTGCGACCTGCGTTTTGACCGCGCGTTTGAGGTCATTTCTCCCCACGGCAAACGCTGGAGAAAACTGTGGATCGAGATAAAACGGCATTACGTGTATAATAACGGAAAATTTTGTCAGCAAATTAACGCAACGCTGGTCAGGCGTTAATTTTTAAACTCTTTAAGGTGATATAAAACATGGGATTCAAATGCGGTATCGTAGGTCTGCCTAACGTCGGTAAATCTACCCTGTTCAACGCGTTGACTAAAGCGGGTATTGAAGCAGCAAACTTCCCGTTCTGCACTATCGAACCTAACACGGGTGTGGTCCCCATGCCAGATCCGCGTCTGGACAAGCTGGCAGAAATTGTTAAACCCCAGCGTATCCTGCCAACAACCATGGAGTTCGTGGATATTGCCGGTCTGGTCAAAGGCGCGTCCAAGGGCGAAGGTCTGGGCAACCAATTCCTGACCAACATCCGTGAAACCGAAGCAATCGGCCACGTTGTGCGTTGTTTTGAGAATGACAATATCATTCACGTCGCAGGTAAAGTTGACCCAGCCGACGATATCGACGTTATCAATACCGAACTGGCGTTGTCCGATCTGGAAACCTGTGAGCGTGCTATCCATCGCGTACAGAAGAAAGCCAAAGGCGGCGATAAAGACGCAAAAGCTGAACTGGCTGCGCTGGAAAAATGTCTGCCACAGTTGGAAAACGCCGGGATGCTGCGTTCGCTGGATCTGACCGATGAAGACAGAGCGGCAATCCGCTACCTGAGCTTCCTTACGCTCAAGCCAACCATGTATATTGCCAACGTTAACGAAGACGGTTACGAGAACAATCCGTATCTGGATAAAGTTCGCGCTATCGCAGAAAGTGAAGGTTCTGTAGTGGTTGCAGTTTGCGCCGCCGTTGAGTCAGATATCGCGGAGCTTGATGACGAAGATCGCGCCGAATTCATGGCTGAATTGGGTCTGGAAGAGCCGGGCCTGAACCGCGTTATTCGCGCCGGTTATGAACTGTTGAACCTGCAAACCTATTTCACTGCGGGTGTGAAAGAAGTCCGCGCCTGGACCATCCCTGTCGGTGCCACAGCGCCACAAGCGGCTGGCAAGATCCACACCGATTTCGAGAAAGGTTTTATCCGCGCCCAGACCATCGCCTATGAAGATTTCATCACTTACAAGGGTGAACAAGGCGCGAAGGAAGCCGGTAAGATGCGCGCAGAAGGTAAGGATTACATCGTAAAAGATGGCGACGTGATGAATTTCCTGTTTAACGTCTAATTTTGCTCGGTGCATGACATCTCTCGATGACTCATGAATACGAAAAATACAATAAATATCCTCCGGCATAGCCGGAGGTTTTTCATATGCGCCTATAAGGCTCTCTTGCCAGCCGCGCCCTAACAGGCGCATCGCGATCTGACATTTGCATCTATGGATTACTTACGGCCCGTAAAC
>NZ_QOVA01000038.1 GCF_003332275.1 Edaphovirga cremea | reverse complement strand
CGTAAGTAATCCATAGATGCAAATGTCAGATCGCGATGCGCCTGTTAGGGCGCGGCTGGCAAGAGAGCCTTATAGGCGCATATGAAAAACCTCCGGCTATGCCGGAGGATATTTATTAATGACAAAGTCCTGGCCTCACGGACAGGACTTTAACCTAATCTCGCTTTTAACTATTTTGGAATTCTACTCATCACCAGTTTTTCAGTTCAATACCATAAAGCAGCGTCGCCTTAAAATCTTCACAGGTATTCACCGGATTATTAGTTAACATCGCCAACTCAGCCAATTGTGCGACATGACCTTTACTTGCCGCATCAACCGTATACCAATGCGTCGCGTCACGATACTTGACTGCAATATTAAATTCCGTCTTATCATTCACGTGGGCAGTATTATTTATTCCCACTATCGATGCAGTTTCTACATAGATGCCATTAGCGTAGAGACACTGTTCTTTAAGGGTATTTCCTGCATTTGAAGTAAAGGATGTGACAATAAGCATTAAAAACAGCGGTAGATATATCTTCATTATTGTTCCTTGAGTTGAAATAAGTTGGGTAATATGTCGCTGATATTAACTGAACTCAATACCAAGCAGTTGCAATTTGGCAAAGTCGAAGCAGACATTAACTGGTTGATCGAGCATTTTTGCCACCTGCGCCATCTGCCCTACATGCCCCCCCGTAGTAGCATCCACATAGAAGAAATACTTAAATGAATCATCGATATAGTTTATTGCGAATTCAATGCTGTAACGTGGTGGAACATTATCTTTATCATAATCAAAGGCATTGATTTGTAGTATGCGGACTTTGGTATTGTAGACTTGTTGCTGGGCATCACAGTCAGCCTTAAGATTCTTTCCGGCCTGCGCCGTCAATGAAAATAGCGTGGTAATGATAAGGGGTACTAAAAGATATTTTTTCATTGGATTTCCTAATTATTATATCGTTAATTAACCATGATGCTGTGTGGTAATTAACAGGTAATGGTTTTTGAAAACAGATAAGGTGTGCAATTGATGATAAACACAATCACCGATAAAAATAGCATGCAGCTCAAGGAGAGACTAAATCATTATTTAACATTGCCTGGCGTGAAAATAATAGTGACTTTGGAAAGAAAACGTCAGGAATGTGTTAATAAGCGAAATAAACATGTATAGGGACAGGAGGTATTTAGATTCTTGCCTGATGAGTGAAATAGCATGTCATAGCGGGGAAATCACCCGCCATGACGTTGGAAATACCCACTTGGAAATACGGATTACAGTATTGAAGACGCTACATTGAGGATGCGGATTGCTGGATAATCGCCTCGCGTAAAGGCGTTTCCCCGCTACGGGCTTCCCACTGCTGACCAATGGTTTTATCTTCAGCCAAGGAAGCAATCACCAACGCAGCCACATCTTCCCGGGGAATTTCACCACGACCCACATCGCTGCCCAGCGTCACTTTTCCTGTCGCGGCAGCGTTACTGAGAGGGCCAGGTCGTATAATCGTCCAATCGAGGCCGCTGCTGCGTAATTCGCTGTCAGCATCCCGCTTGGCTGCAACATAGGCCGTCCAGACCTCATCGGCCTCTTCCACCAATGGATTATCCACACCCATCGCTGAAATTTGCACGTATCGGGTAATGCCCGCCAATTGTGCCGCCTGAGCCAGCAAAACCGAACCGGCATAATCAACGGTGCGCTTGCGTGCGGCCGTAGATCCCGCACCTGCTCCCGCAGCAAAAACTACCGCATCAGTTCCTTGTAATGCAGTTGCCAATTGTTCTGCTGTCGCATTTTCAATATCCAGTAAAATGGCATGACCGCCCAAAGACGTAATCCGTTCCATTTGCTCCGGTTTACGCACTATGCCTACTGGCTGATCACCCTGTGCTGCAAGTTGTCTGATAATAAGTTGACCAATCTGCCCATGGGCACCCACTATGGCGACCTTTGTCATATCCCCTCCACATTGCAATTCAGGCGCCGAACGCAATCAATATACGCCCGACCTGATCTTTAACTGTAGCACATAGGGAAAGAAGCTCAGGCTGGGGCACGGTGAAACCCATCGGGTCCCTAACTCCCCGCCAACCCCACTGATGCAGATTACACGTGCCACGGCAGTACTCCTTCTGGCAATCGGCGGGAAAATAGCGATGCCAGCAGCATAAATGCCAATACAACAGCGATCATCAGGCACCCCACCGCTGCCGCCAACGTTGACGATCCCCCCTCTTCAAGGAAAATGATCATCGGCCCCAGCGTCTGGGTATCTGAGGTCACCAGCAAAATAGACACCTGAATTTCGTTGAGAGCCGTCAGGAAGACCAGAATCGCGCCCGCCATGGCTGAGGGCGCGGCAATCGGCATGATGATGTCACGCATCCGCCGCAGAAACCCGGCGCCGAAAATCTGTGCAGCTTCATCAAGCGATCGCTCAATCTGTGCGAAACCCGCGAGCGTAGGCCGCAGCACCAAGGCAAGATAGTTGGACAGATAAGCTGCAAGAATAATCCACACGGTGCCATAGATACTCACCTGAATAAGCGGTAACGGCTTGAGGAAAAACAGAATCGCGGCAACGCCGATCACGATGCCCGGCAAGGCATACGCCAATTCGGTAGCAAGCTGTAGTGCTTTGACTAACAGGCTGCGCTGCCAACTCAAGTAGTAGGCTAAAAATAACGAGGCCAGAGTCAGGATAATGGCCGTCAGCAGCGTCAACCCCAGACTGGTGATAAATGCATGGCGAATGGCCGGGTAATCCAATAGCGCGTTGGTGTAGTTGACCAGCGTCACCGTTTTTGCGTTAAGTGCCTGACCAAAACCTGCTGTCAACGAACTGGTCAAGAGTGCAGAGAGCGGCAATAGCAGCGTCGCTGCCATCCATAGCCATACGCTGATTTCGAGCGGAAAACGCCAGCGGCCAAGTTGTATCTTCATTAATTTGCTGGTGCCATTAACCCTCACATCTCGCTTTCCGCCCAGATAACTGCTTACTATCAGCCCGGCAACGGTGATCAACGCTATTAATAGTGACAGCACCGCCATATCAGAGAGTGCTGAAGGGCCTGACATATTAAGTTGCTGGTAGACCAAGGTGATCAATGTGGGTACGCGTCCGGGTATACCAAGCATTGCCTGAATGCCAAAGTTCCCCGCAGAGGCAACGAAGCAGAGCGCGGCACCGGCAAAAATCGCAGGCCGTGCCAGCGGCAATATGACTGTGAGAAGTACACGTAACGGCGAAGCTCCGGTGCTTCTGGCCACCTCAACCAGATCGGCAGGCAGGTGCCGAAGACCTGCGCGTACCGTCAGAAATACCAGCGAGGCATTATGCAGACCCAGCAACAAAATGATTCCACGGGCCGAATAGAGAGGATGCCGCGTTCCTGCTGGCAGGGCCAGACCCAATGCATCAAGGATGATACTGGAAGGTGCAAAAGCCTGAACCCAGGCCAGCGCTGTGACCTGCGGCGGGATCATCAACGGCAGAATAAAGGCAAATACCCACGCACGCTTTAGCCGCATGTCGGTCAGTACCACCAGCAGCGCAGCCAAAGTCCCGAAGAGCACGGCGAGAAAGGTAGAGGAAAAAGCGATCCACAGCGTATTGATGGTGGCGCGCAACACTTTACCGGTCGCCAGAATATCCGTCAGACGGCCAGGATCCAGCACTCCCTGGGGGGCAATGGCGGCCCACACCAGCCGCACCAAGGGGGCAGCGGATAGAAAGGCAATCATCAGTGCCAGCAGGATCAGCACCCATTTTTCGCTGCCCGGCCAACTGAACTTGCGGGGTGACGGTTTCCGGGACATTTCGCTGACGGCACTCATAGGCATCAACCGCCGAAAATCTGACTGAATTTAGCCCGCACTTGCTCATCGTTGGCGACGGCTTTATCGGCATCCAGCGGCAGCAACGTGATCTGATTCAGCGGTGGGAATCCTTTGGGTGGTGCTACGCGATCATCGATCGGCATATTGCCCTGTTGCGCGACCAGTTGTTGCCCTTTTTCTGAGATTAGAAAATCAACGAAGACTTTCGCCGCGGGTACATTGCGCGCACTTGCCAGAATCGCCACAGGCTCAGTAATGAATGACACGCCTTCCTTCGGATAACTGAGATCAACCGGCGATCCTTTTTGTTTGGCGCGAATGACGTCAGCATCGGCAATAATCCCATACTTCGCCAGACCGCTGGCAACCGCCTTCAACGCTGGCCCATTCCCCCCTTCCGGGGCAATATCGTTCGCCGCCAGTTTTTGATAAAAATCCCAGCCCAACCCTTTTACGTTAATCAAGGTATGCAGATGGTTTAACGCAGCACCCGAATAGAGCGGGCTCGGAACAGCGACTTGTCCACGGTTTTCAGATTGCGTCAGCGCCATCCAACTGTCGACTGGTTTGGCATTCTTCGTGTTGTATGCGATCACCGTGGCGATCATTTTGGTTCCAAACCAGGTTTTGTCGCGATCGTAAAAGCGGGCATTGATGCCTTGTACCGGCGCATCTGGATACGCCTGTAACTTACCCTCTTTTTTCAGTACCCCCAAATTGATGGTGTCCGCCACCAGTAACACATCGGCCTTCACCTCCCCGGCCATCATTTCGGTTCGCAGCACATTCATCAACTGACTGGTTCCATTGCGCGACCATTCAACCTGAATTTCAGGATGTGCCGCCTTGAAAGCATCAATAGTCTGCTGGGCAATTTCAGGGGCCTGAGAGGTGTAAACCACTAATTTGCCCTGAGGGGCTGCCTGCGCGGCTGAGGCTACTATCACCAAAGAAAGCAAGTATTTCATGCGCATATCATTATCCTTGTTAAATGCGTGTAAAGGGGAAATCAGTTCACTGGGATCACCCAACCATCAATGATGGTCAACAACACGCTGTCGCCGATGTTGTGGCGCAGCGTGTCGCTGACATTGAGGGAGAGTGGGTATTCAGGGTGGGATTCGAGCTCAACATCCCACTGTTGGTAACCGCCGCGATAGACCTTGCGTGTCAGCCGGGACGGAATTCCAACCTCGGTAGCCGTCGCCAGTCGCAGATCGGCGGCATGCAATGAGATTTGTCCTTGCGGACATTCTGGCTGTTGCGAACTGGCACGCAACCGCAATGGATGATTGAAAAGACGTACATCAGCCATCCCTTTACCATCAGGGCGAATTTGCTCAACCGGCAGCACGCGACCATCGGCAATAAATCGAGCCACCATCGCGTTGGCGGGTTCACGGTAGAGCATTTCCGGCGTGGAGAATTGCATCACGCGCCCTTTGTCCATCACCACAACGCGATCGGCAAGCGCCATCGCTTCCTGCTGATCGTGGGTGATGTAGAGCATGGTGGCACCGGAATGGCGATGAAAGCGCGAGAACTCCTCCTCCATAGACGTGCGAAGATGAACGTCGAGATTGGCCAAGGGCTCATCGAGTAACACCACCGAAGGACGCGCCACCAGACAGCGGGCCAACGCAACCCGCTGACGCTGGCCGCCCGACAACTCGGCAGGCGCGCGTGCGCTAAACTGCGTCAGCCCGACCAACGCCAGGGCATCGAGCGTTCGCTGTTGCCGTTCGGCGCGATCAAGACCTGCAACTTTCAGACTGTACTCAACGTTTTCCACAACTGACATATGTGGCCACAGCGCATAGTTTTGAAAGACGATGCCCAGCGCCCTCTTCTCCGGCAGGATATGGATTTCTGATGAAGAGAGAAGTCGCTCACCTACGCAGATGGTTCCTTGATCCAACGGTTCAAAACCCGCAATCAAACGCAGAAGCGTGGTCTTGCCGCATCCGGAAGGACCAAGAACAGCGACGAATTCACCGTGGTTTATATGCAGCGTCACATCGTTCAACACCGGTTGGCTGGCAAAAGTTTTTTTCAGGTGGGTGATCTGAATAGCAGACATAGGCGCGGTCAATTTCCTTATTAAATCAGTATGAGAGATCGCCACAACATACCGGCGGTATATGACAGCCAAATGACTTAAACAGAGTCTATGGAAAATCCAAATACATTAAGTTGGTTTAAATCTAATTTAAAATTATAAATTAATAATATATATATTCAATCCACTTACGGAGTCCAAAAATAATCACAATAACAGATGGGAAAAATATGCCACAAATAATCCATTTATGGACAATCGAATTATTATTATAAACATTTTGATAATGATCAAGAAAAACACCAATGAAGCAAGAAATATAAAAAATCCCGTCTAAACCTATTCTCAACGGATATCCGTTAACGAAATGATTTTTGTGTCAGCCATTCAACAAAGAGGTGGAACTGTGTCTACAAGCTACGAAATTGATATTACGATGAGCCCGGATAGCGTTCAGAAACTTAAACAGCAGGGCTGCTCTTTACTGGCGTTCAAAGCGGTTAAAACCCAGGTGAGCAACGGGGCTCCTACGGTGTGGGTCAGCGCCAGTAATTTTCTCACCAGTACCAGCTTAAGTTGGGAAGCCAGTTATTCTGCCTATATATCGGCGCAGACCATAAAAAATCAGGTGACCATCAATACCAATACCAATGTTTCAGCGGATCTTGGTTATAACGTATTGGTCGACCAATATGGCAACCTGAGCACCAATACAAACGGGGCACAGGGTACCATTTCAATTATTAACCAGGCAGCAACACCTTATACTACAGGTGTTTCCCAATATAGTGACAATGGCGGAATGCAGCCTCTCTGTGCATTGCCCCTGAACGGCAACTTTATGGGTCAGGTTACACCGATTGAGAAAGTTCTACTGGTCTTCAGCACCGGTATTATCAATACGGGAACCGTTCTTTATTCAATCAGTTCTGCCGGTATGCTTATTGATCTCACGGGCGTCAATAATCGTGGCGTCGCGTTTGACATCAATACCGGTTGGGATGCACAAGGCGCAGCATGGGCCAAACAGATCGCGCCAAATGTAGCCTTGTCTCCTCTGCTTATCACACAAAACTAAATTTCCTATGGAGTAGTATCATGCCACAAGTTGTATTTTTACCCCATTCAAGCAATCAGTTTGGTGCCGGTGTCATTGCACAAAATCTAACGCTGACCACCACGGCAGTTACAGCAAATTTTTCCTATACAATGGGAAGTCATATTAGCGAAGATGGCATTGTACGCAATGGCGTTGCCACCGTATTGAATGTTAATGGACAAGCATTGACATTGGATAATGACTCCGGATATACCATTACCGGAAACTACTGATATCTGAAAACTCCTTCAGTAATAAATCAGTGTAAAAATAAATTAATAGCGGCCTTGGCTATGCATGCCCGTGGCCGCTATTGGTTCAGGGAAATATGATGGGTAATTATACGCTTAACCTGAATATAGACAGCTCCAGCCTGGTGACACTTAAAAACGCAGGGGCGAAGCTTTATCTGTTCAGGCGTTCTGAAAGTTCGAACTTAACCGGCGTACCGTTGATTTTTGATATTATCGCCAATTATCTGGAGAATAACGTCTATACGCTCTACCCTGAGATTAATGCCTATATTTCCAACTCGCCCATCTCGCCCAATCAAAAAATCAGAATCGGCCAGCAGATCCCCTGCCAACCAGGGAAAACGGTTAATGTTTCAGAATATGGCACCCTGAATATTCTCTCCTCGGCTCCTTCACCAGACGCCGTGTATTTCCAGAATAATACTGGCAATAGTTGGACGGCAGGTGTCAGCGCCACCTTGTTCTCCGATTGCAGCCAATTCGCCAATTTCAATGCATTAACACTCGACAACACGCAGATGCCGGGAATCAAACCCACCAATGCCATCATGTTGATGTGGTCCAGCAGTACATACTCCAGCGGCAGCAGTCTGGCTTACGCATTAAGTAACAGTATTCTCATCGATCTTGATCTCGCTGGCGGAAATGGCAATGTAACATATACCAGCACAGGATGGAGCAGCCAGAATAGCGGTATAGAATATGTTCCCAGTGGCGCACCGCTGGGAAAAATACTGTTCTGCAAACCTGCTGACAATAAGCCTTATCTTTGAAAATAAATTCAGGAGAAAGCTCATCACCGCCATAATTTCCAATGAGGTAACATCATACATGAATACTGATACCTACTGAATCTTTTCGGTCTATGTTATTTTTCAGAAAAGGTCACTGCTCCTTGATAATTTATATATACCTCCTCAAGGAACTCTGACTTGGCATTCTCCCGCCCGGTTGCAGTAATCAACTGATACAGCGCATCGTAGGTATAGGTGTTCGTCCCGTCGTTAGTGCAAAAGAAGAAGATACACTGCGTTGATAAATCATTAAAAACCTTTATTATTCAAATAATTGAATGGATTTTAATGATAATGCGAGAGAAAAAAATGGAGGTATCATTCTTGGAGGGCTGAATTGGTCTTTTTTGCAGGAGTGGTTCTTATGGGAATAACAGCGTTATCAGTATTAATAGTCATGTTGACATTGAAACATTAAAAAAATCATACCGAAATTTAAATCATGAGAATATATATTTCCATGATTTTAAACCTTTAATTCATTACAAACAAAAGAATCAGAATTTAAAAAACAGATGAGCCTTATCTCATCATTTATTGCACTCAACAGAGAAAGTTGTAGGTGATATATTTCTCCTCGGCACCGTCAATTAAAACAACGTTAAGGAATGAAAATGAATACCGTAAAAAAAATATCTTTGATAACTTTATCATTACTCTCTTTAAATTCCATGGCCCATGCTGCCAGTACCTATAATTTCGCAGGAACTATCGTGGCCTATGGTGTCGATACCAGCGAAGCTCCTTGTTTCGCGGCATATTACAATCCCAATGACCCTTATTACTCATTTGGTTGGCATCAGGGAGGATCAGATAAAGTCTGTAATGGATTAAAAAACGCCTATTTATTAGGAGCAACGGTTGAAGGCACTGCATCAGTAGCAGAATCAACAACATATAATATAATACAAAGCATTCAATCACGCGACTCAAGGGTTCATGGGCTTCCTTATGGGCAGTAAATATAGCGACTGCAATAGTAAGTTAACTATCCAACCAGCATATATAGAGGCGAGAATGACAAGGAAATCAACGTTTCCGCTCATATTAACAAGGCAGCTCATCGTCTTGTTATTCATTGGTATCCCCTTTTATTCTTTTTCTATCACACCCGTCAACTTGGTATACCGAATTGACAGTCGCCCCTTGGAGGAATTATTAAATCCTGCAGTTGATGGTATGCGACCACGAGACAATAATGGTGAATTGGTCAGGGATGAAGATCTTACACGTCATTTTGAGGGAGAATCTGTGGAGGGAAGTACCAGTGCCTTTGTTTCTACAACCTCAACACTTGAAAATGCCGTGGACATTTCCTACGCAATGGCAGAAAGGGATGACGAAGGTCAGTTGGATCCCAATGCGGTTCTATATATTTATGCAATAAGACCCTCAGTTGATTTTTACGAAATTGAAGGCTCTTTTAACGCAGCTATTGAAAATGCGCCCCCGGGTTCCCGGCACCGCGATGTCCTGCGTTCCCTTATCCGGGATTATGGTAACCTGGATGAGTGGGCAGCTTTGGGTGGATTTGGCGCGGATCGCATTATCTCAGTCGCTGAAATTACAGGGGCAATGTTAATAGAACACGAAGCGGCACCGGGGGAGATGTTTTCCCCCGAATATTGGGAATCACGGATGATGAGTAATGCAATTTACAGCACAGATTCTGACAATGATACCTCGAATGCCAACCCGTGGCACAACGTGGGTGAGTCACGGGGTTTTACCACCGAAGTGCGTAATAGTACGGCGGGAGATCGGGTTTTAATTGCTGACAGTTGCCTCGGCGTTCGCCCGTCAACATCTTCAATGCTCCTCAAGAGTTCCAAAACTCTCGATCTCGCCTGCGAGAATAGAAAAAAACCGCTAAATATGTTCCGAAACTTTTATTACACGCCTTTTGCTGTTGCTCTTGATTTATTCGATTGAATTAAAACGTGAGGGCTGGCACGCTAGCCCTCTTCTCTCCTCTCCTTGCAAAACAAACCTTCAATATCAATCCAAAACCCATCTTCCTGCAATGCACAAAATCTGATAGCCTGTACATAATTACAGTATAAGGGATTTATCAGTGTCCAGACGTGTTTCAACCCATCGGCTTGAGTTCGAGCCAGCAGCCATTTATCAATACCCTGAACATTTGCGAGATTCCCTGGCGACATTGCCAAAATGCCCAGGTGTGTATATTTTCCACGGCGACAGCGACGTTATGCCGTTGTACATCGGCAAAAGCATCAATATCCGCAGCCGCGTCATGTCCCATTTGCGTAATGCGGATGAAGCCCGACTGCTGCGTCAGGCCCGGCAGATTACCTATATTGCAACGGCGGGCGAAGTCGGTGCACTATTGCTTGAAGCACAGATGATTAAAAAATTACAGCCGCTGCACAATAAACGCCTGCGGCACAATCGTCAGCTTTGTTCCTTGCAGTTGCAACAGGGCAAACCGCAGGTGGTTTACGCCAAAGAAATTGATTTTTCACATCAACCCAATTTGTATGGCCTGTTCTCAAACCGACGGGCTGCATTGCAGGCAGTGATCGGCATCGCCGACAAACATCAGCTCTGTTACGGTCTGCTTGGTATTGAATCGGTTTCAGCGGGACGGGGATGTTTTCGTTCAGCACTTAAACGTTGTGCCGGAGCATGTTGTGGAAAAGAGAGCATTGACGCACACCAACAGCGCCTGTTGGCTGAACTGCATTCTCTGCAACTGGTGTGCTGGCCCTATTCTGGTGCCATTGCGCTGGCAGAACAGTTCGGCAATATGAAGCAGTATCATATTGTGCGAAACTGGTTCTATCTGGGGTCGGTCACTGATCTTGCTGAGGTGGGAACCCTGAAATCTGCCTCACAGAATTTTGACAGCGACGGGTACAAGATCCTTTGCGGTCCGATTCTGCAAGGGCAGATTGAGATTATTGAGCTGTGATGTGCGCCCGGAACGTCATAATCCCGTTCATGGTTTACCAGGCGTATTGCAATCTGAAAGTCCAGGTATCCATATCAGGGGATCCGGATCGTTTTGAAACCGTATCAGAATACGCGATCAGGCCACCAAATTGCGGCGACAGTTGGAAACCAACGGTGGCACCCAATAGCACATTCTCTTGCTCGTTATCCTGTAGTGAGCCATTAACCCGACTCTCCCCGCCCACGCTGTAAGTAGAATCTATCGAAGCCCAGAGCGCGCGGTTGAAATTGTAGCTATAGTGCCCTTCGATGGCATACAACGGACGTTGCGAAAGTTGCCCTTCACCGTGATATTCATCGTTGTCGGTATAAAAAGAGACCCAGGTGTTGAGTTCAAGCCAGGTCGGTCCTATTGGCTGACCAAAGGCCAACTCGGGTTTGAACACCCAGCGGTTGGCACCAATATTGATTACCTTGTTTCGGTCATAGTCTCCCGTTGGTGCTGTCACCCAAATTGCCCCCGTGAGGAACGTTTCTGGCGTCCACTTCACAAACTCCTCTTTGCTCAACGCCGGTGCACCAAACAGATTATGCACAAAAATAAATTGTGTATCTCCGGCACCATTATTTTTTTTAGTCCCATCGAAGAACTGTCCATCATCAAAAGACGCTTTTACCCGGGCATAAGGTTGTAGAATTTGTATCGCCGACGAACGGCCATCGATAGCAAAAGAATGGGCATAACGTAAAATATATACATCGGCGTCAAGTTTCAGACCATCAAGAGGTAATGACGTATCAATAGACGTATTGGTATCAACTCGGCTGTAATAACCAAAAATCAGATTCAAATCAGTAGGCAAATTTTGCCAGTCACGCGCGTTATCCGCTTCGCAAATCAGGGGCGCTCCGCATAGTAACAAACCGAGTCCGTAGAGTGTTTTTACCCGTGAGATATTTTTTATTTCAGCCATGTCTGCAATCCTCATTAACTCTTTTTTATTATTGATAAAACGGAAAAAAGGCAGCGTTATCTTTACGATTAACGCTGCCTTTAATGTTATGGCGTTATGATATTGAACATGCCTGGGAAGGTATCGAGTAACCCCAGCAATTCGTTTATTTTCTCTTTGTTTCCTTCTACCTTGACATTATCGTCGGCAATCACTTTATCCAGTGCTGTCCCTTCCATTGTCAGGCGTGAGAAACTTGTTTTATCGGCAGTAATAGTGGCGTCCGCATTATCGAATGTTTTATTGGCGCTGTAGATAATCACGCTGTTACGCAATTCAATCGCATAGTTTGCCCCATCAGGCAATTTCCAATTCAGGCGAACAGATTTGCCGTTGGCTTTCGGTCCATCCAAACGCACACCCATATAATCAAGCATCAATTCTGGGCTCATTGCATTCAACATATCTGCACTGGCGGTACTGATAGCAGGCAAATCAGGTACACCATTACGCAACTCATACGCGCCCATCAAATACTCATTACGCCAGGTAGGATCCTCTGTCTGGTATCCCAACTGTTCAAAGGCATCGGCCTGAAGATTACGTGCCGCCTGATTTTTCGGATCGGCAAAAACCACGTGTTTCATGACTTCAGCGACCCAGCGATAATCCCCTTGTTCCATAGACTGTTTCGCTTTGGTGATAATTGCATCCGCGCCCCCCATATAATCCACATAGCGTTTTGCGACTTCTACCGGTGGCAGAGGATGTAAATTCGCCGGATTACTGTCATACCAACCGAGATAACGCTGATAAATGGCCTTGGCATTGTGGTTTACTGAACCGTAATATCCCCGGTTCGCCCAGCGTTTGCCCGTGCTGTCCGGCAACTGTAATTCCTCAGCAATTTCAGTCATCGTCAGACCCTTATTAGCCAGGTTTAACGATTGATCGTGGATATATTTGAACATATCCCGTTGGCTGCCCAGGTAATCGACAATTTTGTCTTTACCCCACATCGGCCAATGGTGCTGGGCAAAAACCACTTCAACCTCATCACCGTGCGTATTGATGGCCTCGTTCAACACCTTCCACCAATTGGAAGCATCGCGAACCTGGGCACCACGTAGGGTATACAAATTATGCAGGGTATGGGTCGCGTCCTCTGCGGTATCGAGTGCCTTGAACTGCGGGAACCAAATCAGCATCTCAGTCGGCGCTTCCGTATCCATCGCCATTTGGAACTCCATTTGCACACCGTCCACCGTTCTGGTTTCACCGGTCCTGGTTATGATATCGGTAGGGGGAATCAGCGTGAAGGTACCTATCGAGGTCGTTTTCCCCAACCCTGCGTCCAATTGCCCACGATCGCTGCGTGGAAGCATCGCGCCATATTGGTAAAGGGTCCGTCGGCTCATCGCATTTCCAGCCAATACGTTTTCGCTGACCGCATCGGCAAGGAATCCTACCGGGGCAAGGATTTTCACTTTTCCGGATTTAACATCATCTTCAGTGGTCACCCCTTTTACGCCGCCATAGTGGTCTGCGTGGCTATGGGTGTAAATAACGGCAACAACAGGTTTTTTCGGTCGATTTTTATAGTAAAGATCAAGGCCGGCTTTTGCGACTTCGGTGGTAACCAAAGGGTCAATAATGATCAATCCGGTGTCACCTTCCACGATGGTCATATCCGATAAATCAAAGCCACGAATCTGATAGATACGGTCGGTGACTTTAAATAGACCGTTATTCATATTCAATTGCGCGATACGCCATAAACTGGGGTTTACTGTTGCCGGGGCTCTCCTTTAATAAAGCCATAGGTAGTCAAATCCCAGGATACATTCCCCTTTTCATCTTTAATTGTCATTGGATCCAGTGTGGCAACAAACCCTTTCTTTGCATCTTCGAAATCTTGCTTATCATTGAAAGGGAGATCTTTCAGTACCGCTTCATTGGCTGCTTTGGTGAAGGAGCTCGCTTCTTTCGGTTGTTCAACCTGAGCAAATACTAAACTGCTGTTTATACCCAATGTAACCATTAGCGCCAGGTAGCTGAATTTCATCATGATTTACCTTTTAAAAACTTAAACGTGAATAAGGAAATTTTTTATTTCACCGTAGAGATGCAATGAACCGGCAGCCCTATAACAAAAACAGGGACATAGTTAATGACGAAAAAAAGTCCCACCCAAGAATGAACAGGCATTAAGAATTCGCGTCATCGAAACGCAGATGTAATAGCAATATATAAAATCGAAATAATGCTATTAACCCAAAAATGAAGATGCAACGTTAATTTACGTCAGGAATTTTCAGGCTCTGAACTGTCAGATTTATTAATTACCCATGACACCTCAGTGTCTTCTGTTTCTATATGTAAGAAAGCGTAGACGATAGTCTATTTTTAGACAATTATTTCCATTGAGTGAATTTTTAGGAAAAATGATGTCAGAAATCGGGCAGGATGAATGGTTAGTTGACAGATAAATACATTAAATATCAATAAATTATCGGTATTTTCTTTTATGGGGTATGCGTTGATTTTTTTGGAACGAGCGTTTTCTTTAACCCAAAAATCAACAATACCGGATTAAATGAGGATTTCGTTGATTACTGGTCAATAATAAATTAGGATTTTTAGTATAAAACAGCATTTTTTGAATCAGGATTCGTTAGCAGCAACTATATGATAGCGCGGTAATAATTCACCGCGCGACGTAAAGCACCTCTTAAGGATTAACAAGAAATGCCTGGAACTGTGGGGACATATACGTTTTGAACCGATCGCCCTCTTTGCTAATAAGATAAACCGCCAATCCGTGTTGTTTGGCCAGTGCAAGCGCTTTCTCTGTACCTAAAACCATCAGGCCAGTATCCCAACCATCCGCTTCTGTTGCCGTAGGTGAAATAACCGTTGCCGACACCAGCTTATGGGTAATAGGTCGTCCTGTAGCAGGATCGATGATGTGTGAAAAGCGCTTACCATCGACTTCGTAATAGTTACGATAACTGCCCGAGGTACTGATTCCATGCCCTTGCAGATCGACGATTGCCTGAACCGCATTTTCCCGATCGGTGGGTTTTTGAATCGCGACACGCCAGGGTTTTCCCTGACCGTTATATCCACGGGATACCACCGCGCCACCCACTGATACCAAATAGTTCCTGATCCCCCGCCGCTCCATCAGACGCGCCAGATTATCGGTGGCATAGCCTTCACCCACAGTGGACAAATCGACATACAGTCCTGGTAAATCTTTCTGTAACCATTGGCCTTCCGCTTTATGAATGACTGTCAGATGTTGCAAACCGGTTTGCGCTTTCGCCTGATCAATTTGCTGTTGCCCAGGTTCTTTCACTGGCTGCTTTTCTGGCCCAAATCCCCATAGGTTCACCAGTGGTCCAACGGTGATATCCATGGCACCCTTCGTCAATGCGCCAATACGTAACGCGCAGACCACCAAATCAGCCATGTCTGCGCTGACAGGCTGGGGTTCATTCCCGGTATATTGATTGAAACGCGACAGTACCGAGTGAGGTTTGTAGGTGGAGATTTCACCGTCATCTTTTGCCAACTGCGCGGTGATGGCTTCGCGCAGACTGGCCTCCTCCTGCGGATCCACCCCCGCCAGGCTGACACGGTAAAATGTCCCCATGGTTTTCCCTTCTATTACCAAAGGTTGTGACGCTGCGTTGGGAGCCGTTGGCGCATCGTTGCAAGCGCTAAGCAGGGTAAAACTGCCGAGAAACAGCGCTTGGTGGAGAGTTCGGCGTGTAAACCATGTCGTGCCAGAAAGCATCAGGAAGTCCGTCATAAAATAAGGATGTTGTAAGGATTTCATCAGATTGGTGAATTTGATGCAGCAATAAAATCACTATTTTCAGAAAGCTATCATGACCCGGCTCAAAGAAGGAGCAATAACAGGTCATTAAAGAAGCAGCTCAAATTTATCGACTATGTTTGGCGTGCCGTTCCCAGTTCTCCTGCCTGGCATCCGCGGATTTTTTCAGGATGACGTAACAGGCACCTTCCCCGCCATCATGACGCTGTGCCACACAGAACGCTTGTACCTGATCGAGCTGTTTAAGCCACTTTGCCACATAACTGCGGATAATATTGGGATGACTGTTCTCTTCCCGGCCTCGCCCATGAATGATCAACAGCGTTCGCCATTGTTCCTCCTGCGCCTGGCAATAGAATGCAAACAGCGCTTGTCGGCACACCTCTACCGGTTGACGCAGTAGATTCAGGCTGGCATTGGGCGTGTATTTCCCTTTGCGCAATTTTTCAAGAACGCCAATCTGCACGCCCGGATCCTTGTAATCCAGAGAGGTTTCCAGATTTATTACGTCGAGAAAACCCACCGTCAACGTATTCTCAGCCGCCAGTTGAACCTCTTCCAACAGCTGTTTTTTTTCGGGGTTGCTACTTTTGAGGTAAACCACATCACGCTTGGGTGGCAATGGCGTTACATCGGCCATTTCCTGACTGAACAGGCTTTCATCATCATCTTTCATGGTTTCCCCCTTTCCATCCCCTATTCTAGCCCCGAAAAATCGGCAGGTGAACCAGGAGGAAGAAAAAGCGGGAGATTGCCCCGTCTGCAAAATTTCCCTGTATAAGCACTGCCGCACTGTCAGCGATCTCCCACACCCCATGCAAATCGTGGGTGATAAACCACCGTATACTAAGAGGGCAAACCTTGGGCAACATCGCAGTTATTACCGTATATACTTACTCCTCCGACGGAATGGTTTGTGTGTTTTATGCTGTTCTTCCGCGTTCGACAGAGGATAGAAAATGCCCTATCTCGATGATTCACTTCTTATTTTTACCGATCTTGATGGATCCTTGCTCGACCATAATACCTACAGTTGGCAGGCGGCCGCGCCTTGGCTCACCCGATTGGCACAGCATAAAATCCCGGTGATTATCACCACCAGTAAAACAGTCGCAGAAGTGACGTTACTGCAACAAAGACTGGGACTGTCGGGGTATCCTTTCATTGCTGAAAACGGTTCAGTGGTGTGTTTGCCGGAGAGTTGGCAGCGTCATCCTGATTCCCCACGAAAAATATTTGGCAGTGATTATGTGCATATCCGCGCCGTTATCGGCCAATTACGCCAGCAATTTGATTTTGAATTTCGTGGATTCGGTGATGTCACTGTGGCACAGGTCGCGGACTGGACGGGGTTGCCCGTCAACGACGCACATCTCGCGATGCAACGTGAGGGTTCTGAACCGCTGGTGTGGTTTGGCAGCGACGGCGATCTGCGTCGTTTTGAACAAAAGCTGGTTCAGGAAGGATTGACGCTCACACGTGGCGGTCGATTTTGGCACGTAATGGGAGCGAGTGTCAGTAAAGGAGCTGCGGTGGCGTGGTTGACGGGGGAATACCGCACGCAGCGTGGCCACAGAATGACCACGTTGGGACTCGGTGACGGGCCCAATGATATTTCGATGCTAAATGCCGTTGACCGCGCAGTTGTGATCCCCGGGCACCATAATCATGCGATGACGCTTGATCATCATCATGGCGATACTGTGTTTCGGACTAGGGCCGGTGGGCCCGAGGGATGGGGGGAGGGAATGGATCATTTTATTAGCTGTTGATATTGGCATCTGGCAGGAAACGTAAACGCGTTCCCTGCACCCGCGTTTTCCGCAATATGTTTTGCCTACTGCGCGGGTTTTGGTTGAGATGAGTTTTGTTTTCACCTTGAGGCTTAGGCGCCAGCGTTAGGTTTTAAAAGATAGCTTTGTTGGTTGAACGCGCAGGCTATGTTGTTGTTCTTTAAGTATTATGTTTGGCGTTCAAGCAGGGGACAAAAGCGTGTCCCCTGCACCCGCGCTTTCCGCAGCATAAATTGCCCACTGCGTGGGTACCTTCGGTTGTCATTCCGGCGGACGGGTCGGCTTTAGGCTACAGTCCCTGTAGCCGGACGCCTTTCGCCGCCGTCCTGGCGGCTCATCCCTGCCTGCATTCCGCCCTCAGCAATTCATGATGCTCGGGAGAAGGTCAACGTCAAAATGAACTTTGTATTTCAATGTCTGTGAAGGTCAAAAGATAGCTTTGCTGGTTGAACGCTCAAGCTATGTTGTTGTTCTTTAAGTATTAAGTTTTGCGTTCAAGCAGGGGACAAAAGCGTGTCCCCTGCACCCGCGCTTTCCGCAGCATAAATTGCCCGCGTTGCGGGTCCCCTCGGTTGTCATTCCGGCGGACGGGTCGGCTTTAGGCTACAGGTCCCTGTAGCCGGACGCCTTTCGCCACCATCCATGGCGGCTCATCCCTGCCTCCATTCCGCCCTCAGCAATTCATGATGCTCGGGGGAAGTTCAACGTCAAAAGCAATGAAAATATAAAGAAGACATAAAAGAGTGGGTTTATCGCTTTTGATTCTGCTTTTGTCTTTTGACCTTGTTGGCGCACTCAGGAATATTGCCGACGAGTCTGGAGGGCCGAGGGAGCCGCAGGGACGCGGCGAAAAGCTCTGCATCGCCGGGAGCGATTCAGAGCTGGCTCGATAAGCCCGCAAGACGTGGGAGGGAACCGGTGAAACCGGCAATATTTCCGCGCCTAGCCCGGGTTCAAAGGGGCGCGGCGATGGCGCTCCTTTGTCGGTTGAGGCTGGAAGGCTCAAGTAGAAAAACACATTTATATCAACCGAAACCTGCTCCGAGCCCGCTTTAAAAATCTAACGCTAGCGCCTAAGCTTCAAGGTGAAAACAGTACTCATATCAACCGAAACCGGCTCAAAAGCCATCTTTTAAAATTGAAATTAAAATTGAAATTAAAATCCCTCCCTATTAGCGCCCGGTGCGCGCTCCCGCACCACCCTCCCACCCCCTCCCATTTTGCGACTTATTTCACATTATTTTTGCCTGTCTGCCGCAGGCGAACTACGATTTAAACGTTCGGGAATGATCCGTACCTGAATAGTTTGGCAATAAAAAACAGAATATTTGTCAGATTTTAGCCGTATTGGCGGCACTTTTTCTTTAACGGGAGATGTCTATGAGCGATTTCTATCAGGATGGGGTAATCACCAATTTCCATAATTTCTCACGCCGTAAACTGGAAGAACTGGAGTATGACCTTAAGGTTTTCTCTGGTCGGCGATCGATGGGATTGATTCTCCCCTCTCTGTTCTCTGAATTGGAAGGTCCAGCCCTCACCCATATTGTTGATGAACTAGCACAAGTGCCTTACCTCGAAGAGATCGTCATCGGCCTGGATCGCGCCGACCGCGACCAGTTTTTATTTGCCCGTGAGTTTTTCTCCCGCTTGCCTCAGCGTCACCGCATTTTGTGGAATGATGGGCCACGTCTCAAGGCTTTGGATGAAGAACTGAAGCAGGAAGGACTTTCCCCCGCCGAACCCGGAAAAGGCCGCAATGTCTGGTTCTGTGTCGGCTATACGCTGGCTTCACGACGTACGTCTGTCGTCGGACTACATGATTGTGACATTGTCACGTACAATCGCGACATGTTGGCTCGCTTGATGTATCCCGTCGCCAATCCAAATTTCCATTATGACTTCTGCAAAGGTTATTACGCCCGCGTCGCCAACGGTAAGCTCAATGGTCGTGTCGGTCGTTTGCTGGTCTATCCGCTTCTGAAATCCCTGCAAAAAGTCTACGGCAATTCCGAGTTTCTAGAATATCTGCGCAGTTTCCGCTATCCACTTTCTGGTGAATTCGCCATGCGTACCCATGTACTCAGCGATCTGCGCATTCCAAGCGATTGGGGATTGGAAATTGGGGTACTGTCAGAACTGCACCGCAATACCGCGACCAAACGTATTTGTCAGGTCGATATCGCCGATAATTACGATCACAAGCATCAGCCAATGTCGGAAGATGATGCGACCAGCGGCCTGCAACGCATGAGTATTGATATCACCAAGGCGCTGTACCGTAAAATGGCGGTGCTGGGCGTTAATCTGACGAGCGAATCCTTCCGCGTACTGAAAGCCACCTATTACCGCACAGCGCTGGATATGATCGATGACTTCGATCATGATGCAAAAATGAACGGTCTGACGTTTGACCGCCACAGCGAAGAGTCCGCCGTCGAGTTGTTCTCAGGAGCCATCATCGACGCTGGTCAGGCATTTGTGGAAACTCCCAGCGAAAAACCGTTTATACCGAGCTGGAGCCGCGTTCTGTCCGCCTTCCCTGATATGCAGGAACGCATCTACGAGGCCGTAGAGAAAGATAATCAGGGCGAAGTTTAGTTTTTGATATGAGTTTTGTTTGAGTATTGTTTTCTACTTGAGGCTTAGATGCGAGCATTAAAGGCTTTGCTGGTTGGATACTTTGGCTAAGTTGTTGTTCTTTAAGTATTAAGTTTTGCGTTCAAGCAGGGGACAAAAGCGTGTCCCCTGCACCCGCGCTTTCCGCAGCATGAATTGCCCGCGTTGCGGGTCCCTTCGGTTGTCATGCTGGACTTGAACTCTCAAGGGGCTGGTTTTTAAAAGAGGTTCGGAGCAGGTTTCGGTTGATATAAAATGGTTTTTCTACTTGAGCCTCGCCGCCTCAACCGCCATAGGGGACCTAGCCGTCCCCTATGAACCCGGGCTTTTTCGCGGCATTTCTCGCCGGCTGCGCCGGTACCTTCACTCATCACTCCGGCGGACGGGTCGGCTTTAGCCACCAGTCCCTGGCGGCGGACGCCTCTCCGCGCCATCCATGGCGCTTCGCCCCTGCCTGCGTTCTTCGCTCAGCGAGTCATGACGCTCTGGGAAGGTCAACGTCAAAGGCTACTGATAAAAAAATAATGATTAATTGATAAAATCCTGAGGTTTTGATTTTTTGCTTATGATCATTTCTTTTGATTATTTCTTTTGTCTTTGACCTTCCCCCGAGCATCATGAATTACTGAGGGCGGAATGGAGGCAGGGATGAGCCGCCAGGACGGCGGCGAAAGGCGTCCGGCTACAGGGACTGTAGCCTAAAGCCGACCCGTCCGCCGGAATGACAACCGAGGGCACCCGCAACGCGGGCAATTCATGCTGCGGAAAGCGCGGGTGCAGGGGACACGCTTTTGTCCCCTGCTTATATCTTGATTATCACTTTAACAGAGCGATAATCCCCTGACTGATCATCGGGGGTGCTGTTGTGAGTTTGT
>NZ_QOVA01000037.1 GCF_003332275.1 Edaphovirga cremea | reverse complement strand
TGTTGTGGTTTAATCTTGAACACGAACTCGAAGTTCGAGCAGGGACCACAAACTCACAACAGCACCCCCGATGATCAGTCAGGGGATTATCGCTCTGTTAAAGTGATAATCAAGATATAAGCAGGGGGTGAAGCGCACCCCCTGCACCCGCGCTTTTCCGCAGCATGAATTGCCCGCGTTGCAGGTTCCCTCGGTTGTCATTCCGGCGGACGGGCCGGCTTTAGGCTACAGTCCCTGTAGCCGGACGCCTTTCGCCGCCGTCCTGGCGGCTCATCCCTGCCTGCATTCCGCCCTCAGCAATTTATGATGCTCTGGGGAAGGTCAAAGACAAAAGCAATAAAGAAAACATACTTTGAGTCTACCTTTATCTTTTGACCTTGTTGGCGCACTCTGGAATATTGCTGATGAGTCTGGAAGGTCGATAAATCCTTAATAAATAGTGACTTTTTAGAAATAAATCGGTCATTGGATTTTGATGAGTGTTCCTTTGATACTTTTACTGGCGTAGCGAGCACGCAATGCCAGTAAGCATCCAACCAGCATCACTAGCGCCAGCGACAATTTTGGTGGCAAGGGTAATGCCATTGCCAGCAGCCCTAGCGCTGCGCCGCCCGCCATCTGCACCGATCCTACCAGGGCAGAAGCGACGCCAGCCTCATTCGAATAAGGCTCAAGGGCATAACTGGTTGCCGGTCCCATCATAAATGCCAGTCCAGCACAGGCACATGCCACCGGTAACATGTATGCCCACCAGGTATTTTGCATTTCAGCAGGCAGAAAACTGACGCCGAGCGTCAGGCTGACCGCTCCCAGCAACATCAGAACACTGCCAGTAGCAAGGCAGATTGGCCGACCTACTTTGTGAATGATGCGGTTGGCAAAAAAACTCACCAGCATGATCCAGAAACCGTTGGCCCCGAACGCCAGGGAAAATCAGGAATCGGTCATCGTTCAGAATGCGCCAATATTGCTTCAGCGGTAGCCCCGTAACAGGTTTGGTATCCGCAGGGCGGGTTTCTGGCAGGTAAAAGGCAATCAACACCAAAACCGCGGCCCCATAGGCCACTAAAAACCAGAACGGCGCACGCCAGCCGAATGCTTCAGCCAATAATCCACCCAATAGCGGCGCCAGGGCCGGAACGATATTCAGCGTCCCATTAAGAAATCCAAAAGCCCGGGCCGCTTCATTGCCGTTCATGCGATCGCGGACACCGCTGAATGCCACGACGGCAGTACAACAGACCGCGACGCCCTGTAAAAGGCGCGAGGCAACAAACAGCGTCGGGGTAGTAGAAAGCGCGGCCATCGCCGCACCAATCATGTAAATGATGATCCCAACCAATGCGATAGGTTTGCGGCCATACTTATCGACCAGCGGTCCGGCAATGATTTGCCCCAGACCTAATACCAGAATAAATAGTGAAATGGTTGACTGAATCACGGCCTCGCTGCTACCGAGTCCAATGGCAATGGCCGGAATGGTGGGAAGATAAAGATCGATACCTAACGGACCCAGAAGAACCAGACTTAAGAGCAGTAATAGAAATTTTTGCATAACAGAAAACTAACGTCCCAAAAACATTTGCCTTAGGGTAACGATTTCACCGCGCTGAAGAAAGGAAATAATAGGTGACAAGGTCACTTATGGACGTGACGGGTTGGATTCCCTAAAGTACATGGCACTGATGACATCGGATAAATACCTGGCCTGATGTTTGGCATCATCCATTGCGCAGTGGGGGGTTCCTTCAAAAGGTCGCTCTTTTTTAGGATTGAAACCGTTCATCTCTGCCAGGGTAATAATTGTGCGGACATCCTGCGTTTGCCAGAAGGTCCATGGGCATGGCATTTCCAACTGGTGATAAGCATGTTCGAGTATCACGCAGTCGAACTCTTTGCCATTACCCCATACTTTGAGGGGACTTATGCTATTCATATGAATGAATCGGGAGAGATTGGACAGCGCCCGTTTGAGTGTGTCGGTACCTGAAAATGCCTGCTTGCGCGCGGCGTCGCTCTGTTTGCTCCACCAGGAGACGGTCGAGAGTCCCATCGTTCTTCCCGGTTGTTCTTTTTCGCTGCTGATAAAGCATTCAAGTTGAGCACCCAGACTACCGGTTTGCGGATCAAAAAAAACAGCGGCAATAGTGAGGATTACGGCGCTGGGCTTGATATCCAGTGTCTCAATGTCCAACATCAGATGGTGCATACGTCACTCCCTGAAAATAAAGCCCGTAGTATGAATCAATAGCGTAGACCCCGTTTTAGCTGGGGAAATCACCGCACAGCAAAGTGCGGATGCTATCCTGCATCCGCTACGGATCTTTGATCAGCCAAGGTCTTTTTGCTTCCAGAAATCGTCAAAGATCGTTACCGGCAACTGGCGTTTATGCTCGGTGCGGGTGTACCAACCTTCGATAATTTTCGCGATGGCAGGCTGGACCGTTTTCCCTTCCAGATAGTCATCGATCATTTCATAAGTCACACCCAGTGCAACTTCATCAGGCAGAGAGGGGCGGTTCTCTTCCAAATCAGCGGTCGGTGTCTTGGTATAAAGATGCACCGGACAGCCGAGGAATTTCAGCAAGGCTTTACCCTGGCGCTTATTAAGACGGAAAATCGGATTGATGTCTGTGCCACCGTCACCGTACTTGGTGTAAAAACCGGTCACCGCTTCTGCGGCATGATCGGTTCCGACCACCACACCTGCTGTCATACTGGCGATGCTGTATTGCGCCTTCATTCTTTCCCGGGCTTTTTCGTTACCCTTCACAAAGTCAGACAATTCAATACCGATATCACGCAGCGTTGCTTCGCTGGCCAGCACGGCATTTTTGATATTCACAGTGAGCGTGCGATCTGGCTCGATAAAAGCAATGGCATCCTGGCAATCGGCTTCATCAACTTGCACGCCATAAGGTAAACGGACGGCGATAAACTGGTATTTCTCGTCGCCGCTCTCTTTGCGCAATTCAGTAATGGCGGTTTGGCACAGTTTACCGGTCAGTGTGGAATCCTGTCCGCCACTGATACCCAATACCAGGGTTTTGATAAACGAATGCGCTTGCAGATAACTCTTTAAAAAATCGACACTCAGACGAACTTCTTCCTCTGGATCGATCTTGGGTTTGACGTGCATTGCCTGAATAATTTCTTCTTGTAGTGCCATGACCACTCCTCTTGAAACCCCAGCGAGTACCCTTTGTACTTGACGTTGCAGGGGTGTTAGCGCCTACCTGCAACGTCAAGTACTTTGGGTATACATAAATAAGAATTTTTACCGGAAGTTCTAAAACTACCTCGCAAAGGTTAAAAGGACAAGGTGGATTACAGTCATGCGAGGTTAAAGCGTCCCTGATTCCATTACGTGCCCCGAGGATGTTCTATGCTTGAACAACAGTAACTGCAACAGGTCACAAAAATGGACGATACACTCGATCTGATTGGTATAGGCATTGGGCCGTTTAATTTGAGTTTGGCCGCACTCGCGCATGACACAGGCAAATTAAGATGCGCATTCTTTGATGAACATGACGCTTTCAGTTGGCACCCCGGAATGTTACTTCCTGATGCCAGCATGCAAACTTACGTTTTGCAGGATCTTGTCACCACAGTGGCACCGCGCAGTGAATTTTCCTTCATCAATTATCTGGTTGATCAGAAAAAAATATTTCGATTTCTCGCTACCGAGCAAACCATCATCAGCCGGGATGAATTCTCGGATTATTTGTCATGGGCCAGCCAACGTATCGATGGACTCTATTTTTCCCATGCTGTCGAACAGATAAGTTTTGACGATCGGTTACAGCGATTTGAGGTTCGCTCTGGAAAGGATGCCTGGTATTCCCGTCATATTTGTCTGGGAACCGGGCATGCAGCCTGGATACCGGAACCCTTCCGCGCAGCGCTGGGCGATCGCTGTTTCCACGCGGCGGAGGTGGAGCTCAGACAGCCAGATTTTACCGATCAACGGGTAATTGTGGTCGGCGGAGGTCAGAGTGGCGCAGATATTGTGCTGAATGCCTTACAAGGGCATTGGGGAGAACCAGCGCATTTGAGCTGGCTGTCGCGCCGACCCAATTTCCAACCTCTGGACGAGTCGGTTTTCACCAATGAATATTTTACGCCGCAGTACGTGGACTATTTCTACACGCTGGAACGGGAAATCCGCGAGCGGGAAATTAAAACGCAGAAGTTGCCCTCTGATGGCATCAGTTACCATACCCTCGAGGCCATCTATCGCGAGTTGTATCATCGTTTCGATGTTTTGCATCAGCCGCGCAATGTCACGCTGTTACCACACCGCAGCCTGAAAAAACTTGAGGCGACGCCAGAAGGATTCGAACTGGAGGCGTTGCATGGTCTGGAACAACAAGCCGAACATTTCAGCGCCGACTGCGTCATTCTGGCGACCGGTTACCGTCCTACGCTGCCTGACTATCTCAAGCCGTTATTACCGCGTATTCACACGGACGGCAAAAATCATTTGCCATTGAACCCTGACTTCAATCTGCGTTGGGATGGTCCTGAGAGCAACCGTATTTACGCGGTAAATGCCGGTATTCATAGCCACGGCAGTGCGGAAGGGCAACTGACGCTGACGGCCTGGCGTTCCGCGCGGATTATCAATCATCTGCTTGAGACGCCATTTTACGATCTGGATCCGGGACCTTCCCTGATCCAGTGGTGGCGAAAAGATCACAGCGCGGCAGGAAATTAAACTCACAACCAGGGGAGTAGCCCGGGGATTGCCATCATAAATCTACGGGCGCTCTGCCGCCCGACAACTCAAAATATACGCCTCAAGCAAGGGGATATCTGCCGGTGCCAACCCATATTCCCGCGCCGCTTCTGGCATAACCCAAACCACCGCAGAATGGCATCGGCATACTGGTTCGCCATTGAGAATCGTAACCCGCCAGGCGTATAACCGAACCACTTTGTCACTCAACTGCAAATCACTGTGAGCTATAAAGGAAACCACCCGCGTGCGGATAGCCAACTCTTCTTCCAGTTCGCGGGACAGCGCGTCTTGCTGACTTTCCCCGGCCTCAACTTTTCCGCCGGGAAACTCCCACAAGCCCGCCTGATCGCGACTGTTATCACGCTGTGCCAACATTATCAGGCCGTCACGTTCTATGACAGCGGCAACGACATCAACTATTTTCATGGGATTGCCGCTCCAGCGTCATGCTGGAGCGTCTTCTGTCAAAGGGAGAATTCCGCCCATACGGGAGCATGGTCGGACGGTCGTTCCATCGCACGGATATCATAATCGATCCCCGTGGCCGTGCAGTAGGCGGCAAGCGGGGCGTTGGCCAACAGCAAATCAATACGCAGACCGCGATTGTCATCAAACCCGCGGGAACGATAGTCAAACCATGAAAAACGGTCGTTACAGTCCGGGTTTGCTGCACGGAAAGTATCAACCAATCCCCAGTTCTTCAATCTGTCCATCCATACGCGTTCTTCAGGCAGGAAAGAGCATTTCCCTGTACGCAGCCAGCGCTTGCGGTTCTCTTCACCAATACCAATATCCAGATCGGTAGGGCTGATATTGACATCACCCATCACCAGCACCGGATTCTGCTGATTCATCTGCTGTTCCAGATAGTGCTGCAAATCCTGGTAAAAACGCTCTTTGGCCGGAAACTTGATCGGGTGGTCGCGGCTTTCTCCCTGCGGGAAATAACCGTTAATCACCGTGAGAAGTCCTTTGGGCGTCTCAATATCGGCCATGATAATCCGACGTTGGGACTCATCATTGTCACCGGGAAAACCACGACGCACGGCGATCGGTGCCTGACGAGTCAGCATCGCTACGCCATAATGGCCTTTCTGTCCGTGGTAAAATACGTGATAACCATATTGACTGACATCTTCAAGCGGAAACATGTCGTCATGGACCTTGGTTTCCTGCAGGCCAATAACATCAGGTTGGTGCTGTTCGATGATGGCGGCGAGCTGATGAGGGCGCGCACGCAGCCCATTGATATTAAAAGAAACAAACTTCATAGTCGGTGCCGATTCGCAGAGAGAATGTAGTAAGATGGTAGCAGATCCCCACGTTAAATGTAACGCGCTGCTGTGCCTGGGAATATACCCGCTTTGTTACGCTGCTTCATCCTTTGTACCGATACAGTCTGAAAATGGGGACTAACATGGATTCTGCGTACAGGCAAATTGACGCACGATTAAATGCTGCTCATGCCATATTTCAAACTAATAAAATGCAATGAAGCGTGATAAAAAACCGACCATGCGCTAAATTACCCGGCATTGGTAGGGAACAAGGAGAGCGGATAACCGCAATTCGGCTGAAATGGGGCGCTTCTGTCAACTTTTTGTGACAGATGACTTCTTCCGCATGAAATGAAAGAGTAATATTGCTCTCAGTTATCCCGCACCTGCGCTAAAAAGGTCAACACTAATGCGTTTGGAAGTTTTTTGTGAAGATCGTCTGGGTCTGACCCGGGAACTCCTGGATTTACTGGTGCTGCGTAGCATCGATCTCCGGGGAATCGAAATCGCCATGATTGGCCGTATTTATCTCAATTTCTCACAGCTTGATTTTGATACCTTTCGTGCCCTGATGGCTGAAATCCGCCGGATTGAGGGCGTCACTGACGTAAGAACCGTTACGTTTATGCCTTCTGAGCGAGAGCATCGCGCACTGCGTGCTCTGCTTGAATCCATGCCTGAACCGGTCTTTTCCATAGATATGAAAGGCAAGGTGGAGCTGGCTAATCCGGCAGCACTGGCACTTTTTACCCTTGAAGAAGACAAAATCCGTAATTACACCGCGGGGAGTCTTATCGGCGGCTACAATTTCAGCCGTTGGCTGGAGATGGAAAACAGCACGCCGCACACCGAACGGGTGGTGATCCGCAGTCAGGATTTCCTGATGGATATCACGCCAATCCATATGGAAGACGAGAACCAGCAAAATGCGCCGGTGGGTGCCGTGGTGATGCTGAAATCGACCGCGCGTATGGGCCGTCAACTGCAAAATCTGGCGGTCAATGACGACAGCGAATTCAACCATATTGTCGCCGTCAGCCCGAAAATGCGCCAGGTATTGGAGCAGGCCCGCAAACTGGCCATGCTGGACGCGCCACTGCTGATTGTGGGCGATACCGGTACCGGCAAAGATCTGTTGGCGCGGGCTTGCCATATGCGCAGTCCGCGAGGCAAAGAAGCGTTCCTGGGCCTTAATTGTGCTTCGTTACCGGATGATGTGGTGGAAAGCGAACTGTTTGGTTATGCGGCAGGTGCGTACCCCAATGCCATTGAAGGTAAAAAAGGCTTTTTCGAACAGGCCAACGGCGGTTCGGTATTGCTTGATGAAATTGGTGAAATGTCACCCCGCATGCAAATTAAACTGCTGCGTTTCCTTAATGACGGAACTTTTCGCCGCGTGGGTGAAGAGCATGAAGTCCATGTCGATGTGCGGGTCATCTGCGCCACGCAGAAAAATTTGATTGAGTTGGTACAGCGGGGGGAATTCCGCGAAGATCTCTATTACCGCCTCAATGTTCTGACTATTCAGTTGCCACCGCTGCGCGAACGTCCGGCTGATATCCTGCCGCTGACCGAACTCTTTGTGGCGCGTTTCGCTGACGAACAAGGTGTTGCGCGACCTAAACTGGCCCCGGAACTGAACAGTTTCCTCACGCGCTACGGCTGGCCAGGCAACGTGCGTCAATTGAAAAACTCGGTTTACCGCGCACTGACTCAGTTGGAAGGTTTTGAACTGCGCCCTCAGGATATCGTCCTGCCGGAGTTTGAGGCAGAGATGTCCATTGGCGAAGAGGCGCTGGACGGCTCGCTGGATGACATCAGCAAGCGCTTCGAACGCTCGGTACTGACCCGCCTTTATCGCACCTATCCAAGTACCCGCAAGTTAGCCAAGCGTCTGGGCGTATCGCACACGGCCATAGCCAATAAATTGCGTGAATATGGTCTGAGCGGACGTAAAGCGGAGCAGGAGACGGAAGAGTAAAGCAGACGTTTGTGAAGTACAGGGGTTTGTGAAGCGAAGAGATTTGTGAAGCAAAATGCAGAAGGGGACTCCCCCTTCTGCCGAGTCTAACTATTTCAGAACGGCCAGCGCCGCGTCATAATTCGGCTCTGTGGTGATTTCATCAACCAATTGGCTGTAAACCACTTTGTCCTGACCATCCAGAACCACAACAGCACGTGCCGTCAAACCTGACAACGGGCCATCAGCAATGGCAACGCCATAATCTTGTTTGAATTCGCCGCCGCGCAGGGTAGAAAGGGTGGTCACATTGCTCAAACCCTCGGTACCGCAGAAGCGCGATTGAGCGAAAGGCAGATCGGAAGAGATACAAAGAACCACGGTATTTTCCAGCTCACTGGCGAGCTGATTGAATTTACGCACGGAAGCCGCGCAAACGCCGGTATCGATGCTTGGGAATATATTGAGAACTTTGCGTTTCCCGGCAAAGCTGCCCAACGTCACATCGGACAGGTCTTTAGCGACCAGCGAGAAAGATTTGGCATCGTCGCCAGGTTGCGGCAATTTGCCTGCCACGCTCACCGGATTGCCTTGGAAATGTACTGTCTGTGCCATGATTGTTTCCTTTTACAGGTGTTTAACACTCCGGACAGTTTAGGGCAACATTTACGGCTTGGGTATATAAAGTTTTCCAAACCCAAGCACTTACTTGTATAGCTTGCTTGCATATATAGGGTTGTCATCCATTATTGATTTGATATCAAACTAGCCGGAGCCGTTATGAGAACCGTCCGTTTTTACCCTGAGGCCTGGCCGTTACATACGGCTTTCGTGATATCCCGTGGCAGCCGTACTGAAGCCCGGGTCGTGGTGGTTGAAATTGAAGAGCAGGGTATTCGTGGGGTTGGGGAGTGCACACCGTACCCGCGTTATGGGGAAAGTGAGGCGTCGGTGATGGAACAGATCGCCTCGGTTCTGCCAGCCATTGAGCAGGGGGCCGATCGGCAAACGTTACAGGATTTGTTACCTGCAGGTGCGGCGAGAAACGCCCTTGATTCGGCTCTATGGAATCTTGAATGCCAGATTTCTGGTGAAACGCTTTGGCAGCGTAGTGGTATTTCGCCAGTGAATGTGATCAGTATGGCGCAGACGCTGAGTATCGGTACGCCCGAAGAGATGGCGACGTCTGCGCTGGCGTTACAGCAGCAGGGCGCGACGTTGTTGAAGATCAAACTCGACGATCACCTGATTGCCGAACGGATGGTCGCCATTCGCTCGGCGGTGCCTAAGATGACGCTGATCGTCGATGCCAACGAGTCCTGGCAGAGTGAGGGATTGGCAGCGCGTTGCCAATTGCTGGCCGATCTCAAGGTTGCCATGCTTGAGCAACCGTTACCTGCAGGGGAAGACGAAGCGCTGGAGAATTTCATTCATCCACTGCCCATTTGCGCCGATGAGAGCTGCCACACCCTGGCCGATCTCCCCGCACTGGCGGGTCGCTACCAGATGGTCAATATCAAACTGGACAAGACTGGCGGGCTGACCCAAGCCTTGCAACTGGCGATTCAGGCCAAGGCCGCAGGTTTTGACGTGATGCTCGGTTGTATGCTTTGTACGTCACGCGCAGTTCGCGCGGCTTTGCCGCTGGCACCCGACGCCCGCTTTGTGGATCTTGATGGACCGACCTGGCTGGCAACCGATGTTGAACCGGGTTTGGAGTTTCATTGCGGAGGCATAAATCTGGCCGCCGATGACGGCCAGTCGGTTAGTCGCGCATAAGCAAACCCGCCAGCGCCGCCAGATAACGCTCGCAGGCTTCGTCCGCTGAAATGGGCGGCAGTTCGGCGGTAATACACGGCAGCGATATATCCGCACACCAACTGCCAAAGGAACCCGGTGTGGCATAACCCACACTGGTTACCAGCGGCAGTGCAAATTCATTCGCCATCCAATTTCCCAATGCGGTACTGTCCGGGTCTTCTATCCAAGCCAGAGGCTCATGTAAAGAGACCACCCAACGCGGCTTCAACCGGTGGATCAACTGGCAAAGTGCCTGCGTTTCAGGTTCGGAACCTGCACGATCGCCTGTCGATAACACCACATCCCGTTCTTTCGCGGCACTGTTCCAACGATAAACCGTATCCCCTGGTTTCCAATTGGCGCTGGGGAAATTCCGGTTCAAATCCACACCATTGGCATTGGCGCGCAATCCCAGTTGGCAGCCATCCGGATTTACCGCCAGCACGACGTGATGACGCTGATGTTCATGGTAAATGCTGCGCATGGCGCAAGAGAGTGCAACCACGGCGGCGGTTTCATCACCGTGCGTCCCAGCCAGAATGAGACCCGTCTCATGAGTTACGTGACTGGCTGGAAAATACAGCAACGGTGCACCGAGCAGTGAACTACCATATTGTGTCCCCAGTGAGCCAAGGTGGCCACGGTCGGTACGTGGGCGAAATTGAGTCATACATGTTCCGCATTGAAAGGGTGTATCACTTGTATTTACATCAGTTTGCCTAACTAAAATAGCCTTTTTTACTGAGGTTTTCCGGGGAATGTGCGCAATCACTTATTCATAATGAATTTTTGTTCAGAATAACCTGATTGAATGGTACAAAAAGGGAGACAACCGAATCAGACTGTTAACCTGGGTAAGGATTTATGGCGATGACTAACAAGAGATTTCGTCTGGCGAGTACCGCATTGCTGATTGCAGCAGTAACGGGTTCTTCCTGGGCCGCAGTAGTGCCAGCAGGGACGGTTCTGGCAGAAAAGCAGGAAATTGTACGTCATATTAAAGACGAGCCAGCCTCTCTCGATCCGATCAAAGTCGTTGGGCTGCCTGAAGCACAGGTCGTGCGGGATCTGTTTGAAGGATTGGTCAATCAGGATGCCAGTGGCAAGGTGATACCGGGTGTTGCTGAGCGTTGGCAGACCAACGATAACCAGAGTTACTTGTTTACCCTGCGTAAAGATGCACGCTGGTCGAATGGCGATCCGGTAACCGCCAACGATTTTGTCTACAGTTGGCGGCGTTTGGTCGATCCCAAAAGCCTCTCGCCATTTGCCTGGTTCGCGGAACTGGCGGGGTTACAGAATGCCGACAAGATTATCGCAGGTACTTTGCCCGTTGATCAATTGGGCGTCTCTGCGGTCGATACCCATACGCTGAAGGTGCAACTCAATAAGCCCGTGCCGTTCTTTGTCAGTCTTTTGGCGAATTTCAGTCTGTTCCCGGTGCATCAGGCCACGATTGAAAAATACGGTAACGACTGGACGAAGGTGGGTAATCTGGTAGGCAACGGTGCCTTCAAGCTTCAGGATCGGGTGGTGAATGAAAAACTGGTGCTGGTACCCAATGACAATTATTGGGATCATAAAGCAACGGTTCTGACGCAAGTGACGTTTGTCCCTATCAACCAGGAATCCAACGCCACCAAACGCTATCTGGCCGGGGATATTGATATCACCGAATCTTTCCCGAAAACGCTCTATCAAAAGCTGCTGAAAGATATTCCCGGCGAGGTCTATACGCCGGATCAACTGGGTACCTATTACTACGCATTCAACACCCAACGCGCGCCTACCAACGATGTCCGGGTGCGTAAAGCGCTCTCTATTGCCATCGACCGTCAGATTATTGCCGACAAAGTGTTGGGAACCGGCGAGAAGCCTGCCTGGCATTTCACGCCTGACGTGACGGCGGGTTTCAAACCCATGCCGAGCACGTTACAACAATATTCACAGGATGAATTAGATGCACAGGCGAAAGGATTACTGTCTGCGGCAGGCTATGGCCCGAATAATCCGCTCAAGCTGACGCTGCTGTATAACACCTCGGAGAGCCATCAGAAGATCGCGATTGCCGTCGCGTCCATGTGGAAAAAGAAACTCGGTGTGGATGTGAAGCTGGTCAATCAGGAGTGGAAGACCTATATCGATAGCCGCAATACCGGTAATTTCGACGTGATCCGCGCTTCCTGGGTCGGGGATTACAACGAAGCATCAACGTTTTTGTCTCTGCTGACTTCCAGCCATAGCGGCAATATCTCCAAGTTTGATAGCCCGGTTTATGATGCGCTTTTGCAAGAAGCCAGCCGTCAAACCAACGCACAGGCGCTGAATGCGGATTACAACCAAGCCGAACAGATCATCGCGGATCAAGCCCCGATCGCCCCGATCTATCAATATACCAATGGCCGGTTGATTAAACCGTGGGTAAAAGGCTATCCGATCACCAACGCGGAAGACGTGGCTTATAGCCAGACTATGTACATTTTGAAGCACGAATAGTGTTCTGTTTCTACCGAACACATTTTTTGCTTGCTTTGATCTTCAACGGGTTAACGCTAAACTGAAAGGAAGCGCAGTTTACTTAAAAGGTGAAAGTAGTGGATGTTATTGAAGGCAAGGAGCTTCAGGTTTCTGATGCGGTTTATGCCTGGCAACTTGATGGAAAGGGCGGCGTAACGCGTATCGACCCGGCAGGTTTTGTTAACTGCGATCGTCCATGTTGGCTGCATCTGGATTATACCTTGCCAGGCAGCCAGCAGTGGTTGAGTACCACACCGCTATTACCCGATGTCGTCCGCGATGCCTTGGCGGGTGAGAGTATGCGCCCCCGCGTAACGCGTCTGGGTGATGGAACAATGATCACGCTGCGCAGTATCAATTTCAACGCCGATGCGCGTCCCGATCAACTGGTGACCTTCCGCGTCTATATGACCGATAAGCTGATCATCTCAACCCGGCATCGTAAGGTGTATTCCATTGATGAAGTGCTGAATGATTTGCAGCATGGTGCCGGACCGATCAATAGCGGCAATTGGTTGGTGGAAATTTGTGATGCCATTACGGATCACACCAGTGAATTTATCGAAGATCTGCACGACAAAATTATCGATATGGAAGATGCCGTTCTTGAGCAACAGATGCCGGAACGGGGGAGAATGGCGCTGTTACGCAAACAATTGATCGTGTTACGCCGTTACATGGCGCCGCAGCGGGACGTGTTTTCGCGTTTGGCCAGTGAGCGTTTGCCGTGGATGAATGATGACGAACGGCGTCGTATGCAGGAGATCGCCGATCGATTGGGACGTGGGCTGGACGATATTGATGGCAGCATAGCGCGAACAACTGTTCTGGCCGATGAGATCAGTTCGTTAATGGCTGATGCGATGAATCGGCGTACCTATACCATGTCGCTAATGGCGATGATTTTCCTGCCAACCACTTTTCTCACCGGACTGTTCGGGGTGAATTTGGGGGGGATCCCTGGCGGAGGCTGGAGTCTTGGGTTTAGTTCGTTCTGCCTGATGTTGGTAGTCTTGGTATTGGGTGTTGCGTGGTGGTTACGGCGCAGTAAATGGTTGTAATAAAATAAAGAAATTCATTTTTAATATAATAAAATTTTACTTATTCATTATCCAAATCCATGCGAAGTTGAGCAAAATCAACGTTTGTCCTGATCGGGTGATGCAAACTCATTCATGCAGGTGAATGCAACGTCAAGCGATGGGCGTTGCGCTCCATATTGTCTTATTTCCTACTTTTGAATTACTGCATAGCACAATTGATTCGTACCACGCCGGTTTTATAAACCGGCTTTTTTTTGCCGAAAAAACGCCAAACTCCCCGTTTTGAAAAGCATCACCTTGGAAGTCATTTTTTTCATTGATGCTGGGACAGCAACCACTCGCGGACAGCAATAACATCCGCCGACAACGTTTTCCTGCAACTATTCACCAGATAAAAAGCCTGGCCGGTGGAGTAGGGCAGATCGAATAACTCAATCAGCGTTCCCTGTTGCAACTCTTCTTCCACCAATAATCTGCTAGTGAGTACTACGCCTTGCTGACGTTTGGCCGCTTCGATCGCCAGTAGCGACTGATCGAAAGAGATTGCCAGAATTGCCTTAATCTGACTTTTGCTCAGCGCGGTATTCAATGCCAACCAGTCAGCCCAATGTGGATGCAGCGAGGTATGCAATAACGTGGCGCGGCTCAACGCCTCCGGTTGCAATAAGTTGTGCGTCTGCTGATATCCGGGGTGACAATAAACCCGGCACTCATCTGGCGCTAAAAAAGTGTTTTCCAGCAGCGGAGACTGACCATCGTAATAACAAATCCCTACATCAACATTTCCATGGTCGACATCGACTAATGCTGTCGTGGCATTCAGTCGTAGCTCGATCAGGGGAAACTCACGCATGAACAGCGGCATCCTCGGCGAGAACCATTTCGCAGCAACGCTCGGTGGCATTGAGATACACACGGAACGTTTCTGACGATTCACCACATTTTCACTGGCTTGGGCTATCTGATTCAGAGGCAGCAAAATTTGCTGGTAATAATGCTCCCCAACGTCGGTGATCGTCAGTTGACGAGTTTCACGGACGAACAATTCCGCACCTAACCATTCTTCAAGCTTTTTGACTTGCTGACTGATAGCGCCAGGGGTAACGGATAATTCCGCTGCGGCGAGAGTAAAACTGCTGAGTCTGGCTGCCGCTTCAAATGCCAGCAGGGCACGCATTGGAGGATAACGGGTCATGATTTAGTTTTTCTATTTTATAAAATTAATAAAGTGGTTTTAGCATGGTATTAAATTTAATTCAATGGATGAGTTAGATAATCTATGGTTGAGTTTATTTATGGTTGAGTTTATCTACGGTTGAGTTTATTTATGTGCAAGTGGTTGTATGGATAAGATGGGGGTGACATTGTTAGGGGGTCCCGTCGGTTCTCATGTTGGAAAAGCGGGCTCGGAGCAGGTTTCGGTTGATATCAGATTGATGTTTCTGACTTTCAAAAGATAGATTTGTTGGTTGATTGCTTTGGCTATGCTGTTGATCTCTAAATATGAAGATCGGCAATCAAGCAAGGGGCGAAAGCGCGCCCCTTGCATCCGCGCTTTACGCAGCACGAATTGCCCGCGTTGCGGGTCCCTTCGGTTGTCATTCCGGCGGACGGGTCGGCTTTAGGCTACAGGTCCCTGTAGCCGGACGCCTTTCGCCGCCATCCTTGGCGGCTCACCCCTGCCTCCATTCCGCCCTCAGCAATTCATGATGCTCGGAGGAAGGTCAACGTCAAAAAACAAAAATATAAAGAAAACAAAATAGTGGATTAATTGCTTTTGAATCTGCTTTTGAATCTGCTTTTGAATCTGCTTTTTATCTTTTGACCTTATTGGCGCACTCAGGAATATTGCCGACGAGTCTGGAGGGCCGAGTGAGCCGCAGGGACGCGGCGAAAAGCTCTGCATCGCCGGGAGCGATTCAGAGCTGGCTCGATAAGCCCGCAAGACGTGGGAGGGAACCGGTGAAACCGGCAATATTTCCGCGCCTAGCCCGGGTTCAAAGGGGCGCGGCGATGGCGCTCCTTTGTCGGTTGAGGCGTCGAGGCTCAGGTAGAAAACAAAACTTATATCAACCGAAACCTGCTCCGAGCCTGCACCATGAGAATTCATATCCTACCCACGCAGTGGGCAATTTATGCTGCGGAAAGCGCGGTGCAGGGCCGCGCTTACGACCCTGCTCTAATCTTATCGACGCCCCCGCGGATGAGTTCTTGCCGTCCAGTCAAATGTTGCAGAAGTACTTGGTGCAGACGCTTTAAGGCGCTTTCTTTCAGCACGATTCTTGGTCGCTGTTTTTTCACGTTGCTCGCCAATTTCAGCAAAGAAATCGTCTTTGATTTTATTTCTTTCTGCATTCGTCAGCTCACGTTCATGGGCTTTACGTGCCTGGGCAAGTAAGGCGTTCAACTGACGTTGTTCACTTTCAGTCAGGTCTTTTTGGGTAAGTGTATTCATATAATGCAACCTTAATGCAGAGGGAATAATCAGTGTAAGCCTAAACGCCGAAAAGGCTCAGTGATTAATCACACACCCCAGCATTAAAGTACGCTTTTTGCTCCTATGCGTGTTGTTTCAACGTGATACTGCCGTTTTTATACTCAAAGGCCAGGCAATCAATGCGATAAAATGCACTGACGTGGCCAAGTGGAGAAAGTGTAATCAGCACAATAGGATCAACGAAGATTGATGAATGGCACTTATATTAGATTGATCAGCATTAGTTACATTTCATAGAGATAACGCATAGCATTTGCTTGCTGTATGCAGTTAGTATGAATTTATGGACGATGACAGACTTGATAACCAATTGGTATCTGACAGGAGCTTTTCATGAGTAACGCTTTCTTAGACACAATCAAAACACGCCGTACCATCTATGCGCTCGGCGATAAACTTTCACTGTCTGAAGATCAGATCTCTACGTTGATCACTGAAGCAGTAAAACAGAGTCCATCGGCTTTTAACTCACAAAGCTCCCGAGTGGTCATCCTTTTTGGTGCGCAGCATAAAAATGTTTGGGACATCGTTAAGCAGACCCTGAAGAAAATTGTTCCGGAAGCAGCATTCCCAACTACTGAGAAGAAAATTGATTCTTTTGGCGCTGGCGCTGGAACCGTGCTGTTTTTTGAAGATACGCAGGTCATTGAAGAATTGCAGAAAAAATTCGCATCTTATGCGGATAATTTCCCGATCTGGTCTGAGCACTCAACGGGCATTGCACAATTTGCCGTATGGTCAGCGTTGGCTCAAGAGCAGATTGGCGCATCTTTGCAACACTATAACCCATTGATTGATAATGAGATTAAGGCTCGATGGGAACTCCCAGAAACGTGGAAACTGCGCGCTCAGATGCCATTTGGTTCAATCGAGCAGTCCGCGGGTGAAAAGGCATATATTGATGATGCAGATCGTTTCCGCATTTTTAAATAGTCATTCTTCATTGCCTTAATCGGCTTATGAAGCGAGAAGAGCCAACGTTTTGTCGTTTCGACAGCGTTGGCTTTTTTACAAGGTGGATTTGCGGGAACAAATATCAGCCCATATTTTTTCAAGCCATGGTTTTTTAAACAGTAATACTTGGTAAAATCTGCACGATAATTGCAGGCAAGTTTTATCAGATTTCACGTAGCGCGATCAAGAAGGAGGGTGACGCCAGCCGGATACCGATGGCCGCTGAAAATTTCAAATCTGTGCAATCCGTATCGCGGATAACGTTATGCGAACTGATAAATTCGTCTTTTGCTCTTATCTCAAATTGTACATATAATGATTAAAAATATGAAAAGGGAAGAAGATATGAGTACTAATATGGAAATAGCCAAACGAATAGTAAAAATTATTATATCTCCTGACTCGGTAATAGGTTTTGTTCATGGAATGTTGTCTGTGCCTCAAGATTTGGGATATTTGGCCTTGATACGGATTCTCGTTTCCTGCGCGAGTCAGAAAGAATTAGAATGGCAGGTGCCATTAAATACGGAATCTTAGAAAATGAAAACTTTGTAAAAACTATTGAGACTGTATTAGATAAGTTTAATGCGAGCATTCCAGAAGATAAAAAAGATAGTATATATAGTCAGGTGACTTTTGCACTTGTAGGTAGAACTGTTACCAACTCTGTAATAGCAGGTAGATTGGCGATTGCTATATCTCAACGTAGTTCCCTTTTCGTAGCTGCGAGAGGTGGGGTAATTGGTAATACATTGCTTTTGGGTGGAATGGCCCAACGTAGCATCTATACCTCAGAGTCATTACGACAAACTGATCCTGAAATATATTATCCGTTACGTGCATATAATTATGATCTTCTTTATTTTTTGGTTGAGCCTGTTCTGGAACCTTTTATAGAAGCGTTAAGAGTAAAAAAGACTAAAGGTCAGCCTGAGTTTAATAAAATATTGGATATAGTAGAAGATGAGCTTAACCTGATCTGTTAGTGACGTGGGCAACAGGCGGTTTTCAGTTCGACCGCGACTTTGGTTATTCATGCCAAGCGGTCCAGACTGACGATAACGTTTCAGCAGACGGCTACAATGGCGCGGCGTAATTCCGAGCATCTCCGCAGCCTGACCAGGACGCAGGTTGCGATCAATGACATCCTGAAGGATTTTGAGGCGGTTGATTTCTTTCACGGTGAACATCCCGGCGTCAGGTATAGCCATAGAAAACTCCTCATCAGGAAAAGTGAGTTGTTGACTAGGCATACAGGTTTGAAACGATAGCCTGGACATTCCTAATGAGCCACAAATAGACATTAGCATTGAGCCACCACACTATTGATGCGCATAATGTATATTATGTTAAATACCATACATCGATTAATAATGAGGGCCTGTCTTCATCGTGCTCCTCTCCTCCGTCTATATCTTCGTAGTATTCCGGGCGTATAAAACGGTCACCGTCCTAGTGAGTCAGAACCCTGTTACGCGCCAGGTCACAAACGGACATTTTCCTTAGCCGACTTGAGCGCATGTCGGCGTCAGTCAACTGCCCCTCAATACCTTCAGCCTAGCCTCACGTGGATTGTCGCTGAAAACTGTCGCTGCTCAGGTCGGGTTGTTCCCTCCCACACGCCTTTCCCTGGCGTTTGAACGCCGGTTCGGCGTCGCTCCGCGGTTGTTTCGCGATATGCATGCAACGCTATAGCCTTTGCGCTGTTATCGAAACCGCTTGATATTAGAGAAAATAGAACCGCTAATCGCTTACTATCCCCATAAGCAGGTCATCATTTTTGATTTTGAAAGCCGCTTATTTCTTCAGTTGTAATGTCGTCATGCAGGTTTGGTTTTCAGCGTGGGTTGCAAAAGGCGATTTAGCCTTAAGACTTTGATAACTCACTTCAATCGTCCCTTCAGTATTACGTGGTAGCCACACGCCAATAAAACCATTCTGATAGCTGGTCAGCTTATCCTGTACGATAACGTTACCGCTGTTATCCGTAATTTTCACGTCGAATTCAGTATTCGTCAATTCGCTACGGCAGCCAGATAAACTGTGGTTAAAACAGGGATGAGTTAGATTTATATAAGGGGCGAATGAGAGGTAAAACTTATCCCCCAAGGGGAAAGAAAACTGCTGTTGCCCGTCAGATAATTTCAATTCCGTCCCGGTAACCGAAGCAGAATAAGCCAAGGGACGCTCTTGTTTAGATTGATCGATTGTCTCAATCATTTGCTCAGTCGTTTTTCCAGATAAACCATGCTGAGTCAAAAACTCTGTTTCTGCGGTGGAAGTGGATTGTGCTAACGCAAAATGACTGAAAGTGACTGCGGCTAAAGCAACAATAGCCAGTCGGGCAGTTGAAGAAAATGTTTTTTTCACTGTCATAGTATCCTTACGGTAAGAGTAAAGTGTTCTCTGTGCTTGCCGAAATGCCCTATTAACTCACCCAGTCATAATTCAGATCATTACAACGCTCAGCCTTTATCAGATTCAGGCATATCGTAATGAACAGCCAACCAAACTGTTGGTCCGTTGGGATCGGTCCACTCAACGCGGTGTCGGCATTGTGCCGGAATCGTAACGAAGTCACCGACGCGCAACTCGCGAACGTCAGATTCATTTTCGAACCGCAAGCCTGCGCAACCCTGTAGAACAATCACCCACTCGCTTTGCGGCTGGCAATACCAAAACCCCGGCGGACTCGCTTGCCCACTAGAGATAATCCGTTCAATACGTACATCAGGCCGATCTACCAATGTTTCGAAAGTTTCCTCTACTGCGTTAAGCGCAGCTATGGGAAATTGTGTGAAAATATTCGTCATCATCTGAAGGTTCCCTTATCAGTGTGCTTTCACATTAGTTATCGGCATCAGGCTGATGCAACGTAAGAACTACGCCAGATATTTCTCAAACCATTTGATTGTTCGATCCCAGGCGAGCTTGGCGGCCGCTTCATCGTAACGCGGTGTAGTGTCATTGTGGAATCCGTGATTTACGCCGGGATAGATATAGGCTTCATAGGTTTTGCCCGCTGCCTTCAGTGCCGCCTCGTAAGCTGGCCAACCTTCGTTAATTCGAGTATCCAGCGCGGCATAATGGAGCAGTAATGGCGCCTTGATCCGTGGCACATCTTCCGACTTAGGTTGCCGTCCATAAAATGGAACGGCCGCAGCCAATTCGGGATACGCGACGGCTGCAGCATTGGCGACGCCGCCGCCATAACAGAAACCAGTGATACCGACTTTACCCGTGGTTGCATCACTTTTTATCAAAAATTCGATTGCCGCAAAGAAATCATTCATTAACTTCTCGGGGTCAACCTGTTGCTGTAATTCTCGCCCTTTATCGTCATCACCGGGATAACCACCAACGGAACTCAATCCATCAGGTGCAAGCGCGATAAATCCGGCTTTGGCAACACGCCGAGCGACATCCTCGATATACGGATTCAGCCCGCGATTCTCATGGACAACGACCACGCCGGGCACCGGGCCAGTTGCCTTGGCGGGACGGACCATGTAGCCACGCACCTCACCGTGACCATTTGGCGATGCATAAGTAATATACTCCGCGACAATATCTGGATCGGCAACGTCAACCTGTTGTGCAAGTGCATAGTTTGGACTCAGGGACTTCAGGAGCAGCACGGCGGTCATTCCCCCTACTGCATATTTCGCTGCACGATCGAGGAAATCACGCCGGGAAATCTTGCCATGTGCGTAATAGTCATAAAGTTCGAGCAACTCCGGGGGAAAATCTTTGGCTGTGAGACGATTCATCCATTCCTCCTTTCAACACTGTGATTACATACGCATTGTTAACTCGAATATCCTGAACTCGATCGCTGATTTTACAGATTATGAAAATAGTGTATGTATTACTTATTCACAATACCCTATCTTAGATAATGGAACATGTCCGCTAATTTACCTGTTACTCTCTCAATCATTAAGGATGGACCAAGATGATGCCAAAAGGTACTTTTTCGAAACTGTGTTATCCGCTATTAGTGAGCGCCCTTCTCTATCATTCCGCCGGGATGGCCGCTACGATCACCCATGAAACAAAAGTCGGTGATATTACGTTGACGGCTCTTTCAGAGTCCCAGAGCGATGGGAAAATCGATAAGTTACTGAATTTCTCCGATGCCGATAAAGCGAAACTGGCACCAGATGGAACTTACAAAGCTGGGCTTAACGCGTTTTTAGTTCAGTCAAATGGCAAGAATGTGTTGGTTGATACTGGTTTTGGCACCAACCTGTTTGATAATTTAGCGTCGTTGAACGTTAAGCCAGAAAACGTCGATACAATTTTATTGACGCATATGCATCCGGATCATATTGGCGGGCTGCTGAAAGACGGTAAGGTGACATTCCCTGACTCCCGTATTTATGTTTCCCAAAAGGAATATGAGTACTGGAAGGATAATGAAAAAGTTAAACCTATCCTGGATGCTTACAGGGATCAAATAACCCGTTTTGTACCGGAAGAGATTGGCAGCAATAAAGATTTATTGCCTGGAATCGATGCCTGGCAGGCCTATGGCCATACACCGGGTCATACGGTTTACTTCCTCCATTCAAAGAACAGTTCTTTGCTGATTATCGCGGATTTGACTCATGCTGTTTATATTCAAGCCGCAGTACCGGATGTCGCCATTACCTATGATGTGGATCCGCAAATGGCGGTCAAATCGCGCAAGGCGATATTTGACTATGTTTCAGCGCACAAAATTCCGGTTGCCGGCATGCATGTTCCCTTCCCTGGGAGCGGGAAGCTTTTGTCTACAGGTAATGGGAGTTTTAGCTTTCAGCCGGACTGAATCATAGGATCAATGTTTTTCGCGTTCCCCGGCCCCTCGCCTACGCAATTCATTCAAAAGAAGGCTTTGTTGATTGAACGCTTTGGCTATGTTGTTGTTCTTTAAGTATTAAGTTTGGCGTTCAAGATACTGTCTTGTCACCTTAGTTGGCAAGACGGATTTCTGCATTGAATTTCATTCCTGACTTCAATACTCCATAGGCCAATTGCAAGAGTTTCCTCATTGCCGCGCAAATCCCTATTTTACCCCCTTTGTTGC
>NZ_QOVA01000036.1 GCF_003332275.1 Edaphovirga cremea | reverse complement strand
CCGTAAGTAATCCATAGATGCAAATGTCAGATCGCGATGCGCCTGTTAGGGCGCGGCTGGCAAGAGAGCCTTATAGGCGCATATGAAAAACCTCCGGCTATGCCGGAGGATATTTATTCTTTTCTTTTGGCATCAATCCTGACTATTCTGAATTCCCACTGGTTTTATCCGCTGTTCTTTGATCTGTATTGAAGAAATCATCCGCTGATACTCACATGATAGTGCTGCATTTTCGCTTACGCGCAGGATATCTATGGAACAGTTAATCGCAGAGTTGAGTATTGTCCTTGGTGAATCTATTTCGCGACTTGAATGCGTAAGCGAGCAACCTTACGCCCATCTTTATGCCATGTATGACAAAGAAGGGAATGCGATCCCGCTTTTGGCGAAAAGCTATGTTTGTCCAGGCGTTGCGCAGCAAGAGGCCTATAAATTATCGATGTTGGCGCGCGATGGCTATGTGCGTTTGCCGACGGTCTATGGTTTGGTTGTCACCAGTCAGGCGCCATACAAAGAGATCCTGCTGATGGAGCGGTTGCGCGGTGTGTCAGTTGAGGCACCCGCACGTACTCCGCAGCGTTGGGACATGCTGATGGATCAAATCGTTGAAGGTATGTTGGCGTGGCACCGCATTGACAGCCATGGCTGTGTGGGGACGGTCGACAGTACGCAAGAGAATAACTGGCGCAGTTGGTACATGCAAAGGGTCGAGGTGTTGTGGTCGACGGTCATCAATATGAATTCGTCACAAATAACGCTGGAAGATCGCACCGCGCTTTACCGTGCCAAAGGCAGTTTGCCGCGCCTGTTCGAGGGATTCAATGACAGTGCCGTATTGGTACATGGCAATCTCAATCTACGCAGTATGCTAAAAGATCCGCGCAGCGATCAACTGCTGGCGATGCTCAATCCAGGCAACATGTTATGGGCGCCGCGGGAATACGATCTGTTCCGCCTTTGTGATGATGGATTATCAGGGCAACTGTTATACCGTTATCTACAGAAAGCGCCAGTTGCTGAGTCCTTCGTCGCGCGCCGCTGGTTGTATGTAATGTGGGAAGCGATCGACCGGTTCTTGCACACGGGCAAACTCGATCGTCTGGCCTTTGAAAATGCCAATAAACAACTGCTTCCGTGGCACGAATAACCTAGTTAATGATCGTCACCTTTAACCTGTTGCCAGAGTTGGCCTAACTTTTCGTACCAGGCCCTTTCGCTGTGCGACAGATACATTGCCTGCGGCAGGGCTTTCTCCCACCAATTCAGCGCTGACTCGATCGCCAACTGATTTGCAGGCACCGGAATGGGATGCAACCCTTTTTTCTGGAAGAAGACGATAGCTCGGGGCAGATGGTTTGCTGATGTGACCAGCAGGAAAGGGTGGCTACCGACCAGACGTGCGACTTCTTCGGCTTCCTGCTCGGTATCCCGGGGTTTATCCAGTAAAATAATATCCCTGTCTGGCACACCCAGACTCTCGGCTACCAAGGCAGCCGTTTTCGCACTGCTTACCGGGTTGGTTTTTGCGGCAGCGCCGGTAAAAATCAGTTTTGACCCAGGATGTGCCAGATACTGACGAACGCCTTCTGCTACGCGCGGCAGACTGTTGCCAATCAGGTTTGAACTGGGTGCCCAAGAGGGATTGAAAGTATAGCCACCGCCAAGCACCACGATATAGTTGATCGCCACTTGTTCGTTATAGGTTGGATAGCGTGACTCAACGGGTTTTAGCAGGCGATCGGCGATCGGTTGCAAACTTAGCAGTAGCAACATTAGCCAACTGAGAGAAAAAAACACTTTCCCTGTTTTTTGCCAGCGGGTAAACCACAGCAAAATGAGGGCCACAGCCATCAGCGCCAACAGGAAAGGAAGCGGCATGAGCAGGCCGCCGACGACTTTTTTCAGGTCAAATAACATCTAAAACGGGTCCTTTTGGGCGAAAAACCAACATCCAGGCAAGATAGCGCGCCAAGAAGATTCATTCTAAGCCAGCCTGTGCCAAAATAGCAGGTTTGAAGCGAACTCATTCACTCTGATGTAACAGATTTATCGGGCGGGGCCGATCTCCATGCAGGATCGCAATTTTGACGACATTGCTGAAAAGTTCTCACGCAATATCTATGGCACAACCAAAGGTAAGATTCGTCAGGCGGTACTGTGGCAGGATCTCGACGGACTGTTGGCCCAGCTTCCTCAACGGCCATTGCGGATTTTAGATGCCGGTGGCGGCGAGGGATTAATGGCCTGCGAATTGGCCGCTTTAGGACATAAGGTATTGTTGTGTGATCTCTCAAGTGAGATGATCGCGCGGGCGAAAGTGGCTGCACATGAAAAAGGTGTGAGCCAGAACATGCAATTTGTACAAAGTGCGGCACAAGATATCGCACAGTACTTGGAACAGCCGGTTGATCTGATATTGTTCCATGCAGTGTTGGAATGGGTGGCCGATCCGCAACAGGTATTACAGGCGTTAGAAGCCTGTCTGGCACCCGGCGGGGCACTCTCCCTGATGTTTTTTAACTACAATGGGCTGTTGATGCGACACGTTGTGGTAGGTAATTTTCTCTACGTCGATGAAGGGATGCCTATCAAGAATAAACGTTCGTTGTCACCCGATCACCCGCTTAATCCCCCCGATGTTTATCGGTGGCTGGAAGAGATGGGGATGTGCATCAGTGGTAAAACCGGCGTGCGGGTTTTCCACGACTATTTGAAGAATAAGCAGCAACAAACACAGGATTTTGCCGAACTACTGGCGTTGGAACAGCGCTACTGCCGGCAGGAACCGTTTGTGAGTTTGGGGCGCTACATTCACGTTATGGCGCATAAACCCAATCTGAAGGACGAATTATGAGTGAATTTTCCCAGACTGTACCCGAACTGGTCGCCTGGGCCCGGAAAAATGACTTCTCGATTTCGCTCCCAACGGAACGACTTGCCTTTCTGTTGGCGATTGCGGCCCTCAACGGTGAGCGCCTTGATGGTGAAATGAGCGAGGGCGAACTGATAGATGCATTTCGCCACGTCAGCAAAGGCTTTGAGCAAACGAATGAAACCGTGGCGGTGCGCGCCAATAACGCCATTAATGATATGGTGCGCCAACGTCTGATCAACCGCTTTACCAGCGAACTGGCGGATGGCAATGCCATTTACCGTCTGACGCCGCTGGGCATTGGCATTACGGATTACTACATTCGTCAGCGTGAATTTTCAACGCTGCGGCTTTCCATGCAGTTGTCGATGGTTGCGCAGGAACTGAAACGCGCAGCCGATGCGGCGCAAGAGGGCGGTGATGAGTTTCACTGGCATCGAAACGTGTTTGCGCCGCTCAAATACTCGGTCGCAGAAATTTTCGACAGTATCGATATGACCCAGCGGATCATGGATGAGCAGCAGCAGGGTGTAAAAGAGGATATCGCTGCGTTGCTGAACCAGGATTGGCGGGCGGCGATTTCCAGTTGTGAAATGTTGCTGTCAGAAACGTCCGGTACACTGCGGGAGTTGCAGGATACGCTTGAAGCTGCCGGTGACAAACTGCAGGCCAATCTGTTCCGTATTCAGGAAGCGACGATGATTGGAATCGAGCTGGGTTTTGTCGATAAACTGGTGTTTGATTTACAGGCCAAACTCGACAGAATCATCAGTTGGGGCCAGCAGGCTATCGATCTGTGGATCGGCTATGACCGACACGTACATAAATTTATCCGTACGGCGATCGACATGGATAAAAACCGGGTATTTGCCCAGCGCCTGCGGCAATCGGTTCAGAACTATTTTGACAGTCCATGGACGCTGACGTTTGCCAATGCAGATCGCCTGCTGGATATGCGTGATGAAGAGCTGGGCTTGCGCAGTGAGGAAGTGACCGGTGAGTTGCCACCTGAGCTGGAGTTTGAGGAGTTCAGCGAGATCCGCGAGCAATTAGCGGCACTGATCGAACAGGCTCTGCTGATTTATCAGCAACAGAATACCCCGCTGAATTTAGGGTCAGTGATGCGCGAGTATCTCACCCAATATCCGCGTGCCCGTCATTTCGATGTGGCACGTATTGTGGTCGACCAGGCTGTACGCCTGGGTGTGGCTGAAGCAGATTTTTCAGGGTTGCCGGCTGAATGGCAGGCAATCAATGATTACGGAGCCAAGGTGCAGGCCCATGTCATCGACAAATATTGAACAAGTAATGCCAGTAAAACTGGCACAGGCGTTAGCCAATTCGTTGTTTCCAGCGCTTGATAGCCAGTTGCGCAGTGGCCGCCATATCGGCATTGATGAACTGGACAATCATGCCTTCCTGATGGATTTTCAGGACGAACTGGAAGCATTTTACACGCGTTACAGCGTTGAACTGATTCGTGCGCCGGAAGGATTTTTCTATCTGCGCCCGCGTTCTACCACGCTTATCCCGCGCTCGGTGTTATCCGAGCTGGATATGATGGTCGGAAAGATCCTCTGCTACCTCTACCTCAGCCCGGAACGTTTGGCGCACGAGGGGATTTTCAGTCAGCAGGAGCTGTACGACGAACTGTTGAGTCTGGCGGACGAGAGCAAATTGCTGAAGTTTGTTAACCAGCGCTCTACCGGCTCCGATCTGGATCGTCAGAAGTTGCAAGAGAAGGTGCGCACGTCACTCAACCGCCTGCGTCGTTTGGGCATGATCTATTTCATGGGTAATGACAGCACCAAATTTCGTATTACCGAAGCGGTATTCCGCTTCGGTGCTGATGTCCGTAGCGGTGATGACGTGCGCGAATCGCAACTGCGTATGATCCGTGATGGTGAAGCCATGCAGGTGGAAAACAGTCTGTTACTGAATGATGAAAGCGACGATGAACAGCAGACTGGAAATGCGTCAGAAAGCGGAGAGGATGAATAGGAATGATTGAACGCGGTAAATTTCGCTCACTGACCCTGGTTAACTGGAACGGTTTTTTTGCCCGGACCTTTGATCTCGATGAATTGGTAACCACGCTTTCGGGCGGTAACGGGGCGGGTAAATCCACCACCATGGCCGCTTTCGTCACGGCGCTGATCCCCGATCTCACCTTGCTGCACTTTCGCAATACTACCGAGGCTGGTGCAACCAGCGGCTCGCGCGATAAAGGTCTGCACGGCAAATTACGTGCCGGGGTCTGCTATTCCACACTGGATGTGGTGAACTCGCGGCATCAGCGCGTCGTCGTGGGTGTGCGCTTGCAGCAGATCGCCGGTCGCGACCGCAAAGTGGATATCAAACCCTTCGTCATCCAGGGATTGCCGACGGCCATTCAACCTACGCAGATCCTGACCGAAACCGTCGGTGAGCGTCAGGCGCGGGTGCTCTCGTTGCAGGAACTGAAAGAGCGGGTGGAAGAGATGGAAGGGGTGCAGTTCAAGCAATTCAGCTCCATCACCGACTATCACTCGCTGATGTTCGATCTGGGGGTTATTCCTCGCCGGCTCCGCTCTTCCGCCGATCGCAGTAAGTTCTATCGCCTGATTGAGGCATCGCTTTACGGCGGTATCTCCAGCGCTATCACCCGCTCACTGCGCGACTACTTGCTGCCAGAAAATAGCGGCGTGCGCAAAGCGTTCCAGGATATGGAAGCCGCGCTGCGGGAAAACCGTATGACGCTGGAAGCCATTCGCGTCACGCAGTCCGACCGCGATTTGTTCAAGCACCTCATTTCGGAAGCGACATCTTATGTGGCGGCAGACTATATGCGCCATGCCAACGATCGCCGTATCCATCTCGACAGTGCGTTGGTACTGCGTAACGATCTGCTGACCAGTCGCAAGCAGTTGGCCCATGAACAATTCCGCCATGTTGATATGGCGCGTGAATTGGCGGAGCACACCGCGTCTGAATCCGATCTTGAAACCGATTATCAGGCCGCCAGCGATCACCTGAATCTGGTGCAGACCGCCATGCGCCAGCAGGAGAAAATTGAACGTTATGAATCTGATCTTGAAGAATTAACCTACCGTCTTGAAGAGCAGAACGAAGTCGTGGCGGAGTCCAGCGAACTTCATGCCGAACACGAAGCCCGTTCTGAAGCGGCTGAGCAGGAAGTGGATGAACTGAAAAGCCAACTTGCAGATTATCAGCAGGCGCTGGATGTGCAGCAAACACGCGCAATTCAATACCAGCAGGCGCTGCATGCGCTCGAAAGAGCCCGTGAACTCTGCCAGCTTCCGGATCTGACGGCAGACAATGCCGAGCAATGGCTTGATACGTTCCAGGCGAAGGAGCAGGAAGCAACCGATATGTTGCTGATGCTCGAGCAGAAAATCAGCGTTGCTGATGCCGCGCACAGCCAATTCGAGAATGCTTACCAGTTGGTGGTAAAAATCGCGGGCGAAGTCAGCCGCAGTGATGCCTGGAAGACAGCACGCGACCTGCTGCGCGACTGGTCATCCCAACAGCATCAGGCTGAGCGGGTACAACCGCTACGTATGCGTCTGTCTGAGCTGGAGCAACGCCTGCGCGAACAACAGGATGCCGGGCGTCAGTTGCAGGAGTTCAGCAAGCGCTGCGGTCAGGATTATCAGCCTGAGGATCTGGATGAACTGCAGGCTGAGCTTGAACAACAGATTGAAGAGCTGACGCTCTGCGTGTCGCAGGCGGGTGAGCGCCGCATGGAAATGCGTCAGGAGCACGAGCAGTTGCAACAGCGCATCAAAGCCCTTACCGCCCGGGCGCCGGTCTGGCTGGCGGCGCAGGATGCGTTGTCGCAATTGAGCGAGCAGAGCCGCGAGCCGCTGGAAACCAGCCAGCAGGTTACGGAATACATGCAGCAATTGTTGGAGAGCGAACGTGAGACTACCGTCGAACGTGACGAAATCTCCGCGCGTAAACGTATCATTGATGCGCAAATTGAGCGTCTGAGTCAGCCAAGCGGTGCTGAAGATCCGCGTATGATCACGCTCGCTGAACGCTTTGGTGGTGTTCTGCTGTCTGAAATTTACGATGATGTCACCATTGATGACGCACCCTATTTCTCCGCGTTGTACGGTCCATCCCGTCATGCCATCGTCGTTCCTGATCTGTCGTTGATTCGCGATCAACTGGACGGATTGGAAGAGTGCCCGGAAGACTTGTATTTAATCGAAGGGGATCCGCAGTCCTTTGATGATAACGTCTTTGGTGTGGAAGAGCTGAACCGCGCAGTAGTGGTCAAAATTGCCGATCGTCAGTGGCGCTATTCACGTTTCCCTGAAGTGCCGCTCTTTGGTCGCGCTGCGCGTGACAACCGTTTGGACGTGCTGCATAAAGAGCGTGAAGATCTGGCTGAACGCTACGCCACGCTCTCTTTCGATGTACAAAAAATTCAGCGCGCGCATCAGGCGTTCAGTCGTTTCATCGGCAGCCATCTGGCTGTCGCTTTTGATAATGATCCTGAGGCTGAAATTCGCCTGCTTTCGACCCGTCGCAGTGAGATTGATCGCGCGCTGAATGCCCATGAAGGGCAGAACCAGCAGCAACGTCAGCAGTATGAGCAAGCAAAAGAGAGCGTGGCAATACTGAATCGCTTGCTGCCTCGTGTTGCGCTGCTGAGCGATGAAACGTTGGAAGATCGTGTTGAAGAGATGCGTGAAGAGCATGATGAGGCGCAAGCATCAGCACGATACATTCAGCAGCATGGCGCATCTCTGGCAAAATTGGAGCCATTGCTGTCCGTGTTGCAAAGCGATCCTGAGCAGCATGAACAATTGAAAGAGGATTATGCCCAGGCGCAGCATGTGCAGCGTCTGACCAAGCAGCAAGCGTTCTCCCTGACGGAAGTGGTACAGCGTCGCTCACACTTCGGCTATACCGACTCGGCGGGCATGCTGACCGAAAACTCCGATCTGAATGACAAACTGCGCCAGCGCCTGGAACATGCCGAAGCCGAACGTACGCGCTGTCGTGAACTGTTGCGTCAGCATCAAACCCAATTTACCCAATACAGTCAGGTTCTGGCGTCGCTGAAAAGTTCCTACGATGCCAAGCGTGACATGCTCAAAGAGTTGGGGCAGGAGTTACAGGATATTGGCGTTCAGGCAGATGCCAGCGCTGAAGTTCGCGCCCGCACGCGCAGGGATGAATTGCATGCCGCACTCAGCAATAACCGTGCCCGTCGCAATCAGCTTGAGAAGCAACTGACGTTCTGTGAAGCTGAAATGGACGCGTTACAGAAGAAACTGCGCAAACTTGAGCGTGACTATTATTTGATGCGTGAACAGGTGGTGACGGCGAAAGCTGGCTGGTGTTCCGTGATGCGTCTGGTCAAGGATAATGGCGTGGAGCGCCGCTTGCACCGCCGCGAACTGGCGTATATGGACGGTGACGAATTACGTTCGATGTCGGATAAGGCATTGGGGGCGCTGCGTCTTGCCGTGGCGGATAACGAACATTTGCGTGATGTGCTGCGTCTTTCAGAAGATCCCAAACGTCCTGAGCGTAAAATCCAGTTCTATATCGCCGTTTACCAACATCTGCGCGAGCGTATCCGTCAGGATATTATTCGTACCGATGATCCGGTGGAAGCGATTGAACAGATGGAGATTGAGCTGGGTCGCCTGACCGAAGAGCTGACGGCGCGCGAGCAGAAGCTGGCGATTAGCTCAAAAAGCGTCTCCAACATCATTCGTAAAACCATTCAGCGTGAACAGAATCGTATCCGCATGCTGAATCAGGGATTGCAGGCCGTCTCCTTTGGTCAGGTGAAGAGTGTACGCCTCAATGTGAACGTGCGTGAAGCCCATGCGACACTGCTTGATGTGCTCTCTGAGCAGCAGGAGCAGCATCAGGATTTGTTTACCAGTAATCGCCTGACCTTCTCTGAAGCGCTGGCAAAACTGTATCAACGCCTGAATCCGCAAATCGACATGGGGCAGCGCACGCCGCAAACCATTGGTGAAGAACTGTTGGACTACCGCAACTATCTGGAAATGGAAGTTGAAGTCTTCCGTGGCTCTGATGGTTGGTTACGGGCTGAAAGTGGTGCGCTGTCGACCGGTGAGGCGATCGGTACCGGGATGTCGATTCTGGTTATGGTGGTACAGAGCTGGGAGGAAGAGTCCCGTCGCCTGCGTGGAAAAGATATTTCCCCATGCCGGTTACTGTTCCTCGATGAAGCGGCGCGTCTGGATGCGAAGTCGATCGCCACGCTGTTTGAGCTTTGCGATCGTCTCGAAATGCAGTTAATCATTGCTGCACCGGAGAATATCAGTCCAGAGAAAGGCACAACCTACAAGCTGGTGCGTAAGGTATTCCAGAACCATGAGCATGTACATGTGGTGGGCTTGCGCGGCTTTACGCCAATTGAACCTCCCGTTGTGACCAGTCATTCCACGGAGAATTAGACTTCCTCTTGAGAATACGTCACGCGCTGTACAAAAAGTCGCCAAAAGGCGACTTTTTTCATCTGCTTAGCGCATTAGCAGAACAAACTTTATTTGACGTTATAGGTAAAATGACGCCAATATTCGGTAGCAAACGTTTATTATTTATCGGCAAAGCAAAAGCCGCTTTCTGTTTGTATACTTAAACCAATAATCAGTGCTGAATAACGGGTTGCCCGTTATTTTTTGACATTATCAGGGGGCAAGGGATGATGCTTAAGAGCGAACGTTCTCTTAGACGGATAGTTGTGGGCTGCGCACTTGCGTATAGCCTTTCGCCTGTTTTTCAGGCGTGGTCAGCTATGCCAACGCTTCCTGGGGTATCGCATACGATATCCGCTCAGCAGGGCAGCAATGAGTTATTGTCGGCATTACCGAAAAGTATTAAACCTTTTTTCCTTTCTACCTTGTCCTCGCTGTATGCCTCTAATCAGATGCAACCGATGTGGCAAGACAGTGGAGCCGTCCAACAGTTCGAACAGCAACTGGCTGAACTGGCGATTTCCGGTATACAACCACAGTTTACCCAGTGGGTACGATGGTTGAGCGATCCGGCGGTAACTGGTATGGCGCGTGATATTGTGCTGTCCGACGCGATGCTGGGCTACTTGCAGTTCACATCCGGCGTTGGTGCCAATGGCAGTAACTGGCTCTATACTTCTGTACCTTACAAAATGTCGGTGCCCGCCAGCACGGTGATTAATCAGTGGCAGATGGCATTGCGCAATGGAACGCTGGACAGCTATGTCCGTACCCTGGAACCCCACCATCCGCAGTATGCAAAAATGCATAAGGCCTTGAAAGCTATGCTGACGGATAACCACCCATGGCCACAAATGGTCAATAGCCCGAGCTTGCGTCCGGGCCAACTGAGTGATGATATCCCGGCTCTGCGGGAGATTCTGGCACGCAGTGGAATGATGACACCTCAGCCTATTGCCAAGAGTGTGGATGAAACCGTACCGGTCCAGACGCCAGATAAAAATGTTCCGGCGGTCGATGACGATCTTTCTGTTGATGAAAGTGTCGCGCAGAATAATACGTCACCGACAGTGGTGAGTCCTGCCGCAGCGCCTATTCAGGACATTGTGGCGCCACCGAATACCAGTGCAGGTGCTTCCCCTGTTCCTGCCGTTGCGGTAGTCGACAATCGCTACACGGACGATCTGGTGGAAGGGGTGAAACGCTTTCAAAAATGGCAGGGTCTGGAGGATGACGGAATCATTGGCAAGCGTACGCGTGACTGGTTGAACGTGACGCCACAAACCCGTGCCACCCTGCTGGCGCTGAATATTCAACGCTTGCGTATTTTGCCTGGTAATGTCGAAACCGGCATTATGGTGAATATTCCCAATTACTCGCTGGTTTACCATCTCAACGGCGTGGAAGTTCTCTCTTCACGGGTTATCGTCGGTCGTCCAAGCCGTAAAACGCCGCTGATGAGCAGCGCACTGAACAACGTGGTCGTTAACCCGCCATGGAATGTCCCCACCAAACTGGTGCGTGAAGATATCCTGCCTAAAGTGATGGGGGATTCGAGCTATTTACAGCGCCACGGTTATATGCTTATTTCGGGGAGTGGCGATGCGCAAGTGGTCGATCCTTCAATGATTGACTGGAGTATGGTGTCTTCGCGTAACTTCCCGTATCACATTCGTCAGGTACCGGGTGCCACGAACTCGCTGGGGCGCTTCAAATTCAACATGCCAAGTTCGGAAGCGATCTATTTGCACGATACGCCGAATCATAACCTGTTCCAGAAGGATATCCGCGCGCTAAGTTCCGGTTGTGTACGCGTCAACCGTGCCTCGGATCTGGCTAACATGCTGTTGATGGACGCGGGATGGAATAATGCCCGTGTCAATTCGACATTAAAAGCGGGCAACACGACGTTTGTTCCAATTCGCCACCGTATCCCGGTTCAGCTTTACTATCTGACCGCCTGGGTATCGGATGACGGGAAACCGCAATTCCGCACAGATATTTACAATTATGACAACACAGTGAGATCTGGTGCACAAATCCTTCCTCAAGCTGAACTTTTACTGCAATAAATGCAGTAAATCTCAATAAGTAACGGTCTGATAATTGGGTACTACGATGAGAGTCTTATTCTGTGGCTCTCATCGGCCTTTCTGCAACGCGGGTTGACTCGCTTTGCGATGACGGTTAAGGTTCGGGAAGCACAGTAATGTGCTTATTTTTTGACTCTTTTGCCGGGTATCAGACAGTTCATGGATCAAATAGATAATCATCGCCGTAAATGGCTGGCATTAGGTACTGCCGCTATGGGGATCGCACTGCTACCAAGGCAGGCGTTCGCAACTCTCTCTACTCCTCGTCCGCGTATTTTAAAGTTGAATAACCTGAATACCGGCGAATCCATCAAGGCTGAGTTCTTTGACGGAAAAACGTATAACAAGGATGAGTTAGCCCGGTTGAATCATTTGTTTCGTGACTACCGAGCCAACAAAATGAAAACCATTGATCCTCGTCTCTTCGACCAGCTCTATCGGTTGCAAGTGTTGATGGGGAACAATAAACCAGTCCAATTAGTTTCAGGTTATCGTTCGCTGGTAACCAATGACGATTTGCGAAAGCACGGACGGGGTGTTGCGAAGCACAGCTATCACACCCAAGGGCGCGCCATGGATTTTCATATCGAAGGCCTGCAACTCAGTAATATTCGCAAAGCGGCATTAAAAATGCGGGCGGGTGGTGTAGGATTTTATCCACGCAGTAACTTCGTGCATATTGATACCGGCCCGGTTAGATCCTGGTAGTTATCAGCATGTTGGGTTAGCATACGGGCAATAGTCATTATTGCCCGTCATTGCCCGTCGTGGAGCTTTATGAAATATCTCATTATTCCAGTCACCGCCTTCAGCCAAAACTGTTCATTGATTTGGTGTGAAAAAACCAAGCAGGCCGCCATTGTTGACCCCGGCGGTGATGCAGACAGAATTATCCAACAGGTTGCCAACCAGGGTGTAGAAGTTAAGCAGGTCCTTCTGACTCACGGTCATCTGGATCACGTCGGCGCGGCTGCAGAGATCGCCGCCCACTATCAGGTGCCAATAGTTGGACCACAGAAAGAAGATCTTTTCTGGCTGGATGCGCTGCCAGAGCAGAGCCGGATGTTTGGTCTGGAAGAGTGTGCACCGCTGTCACCGACTCAGTGGTTGGAGGAGGGTGATGAGGTCAGGGTGGGTGACGAGACGCTGTCCGTTCTGCACTGTCCCGGTCATACGCCGGGTCATATCGTCTTCATTAATCAGACGCAGCGCCTGGCAATATCCGGTGATGTTTTATTCAACGGTGGAGTGGGTCGCAGTGACTTCCCTCTTGGCGACCATCAGGCGTTGATTAATGCGATCCGGACTAAATTGTTGCCTCTGGGTGATGATATGGCGTTTATTCCCGGCCATGGTCCCATGTCGACATTCGGTCAGGAGCGCAGGAGTAATCCTTTCCTGCAAGATGAACTGCCTATCTGGTAAACACCCGTCATACTTCACGCTGCAGGTGCGTTGACTGCGTCCTCGAACCCCAGTCACATAGTTATCTATGCTCCTGGGGATTCTCGGCCTTGTCGCCTTCCCGCAACTCGAATTATTTAGGGTGTCTACCCGCCATACTTCAAGCTGGAGATGCGTTGACTGCGGTCTTAAACCTCGCTCAAGTAAAAAAGCCAGCGGAGATAATTCTTCCCGCTGGCTTTTTTACTGCTCAGGCGCTGTGATTACAGCACAGCGACAATGGCTTCACACAGTGGAGCCATATTGTCTGGGGTCATGCCAGCTACGTTGACTCGACCTGAGTTCACAGCATACACCGCAAACTCATTACGCAAACGCAGTACCTGTTCTTTGGTCAGGCCACTGAACGAGAACATACCGTTCTGCTCAATGATGAAGCTGAAGTCCTGCTCTGCGCCTTTTTCTCGCAGCGTATTAACAAACAATTGACGCATGCGGTGAATACGCTGACGCATATCAGTCAGTTCCTGCTCCCAAATGGCACGCAGTGCTTCATTGCCCAGAATAGTGGCAACAATCGCGGCACCGTGTGACGGCGGGTTGGAGTAGTTGGCGCGGATACCCGCTTTAACCTGGCTGAATGCGCGCTCTGCAGTTTCAGCATCAGCCGCAACCAACGTACAGGCACCCACGCGCTCGTTGTACAGACCAAAGTTTTTGGAGTAGGAACTGGCAACCAGCAATTCATTATGGCTGGCAGCAAAAATGCGCAAGCCTTGGGCATCTTCTTCCAGACCCTTGGCGAAACCTTGATACGCAAAGTCAAACAGTGGCAGCCAACCTTTCTTCGCAGAGATTTCGGCTAACGCAGCCCATTGCTCTGGCGTTGGGTCAATCCCTGTCGGGTTATGACAGCAACCGTGGAACAGAACCACATCACCGGCTTGCGCGGCTTGCAGGCTGTTGACCATGCCATCAAAGTCCAGCGCATGATTGGCAGCATCGTAGTAAGCATATTCAGCCACGTCCAGACCGACTGAAGAGAAGACGTTCTTGTGGTTAGGCCAGGTTGGATTGCTGATCCAGATACGTTTGGCATTGGTCTGATTGGCAATGAAATCGGCTGCAACACGTAAACCACCGGTACCGCCAGGGGTTTGTGCGGTTTTTGCACGCTTGTCACTGATGATGGCGCTGTCCTTGCCAAACAGCAATTCCTGAGTGCAACTGGCGAAAGCGGGCAGGCCTTCAATGCTCAGATAATTTTTGGTGCTTTCGTTTTCCAGCAGATACTGCTCTGCTTTTTTAACGCTGGTCAGAACCGGGGTTTTACCCGTTTCATCTTTATAGACGCCAATACCCAGATTAATTTTGGTAGGGCGTTCGTCAGCGCGGAAAATGTCAGTCAACCCCAGAATAGGATCGGCAGGTGCGGCAGTGATTTTCTCAAACATGTCAGAAGCTTCCGTGGCTTGGTGTTTATCGGTCAGAAGTATCAGGTTACCGCCAGTTAACGGCTTTGCCAACCGTTTGCGATAAGAAAGAAAAGATTGTTATGCAAGCAGGCTCGCAATGAGGAAAACTTAACAAGAAGGGGAGAGAAAAAGGATCGTTTTTATGCTTTTTAACCACTAAAAAATGCAAAAGGCAGAGCCGAAGCCCTGCCTTAACTATCATTCAAACTGAACCACTACCTCTAAACTAAACGTTCAGATAAACAGCGGAATTAGAACTGGTACACCAGACCAACAGCAACGATATCGTCGTCGTTGATACCCAGTGGGTTGTCGTCGTTGATCTGATTGATCAGGTAATCAGCATAGACAGACATGTTCTTGTTGAAGTAGTAAGTTGCGCCGACATCAATGTATTTAACCAGATCAGCATCACCTACGCCTTCGATGCTTTTGCCTTTAGACTGGATGTATGCCAGAGATGGGCGCAGACCGAAGTCGAATTGGTACTGTGCAACCAATTCAATCACCTGGGATTTGTTAGCAAAACCGCTAACGCTTACGCCTGGGACTGCAGTTGGAATGCTGATTGCAGACAGGTTACGGTATTCAGCATACATTGCAGCCAAGTACACGTTGTTTGCATCATATTTCAGAGCAGTTGCCCACGTTTCAACTTTATCACCGCCACCGATAGCGGAGTTGGACTGGCCATCAACACGGTCAGACGCGCCGTAGGCACCAGAAATGCCAACACCGATTGGTGAGGTGTAAGAAGTTGAAATACCATAGCCGTCACCGTTAGCACGGTTCAGGTCGGTACGGTCATTTTTACCCTGGTACTGTACTGCGAAATCCCAGCCATCAACCAGGCCGAAGAAGTTGTTGTTACGATAAGTAGCAACGCCAGTAGTACGGTTAGTCAGGTAGCCATCGGTGTAGTCAGAGTCGCCACCGAATTCTGGCAGCATGTCGGTCCAGCTCAGGGTGTCGTAAACAACACCATAGTTACGGCCATAATCGAATGAACCGTAATCAGCAAATTTCAGACCAGCGAAGCCCAGACGGGTTTTGTTGCCGTCTTGTGCGTCTTCACCATTTTCAGTGTGGTTCGCTTGAATGTTGTATTCCCACTGGCCGTAACCGGTCAGTTGGTCAGTGATTTGCGTTTCACCTTTGAAGCCAAAACGGACGTATGATTTGTCGCCGTTGCTGCCATCGTCATCGGAGAAGTAGTGCAGACCGTCAACTTTACCGTACAGATCCAGTTTGTTGCCGTCTTTGTTGTAGATTTCTGCTGCGTTTGCTGCACCAGCAGCCAGCAGAGCCGGGATAACCACTGCAAGAATGTTGCGCTTCATCATTATTAATTACCCTCATTGGTGTTATTTGGACACCTTGCCACTGCCGACAATAATTTAGGGAACTATTGTTGAGAGTTTGGTGTCTCCTGTGTCTGAACGCAGTGTTCCATTCACTGACCTGTTAATCCACACCGAAAATGCTACGAATCCCCTAATCCTGTTTCAGAAAGAAACTATGTATTACAAAATGTAAAAAATAGGGAACTTTGTGACAAAGGTCTAAGTTTAAAAATGTAAAAGGCCAGCATTGCTGGCCTCTGTTTTGTAACAAAATTGTATTTATACTGAAGAAATATAGCTTTAGAACGTGGCGTTTCGTGGTGTTCTTGGGAACGGGATCACGTCCCTGACATTTTGCACGCCAGTGACATAGGCGATTAAACGTTCAAAACCGAGTCCAAAGCCGGAATGCGGTACGGTACCGTAGCGACGCAAATCGCGATACCACCAGTAATCTTCTTTATTCAGACCCATCTCTTCCAAACGCGCATCCAAAATATCCAGACGCTCCTCACGCTGCGAACCGCCGATGATCTCGCCGATTCCTGGTGCCAATACGTCCATGGCCGCGACGGTTTTTCCGTCAGCATTCATACGCATGTAGAAGGCTTTGATGTCCTTCGGATAGTTCTTAACTACGACGGGTGCTTTAAAGTGTTTCTCAGCCAAATAACGCTCGTGTTCAGAGGATAGATCGATACCCCATGAGACATCATTCTCAAACTTCTGACCGCTCTTAATCAGAATCTCAACGGCGTCGGTATAGTCAACCTGGGCGAAATCGGAGGAAACGAATCTTTTCAGACGATCCATGGCATCTTTATCTACCCGTTCATTAAAGAACGCCATGTCGTCAGCACGTTCATCAAGCACGGCCTGGAATACATATTTCAACATTTTCTCGGCCAGCGCGGCCGCATCATCAAGCGTTGCGAACGCGACTTCTGGCTCAATCATCCAAAACTCAGCCAGATGGCGGCTGGTATTGGAGTTTTCAGCACGGAAAGTGGGACCGAAAGTGTAAACTTTTGACAACGCACAGGCGTAGGTTTCGCCGTTCAACTGACCCGAAACGGTCAGGAAGGCCTCTTTACCGAAGAAGTCTTCGCTAAAATCGACTTTACCTTCATCGGTGCGCGGCAGGTTTTCCAGATCCAGCGTGGAAACGCGGAACATCTCGCCAGCACCTTCAGTATCGGACGCAGTAATCAGCGGGGTGGAAACCCAGAAATAACCGTTTTCATGGAAAAAGCGGTGCAGCGCCTGCGCCAGGGTATGGCGAACGCGCGCCACAGCACCAATCATATTGGTACGTGGGCGCAGGTGGGCGACTTCACGCAGGTATTCGATACTGTGGCGTTTAGCCGCCATCGGATAGGTATCGGGATCGTCGACCCAACCCACGACTTTCACTGTGGTCGCCTGAAGTTCAAAACTCTGGCCTTCACCAGGGGACGCAACAACCGTGCCGGTTACTTCAACCGAACAACCCGTGGTCAGGTGCAGAACCTCATCCTGATAATTGGGCAGAGAATTATTAACGACGGCCTGTAAGGGATTAAAGCAGGAGCCGTCATAAACGGCGAGGAAGGAGATACCAGCTTTAGAATCTCTCCGGGTACGCACCCAACCGCGGACGGTGACTTCGCTGTCAACCGCAGCACGGCCTTGCAGTACGTCGACTACAGGCACAACGCTCATAGATTTCTCTCTTTAATAAATGTTTATTCAGGATAACGGACACCCCAATTCCGGGGATTTTGCTATGTTACTTACCGTGGTGCAGGACACAAGCAGAAATAGCGGCTCTGGGGCAACATTTGTTGCGTTTACGTGGAATAGAGGCGTAAGACGGGAATTAATCGCAATCAGGAAGGAAAAGTGGTGGTTGCGCGCACAGACCGCGGCAGTTATCTGCGTACGGCCTGTGAATTGGCGATCAACTGGCTTTTTTCACCAGAGGCAAATCGAAGGCTTTGCGTAGCGCTTTAACAAATGCTTGGTCATGACAGATGGTTTTACCTGGGCTATCTGACAATTTGGCTACGGGTTTTCCGTTGCATTCCACCAGCTTAATCACGATGTTCAGTGGTTTCACCCCGGGAATGTCGCAGGTCAGACGAGTACCAATCCCGAAAACCAATTTTACTCGCGTGTAGAAATGGCGGTACAGATCCAGCGCCTTGTCCAGATCCAGATTATCGGAGAACACCAGTGTTTTGGTCATTGGATCGATACCCAGCTTCTGATAGTGGGCAATCGCTTTTTCTCCCCATTCAACCGGATCCCCAGAATCATGTCGCAACCCGTCATAGCGGTCGGCAAACTGCGCGCCGAAATCCCGCAGAAAGGCGTCCATAGCGATGCAATCTGTCAGGGCGATACCGAGTTGTGCCGGATACTCATCCAGCCAGGCCTGCAATGCAGCCCGCTGACTGTTGGCCAGCACGGGACTGATTTGCTGATGCGCCTGGAACCATTCATGGGCTTGGGTGCCGACAGGTGAAAGATTCAGTTGACGAGCCAGATCGTAGTTGCTCGTCCCGACCAAATAAGGAAACTCGGCTTTCAAGGTGCTGACGATAGCGTGCTGAACCTTGCCTGAAAAACGGCGGCGTGTGCCAAAATCCATCAGTTTGAAATGCGAGATATCAATATCTGACGCCATCTTTTTGAAACGCGCTAGTTTCTTGTGTAACTGGTCTACTGCCATCTCGACAGTGACTTGTGACGAACGATGTCGATGCACCACTTCGCTGATCACCGCCAGCAAAGGCACTTCCCACATGATCACTTCACGCCAGGGACCCGCAATGCGGATCGTGAGCTTGCCGTCCTGGTTGAACACTTCGACCTGCTGCGGCTTGAAGCGAAAATCCTTCAGCCAGTGCAGATAATCTTTCTGGAAAAAGGGCAGGCTGCTGAGGTAGCGGTATTCGGCCTCTGTCAGCGCCATTGCGCTCATCATCTTGACTTGCGCGCGGATTTCCTCAGCATATTCACCCAGTAATTCATCACCACGGCATCTGAATTCCGCCGCAACAGTAATGTTATGGTATCTGTGATAGACCGCTTGCTGCATATGCAGCTTATAAGCATCGGTATCGAGTATTGAGGTCAAGAGCGGGGAAGCGTATTGGGTCATGGCGCGTTACAGCGTCCTCGTTAGGAGCAATTCCACATTCGGGATAATCGTCAAAGTTGAAGGAGTATACCTTGATTATCCTGTTATTGAAGTCTCATCACACCATAAAAGCACGGCATAGGTCGAGGATTAAACGTGCCCTCGGCGTTAAGTTATGTTTTTTAACGTTACCATTTTGCAACCTGCCCGTAACCAGAATAGACTCGTTGAACATAACTTACTGAACGTTGAAAGGGTTTTTTATGACACATCAACCGCAAGCAAAATTCCGTCACGATTATCGTGCTCCGGACTACACCATTACCGATCTGGATTTGAATTTTGAACTGGATGCGGAAACGACCAAAGTCACGGCGACCAGTGAGATTAAACGCCTGGGAGCCATTGGCGCGCCGCTGGTATTGAATGGCGAAGACCTGACGTTGGTGAGCGTTAATGTTAATGGGCAACCCTGGCCGAGTTTTCAGCAACTGGAAAATACGCTGATTATCAATCAACTGCCTGATACATTCACGTTAACCATAGTAAATGAGATCCACCCGGCTAAAAACAGTGCCCTTGAAGGGCTGTATCTCTCCGGCGAGGCATTGTGCACTCAATGTGAAGCCGAAGGTTTCCGCCACATTACCTATTATCTCGATCGTCCAGACGTTTTGGCACGTTTCACCACCCGGATTGTTGCGGATAAAGCGCGTTATCCTTTCTTGTTGTCCAACGGCAACCGTATCGATCAGGGCGATTTGGGTGATGGGCGTCACTGGGTAAAATGGCAGGATCCGTTCCCGAAACCCTCTTATCTGTTTGCTTTGGTCGCCGGGGATTTTGATGTTTTGCGTGACGCCTTTACCACCCGTCCGGGTCGTGATGTCGCGCTCGAACTCTATGTTGACCGCGGTAATCTTGATCGTGCCGATTGGGCGATGGCTTCACTCAAGCAGTCCATGAAGTGGGATGAAACCCGTTTTGGCCTGGAGTACGATCTCGACATTTATATGATCGTGGCCGTCGATTTCTTCAATATGGGGGCGATGGAAAACAAAGGGCTGAACATTTTCAACTCCAAATATGTGCTGGCCAAAGCGGAAACCGCTACGGATAAAGACTATCTGAATATAGAAGCGGTGATTGGTCACGAATATTTTCATAACTGGACCGGCAACCGCGTGACCTGCCGCGACTGGTTCCAATTGAGCTTGAAAGAGGGGCTGACGGTATTCCGCGATCAGGAGTTCAGTTCTGATTTGGGTTCGCGCCCGGTAAATCGTATTGATAATGTACGCGTCATGCGTGGCGCTCAGTTTGCTGAAGATGCCAGTCCGATGGCGCATGCGATCCGCCCGGATAAAGTCATTGAAATGAATAACTTTTATACGCTGACAGTGTATGAAAAAGGGTCAGAAGTGATTCGTATGATGCATACGCTGCTTGGAGAAGAGAAATTCCAGGCGGGTATTCAGCTCTATTTTGAACGTCATGACGGCAGTGCTGCCACGTGTGATGATTTCGTTCAGGCAATGGAAGACGCATCAAATGTCGATCTTTCCTTGTTCCGCCGCTGGTATAGCCAGGCGGGGACACCGGTGTTGACCGTGCGTGATGAATATGATGCGGAGCATAAGCAATACCGTTTACATGTTAGCCAGAAAACCCCGCCTACCGCCGATCAAGCCGAAAAGTTGCCGCTGCATATCCCTCTGGATATTGAGTTGTATGATGAAGCAGGGAATGCCATCACATTGCAGCGGGACGGCAAGCCGGTCCACCATGTGCTGAATGTCATGGCCGCTGAACAGACTTTTGTTTTCGATGGTGTGGATCACATGCCGATCCCTTCTTTATTACGTGAGTTTTCTGCCCCGGTAAAACGGGATTATCCCTACAGTGACCAGCAACTGACATTCCTGATGAAACACGCCACCAACGAATTTTCACGTTGGGATGCGGCGCAGAGTCTGCTGGCCACATACATCAAACTCAACGTCGCGCGTCAGCAGCAGGGACAGGCGCTGTCTCTACCACTGCACGTTGCCGATGCTTTCCGCGCCGTATTGCTGGATGAGAATCTCGATCCTGCACTTGCAGCCCAGATTCTGACGTTGCCGTCGGAAAATGAGATTGCTGAGCTTTTCGACACCATCGATCCATGGGCTATTTCCGCGGTGCATGAAGCGATTACCCGTTGTCTGGCAACTGAAATGGCAGACGAGTGGCTTGCTGTTTACAACGACAACAAGATTGCTGAATACCGTGTAGTACATGCTGATATCGCCAAACGTACGCTGCGCAATGTATGCCTGCACTATCTGGCGTTTGGGGATACCAAACTGGCTGATAAGTTGGTGAGTGACCAGTATTATCACGCCGATAACATGACCGACTCTTTGGGTGCCCTGAGTGCTGCGGTCTCTGCGCAATTGCCTTGCCGGGATACGTTGATGACCGAGTTTGACGAGCGCTGGCATCAGGATGGATTGGTGATGGACAAATGGTTTGTTCTGCAAGCTACCAGTCCGGCGGCGGATGTGTTGGATAAGGTCAAATCGCTGTTGAACCACCGTTCGTTCACGCTGAGTAATCCCAACAGATTGCGTTCACTGATTGGTGGATTTGCCTCTGGCAATCCGGCAGCCTTCCACGCGGTTGACGGTAAGGGTTATCAGTTTCTGGCTGAGATTCTTAGGGATCTGAATACGCGTAACCCGCAAGTGGCAGCGCGACTGATCGAGCCACTGATCCGTTTGAAACGCTATGATGCACCTCGGCAGGTGATGATGCGGGGGGCGTTGGAGCAATTGAAGGGATTGGAGAATTTGTCTGGCGACCTTTATGAGAAGATCAGTAAGGTGCTTGATGCGGGGTGAGTTTTTTATTGCAATTTTGATATTTCTGACTTTCAAAAGAAGGCTTTGTTGGTTGATTGCTTTGGGTTTTGTTTCGTTCTTCCAGTGTGAAGATCGGCAATCAAGCAGGGGACAAAAGCGTGTCCCCTGCACCCGCGCTTTCCGCAGCATAAATTGCCCGCGTTGCGGGTCCCCTCGGTTGTCATTGCGGCGGACGGGTCGGCTTTAGGCTACAGTCCCTGTAGCCGGACGCCTTTCGCCGCCGTCCTGGCGGCTCATCCCTGCCTCCATTCCGCCCTCAGCAATTCATGATGCTCGGGGGAAGGTCAAAGACAAAAGACAAAAGAAATAATCAAAAGAGAAAATGAAAACCTCAGGATTTTATCAATTAATCATTATTTTTTTATCAGTAGCCTTTGACGTTGACCTTCCAAGAGCGTCATGACTCGCTGAGCGAAGAACGCAGGCAGGGGCGAACCGCCAGGATGGCGGTGAGAGGCGTCCGCCCACATGGATGTGGGCTAAAGCCGACCCGTCCGCCGGAGAGATGAGGGAAGGGACCGGCGCAGCCGGCGAGAAATGCCGCGGAAAAGCCCGGGTTCAAAGGGTCGCGGCGACTGGCGACCCTTTGTCGGTTGAGGCTTCGAGGCTCAAGTAGAAAAATACATTTATATCAACCGAAACCTGCTCCGAACCTGTTTTAAAACAATAGTTCACGCATGGCTCGAACCTAAAGCCGACCCGTCCGCCGGAGTGATGAGTGAAGGCACCGGCACAGCCGGCGAGAAATGCCGCGGAAAAACCCGGGTTCAAAGGGTCGCGGCGACTGGCGACCCTTTGTCGGTTGAGGCTTCGAGGCTCAAGTAGAAAAATACATTTATATCAACCGAAACCTGCTCCGAACCTTTTTTAAAACAATAGCTCACGCATGGCCCGAACCTAAAGCCGACCCGTCCGCCGGAGAGATGAGGGAAGGGACCGGCGCAGCCGGCGAGAAATGCCGCGGAAAAGCCCGGGTTCAAAGGGTCGCGGCGACTGGCGACCCTTTGTCGGTTGAGGCTTCGAGGCTCAAGTAGAAAAATACACTTATATCAACCGAAACCTGCTCCGAACCTTTTTTAAAACAATAGCTCACGCATGGCCCGAACCTAAAGCCGACCCGTCCGCCAGAGTGATGAGTGAAGGCACCGGCACAGCCGGCGAGAAATGCCGCGAAAAAGCGCGGTGCAGGGCCGCGCTTACGGCCCTGCTTATATCTTGATTATCACTTTAACAGAGCGATAATCCCCTGACTGATCATCGGGGGTGCTGT
>NZ_QOVA01000035.1 GCF_003332275.1 Edaphovirga cremea | reverse complement strand
CGCGTCATTCCCGATAAAGTTTTCTATGCCGCCAGTGAGTACAGAAAGCCGCCATATGGTAAAGACATACACACTGACAACCCTTATCTCATCAATCTCTTCCGTTCTGTCATGAAGTGTAAAGCTTGTGGTCACAGCATCATGCTCAACGCTATCGACAGCAAAGGCAGGGGATATTATGTGTGTCCCATGCGCCGCTTACATCGATGCAATACACCCTCCCTCAGACGCGATATCGCTGATGCAAACCTGATAAATGCTGTGCTTGTCAACGCTGACAAATTCCAGACCCATTCAACCAGTCGACACTCGACACAATTACTGCAGGACAGAAATATTGAGATTCTCAAAGGCATCGACCGACTGGTTGAGGCGTTACAAATCGCACCTGACGTGGTTGCTCTGGCCGAAAAGATAAAGGCGCTGCATAAAGAATTCAACAATAATGAAGTCACAATGCGCGCAATCAAGAACAAGCAGAGACTTGCTGTCAGTGAGGATGTCACAAAACTTGATTTAACCTTAAAAGGAGATCGGGAGAAATGCAGACGTTTCATTTTCAAAACGTTCAAAGAAATCCTGCTCGATACGGAGAGCAAGACGTGTGATATCTGTTTCACAAACGGCTTTAAACTCATTAATTTCCCACTGTTAAAAGGTCTCAACCCTGAACAACTCGCCAGTGCTTTGGTCTATACAGACGATGGAACATTGATCCTGTGAATTGATAGTCACTGAGGCCACTAACAGTGCAAAAGTAAGTGGATTCATACGGTCTAATCTTAAAGTGGATCTTACCACCCAAGTCAGGCAAAGCTGTTTCAATGGGCCTCTTCATTGAAATAGCGGCGTTATTGGTCTTTAAAATTTTATGTTTTGTATTGTCCGAGCGACGCGAACTCCGCAGTAGGCAAATAAGAATTTTCTCTCATAGAGATCAATCGGTTTGTCATCTATACCTAAGGAGTCTAATTTTATAGCGGCAGGGATCAAAAATGAGAAAGAAAGGCTACTACTGGGCGAAAGATGACAAAGATCTATGGGATATTGTTCATTGGGACGGTGAGGATTGGCGAGCATTTCATGAGACCGATACTCTTACTCAAAGAGAAATGGATTTGATCTACTGCTACATAGCAGAAACCCCTATTCCATACCCTACAATCGATATATAACATAAATTTTTTAGATTTATAGTCTCTGCAATCGCTGAGGCTTTTTACTTTTGGCGTGTTCGTTCAATAACAGCTTCACCGGAGAGCCAGTAATTGCACATACCTTCTGTATTATTTCTAATCATGCAATCGTGGTATGTATTGTCATTATTACAGCCGCTTTTCCTTCGTAGCCGTACTTGCAGTCATAAGCGACTCCGTTAGTTACTTTGCAAGTATCGTAAAGTCCATTTGGCCTTTTTACCGATACTGATTCAGCTTTAAAGTAAATGTCGCAATTCATGTCGAGAGCCAACGGTTAAGAAAACATAGTGACATTACTCCCTCAATCCTGAGCATTTATCAATGAGGTTTCAACATAGATCAGGGCGAGATAGCGCCTCAATGCCACGTAGGTAGGCTAACTCTGCTGGCTGAGAAGAATGGGAGATCAACACTACTCGGCTGAGGGTTTCCACATGGCGATGGATTTGTTATTAGCGAAAGTGATTACTGAGTGTCGAAATAGAAAACCACACCACCCTAGTATTCATTTTTCAAACGTGAGTACTTACATTGATAAAAGCCGCAGAAACAGTTCTATTGAATCAGAGATCAGATGGTTGAGCGTGATGCACACCAGACACAACCCAGTAGCAAAGCGATAAACTGTACTGGCTCGTACTTGGTCTGACACTCTTTCTACTCTGGGTGACCTGCTCCCCGTTGATTAGTACACCCCGATATTAGTAATGTCTTCATAAGCCACATGAGGACATCCCCATGAAGAAGCGTTTTTCCGACCAACAGATCATCAGTATTCTCCGCGAGGCTGAAGCCGGGGTATCCGCCCGTGAACTCTGCCGCAAGCACGCCATTTCCGATGCCACGTTTTACACCTGGCGTAAGAAGTATGGCGGTATGGAGGTACCTGAGGTTAAGCGCCTGAAGTCGCTTGAGGAAGAGAACGCCAGACTCAAGAAGCTGCTTGCCGAAGCTATGCTGGATAAAGAGGCGCTTCAGGTGGCTCTTGGGCGAAAGTACTGACGACAGACCAGAAGCGGGAAGCCGTGATGTTGATGTGTGATGCGACCGGTCTGTCGCAACGTCGTGCCTGCAGGCTAACAGGTTTGTCCCTGTCGACCTGCCGTTACGAGGCTCAGCGTCCGGCTGCTGATGCGCATTTATCAGGGCGCATCACTGAGCTGGCACTGGAGCGCAGGCGTTTTGGCTACCGTCGCATCTGGCAGTTGCTGCGCCGTGAAGGGCTTCATGTTAATCATAAGCGCGTGTACCGGCTTTATCACCTCAGTGGCCTGGGCGTAAAACGCAGAAGACGTCGTAAAGGGCTGGCAACAGAACGTCTGCCGCTGCTCCGTCCGGCGGCGCCCAATCTGACCTGGTCGATGGATTTCGTCATGGACGCATTGGCCACCGGTCGCAGGATCAAGTGCCTTACCTGCGTGGACGACTTCACGAAGGAATGCCTGACGGTCACTGTTGCCTTTGGGATTTCAGGCGTGCAGGTCACGCGTATTCTGGACAGCATTGCGCTGTTTCGCGGCTATCCGGCGACGATAAGAACTGATCAGGGCCCGGAATTTACCTGCCGCGCGCTCGATCAATGGGCCTTTGAGCATGGCGTGGAGCTGCGACTTATCCAGCCCGGCAAGCCGACACAGAACGGATTTATTGAGAGTTTTAACGGACGCTTTCGCGATGAATGCCTGAATGAACACTGGTTCAGTGACGTCAGTCATGCCAGGAAAACCATCAGTGAATGGCGTCAGGATTATAATGAGTGCCGCCCGCACTCCGCGCTGAATTATCAGACGCCGTCTGAATTTGCGGCGGCCTGGAGAAAGGGTAATTCTGAGAGTGAAGGATCCGACATTACTAAGTGAGCGTTGTATCTAATCCTGGGGGCAGGTCATGGGCACTCCGCTGACAGTCTGCTCAGTGCCAGAGCGGACGTTACTAAAAAAGTCTGTACTAACCAAAGGGAAGTATGTCAGTCCTGATTTTCCGTGAAAAGCAGGGCTTGCCCTTAAAAAATGGCATCATCCCTATTTCAGTTGTCTCAGAAAGATGCGATAACAGGCTATGAAGCAAACAGTAAGGCATTGTCTTACTCTCTTTCATTCCTTGGACCTGCAAGCTAGATGGCAAAGCATGATCATTGTGACAAGCGCCACAGATCTGAAAGCTGGGGGTGATAAGTTTTTAAGTGATGCTGAGAGATCACCCCTAACTATTCAAACTAAGCAACTGAAAAAAAATAAAAAGTTTTCAATACTCTTATTGGGGCTAAGTATGAGCAGAGAAAAGGCATTCGAAAAATTCAAGGAAGTTCAGGAACGGTATATCGCTCGAAAGGATACTCTCTTTGAAGCAAATGAAGCTGAAAGCCGCTTACTGGTGGTAGATGAGATCCTAAACATACTGGGTTGGGATAAAGAAGAATTTACGCCGGAAGCGTATTGCAGAACGGCGGGGTATGCCGATTATATACTGAGTATGGAAAGAACGCCTCGACTTGTCGTTGAAGCCAAAAAAATCGGCGCGACCTTCGGCCTTCCAAAAAACACCTTAACCTTGAACGAATACTCTGTCGCCTATCTCAAAAAAGCATTCAATAAGAAAATTTCTGAGGTTATCGATCAGGCGCAAAGATACTGTGTCGAAAAAGCAGTTCAATATGCATTAATCACAAATGGTGCAGAGTGGTTTGTTTGCCCAATGCTGCCAAAAGCCGGTAAAACAACTGACTCGATGAAAGGCGTTTATTTTGGGAATATCTTTGGAGGTGAGTTTTCGTTTGATCTCATGTACAACCTCATCTCTAGGGATAGCACAGAAAAGAATAATCTGGAAAGCTATCTCTCAGAACTGAATCATGTGCCGTCAGAAGTGTGTTACATGCTAAAAGATCATGTTCATGATTTTATTTGGGATAGTAACAAAGACAACCAATGGATAGATGACTTTTATGAAAACTTCTTCTCCCAGATAACAGAGAACAATCAGAGAAAAATGCTGGAACACTGCTTTGTCAGTGACTCTAAGTTGGATCAGTTTAAAGGAGAAATAAAAAGAGCGTTAAAAGATTCAAAACCCAGTTTTCTTCCGAATGATGCGTTAGATCTCTCACCCTCTGAAGGTAAAGAATTCATCCTAGAGCATCATACTGGTAAAGTTATCATCATTACTGGTGCCGTTGGCTGTGGGAAAACCACTCTGGTGACAAAATGTTTAGTAGAAGCCAGACAGCAAAAGAACATATATGCAACCCCCATCATCATAGATTTAATCAATGACGTTTCAAAACATAACATTGATGTAAAAAACATCGTATTTACTTATCTGCATGACAAGATAAAAAGCGAGTATGAAACTGAGTTTACATTAGATGAGCTGCGCATCACATTTTTGCATGAAATTAAAGTATTAAAAAACGGCCCCTACAAGGATATCTTTTCTAAGAACCCAGAATTGTTTATGGTCAAAGAAGCCGAGCTGCTGGAGCGGGAAAGCGCCAACCGGCAGAGTCTAGTTTTGAAAATATTCAAAAAACGTGTCAAAGAGAACAAATCCGTTATTATTGTGATTGATAATGTCGACCGAGCTTCTGAATCGTTTCAAGAGGAAATTTATGCTTTATCTCATTTAATAACCCAAGCATCGGGTGCAACAGTCATCATCACACTCAGGGAGTTCACCTTCTTTAAGAACAAAGATAAAGGCTTTCTGGACGTTAGGCCAGAAGACAAGATCATTCACCTCAAATCACCGGACTTTAACAAACTGATTTCGACAAGGATAAAATACATTAAAGAATATCTGAGTGAGGATTTTAGGATCAAAGACTGGAGAAAAAAATACCAACTTCAAGATTTCTTGGAGAAAATGAATTTCTACGCTGATGTGCTGAGAAAAAACCTTCAACTGTCGAGTGAGGGCATGCCCATTCTGGAAGTATTATCTTCAGTGTCTTGGCATAATATCCGAAACTTTTATCAATTGATTAAACACGTACACTACCAATTGGGAAATGAGTCAGCGTGGCGTAAAAAGGATGTCATATCCACACTCACCTACCATCCCGATCACACGGAGAAAGCATACATACCGAATGTTTACCTGCCCTATCAGAATGTAAACCAGTGCTACTTCCTTAAGTTAAGAATACTCTATTTTCTGAATGACGCCGTTTCCCCCGGAGAAATTGCAAAAGGAATTAGCCTTGAACGGATAATCCGATTCGCATCGCTTTACGGTTATAAAAAAGACTGGATCAGCAAAACAATTGAAAGTTCGGTTAAAGAAAGGATTATTGAATGTATTGAACTACCCTCTGACAGCGACTTCAACATAGAATACACCGTTAGCTCAGCACATACATTTCGTATATCGCCTTTAGGCACCTGTTTGATACTCGATATCTGCCACACATCAATTTACCTTTCGTTGACATCGCTTTATTTGCCTTTCCATGAAAAAAAGCCCTATAACGAAGCAAAACAGGAACTCACTAGACTGATCAATGCAATTTATAATGATAAGAGTATTAACACCAATCATGAAATTATTAATTTGGTCGAAGAAAGTCAGATGCCAATTCTGATATCAAGATATCTGTCATCAGAGTATGAAAGAGAAAAACTGACTTTATCATTACTGAGAACTCAGACAGACGTACTCTTAACGGAAAAAAGCATAAACCGACTGGTGGCATCGTTCAGTCGTAACATAGGGAGCAATGACGAGTTTACCGCTAGCCGTAAGAAAAACGATCACGGTAATTTATCTTTCGATTTTGGCGATGGAATTGAAACAACCAGCGCATCCGGTGAAGAGAGAGACATCCCGCCTTCATTCAAGCCATTATCTCTTGAAAATGCCATGTCCTGTGGAAGTGAGTATATCCCTCTCATCTTTGTCGCTCTGGCGATACGATCCTATCTTGGGTTTGAGACCAGCATTGGAGCTCAGATCACAGAAACAATTAACGATCACATAGTAAATGACGACAATAAAAAATATACAAATAATGTTTCACGTGCGCTGCGTTCTAACTCTCTAATCAAACAGAAATGGTTGCTGATTAGGACGGACCTGCATCCTAAGTTCAGGAAGTTTTCACTGAGCAGCACCTGGCAGTCAGAATGGATTGAAATGTTCGGAGAAGAACCGCCAGAAATCGAAATTTGACGCGGGGAGGTACGAAGCAAAGTATGCAAGTAAACTGTAAAAGCGAAATTAAGGAGCAGTCTATAATTGACCAATCCTTGGATCCCGCTCCGCCTGATGCCAAAACAGCCAGTGCAGCAAAACCCGAATTCACTATGGCTCTCACTCTACGTGATTCTAACGGTTATTGACCTGCTCCCCACATGGCAATGTTAGTAATACAACTATGGGCGAACTTCCGCTTCTCGCTCAGGCTGTGTGAAAACTCTGACTAAAAACTGAAGTGCATAATGCTGCGCAAAATCTGAAGTTGAACGACTGGTTAGTAGAGTCAAATTTTACGTAGGGACGCGGTTTTCAGCTCTTTTTTTGGCAACTTATGCGATCAAAAACGTTTTCACACAGCCTGCGCTCTATGCGGATCTTTTGCTGGCAGCTTTCCAGAACGCAAATGCTCTGATTTACTGGTACACGAAACTGCGGCATCATCAATATGAGATACAGGGAGATAACCTTATGACCAGGACTAAATATGAACTGACTCGCGGAAGCGACATCCTCCGTGACGGCATGTTTCTCGAACTGTCTGAGGCTGGGACATCCCCGCTCCGGCAAATTGCTGATGTCTTCTATTCTGATGTAACTCACAAATTCTTCCTGACATGCTAAGAAGAAAACGTTCCTCTAGACGCGATCGAAAAACTCATTTCGGAAGCAAAAAAATCTCTCCCACCAGCAACAATGGCGTAATAGTCAGCTAATTTCCTCTGGTTTCAGTTTGATGACTGGCAGTCGCTCTTAGCTAACAGTCTGGCTGCACATTGCTACCGAACACTGTAAGATTGGGTAACGACTAATACAACCTATATTCGTCCAGAGAACTCCTGCTAAATGGGGGACAGGGGTGTTGGATGAGGTTTTCAGCAGAGATTGGGTTAAGAATGCATTTGTAAGCCATGCATAAGATTAAACCTAATGGTTGATAGAAATGGACGATCAACACTATTCAGTTACAGTGTTCATATGGCGATAGACTGGTTATTGGCAAAAAAGTGATTGCTGAGTAGCAATTCACCGCCACTCAGGCATTCACTTTCCAAACGTGAGCGGCTACTTCTTTGATCGCAGTTGCACTTTACAGGGGATCTCGCTGGGTGCCGATCTTACGCCATCCAATATAGGAGTAATGATTGCCCGGCAGTCACCCGGTAAACTCGATTGAACGTAGAGGGTATTATCTTTGGGTGGCGTTTCTGGTGCCTTCTCTTCGGGCGAGTACAACCAGAACAGCGCAATGATGATTGTGATGATGAAGAACGCGATGATGAGTTTCGTTTTCATAGGGTAATCCTCTAAGTGAAAATATGAATTACTTCACCAAGAGACTTATTTTGAGTTTACTTTCTACGTGCATTGAACGAGATAATTAATGAGATAGATACACCTGGCTTCGCTGAACGGAGCATCGCCGATGAGAGTACCGCTCTTTTGTGAAGGATTGGCATTAACATGTTTTTTGCCTGTTCAAATTCATCACTTCCGTTTTCAGCATCATGGATAAAAACGAGTAAACATCCTTTCGCCTTTTTTAATAGCCTGGCATTATCAGCGATGAGTTGGTTCATGGCTGATTCGACACTCTGCGATTCTGAAAAATGAAAGTGTAGATGGTTACCCGTGGTGATAGCCATTATTGTATCACCGTAATCCAGACCGGGAAGCCCTGTAAAGCATACTGGTAAAAACACAGCACTGACGACATGGAGCAATACGCACCACGGTTCATCCCAGCAGGGGATGTAATATGCTCTTGGTACGTTTCTCTTCAAGTGATAACCTTGATGCACAAGAATAAACGTGATGCTTCTCGCTGCCTTTGCAATATCGATTAGACTTTCACTTTCCTTGCTGTCTATGATGATAATATTTAAATCTATGTAACGGCTATGCAATTCACATTCTTCAGCGGAAGATATTTTATGGTAACAAACATCACGATTGAAACTTGGCAACTGACTAACATCTATTGCAGGGTCATAGGTGAAGATGTTTACTTCAATCTCGAACGGAGGCATATTTAATGATTGTCGTGCTGATAAATAAAAATGACAAATGTTATCTTCCAAGCGATGATTTTTCATGCGGAGGGTTCTCAATATAATGGAAGGTGGTAAATATAGGCGGGTATGAAAGAACTGGCGGCTATCCATCGGATAACCGCCTATAATTTATAATCCGAATACGTTAATATAAAACTGACCGTTATTGTCATCGGTCTTTTGAATGCGGTAGGTGATCGGTCGAGATGAATTAAGTTCAGTATATTTCTTGTATGTGAAGCTAATGTCTGCTTCACATAAGTAAATATCTAACTTGGCGTTATATTGCTGTGTCCTCACATTATTAACGATGATTGATGGCATATCATAGTCAGGTTCCCTTTTACTGGCTGCTATATAGGGTTTTCTGGCAATATCAACCACCAGATTTTTAGCCTCATCACTGTTGCACTTTGGTGTATCTGAATTACAACCAGACAGGCCAATCATGGCAATACATGAGAAGAGTAGTCTCAGTTTCATCGGAACGCTCACAAGAAGAATGTCGCTACACCTGCCAGAGAAAGCAGGCTATCAAGACCGGTAACCAGCAGTGCCAACGCTTTCCACAGTTTATTTGCTGTTGTCCTCATAACGCAAACAAACATCAGACCACTCCAAACCAGCATGCCTGTGTCGATCCTGAGTACTGTCCCTGTTGACTCAGAAACGTATTCCATCACTGACAATAATACGGCGGGAATAAACCACCATAGCCAGAACGTCTTTGTCAGTCCATAACCGCCACTAAGTAACTTTTGTTTGACTACATTAAAGTCATTGCGGCCTGCCTCTTCATTCTTTTTCTGATTTTCTTTTAGTTTATCGATAAAAGACATTATCTATCCTTAATTAATGAATGTTATCACGTCTGATTTTCTCAACCAGATTAGCCGCCCGGTTATACCCAATCTTGAAGTGATATTGAACGGCTGTGATTTTATTTTCCAACTCACCACTGACGAGCATATTAAGCGCTTGGTCATAAAGTGGGTCTACTGGTAACTCTTTATTTAATTCAGTTGGCATGATCTCTCTTATAAAATGTGACCTATATGTGTAATGAATTACACAATGCAATTTGAAATTTTCACTTATAGACACCAGAGAGTGAATTTCCGGCATTCATGCCACAATAGCTATTGCATTCCTCTGTAGCTTTAACGTTAACGCGGTTTTGGCCCCATGTCAGGGTGATCTGGCACTGATCTTTATCTCGCCATTGCAGGGTAGTATGCTCAGATGTCTCAGCAATAGCAGTGGCGATCCCTTCCACTTCACAAACGTGCATATCCACATTGGTGTTGATCGAGAATTTTGCCTGTTGCCCATTACCCGGTACTGCCGACAGCCTGATTTCACCATCGGGTTTCTGGTAGATAAAGGTTTTTCCTTCCATTTTGGCGGCTACCGCTACATTGCAAAACAAGCTGCCAGCCAAGACCGCTATTAATATGTTTTTCATTGTTAACTCCTTGTCAGTTGATACGGATATTTTTAACGAATCTCCTCAGTGTCAGCGGCTTGCGTTTCTCCACATAGAAGTAAGCCACGTTGAATGCTGATTTCTTATGGTTGCCTTTCCCCAGTGAGGGCCAATCACGGAAAGCCTCTATCTGGGCTTCTGTATAGGGTGTGGTTGAGAAGTCGAACAACACCAGCAACGCCTTGCCGGGATATTTCATCAGCTTCTTCATTTCCGTGCTGTTGACGGTCGCGGAGACGGTGGATTTCGCTGCGGTGGGCTTGCGTACCGCAAACTCAACCGCCACATCATCAATCACAAAATCAATGTAACCATTCCCTGTTATCGTCCCCGGTAGCTTCCCCTGTACCTCGGGTGATACCGCATCGGCAAAGTACCCTAATAGGTAGCAACGCACCAAGGGAAGTAGTTCTCTTTCGCTGCATTCATTCAGACGCAGTGTTTTGACAAACTCCTGCCGGTAGAGCGAATGGAAGAAGTATTCAAAGCTTTCTGTTACCGATGTGATGGTGGTCGCCATTGCTATCCCTTTTTGGCATGAATCGAGGGTGCCTTGTTGAGATAACGGCTCGGCCACAACTGTTCTGGTGTCATACCCAATACCCCGGCTATCAGGCGTTCTGCCTTGGGATAGTGCTGACTGAACGCATTATTGAGTGTACGGGGAGCCAATCCCTGTTCGCGTGATAACTGCGATAGACTCACTCCCCGCTTATGCAACGCCGCCACAATGTCAGCCCGATGCCAATCTTCCAGCCTTCCCTTAGGGGGCTTTTTTTGCGATGCTACGTGGTTATTCACAATATTAACTCCTCTGTATCAGTACATGGACATTAAATGCGAATAAAAGATACTTATCAAGTTCCTTTTGTGGGTTATTTTGCCGATTCTTTTTAACGCATTGATATCTGGATTAAAGTTTATGGAAAATAATTTGCCGCAAGAAACCCACTTGGATGATGATCAATGGTTCTCAGCACCCGCATTTGTCGGGAAACCGGGTATGCCAGGCACCGCAAAAGGTTGCCGCTTGCGTCTGGAAAAACTGGCGGCGATGCACCCTGACATCAAGAGAAAGAGAACTGGACATAAGGGCTTTGAGTATCATATCCGTGCGGCGGGGATGTCATTGCAAAGTGAGCGTGTGGAGCAGCAGCAAAAAACGCAAATAGCCTCGCCCTATGGCAGCGATGAGCAACTTAACCTCTGGGTACAACTGTTCAAGACCATGAAGCCGCAATCCCGCGACAGATTGTTAAAGCAGGCACTGGAACAGGTAGCCGATGATTTGATGTTAACCACTAATGTAGAGCCTGAAGTGATGATGTTGGCCCGTCAGTTAATGATGCTTTCAGAGGAACAGCGCCAGCAACTTTTAACTTCTATTTCACACGCCTAATACGGTCTGAATAGTTAATTTAAGCCCTTCGCATATAATTATTTAATTAATAGTTTCTTGGTGAAACTATTTGCTATGTCATGTATTATTTGATAAAATGTCATTGTGGTAAAGTGATTATTTCCAGCCACTCAAACCAATAATATTTAATTAATCCTTAATGGGCGGTGCAACTGCATTTCAAATTCGACTTGTTAACTATTTTAACTTAAATGGAAACGTTATGAATATTATCCATCAGGAAGGCTATAGGCTTCCCGTTAATCAAAAATTGATTGAACTATTATTTAAAGAAATGAACAAAGCCCCGCCAATAAATCAAAAATTGAAAGCCGCATCATTTATTTTCAGAGACACTGACTACAGTGCCGAGCTTGGTGGTTATCATCCAGTGGAAATTCGGCTAATCAGAAAAGAAGAACGCTGGTTTTTTGATTACGTTACTGACTTTGCCTATATGGGTACTGTTTATCCCGAACTGGAAAAGGAAATTGACTTTAGTTGGTCACATAAATATGCATTTCATACTGGATTAGGCGACCTCGGACATAAAGCTGGCTGCGAATTATTTGAATTATGGCAATCCAACTTTATTCAGTATTACGACATGGACGTTTATACCGTCCAGTTCCTTTGGGAAATCTAAATTAAATCCATTTGGGGTATCTATTGTGGTCAAGGATAGAGGGATCAGTGCGTCCCAGCAGGGCGACCTGGATTGTCTGTGCGGGGCATACAGTTTGGTGAATATGATGGGTTATCTGTTTGATGGCAGAGTGAAGAGAAAGCCACTGATGCGCGCCTTGTTGCGGGAATACAGCTATGAATGGCCGCTAGAGGAATGGTTGACTCATGGCCTTGATGAACCCCGAATGGATTACTTGATTGAGCGGGTATTGCGGCAAGGATACTACCACAAGCACTTCCCCACTCAAATCAGCCAACCCTTCCGAAAACTAAAGCGATTAACCACCCAGCGCATCCTCACAGGGATAGCCGAATACCTCAACCACAGTGACTTTTCCCGCCTCATCCTGATTAGCGATCAACATCACTGGTCAGTCATCACCCGCATAGACAACCAATACCTCTACTTCTTCGATAGCAGCGGCCGACGGAAATCACAACGCAAGGCTTGGTCACTCAAGCCCGGCAGCACTGCACACCAACTTTTCCCAGACTGTATCTACTTTGTTGAACGGGAGTTCTGACATGATTGACCGCTGCAATGAAGACCTGATCCTACAGCAGGCAAAAGCCATCATCGAGAACCGCTATATTCGTGGGCAACAACTGCTATCGGTAATAGATGTGCGGGATTACCTCATGGTCACGTTGGCTCCGCTGGAACACGAAGTATTTGGCTGTCTGCTGTTGGATAACCAGCAACGCATTCTGGCTTACCAGGAGCTGTTCAGAGGCACAATCAACTGCGTCAACGTCTACCCTCGCGAAGTGGTGAAGCTAAGCCTGCATCATAACGCAGCGGCGTTGATCCTTGTCCACAACCATCCCAGCGGCTCACCGGAACCCAGTCAGGCAGACTTGGCTATCACCGAAAAACTGAAAACCGCATTGGAACTGGTTGATGTGCGGGTTGCTTGGCACTGTTAGTGCTGCCCTGTTCAGCTTGATAAAGTAATCAAAGTAAACTATATGATTAATGTATCTCTTTCCGAACGTTCTATATACTGTCTGCCAAAAGGAAACGTTATATGAAAAAAATCTTAGTGGGGCTTTTCTTAAGTACATTCACCTTTAGTGCCTTCACAGCAGAATTAATGCCAAAAGCAGATTTTGAAAAGGTGAAAGATCAATATGTAAACGTGGGAAGCATTTCAACTTCCGGAGAAGTATCTCAGTCGGATGCAAAAGCTGAACTTTCCAAAAAGGCTGATGAAAAAGGCGGAGATATTTTTGTTCTGACCTCTGCTCATACGGAGAACAAAATTCACGGTACAGCAGAAGTCTACAAGAAAAAGTAACCCTTTGTTAATTGTCACTGATTTTATATATAAAACCGCCCCTAAACTATTTAGGGGTGGGTTTATCTTTATTTCTATGTAAATGCAGTTGCATTAAAGATGATCGTTTAGGCGGTCACCAAACTCGATAATAAAACGGGTTTTGTCGCATTAAGGCGTTGTCAGGTAACATGCTGTTTTTTTTATGTTGCCCGCCCATGTCTCTGCTCCGAAACGCCTTCAGTTGCCTGCATTACCCCGTCGATATTATCGCGCAATGTGTTCGCTGGTATCTGGCTTACTCACTGAGTTTACGGAACCTGGAAGAGATGATGGCAGAGCGCGGTATTATCGTTGACCATTCTACGCTGCACCGTTGGGTTATCCGCCAGGTGCCCTTGCTGAATAAGGTCTTTCGCCGACATAAACGCGCAGTGGGTCGTCGGTGGCGCATGGATGAAACCCACATCAAAATCAGGGGGCAGTGGAAATATCTGTATCGCGCGGTTGATACTGCAGGTCAAACCATCGACTTCCTGCTGACCGCCAAACGGGATACCACAGCCGCGTTGCGCTTCTTTCGCAAGGCCATTCGTCATCACGGTGAACCGGAGGTCGTGACCATCGATAAAAGTGGTGGCAACACAGCGGCTCTGGCCACGCTCAACGCCGATAAAGCAGAAGAGGAAACGATGACCGTCAGGCAGAGTAAGTATCTGAATAACCTGATTGAGCAGGATCACCGAAATATCAAACGGCGAGTACGACCGATGCCGGGATTTAAATCATTTCGGCGAGCGCAGACGATATTGGCAGGCATTGAGTTAGTGCAGATGATACGCAAAGGACAACTTCATCATTCTGCTGGCGACGGATTGTCACCAGCAGAAAAATTTTATCTGTTGACTGCCTAAAAAACCGGAAGTACAACTTTTGCTGACTTGCCTACGCTAATGCGACAGAGCCGTGTTACGCAGTAATGCTCAGCGAATAATGCCGCGCGTTGAGCGTGAGAAAAAGTGGTTAAAGAAAGTGACTAAAAGATATTGAGTGGCCAAACGCTCGGCTTCTTTTTTTACCTCGTCGACCGGTGTTGCGAGGTGATAAAGCCGGTCATACATAGCTCGAATGACTTGTTGCTGGTGAATATCCGCCGCAACAAAAGCCTCCGCCTGTTGGTTGAACCCGATAGGTAAGGCATGGTTCCCGCTGGCACAAACAAACGGCGGTACATCTTGCACCACCCCAGACTGATCGGCGATCCGTGTATAGGCACCCAGAATACAAAACTGATGGATGGCACACATAACACCGATGTGTACCGCATCGTCGAGCTCCACATGCCCAGCCAGACCGCTGTTGTTGCCCATGAATGTGCCATTGCCAACCACGCAGTCGTGACCAATATGAACGCCGTCCGAAATGCGATTGTCATTGCCGATGGTAGTCCGGCTCCGGCCTTGCAGGGTGCCTCGGTGGATCGTAACTTTATCCCCGATCTGATTTCTGTCCCCGATCACCACCTCGGTGGCTTCACCTGCATATTTCAAATCCTGATTCACTTCGCCGATCGACGAATACCGTCCGATGCGATTATCACGTCCAATGCGGGTCAGACCATTAATCACTACGTGAGAGGCAACCACCGTTCCCTCACCGATCTCAACACCGGCAGCAATCACGCAAAAAGGGCCGATACTTACGTGTGCACCGATAATTGCACCCGGTTCAATCAGGCTACTGTTGGCGATTCGGGCAGAAGAAGAAATTGTCATCAACTTATCCTGATGATGGTATGGGTTAATCAGTAAGTAAGTGGTAAATAAACGGCATAAATGAAATATTCTAAATAACTTTTCACAATAGTGCTCCACTTTACGCTATGCCTTGAGTTGTAAGGGTTACAATCTTCAAACAGCAAGAGCGGGTACTGATGCAGGTTACGAGCACGCTATGATGTTCTGGTTGAAAATCAACCAAATCCATCAACTGTAGCGGTATTATGAAATGCTATTTAGGTTATGGTCAATGTTCAGTGCTGTCAATCAGCGTCCAATTTTGACCAGCAAACAGCGCCGAATATCAACCATGCTTAAATGATATTTAATGAATAAAAACATGAATTTAGTTTTATCAAAAAAGCCGCTCTTAACATGTTAGGAATTACTAAATAACAATTGGTTGATCAATGAATCAACAAGGCTAATTTATTTACATCAGTATTATTCTGCAGGAGTAGATAACAAACCTATGAAAGTCAGCTTCACGCACTGAACCGACTGTAAGATCTGGTTACACCCAAGATACCCCCTGTGGCAGGATAGTTGACAACATCAAAACACCACAACCTCAGTGTGGCTGCGGCCTGCGCAAGGGCTACCCTAGAAAAAGCGATTGTAGGGTAACTCTAGAATTCAACTTGCCAAAAAAACATGTAACGCCTTGGTAGCCCTTGGGGGACGGGGGATCATCAATCATCAGATCATCGCGCATAGACTTAACCAGCGCTTTGATCTTCACTGCCTTTTCAAAGTGATCTAACCTCATTTCTTGAATCCACCAACTGGCAGTTTCCATCAACAATTCAGGATCATCATTCTTGTTGGCAAAAAACACAGAGAAAGAAAGCCCAACGTTGTTGCCCTTCGCCGCGATCTTGTTATCGCAAACCTGAATGATCTTGGCTCTTAACGCTTTTCTCATCATCGACCTCCTTGTCTGCTACATAACATCATTGCCTGTTGCTGCCTTGAGTTACAGGTGATATTCACCCGTTTAAGGCACGAAGATCTTTATTTAGTATCTCTAAATCCAGCACATCTTTGACTTGTTGAACCGTCCACAAAGGCGACCGATTCTTCGGATCAAAGCCAGGTATCATGTTGGGTGGCCGGTGACCTGCTTTGTTTAACTTGTTCTTGATCTCAGTATAACTAAGACCATTGCCCTGCAAAAAAGTAGCTGCTTGGTGCAAGTCGTATAGTTCTTGGCTTCTGGCATTTTTCGCTGGGAGAGCTTTGCTTACCCCTCTATCTTCCTTTTCTATGTACATCTGCTCGTAGACCTTGTTGATGCAGAAACTGATGACCTGGCTAAGCGAGTCTATGTCTTTACGCCCACCGATATTCAAAGAATTACCACGCTGGTCTTCATAGATCTCAGCAAGGGTTTCATAGGTATCTCTGCCTAAGTATATCTTTAACCTTGAAAATCCAGCCTCCTTGCTTTTTTCCTCTCTCTTACGCTTGTTGGCGGCATCCCTTTGGCGCTTTATCTCTTTTGCATCCATGCCTGATATATTATCTGTTGTTAATTGACTTTTTAAGCCGATTTTATCCATTCAGCACCTCTAATCCAATCATTTTCTGAGTGTTTTATGTTCAATTCAAGCTTCACCAGCCACCGTTTTTTAGAAGCGGCTCTCCAGTTTTCACTATCGCTGCTTTAAACGCTGAAATCCAATAGATTTGTAAGTATTGAGAGCCGCTTCTCAAAAACATGATTTTTGTAGATCGGATATGATGCAGACATGTTGAGCGGGAGGGAAAGCATGAAAGAGAGCAAGTTACTAAAAATAAAGGAAGTTTTAAACCGTTGTGCCATCTCGAGGGCAACTTTGTACCGGCTTATCGAGGCAAAGCGCTTCCCTTATCAGGTTTCCCTGACAGGAAGTCGGGCGATTGCCTGGAGGGAGGAGGATGTACAACGCTGGATTGAGGAGCGGCCAACTCTTAGTAAATAAGGAACTGGATGAACATACGTCGAATAATGCCATTGGCAAAATTGAATGATGAACTTGAGGAGTTCGCCAAGACAATCCCAAAATTCGAAACAGTAAAGGAGGTGCGTGCCGAGAGGCTTATTAGAGAGAAGGCATTACAGAAACGTAAAGACAAAATCTACCAAGTATTGTTTAAGAAACTATGGGAATGCGAACCACGTTATCCTTGTGGCAGCGCTGCATGTCCTGAATGTTTCAGACGGCATCGTCTAATAATGATCAGGGAGGTAATGAAGTTATGTAAGAAGAGAAAGAAATGGCGGGGGTTAACTTTAATCTTCTATCAAGATGCAATTAGTGATGAGGAATTGCTTGAGTGGAGGCCAGACGCTTTAAAAGCACGACTCCGGCGCTGGCTAAAAGAAAGTGGCTTTGAAGGAATGGTGACTGGCGGATTCGAAATGGATTTCCATACGGAACTTAAAAAGTGGATGCCTCATTTCCACTTGATTATTCCCAATGATAAGGAAGCCATAAAGAAACTACGCATTAAGATTAAAAACAAAAGCAACATGAATACACGAGAGGGGGTGGTCAATCGGCCTATGCTATCAAGTAAATTGAAGGAACCTGAACGCCAGATAAGTTATCGCTTTAAAGCCATATGGTGGCGTGTTGAATCTATCCAGCATAATGATATTTATATGTTGGATAACCGAGAGAGGAAAAGAAAACGCTGGACTAGGAAATACAGATTATTGAGCAAGCAACATACTGATTCTCTGATTATGTTGGATGCCATAGGTATGGCTGGGTTAACCTTTATGTATAAAGTAAGGAAGTATGGTGATCATTTGTTAATGAGCTAAACGCAATAATCCTTTAAAGACTGTAATAACCGTTATGCAGACGCGTTAAACCTACAAGTTGATTGAGATAGATATAACACTATTCAGATTAATTGCGTAGATGACCTGTCACGCACTTATAAAATTAAAAGTGATTGAGTGAGTGCGTGAATAATTAATAAAGAGGAATAAGTAGTGAAGAATAAACAAAACAAATTGAATAATGACGAAGTGAAAATCGATGTCCAGTTAATAGCCAAGTCTCGAATGTTATCTCCTTCAGACACTGCGTTTCGCTTAGTTAAAATGCGTAGCGTGAATAGCGGTAAAAGTATTTTAATTGTCATTCCAGCAGCATCTTTGGTAAGTGAACATGAACTGAAAAAGATATTACTTAAAGCAGGATGTGATCCTAGCTTGTCGAAAGAAAAAATGGAACTTATTTTCCAAGAGGTTACCAAGCCAATAGATAGCTTTATCTTATTGCGTTATAAACCCGGTTATTGCGGTGATGTTTACTTGCGTGTCAATGATAAAGTGATTGGTGAAGTTAAGGGAGATAAGCCCGTACTACACCCTGATGCGAAAAAACAGTTACCGAACGAAACTAAGCAAGGTACGTTGAAAGAATGGAAAATTAATGTCGCTGTCTATGCATTAAATAGCACCCGTATCATGTTGGCTATTTGTAGCGCATATTCAGGATTCTTGCTCAAACTTCTGGATATGGAAGGAGGCGGCTTCCATCTCTGGGGTACAAGCAACATGGATAAAAGCTCTCCTGCTTACATTCTAGCTTCCGTTGCAGGTGCACCAAACTTAATTGTTACGTACTGGAACAATACTGACAAAAGTCTTGAAGAAATTGCTGTGGCTCACAATGACAGCACGTTGATCCTTGATGAAAGCAAACTGTTGGATAAAGATCTGATCACGACGGCTAAAATCATCACAAACCGTGTTCACATGTTGACAGAGGGTAAAGGCAAAGCACGTTCGCCACTTTACACGAATAACGTAGCTGAATGGAGATTGGGCGTTTTCAGCACGGGTGAACTCAGCTTTGCCCAACATACTGAAGTCGGTAAAATTGAGCGCTTAGAGGGTGAGAATGTGCGTATGATCGATGTTCCTGCCGATGCTGGTCGTGGTATGGGGATCTTTGAATCATTACCAGAAGGTATGACTTCCAGCAATGAACTTGCACACATGGTTAAGGATGTCACTCACCGCTATTATGGATCAGCTAAGCCTGCATTCCTGAAGCGTCTGGTTGCTGATATTCAGGGTGATCGTGAGGAACTTAAAAACAAGCTTGAAAAGGGTATCAACTATTTTTTGGATCAGCATAAGGTAAACCGTAACTCTGGCATTGATGTGCGCATCGCCAAACGCTTTGCTCTCGCCTACGTTAGCGGTTGTTTGGCTATCAAATATAAGATATTGCCTTTTGAGAAAAGTGATGTGATGCAGGGTATTTCAAAGTGTTATCGTGATTCATTGAATATGCCATGTTCACCGGAGCCAGCTCTTTCAATGCTGTTGCACCCGGATGTTATTGCCATCCTGAAATCAGGGGAACAATTGAATTTGATCAAGAATGATGGCTTAAGCAAAGACTTGGTTAAAGGTGCATCAGCGGTTCTTTGTAAAGTGAAAGGGAAGAAGGTACTCGCCGTTGACGCAAAATTGATTAATGACACCATGAACCTTAAATCACGTAAGGTCGTGCTCAAAAAACTCACTCAACAAGGTGTTTTGCTGTCTGACAACCAAAAGGAATACAGTACAGTACAAATCAGTTATGAAGGAGAGGTAATTGACCGCCGTTATTGTTTCGTCCAAAGCAAATTAGCAGATTTGCTGAATGACTAATTAATAAACTATGGCCTGATACATTCAGGCCTTTTCATTTAATAACCGCTTCTTTCTCTGAAGATTCTGACAGCATTATTATAACTATCAATAAGATCATTTAATAAATTTTCGATACTGATATTTTCTTGATTTTTCTTACTTGCATCAATAAATCGTTGGAAAAAATCTTGGAGAGAAGGTTCTAGGCATCTGTGCTTTTCAGCAAGCAAATATTTCAATGTTTCTCGTGGAACGCTGGAAAATCGGGCTTTTGTCTCAGAAATTGCATTTTCGACAGCCAACAGTTTTTTCCCATCTTTTGTTCTGCCAAAGTCTCTGAACATGCGCTCAACATGCTTGGCAGAGTACGCAACTTTTAAGTTATGCATTCGGGTTTGCGGAGTTGGCTCATCTGGATAGTAAACCACAACATTAGTAGCATCTGGGCCAAGAACTCTCGCTTTCCACTGCTTGAATGTCTCACCTTCAACAACACCAGGCACATTAGTAAGATGTGGCTCCCCATCAAAATCAACAATCACTGAATGGGTCTTCAAAATTCGATAACAATAGCTTTCTTTAGCTGACATAGTCTTGCTTCCATAATGAACTGATCCTGATGACATTCTGCCCACAACCCTCAGTGTCTGCAACATGGTTTGTTAACGAGGTTTTAGCTGAGATCGAGAGTAGAAGCCTGTAGATGTTGTGCAGATACATTAAGCTTATCAATTGGTGGTAGTAGGTAGTGCAACACTACTCAGAGCTTGCTGCTGGGCTGTACGTTGTGCTTGGGCATATAGTCAAAAAGTGATTGAGTGATTGGCGCATACCAGCAGAACCTGTTCGCAGGATACGGTTTTGCGGCCTTGTTCTATCTCTTCCACTCAGAATCACTTTTTGTGGTCTGAGAAAATGCGGTGTTTAAACCGCAGAGTATTGCCACCAACTCGCCTGTTAGACCGCTGGACAGGTGATGTTGGTGGGGGCCAGATTTCACTCTCGTACATACTCCCCAGATTGTTATTGTCGGCGAAGTGACTCACTGAGATCTCCGGTAAGCAGCCAGAAACTGCCATTTTTCAATTCTGTTTGGCAGACAAGAAAAGACAGGACCAAGAAAAATGGTGCTTCAAATCGGCGAGTTGATGCTTGTACTCTGCTTGCAGGCCTGTCAAATCACCTATCAGATGACCAGTAAATCGGCATCTCGTACATTGGCTAGGGAAAACCGGAGATTCATTTTTTATCGCTGATCAAAGATCAACGTTTTTCCTGTAAATGCGTCAAATCGCGGTTTTGAGCGAAATAGCGAATCTTTTTTCATTAAACATCAGAAATAATGGTGTTCTAGAGTCACTATAGGCTACCTAACTCTGACTGTAGATATATCTATGAGTAGTTTTAAGAGGTGTATTCTCTAGTCCCATTATAAGCTAGTTGTTATTTATCTGATATTTGTATCTAGGTGGTATATAGGTGCATGTACATACTCTATAGATGCATATAACAGTGTATGCCATATATATGGTTACCCCCCTCTATAGCCATTATCCAGCATTAGCGTTATATCAGCCTTAAGCTAAGTAGGAGGCTGAGCCTCCGTTACCGTTATTATTATGTATCAATGTTAACCATTATTATTTTTTTGCCTGCGTAATTACTGTAAATAAGTGGTGTTAGCACACTCATATTCACTCTCAATTCGCAGGTACTATATATGAAAGCATATCTCACGCAAAATAATATTCTGGTAATAGAAGACACTCTCGAGGTATTTAAGCTGGCTATATCCAGCATCCCTTTTGATGGACCTAAGCATTTACGGCGACCCTTTTACGGTGACATTGCCAGATTCCTTGAACATATTATTTGTGGGGCTACGGTCAGCCGGAATACCCGTAAAAAAGCTCGCTTCAAAGGTAACAAAGATTGGACTTATTCCGTGCCCTTGCCGAAAGATCTCGGCAGAGAAAAACTTCCTCATGTGTTTAAGAAAAATGGTGATTTGCCGCATAAACGTGCTTTGGAATTGATTAAGGAAGCAGAGTTAATCAAGATCATCAGGCATGTGCCCGAAAGTAAATGCAGGGAATTCGCGGTATCTAAACGGTTCCTACGCGACTTATTCACCAAGGATCGTGCCAAATATCTCCGCCGGACTGATCGCATATCTTATTTAACTAACATCTTCAATAAACGCAAAACCTACTCTTTTGATGAATTGATCGGACAGGCCATTAGCCGTGGCTGCCAGGTGAAGCACCAATGGTCTAAGCGCGATATCCCAAACGAGCCATTCAGGAACCTTTTGAAAGCCGTGTGGGGCAATGTAGAACCGCTGCATATCGACCTTGATGCACTCCGGCAGTACGTAGACGAGCACCATACCAGCGTTAATATGATGTTCTACCGCAATTTCCTGTCTCATTTGGCAGAGGTGGGCGTAGAGCTGATTACACACACGCCTTTGGTTGTCGCATACCGGCAGTCATACAAATCGGCCAAGATTGGCGGTAGATCGTTCGAGGTGGGTACTGGCTTCCAAAGTTTGCCATCCAAGATGAAATGGGCTTGTCTGGCGAAGGGTTACAACTACGACATTAAGGGGTGCCAGCTTGAGATCCTCCGCCGTGAACTACAGTCGATTGGCATTTCAGACAGAAACCTACGACTTCTGGACACTAAAGTGATTTGCAAGGTTCTGGGGGTAGAGGAAGCGCTGGTTAAACAGTTCCGCTATTCCAGCGTGTTCAATGCGGGATATGTCAGTCTCTCATTCAAAAGCGCGACTGTCCGCCTGCTTACAAAGGCGTTCGGGCCGTCCAAAGCCAAACGTATTCTCCTGCGCTGGCGCGAACACCTAGAGCCACTCAAACATGATCTGGCTAGGTTACTCAATCACTATGAAGCTACGGCACGGACGAATCGCTACGGGCGGTGTGTCACTAACGCCGTGGGCCAGACCTTCAACTGTACTTATAAAGACGTTAAGGCTGGCAAGCGTTGGCGCAGTGATGTGATGCGCCGCAAACTGCTCAGTCATATGTTGCAAGGCTTGGAAAGCCGAGCCGTCTATGACTTTGTACGCAAACATCCGGGGCTTGTTTGCGCGTTAGAGCATGATGGGTTTGTGTCTTATGAAAAAATTGATGAACACTGGCAGCATCCGTTTTTGAAGATTGTCTTGAAGCACTGACCTAGTTAAAAGTGATTGTACGATTGTTAATCCCTCACATAGTAAGGGCTTAAGCATGGAAACCCAAATATATTCTCGGCTCATAAAGAATCCCATATAAGTCCTCGTCCGAGTAATGGCCGTCCTGATTGCTGTCAATCTTGTCCAGCAGTCGCTTGTACATGTTCATCGTATGACTGGTAGGAGGAGAGCCACTGAAGAGGTGGCCTTTACCCTCTCGGTCTGTCCAGACGGTGACTCAACATTCAGCGGCACGCCAATGAAACCAATAATTTTAATAAGGAGAAAGACCACTCTGTCAAGGTCACTGGTCGCGTTTTCACCCAGCTACATATAGTGCTGTTTCACCAGCACAAACGAGGTGGAAAGATACAGGTTTTCATCACGCCACTTGATGAACGGATACTCTTTGTCTACCCGGTAGGCTACAATCTCGCCATCTGCCATACAGCGGATAAACTGCGCTCCTTTATACGGTTCACTGCGGTACTGCTGTTCCGCCGCTGTGTTGCCACTCAGTGCACACCAGGGGGGCCTTGGCATCAGTAATATGGATGCCGCCATGCCACATGCCCTGGCTCCCGACCAGATACTGACCGGAACTTTCACCGGCCAGAACAGCAAGAAGCGCGTCCGTATCGGCAAATGCCTGACCCTGTTCATCCGAGGGGATGGGATAACTGATTTTTGGTAGTATCGCTGACATAACTGGTCCTCCCTGTTAGTCACAGGACCATTTGGCAGAGTTTTTTGGTGGCGATCGTAACTTCCATATTTTGAAAACTTGGGGTTTCCAGAGACAGTTTGTTAGCTGAACGCTCATTAAATTCGGGGATTGTTAACAACGAGTGGGTATAGATGGGGTCCGCTTGGAAAACGGAATCTATGGTCACTCCCGTTTTTGCAACACTGATTTTGAAGATATCGTTGGCTTGCTTGAATCTATCCGGCGTCTGAATGAGCTTAATTGCCCGCGCCTCGATGAGTTCCGCGCCTGATGAACCTCTAGAAAATATACGGCTTCAGATGAGCCTTTCCGTTTTACAGGTTCCTCAACAGGCCGGTTGGCCGTTCGTATCATCAATAATCAGTATTCGCAAAACAAGATAAGTGGCTGTTTAAAATCATTATTCTTGTTGACTTTACGCATGGAACGTCTGTTGTCGTGCCGTCAGTGCCCAGGCTATTCTGGCCAGCTTGTTTGCCAGAGCACAGGTCACGACAAAATTACTTTTTCGGCACAACAACTCCCTGACCCAGTCGGCCAGCTTGCCAGACTGGTGTTCCAGTTTTTGTATAAAAACTCTGGCACACTGAACCAGCAAGGTTCGGATCTTTTTGTTGCCTCGCTTGCTGATCCCCAGCAACGTCGTCCGGCCGCCCGTGCTGTACTGACGTGGTGCCAGTCCTGTTGCTGCCGCAAAATCACGGCTGCTGGCGTATTGTTTGCCGTCACCAAGCTCAGTGGAAATGGTACTGGCTGTCAGCGTTCCCACACAAGGGATCGTCAGTAAACGCTGCCCAACCTCATCCTCGTTTAACTTTCGCTTCAACTGAGCTTCCAAATCGTTTATCTGCTCAACAAGATAATGATAATGCCGCTGCAATTTCAGCAATAACTGGTTGAGATAAAGAGGTAATTTGTTGTCTTCAAGGATCGTGCTTAGCCGACTGATAACCGCAGCACCTCGAGGAACGCTGACGCCAAACTCCAGCAGAAAAGCATGCATTTGATTAGTCGTTTTGACCTTATCCTGCACCAGAGACTCACGAACCCGATGCAGAGCCCGCATGGCCTGTTGAGACTCCGTTCTAGGCTGAACGAAGCGCATTGATGGACGTGATGCAGCCTCACA
>NZ_QOVA01000034.1 GCF_003332275.1 Edaphovirga cremea | reverse complement strand
GAGAACGTTGGTGTTCTGCTGCGTGGTATCAAGCGTGAAGAAATCGAACGTGGTCAGGTCCTGGCGAAACCAGGTTCAATCAAGCCACACACCACCTTTGATTCAGAAGTCTATATTCTGAGCAAAGATGAAGGCGGTCGTCATACTCCGTTCTTCAAAGGCTACCGTCCACAGTTCTACTTCCGTACAACAGACGTGACGGGCACCATCGAACTGCCAGAAGGCGTAGAGATGGTAATGCCAGGCGACAACGTGAACATGGTTGTCACCCTGATCCATCCAATCGCGATGGACGACGGTTTGCGTTTTGCAATCCGTGAAGGCGGCCGTACTGTTGGTGCCGGTGTAGTTGCTAAAGTTATCGCGTAATCGCTGATAATTTTTCAGGAAAAGGGCGCTTAGGCGCCCTTTTTTACTGCGCTTTTTTAGGAAGTAAAGACGTGGACATTACTTGTCCCAATGCCCTATTTATTTTCAATAAATTATTTACGGCTCATAAAGTGAAATCACTGTACGCTGAACAAAATTTGTAATCACAACCATTCTCATTTACACTGTGCTTAAAGTTTGATCGTTGAGTGCGAATAATGTACGTATGTTTGTGTAATGCGGTAAGTGATAAGGTAATTCGTCAGGTAGTACGTCGGTATCAACCACAATCTATTCAGCAGCTCAGAAATTTTGTGCCCGTGGGTACGCAGTGTGGCAAGTGTATCCGTGTTGCACGCCAGATAATGGAAGATGAACTGCAGCAAATCCCACAATTTGAAAATATAGCGTAAATAAACGCCATTTTATTGACTTACTCTGTCCCGGATCTACGCTATAGATACTGGAACGGAGGAGTAATCTATGAAAGGCGATCTCAAAATAATTAATCATCTTAATATTCTTCTTGGAAATGAACTGGTTGCAATCAATCAGTACTTTCTCCATGCCCGCATGTTTAAAAATTGGGGACTAAAACGTCTCAATGATATCGAGTACCACGAGTCAATTGATGAAATGAAGCATGCGGATTTGTATATCGAGCGTATTCTTTTCCTCGAAGGTCTGCCTAATTTGCAGGATTTAGGCAAATTGAATATTGGCGAAGATGTGGAAGAGATGCTGCGGTCTGATTTGCAACTGGAACTCGATGGCGCAAAAAATCTGCGGGAAGGCATTAAACTCGCTGACGATCTGAAAGATTATGTGAGCCGTGACTTGATGATCACTATTTTGAAGGACGAAGAACGCCACATTGATTGGCTGGAGACAGAACTCGATCTAATCGGCCGGATTGGCATACAGAACTATGTACAGTCGCAACTGAAAAAAGAATCACAATAATCTCTGCTATGACTTTTAGCTACCTGTGCATCAGCCAGGAAATATTATCCGTTGGCTGATGCATTATACAATGTCTTTGCAGTTTCCTGACTGGCAGCAACGGGTAGGGTATAAATACATAGCCCCAAGCAATCTTCCCTTCTAAAATCTGACACCCCAAATCTTGCCCAGGCCACCGTGTGTGCAGGGCAGCTATGAACGAAATAAAAGCACTTTTTTTCCCCGTCCGGGTTGCTTCCTCAACTGGTTTGCGTATAATGCGCGGGCTTACCTAAGCTTGGTAAGTCTGAATCGATATGATTCAGTTGGTCGATTGGCACCAATAATCAACCAAACAATACTCCCGATATGGGGGTTATATGCTAGACGATTACACTCCCCCATCAATCGAAATGGGTGTGAGGAGTAATTATTTACGTTTATAAATAATTGGAGCTCTGGTCTCATGCAGAACCAAAGAATCCGTATCCGCCTTAAAGCGTTTGATCATCGTCTGATCGATCAATCAACTGCGGAAATCGTCGAGACTGCAAAGCGCACTGGCGCACAAGTACGTGGTCCGATCCCGCTGCCGACTCGCAAAGAGCGCTTTACCATTCTGATTTCTCCGCACGTCAACAAAGATGCGCGCGATCAGTATGAAATTCGCACTCACAAGCGTCTGGTTGACATCGTTGAGCCAACTGAAAAAACCGTTGATGCTCTGATGCGTCTGGATCTGGCTGCCGGTGTAGACGTGCAGATCAGCCTGGGTTAATCAGGTCATTGAGCGATTGAGAGGTTGAAACAATGATTGGTTTAGTCGGTAAAAAAGTGGGCATGACCCGTATCTTCACTGAAGATGGCGTTTCTATCCCAGTAACCGTTATCGAAATTGAAGCAAACCGCGTTACTCAGGTCAAAGACCTGGATACTGACGGTTACCGCGCTGTACAGGTAACAACCGGTGCTAAAAAAGCAAACCGTGTTACCAAACCAGAAGCGGGTCACTTCGCTAAAGCTGGCGTTGAAGCTGGCCGTGGTCTGTGGGAATTCCGCCTTGCAGAAGGTGAAGAGTTCACTACAGGTCAAGATATTAGCGTTGAGATTTTCACAGACGTTAAAAAAGTTGACGTTACCGGTACTTCTAAAGGTAAAGGATTTGCAGGCACTGTAAAGCGCTGGAACTTCCGTACTCAAGATGCTACCCACGGTAACTCCTTGTCTCACCGTGTTCCGGGTTCTATCGGTCAGAACCAGACTCCGGGCAAAGTGTTCAAAGGCAAGAAAATGGCAGGCCAGATGGGTAACGAACGTGTAACCGTTCAGAGCCTGGACGTAGTACGTGTTGACGCTGAGCGCAACCTGCTGCTGGTCAAGGGTGCTGTTCCGGGAGCTACCGGTAGCAACCTGATCGTTAAACCGGCTGTCAAGGCGTAACGTCGAGGAGATAGGAATGGAATTGGTAATGAAAGACGCGCAAAGCGCGCTGACTGTTTCCGAAACTACCTTCGGGCGTGATTTCAATGAAGCGCTTGTTCACCAGGTTGTTGTTGCTTACGCAGCAGGTGCCCGTCAAGGTACTCGCGCTCAGAAGACCCGTGCTGAAGTAACTGGTTCCGGTAAGAAACCATGGCGTCAGAAAGGTACTGGCCGTGCGCGTTCAGGCACTGTAAAGAGCCCGATCTGGCGTTCCGGTGGTGTGACCTTTGCTGCAAAGCCACAGGATCACAGTCAGAAAGTAAATAAAAAGATGTACCGCGGCGCGCTGAAAAGCATCCTGTCCGAGTTGGTACGTCAAGATCGTCTGATCGTTGTCGAGACGTTCTCTGTAGATGCACCTAAAACCAAGTTGCTCGCACAGAAACTGAAAGACATGGCTCTGGAAGACGTGCTGATCATCACCGGTGAACTGGATGAAAATCTGTTCCTGGCTGCGCGTAACCTGTACAAGGTTGACGTGCGTGATGCAGCAGGTATCGATCCTGTCAGCCTGATCGCCTTCGACAAAGTGGTCATGACTGCTGAAGCTGTGAAGCAAGTTGAGGAGATGCTGGCATGATCCGTGAAGAACGTCTGCTGAAAGTACTGCGCGCGCCGCACGTTTCTGAAAAAGCGTCTACAGCGATGGAAAAGAACAACACCATCGTTCTCAAAGTTGCTAAAGACGCGACTAAAGCAGAAATCAAAGCTGCTGTGCAGAAACTGTTTGAAGTCGAAGTCGAAGTCGTTAACACCCTGGTAGTTAAAGGGAAAGTTAAGCGTCATGGACAGCGTGTCGGTCGTCGTAGCGACTGGAAAAAAGCTTACGTCACCCTGAAAGAAGGCCAGAATCTGGACTTCATCAGCGGCGCAGAGTAAGTCGGAGGAGTAAGAACAATGGCAATTGTTAAATGTAAACCTACATCTCCGGGTCGTCGCCACGTTGTTAAAGTGGTTAACCCTGAGCTGCACAAGGGTAAGCCTTATGCCCCGCTGCTTGAAAAACTGAGCAAAAGCGGTGGTCGTAACAACAATGGCCGTATCACCACCCGTCATATCGGTGGTGGCCACAAGCAACAGTATCGTCTGGTTGACTTTAAACGCAACAAAGACGGTATCGCTGCAGTGGTTGAGCGTCTGGAGTACGATCCGAACCGTTCCGCGAATATCGCGCTGGTTCTGTACAAAGACGGCGAACGCCGTTATATCCTGGCGCCGAAAGGCCTGAAAGTGGGTGACCAAATCCAATCTGGTGTTGATGCTGCAATCAAAACGGGTAATACCCTGCCGATGCGCAATATTCCAGTTGGTTCAACGGTTCATAACGTAGAAATGAAACCAGGTAAAGGCGGCCAACTGGCTCGTTCTGCTGGTGCATACGTTCAGATCGTTGCACGTGATGGTTCCTACGTAACTCTGCGTCTGCGCTCTGGCGAAATGCGTAAAGTTCAATCTGATTGCCGCGCCACCTTAGGTGAAGTCGGTAACTCTGAACATATGCTTCGCGTTCTGGGTAAAGCAGGTGCTGCACGTTGGCGTGGTATTCGCCCTACCGTTCGCGGTACTGCGATGAACCCGGTAGATCACCCGCACGGTGGTGGTGAAGGTCGTAACTTTGGTAAGCACCCGGTAACCCCGTGGGGCGTTCAAACCAAAGGTAAGAAGACCCGAAGCAACAAGCGTACTGATAAGTTCATCGTACGTCGCCGTAGTAAAAAATAATTAGAGGATAAGCCATGCCACGTTCTCTCAAGAAAGGTCCATTTATAGACCTGCACTTGCTGAAGAAGGTAGAGAAAGCGGTGGAAAGCGGAGACAAGAAGCCAATTCGCACTTGGTCCCGTCGTTCAACGGTCTTTCCAAACATGATCGGTTTGACCATCGCTGTCCATAATGGTCGTCAGCACGTTCCGGTGTTCGTTTCCGATGAAATGGTCGGTCACAAACTGGGTGAATTCGCGCCGACTCGTACTTATCGCGGCCACGCGGCCGATAAAAAGGCTAAGAAGCGCTAAGGTAGGAGGAAGAGATGGAAACTATCGCTAAACATCGCCACGCTCGTTCTTCTGCTCAGAAGGTACGCCTTGTGGCTGACCTGATCCGCGGTAAGAAAGTGTCGCAAGCTCTGGAAACATTGGCCTACACCAACAAGAAAGCTGCTGGTCTGGTTAAGAAAGTGCTGGAGTCTGCCATTGCTAACGCAGAACACAACGATGGCGCTGACATCGACGATCTGAAAGTCACGAAGATTTTCGTAGACGAAGGCCCAAGCATGAAGCGCATTATGCCGCGTGCAAAAGGTCGTGCAGATCGAATCCTGAAGCGCACCAGCCACATTACTGTGGTTGTGTCCGATCGCTGAGACTCTGGAGACTAGCAATGGGTCAGAAAGTACATCCTAATGGTATTCGACTGGGTATTGTCAAACCTTGGAACTCTACCTGGTACGCGAATACCAAAGAATTCGCTGACAACCTGGACAGCGACTTTAAAGTTCGTCAATTCCTGACTAAGGAATTGTCGAAAGCTTCCGTTTCTCGCATCGTTATCGAGCGTCCGGCCAAGAGCATCCGTGTGACTATTCACACCGCTCGTCCAGGCATCGTTATCGGCAAGAAAGGTGAAGATGTCGAAAAACTGCGTAAGGTCGTAGCGGATATCGCTGGCGTTCCTGCGCAAATTAACATCGCCGAAGTCCGTAAACCGGAACTTGACGCAAAATTGGTTGCTGACAGCATCACTTCACAGCTGGAACGTCGTGTTATGTTCCGTCGTGCTATGAAGCGTGCAGTACAGAACGCAATGCGTCTTGGCGCTAAGGGTATCAAAGTTGAAGTAAGCGGCCGCCTTGGCGGTGCTGAAATCGCGCGTACTGAATGGTACCGTGAAGGTCGTGTTCCGTTGCATACTCTGCGTGCGGATATCGATTACAACACTTCCGAAGCGCACACCACTTATGGTGTTATCGGCGTAAAAGTGTGGATCTTCAAAGGTGAGATCCTGGGTGGTATGGCTGCAGTTGAACAACCGGAAAAACCGACTGTTCAACCTAAAAAGCAGCAGCGTAAAGGCCGCAAGTAAGGAGCGTCGCTGATGTTACAACCAAAGCGTACAAAATTCCGTAAGGTGCATAAAGGCCGCAACCGTGGTCTGGCTGCAGGTACGGATGTGAGCTTCGGCACTTTCGGTCTGAAAGCTGTTGGCCGTGGTCGCCTGACTGCTCGTCAAATTGAAGCAGCACGTCGTGCGATGACCCGTGCAGTTAAGCGTCAAGGTAAGATCTGGATCCGTGTATTCCCGGACAAACCGATCACCGAGAAGCCGCTCGAAGTTCGTATGGGTAAAGGTAAGGGGAACGTAGAGTATTGGGTTGCCCTGATCCAGCCTGGAAAGGTCCTGTATGAAATGGACGGTGTGCCCGAAGAGCTGGCCCGCGAAGCATTCAAGCTGGCAGCAGCGAAACTGCCTATCAAAACCACCTTTGTAACTAAGACGGTGATGTAATGAAAGCAAAAGAGCTGCGTGAAAAAAGTGTTGAAGAGCTGAACACCGAGCTACTGAACCTGCTGCGCGAGCAATTTAATTTGCGCATGCAGACAGCAAGTGGCCAGCTGCAACAGACTCACGTATTAAAGCAAGTGCGTCGCAATGTTGCTCGCGTTAAGACTTTACTGACTGAGAAGGCGGGTGCGTAATGAGTGACAATATCCGTACTCTGCAAGGTCGTGTAATCAGCAACAAAATGGAGAAATCCATCGTTGTTGCGATTGAACGTTTTGTGAAGCACCCGATCTACGGTAAATTCATCAAACGTACGACTAAGCTGCACGTACATGACGAGAACAACGAATGCGGTACTGGTGACGTGGTGGAAATCCGCGAATGCCGTCCGCTGTCCAAGACTAAATCCTGGACGCTGGTTCGCGTTGTAGAGAAAGCGATTCTGTAATAGAGTAGCTGACTCGAACACGATAAACGGCTCAGAAAGTGAGCCGTTTATTTTTTCTACCCATAATCTGGAACCGGTGTTATAATGCCGCGCCCTCATTTATGGGGCTTTTGAACGACCTATTCTGGGTCCTAAAGTAGTAGTTGACATTAGCGGAGCACTAACATGATCCAAGAACAGACTATGCTGAGCGTGGCCGACAACTCCGGTGCACGTCGCGTAATGTGTATCAAGGTTCTAGGTGGCTCGCACCGTCGCTACGCAGGCGTCGGCGACATCATCAAGATCACCATCAAGGAAGCAATTCCTCGTGGCAAGGTGAAGAAAGGCGATGTGCTGAAGGCGGTAGTGGTGCGCACCAAGAAGGGTGTACGTCGCCCGGACGGTTCTGTCATTCGCTTCGATGGAAATGCTTGTGTTATTTTAAACAATAACAGTGAGCAACCTATCGGTACGCGTATTTTTGGGCCGGTAACTCGTGAACTGCGTAATGAAAAGTTCATGAAAATTATCTCTCTGGCACCAGAAGTACTCTAAGGAGCGAACCATGGCAGCGAAAATCCGTCGTGATGACGAAGTTGTCGTGCTGACCGGCAAAGATAAAGGTAAGCGCGGAAAAGTTAAAAGTGTCCTGTCTTCTGGTAAGGTCATCGTTGAAGGTATCAACCTGGTTAAAAAACATCAGAAGCCTGTCCCGGCCCTGAATCAACCAGGTGGCATTGTTGAAAAAGAAGCTGCTATTCAAGTTTCCAACATTGCACTCTTCAATGCGGCAACCGGCAAGGCTGACCGTGTAGGCTTTAGATTCGAAGACGGCAAAAAAGTCCGTTTCTTCAAGTCTAATAGCGAAACTATCAAGTAATTTGGAGTAGTACGATGGCGAAACTGCATGATTACTACAAAGACGAGGTAGTCAAACAACTGATGTCTCAGTTTGGCTACAATTCTGTCATGCAAGTCCCACGGGTCGAGAAGATCACCCTGAATATGGGTGTTGGTGAAGCTATTGCTGACAAAAAACTGCTGGATAACGCAGCAGCTGATTTGGCAGCAATCTCCGGTCAAAAACCGTTTATCACCAAAGCACGCAAATCTGTTGCAGGCTTCAAAATCCGCCAGGGCTATCCGATCGGCTGTAAAGTAACTCTGCGTGGCGAGCGCATGTGGGAGTTCTTTGAGCGTCTGATTTCCATTGCTGTACCACGTATCCGTGACTTCCGTGGCTTGTCCGCCAAGTCATTCGATGGCCGTGGTAACTACAGCATGGGTGTGCGTGAGCAGATCATCTTCCCGGAAATCGACTATGACAAAGTCGATCGCGTTCGTGGTTTGGATATTACCATTACCACCACTGCGAAATCCGATGATGAAGGCCGCGCATTATTGGCCGCCTTTAAATTCCCGTTCCGCAAGTAAGGTAGGGTTACTAATGGCTAAGCAATCCATGAAAGCACGCGAAGTCGTTCGCGTGAAACTGGCTGATAAATACCGCGCTAAACGCGAGGAATTGAAAGCTATTATCTCTGGTGTGAACTCTTCCGACGAAGAACGTTGGGATGCGGTTCTTAAGCTGCAGACTCTGCCGCGTGATTCCAGCCCGTCTCGTCAGCGTAATCGCTGCCGTCAAACTGGTCGTCCGCACGCTTTCCTGCGGAAGTTCGGGTTGAGCCGTATTAAAGTCCGTGAAGCCGCAATGCGCGGTGAAATCCCGGGCCTTAAAAAGGCTAGCTGGTAATTGTCACCAATTGAATCACGGGAGTAAAGACAGATGAGCATGCAAGATCCGATCGCGGATATGCTGACCCGTATCCGTAACGGTCAATCCGCGAACAAAGTTGCGGTCACCATGCCTTCCTCCAAGCTGAAAGTGGCAATCGCCAACGTGCTGAAGGAAGAAGGTTATATTGAAGAATTTAAAATCGAAGGCGACACCAAGCCTGTACTGGAACTCGTACTTAAGTACTTCCAGGACAAGCCAGTCGTAGAAAGCATTCAGCGAGTCAGCCGTCCAGGCCTGCGCATCTATAAGAAAAAAGATGAGCTGCCAAAAGTTATGGCCGGTATGGGTATCGCTGTTATTTCTACCTCTAAAGGTGTTATGACCGATCGTGCAGCTCGCCAGGCTGGTCTTGGTGGCGAGATTATCTGCTACGTAGCTTAATTCGGGAGGAAAGAATGTCTCGTGTTGCAAAAGCACCCGTCGTCATTCCTGCCGGCGTAGAGGTAAAACTCAACGGTCAGGTTATTTCGATAAAGGGTAAAAACGGCGAGCTGTCTCGTACTGTCCATGACGCCGTTGAAGTTAAGCAAGAAGAAAATACACTGACTTTCGCTCCACGTGAAGGCTCTGTAGGCGGTTGGGCCCAAGCGGGTACCACACGCGCACTGCTTAACGCAATGGTCGTAGGTGTTACCGACGGCTTCACTAAAAAGCTTCAATTGGTAGGTGTTGGTTACCGTGCAGCGGTTAAAGGCAATGTGGTGAATTTAGCCTTGGGCTTTTCTCATCCAATTGAACATGAACTGCCGGCTGGTATCACTGCTGAATGTCCGAGCCAAACTGAAATCGTGCTGAAAGGCGCTGATAAGCAGGTGATCGGTCAAGTTGCAGCAGATCTCCGTGCCTACCGTCGTCCTGAGCCTTATAAAGGTAAGGGTGTCCGTTACGCCGACGAAGTCGTGCGTACCAAAGAGGCTAAGAAGAAGTAAGGTAACACTATGGATAAGAAATCTGCTCGTATCCGTCGTGCGACCCGCGCACGCCGCAAGCTCAAAGAACTGGGCGCGACTCGTCTCGTGGTACATCGTACCCCGCGTCATATTTACGCACAGGTAATCGCACCGAACGGTTCTGAAGTATTGGTAGCTGCATCTACTGTAGAAAAAGCTATCACTGAGCAACTGAAGTATACCGGCAACAAAGATGCTGCCACAGCTGTAGGTAAAGCTATTGCTGAACGCGCATTGGAAAAAGGGATCACGAAAGTATCCTTTGACCGTTCCGGTTTCCAATATCATGGTCGAGTCCAGGCACTGGCAGATGCTGCCCGTGAAGCTGGCCTTCAGTTCTAAGGTAGAGGTGTAAGATGGCTCACATCGAAAAACAAGCTGGCGAACTGCAGGAAAAGCTGATCGCGGTAAACCGCGTATCTAAAACCGTAAAAGGTGGCCGTATTTTCAGCTTTACCGCACTGACAGTAGTTGGTGATGGTAACGGTCGCGTGGGTTTTGGCTACGGCAAAGCACGCGAAGTTCCGGCAGCGATCCAGAAAGCGATGGAAAAAGCCCGTCGCAACATGTTGAATGTCGCGCTGAACAGCGGCACCCTGCAGCATCCTGTTAAAGGTGCTCATACGGGTTCCCGTGTGTTCATGCAGCCGGCTTCCGAAGGTACCGGTATTATCGCCGGTGGTGCAATGCGCGCCGTCCTGGAAGTCGCTGGGGTGCATAACGTATTGGCGAAAGCATACGGTTCTACTAACCCGATTAACGTGGTTCGTGCAACTATCGATGCTCTTGCGAATATGAAATCCCCACAAATGGTCGCTGCCAAGCGTGGTAAATCCGTTGAAGAAATTCTGGGGTAATGACCATGGCAAAGACTATTAAAGTAACACAAACTCGCAGCTCTATTGGCCGTTTGCCGAAACACAAGGCAACTCTGGTTGGTTTGGGTCTGCGTCGTATTGGTCACACTGTAGAGCGCGAGGATACTCCTGCTGTACGCGGTATGATCAACTCAGTTTCCTACATGGTTAAAGTTGAGGAGTAACAGATGCGTTTAAATACTCTGTCTCCGGCTGAAGGTGCCAAGCATGCGCCGAAGCGTGTAGGTCGTGGTATCGGTTCTGGCCTGGGTAAAACCGCTGGTCGTGGTCACAAAGGTCAGAACTCTCGTTCTGGCGGTGGCGTACGCCGTGGGTTTGAAGGTGGTCAGATGCCTTTATATCGTCGTTTGCCGAAATTCGGCTTCACCTCCCGCAAAGCTATGGTTACGGCAGAAGTTCGTCTGTCTGAACTGGCTCTGGTGGAAGGCGACGTAATCGACCTGAACACGCTGAAAGCCGCTAACGTTGTTGGTATCCAGATTGAATTCGCGAAAGTTATACTTTCAGGCGAAGTTAATCGTGCGGTAACTCTGCGTGGTCTGCGTGTCACCAAAGGCGCTCGTGCTGCTATCGAAGCTGCTGGCGGTAAAATTGAGGAATAAGTAGCAGATGGCCAAGCAACCAGGATTAGATTTTCAAAGTGCTAAAGGTGGACTAGGCGAACTGAAGCGCAGACTGTTGTTTGTTATCGGTGCGCTGATTGTTTTCCGTATCGGCTCTTTTATTCCGATTCCTGGTATCGATGCCACTGTGCTTGCTAAATTGCTTGAGCAGCAGAGAGGTACCATCATTGAAATGTTTAACATGTTCTCTGGTGGTGCCCTCAGTCGTGCCTCTATCTTTGCCCTGGGAATCATGCCGTATATTTCGGCGTCGATCATTATCCAGCTGTTGACTGTGGTTCACCCCACATTGGCAGAAATAAAGAAAGAAGGGGAGGCTGGCCGTCGTAAGATAAGCCAGTACACCCGTTATGGTACGCTGGTATTGGCAATTTTTCAGTCGATCGGTATTGCTACCGGTTTACCGAATATGCCTGGTATGCAAGGTCTGGTAATCAATCCAGGCTTTGCATTCTATTTTACCGCTGTAGTGAGTCTGGTTACCGGGACAATGTTCCTGATGTGGCTTGGCGAACAGATTACTGAAAGAGGTATCGGTAACGGTATTTCAATCATAATCTTCGCTGGTATTGTTGCGGGTCTCCCGCCGGCCATTGGCCATACCATCGAGCAAGCTCGGCAAGGCGACCTGCACTTCCTTCTGTTGCTGTTGGTTGCAGTATTAGTGTTTGCAGTGACGTTCTTTGTAGTGTTTGTTGAGCGTGGTCAGCGTCGTATCGTCGTTAACTATGCAAAACGCCAGCAAGGGCGCCGCGTTTATGCAGCACAGAGCACACACTTACCGTTGAAAGTGAACATGGCAGGGGTTATCCCGGCAATTTTCGCTTCCAGCATTATTCTGTTCCCAGCCACGATTGCATCATGGTTCGGGGGCGGTACCGGTTGGAACTGGCTGACTACAATTTCGATGTATTTGCAGCCTGGACAACCGCTTTATGTGTTACTCTATGCGTCTGCAATCATCTTCTTCTGTTTCTTCTACACTGCGTTGGTGTTTAACCCGCGTGAAACAGCAGATAACCTGAAGAAGTCCGGTGCATTCGTGCCAGGAATTCGTCCGGGAGAGCAAACGGCGAAGTACATCGATAAAGTAATGACTCGCCTTACCTTAATTGGTGCGATGTATATTACTTTCATCTGCCTGATCCCGGAGTTTATGCGTGACGCAATGAAAGTACCATTTTATTTTGGTGGTACCTCACTACTTATCGTAGTTGTGGTCATCATGGACTTTATGGCTCAAGTGCAAACTCTGATGATGTCAAGTCAGTACGAGTCTGCATTGAAGAAAGCAAACCTGAAAGGCTACAATCGCTAATCTGGTGCGTTTGAGAAGTTACGGAGAGTAAAAATGAAAGTTCGTGCTTCCGTCAAGAAATTATGTCGTAACTGCAAAATTGTTAAGCGTAACGGTGTCGTTCGCGTAATTTGCAGCGCCGAGCCGAAACATAAACAGCGTCAAGGCTGATTATCTCGCATATTTTTCTTGCAAAGTTGGGTTGAGCTGGCTAGATTAGCCAGCCAATCTTTTGTATGTAAGCTGCAACACTATTTGAGTATCCTGAAAACGGGCTTTTCAGAATGGTGTTGCCGTATAAAATAGTAGGAGTGCATAGTGGCCCGTATAGCAGGCATTAACATTCCTGATCAGAAACATACCGTGATCGCATTAACTTCGATCTACGGCATCGGTAAAACCCGCTCACAGGCTATCTGTGCAGCATCCGGTATTGCTGAAAATGTTAAGATCAGTGAGCTGTCTGAAGAGCAAATCGAAAAGCTGCGTGACGAAGTTGCCAAGTTCATTGTTGAAGGTGATCTGCGTCGTGAAGTGACCCTGAGCATCAAGCGTCTTATGGACCTTGGAACTTATCGTGGTTTGCGTCATCGTCGTGGTCTCCCAGTGCGCGGTCAGCGTACTAAGACTAACGCACGTACCCGTAAGGGTCCGCGTAAACCGATCAAGAAATAATCGGGGTGATTGAATAATGGCAAAGGCACCTGTTCGTACACGTAAGCGTGTAAGAAAACAAGTCTCTGACGGCGTGGCTCATATCCATGCTTCTTTCAACAACACCATTGTTACCATTACCGATCGTCAGGGTAATGCTTTGGGTTGGGCAACAGCTGGTGGTTCCGGTTTCCGTGGTTCTCGTAAGTCGACTCCGTTCGCAGCTCAGGTTGCAGCAGAGCGCTGCGCTGACGCAGTGAAAGAATACGGTATCAAGAACCTGGAAGTTATGGTTAAAGGACCTGGTCCTGGTCGTGAGTCTACTATCCGCGCATTAAACGCGGCTGGTTTCCGCATCACTAATATTACTGATGTGACTCCTATCCCTCATAACGGTTGTCGTCCGCCGAAAAAGCGTCGCGTATAACGCTGCTTTTAGGTTTGTTGGAGAGAGAAAATGGCAAGATATTTGGGTCCTAAGCTCAAGCTTAGCCGTCGTGAGGGCACTGATTTATTCCTTAAATCTGGTGTTCGCGCGATCGATACCAAGTGTAAAATTGAACAAGCTCCTGGCCAGCATGGTGCGCGTAAACCGCGTCTGTCTGACTATGGTGTGCAGTTGCGTGAAAAGCAAAAAGTTCGCCGTACTTATGGTGTTCTTGAGCGTCAATTCCGTAACTATTATAAAGAAGCAGCACGTCTGAAAGGCAACACTGGTGCAAACCTGTTGCAACTGCTGGAAGGTCGTCTGGATAACGTTGTTTACCGTATGGGCTTTGGCGCCACTCGTGCAGAATCACGTCAGTTGGTTAGCCACAAAGCTATTATGGTTAATGGCCGCGTTGTCAACATCGCTTCTTATCAGGTATCTCCGAATGATGTAGTTAGCATTCGTGAGAAGGCGAAGAAGCAATCTCGCGTTAAGGCCGCTTTGGAGCTGGCTGAGCAGCGTGAAAAGCCGACTTGGCTGGAAGTTGATGCTGCTAAGATGGAAGGTGTGTTCAAACGTATTCCTGAACGTACTGACCTGTCTGCGGACATTAACGAACACCTGATCGTCGAGCTTTACTCTAAGTAAAGCTTAGTACCAAAGAGAGGACACAATGCAGGGTTCTGTGACAGAGTTTCTAAAACCGCGCCTGGTAGATATCGAGCAAGTCAGTTCGACGCACGCTAAGGTGACCCTTGAGCCTTTAGAGCGTGGCTTTGGCCATACTCTTGGCAACGCACTGCGCCGTATTCTGCTTTCATCCATGCCGGGTTGCGCGGTGACCGAGGTTGAGATTGATGGTGTACTGCATGAGTACAGCACCAAAGAAGGCGTACAGGAAGATATCCTGGAGATCCTGCTCAACCTGAAAGGGCTGGCGGTGAGAGTTCAAGGAAAAGATGAAGTTATTCTTACCCTGAATAAATCTGGCATTGGCCCTGTGACTGCAGCCGACATTACCCATGATGGTGATGTCGAAATCGTCAAGCCGCAACACGTCATCTGCCACCTGACCGATGAAAACGCTGCTATTAGCATGCGTATCAAAGTTCAGCGCGGTCGTGGCTATGTGCCGGCTTCTGCCCGAATTCATTCGGAAGAAGATGAGCGCCCGATTGGTCGCCTGTTGGTTGACGCATGCTATAGCCCTGTAGAGCGTATTGCCTACAATGTTGAAGCAGCGCGTGTTGAACAGCGTACTGACCTGGACAAGCTGGTTATCGAAATGGAAACCAATGGCACGATCGATCCTGAAGAGGCGATTCGCCGTGCGGCAACCATTCTTGCTGAACAACTGGAAGCTTTCGTTGACTTACGTGATGTACGTCAGCCGGAAGTTAAAGAAGAGAAGCCGGAATTCGATCCAATCTTGCTGCGCCCTGTTGACGATCTGGAATTGACTGTCCGCTCTGCTAACTGCCTTAAGGCAGAAGCTATCCACTACATCGGTGATCTGGTACAGCGTACCGAGGTTGAGTTGCTGAAAACGCCGAACCTGGGTAAAAAATCTCTTACTGAGATTAAAGACGTGCTGGCCTCCCGTGGACTGTCTCTGGGCATGCGCCTGGAAAACTGGCCACCGGCAAGCATTGCTGACGAGTAACCGGATCACAGGTTAAGGTTTTACTGAGAAGGATAAGGTCATGCGCCATCGTAAGAGTGGTCGTCAACTGAACCGTAACAGCAGCCATCGCCAGGCTATGTTTCGTAACATGGCCGGCTCTTTGGTTCGTCATGAAATAATCAAGACGACCCTGCCGAAAGCGAAAGAGCTGCGTCGCGTTGTTGAGCCGCTGATTACTCTTGCCAAGACCGACAGCGTAGCTAATCGTCGTCTGGCATTCGCCCGTACTCGTGATAACGAGATCGTGGCAAAACTGTTTAATGAACTGGGCCCGCGTTTCGCGAGCCGTGCCGGTGGTTACACTCGTATTCTGAAGTGTGGCTTTCGTGCAGGCGACAATGCGCCGATGGCATACATCGAGCTCGTTGATCGTGCAGAGTCAAAAGCAGAAGTAGCTACTGCAGAGTAATCTGTAAAAGCGTGAAGAAACCGGGCTTGCCCGGTTTTTTTTATGTGTGTTATTTACGATTCTGTTTGCTCCCTCCATTTTTGAAGTATTTCCCTAAGTTTCTCGTTATGATATTACTGACTTTGGCGATATCACGTTTATATCAAGCGGCTATCAGTACCGATTTTCAACGGCACGTATGTTGATTTACTCAATGCCAGGTTTCGAGGTGATGGTGATGTATAAAATTGGTCAGTTAGCTCAGTTGGCAGAAGTTACTCCAGATACCATCCGCTACTATGAAAAGCAGGGGATGATGGATCATGAGATTCGAAGTGACTCTGGATATCGGTTGTACAGCGAGAACGATCTTCAGCGTTTGTGCTTTATACGTTATGCCAAGAAAATGGGATTTACGCTAGATGCGATCTCCGAATTGCTATCGATCCGAATAGATCCTGCTCATCATACTTGTCATGAGTCAAAGTCGATCGTTGATAGTCGTTTGGCCGAGGTTGAGCAAAAACTCCTCGAACTCGAACGGATGCGAGATTCATTGCAAAGATTGAGTAATGCGTGTTGTGGCAGTAGTCATTCAAGCGCTTCGTGTTCAATACTTGAAGCATTGGAAGCCGGTGCTGGAAGTGCTCGGCAGCCTTTAAGCACGAAGAGTGCTCCTTTCAAATGAAAATGCTTCCATAAAACCCTTGCTCAGCAGTATGATCAATACGCTTTATTACCAATAACTTTTCAGAGGTGAAAGATGAGTAAGTACCAACACACCAAAGGTGTGATCAAAGATAATGCATTGCAGGCTCTTTTACATGATCCACTATTCCGTCAACGTCAGGAACAGAATGTAAAAGGAAAAGGGAGTTATCGGCGTAAAGAAAAACACGGTAAAGGAAGTAACTGGGAGGCCAGTGGCAAACGTTTTAACTGAATGTTTACCACTGGCCTTCTGAATATTGTATTGAAAAAGCCATCGAATTGATGGCTTTTTCATAGGCAAGGTTAATTAGAGTCTTGGCGATTGTTGCTCTTTAAGCAAATCACGAATTTCTGCCAATAATGTTTCTTCAGCAGTTGGCTTCGGTGGTGCTGCTGACTTTTCTTCTTCTTTGCGGCGTAGGCGATTCATCAGCTTAATTGCAGCAAAGATAGCAAAGGCAACGATGACAAAGTCAAAGACAGACTGGATGAATGAACCATAATTCATAACAACGGCTGGGACTGCACCTTCAGCTTCGCGCAATACCCAGTGGAATTGTTTGAAATCTATACCGCCTAGCAGAAGACCCAAAGGCGGCATGATGATATCCGCGACTAATGAGGAAACAATTTTCCCGAAAGCAGCACCGATAATCACACCGACTGCGAGGTCGACAACATTACCGCGCATCGCAAATTCGCGAAATTCCTTCATCAAACTCATATATAACTCCTTGCCAAATTAAGAACTCAAGTATTACAAAGTAAAGACTATTTAACACAAATAAGCGAATAAAATTCGCATGGTATATAACCATAGCTTACGTCAGGTTATTGTTATTTAAGGCAACTTATACCCTAAGCGCATTATTTCTATAAAAAGAATGGGCTCGGTTGGAATAAACGCTCTACATCAGGTACAAACTTTTTATCTGTGATGAACATAACGACGTGATCGCCTTGCTCAATTCTGGATGCCCCATTAGCAATGATAACTTCGTCACCGCGCACGATGGCTCCAATAGTCGTTCCTGGCGGCAATTTTATTTGATCGACTGTGCGCCCGACAACTTTGGATGTGCTTTCATCACCATGAGCGATGGCTTCTATCGCTTCTGCTACACCTCGGCGTAAAGAGGAAACGCTGACGATGTCGGCTTTTCGAACATGTCCCAAAAGTGCTGAAATGGTGGCCTGTTGAGGAGAAATAGCAATATCAATAACGCTGCCTTGAACCAGATCGACATAAGCGCGGCGCTGAATCAATACCATGGCTTTCTTGGCACCCATCCGTTTCGCCAGCATCGCGGACATAATATTGGCTTCGTCATCATTGGTGATGGCAATAAAAACATCGACTTGCTCAATGTGTTCTTCAGCCAATAACTCTTGATCAGAAGCATCCCCATAAAACACGATGGTATCTTGCAAAAGTTCAGCAAGTTCTGCCGCTCGCAGTTGGTCTTTTTCGATAAGTTTAACGCTGTAGTTTTTTTCCAATCGGCGGGCAAGTCCTGCACCAACGTTGCCTCCACCCACGATCATGATGCGTTTGTACGGTTTCTCAAGCCGCTGCAATTCGCTCATTACTGCGCGAATATGTTGGGAGGCCGCTACGAAAAAGACTTCATCCCCAGCTTCAATAATCGTCGAACCCTGTGGTCGAATTGGACGATCCTGACGAAAAATTGCAGCAACACGCGTTTCGATATGAGGCATATGTTCACGCATGGCAGAAAGGGCATTTCCAACCAGCGGGCCGCCATAATAGGCTTTTACTGCTGCAATACTTACTTTGCCTCCGGCAAAGTTGACCACTTGCAGAGCACCTGGGTATTCAATCAGCTTATAAATATAATCGATGACCAGTTGTTCAGGGGAAATAAGATGATCAACGGGCACGGCTTCAGGAACGAATAATTTATCAGCATCGCGGATATATTCTGCAGAGCGAATACGGGCAATACGGTTTGGTGTATTAAATAGCGTGTAAGCGACCTGGCAGGCGACCATGTTGGTCTCATCGGAGTTGGTCACAGCAACAAGCATATCAGCATCATCCGCCCCAGCTTCTCGCAATACGCGAGGATGTGAGGCGTGGCCTTGTACGACGCGCAGATCGAACTTGTCTTGTAATTGCCGTAAGCGCATCGCGTTGGTATCAACAACGGTAATATCGTTATTTTCACCCACCAAATTTTCCGCCAACGTCCCACCAACCTGACCCGCGCCGAGAATAATAATTTTCATAGTTAGCTCTGAGTGCCTCTATAAAGAATGAAACTCTTCAGTGACCTGCCGATCAGCATTTAATTAGCTTAGCGTAGAAGAAGCCATCACCGTCATCAGCATGTGGCAGATTCTGTTTCCCCGGCTGGTTTTTGTCTCCTGTTTCGACTAATTGAGCATCCTTATGACGCGCAAGAAACGCGGAGATCTGTTCGCTGTTTTCTTCAGGCAATATGGAACAGGTTGCATACACCATTACACCACCATTCTTTAGACGTGGCCAAATGGCATCGAGAATCTCTAACTGCAAAGCGGCGAGTTCCGCGATATCACTATCACGGCGCAGCCATTTGATATCAGGATGACGGCGGATCACGCCAGTTGCAGAACAAGGCGCATCAAGCAGAATCCGATCAAACATACGATCGCCAGCCCAAGTGGCGGGTTCCCTGCCATCTCCGACCCTCACTTCCGCATGAAGTTTTAGTCGTTGCAGATTTTCATTAACACGCGTCAAACGCTGTTCATCACTATCTATGGCCAAGACATGTGCTTTTGGTGCAGCCTCAAGAATATGCGTTGTTTTTCCTCCGGGTGCAGCACACAGATCGAGGATCTGCTGGCCATTTTGCGGATCAAGAAATTCAACACAACCTTGGGCAGAGGCATCCTGAACAGTAGCCCAACCCTCTTCAAAGCCTGGTAAAGCAGTCACAGGACAAGGTACAACTAACCGAACCGCATCAGGATAATACGCGTGAGGTGCGGCTTCTATTCCCGCCTGTTCAAGCAGAGCCAAATATTCATCCCGCGTATGGTGCATACGATTTACACGCAACCACATGGGTGGTCTTTGGTTATTCGCCAGAAGAATTTCTTCCCATTGCTGTGGATAGGCTTTCTTCAGGCGGGTGACTAACCAACCTGGATGTAAATAGCGGCTTTCAGTATTGACTGCGCGTTGCAAGAGTTCTTCTTGTTGGCGTTGAAACTGGCGGAGTACGCCATTTATCAGGCCTTTCAACTGTGGGCGTTTGAGTGCGACAGCACCTTCAACGGTTTCTGCCAGCACGGCATGGGCAGGGATGCGTGTGTGTATCAGCTGATAAAGACCAATCATCAGTAAATAATGAAGTGGGCGTTGTTTCCCCGTCATTGGACGAGCCATCAACTGTTTGATGCACCATTCAAGCTGAGGCAGAACACGCAGCGTACCAAAGCACAATTCTTGCAACAGTGCGCGGTCTTTATCGGAAATGGATTTTTGCAAACCGGGAAGAACGGTTGAAAGTGATTGCCCTTGATCGAGCACCTGGCCGATGGCTTTAGCAGCAATGCTGCGTAGATTATATGTGTTTTTCATAGCCAAAAAGCTGACAAACGTCAGCATCATTAGGAAAGGATTGCCCGACAGATACGCCAGACGATGTACGTTATTGGTTTTAGTCTAACAGCTTGCCTACAACAAACCATTCTTTACGGGAGTTAAGCAAATCCTGGGAAGACATCATTTTTTTCCCTGCTGGCTGCAACTGTGTAATATTTAATACGCCATCAGCAGTTGCCACTTTGATTCCCTGCTTATCTGCACTGACGATAGTTCCGGGAGGGACGGAAGAAACGTTCTGAGCAACTTCAGATTTCCACACTTTAACTGGCTGATCTTCAACCATAAAATAGCTTACTGGCCACGGATTGAAAGCGCGAATGCATCTTTCAAGTTGCCCGGCAGACAGACGCCAATCCAGACGAGCTTCCTCCTTGGAGAGCTTTTCAGCATAAGTCACCAATGACTCGTCCTGAACTTCCGGTATCGCTATACCTTCCGCTAACTGTGTCAGGGTTTCGAGCAATCCTTGCGGACCGAGTTGGGCAAGTGCGTCGTACAGACTGGCGCTGGTGTCTTCAGGGCTGATTTCGCAGGATACTTTATGCAACATATCACCCGTATCAAGTCCTACATCCATCTGCATAATGGTTACACCCGTCTCAGTATCCCCCGCCCATAAAGCGCGTTGAATCGGAGCAGCGCCACGCCAGCGTGGAAGTAAAGAACCATGGACGTTAATACAGCCAAGTTTTGGCATATCGAGAACGGCTTTAGGGAGTATCAAACCATAAGCGACAACGACCATGATATCGGCATTGAGATCGGCAACTAAACGCTGACTCTCTTCTGGGCGAAGGGATTTCGGTTGGAATACTGGAATCCCATGTTGTTCTGCCAACATTTTAACGGGACTAGGAGTGAGTTTGTTGCCACGACCCGCGGGACGATCTGGTTGGGTGAAAACACCAATAACTTGGTGCTCAGAAGACAAAAGCGCGTCTAAATGACGCGCTGCAAAGTCAGGTGTTCCGGCAAAAATAATACGCAATGAATCAGACACTTTGCTTTCCTGCTATCGAAAGATTAATCGATACGTGTGTTGAGCTTCGCCATTTTCTCAAGCTTCTGACGGATACGCTGACGTTTAAGTGGTGACAGGTAATCCACGAATAATTTGCCGACCAAATGATCCATTTCGTGCTGAATGCAAATCGCCAGCAGGTCATCAGCTTCCAGCTCGAAGCTTTTGCCTTCACGATCTATAGCACGAACTTTCACTTTTTCTGCACGTGGAATCAACGCCCGCTGATCAGGAATTGAAAGACATCCTTCCTCGATCCCTGTTTCACCGCTTTTTTCCAATAACTCAGGATTAATGAGTACCAAACGCTGATCGCGTTCTTCGGATACATCAATAACAATAATCTGCTGATGGATATCTACCTGAGTAGCAGCCAAGCCAATACCTTCCTCCGCATACATGGTTTCAAACATATCATCCACGATGCGCTGGATTTCAGGAGTGACTTCTTTTACCGGCTTGGCAACGGTGCGAAGCCTCTCGTCTGGGAAATGTAATATCTGTAATACTGACATATATATCTAGATCTGCGTCCGGGTAATAGATGATATTCAGACTGTATTCTAGACATTTCCTGCCCTGATTGACAGCATCCCCTGCCAATACAACTGATAGCCAAAACATGGTATTTGGTAGGGAAGCCGCGATGGAAGCAGTCGAAGTGTGGTTAAGGCTGAGAATGGTCAAGGGGTTAGGTGTTAAACGCAGTGTCAAAATAGCAACAAAGCTATTACTTTCTTCGTCAGGTGACGCGAAAGAATTATTCAGTCAAGGTATGAATAATGCAGAAATTCACGCTTTTTTGCACCCCAATCAATCTCAACTTGATACCGCCCTTACTTGGCTCCAAACTCCGCAAAACCATCTGATCACCTTTCTTGATCCTGACTATCCGGCTCTTCTGAAACATATTCCTTCACCACCTCTCATGCTATTTGTCTCAGGAAATACCCGTCTGCTGAATTCGCAACAAATAGCGATGGTTGGTAGTCGCCAGTACAGTGACTACGGGCAACATTGGGGGCAGTATTTTTCAACAGGTATCGTGTCTGCGGGTTATACCCTCACCAGTGGACTGGCCTTGGGTATTGATGCCATATGCCATCGTGCGGCGTTGGCAGCGCAAGGTAAAACCATCGCAGTATTGGGTAGCGGTCTGATGAAAATTCATCCGTCTTCACATCGAGGATTAGCTGCCCGTATTCTTGAACAACATGGCGCGCTGGTCTCGGAGTTTCTCCCAACAGAACCCCCTTTACCTGCCCATTTTCCGCGGCGTAATCGCATTATCAGCGGCTTAAGCCAAGGGGTAGTCATTGTTGAGGCTGGATTACGCAGCGGCTCACTCATTACTGCTCGCTGTGCCCTGGAACAAGGCAGGGATGTTTTTGCTCTGCCCGGGCCTTTGGGTTGTCCCACGAGTGAAGGGACGCACTGGTTAATCCAGCAAGGGGCGTATTTGGTCACCCGACCTGAAGATGTCATCGAGCAACTCGCTGGTGGCCTGGAGTGGCTATCTTTAACGAAAGGGGAGGATTCTGTTGTGAGCAGGCCGAATTCTCCCTCAATTCAGCAAGAATTGAATATTTCTGCAGAAGATTGTGAAGTTGAATTGCCATTTGCTGATGTGTTGGCTAACGTAGGATATGAGGTGACACCTGTTGACGTCGTCGCCGAACGTGCCGGCCAACCTGTGCCAGAAGTGGTAATCAAGTTACTTGATCTGGAGTTAGCAGGGTGGATCGCAGCTGTACCCGGCGGCTATGTCCGGATTAGGAGGGCATGCCATGTTCGACGTACTAATGTACTTGTTTGAAACTTACATTCACAACGAAGCGGAGATGAACGTCGACCAGGATAAGCTGACAGATGATTTATCGAGAGCAGGTTTTCATCGGGAAGATATCTACAATGCTTTAAATTGGCTGGAGAAACTGGCTGATTTACAAGAGGGTGAAGCTGCCACCTATATGAGGGATGCGGATCCTTTTGCCTTGAGGATCTATACCGAGGAAGAAAATCTCAGGCTGGATGTCAGTTGCAGAGGCTTTCTCCTGTTTCTTGAACAAATACAAGTGCTCAACCTTGAAACCAGGGAAATGGTTATAGACCGTGTCATGGCTCTCGACGCCGATGAGTTTGATCTTGAAGATCTCAAGTGGGTGGTGCTGATGGTGTTATTTAATATTCCTGGATATGAAAGCGCTTATCAGCAAATGGAAGAGCTGCTATTTGAAGTAAATGAGGGTTATCTGCACTAAGCGATAACATTAAAGAAGAGAGTATGGCAAAAACCGCGCTTTTTGCTGCGAAGCAAAACGAACCATGTCCTGAATGTGGGGCCGAGTTGGTGATCCGAAGTGGACGCCACGGCCCCTTTCTTGGTTGCTCAAACTATCCTGATTGCCAATTTATCAGACCGCTCAAAACCTTGGCAGATGGCCATGTTGTGAAAGTTCTGGAGGGACAGACCTGCCCCAAATGCCAATCTACGTTGGTTCTGAGACAAGGGCGCTATGGTATGTTTGTCGGTTGCATAAATTATCCTGAATGCGACCATACAGAAGTTATCGATAAACCCGACGAAACAACATTAAGCTGTCCTCAATGCGGACATGGCAAATTGTTGCAACGTAAATCAAGATTTGGCAAAGCATTCTATTCCTGCGATCGCTATCCAGAATGCCAATTTACTATTAATAACAAACCGGTCGCTGGACAGTGTGAATATTGCCGCTATCCGCTGCTGATGGAAAAGCGTACTGCTAATGGCGTAAAGCTTTTCTGTGCCAGCAAAATATGTGCTAAACCGGCGCTGAACGATAAAGAAGATGATGAGTGATGAAGTAGCCATTTTGGCGATAGTAGAAGTATTGAAGCGTCAGGAAGTTATCGCTTATCCGACTGAAGCGGTGTTTGGGTTGGGATGTGATCCCGATAGTGAACATGCCGTGAATGAGTTACTGCTGCTTAAACAGCGACCAAAAGAAAAAGGGCTGATTCTTATTGCTGCGGATTATGCGCAACTTCTTCCTTATATTGAAGATGCGGTTTTAACGAGTCAGCAGCGTGAGCGGATATTCGCCAGTTGGCCAGGGCCCATTACCTGGGTTATTCCTGCCAAGACAGAGACACCGGGTTGGTTGACGGGGCGTTTTGATTCACTGGCTGTGCGGGTCACCGACCATCCTTTAGTACAACAATTATGTCGCCAGTATGGCAAGCCGCTGGTATCAACCAGCGCGAATTTAACGGGTTATCCCCCTTGTAGAAGCGAGCATGAAGTCAGGCTGCAATTCGGCGATTCATTCCCGGTATTGCGTGGTTCTGTCGGTGGCCGTGAGAATCCTTCTGAAATCAGGGATGCATTGACCGGTGAGTTATATCGTCAGGGTTAAAGGAAAAGAGATGGATTCATTTGTCGTTTTTGGTAATCCAATTAGTCACAGTAAGTCGCCACGCATTCACGCCCTATTTGCCGAGCAGACAGGTATTGAACATTCGTATGGCAGAGTGTTAGCGCCCCATGAAAGCTTTGAAGAGATTCTGAGAACCTTTTTTTCGACGGGTGGCAGAGGAGCGAATATCACCACTCCCTTCAAAGAAAGAGCCTGCGCAGAAGCGGATGTCCTGACTGAAAGAGCTGCGTTGAGTGGTGCGGTCAACACGTTAAAAAAGCTGGATGACGGGCAATTGTTAGGTGATAACACCGACGGTATTGGTTTGCTCAGCGATCTTGAACGATTGGGGATGATCAAACCTGGCGACAGAGTTCTGTTGGTGGGGGCTGGCGGTGCGGCACGAGGTGTCATCCTGCCGTTACTCTCTTACGGTTGTAAGTTGGTCATTACCAACCGAACCAACGATCGTGCCGAGCAATTGGTGGCGCTATTTTCGCATATCGGAGACATTACCAGTGAAGAGATGTCTTCTCTTGCGGATGAACCTTTCGATCTGATCATTAATGCTACCGCTTCCGGAATCCAGGGCGATGTGCCCGCATTACCTGATGCAATGGATCTCTCTGGTACGCGTTGTTATGACATGTTTTATCAGAGCGGACTGACAGCATTCCTTTCATGGGCAAAGCAGCATAGATCTACTGAAATTGCCGATGGACTGGGAATGCTGGTGGGTCAGGCTGCGCATGCGTTTATGCTATGGCACGGTGTCTTACCGAACATTGCGCCCGTGCTTGAGCAGTTGCAACGTGAAATGAAAGCATGAATCAGGCGATCCAATTTTCGGACAATGAGCGTTGGGATACAGAGAGACGTTGTGTGGTGATATCTGCGATAGCCAATGGTTTTCAAATACAGTGTGCGATCGGTGTTGCCATGATCGCACCTGACATTTCAGATTCGGCATCCCCAGAAGAGTTTCTGGCTCGATTCAGACAGAAACGTTGGGATATTGAAGATGAGTTAGAACAAAGGATCCTTCAGGACGATGTAGATCCGCAGGGTTGGATCTATTTATCCTGAGCCAGATATTCATCCTTCCAGCGTACATAGTTATTCGATGAGTATTTCAGCCCCGCTATTTCTTCAGAAGTAAGGGGTCTGATTTTCTTGGCTGGGCTGCCTAAGTAGAGGTGGCCACTTTCGAGCTTCTTGCCTGGCGAGACTAAACTACCGGCGCCAATCATTACATCGTCTTCTACTATTGCACCATCAAGCAAAATGGATCCCATACCCACCAGTACCCGATTGCCGATCTGGCATCCGTGCAACATCGCTTTGTGCCCAATGGTAACGTCTTCCCCTATCAATAAAGGGAATCCTTCTTTATTGAAATCTGAGCTGTGCGTGACATGCAATACGCTCCCATCTTGAATGTTGGTACGAGCACCAATCACGACTTTATTTACGTCGCCACGAATCGCAACCAAAGGCCAGATACTGACGTCGTCTGCCAGACTGACATCTCCGACGATCACACTCGATCTATCAACCATCACTTTTTTACCGAGTGTGGGCCACTTATCTTTATAGGGACGTAATGATTCCACCATAGTTTATTGCCTTAGAGAGATTATGTTTATCCGCAATACTAGCTGTTGCTGGTGGAATTACAACCAACCCCATGGCGGGATCCGGTTAAAAAACCATGTGATCGTGCAAGATCTCGGCGAAGGGATGGAAAAGTGTGCAAACGATAAGAAAAGATCAAAAAAGGGGTTGTGCAAAAACGCGGGATCCCTATAATGCGCCTCCATCGACACGGCGCAAGTGATTCACTTCACAAAGCGACCGGGACGAAAAAGATTTAAAGCAGGGTGGATTCACGAAATTAGTGATTGACTCTGAATGAGGAAAGCGTAATATACGCCACCTCGCGATAGCGCCACGGCGGCTAACGCACTGCTCTTTAACAATTTATCAGACAATCTGTGTGGGCACTCACAAGACAATATCCACCGTCGAAAGACGGACAAAAGATAACAAGTCTTGAAGAGTGACCAAAGCAGTATCCATTGACCCGCAAGGGGCAATGAATTTGCAGAAAGTAATCTTTGAGCATCGCTTCACTGGTTGAAGCAAATCGAACTTTTAATTGAAGAGTTTGATCATGGCTCAGATTGAACGCTGGCGGCAGGCCTAACACATGCAAGTCGGGCGGTAGCACGAGGGAGCTTGCTCCCTGGGTGACGAGCGGCGGACGGGTGAGTAATGTCTGGGAAACTGCCTGATGGAGGGGGATAACTACTGGAAACGGTAGCTAATACCGCATGACCTCGCAAGAGCAA
>NZ_QOVA01000033.1 GCF_003332275.1 Edaphovirga cremea | reverse complement strand
GAGAACGTTGGTGTTCTGCTGCGTGGTATCAAGCGTGAAGAAATCGAACGTGGTCAGGTCCTGGCGAAACCAGGTTCAATCAAGCCACACACCACCTTTGATTCAGAAGTCTATATTCTAAGCAAAGATGAAGGCGGCCGTCATACTCCGTTCTTCAAAGGCTACCGTCCACAGTTCTACTTCCGTACAACAGACGTGACGGGCACCATCGAACTGCCAGAAGGCGTAGAGATGGTAATGCCAGGCGACAACGTGAACATGGTTGTCACCCTGATCCATCCAATCGCAATGGACGACGGTTTGCGTTTCGCAATCCGTGAAGGCGGCCGTACTGTTGGTGCCGGTGTAGTTGCTAAAGTTATCGCGTAATCGCTGATAATATTTGACGCAACACGCAATAAAAGGGCATCATTCGATGCCCTTTTCTACGCTGTGGCATTAGAACCTATCTCATCAGCGATTTTTGCGTCATAATCATTGGTGAGATGGGCTCTGAACTATTAGCGTAAGACACCGAGTTATGCGCGTGTAGTGAGCATAGACCGGTTTGGTTTGCCTCGCAGAGCGAGGCAAAGTTGTTTGTTCTGAATCATTGTGACAGGTTGGTTTATGAGTGCGAATACCGATGCTCAAGGGAGCGGGCGCGGCCTGGAAGCAACAAAATGGGTGGTGGTTGCCATTCTGCTGGTTGTGGCTATCGTAGGTAATTATTATTACCGCGAATTCAGCCTGCCACTGCGTGCGCTGGCCGTCGTCATTGTTATTGCTATCGCTGGTGCAGTGGCACTGATGACGACCAAAGGCAAGGCCACCGTAGCGTTTGCCCGCGAAGCACGCACGGAAGTGCGTAAAGTTATTTGGCCGACTCGCCAGGAAACGCTGCACACCACGTTAATCGTTGCCGCGGTAACTGCCGTGATGTCACTGATTTTGTGGGGGCTGGATGGCATTCTGGTCCGCCTGGTCTCGTTTATTACTGGCCTGAGGTTCTAAGATGTCTGAAGCTCCAAAGAAACGTTGGTACGTCGTTCAGGCGTTTTCCGGTTTTGAAGGCCGCGTAGCACAATCCCTGCGCGAGCATATCAAATTGCACGACATGGAAGAGCTGTTCGGCGAAGTGATGGTACCTACGGAAGAAGTTGTTGAGATCCGTGGTGGCCAGCGCCGTAAGAGCGAACGCAAGTTCTTCCCTGGTTACGTCCTGGTTCAGATGGTGATGAATGATGCCAGCTGGCACTTGGTGCGTAGCGTACCGCGTGTTATGGGCTTCATCGGCGGGACTTCCGATCGTCCGGCACCAATCAGTGATAAGGAAGTGGATGCGATCATGAATCGTCTCCAGCAAGTGGGTGATAAACCCCGTCCTAAAACGCTGTTTGAACCGGGTGAACTGGTACGCGTCAACGATGGTCCGTTTGCTGACTTTAACGGCGTTGTCGAAGAAGTGGATTATGAAAAGAGCCGCCTGAAAGTGTCTGTGTCCATTTTTGGTCGTGCGACACCGGTAGAGCTGGACTTCGGTCAGGTAGAGAAAGGCTGATCATCTTTTCACCATAGCCAGTGATTAGATTGTTGTATGAGGCGCGAAATTAAACTATAATTTCGCGCCTTTTGTTTTTAGGTGCTGCTCAAGTAGCAGGACTTCATAATTGCACGAACGGGGAGCCTCATTGAGGCGATATCACCCAAATCGAGGAAATATAGATGGCTAAGAAAGTACAAGCCTACGTCAAGCTGCAAGTATCAGCTGGCATGGCTAACCCGAGTCCACCGGTAGGTCCGGCTCTGGGTCAGCAGGGTGTTAACATCATGGAATTCTGTAAGGCGTTCAATGCCAAGACTGAAAGCATTGAAAAAGGTCTGCCGATCCCTGTTGTTATTACTGTTTATTCTGATCGTTCCTTCACTTTCGTTACCAAGACCCCGCCTGCAGCAGTTCTGCTGAAGAAAGCAGCTGGCGTCAAGTCTGGTTCCGGCAAACCGAACAAAGACAAAGTCGGTAAAGTGACAAGTGCGCAGGTTCGTGAAATCGCAGAAACCAAAGCTGCGGACATGACTGGTTCTGATATGGAAGCCATGGTGCGCTCCATTGAAGGTACTGCTCGTTCCATGGGCCTGGTAGTGGAGGATTAATAAATGGCTAAGCTGACCAAGCGCATGCGCGTGATCCGTGACAAAGTTGATGTAACTAAACAGTATGACATCAACGAAGCCGTTGCCCTGCTGAAAGAGCTGGCCACTGCTAAATTCGTAGAAAGCGTTGACGTTGCTGTTAATCTCGGCATCGACGCTCGTAAATCAGACCAAAACGTTCGTGGTGCAACCGTTCTGCCACATGGCACCGGTCGCTCTGTACGCGTTGCTGTATTTACTCAAGGTGCTAACGCTGAAGCGGCTAAAGCTGCTGGCGCTGACCTGGTAGGTATGGAAGATCTGGCTGAACAGATCAAGAAAGGCGAAATGAACTTCGACGTTGTTATTGCTTCCCCGGATGCAATGCGCGTTGTTGGTCAATTGGGCCAGATTCTTGGTCCACGCGGCCTGATGCCAAACCCGAAAGTAGGTACTGTAACTCCTAACGTTGCTGAAGCAGTGAAAAACGCTAAAGCAGGTCAGGTTCGTTATCGTAACGACAAAAACGGCATCATCCACACCACCATTGGTAAAGTTGACTTTGAATCTGACAAGCTGAAAGAAAACCTGGAAGCTCTGTTGATTGCCCTGAAAAAAGCCAAGCCTTCCCAGGCAAAAGGCGTTTTCATCAAGAAAGTCAGCCTGTCTACCACGATGGGTGCAGGTGTTGCAGTTGATCAAAGCGGTCTGAACGCAGTAGCGAACTAATTCGCTGCGTGCATTTTCTGCTTTACGCGGGCGAAAGATTTGTCTAGAATCTATCGCCCGTTGTTCTGCTATTGCGGAACCAAGAATTTTTCGGTTGGAGCCTGGCCTATCCAGGCCTCCGTCCAAGACCGCAGGTGCGTTGAAAAATGCTTAATTTTCCTGCGTAGACGGTGACAGAGCCTAAAGAAAATTTTCTTTGTTGTTTTTATAAAGAACAAGAATGGTCTTTGCTGGATTCTGCTCACCGTGTGTAAGCATCTATCTCGATTTCGATGATAGATGAAGTGAGTTCCGGGGGATTTTCCCCGGCCAAATCCAGGAGCAAAAAGCTAATGGCATTAAATCTTCAAGACAAACAAGCGATTGTTGCTGAAGTCAGCGAAGTAGCCAAAGGCGCGCTGTCTGCAGTTGTTGCGGATTCCCGTGGCGTAACTGTAGATAAAATGACTGAACTGCGTAAAGCAGGTCGTGAAGCTGGCGTTTACATGCGTGTTGTTCGCAACACCTTGATGCGTCGCGTCGTTGACGGCACTCAATTCGAATGCCTGAAAGACACGTTTGTCGGTCCAACCTTGATTGCATTCTCTACTGAACACCCTGGCGCTGCTGCCCGTCTGTTCAAAGAGTTCGCGAAAGCGAATGCAAAATTTGAGGTTAAAGCTGCGGCCTTTGAAGGCGAATTGATCCAAGCGGCACAAATTGACCGCCTGGCAACTCTGCCTACTTACGATGAAGCAATCGCACGCCTGATGGCAACCATGAAAGAAGCCTCTGCTGGCAAATTGGTTCGCACTCTGGCTGCACTGCGCGATCAGAAAGAAGCTGTTGCTGCTTAATCAGCCTTTCTTTTCTCGTTGTTATGCTTACGTATAAACTATCTCTGAATTTTAGGAACATTTGACATGTCTACTATCACTAAAGACCAAATCATTGAAGGCGTTGCAGCTCTGTCTGTAATGGAAATCGTAGAACTGATCTCCGCTATGGAAGAGAAGTTTGGTGTTTCTGCTGCTGCTGTTGCTGCAGGTCCTGCTGCTGCTGCTGAAGCTGTAGAAGAAAAAACTGAATTTGACGTTGTGCTGAAAGGCATTGGCGCGAACAAAGTTGCTGTAATCAAAGCAGTTCGTAGCGCAACTGGCCTGGGTCTGAAAGAAGCGAAAGACCTGGTAGAATCTGCGCCAGCAGCACTGAAAGAAGGCATCAGCAAAGACGATGCTGCAGCTCTGAAGAAAACCCTGGAAGAAGCTGGCGCTGAAGTTGAAGTTAAATAAGCCAACTCTTTCAGTTGCAGCTTGAGAAATCAGGCTGATGGCTGGTGACTTTTGGGTCACCAGCCTTTTTGCGCTGTAAAGGTCCCAGTGACATTTCACACTGTTTAGTCACTGATAAACCTTAATATTTTTTTCTGTATACGCCTTAATATACTGTTTCTCCCTGATCCGGCCCGCTCTGGTTCAAAGAACAATGAAATGATTTAAGAGTGATGGAATCAAGTATTACGGAAAGTGTTTCGACTTTCCGATCGACATAAACGGTGTTGCATGAACTGTCCTTTTAGGACGGACAGAGTGGGTCACTGATCAGCGAGCTGAGGAACCCTATGGTTTACTCCTATACCGAGAAAAAACGCATTCGTAAGGATTTTGGTAAACGTCCACAAGTTCTGGACATACCTTATCTCCTTTCTATCCAGCTTGACTCGTTCCAGAAGTTTATCGAGCAAGATCCCGAAGGACAGTACGGCCTTGAAGCGGCATTCCGTTCTGTTTTTCCTATCCAGAGCTACAGTGGCAATTCGGAGCTGCAATACGTTAGCTACCGTCTTGGTGAGCCGGTATTTGATGTTAAAGAATGCCAGATCCGCGGTGTAACTTATTCTGCACCACTGCGCGTAAAACTGCGCCTGGTGATTTACGAGCGGGAAGCACCGGAAGGTACGGTTAAAGACATCAAGGAACAAGAAGTCTATATGGGCGAAATTCCGCTCATGACCGAAAACGGTACCTTTGTAATTAACGGTACTGAGAGGGTTATCGTATCTCAGCTGCATCGTAGTCCTGGTGTCTTCTTTGATAGCGATAAGGGTAAAACCCACTCATCGGGTAAAGTGCTCTATAACGCACGTATCATCCCTTACCGTGGTTCATGGCTGGATTTCGAGTTTGACCCGAAAGACAACCTGTTCGTACGTATTGACCGTCGCCGCAAACTGCCAGCGACCATCATCCTGCGTGCGCTGAGCTACACCACTGAGCAGATTCTTGATCTGTTCTTCGAGAAAGTTGTCTACGAAATCCGTGACAATAAGCTGCAGATGGAGCTGGTTCCAGAACGTCTGCGCGGTGAAACTGCTTCGTTTGATATCGAAGCGGGTGGCAAGGTCTATATCGAGAAAGGCCGTCGTATCACTGCTCGTCACATTCGTCTGCTTGAAAAAGACAATATTGATCGTATCGAAGTGCCGGTTGAATACATCGCGGGCAAAGTGGTTGCGAAAGATTATATTGACGAAAATACCGGCGAACTGATCTGTGCAGCCAACATGGAGCTGTCACTGGATCTGTTGGCCAAATTGAGCCAGTCCGGCCACAAACGCATCGAGACGTTGTTCACCAACGATCTGGATCACGGCGCGTACATGTCTGAGACTATCCGTGTCGATCCAACGAGCGATCGCCTGAGCGCTTTGGTAGAAATCTACCGTATGATGCGTCCTGGTGAACCGCCGACACGTGAAGCTGCAGAAAGCTTGTTCGAGAACCTGTTCTTCTCCGAAGACCGCTATGACTTGTCAGCGGTGGGTCGTATGAAGTTCAACCGTTCCCTGCTGCGTGACGAGATCGAAGGTTCCGGTATCCTGAGCAAAGACGACATCATTCAGGTGATGAAGAAGCTCATCGGTATCCGTAACGGTAGTGGCGAAGTGGATGATATTGACCACTTGGGCAACCGTCGTATCCGTTCTGTCGGCGAAATGGCAGAAAACCAATTCCGCGTCGGTCTGGTGCGTGTGGAACGTGCAGTGAAAGAACGTCTTTCCCTGGGCGATCTCGACACCCTGATGCCGCAGGATATGATTAACGCCAAGCCAATTTCGGCGGCGGTTAAAGAGTTCTTTGGTTCCAGCCAACTGTCACAGTTTATGGACCAGAACAACCCGCTGTCAGAAATTACGCACAAGCGTCGTATTTCTGCATTGGGCCCAGGCGGTTTGACCCGTGAACGTGCGGGCTTCGAAGTTCGAGACGTACACCCGACGCACTATGGTCGTGTGTGTCCTATCGAAACGCCGGAAGGTCCAAACATTGGTCTGATCAACTCCTTGTCTGTGTACGCGCAGACCAATGAGTACGGTTTCCTTGAAACCCCATATCGTCGTGTTCGTGACGGTCTGGTGACTGATGAAATCAATTATCTGTCTGCTATTGAAGAAGGCAACTTCGTTATCGCTCAGGCGAACTCCAACCTGGACGACGATGGCCGCTTTATAGAAGACCTGGTTACTTGCCGTAGCAAAGGCGAATCGAGCCTGTTTAGCCGCGATCAAGTTGACTATATGGACGTATCAACCCAGCAGATCGTATCCGTTGGTGCTTCTCTGATTCCATTCCTGGAACACGATGACGCCAACCGTGCATTGATGGGTGCGAACATGCAACGTCAGGCAGTCCCGACTCTGCGCGCTGATAAGCCGCTGGTTGGTACTGGTATGGAACGTGCTGTTGCTGTTGACTCCGGTGTAACTGCCGTAGCCAAACGCGGTGGTACTGTTCAGTACGTGGATGCCTCCCGTATCGTTATCAAAGTTAACGATGAAGAGATGTATCCAGGCGAAGCAGGTATCGATATTTATAACCTGACCAAGTACACCCGTTCCAACCAGAACACCTGTATCAATCAGATGCCGTGTGTTTCTCTGGGTGAGCCGATCGAGCGCGGTGACGTGCTGGCAGATGGCCCGTCCACCGATCTGGGTGAACTGGCGCTGGGTCAGAACATGCGCGTCGCGTTCATGCCGTGGAACGGCTACAACTTCGAAGACTCCATTTTGGTTTCCGAACGCGTAGTACAGGAAGATCGCTTCACGACCATCCATATCCAGGAACTGGCGTGTGTGTCTCGTGACACCAAACTGGGGCCTGAAGAGATCACTGCCGACATCCCTAACGTGGGTGAAGCTGCGCTCTCCAAACTGGATGAATCCGGTATCGTTTATATCGGTGCTGAAGTGACTGGCGGTGACATTCTGGTTGGTAAGGTAACGCCGAAAGGTGAAACCCAACTTACGCCAGAAGAGAAACTGTTGCGTGCGATCTTCGGTGAGAAAGCGTCTGACGTTAAAGATTCTTCTCTGCGTGTACCAAACGGTGTTTCCGGTACGGTTATTGACGTACAGGTGTTTACCCGTGATGGCGTAGAAAAAGACAAACGTGCGCTGGAAATCGAAGAGATGCAGCTGAAGCAGGTCAAGAAAGATCTGACTGAAGAGCTGCAAATCTTTGAAGCTGGTTTGTTTGCACGTATCAAAGCTGCGTTGGTTTCTGGTGGTGTCGAAGCTGAGAAGCTGGACAAACTGCCACGCGATCGCTGGCTGGAACTGTCGCTGACTGATGAAGACAAGCAAAACCAACTGGAACAGTTGGCAGAGCAATATGACGAACTGAAATCCGATTTTGAGAAAAAACTGGATGCCAAGCGTCGTAAGATCACCCAGGGTGATGATTTGGCGCCAGGCGTGCTGAAGATCGTCAAAGTGTATCTGGCTGTTAAACGTCAGATTCAACCGGGTGACAAGATGGCAGGCCGCCACGGTAACAAAGGTGTTATCTCCAAGATCAACCCGATCGAAGATATGCCTTACGATGAAAACGGTACGCCGGTAGACATCGTTCTGAACCCGTTGGGTGTTCCATCTCGTATGAACATCGGTCAGATTCTGGAAACCCACCTGGGTATGGCTGCCAAAGGTATTGGTGAAAAAATCAATGCCATGCTGAAGAAGCAGGAAGAAGTCAGCAAGCTGCGTGAGTTCATCCAGAAAGCCTACGATCTGGGCGACGACGTCCGTCAGAGGGTTGATTTGAATACCTTCACTGACGACGAAGTGCTGCGTCTGGCAGAGAACCTGAAAAAAGGTATGCCAATCGCAACGCCAGTGTTCGATGGTGCGAAAGAGAAAGAGATCAAGGAACTGTTACAGCTGGGTGGACTGCCAACTTCTGGTCAGATCACTCTGTTCGATGGCCGTACCGGCGAGCAATTTGAGCGTCAGGTTACCGTTGGCTATATGTACATGCTGAAACTGAACCACCTGGTCGATGACAAGATGCATGCGCGTTCTACCGGTTCTTATAGCCTGGTTACTCAGCAACCGCTGGGTGGTAAGGCGCAGTTCGGTGGTCAGCGCTTCGGTGAGATGGAAGTGTGGGCACTGGAAGCATACGGTGCTGCCTATACTCTGCAGGAAATGCTGACCGTGAAGTCTGATGACGTTAATGGCCGTACCAAGATGTATAAAAACATCGTGGATGGTAATCATCAGATGGAACCAGGCATGCCGGAATCGTTCAACGTATTGTTGAAAGAGATCCGCTCACTGGGTATCAACATCGAGCTGGAAGAAAAGTAATTACTACAGCTTGATTGTGCAGTTAGCACTCGTCACAGAGGTGCCTGAATTTCGGTTCAGGCACCTAACAGGTCTAACTCCGACAGGAGCCAATCCGTGAAAGACTTATTAAAGTTTCTGAAAGCGCAAACTAAAACCGAAGAGTTTGATGCGATCAAAATTGCTCTGGCCTCGCCAGACATGATCCGTTCCTGGTCTTTTGGTGAAGTTAAAAAGCCAGAAACGATTAACTACCGTACGTTCAAACCTGAACGTGACGGTCTTTTCTGTGCCCGTATTTTTGGGCCGGTAAAAGATTACGAATGCCTGTGCGGTAAGTACAAGCGTTTGAAGCACCGTGGTGTTATCTGTGAGAAGTGTGGCGTTGAAGTTACCCAGACAAAAGTACGCCGTGAGCGTATGGGTCACATCGAGCTGGCTTCCCCAACAGCCCACATCTGGTTCCTTAAATCATTGCCTTCGCGTATCGGTTTGCTGCTTGATATGCCATTGCGTGACATCGAACGTGTTCTGTACTTCGAATCCTATGTGGTTATCGAAGGCGGAATGACCAACCTTGAGCGTCGCCAGATTCTGACTGAAGAGCAGTATCTTGATGCGCTGGAAGAGTTTGGTGATGAGTTCGACGCCAAGATGGGTGCAGAAGCTATCCAGGCCCTGTTGAAAAACATGGATCTGGAAGCAGAATGCGAACAACTGCGTGAAGAGCTGAACGAAACCAACTCTGAAACCAAGCGTAAGAAACTGACCAAGCGTATCAAGCTGCTGGAAGCGTTCGTTCAATCTGGTAATAAACCAGAGTGGATGATCCTGACTGTGCTGCCAGTACTGCCGCCAGATCTGCGTCCATTGGTTCCGTTGGACGGCGGTCGTTTCGCAACGTCAGATCTGAACGATCTGTATCGTCGCGTCATCAACCGTAACAACCGTTTGAAACGCCTGCTGGATCTGGCTGCGCCAGATATCATCGTGCGTAACGAAAAACGTATGCTGCAAGAAGCAGTTGACGCATTGCTGGATAACGGCCGTCGCGGTCGTGCAATTACCGGCTCTAATAAGCGTCCGCTGAAATCTCTGGCTGACATGATTAAAGGTAAGCAGGGTCGTTTCCGTCAGAACCTGCTCGGTAAGCGCGTGGACTACTCTGGTCGTTCCGTTATTACCGTTGGTCCATACCTGCGTCTGCACCAGTGCGGCCTGCCAAAGAAAATGGCACTCGAACTGTTCAAACCGTTTATCTACGGCAAGCTGGAACTGCGTGGTCTTGCTACCACCATTAAAGCCGCCAAGAAGATGGTTGAGCGCGAAGAAGCGGTAGTTTGGGATATTCTGGATGAAGTTATCCGCGAACACCCAGTACTGCTGAACCGTGCACCAACTCTTCACCGTCTGGGTATTCAGGCGTTTGAACCGGTTCTGATCGAAGGTAAGGCAATTCAGCTGCACCCGCTGGTTTGTGCGGCATACAACGCCGACTTCGATGGTGACCAAATGGCTGTTCACGTACCGTTGACGCTGGAAGCCCAGCTTGAAGCGCGTGCGTTGATGATGTCTACCAACAACATCCTGTCACCTGCGAACGGCGAGCCTATCATCGTTCCGTCTCAGGACGTTGTATTGGGTCTGTACTACATGACCCGTGACTGTGTTAACGCCAAAGGCGAAGGCATGGTTCTGACTGGCCCGAAAGAAGCAGAGCGCGTTTATCGCGCGGGTCTGGCTTCCCTTCATGCACGCGTTAAAGTGCGTATTTCTGAAGAAATTCGAAATACTGAAGGCGAGTCCATGTCTCAGACGACGATTATCGATACGACCATTGGTCGCGCCATCCTGTGGATGATCGTGCCTAAAGGTCTGCCGTACTCGATCGTAAACCAGCCTCTGGGCAAAAAAGCCATCTCCAAAATGCTGAACACCTGTTACCGCATTTTGGGTCTGAAGCCGACCGTAATTTTTGCTGACCAGATCATGTACACCGGTTTTGCATACGCAGCGCGCTCTGGTGCGTCCGTAGGCATCGATGACATGGTTATCCCTGTTAAGAAAGCAGAGATCATTGAAGAAGCAGAAACCGAAGTTGCTGAAATCCAGGAGCAGTTCCAGTCTGGTTTGGTGACCGCGGGCGAACGTTATAACAAAGTCATCGATATTTGGGCCGCAGCAAACGAACGTGTGGCAAAAGCGATGATGGAAAACCTGTCTGTTGAAGACGTGGTTAACCGTGATGGCGTCGTTGAACAACAGGTTTCATTCAACAGCATCTTTATGATGGCCGACTCTGGTGCGCGTGGTTCTGCTGCACAGATTCGTCAGTTGGCTGGTATGCGTGGCCTGATGGCGAAACCAGATGGTTCGATCATTGAAACGCCGATCACCGCGAACTTCCGTGAAGGTCTGAACGTACTCCAGTACTTCATCTCGACCCACGGTGCTCGTAAAGGTTTGGCGGATACCGCACTGAAAACTGCGAACTCCGGTTACCTGACCCGTCGTTTGGTTGACGTGGCACAGGATCTGGTCGTAACCGAAGACGATTGCGGTACCCATAACGGTATCGTGATGACTCCGGTTATCGAAGGTGGTGACGTTAAAGAGCCGCTGCGTGAACGTGTACTGGGTCGTGTGACTGCAGAAGAAGTCTTGAAGCCGGGTACGGCGGATATTCTGGTTCCGCGCAACACCCTGCTGAACGAAAAATGGTGTGATCTGTTAGAAGATAACTCCGTCGACAGCGTTAAAGTCCGTTCCGTGGTGAGCTGTGAAACTGACTTTGGTGTGTGTGCCAACTGCTACGGTCGTGACCTGGCGCGTGGCCATATCATCAACAAAGGTGAAGCAGTCGGCGTTATTGCAGCACAGTCAATCGGTGAGCCGGGTACTCAGCTTACCATGCGTACCTTCCACATCGGTGGTGCGGCATCGCGTGCGGCAGCAGAGTCCAGCATTCAGGTGAAAAACAAAGGTAGCCTGAAACTGAGTAACCACAAGCACGTTACCAACTCTAACGGCAAACTGGTTATCACTTCACGTAACACTGAGCTGAAATTGATCGACGAATTCGGTCGTACCAAAGAAAGCTATAAAGTGCCTTACGGCTCTGTCATGGCGAAGGGTGACGGTCAGGAAGTTAACGGTGGCGAAACCGTTGCTAACTGGGATCCGCATACTATGCCAGTCATCAGTGAAGTGAGCGGTTTCATTCGCTTCGCGGACATGGTTGATACCCAGACCATTACGCGCCAGACCGACGAACTGACCGGTTTGTCTTCCCTGGTCGTGTTGGATAGCGCAGAACGTACCGGTAGCGGTAAAGATCTGCGTCCAGCATTGAAGATCGTTGATGCCAAAGGCGATGATGTAATGATCCCAGGTGCTGAAATGCCTGCTCAATACTTCCTGCCAGGTAAAGCGATTGTTCAGTTGGAAGATGGTGCTCAGATTCATGCGGGTGACACTTTGGCGCGTATTCCTCAGGAATCCGGCGGTACGAAGGACATCACCGGTGGTCTGCCACGCGTTGCTGACTTGTTCGAAGCGCGTCGTCCGAAAGAGCCTGCAATCCTGGCTGAAATCAGCGGGATCATCTCGTTCGGTAAAGAGACCAAAGGCAAGCGTCGTCTGGTAATTTCTCCATTGGATGGCAGCGATGCTTACGAAGAGATGATTCCTAAGTGGCGTCAGCTTAACGTGTTCGAAGGTGAAATTGTGGAACGTGGTGACGTCGTATCTGACGGCCCTGAATCTCCACATGACATCCTGCGTCTGCGTGGTGTGCATGCGGTAACGCGTTACATCACCAACGAAGTGCAGGAAGTTTACCGTCTGCAAGGCGTTAAGATTAACGATAAACACATCGAAGTTATCGTTCGTCAGATGCTGCGTAAAGGCACCATCGTTAGCGCAGGTGGCACCGACTTCCTGGAAGGCGAGCAGGCAGAAATGTCCCGCGTTAAAATCGCTAACCGTCAGTTGGAAGCTGAAGGCAAAATCACGGCTACCTTTACCCGTGACCTGCTTGGTATCACCAAGGCATCCTTGGCGACCGAGTCCTTCATCTCTGCTGCATCGTTCCAGGAAACTACGCGTGTTCTTACCGAAGCGGCTGTTGCCGGTAAACGTGATGAACTGCGCGGCCTGAAAGAAAACGTCATCGTTGGCCGTCTGATCCCAGCCGGTACCGGTTACGCTTATCACCAGGATCGTATGCGCCGTCGTGCGCAAGGCGAAGAGCCTGTTGTTCCGCAAGTCAGCGCGGAAGAAGCAACGGCTAACCTGGCTGAGTTGCTGAATGCAGGCCTTGGCGGCAATAAAAACTGATTGCCAGTCTGATGAAAACCGCTCCTCGGAGCGGTTTTTTTTTGCCTTGAATACGTTTAATCAGGCAGTTGAAATGAAACGCTGGCCCCTCTCTGGGGTAAACAGAAATAGGCCAGCTGAGGATGAAGCAAAGTCATGTTGATGAACTGACTTTGGCCACCAGTCACCTGATGACCCGACTACTTTAAACATGCCACCACGTTTTCCCAGCCACGATGTTTATCCTTACGGCACACCTGGCAGCCTTTCGATCCGTCACTATCTGTCTTGCATTTTATTGCGCGGCTCTTCCCAGATATCCATCCCAGTCTTTCCAAACCGGCTGTAACCCGGCACGAATAATGGCCTGAGCCACTACGGTAGGCGAGCGGTCATCATGTGGAGCGAACTGTTCCAATTCGGGATGATCGTCGGCATAGCCACCGGGCTGTGTTTTCGATCCTGCACTCACGTTGGTGATCGCCAGAGGAATAACATGATCGCGGAAGTACGGGGATTCGCGGGTCGACAGTGTCAATTCGATCTCTGGCGCGAATAACCGAAATGCGCAGATCACTTGTACCAGTTGCCGCTCGCTCATGAGTGACGCCGGTTCAATGCCTCCAGTGCAAGGACGTAAACGAGGGAAAGCGATTGAGTAACGGCTCTGCCAATAAGTTTGCTGAAGATAGAAAAGATGTTCCGCCAACAAATAACAATCGGTACGCCAACTGGATGAAAGGCCGATCAGCGCACCCAACCCAATCTTGTCGATACCCGCGCGCCCGAGGCGATCTGGCGTATTGAGGCGCCAGAAAAAATCCTGCTTTTTGCCGCGCAGATGATGCTGTTGATACGTTGGCGCATGGTATGTTTCCTGGTACACCATTACCCCATCCAGACCGAGCGTTTTGAGCTCTGCATACTCCTCTTGTGCCAATGGCTGCACTTCAATCATCAACGAACTGAATCGGCGGCGAATGGCAGGAAAGTGCTGGCGAAAGTAATCCATGCCTACCTTTGCCTTGTGTTCACCCGTAACCAATAGAAGATGCTCGAAACCCAAAGCTTGAATAGCTGCACATTCGCGATCTATTTCCGCCTCATCCAGGGTTTTACGTTTAATGCGGTTACTCATCGAAAAACCACAATAAGTGCAATCATTGGCGCACAGATTGGAAAGGTAGAGAGGCACATAAAAACTCACCGTATTGCCGAAACGCTGGCGAGTTAATTGCTGTGCCCGTTGGGCAAGAGATTCAAGAAAGGGCTCTGCGGCGGGTGAGATTAGCGCCATGAGATCTTCCCGAGTGAGCTTCTCCGCCCGAAGCGCTTTCTCCACATCCAGCGCTGTTTTGCTGTGAATTCGTAGCGAAATATCATCCCAATCCAACTGTTCCCAACGCTGGCTAAAATTTTCTATCATCAGAACACCTCTTTATGATGAGAAAGAAAATCCGTCAGCGGACTGGTTGACGCGGCATGTTGCAGTCTGCTGCCGAGACCGCTGTGGCGAGCCAAAACCCCAGCCTCGACCGCCAGACGAAACGCATTGGCCATGGCAACAGGATCGCCAGCAACAGCAATCGCAGTATTGACCAACACGGCATCTGCGCCCATTTCCAACGCTTCCAGGGCGTGGCTGGGCGCACCAATTCCTGCATCAACAATCACCGGTATTTTCGCCTGTTCAATAATGATTTGCAGAAAATCACGCGTCTTCAGCCCTTGATTAGAACCAATGGGGGCACCGAGTGGCATGACAGCAGCGCAACCGGCTTCTTCCAGTCTCTTGCAAAGAACAGGATCTGCGGAGCAATAAGGCAGGACAATAAATCCTTGTTTGACCAGCATTTCCGCAGCTTTGAGCGTTTCAACGGCATCAGGAAGCAGATACTTAACGTCTGGATGAATCTCAAGTTTTATCCAGTGAGTCCCAAGGGCCTCACGCGCCAATTGCGCAGCGAATACCGCTTCCGCCGCTGTTTTAGCCCCTGACGTGTTTGGCAATAGTTTGACGCCAAGTTTTTGCAACGGGGCGAGAATGGCATCATTGCCGCCGCGCAAATCGACACGTTTCATCGCCATCGTCACCAGTTGAGAGCCCGAGGCCTGAAGTGCATCGCACATTACAGATGCACTGGAAAATTTCCCTGTTCCTGTGAACAGGTGAGAAGTAAATGTGGTATCAGCAATAGTCAGCATATCATCCCCCGGCAATCGATTGAAAAAGCAGAATATTGTCACCTTCACATACCGTCCGTTCGACCCAGTGAGGGCGTGGAATCAATACCTCATTGATTGCCAGGGCGGTACCCAACTGATGGCGATCAATCTTGATCAGTAATTCCTGTACGGTGAGAGGTGCTTCAAGTTCCATTTGTTGATCGTTGATAGTGACTATCATGATGTGCCTCCACAGGCGATACAGTGTGGAGAAGGGGTCAATTGCAGGGTGCACCAGCTTTGCTGTTTTCCATCAAAAAGACGCAATTTCCCGCTTAGTGAACTCGGAATACCCGCCAGGATTTTGATAGCTTCCAGTGCCTGCAAAGTACCGATAACACCCACGACTGGCCCGAGCACACCCGCAGTACGGCAGTTTCGCGGCGCAATATCCTGATCCGGATACAAACAGGCATAGCAACCTTGTCTGAAAGGGGGTTCAAGAACCAGTAGTTGACCACTGAATCCGACCGCGCTACCGCTAATCAGCGTCTTACCCGCGGTAATACAGGCCAGGTTTACGGCATGGCGTGTTGGCATATTATCGCTGCAATCCAACACCAAATCGGCGCTATTCACCGCATGTTGCAGTGTTTCATCCGCAAGGCGGCTTGGGATCGCTATGGATTCGACCAACGGATTGAGATCCTGCAAATGACGTTGCGCTTGCTCGGCTTTACCCAGTTCGAGATCCGTGGTGCGGTAGAGAATTTGCCGCTGCAGGTTGGTGATATGTACTTGATCATCATCTGCCAACAACAACGTACCTACGCCAGCCGCCGCCAGATACAGTGCAGCGGGGGAACCGAGACCGCCCAATCCAATGATGAGTACCCGCGCTTTTTGCAGCTTTTCCTGCCCTTCGGGTCCAATATCCTCCAGCAACAATTGTCGGCTATAACGCATGAATTCTTGGTCGCTAAGCATGTTCATCTCCCTTTAATTCACAAAGCCCCAGAAGCTCGTCCACCGCTTTTCGCCAATCCTTTGCCTGCATTATGGCACTGACGACGGCAATACTACCGACGCCGGTATTCAACACGGTGGGTGCGCGTTCAATACTGATACCACCGATAGCAACGGTCGGGAATTGACCATTGAGGTTGGCGATATGCCGAGCCAGTTCCGCGACGCCTTGCGGTGCAGAAGGCATCTCTTTGGTCTGTGTCGGGAAGATATGGCCGAGCGCAATATAAGAAGGGCGGATCGCGACGGCACGCGCCAGTTCTGCATCATCGTGGGTTGAGATACCCAATCGCAGTCCCGCCTGATGAATCGCCAACAAGTTTGCCGTATCAATATCTTCCTGACCGAGGTGGACTCCATAGGCCTGATGCTTGATGGCCAACTGCCAGTAATCATTGATAAACAAACGGGCGCGGAATTTTTCGCCTAAGCCAATTGCCGCAACGATTGCCGGTTCTACCTCATCGTCCGCAAGATCCTTGATGCGTAGCTGGAGTGTCTTCACACCTGCCTGCAGCAGACGTTCGATCCACTCGACAGTATCCACAACCGGATAGAGACCGAGCCGGTGTGGTGTTTGGGGAAATGCAGAAGGGAGATTATTCATCACTGATCTCCACTGACAGGGTATCGGTGCGGTGATAAAGCTCGCTGCCACGCGCACGGAATTCTGCTGACATGTGCTCCATTCCCGACTCCAGAACGCTTATCGCCTGGGTCTCTTTCTCCTTTGCCGCAGCGTAATCACGCACTTCCTGCGAAATTTTCATTGAACAGAATTTAGGTCCACACATGGAGCAGAAATGCGCAACTTTGCCTGACTCTTGCGGCAACGTCTCGTCGTGATAGGCGCGGGCTGTTTCAGGATCGAGCGCCAAATTGAATTGGTCTTCCCAGCGGAATTCGAAGCGTGCCTTCGACATGGCATTATCGCGGATCTGCGCACCAGGATGGCCTTTTGCCAGATCGGCAGCGTGAGCGGCGATTTTATAAGTGATAAGCCCTTGCTTTACATCTTCTTTATTGGGCAATCCGAGATGTTCTTTCGGCGTGACATAACATAGCATGGCGCAACCAAACCAGCCGATCATCGCCGCCCCAATTCCTGATGTGAAGTGATCGTAACCGGGAGCGATATCGGTCGTCAGTGGGCCGAGGGTGTAAAAAGGCGCTTCATGACAATGCTCCAACTGCTCAGTCATATTGCGGCGGATCATCTGCATCGGCACATGTCCCGGGCCTTCAATCATGACTTGAACATCGTACTCCCAGGCAATTTTGGTCAGTTCACCCAGCGTATGCAATTCGGCAAATTGGGCTTCATCGTTGGCATCCTGTATTGAGCCAGGGCGCAAACCGTCCCCCAGTGATAATGAGACATCATACTCTGCACAAATTTGGCAGATTTCGCGGAAATGCTCATACAGGAAACTCTCTTTATGATGCGATAGACACCATTTCGCCATGATTGAGCCGCCGCGCGACACAATGCCGGTCAGTCGTTTTGCCGTCATTGGCACGTAGCGCAGCAACACGCCAGCATGAATCGTGAAATAGTCCACGCCTTGTTCCGCCTGCTCGAGCAGCGTATCGCGGAACATTTCCCAGGTCAGATCTTCAGCGATGCCATTCACTTTCTCCAGCGCCTGATAAATAGGTACGGTACCAATGGGTACTGGGCTGTTACGGAGGATCCATTCGCGGGTTTCATGGATATAGCGGCCAGTTGAGAGATCCATGACCGTATCAGCACCCCAACGGGTGGACCACACCAGCTTCTCGACCTCTTCCTCAATGGATGAAGTAACGGCTGAATTACCAATGTTGGCGTTGATTTTCACCAGAAAATTTCGGCCAATGATCATTGGCTCGGATTCTGGATGATTGATATTGGCCGGAATGATCGCCCGCCCCGCTGCAACTTCCTGACGCACAAATTCGGCGGTGATGTCAGGTGGCAGCAAGGCACCAAAACTTTGGCCTGGATGCTGTTGGCGAAGCACTTCACCACGAATACGTTCCCGCCCCATATTTTCGCGAATGGCAATGAATTCCATTTCTGGGGTGATCATTCCCTGGCGTGCGTAATGTAACTGGGTGACGCGTTTCCCGGCCTTTGCCTTGCGCGGGCGCGGTAAAAATTCGAAGCGCAGATGATCCAGTCCTTCATCCGCTAAACGCTGCTGGGTAAAACCGGAACTGACGTGAACCAGTTGTTCGGTATCAGCCCGCTCTTCAATCCATGCCGATCGTATTTTCGCTATGCCCGCGTGTACATCCAGCGTCGCTTGCGGATCGCCATAGGGGCCAGCCGTGTCATAAACCGGAATGGCTTCATTATCTTCGAATTGTGGCTGCTCTTTAGTACCACCAATGAGCGTCGGGCTTAATTGAATTTCACGCATTGGCACTCTGATGTCCAGACGTGAACCTTGCAGATAAATACGGTGTGAATTAGGGAACGAGACGCCCTGTAGGCTGTCGATAAACTGTTGTGCTTCAGCGCGTTGCTGACGACGGGATACAGGTGTTTTCTGGGTAGACATAGCAAATTCCTCACATTAAGGGTTGGGAACGTTGCTTGTCTGGAGTTGTTCGGCGGGAGTAACAATGAGCGGCTTCATATCAGCCTGCCTGAGTCCAGGCGTCGCTGATCGTAAAAGCAATAAATTACTCTTGTTCCCTTCGCGGGTATTAACCCGATCAGGTTCCGCGGATCCCGAATTAACGGTCTCAGCCTGGCGTAACTCGATAAAAGTTATGCGCTAGGCACTCCGACAAGATAGCCTCAGTATAAGAGGCGCAATAAAAACTACAACCCCCGTAGGGGTTTTCAGCCTGGCCTAATCACGCCGGGCGCGCAAGATCTGAGTTGTTTGATACCGGTTGACGTGCGATGGCTGTAAAATCAGCGGCTAAAGTAATAAGCTGATCTTCCTGAATAAAACGAGCTTCAAGAGCTTCACCAATATCAGACAACGCCTGATGTAAATCATAAACCTGATCATCATCAATATGAGTGTCTGTATAACTATCATGAAAAGCCATGATAGTGGCGGTATTTTGCTGTAATGCAGGGTAAATTTTTGAAGTAATGAGCATTGCTGAGCTGTCTGCACCGACAACATCTTTAACAATGCGGTCATAAACGTGAAAATGACCCGCAGAGAGATAATCCACCAGACAATGGCAAAAGTTCTCCAGCGCATTTTCGTTTAGCGGGGTATGCTTTTCTTTATTAGGTTTGAGACCAATCAGTGCGTAGTAGGCGACTAATAGCTCTTCACGTGCGCAAAGCCACTGATCTATTAACTCATTACTGCCACCAACGCGTTGGGTCAATCTTTCCAGACTTTTTAGCATGGTTGACTCCGTGAGTAGTAAAGTTACGGAAAGTTACTGCTTTGTAACATTCCCTATCCCAGATTGTCAGTGTAGTAGAGGTTATGCAACAACAATATGGAATTACAGATAACAGGTGAACAAAAAGGCTGGTGGATCGTCAGCCACGAAGGAAAGCTTTGGTTACCTAAAGGGGAGTTACCTTTTGGTGAGGCATCACAATTCGGTTTAGCCGGAGAAACCGGGCGACAAATTGGTGAATGGCAAGGTTTCCCTGTATGGCTGGTGCGAAAACCACAAGTGAGAGATATGGGATCGGTCAGGCAACTGCTCGATCAGGACCGAGGACTCTTCCAGTTAGTGGGTCGTGGCGTGCAATTGTCGGAGTTTTATCGCTCCCACCGCTTCTGTGGCTACTGCGGCCATGAAATGCACCCCAGCAAAACCGAATGGGCCGCGTTGTGCAACCATTGTCGTGAACGTTATTACCCGCAAATTGCCCCGTGCATGATCGTAGCGATTCGTCGTGGCGAGGAAATATTGCTGGCACAGCACATTCGTCATCGTGGTGGGATTCATACGGTTTTGGCCGGTTTTGTGGAAGTGGGTGAAACCCTTGAGGCGGCTGTGAGTCGCGAAGTGATGGAAGAGAGCAATATCAGCATTAAAAATCTGCGTTATGTCAGCTCTCAGCCATGGCCTTTCCCCAACTCGTTGATGATGGCGTTCATGGCCGATTACGATCAGGGGGACATTCACCCTGACACGAAAGAGTTGCTGAATGCGGGTTGGTACCACTATGAAAAATTACCCATGTTACCGCCACCCGGAACGATCGCCCGCAGGTTGATCGAAGACACGGTAGCGCTGTGCAGAGCTGAACACGACAGTGAAATCTAGCGTGTTACAATAGCGGCAGATTATTAAGGAGCCCTACATGAATGAGCTGAAAAACGATCGCTATTTGCGTGCTTTGTTACGCCAACCGGTCGATGTCACCCCAGTCTGGATGATGCGTCAGGCCGGACGCTATTTGCCGGAGTATAAGGCAACACGCGCGCAGGCTGGCGATTTCATGTCGCTGTGCAAAAATGCCGAATTGGCCTGCGAAGTGACGTTACAACCTTTGCGTCGCTATCCGCTTGATGCCGCTATCCTCTTTTCTGACATTCTCACTGTCCCGGATGCGATGGGGCTTGGGCTCTATTTTGAAACCGGGGAAGGGCCGCGATTCTCTTCACCGATAACCTGCCGCGCTGATGTCGAAAAACTGCCGATTCCCGATCCCGAGCAAGAATTGGGGTATGTAATGAATGCAGTTCGAACCATTCGCCGAAACCTGGCTGGTGCCGTTCCGCTGATTGGATTTTCGGGAAGCCCCTGGACGCTTGCCACTTATATGGTTGAAGGTGGTAGCAGCAAAGCATTCACTAAAATCAAGAAGATGATGTATGCCGAGGCAACATCGCTGCACTTGTTACTGGATAAGCTGGCAGACAGTGTCATCCTCTATCTTAATGCACAAATCAAAGCGGGTGCGCAGTCGGTGATGATCTTCGATAGCTGGGGCGGCGTGCTGACGGGTTCTGCTTATCGTGAGTTCTCGCTCCATTATATGCACAAGATCGTCGATGGGCTGATTCGTGAAAACGAAGGCCGCAAGGTTCCGGTTACCCTGTTCACCAAGGGCGGGGGACAGTGGCTTGAGGCGATGGTGGAAACGGGCTGTGATGCGTTGGGGCTGGACTGGACAACGGATATCGCTGATGCCCGCCGTCGCGTTGGAAATAAAGTCGCCCTGCAAGGAAACATGGATCCGTCTATGCTGTATGCACCGCCTGCGCGGATCGAGCAGGAAGTTGCCTCCATTCTTGCGGGTTTTGGTGAAGGTGAAGGCCATGTGTTCAATCTGGGCCATGGTATCCATCAGGATGTTCCTCCCGAACATGCTGGTACGTTTGTTGAAGCCGTGCACGGGCTTTCACGGCAATATCATAAGTAGGTGATTATCGGTGATTGATACCCAGACATTACGCGAAGAACAACTTCTGAAAGCGGCGGAAGTTATCCGCCATGACGATTTTGATTTTGACCAGCCAGCGTATATCGCCGGGGCGGATGTCGGGTTTGAGCAGGAGGGCGCGGTGACTCGCGCGGCCATCGCTATCCTGCGTTATCCCTCACTTGAATTGGTTGAGCATCAAATCGCCAGAGTGGCGACTACGATGCCGTATATCCCCGGCTTCCTTTCATTTCGTGAATATCCTGCATTGCTGGCCGCCTGGCAGCAACTGCAGCAAAAACCCGATCTGCTGTTTGTTGATGGTCATGGTATATCCCATCCCCGTCGTCTCGGTGTCGCCAGCCATTTTGGTTTGTTAGTGAATGTACCGACGATCGGTGTCGCGAAAAAACGCTTATGTGGCAAGTTTGAACCCCTTGGCAGTAATATTGGTGATAAAGAGCCACTTATTGATAAAGGCGAACAGATTGGTTGGGTATGGCGCAGCAAATTGCGTTGTAATCCGCTGTTTATCTCAACCGGTCATCGGGTGGGAATGGATACGGCATTGGCTTGGGTAGCGCGTTGCATGAAGGGCTATCGTCTGCCTGAAACGACGCGTTGGGCAGATGCAGTCGCTTCTAATCGCACAGCTTTTCAGCAAAGTCAGCTCTCTTTACAGCAACCGGACCTGCTTTAAGAATCGAGGCATAGGGTTCTCTAAAGATTTCAGGTAAACTGCCGCGCAGAAATGTTAATGGAAATAAACCATGATACGTAATCCGATTCATTTGCGTCTGGAGAAGCTGGAGAGTTGGCAACATGTGACTTTTATGGCTTGTCTGTGTGAGCGCATGTACCCAAATTACCAAATGTTCTGCCTGCAAACAGAATTCGGTGATCCGATGGTTTTTCGCCGCATTCTCGATCTGATTTGGGAAACGCTGGTTGTAAAGGACGCCAAAGTCAATTTTGATAGTCAACTCGAAAAATTGGAGGAGGCAATTCCCTCTTCTGATGACTATGATCTTTACGGCGTCTACCCGGCTATTGATGCGTGTATTGCATTAGGTGAACTTATCCATTCACGCTTGAGTGGTGAAACACTGGAGCATGCCATTGCGATCAGTGAGACATCCATTCGCACCGTTGCGATGTTGGAAATGACTCAGGCGGGTAGGGAAATGACCGACGAAGAGCTCAAAATTCTACCGGCTATTGAGGAAGAATGGGACATTCAGTGGGAGATTTTCCGCCTGTTGGCTGACTGTGAAGAGCGCGACCTGGATCTGATCAAAGGGTTACGCTCTGACCTGCGGGAAGCTGCCGTCAGCAACATTGGGATAAATTTAGCGCAATAAGGCAAGAAAACGTGATTTAAGGCCTGATTTGTCGTGCCTTAAGGCTTCACATCCGCACCCTGTCTGTTCTACATTTGGGGGGCGTAAAAAAAGTGGCTATCGGTGCGCGTATGCAGGAGAGTGCTGTCTATCGGCATATCCGTCGCACTCGATGCTTTGCAAACGATAAACACACTGTAAGGATAACTTATGAACAAGACTCAACTGATTGATGTAATTGCGGACAAGGCTGACCTTTCCAAAGCACAAGCTAAAGCAGCTCTGGAATCTACCCTGGCAGCAATTACCGAGTCTCTGAAAGATGGTGATGCAGTACAATTGGTGGGTTTCGGGACTTTCAAGGTAAACCATCGTAGCGAGCGCACTGGCCGCAATCCGCAAACTGGTAATGAAATCAAAATCGCCGCAGCTAACGTCCCGGCGTTTGTTTCTGGTAAAGCTCTGAAAGACGCTGTTAAGTAATAGCGTGTCGGTGAACGATATAGACACAGGGGCGATGACGCCCCTTTTGTTTATGCGCCCCAGCCTGATTGCCGGACTTCTGGCGTTCGGGCTGGTGGGTTGCAGTACTTCTACTCCCCCCCTATTTACCGCCAGTGGGTATGTTGCCGATCAAGGCATCAACCGGCTGTGGCGAATGGACGATACTCAGCAGCAACCGCAAACGCTGATAAATGTCTACAGCCCCTATCATGGTGGCGATACCATTATTACCCGCTATGAATATCAGAATCGAGATCTCCGCCTGGTGCGCGAAACTCACGCGGGCGAGGATGGTGAGATTATCCAGCTTCGTTTTGATGGTGAAGGCGAAGTGAGTTTTATGCAGCGTCAGTTGGCGACGCGTCGTGAAAAGCTCTCTTCTGATGACATCATCCGCTACAAATATCAGGCGCAACGAGTACTGGAGTTGAGCAATACATTGCGTGCCGGACGCGTCGAATTGCAGCAAGGATTGTGGAAGCAGGGCGTTATTACCGGATGTAATGGCAAACAACTGCAACCAGAATTCGGCACCTACTCGCAGGTATGGTTGGCCAAACGTGCCAGTCAGTCCGATGACCTGTTAGGTCTTGCCTGGCTTAATGCGCCGGAAGGTACGGAATTATTGCTGGTGGCAAACGAAGACTTTTGTCGTTGGGAACCGAAAGCCAACGACATGTAATCGTTGCTGTGCAAGGATTACTGAACAAAAAGGGCAAGCTTCACGCATGCCCAGATGTTAAAACTCTCTATTATTCGTGGTTTTCACGTTCAATAGCGCGATAACCAATATCACGGCGACAGAAACTTCCTTCCCACTGAATATCCGCAGCAAGTTGATATGCACGCTGTTGTGCTGCCGCCACGGTTTCCCCGAGTGCCGTCACACATAAAACGCGGCCACCGCTGGTGACGACCAGATCGTTCTCAAGACGGGTACCCGCATGGAACACTTTGCCATCAGCCACTTCTTCCAGAGGTAATCCATGGATAACAGCCCCCGAGTGGTAGTCGGCAGGATAACCGCCAGCAGCCAGAACCACGCCCAAGGCAGGACGTTCATCCCAGTCCGAGCTTTTCTCATCCAGCTTACCTTCAGCACCAGCCAGGCAAAGCTCGACTAAATCTGAACGCATGCGCAACATGATCGGCTGCGTTTCCGGATCACCAAACCGGCAGTTGAACTCGATAACCTTTGGTTGACCGTCAGCAGAAATCATCAAACCCGCATAGAGAAACCCTACGTAGGTATTCCCTTCGGCGGCCATACCCTGCACGGTTGGCCAGATCACCTGATCCATAACCCGCTGGTGGATTTCGTCTGTTACCACGGGAGCCGGTGAGTATGCCCCCATGCCACCTGTGTTTGGACCGGTGTCGCCATCGCCTACACGCTTATGATCCTGGCTGGTCGCCATTGGCAAAACGTTAGTGCCATCGACCATAACGATAAAGCTGGCTTCTTCACCATCAAGAAACTCTTCTACAACGATCCGGTGTCCCGCATCGCCAAAAGCATTGCCAGCCAGCATATCGTTTACCGCAGATTCCGCTTCCTCCAGCGTCAGGGCAACGATCACCCCTTTGCCTGCGGCCAGTCCATCGGCTTTAATCACGATTGGAGCACCTATGTGGCGCACGTATGCCAATGCAGCCTCAACATCCGTGAAGTTCTGATAGGCGGCGGACGGAATATTGTGGCGAGCAAGAAAGTCCTTGGTAAAGGCTTTGGAACCTTCAAGCTGCGCAGCAGCCTGGGACGGGCCAAAAATTTTCAGCCCCGCAGCCTGAAAAGCATCTACTACGCCAATGACCAACGGTGCTTCAGGACCAACAATAGTCAGGCCAATGTCATGGCTTTGCGCAAAAGCCAACAGCGCTGGGATGTCTGTTGCTGCGATATCGACGTTGGTCAATATTGGCTCCAGAGCCGTACCAGCATTACCGGGGGCAACATACACCTTATCGGCCAGCGGTGATTGGGAGGCTTTCCAGGCGAGCGCATGTTCACGGCCACCGTTACCGATAATTAAAATATTCATTCAAAAAACTCCAGGCAAAGCGGGCGGCTTGATACCACCCGCAATGTGATGATTAGTGGCGGAAGTGACGCATGTCGGTGAACAACATGGCAATGCCGTGCTCATTGGCAGCAGCAATGACTTCGTCGTCACGGATAGAACCGCCAGGCTGGATAACGCAACTGATACCGACAGCAGCGGCAGCATCAATCCCATCGCGGAACGGGAAGAAGGCGTCAGATGCCATCACCGATCCTTTCACTTCCAACCCTTCGTCTGCCGCTTTGATGCCAGCAATTTTGGCGGAATAAACCCGACTCATCTGACCGGCACCTATGCCGATCGTCATGTTGTCACGTGCGTATACAATGGCGTTGGATTTAACAAACTTCGCCACCTTCCAACAAAAGAGGGCATCGCGTAACTCTTGTTCCGTAGGTTTACGCTCAGAGACGACGCGCAGGTCATGAGCTTCTACCATGCCGAGATCACGATCTTGCACCAACAGGCCACCATTAACGCGTTTGAAATCCAATGCGGCAACCCGGCCTTGCCACTGCCCACAAGCCAGTACGCGAACGTTCTGTTTTGCGGCTGTCAGCGCCAACGCCTCTTCGCTAATGGAAGGTGCAATAATCACTTCCACGAACTGACGGCTGATAATTGCTTTGGCGGTTTCTGCATCCAACTCGCGGTTAAAAGCGATAATGCCGCCAAAGGCAGAGGTCGGATCGGTTTTATAAGCGCGTTCATAGGCATCCAGAATCGAGCTTCCGATCGCGACGCCACAAGGGTTAGCGTGTTTGACGATAACGCAGGCTGGCTCCGCAAATTCTTTCACACATTCGAGCGCAGCATCAGTATCGGCAATATTATTGTAAGAGAGCGCTTTGCCTTGCAATTGGGTTGCCGTCGCAACGGAAGCCTCTTTTACCTCTTCTTCTATATAGAAGGCAGCTTGCTGGTGGCTGTTTTCACCGTAGCGCATATCTTGTTTTTTAATATAGTTAAGGTTCAACGTACGAGGGAATTGGCCGGAAGGTTCTTTACTGTCACCGTGATAGGCTGGTACCCGTTCGCCGAAATAGTTGGCGATCGTGCTGTCGTATGCGGCAGTGTGTTCAAAAGCCTTGATGGCCAGATCGAAACGGGTCTCGTAGGTCAGTGAACCGTCATTGGCATCCAGTTCCTGGATCACGTCCTGGTAATCACTACTTTTTACGATGATAGCGACGTCTTTATGGTTCTTCGCCGCGGAGCGCACCATGGTTGGGCCACCGATATCAATATTCTCTACCGCATCTTCCAACGAGCAGTCTACCCGGGCGACAGTCTGGGCAAAGGGATAGAGATTGACGACGACCATATCGATGGGCTGAATCGCATGCTCCTGCATAATTGCATCGTCCTGGCCGCGACGGCCCAGAATTCCGCCGTGTACTTTAGGATGCAGGGTCTTGACGCGTCCATCCATCATTTCCGGAAAACCGGTGTAGTCGGACACTTCGGTGACAGGTAGGCCAGCATCTGCCAGCAAACGGGCAGTTCCACCGGTTGAAAGTAATTCGATGCCACGCTGTGAAAGTGCTTGAGCGAATTCGACGATACCGGCCTTGTCTGAAACACTGAGCAGAGCGCGGCGGATTGGACGACGTTGTTGCATGGTGATTTTATCCCTTGGCTTTGGAGTCGCAATAAAGAGCGTTACGTGAATCTGTACCTTTATAAGGCCGTATGAGGCAGTGATTCAGATAACGCCCCAAAAGGGGCAGCCATAATTTTGCAATAATTGTCGCGGGAGAATTGTAGCGAAAACGTTTGCGTGGCGCTCGTGAAATTTGAGCTGATATTCCTTCTGTGGATAAGTTTGTGTACAAGTGGGTATAAGGTGGGGTTTTGCTGTGGAATGCAGCAAACGATCGTTTTTATTTAAAATACCTGTTGCGACCTGCGCTCAACCCCCTATAATGCGCCTCCATCGACACGGCGCAAGTGATTCACTTCACAAAGCGACCGGGACGAAAAAGATTTAAAGCAGAGTGGATTCACGAAATTAGTGATTGACTCTGAATGAGGAAAGCGTAATATACGCCACCTCGCGATAGCGCCACGGCGGCTAACGCACTGCTCTTTAACAATTTATCAGACAATCTGTGTG
>NZ_QOVA01000032.1 GCF_003332275.1 Edaphovirga cremea | reverse complement strand
AACTCTGACTACACGTTGGGTACTGCGGGCCAATTGGATCTGGCCGGTTATAGCCAGACCCTCGCCAGCCTGAATAACGCCGGGGTGGTGAGTTTTAACGGGGCGCCAGGGGCTGTTTTGACCGTGTTGGGTAATTATACCGGCAATGACGGGTTGCTGAATTTCAACACGGCGCTGAATGACGATACCTCCGCCACCGATAAACTGGTGGTAAACGGTAATACCTCGGGGACCACCTTGGTGAGTGTGACCAATGCCGGTGGCAGCGGTGCAGCGACCCTGAACGGTATTGAACTGGTACAGGTGAATGGCCTCTCTGACGGTGAGTTTGTCCAAAATGGCCGTATTGTGGCGGGTGCTTATGATTACCACTTGGCGCGTGGTGCGGATACCCTTGCCAAAAACTGGTATCTGACCAGTGCGGTGACCCCAGAGCCAGAACCAGAACCAGAGCCAGAGGTAATCCCAGAGCCAGAGGTAATCCCAGAGCCAGAGGTAATCCCAGAGCCAGAGGTAATCCCAGAGCCAGAGGTAACGCCAGAGCCAGAGGTAACGCCAGAGCCAAGGATAACCCCAGATCCAGAGGTAACCCCAGATCCAGCGCCACCTACAAGTCAGGAGCCGGCAGCACCCGCAACGATGGTTGAACGCCCGGAGGCAGGTGCCTATAGCGCCAACCTGGCGGCAGCGAACAACATGTTTGTGACGCGTTTACACGATCGTCTGGGTGAAACCCAGTATATCGATGCGTTGACCGGTGAGAAGAAAGTCACCAGCATGTGGCTGCGTAACGAGGGCGGTCATACTCGCTCCCGTGACACCAACGGCCAGTTGAACACCCAGGCTAACCGCTATGTGCTGCAACTGGGTGGCGACATTGCCCAGTGGAGCAATAACGACCTGGACCGTTTCCATCTGGGCGTGATGGCGGGTTATGGCAACAGCAAAAACAGAACTGGATCCAATATCTCGGGTTACAGTGCCCGTGGGTCAGTGGAAGGTTATAGCCTCGGGATGTATGGCACCTGGTATGCCAACGAAGCCGACAAGACGGGTTTGTATGTGGATAGCTGGGCGCAGTACAGCTGGTTCGATAACACGGTTGACGGTCAGGATTTGGCGACTGAAAAGTACAAATCCAAAGGGGTAACGGCGTCAGTAGAGAGCGGCTATACCTTTAAAATCGGTGAAAATGCAGCGAAAAACGCCACCTACTTTATCCAGCCCAAAGCGCAGGTGACCTGGATGGGCGTGAAAGCCGATGACCATAAAGAGGTCAACGGCACCCATGTCTCGGGTGAAGGTGATGGCAATATCCAGACCCGTCTGGGAGTGAAAGCCTTTATGAATCGTTATAGCGACCAGGATAAAGGCAAGGATCGCGTTTTCCAGCCGTTTGTCGAAGCGAACTGGATCCACAATACCCAGGATTTTGGTACCACGATGGACGGCAGCACGGTGAAACAAGCCGGGGCGGCCAATATTGGTGAGCTGAAAGTGGGCGTGGAAGGCCAGATCAACAAGAGACTGAATGTCTGGGGCAATGTCGGCCAGCAGGTTGGTGATAAAGGCTACAGCGATACTACCGCGATGATAGGGATTAAATACAACTTCTAAGAGTAATAGAGAGAAAAGCTGTATCAAAAGGTGCCATTTGGCACCTTTTGACCGTTGTAGCCCGTATCGCCCTGAAACGTGATCTGATTATCAACCCGTACTCCTCAGCCATTTCGGTCTGTCTGCGCAGACGATCGCCCATTTCTTGTTGCTTGCTTGAAAAACGCACACATCAAATCGAGTTTAGTTTTGGTTACGGAAATTTATGGGATTCTGCCGTACAACCCTTATAATACTTGGAGTAAAGTTAAATACAAGGAACTCAATGATTATGAAATATGATCCGGTTTCAAACACTTTTGTTGATGATGATTATCGATTGCAAGATCACCTTGACTTTAAAAGACAACACGCAGATATCACATATCAAAAGCTGAATGATCAACTCAAGGAAATGAATGATGCAAATATGCATGCATTATTAACAATAGAGGAAGGGTTGTATTTTTTAAAAACATTGTGTACCCCAAACCCTAACCAATCGTGGAAGGATGCTATCTTTGCCTGTACCGATCCTATATCGTCCTTTGCTGGGAATATCGCTGAGTCAATGTCTGTTGGCAGAATAGCTCTTGAGATGAGAGGATTCGGTGTAACGGCAACTGAATATGTGGGAAAAAATGGCAATACCTATATTAGGTTGTCCGGATATCCAGGAATAAGAAGATATTTAGATGCGACAAGATACTTAATTGATAACCCTCGAATCTTGGATATAGGGATAGGAACTCAAGGTATTGAGAATGGAGTTGTTGGTGGAGCAAGATTCTGCATAGTATTTTCAGCAGCTTACCGAGCAGTTGAATTGTTGTTGAAAGATGAATATGGGTTAACTGATTTTTTTGTTAATTTAACAATGGATGCGGCGAAATTAGCTATATCCGTTGGGGTGGCTTGGGGAGCAAAAACATTAGCTACCGGTGCTATGGTCACTGGGGGAAGTATTATTTTTATTGCTGCTGGTATCTTTGCTGTGGGGGTTTTCGCCAGCCTCATATTATACTGGTTAGATAACGAATATAAAATAAGCGAAACGATAATAAAAAACTTAAAGTCACATAGGGTACAATATTCACCGTATCATGCCGATCAATTTTTTAACGCGTGGGGGAGACTCAGTCGTGGTTAAAATAAATCGGCCATTCACTGGCATATTTGCAGTTTTTCTTTTATTCCTTTCATGTTGGGGGTGCTGGTTTTCTATAAGCGGATACTTAGCTTTCTTTAAATCAAATGATGTTATCGTCTTCTCATGGAAAGTGGGAGTGATGATATTTGCAGCTCCTATATTATTTTATTTTACCTACTTGGCATTCTATGCCACAATAAAAAATGAACCTGCTAAAATGAATAATAAGCTAGCGAATTCGTTAGTTATTTTAGCAATGTTTGGCGCAGTGTTTTCTTTACTTTTCTCATTATATCTGAGCTATAATCTCAACAGCCATGGATATAAAATATGTCCAAAAGGATCCTGGATGGATCCTAATGAATATGCAAAAGATATAAATTTATGTCCATAGTAAAAAAATTATCAAGCACACTTTCTTAAGTGTGCTTGATATTAAAAATTAATAAACCCTATCTTCCCATATACTGTAACCAGAAGTACCTGCACCTCTGTGATTCCATGCTATGGATTTATACTTTAATTGAACTTTTTCATACGGTATCATTTCATTATTATCTATTGAGTGTGGGTATACACTGGTAACATCTACAATGCTAGCTTCGGTCAATTTAACTTCATAATAAAGTTCTAACTGTCCAGCAGGATCTACTCTATAAAAATAAAAAACAACGTCTACCAGTTCATTTTCAGATATTGCCACTCCTAACAATGGAGATGACTTATCTATAGGCTTAGTAAAATGAACAGGGTGATGAGCTACATTCTGTTCACGGCTTATACTGTGATTTAAGCCCAATACCTGTATTTGGTCTTCATGACCTATCTGGCAACGATTGCCAATAGAATCGAGTGATGAGCATCCGGCGGATATTAAACCTTGTTTTTTCCCTTTAACACTTGCGTAAATCAAATTAGACATATCAATTCCTTATGTAAACTACACCGTAGAATAAATTTCCCACTCAGAAAAACTTCACCCAGAAGAGATATTAGTACTGTCGTTCCGAAGTTGGTGGTATTTTGCTCCAAATAATAAAATACATTGTCTCATTAATAATGCCAAATTTTTTCTTGCGCCAATGGACTATTATATGAAAATTTTTCAAATTGCTCTGACAGTTGCGTTATTGCCGGGGGTTGTTGACTGCATAAAGTCCTTTTTTCTTTTTCCATACAAATAATATCCCTTATAATAATACCCAATGTGACATAAAAACCACCATTGTAAAAAAAATCAACTGACTTTTTTATACTTGTGGTTTGCGGACGCAAGCGGTATCGCGCTGCTGTTGTCGCTAAAAGAAATGAACCCCAAATAAGTGGTGTTGGTCAGCGGTCTGAAACCACATCAGTGGGTTAAGGCTTTGCACGTTTTTACGTGAAAAAAATCCCCCACTCATTGGCGTACTCCTCAGCCATTTCGGTCTGTCTGCGCGGACGATTGCCCATTTCTTGTCGCTTGCTTGAAAAACGCACATATCTGTAGGCGATCCTGTGCTCCTCTTGTGGCATAATGCGCGCCTCATCACATTTCCAATTAAGAGCGAGCGTTGTGTTAAGTACTAATAACGTCACTATGCAGTTCGGCAGCAAGCCGCTGTTTGAAAATATCTCTGTCAAGTTTGGCGGTGGCAACCGCTATGGTCTGATCGGCGCCAACGGCTGCGGTAAGTCCACATTTATGAAGATCCTCGGTGGGGATCTGGTTCCGTCTGCGGGTAACGTATTCCTCGATCCTAACGAGCGTCTCGGTAAACTGCGTCAGGATCAGTTCGCTTTCGAAAAATATTCGGTGCTGGATACCGTGATCATGGGCCACGGTGAACTGTGGGCGGTGAAAGAAGAGCGTGACAGTATCTACGCCATGGCCGAAATGAGCGAAGCGGACGGCTATAAAGTCGCCGATCTGGAAGTCGCTTACGGCGAAATGGACGGTTATAGCGCGGAAGCCCGTGCCGGTGAATTGTTGCTCGGCGTCGGTATTCCGGTTGAACAGCATTACGGGCCAATGAGCGAAATCGCTCCCGGCTGGAAGCTGCGTGTGTTGCTGGCTCAGGCGCTGTTCTCCAACCCGGAAATCCTGCTGCTCGACGAACCAACCAACAACCTGGATATCGACACTATCCGCTGGTTGGAGCAAGTGCTGAACGAACGTAACAGCACCATGATCATCATTTCGCATGACCGTCACTTCCTGAATATGGTGTGTACGCACATGGCGGATCTGGATTACGGCGAACTGCGCGTTTATCCAGGTAACTATGATGAATACATGACGGCGGCGACGCAGGCTCGTGAACGCCTGCTTTCCGATAACGCCAAGAAAAAGGCGCAAATCGCCGATCTGCAATCGTTCGTCAGCCGCTTCAGTGCCAACGCCTCCAAATCCAAGCAGGCTACGTCACGTGCACGTCAGATTGATAAAATTCAATTGGACGAAGTGAAAGCATCAAGCCGTCAGAACCCGTATATCCGCTTCGATCAGGACAAGAAATTGTTCCGTAATGCGCTGGAAGTGGAAGGGCTGACCAAAGGTTTTGATAATGGCCCACTGTTCAAGAACCAGAATCTGATGGTTGAAGTGGGCGAGAAAATTGCCGTGCTGGGTACCAACGGCATCGGTAAATCGACCCTGCTGAAAACGCTGGTGGGTGAGTTGACGCCGGATGCGGGTACCGTCAAGTGGTCTGAAAATGCCCTGATTGGTTACTACGGTCAGGATCATGCTGAAGACTTTGATTCTGAACTGACGGTGTTTGACTGGATGAGCCAGTGGAAACAACCGAAAGACGACGAGCAGGCTGTTCGCAGCGTGCTGGGCCGTCTGCTGTTCGGTCAGGACGACATCAATAAGAAAGTCGCGGTGCTGTCGGGTGGCGAGAAGGGGCGTATGCTCTTCGGTAAGCTGATGATGCAGCGTCCTAATATTTTGATTATGGATGAACCGACCAACCACCTGGACATGGAATCCATTGAGTCACTGAACATGGCGCTTGAAATGTATCAGGGCACCCTGATTTTCGTTTCACATGACCGTGAATTTGTCAGCTCGCTGGCAACCCGCGTGATTGAAATGCTTCCCGGTAAAGTGGTCGATTTCAGCGGCAACTACGAAGATTATCTGCGCAGTCAGGGTATCGTCTGAGTGTGTTGATGCCATAAAAAACCCGCTTTTTGCGGGTTTTTTTACGCCGGCACGCTCAGGCAGCGGTAGCAGGGTTCGTCAGGCTGATAAGTGAACAGCAAATCGTCCCAAATATCGAAGGTACATAGCTGAACAGCAAAACCCAGGCGATTGTGGTCACCTCTTTTTGACGGGATATGCTGGTGGTCAAAACCATCCAGATGAAAATAACGTGCCCATCCAGGATCGGAAATGGGTTTCAAATTTTCTTATAACCCATTATTTCATGTGCATCATATACATACGTTGTTGTTCCGACACTACGAAGCCTTATTTTTAAATTGTTTCTCAGGATGATCTCATGCTCACCTTCAGTAACAGACCCTTTGTAACCGTAGCCATGAGTTTCAAGAATTTGGGTGAATTTTTCAGATTCCTTAACCCGATTGTTACGGAATATACCTTTAGTCTTTAATATCTCTTTAAGTTTCTTGGCCTTCACTTCTTGAGGAATAGTTCCATCAGCTAAAAAAGTATCGCTAAATTGAAATAACTTGATATCTTTTATAACTTCGAATTTGTGAAGGTAAGCCATCTTATTATCAGGACTTATATAATCTGCTAGATAACCCTCTGAGACGTTCTCATTTAGAGCAAAATATGTTCCGCTCCAGTCATTGTCAGATTCATCAGCAAGAGATAGATTAAAGTTTTCAAATACGCTGGATTTATATAAGGTACTCCCTTTTGCTAGTTTCTTCGTGGAAATCGATTCTGCAGCCATATCGACACCTTCTTTGATAGCAAAATTTTCTGCATCACTGGCTTCTAGGCCATCAATAAGTCCCTCGAATGCAACAGCCAGCTCCCAGAAAAGATGCCCGGACGGGTCAGCATGATTAACTGGATTACTCCCGCAGTACGCATACCCATGCACCCCACCCGGCCCAAACGGGCTCATAGTATCCTGACTGGCAAACCGCTTCACTACCGGGTTAAATCCCCGGTATCCATTACCTAACACGTAGGATCCTGATAATGCAGAACGGCGCTGACCAGTGTAGCCTAGTGAAATGTTATTCATAATAGTGGTATGAGGCTCGATAAACATACCGGCCTGGAGGGTCGCCGTGGGGGTAGCAAAATTATCGGCATGATAATACTCGACGGATAGTGTCACCTGAGTGTTGTAGGGGCCTTGATAGTCGCCAGCTATAAATAGATTCAGCACGCAGGACGTCCAAACAAAGCCGTCAACCAGAACATCGATTTTAACGAAGTCCCCGGCAGTCCTCCAATTCCAGGAGTCAACTGGCACACCGGGTATGTCCGCACTGTCGGTCTCGAATCCGTCCGGCAGGTAAATAATCAAATAAGAACCGGCCTTTTCCGCACCCCCCTTGGTATCAAAATTCAGCGTAATGGTGACGTCCGCAGAGGTGGTACTGACGCTCGGATAACGGCCATCCGCATTCATTTGCTCGGTGATGGTCATCGTAAACGCCGTGTCTTTTATAGCCATAATCAAATCCTCGGTTTTCATATCGTAGCTTCCGGGCGTGAGCCGGGGGCGCACGGATTCAGGCGATGTCTCTGGAGTTATTTGCTGTATCCGTAAGGGTCGTACACCCGCCAGGCAACTTCACTTGGGTCGCCATCTGGATCACCGAGCCCTGCTGGTCACTCCCGATTAGCTGCACGCTGTCCGTCAGTGCCGCTCTGGAAGGAGCAGGCCAATGTCTCCACATAGGTCGAACTCAGCGCGCCCTGCAGTTCGTTCATCAGCAATCCGTCGAGTCGGTGCTATACACTGTTGTGCCGTCGGCGACCAGACGCTCTGTCTTCAGCGTGTTGCCGGACAAGTAATCTGAGTTGTTGAGAGCCAGGAACATTGAGCCATAAGAAACCCTTTAACGATGAAATTAGACTGAGTAGGCCCTCATACTGACTTCGAATTTGGCGGCAGACGTTGTTCACGGGCGATAAAATATTCGAAACGGGATATCAGGCCTGGTGATACGCCTCATTAACCGTATCTCGCAATAAAGCATAGGAAGGTAAACGATGCAGCGGTGGGCAATTAGGGCGCGCAATTGCGGGCTTTTATTGCCCGCCTCTTTGAAGTGTATAAAGTAGAAACCGTCCAACTTTATGGGGGCACTCCATTTTGCGGGTTTTTTTATGTCTGTACTCTAAGGCAGCGGCCTTTTATGGCGCGCTGCCGCACACCTCGCAATGCGGATTCTTCGGCAGTTTCATTTCGCGAAATTGCAGGGTCATCGCGTCAAACATCAACAAACGCCCCGTCGCCACGCGGCCATAACCGGTCATGAGTTTGATGGCTTCCATCGCCTGCAACGTGCCTATGGTGCCGACCAGCGGTGCCATCACCCCGGCTTCGACGCAGGTGAGGGCGTTTTCACCAAACAGGCGGCTCAGGCAGCGGTAACAGGGTTCGTCAGGCTGATAAGTGAATACACTGAGTTGGCCTTCCATACGAATAGCGGCACCGGACACCAGCGGTTTTTTCAGCGCAAAGCAGATCTGGTTCAGGCTGTCGCGGATAGCCACGTTGTCGGTGCAATCCAACACCACATCGACACTCGCGATCACGTCGGCCAGTTCTGCTTCTTGCAACTGGCGGGCGATGGGGTGCAGCGTGATATGCGGATTAATCTGTTGCAGGGCGACGACGGCGGAATCCACTTTCGGCCAGCCAATGCGGGCATCAGTATGCAGGATTTGGCGCTGCAAATTCGACAGCGACACCGTATCGAAATCCACCAGCGTTAACTGGCCGGTGCCGGCCGCGGCCAGATACTGGGCGGTTGCACAACCCAGCCCACCAAGACCGACGATCAGCGCATGCGATGCCTTGAGTTTCTCCTGACCGTCGAAATCAAAACCCCGCAGCACGATCTGGCGGTTGTAGCGCAGTTCTTCGCTGGCGCTGAGTTCACTGAATCCCGCGGACATGATCAGTTCCTCAACAGCGCATTGAAGGGTTCAATATCGACGGTTTCACCCGCCGCGACGGAGCCGCGCTCGCGTTCCAGCACGATAAAGCAGTTCGCCAGACTGAACGAACTGAACACGTGTGAGCCTTGGTGCCCGGTGCTTTGCACTTCCAACGTGCCTTCACGATTCACCGTGAAAAAGCCGCGCTGAAAGTCGAGGCGCCCTGGCGTTTTCTTTAATGGTGCGGTCGCTTTGGCTTTCAGTCTTGGAGGCAGCGACCAGTTGTTCTGCCCGGCCAGTTTGGCGATCAGCGGTTGCACCAGTTGGTAGAAGGTCAGGGCGGCAGAGACCGGATTTCCCGGTAACCCGCAGAACCAGGCGTTGTGCAATTTGCCGAAAGCAAAAGGTTTGCCGGGCTTAATCGCCAGCTTCCAGAAGCTCACTTCACCGAGTTCGTCCAGCATCTGTTTGGTGTAGTCGGCTTCACCCACGGATACGCCGCCGCTGCTGATCACCAGATCGGCCCAGTCATCGGCCTGCTCAAACGCTTTGCGCAATGCGGCCTGATCGTCACGGACGATGCCGAGATCCAGTATCGAACAGCCGAGCTTCTCCAGCATCAGGCGCACTGCGAAACGGTTGGTGTCGTAGATTTGTCCTTCTTGCAGCGGCGTACCGACCGGTTGCAGTTCGTCGCCGGTAGAAAATACCGCCACGCGCAGTTGCCCAAACACTTCCACTTCCTCTACGCCCAGCGAGGCCAGTAGCGGCAATTGCGACGCGCCGAGGCGCACGCCCTGCGGCAGTACGGTGTCACCGCTTTTAAAGTCATCACCAATCAGCCGGATGTTCTGGCCTGGCCTGACGGGTTCGGCAAACCGCACGCCTGCTTCTGTGACGACCACCTGTTCTTGCATGATCACCGCTTCGGTACCCGCAGGAACGGGCGCACCGGTCATGATACGAATACAGCTGCCTGCTGGCCATTCGCCACTGAACGGGGTGCCCGCAAAGGCTTTGCCCGCCACGGGCAGGGGAATCCCTGATTTGAGATCCTGCAATCGCACCGCATAGCCGTCCATCGCAGCGTTATCAAAAGGCGGCACATTGACGGGGGAGGTCACATGGGTAGCGGTAATGCGGCCTGCGGCAGCCGTGAGGGGAATACGTTGGGTCTTTTGCGGGGCGGTAATCTGCGCAAGCATCTTCGCCAACGCCTGTTCAAGGGAGAGTAAATCGGAAGTGTTCAAGCTATTCATTTGCGCTCCATGGCTTTCCGTGCCTGTGCGTCTCATGGGCCACGAAAAGTGATAAATCGTTAGATGACCTATTATGGCATATGGCAAGGCTTGATACTCAAATGGGCAGCACAACGATTACCGTTTTGCCAACGGGCCCGGTAAATCGGGCAATTGAACGTTTTAAGGTGACTAAAAAACAGTCAAAACGGGCAGTGAAATCGGCTGCCAAACGTGACTTTCATCACAATATGCTCCGTCATGCCGAGTGGCGACGCATATCTCCGATCATTTAGGTTCCCTGCCTGCGTAATCGCCTTAGCATTATTACGTCAACGCGAAAGCAGCGGGAGCGGATATCAGTTACCCCGTCATGCGCGGATCACTATCCAACATGAGAGCACATATTATGAGTCAGTCTGATTGGTCAATTTCCCCCCCGTTACCGAAACTCGAATTCAATTGGGTGGAAGGCAAAGATCCGCAAACCCCGCAGGAAGTGAACCAGTTTTTCTATAGTGATGCGATACAGGTGATCAAGCAGCGTATCGTCAGCATCGGCCAGCGTATGTGGCAGAAAGAGTATGTGGACGGCAACGGCGGCAATATTTCGGTGCGCGTCGGTGACAACCTGATCCTCTGCACGCCAACGCTTATCAGCAAAGGCTTCATGACGCCGGACGATATGTGCCTCGTCGACATGCAGGGCCGGCAGAAAGCCGGTAAACGCCCGTCCACCAGCGAAATCAAAACCCACCTGGGGATTATGGAGCGCGTGCCTGCCGCCAAATCCTGTGTGCATGCGCACCCGGTACACGCCAACGCGTTTGCCATCACCGGCACCGTACCGCCCACTGGCATCATGCCTGAACCGGATATTTTTTATGGCGAAGTGGCTCTGGCGAAATATGCCACGCCGGGTACGCCGGACAATGCCTGCAACGTCGGGTCCGTTTCCCCGGATCATCAATGTATTTTTATGGAAAACCACGGCGTTATCGTCTGGGGCAGCCATGTGGAAGATGCTTATTGGAAACTGGAAAACGTCGATGCCTATTGCCGTATCCTGCTGCTGGCTACCCAACTGAATATTCCTATCCAACAGGTGAATTCCGCGTCCATGCGTGATTTCGTTGCGCTGCGTATCAAGCTCGGCATGCCAGATGCGCGCGAACAACGCAACGACCACGATCTGTTCAACCTACGGGAATTCGCCGGTAAGCCATTGAAACCGCACGCTGAATAATCGGCGTTAGCGCGAAGGGCGGACAACTCATGCGGGATAAAAATCCTGTACCCATCGAGTTGTTCGCCTGTTTTTCCTCACGGTGGGTCATTTGTGTGATCTATTTCCCAAAAAAATGAGAACGATCCCAATAATTGCTTCATCAGGAAGGTAAGCTCTACGAAACCCGTAAGTGAAGCCAGCCATTGGAGCTAAACCTACCGATGAAAAATACCCGCCACGAAGAATTGCTGAGTCTTATTGCTGAACACGACGTGCTGAGCGTCAATCAATTGTCGCAACATCTCAACGTTTGCCGGGAAACCATCCGCCGTGATTTGAGTGAATTGCAGGAGCAAGGGCTGATTCTGCGGCGTCACGGCAAGGCCAAACGCATCATCAAACAGGATGACATTGGGATTCCGTTCAATCACCGGGTGAAAAGCCACTACAGCGACAAAGACGATATTACGCGTCAGGCGTTGGCCTACATTGAAACAGATATGATTTTGGCGCTGGACGCCAGCTCAACCTGTTGGTATCTCGCCAGAAAATTACCCGATATTACATTGACCGTTTTCACCAACAGCGTGCGCATTCTGCATGAGTTGGAGCGCAGGCAAAATATTCAGGTGATCAGTTCCGGTGGTGCGTTGCAGCGCAAAGATGAATCCTATGTCAATCCCTCCCTTTTTTCACTGCTGAAACATTACGACATCGATCTGTTCATGTTCTCTTGCGAGGGATTGGATAAAAGCGGTGAGCTGTGGGATTCCAACGAAACCAATGCAGACTATAAAGCGATGCTGGTAAAGAAATCGGCGCAGTCGCTGTTATTGCTGGATAAAAGCAAAGTGTGGCGTCAGGGTGTTTCGCGGATCTGTTCGTTGCAGGATGTGGATATTATTATCAGCAATCGTGAACTGAATCTCCCGCAGAATGCTTCAATGGCTTAGCGCATTCCCACGTATTATTCCGGGCTACTCTTTCCATCAGGTGATTATCACCTGATGGTGAGGAGGGATAAATATTCCCACCGATATTCTCCTGCCCTTATGCCTTTTTTTTGTTTTATATCGCTGAATATTCTAAGCAATTGCCACAAACGGACTCGATTCAGTTTCTTCTTTACTTACGCCGCCCGGCTAAATATAGTCAAAAAAACGGCAATAAAAGCCGTCTGGTGCCAGACTATATTATATTGTTGATTTCACAAAACATGTCACTGATTCCATAACAAAATAATCCCCTTATTGTGCAGCCGATCATCGCTGTGCCAAACGGATATTCAGACAGGGTGCAGTAACTGATGAGCAAACCAGTCATCGTGATCCACGGCGGCGCAGGGGCAATTACCCGTGCCGTAATGAGTGCAGAGAAAGAACAGGAATTCATTCAGGCGCTTTCCGCGATTGTTGCCAGCGGGCAGCATATTCTCGCGCAGGGCGGCAGTGCGCTGGACGCCGTAACAGAAGCGGTGCGTCTGCTGGAAGAGTGCCCGCTGTTCAACGCTGGCAAAGGTGCGGTGTTCACCAACCGGGGAACGCACGAGCTCGACGCCTGCGTAATGGACGGCAGAACGCTCGATGCCGGGGCGGTCAGTTGCGTCAGCCGTATCCGCAATCCGATCCTGGCAGCCCGGGCGGTGTTGGAAAGCAGTCCTCATGTGATGTTCACCGCAGAAGGTGCTGAACAGTTCGCGCAAAGTCAGGGTTTGGCAATGGTGCCGCCGGACTACTTTTACACCGAGGCACGCTATCAGCAGCTTCAGCGGGCGCAGGCCGATGAGGGCCGCGTAGTGCTCGATCACGATGGGGCGAGCGAGCAATCGCTGTCGCAAAACGATCCGCTGGATCCCGATCGCAAATTTGGCACGGTCGGCGCGGTGGCCCTGGATGCCCAAGGCAATCTGGCTGCGGCCACCTCGACCGGCGGCATGACCAACAAACAGGTGGGACGCGTGGGTGATACGCCAATTATCGGCGCGGGATGCTACGCCAATAACGCCACCGTGGCGGTTTCCAGCACCGGTACAGGCGAAATTTTCATGCGCACCGTGGCGGCCTACGACGTGTCGGCGCTGATGGAATACGGTGGCCTTTCCCTGCAACAGGCGACCGATAAAGTGGTGATGGAAAAACTGCTGGCGCTGGGCGGCAGCGGTGGACTTATCGCGGTCGATCGCGACGGCAATATCGCACTGCCTTTCAACAGCGAAGGCATGTACCGCGGCTTCGGCTACGTCGGTGATGCGGCCAGCGTCGGGATCTATCGCTGATGGTTATGGCGGCAGCAACCAACGGCGGATTACCGCTGGCTGAAAATCAGGTGCTGTCAGTGCGTGACCTGAGCGTGCGGTTCAGCAACGATCAGCAACAGGTTGATGCCGTCCGCCATCTCAGTTTCGATCTGCACCGCCAGGAAACGCTGGCGATCGTCGGCGAATCGGGGTCAGGCAAGTCGGTGACGTCGCTGGCGCTGATGCGTCTGGTTGAGCAGGGCGGGGGCGATATCATCAGCGGGGAAATGCTGTTTCGCCGCCGCAAAGGCGCGGTGGTGGATCTGGCGCAAGCCAGTCAATCCACGCTGCGGACGCTGCGCGGTGCCGACATGGCGATGATCTTCCAGGAGCCGATGACCTCGCTCAATCCGGTTTTTCCGGTGGGCGAGCAGATTGCGGAATCCATTCGTTTGCATCAAGGGAAAGATCACCGTAGCGCCCGGCAGGAAGCGCTGCATATGCTGGATCTGGTGCGCATTCCCGAAGCACGCAATATCCTTGACCGCTTTCCACATCAGCTCTCCGGCGGTATGCGCCAGCGGGTGATGATCGCGATGGCGCTCTCCTGCAAACCGTCGCTGTTGATTGCCGATGAACCCACCACCGCGCTGGATGTGACTATTCAGGCGCAGATCCTGCAACTGATCCGCGTGCTGCAAAAAGAGATGCACATGGGGGTGATTTTTATTACCCATGATATGGGCGTCGTGGCGGAAATCGCCGATCGGGTGCTGGTGATGCATCAGGGCGATAAAGTGGAAGTCGGTGAGGTCAATGCGCTGTTCAGGGCGCCCAAACATCCCTATACGCAAGCGTTGCTGGCCGCGGTGCCCAAATTGGGGTCGATGGCCGGTCGCGATTTCCCGGCGCGGTTTCCGTTACTGCACACACCGCAGGAGGCCACGCCGCCCACTACGGCTCCGCTGGAATCCTTGCCGCAGAACGGCCTTCAACAGGATACGATAAAAAGCGGCGCGGCACCGATTTTGCAGGTAAAGGATCTGGTGACGCGATTTGATATCCGCAGCGGTATTTTCAACCGCGTCACCCGGCAGGTTCACGCCGTGGAGAAAGTCAGTTTCGACCTTTATCCCGGTGAAACGCTGGCGCTGGTGGGCGAGTCGGGCTGCGGTAAATCCACCACCGGCCGCTCGCTGCTGAAACTCGTCGACAGCCGCAGCGGCACGATTGTTTTCAACGGCCAGCCCATCACCCATTTAAAAGGTTCCGCGCTGCAACATTTGCGGCGTGACATCCAGTTTATTTTCCAGGATCCCTACGCTTCCCTCGATCCGCGCCTGACCGTTGGGTTCTCCATCATGGAGCCGCTGCTGGTACACAAGGTGGCGCGCGGCAAAGAGGCCGAAGATCGCGTGGCCTGGCTGCTTGAGCGGGTGGGTCTTTTGCCCGAGCATGCGAAACGCTATCCGCATGAGTTTTCCGGCGGTCAGCGCCAGCGGATCTGCATTGCCCGCGCGCTGGCGCTCAACCCCAAAGTGGTGATTGCCGATGAATCGGTTTCCGCGCTGGACGTTTCGATTCAGGCGCAAATCGTCAATTTGCTGATGGATCTGCAACGTGAATTTGGCATTGCGTTTCTGTTTATTTCCCACGACATGGCCGTCGTTGAGCGGATCAGCCATCGCGTTGCGGTGATGTATCTGGGGCAAATTGTTGAGATTGGCTCGCGCCGGGCCATCTTTGAAAACCCGCAACACCCTTACACGCGAAAATTGATGGCGGCGGTACCGGTCGCCGATCCGGCGCAGCGCCATCGTGAACAGGCATTATTGGTAGATGAAATCCCAAGTCCGATCCGGGCATTGGGAGATGAACCGACTATTGCGCCATTAGTGCGGGTGGGTGAAGGGCACTTTGTTGCCCGCCATCCGATCGCCGGTGCTTACTGACTGGGATTTTCAAGGAGAACGTAAACATGATTCAGAAGACCTTTACCCGCAAGGCGCTGGTGGCGGTGGCCGTTTTGGCTGCGTTGTCCTCCGGTTCGGCCTGGGCGGCCAAAGACGTGGTCGTTGCTGTTGCCTCCAACTTTACGACCCTCGATCCTTACGACGCCAATGACAGTTTGTCGCAGGCGGTCGCCAAGTCGTTCTATCAGGGGCTGTTCGGTTTCGACAAAGACATGAAACTGGTCAATGTGCTGGCTGACAGCTACGAAGCCAGCAGCGACGGGTTGACCTACACCATCAAATTGCATCCGGACGTGAAATTCCAGGACGGGACGGATTTCAATGCCGAAGCCGTCAAGATCAACCTGGATCGCGCCAGTAATCCGGACAATCGCCTCAAGCGTTACAATCTGTTCAAGATGATCGATAAAACCGAAGTGGTCGATCCGACGACGGTCAAAATTACCCTGAAAGCGCCGTTCTCGGCGTTTATCAATAACCTGGCGCATCCGTCAGCGGTGATCATCTCTCCGGCGGCGCTGAAGCAGTACGGCAAAGAGATCGGCTTCCATCCGGTGGGCACTGGCCCGTACCAGTTTGTGAACTGGAATCAGACCGATTTTGTCAAAGTGAAGAAATTTGACGGCTATTGGAAGCAGGGCGAGCCGAAGCTGGATACCATCACCTGGCGTCCGGTCGTTGACAACAACACCCGCGCCGCGATGCTGCAAACCGGTGAAGCCGACTTTGCGTTCCCCATCCCTTACGAACAAGCCAAGGTGTTGGAACATAACGACAAATTGCATCTGGTTGCCTCACCGTCCATATTGCAGCGCTACATCAGTTTCAACGTCACGCAAAAACCTTTCGATAATGTGAAAGTGCGTCAGGCCATCAATTACGCCATCAACAAAGACGCGCTGATCAAAGTGGCCTTTGCCGGATTTGCCGTGCCCGCCGAAGGGCCCGTACCGGAAGGGATCGACTTCTCCGTCAAATACAAACCGTGGCCTTACGATCCGGCCAAAGCCCGTGAGCTATTGAAAGAAGCCGGTTATCCGAACGGTTTTACCACCACGCTCTGGTCATCGCATAACCACAGCACCGCGCAGAAAGTGTTGCAGTTTACCCAGCAGCAGTTGGCGCAGGTCGGTATCAAAGTGCAGGTTACCGCGATGGATGCCGGGCAGCGTGCTGCGCAGGTAGAGAGTGTCGGCGTCAAAGAGACCGGCGTGCGCTTGTTCTACACCGGCTGGTCGGCTTCCACGGGCGAAGCGGATTGGGCGCTGACGCCGCTGTTTGCGACGCAGTCTGCGCCACCAAAACAGTTCAATACGGCGTTCTACAGCAATCCGAAAGTGGACAAAGCGCTGGCCGACGCGCTGGCAACCACCGATCGCGGTGAAAAACAGCGTTTGTACAAAGAGGCACAGGATCAGATCTGGGCTGACGCACCGTGGGCATTCCTGGTGACCGAACGTTTGGTCTCGGCGAATAATAAACGCCTGAGTGGTTTCTACGTCATGCCGGATACGTCGTTCAGTTTCGATAATGCGGACGTGAAGTAAAGCATTGCCGGGAGCCAGCGCAGGTTGGCTCCCAACGAACGCAGATCAAATTCACTGGAGCAGGTGCGGCATGACGTCGTTGATTCCCGGTAGCATCGAATGCTGAATTACTTTCTTAAACGTTTGCTGGGGCTGATCCCGACGCTACTGATCGTGGCGATTTTGGTGTTCCTTTTTGTTCACCTTTTGCCGGGCGATCCGGCCAGACTCGCCGCCGGGCAGGATGCCGATGAGGCGGTGGTCCAGATGGTGCGTCAGGATTTGGGACTCGATAAACCCCTCCCGCAGCAGTTCCTGCGCTTTTTTGCCAACATCGTGCGCGGTGATTTCGGTACCTCGATGGTCTCCAAGCGACCGGTGATTGACGAGATAGCGCAGCGATTCCTGCCGACGCTGTGGCTGACGCTGAGCAGCATGGTGTGGGCGGTCATTTTTGGTATGGGCATTGGCATAGTGTCGGCGGTCTGGCGCAACCGCTGGCCGGACCGGTTGGGCATGACGCTGGCGGTATCAGGGATCTCTTTCCCGGCCTTTGCGCTGGGTATGCTGCTGATGCAGGTATTTTCTGTCGAATTGGGCTGGTTGCCGACCGTCGGCGCGGATAGCTGGCGGCACTATATTTTACCGTCGATTACCTTGGGCGCGGCGGTCGCTGCGGTGATGGCGCGTTTCACCCGCGCCTCGTTTGTTGAGGTGATGCAGGAAGATTATATGCGGACGGCGCGTGCCAAAGGGGTGCGCGAAACGCTGGTGGTGGTAAAACACGGACTGCGCAATGCGATGATTCCAGTGGTTACCATGATGGGGCTGCAATTTGGTTTTCTGCTTGGCGGTTCGATTGTGGTTGAAAAGGTCTTCAACTGGCCGGGACTCGGCCGCTTGCTGGTGGACTCTGTCGAAATGCGCGACTACCCGGTGATTCAGGCCGAGGTTCTGCTGTTCTCGCTGGAGTTCATTCTCATCAATTTGCTGGTTGATATGTTGTACGCCGCTATCAATCCATCCATTCGCTATAAATGAGGGATCGCATGAAATTTTGGCGAAGAGATGCGGGGCAGGCGGCGATGCCGGTCGTAACCAAAGAATCGTTGCTAATAAAAGAGAAGGTCCGCACGCCGTGGCACGAGTTCTGGCGTCGTTTCTGCAAGCAGCGCGTTGCGATGATCGCCGGGCTGTTTGTGCTGGCGCTGATCGTCGTCGCCGCACTGGCGCCCTATCTGGTGCCTTTTGACGCCGAGAATTATTTTGATTATGACCGGCTCAATGAAGGGCCTTCATCGCTGCACTGGCTGGGTGTTGATTCGCTCGGTCGGGATATTTTCAGCCGCATCCTGATGGGCGCGCAGATTTCACTGGCAGCCGGGATTTTCTCCGTGGTGCTCGGCGCGCTGGTCGGTACCTTTTTTGGTTTGCTGGCCGGTTATTACGAAGGCTGGTGGGACCGCATCACCATGCGTATTTGCGACGTGCTGTTTGCCTTCCCCGGTATCCTGCTGGCGATCGGCGTGGTGGCTATCATGGGCAGCGGCATGTCCAACGTGATCGTTGCGGTGGCGATATTCAGTATTCCGGCGTTTGCCCGGTTGGTTCGTGGCAATACGCTGGTGCTGAAACACCAGACCTATATCGAGTCGGCGCGCAGCATTGGCGCGTCTGACTGGACCATTCTGATGCGGCATATCCTGCCGGGCACCATTTCCTCGATCGTGGTGTATTTCACCATGCGTATCGGAACGTCGATTATCACCGCCGCGAGCCTGTCATTTCTGGGAATGGGCGCGCAACCGCCGACCCCGGAGTGGGGCGCGATGCTCAATGAAGCCCGCGCCGATATGGTGATCGCCCCGCATGTGGCGATTTTCCCCAGTCTGGCGATATTCCTGACCGTGCTGGCGTTTAATCTGCTGGGCGATGGGCTGAGGGACGCGCTGGATCCAAAACTGAAGAATTGAGGTGCGTCAACGCGCACTTTATTGTGGACCGGGGTGTCGGATCGCCCCTCGTTGCGCGACCGGGGGTTAAAATAGGAAATCGGTTGCGCGGATCGCGCTTTTATTGTCGCGAATCAATTCCATTTACGTAGGGGATGCCTGATAATACGCCCCCGGTTTGCTTGCTACCGGAGCTTAGGAGATTTTATGTATTATCCCCTCGTCAAGAAAGCGCTTTTCCAGCTCGATCCCGAGCGTGCACACGAATTAACTTTCCGCCAATTGAGCCGTATTTCTGGCTCGCCGTTCGAGTTTCTGATTCGTCAATCTGTTCCCGCCAAGCCTGTATCCTGTATGGGATTGTCATTTAAAAATCCATTGGGTTTGGCTGCGGGTCTTGATAAAGACGGTGATTGCATTGATGCCTTGGGCGCAATGGGATTTGGTTTTATCGAAGTGGGTACGGTAACGCCTCGCGCACAACCCGGAAATGATAAACCGCGTTTGTTCAGGATCGTTGAAGCTGAAGGTTTGATCAACCGGATGGGCTTCAATAATCATGGCGTAGATAATCTGGTAAATAACGTCAAGAAGTCCCGCTATGGTGGAATTCTGGGCATTAATATCGGCAAGAATAAAGATACGCCGGTTGAGAATGGCAAAGATGATTATCTGATCTGTATGGATAAAGTTTATCCGCATGCCGGATATATAGCGATCAACATCTCTTCACCCAATACGCCGGGACTGCGTACATTGCAGTACGGTGATGCCCTGGACGATCTTCTGGCCGGGATAAAAAATAAGCAGAAAGCGCTTCACGAATTGCACGGCAAATATGTCCCCGTCGCGGTAAAGATCGCGCCGGATCTTTCTACGGAAGAGTTGATCCAAATTGCCGACAGTTTGGTTCGCCATAATATTGACGGCGTTATTGCCACAAATACCACGCTGGATCGCAAACTGATCCAGGGGCTGAATTATTGTGAACAGACCGGTGGATTGAGTGGCCGCCCTCTGCAACTGCGCAGCACGGAAGTCATCCGCCTGCTGGCACAGGAGCTACAGGGGCGTCTGCCGATTATTGGCGTCGGTGGCATTGATTCATTAACTGCCGCCCGGGAAAAAATGGCAGCGGGTGCGTCATTAATACAAATTTATTCCGGATTTATCTTCCGTGGACCACGTTTGATTAAAGATATCGTTAATTATCTCTGATAATTTGCATTCTGCGCTCACCGGGGGTTTATTTCTGCCCCCGGCTCGTCTATATTTTGTCCACTGTACTTCATTATCCATAAATGGTTTGCCTGATTTATCGCAGTCAAAATAGGGATGAAACGTACTTTTAATTTCGATGCAGTGTGAAAGGGTAAAAAAATGAAGATCAAACCTGACGATAATTGGCGTTGGTTTTTTGATGCTGAACACGATCGGCTGATGTTGGATTTAGCCAATGGCATGATATTCCGCTCACGCTTTCCGGCAAAAATGTTAACGCCTGATGCCTTTGCTGAATGTGCATTTTGCGTTGACGATGCCGCACTCTATTTTGATTACGAACAACAATGCCAAAAAATCAAATTAGGGCAGGAGCAACGTGCTGAATTGGTATTGAATGCGTTGGTCGCGTTTAAATTCCTGAAACCATTAATGCCGAAGAGCTGGCATTTTGCGCAATATAGCCACAGCCTTCGTCCCAGGAATGGCGATCTGGCCGAAGTCCAGGTGATGGAAAGCGGGGAGCAGGCGCGGTTGCTGGTGGTTGATTCCGGCGATAACGCCAGTCTCTGCCTGTTGGCGCAGACCCAGTTGTGTTTTGCCGGAAAAACCATGGTTCTCGGTGATGCCATCAAAGTGATGCATGACCGGTTGCAGCCCGTCCGCGATGTCGATTCGTCGGCAACGGCTTACGATCAGGCTGTCTAGCCCTACGCAAGCATGATGCTTCTGCTTGCGTAGCGTTATTTCCTTCCTTTTGATCCCGTATTACGCCAGTTTAATATCACTCACTGGAATGCAACTGCACGATAGAATCTGGCCCTGCTCGCCAATGGCACTTTTTTTCAGTGGCGCGACTTGTCCGCTCTCCAGCGTCATTTTACAGGTTCCGCAAAGACCCGCCCGGCACGAATAAGGGATGTGGAAACCGTTCTGCTCCAACTGCTCAAGCAAAATATCCTGATTGTTCCCGGTAAAAGTTGTGCCTTGATAGCTTATGCGTAAACTCTGGGCCGATGTCTGCGGAGCTTCAACGCTGTCGACGACCTGACCGGCGTGATAGGGACGGGGCGGTTTGGTTGACAGAACTTCAACGGTATCACCCACGCGAATGATACCGCTGTTGCGGGCGATCAGGTTCTGGCCGAAATCGACGTCACCGTTGTCTGCCGTGCGGAATGATTGCAGCGTTTTCAGCGGTTCGCCAGAAGGATGTTTGCGCCCGCGCTCGGTACTTACGGTGGTCAAAATGCAGCGGCTACAGGGTTTGGCGAGCTCAAACACCACTTCACCAACGCGGATCACCTGCCAACCGTCCTCTGCGAAGGCTGTTGCGCCGCTGACCACCAGGTTGGGGCGAAACTGCTCGATCTTGATACTGGCCGGGCAGCGCTGTTGCAGCTCGAAAAACGAGGCGTCGTTAATCAGCAGGAAAGGGTAGCCGTCGGCAAAGGATAAAGGTACTGTCGGATGCTTTTTCACCCGGCGGGTCAGCGCATGGCCGACCCAGCGTAGCTGCACTTCGCGATTTAGATAGCCGCTGATCCATTGATTAATCGCATCTGGGGCGATCAACGCGGTAAAATGATTTCCCCAGACCTCGGTCGGTTGACCTGTGCCGGTGAAATCACGCAAGCGCACGGTGGCGCTTGCGCCGTCGGGTGCTGTGATAAAGAGGCCGTCTGGCAACAGCGCGGGGGTGAAAAGCACCATCTGGGGATACTGGCGCGCGGTAATGAACGTACCATCAGGTTCGGTCAGCATAAATGCCCGATCCATTGCCAGTCCGCTGGCATCGGCATATGCCTGGGACAACTGCAATCCGCGAAGGGATTTCACCGGATGAATGAAGAGTCTGGATAAGGTGATCACCTTAGTCTCCGTGCCAGTATTAAATAGAAAGGAGCAACTTTATGACAAGCGGGTGGGATTAGCTATAATGCGCAACAATTTTCTTTTTGGTGATAAGTCGATATGAACTCTCTGTTTGCCAGCACGGCGCGTGGTCTGGAAGAACTGTTAAAAAGCGAACTGGAAGCGCTGGGCGCCCATGCCTGTAAAATAGTACAAGGCGGGGTACACTTTCAGGGGGACGATCGCCTGCTGTACCAAAGTTTGCTGTGGAGCCGCCTGGCTTCGCGCATTTTATTGCCGCTGAATGAATTCAAGGTCCATAGCGATCTCGATCTCTATCTGGGCGTGATGTCCATCGATTGGCCAGCGACGTTTGGCGTGGACAAAACCTTTGCCGTGCATTTCACCGGCACCAATGAAGAGATCCGCAACAGCCAGTATGGCGCACTTAAGGTGAAAGATGCGATTGTCGACAGCTTCACGCGGAAAATGGATCAACGTCCAACCGTGGCCAAGCAGCAGCCGGATATTCGCATCAACGTATTTTTACAGCGTGATACCGCCAGCGTGGCGCTGGATCTGAGCGGTGAGGGCCTGCATCAGCGCGGTTACCGCGATCTGGCCGGTCAGGCACCGTTGAAAGAAAACCTGGCCGCCGCAATTGTCCTGCGTTCCGGCTGGCAGAGTGGCACGCCGTTGCTGGATCCGATGTGTGGTTCCGGCACGCTGTTGATTGAAGGGGCGATGATCGCCTCGGATCGCGCGCCGGGGCTGCATCGTCAGCACTGGGGATTCACCGCGTGGAACGGTTTCAATGCCGATCTGTGGCGTGAACTGCTCGCCGAAGCGCAGGTTCGCGCCCGCCGTGGTTTGCAGGAGACGACGTCACGCTTCTTCGGCTCGGATATCGATCGTCGCGTCATTGAAATGGCGAAGTCCAATGCGCGCCGTGCGGGCGTTGCGGAGTTGATCGGTTTTACCCACGCTGAAGTCAGCAAGCTGGTGAATCCGCTGCCGGAAGGCCCGGTGGGTACGGTGATCAGCAACCCGCCGTATGGCGAACGCCTGGAGAGCGAGCCCGCGCTGGTGGCCTTGCACAATCTGCTTGGCCGGATCATGAAGACCCAATTTGGCGGCTGGCAACTTTCGCTGTTCAGCGCCTCGCCAGAGCTGTTGAGCTGCCTGCAACTGCGTGCCGAGCGCCAGTTCAAGGCGAAAAACGGCCCGTTGGACTGCGTGCAGAAAAACTACCAGTTGGCTGAAAATGCCAGCGGAACGGCAGGTTCATCGCTGGCCGAGGATTACGCCAACCGTCTGCGCAAGAATTTACGCAAGCTTGAAAAATGGGCGGCGCAGGAAGGGGTGGAGTGTTACCGGATTTATGACGCCGATCTGCCGGATTACAACGTTGCCGTCGATCGCTACGGCAGCAAAGTGGTGGTGCAGGAGTATGCTCCGCCGAAAACCGTCGACGCCCAGAAAGCGCGGCAACGTCTGTTTGACGTGATCAACGCCACGCTGGCGGTGATGGAACTGCCTTCCAACCAACTGATTCTGAAAACCCGTGAACGGCAGAAAGGCAAGAATCAGTATGAGAAATTGAGCCAGAAGGGCGAATTCCTGCTGGTGGAAGAGTATAACGCCAAGTTATGGGTCAATCTGACCGACTATCTGGATACCGGCCTGTTTCTCGATCACCGTATCGCGCGGCGTATGCTGGGCGAAATGAGCAAGGACAAGGACTTCCTCAACCTGTTTGCCTATACCGGAACGGCCAGCGTCCACGCCGGGCTGGGCGGTGCACGCAGCACGACCACCGTCGATATGTCGCGTACTTATCTGGAGTGGGCCGAGAAGAACCTGCGCGTCAATGGCCTGACCGGGCGTCAGCACCGTTTGATTCAGGCGGATTGCCTGTCGTGGCTGCAAGAAGCCAACGAACAATTCGACGTGATCTTTATCGATCCGCCAACGTTCTCCAATTCGAAACGGATGGCGGATAATTTTGATGTACAACGTGACCATTTGGCGCTGATGAAACACCTTACGCGCCTGCTGCGCAAGAATGGCACCATCATGTTTTCCAACAACAAACGGGGCTTCCAGATGGATCTCGCCGGGCTGGCGCAGATTGGGCTGGTGGCAAAAGAGATCACATCGCAAACCTTATCCCAGGATTTCGCCCGTAATCGTCAGATTCACAACTGCTGGCTGCTGACCCGCGCCGGCGAGGAAAAATAAAGTTTATGTCGTTAATTAGCATGTCAGGTGCCTGGCTGTCGTTCAGTGATGCACCGTTGTTGGATAATACTGAATTACACATCGAGCCGAATGAGCGCGTGTGTCTGGTTGGCCGTAATGGCGCGGGTAAGTCCACGTTACTGAAAATCCTCAACCGCGATATTCCGCTGGATGATGGACGTATTGTTTACGAGCAGGATTTGATCGTCGCCCGTTTGCAACAGGATCCGCCGCGTAATGTGGCGGGTACCGTGTTTGATTTTGTCGCCGAAGGCGTGGCGGAACAGGCCGAGCATATCAAGGCTTACCACGCCATTTCGCAACTGGTGGGCACCGATCCGAGCGAGAAGAACCTGAACCGCATGGCGGCAGTGATGGAGATCCTCGATCATCAGGGATTGTGGCAGCTCGATAGCCGTATTCACGAAGTGCTGGAGCAACTCGGCCTGGACGGCGAAGCCGAGCTTTCGTCACTGTCCGGTGGCTGGTTGCGCAAGGCGGCATTGGGCCGTGCGCTGGTCAGTTCGCCGAAAGTTCTGCTGCTCGATGAACCGACCAACCATCTGGATATCGAAACCATCAACTGGCTGGAAGGCTTCCTGAAAGAGTTTCCGGGCAGCATTATCTTTATTTCCCATGACCGTTCCTTTATCCGCAATATGGCGACGCGCATTGTCGATCTCGATCGCGGCAAACTGGTCTCTTATCCGGGCAATTATGAGCTTTACCTGACCACCAAAGAAGAGGCGCTGCGCGTCGAAGAGCTGCAAAACGCCGAATTCGACCGCAAGCTGGCGCAGGAAGAGGTGTGGATCCGTCAGGGAATCAAGGCGCGGCGTACCCGTAACGAAGGGCGCGTCCGGGCGTTGAAAGCCCTGCGTCGTGAGCGTTCGGAGCGCCGCGAAGTGATGGGCACGGCCAAGATGCAGGTCGAGGAATCCACCCGCTCCGGCAAGATTGTGTTCGAGTTGGAAAACGTCAATTACCAGATCGACGGCAAAGTGCTGGTTCGTGATTTCAGTGCGCAAGTTCAGCGTGGTGACAAAATCGCGCTGGTCGGCCCGAATGGCTGTGGCAAAACCACGCTGTTGAAACTGATGTTGGGTCAACTGCAAGCCGACAGCGGCAGGGTCCACTGTGGGACCAAACTGGAGGTGGCGTATTTCGATCAGCACCGCGCCGAGCTGGATCCAGAACGCACAGTGATGGATAACCTGGCTGAAGGTAAACAGGAAGTGATCGTCAATGGCCGTTCGCGTCACGTTCTCGGCTATTTGCAGGACTTCCTGTTCCATCCGAAGCGTGCGATGACCCCGGTCAAGGCCCTGTCGGGCGGTGAGCGTAACCGCCTGCTGTTGGCGCGTCTGTTCCTGCGTCCAAGTAACCTGTTGATTCTCGATGAACCGACCAACGATCTTGACGTCGAAACGCTGGAATTGCTGGAAGAGATGATCGACAGCTATCAGGGCACCGTGCTGCTGGTCAGCCATGACCGTGAGTTTGTTGATAACTCGGTAACGGAGTGCTGGATCTTTGAAGGCAACGGCGTCATCAAGACGTTTGTTGGTGGCTATCATGATGCGCATCAGCAGCGTGCGGAAGCCATGCCGATTCGCCAGTCGGCACCGGCTCCAACGCCCGTTAAAAGCAACAATACCGCAAAAAATGAGCCAGCGAAGCGCACAGCCAACAAGCTGAGTTATAATCAACAGCGCGAGCTTGATCAGTTGCCACAGCGTATTGAAGAGCTGGAGAGCCGGATAACGGCACTTCAGGAACAGATGAGTGAAGCGACATTCTTCAGCAAACCACACAGTGAAACGCAGAAAGTGATCGACGCCCTGGCAACGGCAGAGAACGAACTTGACGTGACATTTACCCGCTGGGAAGAACTCGAGGCGCAAAGGAACGGCTAACCACGTTGACGGGCTGTTTGCGCTTGCTGCAGCCCGTTTTTTGAGTCATTGCCATTCACTCATTGAGGAGTTCCCTAGTGTGTTCTCAGCCCCACGATAACCACATGCTATGTCCCCAATGCGATTTGCTGGTGGCACTGCCCGATGTGGCGGTTGGTAAAAAAGCGGTCTGCCCGCGCTGTAAAACGACATTATATTCGCGCTGGGCTGAACCCTTCATGCAGCCTACCGGTTACGCCATCAGCGCGTTGTTCATGCTGTTGCTGGCAAACCTTTTCCCGTTTGTAAACATGCGGGTGGCGGGTATTGGCAGCGAAATCACCCTGATACAGATCCCCGGTGTTCTGGTGTCGGACGATTACGCCAGTATGGCGACGCTGTTCATGATTTTTGTGCAGTTGGTGCCGACGTTCTGCATGATAACCATCATCCTGCTTTGCCAGAAAGTACGGCTGCCTTTTCGTATCAAGACCGGTATCGCCAGAGTGCTTTTCACGCTGAAATCCTGGTGTATGGTGGAAATATTTCTCGCCGGTGTGTTGGTCAGTTTTGTGAAATTGATGGCCTACGGTGATATCGGCATTGGCAACAGTTTTATTCCCTACTGCCTGTTCTGTGTATTGCAGGTTCGCGCTTTCCAGTGTTTCGACCGCCGTTGGTTATGGCAGCAAATCGCGCCAATGCCCAAGCCGTTGGCCCGTCAACCCTTGCGCGTGGGCGAGAGCGGATTGACCCAGGGACTGCGTTCCTGTACCTGCTGCACGGCCATTCTGCCCATGGATACCTACGTATGCCCGCGCTGCCACACCAAAGGCCATGCACGGCGTAAAAACAGTTTGCAGTGGACGATGGCGCTGTTGGTGACCTCCATCATGCTCTATATTCCGGCAAACCTTCTGCCGATCATGATTACCCAGGCGTTGGGAAACCAGATAACCTCGACCATTATGAGCGGTGTGGCGCTGCTGTGGGGCGAAGGATCTTATCCCGTCGCCATGGTGATTTTTATCGCCAGTATCATGGTGCCGACGCTGAAAATGATCGCCATTGGCTGGTTGTGCTGGGATGCAACAGGCAAGGGGAATGGCGACAGCGAGAAGATGCACATTATTTATGAGTTGGTGGAATTTGTTGGTCGCTGGTCAATGATTGACGTGTTTGTTATTGCGGTACTCTCGTCCCTCGTCCGTATGGGGCAGTTGATGAGTATTTACCCGGATATTGGTGCATTGTTATTCGCGGGAGTGGTGATTCTTACCATGATTGCCGCAGTAACCTTTGATCCTCGTTTGACCTGGGATCGTGTGAATGTAAGTACTCAAAAGGAGCGGCATGGTGACGGCAAATAATAGCGGTATCGCCGATGTGGAAAAAATCAAACGCTGGTCACCAGTGTGGATTGTTCCCATAGTAACTGCGCTCATTGGCGCGTGGGTTTTATTCTATCATTTCAGCCATCAGGGGCCGGTGGTGACGCTGGTCACGACGTCCGCTGAAGGGATTGAGGCTGGGAAAACGGCGATCAAGAGCCGCAGTGTGGGCGTGGGTATGGTTGAGACCGTCACGCTGAGTGACGATTTGAATCAGGTGATCATTACCGCCCGTCTCAATGCGGGAATGGAAAAACTGCTTAACACCGACACGGCATTTTGGGTGGTAAAACCGCAAATCGGCCGTGAAGGCGTTTCAGGATTGGGCACCTTGCTCTCGGGAGCCTTTATTGAACTGCAACCGGGGCGGAAAGAGGGGAAACGGGACCAATACGCGTTGCTGGATGCACCGCCTCTTGCGTCGCCGGACGCCAAAGGTATCCGCATTGAGCTGGACAGCGATACCTCCGGTCAGCTCAACGCGGGCGATCCGGTGCTGTTCCGTGGCTATCGCGTCGGCTCTGTCGAAACCAGTGACTTTGATCCTAAAGCCCGCATGATGCGGTATCAGCTTTTCATCCATGCACCTTATGATAGCCTGGTGACCAGCAACGTCCGTTTCTGGAAGGACAGTGGCGTCAACTTTGATATGTCGGCGCAGGGGATGCGGGTTGAGATGGGCTCGCTGGCGACCTTATTCAGCGGTGGCGTCAGTTTTGATGTGCCTAATGGTTGGGAGCAGGGAAGTGCCGCCAAAGAATATGCGCAGTATAAATTGTTCGAGAACCAGAACAGCATTCAGGATTCGCTCTACACCGAGCATCGCGATTTCGTGATGTTCTTTGCTGACTCAGTGCGGGGGCTACAGCCAGGTGCACCAGTTGAATTCCGTGGTATCCGCATGGGTACCGTCAGCGAGGTGCCATTCTATATTCCCGGCGTGAAACAGAAACTGGACTCGGACTACCGAATCCCGGTGCTGATCCGTATCGAACCAGGCCGTTTCAACAAACAATTGGGCGATCATTTCAATCTGGATGAGCACCTCAAAGTCGGTGAGGGGCGTGGATTACGCGCTGCACTGAAGTCAGGCAATTTGCTGACCGGGGCGCTGTACATCGATCTGGACTTCTATCCGCAAGCCAAGCCGTTCACCGGTCCGAAAGAGGTCGGTGGCTATGTGCTACTGCCGACAGTGAGTGGTGGATTGGCGCAGATTCAGCAGAAAGTGATGACCATGCTGGATAAAATCAACAGCTTGCCGTTGAATCCTATGGTGACGGAAGCGACAGAGACTCTGGCTCAGAGCAAGCGTACCTTGCAGGAAACGCAGAAGACCATGGCGGCGCTGAATCAAGTGATCGCCAGTCCGTCAATGAAAGAGTTGCCTGCGGATATGCAAAAAACATTGCTTGAACTCAACCGCAGTATGCAGGGTTTCCAACCGGGCTCTCCGGCGTACAGCAAAATGGTGGCGGATATGCAGCGGCTTGATCAGGTTCTGCGTGAGTTACAACCCGTACTGCGGACGTTGAACGACAAGAGCAATGCTCTGGTATTCGAAGCCGCAGGTAGTCAGGATCCACAGCCTAAGAAGGCCAAGAAATGATGAAATGGATACCCGTTGTACTGGCGCTCTTATTGACCGCTTGCAGCAGTGACAGTCAGAAAACCTACTATCAATTGCCGACGCTGGTGGCACCGGCCAGCAGTGTGAGTAACAGCGTTACAACGGCGAACCAGCGCCAGTTATGGGTTGAAAGCGTCGGCGTGGCGGATTACCTGAACAATCCAGGTCTGGTCTATCAGACGACAGATGTGCAGTATGTCATTGCTGCCAACAATCTGTGGGCCAGCCCGCTGGAACAGCAACTGCAGCAGGCGCTGATCGGTAATTTGAGCAGCGCGTTACCCGGTTGGGTGATTTCTTCACGGCCTCAGAGCAGTAATCATGACGTGCTGAACGTCACCGTCACCGGATTCCATGGCCGCTACGATGGCAAAGTGATCGTCAGCGGCCACTGGACGCTGAATCATCAGCGGCAAACTATCACCCGCTACTTCAGTCAGGAGATGATTCAGACGGAAGATGGTTACGATGCGCTGGTGAGAACGTTGGCAAAAGGTTGGCAGCAGCAGGCCAGCGAAATCGCAGCGCAGCTAAAGTAATAAGCTGGAACAAGATGGCCTAAGAGCCTATCCACTAGCACTATTGGGATAGGCCCTAAACCCCGGATATTTCACTGCAATACGGGTGAAAAATCCGGGGTTTTTCTTTTTTCATCAAAAAGTTAAAACGTGATATTTCACAGTAATATGTTATCGATATTCGCGGTTCTGCTTCACAAATATGACATGAGTGTGAAATTTGCTCATTGATTTTCTGTTCAATAGGGTCTATTCATTAAAGGTGGTCGGGCATAAAGTGCTCTGCAACTGCGCAGAAATTGACCACTGTTTTCTTTCCACCAGACAAAAAATGAGGGAAACGAGGCATGATGAAGAGACAGAAACGCGATCGTCTGGAAAGGGCGCATTCACGCGGATATCAAGCAGGTATTTCAGGGCGTTCCAGGGAACTTTGTCCCTACCAATCGTTGGACGCCCGGTCTCATTGGTTGGGAGGCTGGCGACAAGCCATGGAGGACAGGGCAGTAACGTTAACCGCTTAAGCGGTTCCCTGTCATCAAAAAGGAGCAACCTCCGCCAGGCGCGGAGGTTTTTGTTATGCACAGAAAACCTCCAGCTAGGCTGGAGGTTCCGTAAAGCTTTCAGCTTTGAGCCAGTTATAAAAACCCCTTTTGATTTGTTAAAACAGTTTGCGGTCTGGCAACTGCAAACGTTCAACAAG
>NZ_QOVA01000031.1 GCF_003332275.1 Edaphovirga cremea | reverse complement strand
CGCGATTTGATTTCACTTTCCTCATTGGCACGCTGGGCAATGAGGATGGCTTTTATCAGGGAGTAAGGGTCATCCAAAGAATCAATCGTGTAATGCGTATGGTCGCTAAGGGTAACAACCTCGACACCGGCCTTTAATATGCGTTTGAGCCGCTCCGTGGCTTCACCAATTCTTTCCCGTGACAGGCGATCCAGGCTTTCCACCAAAAGAACCGTGCCGGATTCAATATAACCCCCCTCTACAGCCTCCATGAAGTCTGCGAATGCTCCACGCGTGGCGTGAGTGCCGTGATAAGCGCTGAGGCCCAAATCTTTATACGTCAGGTTGTCCAGCAAGTAATCGGGATGGGCATCAAGCCATTCCGCCACGAGCCGGTTTTGCCGTTTTAAAGAATCGCCATACTGCTGAACAGACGAGGAGAACCGGAGATACGCGATCGCTTTTTTCATGGCCCATCACCAAAACAGAGATGAAACCAGATACTGGCACACCTGAATTCAGAGGAAAGTGAATCCAGCCAAATCTTCTTCATGTCGGAAAAAAAGAAAATCCGGAGAAAATGCCTTCAGCAAAGTCAGGAAGGATGAGCGCCAATACTGACATATCTTCTTTAACGGGGAATAGCTCTTCTCCTATAAGTTATTTAAAAAATTCATTGTGAATCGATATATATCATCAGATTCTTTCTGGGTGAAAGCATCCTCATGTGCGGCTTTATTTCCACTTAATCTTACAAATTGGGCTTGATGATATATATCAGGCCGATTACTACTTTCCGTTTCTGGAGGGAAAATACAACGAATTTTATGAAGCAGGTTTTCTGACGTAAGCTTATCTTTACTCTCGACCTTATCCGTCTTGACCCTTATTTTTTCATTCAACTCATCAATGTCGACATTTTTTATTAGTTTATTTACGGTCATTTCTATTATTTTTCGACATAGTAACCCGACAGCATCCCAACATCTATTTTCCATGCAGCTAGCAACTTGCATCATTAAAACATTAAATTCAGATGCCGAAGGTGATATATGCCACGTATACCAGTTTTTATTTTTGTGCAAGTCAAATGAAAAATTAATGCTGCGATCATTTTTGAAAATACCTGATACATCACCTGAGATATTTGCATGATTTTTTAGTGTATCTTCGTCCATTAATGCCCCATGTTCAGGGTAAGTCAATAGTCAGCTAATATGTCTTTTGCACTTGGTGCATTGGATGGCGAACGAAACAGCACCTCCATCGCCATATTCACTATATAGTGGTTACCTGCCGATGACATTCAGGCTTGCAGCTTTACTACACGAAGGGCAATTATAAATAAAATAGTAAATCATAGCATTCCCATTTTTTATAAGTCTGCTTGTCATCAAAAATTTGAGGTTATTATATGACAAGACTCTATTTTAGGTAGTTCATTGTTTTCTGCCAATAGTCTACTTGTGTCTAAGTAGTGTTGATCGCCCATTTCCTTCAACCATTAGGTTTAACTTTCCTCCGAGGCTTACAGGTGCTACCTCGACCCGAAAACCACTGAAACCTCATTGATAAATGGACAACATTAAGGCGTGAGCGTCACCACATTCCCTAAGCAATCGGCGGTTAGACTATTGGCTGTCAACGCATTCACAATGATCTGTGTATCACCAATGACCTTGAATTAAAGTGAGGTGATCAACTGACCCTCTTTTGTGAAAGCCGATTGTAGCAAAGCTTTGACCAGATACAGAACCTGTGCTTCATCTAGCACCCCAGAGTGCCGCTCAGCCAGAAATGAGCCCATCCAAATGATCAGCCCACACCTGCAACCACGTCTTGCACTCAGGGTCATATTTGTAATGGTTATAAATTCCTTCAACACCGCCACGTGTATGCCCCAGTACAGCCTCAGCAACCTCATTAGGGCACTGCAAACGCGACAACCCAGTACGTACTGTCCTGCGTAAATCATGTGGCGTCCAGTGAGGGATATCCAACATTTGACCAGCTTCACGCAAACGCCATGCATTTTCAGTTAAGTATTTCTGCTGAATCGGGAGTTTGGTAGCTTGAGAAAGGAACAGATATTTGTCGGAGGTTAAACGTAGCACTTTGAGAAAATCGATAGCCTGTGTTGAAAGCTGAACGTAACGTTCTATGCCAGTCTTAGTTTCCCTGAGGTGAATGGTGCCCTTATCGAGATCGACATCGTCCCAAGCCATATTGCATACTTCACCAGTGCGGCATCCTGTCCACAAAGTTAAGCGAAGCACATTCTTGATGGTAGGTGTAAAAGCCGAACCGGGAAGCCAGTGCAGGAACTTGGTCAGTTCTTTTTCGCTCAGGATACGAGATCCACGCTCACAGGTCAGTTTGATGTTAGTCTGCCGTAGGCTTGATTTCGCCAATAGCGCGGGATTGGCAAAACTGTCACCAAAGCGTCCTAAGCCGATAGCAAACTCATACGCAGAAGATAGTTCACGTAACAGATTCCCTGCCTGAACCTTAGCCCCGCGCTCAATCACACCATTAACCAAGTCGATAATATCTTTACGTGTCACCTCTGCCGCAACGCGCTTCCCTAGCTTGGCAACGGCATCATTCTGCAATGTGCGGCGTACTTCCATCTGCCCCTTCTTTTTACGCGCTCCGGGGATGATTTTGCCATCGGCACTTTTACGATCCTCGATACGCTCAGTGAGATAAAGCTCGACCAATCCCCGTATCGTCAGCACTAGTACTTGTGGCTTTTGGCTCTCTTCTAACTGCCGTTGCTTTTCTTCTTTCAACTCAGTAGCAGGACAGCGCCCTGCATTTCTGATTTGTTTCAGCTCTTGCAACCTCATCCGGGCCATTGCAAGCGTAGTTTGCGGGAAGCTTCCAACTTTTACCTGTGACAGCTTATTGGTCACTGGGCTAGTATAGCGGTAGAAAAAGGTCTTAATACCCGTAGCGCCACAAGCAACGCGCAAGCCTCGATTTTCACCGGTATCAGCCTTGTTTTTATCCGTTGGCTTCATCGTCTCTATCGCTTTGGATGATAAAGGTTTGCCAGCTTGTTTGCCTGTCATATATGCTCCGTTTTATGACTAACTGATTGATTTACTTAGGCTGATATCCATTTTCAGTTCAGCAAGTGTAGGTTGTGCGTTTTAGTGGTGAAATTATACCATAGCCTACATAACAACCTACACTTTAACCTACACTTCCAAGTGGGATTTAGTGGTTTTTAATGAGACATAGTGATACCTAATGATGACAATGAAAATCACAATAAACTTTAAATTCAATGGATTGGAAACTGTAACGTTATGACTAGCACCGAAAAATTGGATTCACACACCCCAATGATGCAGCAGTATCTGCGCCTTAAAGCACAGCACCCTGAAATCCTGCTTTTCTACCGTATGGGTGACTTTTATGAGCTGTTCTACGACGACGCCAAACGCGCCTCACAGTTGCTGGATATCTCCTTGACCAAACGCGGAGCCTCTGCCGGTGAACCCATTCCGATGGCGGGCGTTCCTTACCACGCGGTAGAAAACTATCTGGCAAAGCTGGTGCACCTTGGTGAATCCGTAGCGATTTGCGAGCAGATTGGCGATCCCGCCACCAGCAAAGGCCCGGTTGAGCGCAAAGTTGTTCGCATTGTCACACCAGGCACCATAAGTGACGAAGCGCTGCTTCAGGAGCGTCAGGACAACTTGCTGGCTGCCATCTGGCTCGATGCCAGGGGATTCGGCTACGCCACGCTGGACATCAGCTCAGGTCGCTTCCGCGTTGCCGAGCCTGCCGATGCTGAAACCATGGCCGCCGAACTGCAACGCACCAATCCGGCAGAACTGCTCTACCCTGAAAGTTTTGAAGGCATGGCGCTGATTGAGCACCGCCACGGCCTGCGCCGACGCCCGTTGTGGGAGTTCGAACTGGAGACGGCCAAGCAGCAGCTCAACCTGCAATTTGGTACCCGCGATCTCAGTGGTTTTGGTGTCGAACAGTCCAATCAGGCGCTGCGCGCCGCTGGTTGCCTGCTGCAATATGTCAAAGATACCCAGCGCACCTCATTGCCACACATCCGTGGATTAACCATGGAGCGCCAGCAGGACGGCATTATTATGGATGCCGCAACGCGCAGGAATCTGGAGCTGACGCAGAATCTTGCGGGAGGCAATGAAAACACACTGGCTGCGGTACTGGATCACTGCGTTACGCCGATGGGCAGCCGGATGCTGAAACGCTGGATCCACATGCCTTCGCGCGACATCGCGATGCTGATCCAACGCCAGCAGGCGATCGCTTCGCTGCAAGATGTGGCTTTGGATCTGCAACCCAGCCTGCGGCAGGTCGGCGATCTGGAGCGTATTCTGGCACGTCTGGCGTTACGAACTGCCCGTCCGCGCGACCTGGCCCGTATGCGCCACGCCCTGCATCAATTACCGGACATCCGCACGCTGTTGAAACCGATTGACTCACCCGCCGTACAGAATCTGCTTTCCCAGACCGGTGAATTCAGTGAGTTGGTTGAACTGCTGGAACGCGCAGTGATTGACGCCCCGCCTGTTTTGGTCCGCGATGGCGGCGTGATTGCCCCGGGTTATAACGCCGAACTGGATGAATGGCGCGCACTGGCGGATGGTGCAACAGACTATCTCGACCGATTGGAAATCCGCGAACGCGAAAAGCTCGGACTCGACACGCTCAAGGTTGGCTTCAACGGTGTGCACGGCTACTACATTCAGGTCAGCCGAGGTCAAAGCCATCAGGTACCGATCCACTATGTTCGCCGCCAGACACTGAAAAATGCGGAACGCTATATCATTCCCGAACTGAAAGAGTACGAAGACAAAGTGCTCACATCCAAGGGTAAAGCGTTGGCACTGGAGAAGGCGCTTTATGAAGAGCTGTTTGACCTACTGATGCCACACTTGTCCGCCTTGCAACTGAGTGCATCGGCACTCGCCGAAATGGACGTGCTGGGCAATCTGGCCGAGCGTGCGGATACATTGAGTTATGTCTGCCCCACGCTGAGTGACAAACCGGGGATCAAAATCGCCGGTGGCCGCCATCCTGTCGTAGAGCAGGTATTGCGGGAACCGTTTATCGCCAACCCGTTGACGATGTCACCGCAGCGTCGCATGCTGATTATCACCGGCCCGAACATGGGTGGGAAAAGTACGTATATGCGTCAGGCGGCATTGATTGTCCTGATGGCGCACATCGGCAGTTTTGTTCCTGCCGATCAGGCCAGCATTGGGCCGGTGGATCGGATCTTTACCCGCGTTGGTGCGGCTGACGATCTGGCATCAGGACGTTCGACGTTCATGGTTGAAATGACCGAAACCGCCAATATTCTGCACAATGCCACGGAAAACAGTCTGGTCCTGATGGATGAAATTGGACGTGGCACATCAACGTATGACGGACTGTCGCTGGCCTGGGCCTGTGCTGAGAATCTCGCCAGCAGAATCAAGGCCATGACGCTGTTCGCGACTCATTATTTTGAGCTGACCACGCTGCCGGAAAAAATGGAAGGCACCGTTAACGTACATCTGGATGCGGTGGAACATGGTGACACCATTGCATTCATGCACAGCGTACAGGACGGTGCAGCCAGCAAAAGTTACGGTCTGGCCGTTGCAGCATTGGCGGGCGTACCCCGGGATGTCATCAAGCGTGCCAGACAAAAACTGAAAGAGTTGGAGTCGCTCTCAAATAATGCGGCGGCCAGTAACGTAGATGGTTCACAGCTGACATTATTGAACGAAGAGACGTCGCCGGCTGTTGAGGCCCTTGAGATGCTCGATCCAGATTCATTGTCGCCAAAACAGGCGCTTGAGTGGCTGTATCGCTTGAAAAGCATGGTGTAAAGATTCCGGAAACAAAAAAGGTGAGCCAGCATGGCTCACCTTTTTCCTTCATTCACCCTAACGGGCTACTCAGTGCTTTCCAGTGCGAAGATTCTTCCCTATCGACGCTCTATTCGCGAAACAGAGCTTCAATGCTCAATCCCTGACCCTGCAAAATTTCGCGCAGGCGGCGTAATCCTTCAACCTGAATCTGACGGACTCGTTCACGAGTCAGACCTATTTCACGACCCACATCTTCGAGGGTCGCCGCTTCATAACCTAACAGTCCGAAGCGACGGGCCAGGACTTCACGCTGTTTGGCATTCAGTTCGAACAGCCATTTGACGATGCTTTGCTTCATATCGTCGTCTTGCGTGGTGTCTTCCGGTCCGTTCTCTTTATCATCAGAGAGAATATCCAAGAGCGCTTTTTCAGAGTCACCACCTAACGGGGTATCGACAGAAGTGATACGTTCGTTGAGGCGTAACATGCGGCTCACATCATCAACTGGTTTGTCGAGCGAGTCGGCGATTTCTTCCGCGCTCGGCTCGTGATCCAGTTTATGCGAAAGTTCGCGTGCGGTACGCAAATAGACATTCAGTTCTTTGACAATATGGATAGGCAGACGGATGGTACGGGTTTGGTTCATTATCGCCCGTTCGATCGTCTGGCGGATCCACCATGTTGCATAGGTGGAAAATCTAAAGCCGCGTTCCGGATCAAATTTTTCCACTGCACGAATCAGACCCAGGTTGCCTTCCTCGATCAGATCCAGCAGAGCCAGACCGCGATTGCTATAACGACGGGCGATTTTCACCACCAGACGTAAATTACTTTCAATCATTCGGCGCCGTGACGGCACGTCCCCACGTAGCGCACGGCGTGCAAAATAAACTTCTTCCTCTGCGGTAAGCAGTGGTGAATAACCGATTTCACCGAGATAAAGTTGAGTTGCATCCAGCACTCTCTGGCTTACAGCTTGCGACAACAGCTCTTCTTCTGCGTCATGCTCCGCTTGCTCTTCGACTAATGCTTTCTCATCGAAGTTTTCACCGCTGTTCTCGTCGAAATCCGCGTCATCATGTAACTCGTTAACTTTCAGCGTACTTTGGCTCATAAGCTGCTCCTACCCGTGATCCCGAGGGCAGAATACAAAGACTCTGCCCGGTTTATCGCTGCGGAAGATAACGCAGCGGGTTTACGGATTTCCCCTTGTAACGAATTTCAAAATGCAATCTTACTGAACTGGTTCCGGTGCTACCCATCGTCGCTATTTTTTGTCCCGCCTGCACTTCTTGTTGTTCCCGGACCAGCATTGTATCGTTATGTGCATAGGCGCTCAGGTAATCATCATTGTGTTTGATGATGATTAGATTACCGTAACCTCGAAGTGCATTACCCGCATACACTACACGCCCACTGGCGGTAGCAACGATAGGCTGACCCCGAGAACCGGCAATATCGATCCCCTTATTTCCCCCTTCAGATGCAGAGAAACTATCGATAGTTTTCCCGTCAGTTGGCCATCTCCAGCTACTTACTGGGTTGCTATTACTGACCGTACTACTGACAGGACTGCTCGGTGCGGTAACAGGAGCTGTGGTAGTTACAACGGCTCCCGATGATGGCAACATTTTGCCAACACTCTGTTTACCCGAAGTATCAGAATACGCATTAGTTGCCTGAGAATCAACCGTCGCAGTTTGTATCTGCGTGCTTGAAGGTGGTTTAGGTACGCCGCCGGAGGTCGCATCAGTAGCCGCCAACATCCCACCAGTACTGGCTGCAGAAGATACATTATTTATTTGAATTGATTGACCTACATTCAAACCATATGGCGCAGGAATGTTGTTTCGTGCGGCCAAATCACGGAAATCGTTTCCGGTAATCCACGCAATATAAAATAACGTATCACCACGTTTTACCGTATATGTACTGCCTGTATAGCTCCCTTTCGGAATATTCCCATAACTTCGGTTGTAAACGATCCGGCCTTCCGGACTGGTCTGGACGTTTCCTTGTGGTACCGCAGAACCGCGCAACATGCCGCCACCGCTTGCGCCACTATCACCGCCAACGGTGCTGATTGGCGCTGACGTCGATGAATCATTGCTACAACCAGCCAACAATAAACTGACCACTGTGCACGCCGCGAGGCGACGTAATGTAATAATTGGGCTTCCCGTGCTCATGCTTCCCCCATGACAGCAATATCAGCTATATATCCAAAATACACTTTACATCGTAACCACACTGGCTGGCTTTACGCCCTTGACGATGAAAGATTCTCCCCGCCCTGCCCCAAAATTCCGATAGGCGATAATAGAGAGACGAAATTACTGCGCGGAATGCTAACAACATCCTTCGCGCAGTACCATAAAACAGTTGTATTGAAATCTTAAACGCTTGGCAATCAGAAAACGCGGAAATGCACTGGCCTTGGGAGGTTCAGGCCAGTTCACCTTTCACAAGCGGCACAAAACGGACGGATTCTATAATTTCCACCAAAAATTCGTCGTTCTTGCGCTGTATGCGTTGCAGACTTTGTGATTGTTCCCCTACCGGCAACACCATGATCCCCCCTTCATCAAGCTGATGAACCAGTTCCTGCGGGATCTCAGGGGGTGCGGCAGTCACAATAATGGCATCAAACGGGCCACGCGACGGCCAGCCAAGCCAGCCATCGCCATGTCGGGTGGAAACATTATGCAAATCAAGCTGTTTGAGCCGACGCTTCGCCTGCCACTGCAAGCCTTTGATGCGCTCAACGGAACAGACATGATTGACCAGATGGGCCAGAATGGCCGTCTGATAACCGGATCCCGTCCCGATCTCCAACACCCGTGAAGTCGGTGTGAGATTCAGCAATTGCGTCATTCTCGCCACCATATAAGGTTGCGAAATAGTTTGTCCTGAACCGATTGGCAACGCCGTATTCTCATAGGCTTTATGCTCAAGCGCCTCATCAACGAAACGCTCACGCGGCACAGCCTCTATGGCTTGCAACAACCGTTCATCTTCAATGCCCTGCTGGCGTAGTTGTTCCAGCAGATTTCGCATACGTCTGTTCACCATTCCCCGCTGACCTCGGCGTTGGCTAACCATGTATTGACGACATCCTGGGCCACATAGGCGGTTAAATCCACCTGTAGCGGCGTAATGGAAACATATCCTTGTTCGACTGCTGCAAAATCGGTGTCCGGACCCGCATCAAATTTATCACCTGGCGGCCCAATCCACCACAAATCCTGACCGCGCGGATCCTGCTGATGAAAAACCCTTTCCGCTGGGTGGCGAGTGCCACAACGCGTGACTTTAATGCCTTTGATTTCAGCCAAAGGCAAGTTAGGAACATTAATATTGAGGATCTTGCCGGTACGCAACGGTTCCCGCTGCAAGGCACGCAATATCCTGCAAGTGACGGCCGCTGCCGTCGCATAGTGCTCATAGCCATTCAAAGACACAGCCAGCGCCGGAAAACCCAGATGACGCCCTTCCATTGCCGCTGCAACGGTGCCTGAATAGATCACGTCATCACCGAAATTGGGTCCGGCGTTGATGCCAGACACCACAATATCCGGGCGCGGACGCATCAGCGCATTAACGCCAAGGTAGACGCAATCTGTTGGTGTACCTTGCTGCACGGACACATCGCCATTGACCAGCGTCACCGTGCGCAGAGGTGCGTCCAGTGTCAGTGCATTTGAGGAGCCGCTGCGATTACGATCGGGCGCGACCACCATGACTTCCGCAAATTCCCTCAGCGCTGCCGCCAGCGTTTGAATACCGGGTGCGGTCACGCCGTCATCATTACTCAGCAATATCCGCATTTTTTATCCAGCACCATAATTAATAACAAAATAAGAGTATCTCACTCACGTCAGTTCGCCGACATCCAGAGGGTCAAAAATGCCACGTTGTGTCGCAAAAACGCGCAGTGCGCTGATTTTACCGGTACATTTCACTGAGTCATAGTAGATTAAAGGACGCCAACCTTCTAAACCTTATACTTATTATCATCATTTTCCCATATTCCACCCAATGAATTCATCATCAAAACGAATGCGGAAAAACCTCCGATTTCGTCCACACGGTCTTTCATCACGTGATTAAAACGCTTGCAATAACACTAACTAACCATTTGATATAAAATGATTTTACTCCGCACCATCGAAGTTTGGCTTATCCCTTACTGTACATAAACTTTATAATGAACGCCCTATTCCCACGCCCAAATGGGTGCCATGGATGACTTACCTCTTTTCCGAGAGCTGAAAAAAAAGATCAATGCGGGTTGTTGGCGGTGGAAAAGTAGCTTCAGGGGAATTTTCCCGCTTCTGCGAGCTGGCGCCCAAATCTGGGTGGTTGCAGGGCCGATCGTCTGATTGAGGATAAAGGCGTAAAGCCAGACAGGGAGAAATAGGGAGGAAGAGATTCAGGAGCGCTGAAACAGCGCCCCGAATCCCAGGCAGTGAACGTTACCGATCACTGCTTTACTCAGAGAACGGTTGCTCAGAGGTCAGTCGCTTAGAGGCCAGTGTCGCCGTTGCTCTTAATCACTTCACGATACCAGTCGAAGCTCTTTTTCTTCGAACGTTTCATGGTACCCGTACCGTCATCATGTTTGTCGACATAGATAAAGCCGTAGCGTTTACTGTATTGCCCGGTAGTGAAAGAGACGCAATCGATGCAGCCCCACGGCGTATAGCCCATCAGTTCTACGCCGTCGAAAATCACCGCTTTCTTCATCTGTTCGATATGTGCCTGCAGATAGTCGATACGGTAATCGTCATTTATCTGACCGTTGGCATCCAGGGTATCAATGGCACCAAAGCCGTTTTCCACGATAAACAACGGTTTCTGATAACGCTCATACAAAATATTCAGCGAGTAACGCAGGCCAACCGGATCAATCTGCCATCCCCAGTCAGACGCTTTTACATACGGGTTTGGCACGCTGCCTTCAAAGCCAGAAATGGCGCTGCCGCTACCTTTCGCGCCATCCTGAACGGCGTTGCTCATGTAATAGCTGAGGCCGATGTAATCAGCGCATCCCTCACGCAGGATTTGTTCATCCTGCGGTTGCATCGCGATGCTGAACCCTTTACGTGCCCATTCATGAAGAATGTAGGACGGATAGTAGCCACGCATATGTACGTCGCTGAACAGATAACGTTCGCGCATCGCTTCCTGTGCATACATCACGTCATCTGGATTGCACGAGAACGGATAAAGCGGAACACAGGCGATCATGCAACCAATCTGGAAGTCAGGGTTGATCTCATGCCCGAGCTTCACAACCTGCGCACTGGCAACAAACTGGTGGTGCAATACCTGATACATCGCCTCTTCCGGATTCGGCTCCTGATTGAAAATCACGCCGGAACAGCAATAACCAAACAGCGGCGTCTTGTAATTGCGCTGGTTGTTGATTTCATTGAAAGTCATCCAGTATTTCACTTTGTGCTGATAACGACGCATCACCACGTCGCTGTAATGCACAAAGAAATCAACCACTTTACGGTTCGTCCAACCGCCATACTCTTTCACCAGATGCCAGGGCATCTCAAAATGCGAGAGGGTGATCACTGGTTGAATATTGTGTTTGAGCAGTTCATCAAACATATCATCATAGAACTGCAAACCTGCCTCGTTTGGCTCCTGCTCGTCACCGTTGGGGAAAATACGCGTCCAGGCAATCGAGGTGCGGAAACACTTGAAACCCATTTCGGCAAACAGCGCAATGTCTTCTTTGTAGTGCGAGTAAAAATCGACAGCCTCATGGTTCGGATAGTGGGCACCGTCCTGAATGCCGTCGGTGACCACCCGATCTACACCGTGCGCGCCACCCGTCAGAACATCGGCAATACTGATGCCTTTACCACCCCGATTCCATCCGCCTTCAACCTGGTGAGCAGCGACGGCTCCACCCCATAAAAAATCGTCAGGTAATTGATGCTGTTTCATAATGCGACTCTCACTGGTTAAACGAATTAATTCACCACGGCAGCCCATATAGCAAAAAGTGATATTTACGAGGAGGGGCTGAATAGGCCATACGCTGGAGATTAACAAAAAACGAGGGAATGTCACGATATAACATCAGGGGTAAAAGGGAATTTGTCACAAGGAAAAAACAGGATGTTTTATTTTCCGGACGGGTATTTAACCAACCTATTTCCGATAACTTCCAAAATATAGATTACCGGCACCTGGGTAGTAATATTGTAGCCGCCGGACATAACCATTTGTGGGACATGGTATGAAAGATTGAAGTCAGACATCTTCGCCAGAGAGCAACTGTCGTTGTTAGTGATACTCACTATTTTGCAATGGTGCAAACTGAACTGGCTGGCCAGGCGCAATATTTCCGCCGTCTCCCCAGAGACAGAAAGAATAATGGCCAGCGCATTTTTATACATATCGCTGTTAATGGGGTAATAAGGATCGTCGATGTAACTGCTGAATTTCCCTACATTGGAAAAGAAGCGCGCACCGTATTTTCCCAATGATCCTGACGTCCCTGCGCCGACAAAAAATATACGTTCCGCATTGGCAATATGATAAACAGCCTGATCGATGAGATCATCAAACTCTTTATTATTTATGCTTTTAAAAAAAGTGACTATTTCACTGACGCCCGTATTAACAGGCTGCTGTATTTTCTGTTCCAAATAGAGTTTGAAGCGGATCCGGAACTCAGAATACCCGTCACAGTGCATTTTCTTGCAAAAGCGCAATACGGTGGTGGTCGACACTTGCGCAGCATCGGCAAGCTCCCGGATGGTCATGTACATCACTTTGTCTTTATTCTTGATGACAAAGTTGTACACCTGCAATTCCAGACCATTGAGATTGGCAATCGTTGCGTGAGAGAACATGATGTCGTCCGCGGTCAGTGAAATGAATCAATAAGTTAAATAAATCATCAAAAGGAAAATATACAGCAAGATCGGGATAACGCAGAAAGCATGGCGGTAAATCCAGCCTTCTGCGATCAGAATCGATTACTCTGTGATATCCACATTGCTCTCGCCGCCGTCATTATGCATGATTTCACGGACGACACTGGTGGCAAAGCTACCGGCAGGCAACCAGAAATTGAGCTCCAGCGTGACGTCGTCCCACCAGTTCCAGCTCATCTGCAACGGTTGCAACAGCAGAGCCCGGCGTGCCGGTTCAACGCGCTCCCGTTTCAGCAGTGACAGCAGTTCCTGTTGATCGGCAATGCATTGCTGTTCGAATTCCAGCGCCACAGACTGGGTACCCAGTTCACCATCACCCGGCAGCGGTGCAGTCACCTGCAATTCACCGTTATCCAGACGTTGCTGCAATAACTCGACTTCATCCGGCTTGGCGACAAACCAACTGCCCCGCCCAGTGAGTTGCAATGCATCGCCCTCCATCACCGTTCGCTCAGCACCATCGGCCAGACGCTGGCTCGCCACCGCGTTGAAAAGCGCGCTGCGACTGGCGGAAAGATAGAAACTGCGTTTGTTGCGCTCTTTGACGCGAATCGCGTTGGTTGCCCACTGGCGCGCCTGCACCAGATTATTGCCGCCGCGACCAAAACGCTGCAGACCGAAATAGTTCGGTACACCCACCGCCTGAATTTTTTGCAGACGATCTTCAACGTCCTGACGGTCACTGATATGGCGCAGTACCAATGTAAAGGCGTTGCCTTTCAGCGTACCGATACGCAGTTTGCGACGCTGGCGCGATGTCGTCAGCACTTCACAGCCTTCGAGGTCAAACTTGCTGAGATCGGGATCGTCTTTACCGGGCAGATGCAGGCAGAACCACTGTTCAGTCACCGCATGGCGATCTTTCAGACCGGCATAGCTCACAGAGCGGGCATGAATGCCAGCAAAACGCGCCAGATACTCCGCCACAAACTGGGTATTGCAGCCGTTCTTACGAATACGCACCAACAAATGTTCGCCTTCACCATCCGGTTCAAAGCCGAGATCTTCCAGTACCACAAAATCTTCCGGATTGGCTTTCAGGATACCGCTGGACAGCGGTTTACCGTGCAACCACGTGAGGTGGGTCATGTCCATCTGCTACTCCTTAATCAATAAGGCAACAGCTTCACAGGCAATCCCTTCACCACGGCCGGTAAAACCGAGCTGCTCGGTGGTCGTGGCTTTGACATTCACATCATCCATATGGCACTGCAAATCTTCCGCCAGATTGACGCGCATTTGCGGTATGTGCGGGGCCATTTTCGGTGCCTGGGCGATCAGGGTGATATCCAGATTGCCAAGACGGTAGCCTTTCGCGCGGATACGACGATAGGCCTCACGCAATAACGCACGGCTGTCCGCGCCTTTGTAGGCCGGATCGGTATCCGGGAAAAGCTTACCGATATCACCCAGCGCCGCCGCGCCCAACAGGGCATCCGTCGCAGCATGCAGCGCGACATCCCCATCAGAATGCGCCAGCAAACCCTGCGGATAAGGGATACGCACGCCGCCGATCACCAGTGGGCCTTCGCCACCAAATTTATGAACATCAAAACCGTGACCGATACGCATTATGCGTTCTCCTTTGAATACAACTGGGTTAAATAAAATGCCGCCAGTGCGAGATCCTCTGGCCGGGTGACTTTAATGTTGTCTGCACGACCGCTCACCAGCACCGGATGATAACCACAATACTCCAGCGCCGACGCCTCGTCAGTGATCGTTGCCCCTTCGCCCAGAGCGCGGTGCAGGCAGGTTTTCAGCAGTTCGAGCGGGAACAGTTGCGGTGTGAGCGCATGCCAGAGATTATCTCTCTCAACAGTATGGGCAATGGCCGTGATACCTGCCTCACCGCGTTTCATGGTGTCACGCACCGGGGCGGCCAGAATGCCCCCTACCGGGCTGGAATCCGCAATAGCCAGCAGACGGCAGAGATCGTCATCATGCAAGCAGGGGCGCGCAGCGTCATGCACCAGCACCCAATCGGCATTACCGGCCTGCAATAATCCCGCCATGACCGACTCAGCACGGAGATTGCCGCCAATCACAGCACGAATGCGGGGATCGCTGGCGATCGGCAAATGCTGGAAATAGTCATCATCGGGGCTAATCACGACAATCAGCCGCTGCAAACGTGGATGACGCAGCAAAGCCGCAACTGCATGCTCGAGTATCGTTTTACCACCGATGGTCAGATATTGTTTAGGACGCTCTGCTTGCATACGGCTGCCGATTCCGGCAGCGGGCAATACGGTAATAATCTCTGGAAGGGAACTGGAAGTGTTGCTCATTTTCTATCGTTGTACGTTATTTTGCGCCGAAGTATTCGTCGCACTTCGTTTGGATTGGTCAGGAACCAAACGATAAAAAGTTTCACCGGGCTTGATCATGCCCAACTCATTGCGCGCGCGCTCTTCGATCGCTTCCTGACCACCGTTCAAATCATCAATTTCAGCAAATAGCTGATCGTTCCGTGATTTAAGCTTGGCGTTATTGGCTTGTTGAAGCTCGACGTCATCTTTTACACGGACAAAATCATGAACACCATTCTTGCCCAGCCACAGCGAATACTGTAACCAACCAAGTAAAACCAGCAATAGCAGCGTAAGTTTTCCCATGCCCGCCCCCTGAAAAACGGAGCAATCATCCCACAACTTTCGTTCCGACTCCACACTGGCAGGTCATTGCTGACAATATTAAGAGTCTGAGTTACAAGCCGTGACTGAATCAGCACCAGCAATAATCTCTTTGATCATCGCGACAATGCTCAAATGTTAACGTTAACAGCATGACTATCAATCTATTCTCTGACACACGAAAATGTACAAGGAAACAAAACAAAATGACTTATCGCCTTTCCCACCAGACGTAATTATTGAGCGGTTTATTTTTCCTTTCCCTATGTTCTGCATCGCTCATGTTTCAGCCATCGTTTTCCTCCTGGTGCTCAAGCAGCAATGGCCGCTATTTTACAGAAGATTTGTTATGCAGCGTAAAACACCAAAATTTTTCCATTCGGTATAATTATTCACTAAAAACCATTTCCATTTTTTATATTAACCACCATTCAAGCCAGCTCAGCAACACACCTGTTGAATCGCCATTCATAAAAGTGTATTTTTATGCAAACAAAATGCATAAATAAAATCAAACAACTTTTTACCAGGAGCTATTATGTTTAAACGTCTTTTCCTGATCGGCACATGTTTTGCAGCCGCCTTTTCTGCCAGCGCCATAGCCGCAGAACCAACGTATGTTGTGGGTTCCGGCGGTACGTATCGCCCTTTTGAGTTTGAAAACGCGCAAAAGCAACTGGAAGGTTTTGATATCGACATTATCAAGGCCGTCGCCAAGGCGGAAAATTTCAACGTCAAACTGATCAATACCCCATGGGAAGGCATTTTTGCCACGCTGGGTTCAGGCGATCGCGACATCATTATTTCCGGCATTACCATCACCGACAAACGCAAGCAGATGGTTGATTTTTCTACGCCTTACTTCCCGGCTGAGCAATCCATTGTGGTGCCAAAAGGTTCAAAGATTGATTCCATTGCCGCGTTGAAAGATAAAAACGTCGGCGTTGTGAACTCCAGCACCGGTGATATAGTAGTGTCTGACGTCCTCGGTAAAAACAGCACGGCGATCAAACGCTTCGACAACACTCCCCTGATGCTGCAAGAGCTGTATGAAGACGGAATCAGTGCTGCTGTCGGCGACGTGGGTGTGGTGAAGTACTACATCAAAACCCACCCGGAAAAAGAGTTCAATCTGGTCTACGATGCCAAATTTGAGCGCCAATATTTTGGTATCGCTGTCGCCAAAGGCAACGATGAACTGCGCAACAAAATCAACTCCGGCCTGAAGAAAATCATCGCCGACGGCACCTACGCCAAAATTTACCAAACCTGGTTCGACGCCAACGTCCCGACTCTCCCCGCAGAGTAATGACGCGATTCAATGCCAGACAGTGATGATTACTGTCTGGCATTTTGTTTTGGTTTTTAGCCGTTGAAAGCAGGCGTAGCGAGCTAAGTTGGTCTGGGTGCGGACAGCGCACAGTAACCGGAATTGGTTTTCGGCAGGCAGGCGTAGCGAGCTAAGTCATATTGAACGCGGAGCGCGCACAGCATCCGGAGTGGACATAAAGTCCATGAGGAATGCGAGCACGCTCCGCGTTCAATATGACGACGCGCAGTAGCCTGAGCAATATACAAGAAGGATTAAAAGTGTCAGGATTTCGTTGGGAGATAATCGAGGAATACGCCCCCCTCTTCATGGACGGCGCCTTGATGACCATAAAATGTACCCTCATTTGCGTCATTCTCGGCACTACCTGGGGATTGACCCTGGGACTGGGCCGTTTGGCGCAGGCTCCGCATGGTCCGTGGAAATACATATTGCATTACGGGGTGCAATGGCCGGTGCGCATCTATATCAGCGCCTTCCGGGGAACACCATTGTTCGTGCAGATCATGGTGGTTCACTTTGCGCTGGTGCCGCTGTTTATCAATCCTCGCGATGGCATACTGGTTACCAGCAATATTATGTCTTCTGATTTTGCCCGCATGCTGCGTTCCGACTACGGCGCATTCCTGTCATGTATTGTGGCGATTACGTTGAATGCCGGTGCCTATGTCTCGGAAATCTTCCGCGCGGGTATTCAGTCGATCGATCGCGGTCAGATGGAAGCGTCGCGCTCGCTGGGCATGAGTTATGGCCGCACGATGCGCAAAGTGATTCTGCCGCAGGCATTCCGCCGCATGCTGCCGCCGCTGGGCAATAATGCGATCGCGATTGTAAAAGACTCGTCGCTGGCTTCCGCGATCGGGCTGGCCGATCTGGCGTATGCCGCGCGTACCGTGTCCGGGGCGTATGCCACCTACTGGGAACCCTACCTGACGATTTCGCTGGTCTATTGGGTCATCACCTTCCTGCTTTCGCTGTTGGTGCAACATATGGAAAAGAGGTTCGGTAAAAGTGATTCGCGTTCATAATTTGCAAAAACAGTTCGGTGAAACCCATGTCCTGCGCGGCATCTCGTGTGAGATCGCGCCGCAGGAAGTGATCTGTGTAATTGGTCCATCCGGTTCCGGCAAGAGCACTTTCCTGCGCTGTATAAATGCGCTGGAAACGCTGTCGGGCGGTGAGATCACCGTCAATGGCTTTGCCATCCACGATCCCAAGACCGATCTGAACCGCACGCGTGAAAGCGTGGGTATGGTGTTTCAGAGATTCAATCTGTTCCCGCACATGACCGTGCTGGAAAATCTGACCATGGCACCGATTGGCGTGAAGAAATTATCCAAGGCGCAGGCCGTGGAACGCGCTGAGAAGCTGCTACAGAAAGTAGGGCTGCAGGACAAGATCGATGCCTGGCCAAACAGCCTTTCAGGCGGTCAGCAACAGCGTGTCGCCATTGCCCGTGCGCTGGCGATGGAACCGGCGATCATGCTGTTTGATGAACCCACCTCAGCGCTGGATCCCGAATTGGTGGGAGAAGTGCTGGCGGTCATGAAAGCGCTGGCGCAGGAAGGCATGACCATGGTGATTGTCACCCATGAAATGGCCTTTGCCCGCGAAGTGGCGGATCGGGTGATCTTTATCGATCAGGGGGTGATTCAGGAAGAAGGGACACCGGAGCAGATTTTTACTGCGCCGCAGAACCCGCGTACCCGCGAATTCCTCAGCAAAGTGCTCTAGCCCTGTCAGACTGACGCCCGCTCACGCAGCGGGCTGCAAGGGTTTCTACCAACCCGTCAGGAACGAGAACACCATCCAGAACAAGCAGATAACTACCAACGCCGTGGTCAACAGGGTCAGCCAGATATTTCCCCGCATTAACATGCTCAATGTGATGCCAATCACGACCGAAACCGGCATCAGCGCGAGGAAAAAGGGCCAGGTGTAGAGCAGAAAAAAGAGGGTATTGGAGCCATAAATCAAGAAAGGAATCGAGAAAGCCAACCAGTAGCAAAAGAAACCCGCCACCCCGCCCAAAAAAGAGTAGGAAGGTTCTTCTTTTTCCCGTGCGGGATTGTCGGGCCTGCTTTGTTCAAGCGGAATCGGGCTAATGTTCTGCATTTTGGAATCCCTGTTAATTCAGTTTTACCGGCACGCTCTGAGGCGTTTTGCCTTCTAATATTCAGGAATTGATAATAACGCGGTGGCGTAATACGTCTAACAATTGTTCAATCAAATTTGTTACCAATTGTTCTCCATTCAGGTGAATGTCTGCGGCTTGCGGACTTTCATAAACAGAGTCGATACCGGTAAAGTTTTTCAGTTCTCCGGAACGCGCTTTCTTATATAACCCTTTAGGATCACGTACTTCGCAAATTTCGAGCGGCGTATCCACAAAGACTTCAATGAATTGCCCCGCTGCCAGCATATCGCGCACCATCTGCCGCTCCGCCCGATGAGGGGAGATAAATGCGGTCAAGACCACCAGACCCGCGTCCACCATCAGTTTGGCGACTTCACCGACCCGGCGGATATTCTCACGCCGGTCATTTTCGGTAAAACCCAGATCGCGGCACAGGCCGTGACGAACATTATCGCCATCCAGCAGATAGGTACTGACGCCATGGGCATGCAGCGCCTGTTCCAGCGCGCCAGCCACCGTGGATTTACCCGAGCCTGACAGCCCGGTAAACCACAGAACCACGCCCTGATGGCCGTGCTGTTTTTCGCGATCCGCACGCGCGATAGCGTGCGGATGCCAAACGATATTCTCGTTCTCTTGCGTCACAATTATTTACCACCCAGCAGATCGCGCGCACCCCAATGCGGGAAATGGCGGCGGACCAGCGCATTCAACTCCAGCTCAAACGCACTGAATGCGCCCGGCTCTTCATACACGGTTTCCAGCGCTTCACGCACCAGACCGGCACCGACGGTCACGTTGGTCAGGCGATCGATAAAGATCATGCCGCCAGTCACCGCGTTGCTCTGATAATTGTCCAGCACCAAAGGTTCGTCGAAGGCCAGTTCCACCAGACCAATACCATTGAGCGGCAGACTGTCAACAATACGCTGGGTCAGCGAATTGATCTCAACCTGATACTGAATGTTTTCCACCCGGGCACGCACCTTTTTTCCAGCGATTTTGATGTCGTAGCTTTGGCCCGGCACCAGCGGCTGCTCGGCCATCCATACAACGTCCACCAACGCATGATTGACCGATTTCACCGTCTCAGCGGCATCGACCAGCAAATCACCCCGGCTGATATCAATTTCATCTTTCAATACCAGCGTAATCGCTTCACCGGACCAGGCTTCCTGCAAATCGCCATCGAAGGTCACAATGCGGGCGACCGTCGATTCAACGCCTGACGGCAGAACCTTGATCTTCTGCCCAACGCGCACCACACCGGAGGAGAGCGTACCGGCGTAACCGCGGAAGTCGAGATTCGGACGGTTTACGTATTGCACCGGGAAGCGCAGCGGTTGCTGTTCGCTCACGCTGATCACATTGACGGTTTCCAGCACTTCCAGCAGCGTCGGGCCGGTATACCAATCCATCGTCGTGCTTGGCGTCGCCACGTTATCGCCTTCCAGCGCGGATAGCGGGACAAATTTGATGTCGAGATCGGTCGGCAACTGCTCGGCGAATGTCAGGTAGTCCTGTTTGAACTGTTCGAAAACGGTTTCACTGTAGGACACCAGATCCATTTTATTGACGGCCACAACCAGATGACGGATCCCCAGCAGCGTCGCGATGAAGCTGTGGCGGCGGGTCTGATCGAGCACCCCTTTACGGGCATCGATCAACAGGATCGCCAGATCGCAGGTCGACGCACCGGTCGCCATATTGCGCGTGTACTGCTCATGCCCGGGGGTATCAGCAATGATAAATTTACGTTTTTCGGTGGAGAAATAGCGGTACGCCACATCAATGGTGATGCCCTGTTCGCGCTCCGCCTGCAATCCATCCACCAGCAAGGCCAGATCGAGTTTTTCACCCTGCGTGCCGTGCCGTTTGCTGTCGCTGTGCAGTGAGGTCAGTTGATCTTCATAAATCTGCCGGGTGTCGTGCAACAGGCGTCCAATCAGGGTACTTTTGCCGTCATCAACGCTGCCGCAGGTCAGAAAGCGCAGCAGGCTTTTGTGCTGCTGTGCCTTGAGATACTCTTCGACCCCACCCTGTTCTGCGATCTGTTGGGCAATCGCACTGTTTTTTAAAGCAATACTCATTGGTGGCTCCTCAGAAATACCCTTGACGCTTTTTAAGCTCCATCGAACCCGCCTGATCGCGGTCGATGGCACGGCCCTGACGTTCACTGGTAGTTGAAACCAGCATCTCTTCGATAATCTCCGGCAGCGTTTGCGCCTCGGATTCCACGGCACCGGTCAGCGGCCAGCAGCCCAGGGTACGGAACCGCACCATGCGTTTGGCGATCATTTCACCCGGTTGCAGATCGATGCGATCGTCATCTACCATCAGCAGCATACCGTCACGCTCCAGCACCGGACGCTCTTTCGCCAGATACAGCGGCACAATATCGATATTTTCCAGATAGATATATTGCCAGATATCCAGTTCCGTCCAGTTCGACAGCGGGAATACGCGGATACTTTCGCCCTTGTTGATCTGGCCGTTGTAGTTGTGCCACAGCTCAGGACGCTGGTTTTTCGGATCCCAGCGATGGAAGCGATCGCGGAAAGAGTAAATACGCTCTTTCGCACGGGATTTTTCTTCATCACGACGCGCGCCGCCAAAGGCTGCATCAAAACCATACTTGTTCAGCGCCTGCTTCAGCCCTTCGGTTTTCATGATGTCAGTGTGCTTGGCGCTGCCGTGAATAAACGGGTTGATACCCATCGCCACGCCTTCCGGGTTTTTATGCACCAGCAATTCGCAGCCGTAGGCCTTGGCGGTTTTATCACGGAATTCGTACATTTCGCGGAATTTCCACCCGGTATCGACGTGCAACAGCGGAAATGGCAGCGTCCCAGGGAAAAAGGCCTTACGCGCCAGATGCAGCATCACGGAGGAGTCTTTGCCGATGGAATACATCATCACCGGGTTACCGAATTCAGCGGCCACTTCACGGATGATATGGATACTCTCCGCTTCCAATTGCCGCAAATGAGTGAGTCGTTTTTCGTCCATAACAGATCCTTAAGCCAAATTCACGACCGACGGGCGTTGGAAACCGTCAGTCTGCAGTTGATGCCCAAACCAGGCGAGTTGCTGGTGAAGCGTAACAACTTCGCCAATCACCAGTAACGCAGGTGATGGCGCCTGTTGTGCCAATTGTTCAAGTTCTTGCAGCGTGCCGGTGAGTACCTGCTGATCGGCCCGTGTACCACGTCCAATCACCGCCACCGGTGTTTCTGCCGCCCGTCCATGAGCAATCAGTTGCTGACTGATTTCTGCGGCTTTCACCGCACCCATATAGATCGCCAGCGTCTGATGCCCCTGAGCCAGCGTTGACCAGTGCAGCGCATCGCCATCAGGGCGGCAATGGCCGGTAATAAACAGCACGCTTTGTGCGTAATCACGGTGGGTGAGCGGGATGCCCGCATAGGCCGTTGCCCCGGCGGCTGCCGTTACACCTGGCACCACCTGAAAGGGAATACCCGCAGCCGATACGGCCTGCAACTCTTCACCCCCGCGACCAAAGATGAAGGGATCGCCCCCTTTGAGCCGCACCACGCGTTTACCCTGCTGCGCCAGGTCAACCAGCATACGGTTGGTCTCTTCCTGCGCCACGGAGTGCGAACCGGCACGCTTGCCGACGCAGATTCGTTCTGCATCACGGCGTACCAGATCGAGAATTTCGTCACTGACCAGATGATCGTAAAGCACCACATCCGCCTGCTGCATGACCTGCAAACCGCGTAGGGTGAGCAAACCTGCATCCCCCGGTCCCGCACCGACCAGCGTGACCTGACCGCCATCCTGCTGATGCCCGGTTAACGAGGCGGCCAGTGTCTGCTCGGCCTGTTGCCATTGTCCGGCCTCCACTTCTGCCGCGAATCGCCCACCGAAGGCTTTTTCCCAGAAGCGACGGCGTTCACTCATCGACGAGAGATGTTCTTTGACCCGTCCACGCCACGATCCGGCGATGTCAGCCATTTTGCCGAGGCTGGCTGGCAATAAAGCCTCCAGTTTTTCCCGCAGCAGGCGCGCCAGCACAGGTGCCTGACCGCTCGAGGAGATCGCCACCACCAGCGGGGAACGATCGACAATCGACGGAAAAATAAAGGAGCATTTCGGCTGGTCGTCAACCACATTGACCAACCGATGACGCCGATTCGCCTCGTCAAAAACAACGGCATTCAGCGCGCTGTCATCGGTGGCCGCGATCACCAGAAACACATCACCAAGTTGCTGCGGCTCGAAAACCTGCGCCAACCAGGTCACTTGCTGCTGGTGATATAAATGGAGGAGTTCGGGATGGAGCGTTTGCGCAACTATCCGAATCTCAGCACCTGCGCGCCGGAGAAGATCTATTTTGCGCGACGCCACTTCTCCGCCGCCAACGACCAGAACCGGACGCTGTTTTAGATCGGCAAAAATCGGTAGATAGTCCACAACAGCCTTTAATAATCTAAAAAATGTATATGCCGACTATACGGGGTGCTATTTAGAGCATGAAATGACTAAAAGGAATGATTAGTTCCACAATGGAATATAGGCCGGATTCAGCGCCTCACAGGACATTTGCTGCCGAATTTTCAAGATAAATCCGCTATTTCGCTGTCCATTTTTAGCCGCTGGTTTCAGAACAGGAGAAATTGTCTAATCTCTTTTGCAGCTTCATACTAGGCACCATTGGCCTCAGCTTTCTGGTAACACGATGAACTGGTCATGCCGTTCATCCTACAAGGACATTTCGGTTATGTTTTCCCCTCTTCGCCTGACTCAGGCTGTGCTTGCATTGAGCCTTGGCAGTGCGTTTTCACTGTATGCAGCGACACATTCGGTTCCTTTGGGGCAGATTGCCGATCAACAAACCCGCCATATCGCCACTTATTTTCCCGGTCGCATGGCGGGCAGTCCGGCAGAATTGATGGCTGCGGATTATCTCCACCAACGTTTTAATGAGATGGGCTACCAGAGCAATCTGCGCGCCTTCAATACCCGTTTTATCTACACCAGCAAGGACGGCAAGCAGGATTGGCATAATGTCAGCGCGACTTCGGTGATTGCCGCACGCAACGGCAGTGCGCCCCAGCAGATTATTGTGGTCGCGCATTTTGATACCTATACGCCGCAAAGCGATACCGATGTTGACCACAATCTGGGGGGATTAACGTTGCAGGGCGTGGATGATAACGCGTCTGGCGTTGGTGTAATGCTCGAACTGGCCGAGCGGATGAGCCGCATTCCCACGCGTTATAGTTTGCGTTTTGTCGCCATGAGTGCCGAAGAGATCGGTAACAAAGGTTCCGAGGATTACGTGCAGCGTATGAGTGAAGAAGAGAAGAAAAACACGCTGCTGGTGATCAATCTCGACAGTCTGGTGACGGGCGATAAGCTCTATTTCAACAGCGGCCTGCATACGCCGCCGCAAGTGGCGAAGAAGACCCGCGATCGCGCATTGGATATTGCCCGGCGTTATGGCATCCCCGCTGCGACCAATCCCGGAAGCAACCCGAGTTATCCGCAGGGGACGGGATGTTGTTCCGATCTGGTCGCATTCGATAATGCGCATATTCCGGTGTTGTCTATTGAGGCTACCAATTGGACGTTGGGTAAGAAGGATGGTTACCAACAACGGAAAATCAGCCCCCGATTCCCGCAGGGCAGCAGTTGGCATCAGAGTCAGATCGATAATATGAATTATCTTGATCGCGCCCTACCGGGGAGGATCGTGAAGCGCTCACGGGATGTGGTAAAGGTGGTGTTACCGTTGATTGAGGAATTGGGGGCGAATGGTGCTTGAGCGAGCACCGGGCGCTTTTATTGCCCTGCGGGCAGCATGTTTTTATGGGTTCTGGTTTTTTTAAAAGCAGGCTCGGAGCAGGTTTCGGTTGATATCAGATTGATGTTCGTGAAGGTCAAAAGATGGTTTTGTTGGTTAGATGCCTACGCAATGATGTTGTTCTTTTAGTGTGAAGATCGGCATCTAAGCAGGGCCGTAAGCGCGGCCCTGCACCGCGCTTTCCCGCTACACTCCTCGCCGGCTGCGCCGGTACCCTCACTCATCTCTCCGGCGGACGGGTCGGCTTTAGCCACCAGTCCCTGGCGGCGGACGCCTCTCCGCGCCATCCATGGCGCTTCGCCCCTGCCTGCGTTCTTCGCTCAGCGAGTCATGACGCTCTGGGAAGGTCAAAGGAAACAGCAACAGATAAAAAAATGAGAATTTCTTGATGAAATCGTGATGTTTTAATTTTGGTTTTATTTCTGTATTTCTTTTGTCTTTGTCTTTGTCTTTGTCTTTGTCTTTGACCTTCCCCCGAGCATCATGAATTGCTGAGGGCGGAATGCAGGCAGGGATGAGCCGCCATGGATGGCGGCGAAAGGCGTCCGGCTACAGGGACTGTAGCCTAAAGCCGGCCCGTCCGCCGGAATGACAACCGAAGGGACCCGCAACGCGGGCAATTTATGCTGCGGAAAGCGCGGGTGCAGGGGGTGCGCTTCACCCCCTGCTTGATTGCCGATCTTCACACGTGAAGAACGAAAACCAAGCCAAAGCAATCAACCAACAAAGCCCTCTTTTGAGGCTAAAGTAGAAAGCCAAACTTAACTCAACCGAAACCTGCTCCAAACTAGTTCTTAAACGGATGCAAGGGGCACATTATGCCCAACGCTTGCACACCAATTCCCCCAAATTATTACATCTCGACACATCCCCTACAAAATAAAACATAACCAAAACAAATCCCCCCATCAGGGCAAAGTAAAACCCAGTAGCATGCCTCCATCAAACATCCATTCTCAGATTACAGGAAATTTCATAATGAAATTATGGCATAAGGCTCTCGCTACCGGACGAATGCTGACCTGTCTGGGATCATCGGCGGGCGTTGTCGTCGGCGGTACCCAGCTTATCTATGACGGTAGTTAAGAAAGAAGCGGCACTCAGCGTCAGCGAGACCTACCAGAGCGCTCTGTAATTACGGCGGCATAAGGGTAAGAAATCCTCCTGCCATTAAGTCAAAGGATCATCAGTGAAAAAGAATTGTGGGATAAAACGTACAGTCGGTCTGTACGCGCCTGAAAAACATCTTCAGCGATTCCGACTGATGCCTTTGGCGTGCCTGATTGCATTGACAGTAGGTAATTCTGGCGTGGCCGGGGCGCGGGAATATTTCAATCCCGCGCTGTTGGAAATTGATAATCCCGTCCAGGAAGGCGCCGATCTGTCGATTTTTGAAGAAGGAAGCATGCAGGCACCCGGCGCTTACCGGGTGGATTTACTGCTTAACAATCAGATGATTGATTCCCGTGAGTTGGAGTTTGTCCAACACAAGGATCAGACGGGAAAAACCAGTTTGCAGCCCTGTTTCAAGGTCAGCGATCTGGATGCGCTTGGCGTGAATGTCGCGGCATTTACCGCGCTGAAAGAAGAAGAAACCTGCGTGGATTTGGCGGCGGCTATTCCGAATGCAAGCGCTGAATTCCGCTTTAGCAGTCAGCAATTGAACCTGAGCATTCCGCAGGCGGCGCTGAAAAATCAGGCTCGGGGTTATGTCGCACCAGAACAGTGGCAGAACGGAATCCGTGCGCTGCTGGCCAACTACAGCTTCAGCGGCTCGAACAGTCAGGGGAGTGAGAATACTGCGAGCAGCAACAGCTATTACCTGAACCTGCGCAGTGGCTTGAATGCGGGCCCCTGGCGTCTGCGCAACTATTCGATCTGGAATAAAGAGAGTGGCAGTGGGCATGAGGGCGGACAGTGGCAGTCGATCGATACCTCATTGCAGCGTGATGTTGTGACCCTGAAAAGCCAGCTCACCTTGGGAGATACGTTCTCCTCAAGCGATATCTTTGATGGGATACCGTTGCGCGGCGGTCAGTTGGCCTCTGACGAGGAGATGTTGCCTGAGAGTCTGCGTGGCTATTCGCCAGTGGTCCGTGGGATTGCCAGAAGCAATGCCCAGGTCACCATCCGTCAGAATGGTTATGTGATTTATCAAAGCTATGTCCCTGCGGGGGCGTTTGAGATTAATGACCTGTATCCCACTTCTGGCAGTGGCGATCTGAACGTGACGGTCAGCGAAGCCGACGGCAGCGAGCAGCATCTGGTGGTACCTTTTGCCTCGGTGCCGGTACTGCAGCGCGAGGGGCAATGTAAATACACTTTGGCGGGAGGACGTTATCGCCCTTCCGATGGTCAGGTCGAGGAGACACCTTTCGCTCAGGGCACCGCCATTTATGGTCTGCCGTGGGGGTTTACGCTGTATGGCGGTTTACAGACTGCCAATCATTATCAATCCCTTGCTGCGGGTGTTGGCAAGAATATGGGGCGGATCGGTGCTTTTTCAGCCGATGTGACCGACGCGCGCGCCACGTTGAGAGAGCAAAGCGACAGCAGCGGCCAGTCATTGCGCGTGCGCTACGGTAAGAGTTTTGCGGAAACCGGGACCAACTTCAGTCTGGCGGGGTACCGCTACTCAACCGAGGGGTTCTATACGCTACAGGAAACGTTGGATACCCATACGAAGGCCACTGTCAGCCCCAACCCGCAGCACAAACGCAGCAGGGCCGAGTTGACGGTCAGCCAGAACCTCGGGCCAAAAGCGGGTTCGCTGGCGCTGAGCGCGGTGAATGAAGGGTATTGGAACGGACAGAAAACCCAGTCTGTCAGCTTGGGTTACAACAATAACTGGAACGCCATCAGCTATGGCCTCAACTACAGCCATAGCAAGAATGGCGTGACGCGTAATGGGGATCGCAGCGGCAGCGACGACCACATGCTGGCGCTGAACGTCAGCGTTCCGCTGTCGGGTTGGCTCAAGAACTCTTGGGCTAGTTACAATATGAACAGCAGTAATCAAGGGCGTGTGACCCATAACGTGGGGCTTAACGGTATGGCTCTTGAGCAGAATAATCTGAACTGGGGCGTAACGCAGGGCTACAGCAGCCAGAATGACGGCAATAACGGCAATCTGTCTGCAAACTACCGTGGTGGCAGTGGTCAGGTCAATGCGGGCTATAGCTACGGAAGTCAGCAGCAACGGATTAACTACGGCGTCCAGGGCGGTGTATTGGTGCATGGGAATGGCGTCACGCTGTCGCAACCCTTGGGTGAAACGGTGGCGCTGGTGAAAGTCCCAGGCGCGAAAGGGGTTAGCGTAGCGAATAACGCCGGGGTGAAAACCGATTCGCGCGGCTATGCCGTGGTGCCTTACGTCTCTCCTTATCGCCACAATGCGATAGGACTGGATACGGCAACGCTGCCAGAAGATGTCGATCTGGCTCTGACTTCACAAACTGTCACGCCGAAACGGGGCGCGGTAGTGGTGGCGGATTACCAGCCGCGTATCGGTCAACGCGTCATGATGACCCTGCGGCGCTCCAACGGACACCCCGTGCCATTTGGTGCTGTGGTGACCGAACTTGCCAACGCGGGGGAAAGCGGCAGCATCGTCGGTGATGGCGGCGAAGTCTACCTGACCGGGATGGCAGATCGCGGTAAGTTGCAGGTGCAGTGGGGGAAAGACAGTGCCCTACAGTGTCAGGTGAATTACCAACTGCCACCGCGCAGTGAACAAATGGCCGGTCTGCATATGGTTAACGGGCAGTGTTCTTAAAAACCATTGCCAGACTTTACCCAACGTGAAGCCGGGAACAGCGAATGCAACGGCAACGCTGAACCTGACGTATCAGTAAAAAACCGAGTCATGGATCGGCAAGTTACACTTTGTTATATGCTATACAAAAGACAACAGAGTAATAACCAAACTCCTCATCAAAAATGAAAAAAAATGAGTAAGCTAGGTTCATTCTGTAAAAATGGGTAAATCCAATTTACTGATGAAATTACCTCACCGCCAAACTGTCCCTTTATAAAATCGTCTTGGCGTGAAGTCAGGAAATAGTTCGATGATTTAAACGCATTGAATTAGATGTAAAGGCATTAAATTATGCCAATGTTATTAACTAAATGGAAAGTTTATTATTATGAAGAAGAGTTTATTTGCTGTTGCAGTGCTGTCTTCGGTTGCTGCTGCTCCAGCTGTATCTGCCGCAGACGGTACAATTAACTTCGTCGGGGAAATTACTGACGTGGCCTGTACCGTTGATACCAATTCGCAGAACCTGACGGTGACGCTGGGTCGGGTTGCCTCCACGGCATTTACCGGTGCGGGATCTACGGCAGCGCCGACGCAATTTCAGCTCATCCTGAGTGATTGCCCGGTATCGGCTAACAGTGCAGTCGTGAAGTTTGACGGTACCAGTGTAGAGGGCGATAACAGCATGCTGGCTTTGGCCACAGGTGGAGATGCGGCTACCGGTGTAGCAATTCAACTGACTGACGCAAGTCAGCAGATCGTGAAATTGTATGAAAATTCAGCGCGTTATGATCTGTTGCCAGACGTTGATAACAACCTGGATTTCATTGCCCGTTACAAGGCAATTTCAGATACGGTTACCGCCGGTGTTGCTAACGCAACCACCCAGTTTACGATTATTTATCAGTAAACTTCTCACGTTATTTTTTAAATAACGCAATAGCACGGAACGGGTCATCGCCATACGTATGTCTTGCATGTAAATCTGTATTTTCATAATTACAGTGCGGGATAATATAAATGCGTTGACCCTTTTCCTTTAATTCCTCTGACAATATATTGGAAGAATGCGAGTGCGTTCTTTTGTAAAAGGAATGCTCACGCAATAATTACCTTCAAAGGTGTTGATATGAGAATATCAGCCAGACTGAGATACGGTGGGCTATTTATATTAGTTGCACCGAGCATGGTACTTAACGCGGCGGATACCAGCACCAGCAATATCACTGGAAATGTCATTGCTTCTCCCTGTGTTATTGATAGCAGCAACTCGGTCATCAATGTCGATTTGCAGGTTATTCAGGTATTTACTTTGGCGACGCCTGGATGAAGTAGCGACTGACAGCCTTTCAATATTGCCCTGAAGAATTGTCCTGAAGGATTGCCCGGCCTCAATGTCCAACGTGCAGACCCCATTTGCCGGTACGGCGGACAATGCAGATAGTGGCAAAAATAACGTCATGCCTCACTCAAAAGTGGGGCATTTTTCCTTCTGAATACAACAAAAAATCCACACTATTAGCTTCGCGTTTATATACTTACAAAGAGAAGTATATAAACGCGGTTAGCGCTGAACTTCCCCTTCTGCAAACCTTTGGCAGATGAATCCGCGATTCTATAGACATTATGATCTCCGGTTACAGGAAATTATCCTATGAAACTTTGGCATAAGGCATTGCTCTGTGGGTTGTTGCTGACGTCACTCGGCACATCAGCGGGTGTCATCGTTGGCGGTACCCGGGTGATCTATAACGGTGGCAAGAAAGAAGCCGCGCTTAACGTGAAAAACCCGGATAAAGTCGCTTATCTCATCCAATCTTGGGCTGAAACACAGGAGAACGGGCAGGCAAAAGCGCCTTTTGTTGTCACCCCACCGCTGTTCAGGCTTGATGCGGGGCAAGATAACGTGCTGCGCATTGTCCGCGCCGGGGGCAATCTGCCGGAAGATAAAGAATCCCTGTTCTGGTTGAACGTCAAATCCATTCCTTCCACAGAGAAGGCCGATAACACGCTGCAAATCGCCGTCAAAACACGCATCAAGCTGATTTATCGCCCGGCGGGTATCAAAGGCTCCTTGAACGACGCGGCGAAAAACCTCAAATGGCAGCGCAGCGGCAATACGCTGCAGGCGATCAACAACTCTCCGTTTTATCTGAGTTTCTATTCGGTTTCACTCGGTGGAAAAGAATTCCCGAACGTGATCATGGTGACACCTCACGGCTCGGCAGCCTATACGCTGACCGCAGGGATGGCGGGTAATGCCGTCAGTTGGAAGATCATCAACGATTATGGTGGCATCAGTGATACCTACCAGTTTTCCCTGTAAAGCGGGTAACCATTATGAGCGATGAGCGCAGATTTCCAGACGATAAGAGAGAAAAAAGATGAAGAATCTCATTAAGCTTGTTGGAGTTCTGGGATTGCTCTGCACGTCTCACGTGTGGGCCTATGCTATCTGCAGTCGCGTAACGACCTCTGTCAACCTTACCGGAACCACACTGTTCGTACAACGGGATACGAAGGTGGGGGAGCCGCTGAACGACATAATACCACCTTCGGCAATGCAACTGATTTACACCTGTCCCGCTACACCAAGTTATGGCGCGATTTGGCAGAACTTTGGCTTCAAAGCCACTGGCAGTTTTACCGGTCTTACGTCGAGCAGCAGATATATTTATGCAAGCACCTATCCAGGGGTGGGCTTCGCGTTGGGGGCGAACCAGGGAGATGGTGGATCGGTGTATTGGTTGCCTGCTACTTCAACGCCACTGGATGGAAACATTAATCAACTTGCCATGATTGCAACCTCGGGGGGGAATATGGCCACCAGTCGCGGTTCTGCGAGAGTAAGGCTGTACAAAACCGGCACCATTACATCGGGGGTATTATCCGGCAGGGTGGGGGTTTTTATTCTTGGCTCCAGCGAGGCCGGTGGCGGAGGATGGGCGGCTGAAACACCGATCAGTATCAGCGGGCTCACCATTACTGTGCTGGCATGCACCCTCAGCACGCCCAGTGTCGCAGTCCCGCTGGGGGACGTGCAGGCAAACCAGTTTAGCGGGGTGGGCAGTACGCTGGGAACCAGGAGCTTTAATCTGGGCCTGAATTGCGATGCCGGCACCCGGGTTAATGTTTCGATGTCAGGAGTGCAGAATACCGACACCAGCAATACCAGCGTGCTGGCCCTCACCGGCGCGGGCAACGCCGACGTGGCCAAAGGTGTGGGGGCGCAGATTTTATACAACAATACCCCAATGAACATTGGCGAAAACCTCTTGTTAAAAACCTCGGCAGGCGGCATGGAAACGTTGGGTTTTCAGGCGCGCTATTATCAGACCCTGGCGAAAGTGATGCCGGGTAAGGCGAATGCCACCGCGACGTTGAATATTTCATATGAGTAGAGAGGGGATTGCTACCGGCGGGTAGCGGCGCTGGTTTTAAAGCAGGCTCGGTTGAGTTTTGTTTTTAACTTGAGGTTTAGGCGCGAGCGCTAAAAGACGGCTTTGTTGGTTGAACGCTTTGGCTATGTTATTGTTCTTTAAGTATTAAGTTTGGCGTTCAAGATACCGTCTTGTCACCTTAGTTGGCAAGACGGATTTCTGCATTGAATTTCATTCCTGACTTCAATACTCCATAGGCCAATTGCAAGA
>NZ_QOVA01000030.1 GCF_003332275.1 Edaphovirga cremea | reverse complement strand
AACGTTTGCAGTTGCCAGACCGCAAACTGTTTTAACAAATCAAAAGGGGTTTTTATAACTGGCTCAAAGCTGAAAGCTTTACGGAACCTCCAGCCTAGCTGGAGGTTTTCTGTGCACAAAAAAACGGTGAGCTTCTGGCTCACCGTCTTATAGGGAATAAAGGTCGTCAACAGGGTTATTTGAGGCCAGCGGCTTCACGCAAGACGCCTGCTTTATCCGTTTTTTCCCATGGGAAGTGTTCACGGCCAAAGTGACCATAGGCTGCGGTCTCTTTGTAGATTGGGTGCAGCAGATCCAGCATCTGAATCAGACCATACGGGCGCAGATCAAAGAATTCACGCACCAGCAGGGTCAGTTGCTCGGTTGCCACTTTCTCGGTACCGAACGTTTCCACCATGATCGAGGTAGGTTCAGCCACGCCGATAGCGTAGGAAATCTGGATTTCACAGCGATCGGCCAAACCCGCAGCAACGATGTTCTTCGCGACATAACGTGCCGCATAGGCCGCTGAACGGTCAACTTTAGACGGATCCTTGCCGGAGAAAGCACCGCCACCGTGACGAGCCATACCGCCGTAGGTATCAACAATAATCTTGCGACCCGTCAGACCGCAGTCACCCATCGGTCCGCCAATAACAAAACGACCTGTCGGGTTGATAAAATACTTGGTCGCTGGGCTCAGCCATTCTGCTGGCAGGGTTGGCTTGATGATCTCTTCCATTACCGCTTCATGCAGATCTTTCTGGCTGATCTCTTCAGAATGCTGGGTAGACAGAACGACAGCATCGATACCGGCAATCTTGCCGTCATCGTACAGGAAAGTGATCTGGCTTTTCGCATCAGGGCGCAGCCATGACAGCGTGCCGTTTTTGCGCACTTCGGCCTGGCGTTGTACCAAACGGTGAGCGTAAGTAATCGGCGCTGGCATCAGCTCGATAGTTTCATTGGTGGCATAGCCAAACATCAGGCCCTGGTCACCGGCACCTTGCTCCAGCGGATCGATACGGTCAACGCCTTGATTGATATCAGGGGATTGTTTGCCGATTGCGCTGAGTACTGCGCAAGAATTCGCATCGAAACCCATTTCAGAATTGACATAACCGATTTCACGTATGGTTTGACGGGTAATCTCTTCGATATCTACCCACGCGCTGGTGGTGATTTCACCGCCAACCAGCACCATGCCGGTTTTGACATAGGTCTCACACGCCACGCGTGCTTTCGGATCCTGCTCCAGAATCGCGTCAAGAACGGCGTCAGAAATCTGATCAGCAATTTTGTCGGGGTGTCCCTCTGATACAGACTCGGACGTAAAGAGGTGTTTAGCCATTATCTTCTTTACCTTGAAAAGACGGATTAAAAATCACTGCATAGCGCTGATGTTCCCAATACGGGATAGGCTCTTACTTACCTAATGCGTCCTGCAACGCCCTCGCGGGCAAAGCCGTTAAGCAGTTAGTATAGACGGATTAACATCTGGACGGCTATTTTAGGTCAGCTTTTACCCGGATTGCCAGCAGTTTTTTTTCTTTCGGAATTCCTTGCGGACAGTGAATAATCCTCTATTCACAGGATGAAACAATAACGGCTGCATTTTCATTTTGCTTTTTTAGTGGGTTATGGGTATAAACTGCGCGCGCCAGACATTCGTTTGGCGTACATATGAATGTATCTTAGAGGCATTGCCGATCATGACGATTGGCGCGCGTGGAGGTGAGTAGATTAATGACCCGCTGTTTACTGGTTGTTACATTTCAGCAGACACTGCACCTTCAGGTGCTTCCTATCACTGCGACCTGTTTTTCCTCTTCATCTGTAACATCCGATCGATGTTATACGCAACTGAGCGCTACCCAGGATTCACGGGCCGGTTAACCGCCACTGAATATCTGAAAGGGTACCTGCAACCTTCCTGTAGGAATTTTTCTTTACTGGGTTAATCGATCCTCTCTCGGATCTGTTACTGGTTTATTAACCGTGCAGCGCATGGTTTAAACAGGGTGTTTACAATTATATGAGTGATAAACCGATCGCGTCCGGTGTTGGGCAGCGTTTTGTCCTGCCATTTGCCCGCTGGAGTGGGTTGTTCTCACCTGTTGTTACTGCGATAGTGACTGGCCATGTTGTCAGTGTAGAAAGAGGAATTAACTATGTCTGATGACATCCAGTCCCACCGTCCGACACATGCGGGCGATTCTGTTTCTTTGCGCTCCATGCAGGAGGTTGCCGTGAACGATCGTGATGCCAGCAAAATGCTGCGTACTTACAACGTTGCCTATTGGGGTAACAACTATTATGACGTCAACGAACTAGGCCACATCAGTGTTTGCCCGGATCCAGACGTTCCGTCAGCCCGTGTGGATCTGGCACAACTGGTGAAAGACATGCGTGAGCAAGACGGCCAACGTCTGCCCGCACTGTTCTGCTTCCCACAAATTTTACAGCACCGTCTGCGTTCGATTAACGCCGCGTTCAAACGTGCGCGTGAGTCGTTCGGCTACGAGGGTGACTACTTTCTGGTTTATCCGATCAAGGTCAACCAGCATCGCCGGGTGATTGAATCCCTGGTCGAATCCGGTGAACCCCTGGGTTTGGAAGCCGGTTCAAAAGCCGAGTTAATGGCGGTTCTGGCGCATGCGGGCATGACCCGTTCGGTGATTGTCTGTAACGGTTATAAAGACCGTGAATACATTCGCCTGGCGCTGATCGGCGAGAAGCTGGGTCACAAGGTCTATCTGGTTATCGAGAAGATGACCGAGATTAAACTGGTTCTGGAAGAAGCCGAACGCCTGAATGTGGTGCCACGCCTCGGCGTGCGTGCGCGCCTGTCATCGCAGGGTTCCGGTAAATGGCAGTCCAGCGGCGGTGAAAAATCCAAATTTGGTCTGGCAGCCTCACAGGTTCTGCAACTGGTTGAACTGCTGCGTGAAGCGGGTCGCCTTGAAAGCCTGCAACTGCTGCACTTCCATCTGGGCTCGCAGTTGGCGAACATCCGTGACATCTCTACCGGCGTGCGTGAGTCCGCGCGTTTTTACGTTGAGCTGCACAAACTGGGTGTCAATATTCAATGCTTCGACGTCGGCGGCGGTTTGGGTGTTGACTATGAAGGGACGCGTTCGCAGTCAGACTGCTCGGTTAACTATGGCCTGAACGAATACGCCAACAACGTTATCTGGGGTATTGGCGATGCCTGTAATGAACACGATTTGCCGCACCCGACGGTGATCACCGAGTCTGGTCGCGCCGTGACTGCCCATCACACGGTGCTGGTGTCCAATATCATCGGTGTTGAACGTAACGAATTCCGTGCTCCTGTCGCCCCGCAAGACGATGCACCGCGTGCGCTTGGCAGCATGTGGGATACCTGGAATGAAATGCACGATCCGGAAAATCGCCGCTCACTGCGCGAATGGCTGCACGACAGCCAGATGGATTTGAATGATGTTCACAGCCAGTATGCACACGGAATATTGGATCTGTCCCAGCGCGCCTGGGCGGAAGATATTTATCTGAATATCTGTAACAAGATTCAGGATCAACTTGATCCGAGCAACCGCGCGCACCGTCCAATCATCGACGAACTGCAAGAGCGCATGGCTGACAAACTGTACGTCAACTTCTCGCTGTTCCAGTCAATGCCGGATGCCTGGGGCATTGATCAACTGTTCCCGGTCCTGCCGCTGGAAGGTTTGGATAAACCACCGGTAGGCCGTGCGGTGTTGCTGGATATCACCTGTGATTCCGATGGCACCATCGATCATTACATCGACGGTGACGGTGTGGCGACAACAATGCCGATGCCACCCTATGATCCAGAAGATCCGCCGGTGCTGGGCTTTTTCATGGTGGGTGCCTACCAGGAAATCCTTGGCAACATGCACAACCTGTTTGGTGACACCGCCGCAGTCGACGTGTTTGTGTTCCCTGACGGCAGCATCGAAGTGCAACAGTCTGATGAAGGCGATACGGTTGCTGATATGCTGGAATATGTGCAGTTGGATCCGAACGTGCTGCTCAGCCGTTTCCGCGATCAGGTGAAAGAAACCGATCTGGATGCCGAATTGCAGGCACAGTTCGTTGAAGAGTTTGAAGCCGGTCTGTACGGTTATACCTATCTGGAAGAAGACGAGTAAGCCTTACCCTGATTACACGTGTTACGGCATCAATTACGGGTATGACTATTTAATGGACCGTAGCCGGGGAAGGCTGGCACGGTGATGGCAAAAGAGGATTGTTTATGAGCAAATTAGTGAGCACATTGGGACATCAGCCCGATAACTCCCTGGTTTCAAATGCGTTTGGTTTCCTGCGTTTTCCGCTGAATTTCCAGCCTTACGACGCAGATGCGGACTGGGTTATCACCGGTATTCCTTTCGACATGGCGACTTCTGGCCGTTCCGGTGCGCGTCTGGGCCCGGCGGCGATTCGCCAGGTGTCCGTCAATCTGGCGTGGGAAGGTAAACGCTGGCCGTGGGATTTCGATCTGCGTGATCGCCTGAATGTGATCGACTGCGGCGACGTGGTGTTCAATTTTGGTGATGCCCAGGATCTGACTGACAAACTGCAGCAACATGCGGAAAAAGTGCTGGCCTCCGGCAAGCGTATGCTCTCCTTCGGTGGCGATCATTTCGTTACGCTGCCACTGCTGCGCGCACATGCCAAACACTTCGGTAAAATGGCGCTGGTGCATTTCGATGCACACACCGATACCTACGCCAATGGCAGTAAATTCGATCACGGCACGATGTTTTTCCATGCGCCGAACGAAGGTCTGATCGATGCCAACCACTCCGTGCAGATCGGGATCCGTACCGAGTTCGATCGCGACAATGGTTTCACCGTATTGGACGCGGCGCAGATCAACGACCGCACCGTGGATGACATCCTCGCCGAGATTAAGCAGATTGTTGGCGATCTGCCGGTATATCTGAGTTTTGACATCGATTGCCTGGATCCGGCACATGCACCGGGAACCGGTACGCCAGTGATCGGCGGTCTGACCACCGATCGCGCACTGAAACTGGTTCGTGGCCTGAAGGATTTGGATCTGGATATCGTCGGTATGGATATCGTTGAGGTTGCCCCGGCGTACGACCAATCCGAAATCACCGCACTGGCTGCAGCTACGCTGGCGCTGGAAATGCTCTACGTTCAGGCGTCCAAAAAAAGCGCATAACCTGAGCACCCGCATGACTAAAGCGGGCGTACTGGTGAGAGAGCCGCGTAAAAACCGATGATGCTGTCATCGGTTTTTTTACGTCATGCGGATGGTGGTACACTCAGCCGTCAGTCTGCAAAATTGGCGTCAATGGCGCAGATGTTTCACTTCCTAGGGAGAATCGCAGTGGCGACCGAATTGGATAATGTGCTGCTTGGCGATATTTTACAGCAGGTTCGGCCATTGATCGGCAGCGGCAACGTAGCGGATTATATTCCCGCACTCTCTGAAATCTCCGGCGACAAGCTGGGTATCGCCGTCTGCACGGTTGACGGGCAACAGTTTCAGGCGGGTGATGCCAATGAGCGTTTCTCTATTCAGTCAATTTCCAAGGTACTCAGCCTGACGCTGGCGCTCACCCGCTATCAGGAGAGTGAAATCTGGCAGCGCGTCGGCAAAGAGCCTTCGGGCCAGCCGTTCAATTCGCTGGTGCAGTTGGAATTGGAAAAAGGAAGACCGCGCAATCCGTTCATTAATCCTGGGGCGCTGGTGGTATGCGATATGTTGCAGACCCGCCTGAGTGCGCCACGGCAGCGGATGCTGGAAGTGGTGCGCCAACTGGCTAATCAGTCAGACATTGTCTACGATCAGCGCGTCGCCCGATCTGAATTTGAACACTCCGATCGCAACGCCGCCATTGCCTATCTGATGCGGTCCTTTGGCAATTTCGAGAATGACGTGATCCCGGTTCTGCATACCTATTTCCACTATTGTGCGCTGAAAATGAGCTGTACCGAACTGGCGCGGGCGTTTGTGTATCTGGCCAATCAGGGGCGCGCGCTGGGTGTTGACGAGCCGGTTATTTCGCCACGTCAGACCCGGCAGATTAATGCCCTGATGGTTACCAGCGGTATGTATGATGGCGCAGGGGAATTTGCCTACCGCGTGGGTATGCCCGGTAAATCAGGGGTCGGCGGTGGCATTATCGCCATTGTACCGGAAGAGATGTGTATTGCCGTTTGGTCGCCTGAACTTGATGATTCAGGGAACTCTCTGGCAGGAACGGCTGCCTTAGAGTTGCTGGCACAGCGCATAGGCCGCTCAATATTTTAGGAACGGTTTTACATCATGCGATGAACAAACCGCTTCAAGGGAGAAAATATGTCCGTAAAAAATGTGATGAAAAGTACCGCATTGGCAGTATTGATGTTAACCGCCTGGCAGGCGCAGGCTGATTATCAATGCAGCGTGAAACCTCAGGATGACATTATTATCACCCCGCAAAATGTGCAGGTGGTGGGCAGCAGCGGCAACGTACAGATTTTGCCAAACGGCGACGTCACCCGCAACGGGCAAGCGGTAACGCTGAACGCAGTACAGCGGCAAAAAGCGGTGGATTATCAGAACGCACTGCGTCGCGATCTGCCGTGGATTGATCAAGGTGCACAGCAGCATCTGGAAAAAGCCCGCGTTTCACTGGATAACGTGATTGTGCAGCAGTTGGGAAGTTCAAGTAATGTGCGTAACCGCCTGACTACGCTCAATGATCAACTGAAACAGCAGATGAACCGCATTATCGAGCATCGCAGTGACGGCCTGGCGTTTCACCACAAAGCCGTTGATCAGGTGGAACAGGATGGTCGGCAGATTGTTCAGCAAAGTATGGGCGGTGTCTTGCAGGACAGCCTGAACGAAATGGGTATCAAACAGGCGACCAGCGGTTCCAATAATCCACTGCAAGCGATAATGGGTAATTTGGGTGGTTTGCAAAATTCCATTCAGACTGAGTGGAACAGACAGGAGCAGGATTTCCAGAATTTTGGTCACGATGTCTGTAACCGGGTAACGACCCTGGAGCAGCAGCGTAAAGATCTGCTTGGCAGTCTGTAGGCATTTTCAGACGCAGGGTGGATCTATCAGACTGCTGACAAAGCCCGTTATTAGGGAGAGCGTGCCGAAGGGGTCGTAGCGGCGTAAGCCGCCGGAGCGCCCCTCGGTGCGCTAGGCCCGGGTATCTCGGGCTAAAAGGCCACGTTGTCATCAACTCATCTATTTCGCCCTGCGACTGACAGTCTTGCTTGTTGCTACTTTCAGTTTGGCAACCTGGCGAAGCAACGGCGTGCTGCATCAACCGTGCGCTGAATATCTTCGCGAGTGTGGGCCAAAGACATAAAGCCCGCTTCAAACGCGGACGGTGCCAGATAGATACCTTCTTCCAGCATCAGATGGAAGAAACGTTTAAAGCGCTCAACATCACACTTCATCACGTCCTGATAAGACGTCACGGCTTGCGCATCGGTGAAGAACAGCCCGAACATGCCGCCAACGTGATTGACCACGAACGGAATATTTTCTGCTTTCGCTGCCTTCAGCAGGCCGTCAGCCAACTCATCGGTCAGTTCAGTCAGGGTTTGATGAACGCCAGTCCGGGCGACTTCCGTCAGGCAGGCAAATCCTGCCGCCATGGCAATCGGGTTACCCGACAGCGTACCCGCCTGATAAACCGGACCGGTTGGTGCCAGAGCGTCCATAACCTCACGACGGCCACCAAATGCCCCCACAGGCATTCCGCCACCGATTATTTTACCCAGGCAAGTGAGATCCGGCTCAACGCCGTAATATGACTGTGCCCCGGCCAGTGCGACGCGAAAACCGGTCATTACTTCATCAATGATCAGCAATGCGCCAAACTCATCACACAGTGCGCGCAGTCCCGGCAGGAAATCAGGCAGCGGCGGCACACAATTCATATTGCCCGCAACAGGTTCGACGATGATACAGGCGATATCTGCCGGATATTGCTCAAATGCGCTACGCACTGAAGGCAGATCGTTAAAAGTGCAGGTCAGCGTGTGCTTGGCGAAATCTGCCGGAACGCCCGGCGAGTTGGGTTGACCGAGGGTTAATGCACCGGATCCGGCTTTCACCAGCAGGCAGTCCGCATGGCCGTGATAACAGCCCTCAAACTTGATGATTTTATCGCGGTGGGTAAAACCACGCGCCAGACGAATGGCACTCATGGTCGCCTCCGTACCGGAGTTCACCATCCGCACCATATCCATAGTCGGCACCAGTTCGGTCACCAGTTGCGCCATTTTGACTTCCATCTCGGTAGGTGCACCGAAGCTCAGCCCGCGGCTTGCGGCTTCAATCACCGCCTCACGGATGGCCGGATGGTTATGACCCAGAACCATAGGGCCCCAGGAACCGACGTAGTCTATATAAGCTTTGCCATCGACATCGAACAGGTAGGCACCGTCAGCACGTTCAATAAACAGCGGTACCCCACCGACGCCGGTAAATGCGCGCACAGGGGAGTTCACCCCACCTGGGATCAACTGCTGTGCCTGGGCATACAGACTTTCTGACTTACTCATGGATCGGCTCCTGATGTTCATGTTTATCGTTAGATAGATATATTCTATTGAAGTCAGCGATGTTATGAAATCATTGCCGCGCGTTCATTTTCGGTGGCAGCGATAAAAAGGGGCCATTTTGTTGCAAACGTTATCATTGGCGCTGATAAGCGAGACCTTTCCGTGGCTCGAGAGTAGAATGCCCCTCCGGTTGATTTGTATGATATATCTTTTGCGTTTTTCCTTTGCTCACTCAAGAATGAATGATGATGCCTGACATAAAAACGGAAGTCGCCCGAGAACAGAATGTGCGAATTAGCCGCAGTGAAAAGCTGCGGCAATTTATCCGTCGCGATAAAACGCCGGTGGCGATCCTGCTGACTGCCGCGCTGGTGGGGACTCTCGCCGGGCTGCTCGGCGTTGCGTTCGAGAAAGCGGTGGATTGGATGCAGCAGCAGCGTCTGGCGTCTATTGCGCAGGTTGCAGACTATTGGTTTTTGGCGTGGCCGCTGGCTTTCATCGGCTCCGCATTGTTGGCGGTGTGCGGCTACTATCTGGTACGTCGATTCGCGCCAGAGGCCAGTGGTTCTGGTATTCCCGAGATTGAAGGGGCCCTGGAAGAGCTGAGGCCGGTGCGCTGGTGGCGGGTGATTCCCGTTAAATTCGTGGGTGGGATGGGAACGCTGGGTGCCGGCATGGTACTGGGGCGTGAAGGGCCGACGGTGCAGATGGGGGCCAATGTCGGGAAGATGATGGTGGATATCTTCCGGCTGCGCAGCGCAGAGGCGCGACACTCCCTGCTCGCTACCGGGGCCGCCGCCGGGCTGTCTGCGGCGTTCAATGCACCGCTGGCCGGGATTCTGTTCATTATTGAAGAGATGCGCCTACAGTTCCGCTATAGCCTGATTTCGATTAAAGCGGTGTTTATCGGCGTGATCATGTCGAGCATCGTTTTTCGCATTTTCAATGGGGAAGGGGCGGTTGTCGAAGTGGGGAAACTGGCCTCTGCGCCACTGAATACGCTCTGGCTGTATCTGGTTCTGGGTATGGTTTTCGGCGTCGTGGGCGTAATGTTCAATGCCTTGATTTTCCGCACTCAGGATCTGTTTCAGCGGCTGCATGGTGGCAACATGCGCAAGGTATTGCTGATTGGCGGCTTGCTGGGTGGCTTGTGTGGCGTGCTTGGCCTGATTCAGCCCGAAGCGGCCGGTGGGGGATTTGCGTTGATCCCGATTGCGGCGGCAGGGAACTATACGCTCGGAATGTTGCTGTTCATCTTTATTGCGCGCATTGTCACTACCCTGTTATGTTTTGGTTCGGGTGCGCTTGGCGGAATTTTCGCGCCGATGCTGGCACTGGGCACGCTTTTTGGTACCGCGTTTGGTATGGCCTGCGCGGCATATTTCCCGCAATACGGTATTGAGCCGGGTACGTTTGCCATCGCGGGAATGGGGGCGTTGTTCGCGGCGACCGTGCGTGCGCCCTTGACCGGCATTGTATTGGTGCTGGAAATGACTGATAACTATCAACTGATTTTGCCGATGATTATTACCTGTCTGGGCGCGACGTTGCTGGCGCAGTTTTTAGGCGGCAAGCCCTTGTATTCTTCGATCCTGGCCCGCACTTTACAAAGGCAGGAGCAACAACAGGCGCAAAATGGCGGGCAACCTGCTGAGAACGTACAGGAAAGCAATCCAATGCGGTGAATACTTGAACGTATCAGTCAGGTATTGGATAATTACAGTATTAATCAGGTTGCCATTGAAGCGGTCTGAAGCAGAACACTGGTTGGGAGTAACGAGATGAGCGAAGAAATGGCACTGCCCCTGCAATTCACCGAGGCGGCGGCACACAAGGTTAAGCACCTGATTGCTGACGAAGAAAACCCGAATTTGAAATTACGGGTCTACATCACCGGTGGCGGTTGCAGCGGATTCCAGTATGGCTTTACCTTCGACGATCAGGTTAACGACGGCGATATGACTATCGAGAAATCGGGTGTGGCATTGGTGGTTGACCCGATGAGCCTGCAATATCTGGTGGGTGGATCGGTTGATTACACTGAAGGGCTCGAAGGTTCGCGTTTTATTGTTACTAATCCGAATGCAAAAACCACCTGCGGGTGTGGATCGTCATTTAGTGTGTAATATGGGGTATTTAGTTTAAGTGCCGGGTTGGCGTAGGTTTCAGTTGAGTTAAGTTTGGCTTCTACGTTAGCCAATGTCCAAAGATAGCTTTGTTGGTTGGATGCTTGGCTATGCTGTTGTTTAAAAATGGGCTCGGCGCAGGTTTCGGTTGAGTTAAGTTTGGCTTTTAGCTTGAGTTGAAGTTAAGGTCAAAAGATAGCTTTGTTGGTTGATTGCTTTGGCTATGCTATTGATCTTTAAGTATGAAGATCGGCAATCAAGCAAGGGGCGAAAGCGCGCCCCTTGCATCCGCGCTTTACGCAGCACGAATTGCCCGCGTTGCGGGTTCCTTCGGTTGTCATTCCGGCGGACGGGTCGGCTTTAGGCTACAGGTCCCTGTAGCCGGACGCCTTTCGCCGCCATCCATGGCGGCTCATCCCTGCCTTCATTCCGCCCTCAGCAATTCATGATGCTCGGGGGAAAGTCAAAGACAAAAGAAATAATCAAAAGAGAAAATGAAAACATCAAGATTTTCTCAAGGCATTATCATTTTTTTATCTGTTGCTGTTTCTTTTGACCTTCCCAGAGCGTCATGACTCGCTGAGCGAAGAACGCAGGCAGGGGCGAACCGCCAGGACGGCGGTGAGAGGCGTCCGCCGCCAGGGACTGGTGGCTAAAGCCGACCCGTCCGCCGGAGAGATGAGTGAAGGAACCGGCGCAGCCGGCGAGGAGTGCCGCGAAAAAGCCCGGGTTCAAAGGGTCGCGGCGACTGGCGACCCTTTGTCGGTTGAGGCGAAAACGTTCAAGTAGAATTGCGATCGTAAGCCAACCGAAACCTGCGCCGAGCCCGTTTTTAAAGATCAACAGCATAGCCAAAGCAATCAACCAACAAAACCCTCTTTTGAGGCTAACGTCGAAAGCCAACAAATCCACCGGAATTATTTCGTTAACGAAATAATCACCGCACGAAACTATTCATCCATTATTCTCCAAAATAAACGTCGGCAATTTCAAATGCCAACGTATCGCAGCCAGACGAATGGCGAGCGTCACTACCATCCCCAGCATCATCGCCTGTTGCAGCGGCATATCAAAGAAGTGGAAAGCAGTAGTATGAACAATCCCACCGGCGATACACGCAGAGGCATAGATCTCTGTTCGCAGGATCATGGGAATTTCACGCGCCAGAATATCGCGGATGATGCCCCCGCCGACGCCAGTAATCACCCCCATGCATATGGCGATAAGAGGGCTGGTTTCTGCAGCAAACGCCTTGTTGACGCCAATCCCAACAAAAACGGCCAGCCCAACGGCATCCAGTACGGGCAGCACCCACTTGGGTAACCGACGGGGCTGACGCACCAGAATAATGGTCAGCATGCAGGTCACCATCGCGACAACCAGATCCGTGGGATCTTTTACCCAAAAAACCGGGCCATGCGCCAGCGCCATATCACGGATCGTTCCACCACCCACGGCGGTAACCACCCCGAGCACCAGAACACCAAAAGGATCCATGCGCAGTTTGCCTGCCAATAACACACCAGAGATGGCGAAAACTGCCGTACCCAGAATATCAAGCCAGTAGACGAGCATCAGTGATTACCTGTCGGTGGAGTGGAAAGGGCAGCCAACTGCGGGCAGAGTTGCTGGGCCGCAAGAATGATCCGTGGCCCGGCGCGGCTGAACCAGTCATCGTTCAGCGCAATAACCGGTACGCTGAGCTGGGGATGCCAGAATGCACGCACGTTGGCGCGCTGGGTTTCAGAACCGGTGATGACAATGGCGGCGGGATGGCGTAATAACACTTGCTCGCGACTGATTTGTGGCCACGGAACCCGGCTATCAGCAAAGATGTTTTGTGCCCCACACAATGACAATACCTGACTTTGCAAGGTCGCTGAAGACGCTGTGAACAAAGGTTGTGTGCCGAATTGCAGCAGCACCGGAATCCGATCCTTGCGCGCATATTGCTGCTGTAACCTGATCTGTTGTTGCAGAAGGTCATGGGCGGCCTGTCTGGCCAGATCCGGCTGCGGGCTGTATTCAGCCAAGGACGTCAATGCGGCAGCGACCTGATCGATACTTTCAGGATCAAGGTAAAGGATCTTTATACCGAGCGAAGCCAATTGATCGAGGGGGCGCTGCGGATTTCCACCACGCCACGCCAGAATCAGATCGGGTTTCAACGCCAGGATCCTCTCTACATTGATGCCCTGCCAACTGGCTATCCGTTCGATCTTCCTGGCGGCCTCGGGGTAATCGGAATAACTGCTGACACCCACCATCTGCTCGCCCATTCCTGCGGCAAAAGCCATTTCAGTCAGGTTGGGAGAGAGTGAGACGATCCGTTCGGCAGGCGCAGATTGTGCAAGGGAAGGCCAGGCTACCAGCAGTACCAGCAGCCATAACAAACGTGACGACACGTTCACGCTAAGCGCGCTTGGCCAGCGTCTGCAACATGGCATCAACCATGCGCGTGGACTGCTCGGCAGCAACCACCAGGAACTCCTCAAAACTCTGGTGGGAGGCTTTATCCGCCACGTCAGAGATTGCGCGAACCACGACAAATGGCGTATTGAACAGATGGCAAACATGACCAATCGCGGCAGCTTCCATTTCTACCGCAGCCGCGGTAGGGAAAGTTGCGCGGATACGGGCCAAAGGTTCAGCACCATTGATAAAGGCATCGCCGCTGCATACCAGACCGCGAACGGCATTCAGATCCAGATCACGAATACAGTTTTCTGCCAGGGCAATCAGCGCCTCATCGGCCACAAATGCCGCCGGGCAACCGGCCATCTGACCCGGCGCATAACCGAAAGCGGTCACATCCACGTCGTGGTAACGCACTTCTTCTGACACGACGATATCGCCGACTTTCAATGTAGATGCCAAGCCACCAGCGGAACCGGTATTGATCACGACATCAGGTTGGCAATGCTCCAACAGCAGCGTGGTGCCCAGCGCCGCAGAGACTTTACCAATGCCGGATTTCAGCAGTGCCACGTCCACACCATGCAGTGTGCCGGTATAAATTTCGCAGCCAGCGCGTTGCAGAGTCTGGCGGTTTTCAATTTTATCGCGCAGCAGGGTGACTTCTTGCTCCATCGCGCCAATGATGCCAACTTTCATAGGGATACTCACAGATGATATATGGGTGGAATTCGCTTTCTAATGCAGCAGCATAGTCTATCATGGCTACAGGCAACAGATAATGCGTTTAGCCACGGTGTTGACCCGTTTGCAGGGGATCACACCCGCGCTGAAGGGGGATAATGAGCAGATGGGGGACTCAATGTCAGGAATCGATTTTAGGAAGAAATTCAGTTTCCAGCGTCCTTTCAGCCCACTGATTACGGCTGAAGATGAATATGGCATTGTGCGTCAGTTCGAAAGCGATCGCGGACGGATCATCAATTCGGCGGCGATCCGCCGGTTGCAGCAGAAAACCCAGGTTTTTCCCCTTGAACGCAATGCCGCAGTGCGCAGCCGTTTAACCCACTCCATGGAAGTTCAGCAGGTTGGTCGGCATATTGCCAAAGATATCCTGTATCGCTTTCGCCAGGACGATCGGCTTGAGGAACTGGGACTGCAACAACTGCTCGATCCCTTTGAAAGCGTGGTCGAAATGGCGTGCCTGATGCATGACATTGGAAATCCGCCGTTCGGTCATTTCGGTGAGTCAGCGATCAACAACTGGTTCGGCAGGCGGATGGACACCGCCAGTTGTGGCAGAGAGCCGCAAAGTCACGATCGTTGCCAGGTACAATTCCTGATCCTGCGTGAAGGCGAAAGTGAACTGAACCAGTTGCGCAGCCGTATCCGTCACGATCTCAGCCATTTTGAAGGCAATGCCCAGGCCATCCGTTTGGTTTTCACGCTGTTGAAACTGAACCTCACCTATACACAGGTGGCCTGCATTCTTAAATATACCCGCCCTGCCTATTGGTCGGAGGACGTTCCGGCAGATTTTCACTATCTGATGAAGAAGCCGGGCTTCTATCTGGCAGAAGAAACCTTTATCCAGACGTTGCGCAGTGAATTGCAATTGGGCGAATTCAACCGTTTTCCGCTAACCTATATTATGGAAGCGGCCGATGACATCTCTTACTGCATCGCGGATCTGGAAGATGCCGTGGAGAAAAGCATTTTCACTGTTGAACAGCTTTACGGCCATTTGGCAGAGGAGTGGGGAGAAAGTGCGTGCGGGGATCTGTTTGAACTGGTGGTCGGCACGGCGTATCAAAAGATGGCCAGGTCGAAAACCTACCGCCATCCGATCGACTATTTCTTTATGGAGTTACGGGTGCAGACGGTGAAGCAATTGGTTCCCCATGCGGCTGCGCGATTTATTGATAATTTACAAAGCGTCTTCGATGGCACCTTTAATCAGGCGCTGTTGGAAGATTCGAGTCAGGCCAATCGGTTACTGGAAATATTCAAAAGTGTAGCCTTTAAACATGTGTTTAATCACCACGAAGTCGAAGAACTGGAATTACAAGGATATCGCGTTATTAGTGGCTTACTGGATATTTACAGTCCGCTTCTGGATATGCCGCTGAATGATTTCCGTCAATTGGTCGATGAGGATACTCATCGTGCTTATCCCATTGAAACAAGGCTTTTTCATAAACTCTCGACGAAACATCGCCTTGCTTACAATGAGGCCGTTAATCGCATTGGGAATGCGTCGGCCGATCGTCAACAGATTGAGGAATATTATTACCGCGCCCGACTTATTCAGGATTATATCAGCGGTATGACCGACCTCTACGCTTACGACGAATATCGACGCCTAATGGCTGCTGAATAAGACAATATGGGGTTCAGTGATCCTGCGGGTTAATAACAAAAAGGGATTGGTTAAAAAGTAGACATTTGTAAATGCCGACAATAAATTTTTACCATTAGCGGATCGCCGCAAATGAACTATGGGTTATTAATTTAATCTTATCCATACGACTACACAATCAGTCGGCATCGTACTTGTCGCCTTCAATAATTTATATTTATAGAGATACAGACTCATGAAAAAGAAGACCTTACTCCTGAGCGCATTGGCGTTAAGCATCGGTATGGCTATGGGACCCGTTTCAACCGCAATGGCGGCGGAAACGGCATCATCAAGCACTGCACAACTGCCAAGCCTGGCACCGATGCTGGAAAAAGTCATGCCTTCCGTAGTTAGCATTAATGTTGAGGGCAGCACTACTGTAAATACGCCGCGGATGGGACAGCAGTTCCAGCAGTTCTTTGGTGAAGATTCCCCTTTCTGCCAGGACGGCTCACCGTTCCAGGGATCGCCGATGTGCCAACAGGGCGGTGGCGTTGAAGGGGGTGGGGCTGCACCTCAGCCTAAACAGAACTTCCAGGCACTGGGTTCTGGCGTCATCATGAATGCGGAAAAAGGCTATGTCGTAACCAACAACCACGTTGTTGATAACGCTACAAAAATCACCGTGCAATTGAATGATGGCCGTAAATTCGAAGCGAAAGTCATCGGTAAAGATCCGCGTTCTGATATCGCGTTGATTCAGTTGCAAGATGCGAAGAACCTGACCGCAATCAAACTGGCAGACTCCGAGCAACTGCGTGTGGGTGATTACACTGTCGCTATTGGTAACCCGTATGGTTTGGGTGAAACCGCGACCTCAGGTATCGTATCCGCGCTGGGTCGTACCGGGCTGAATGTTGAAAACTACGAGAACTTTATCCAGACGGATGCCGCAATTAACCGAGGGAACTCAGGTGGGGCGCTGGTCAACCTGAACGGGGAATTAATCGGTATCAATACGGCGATCCTGGCACCGGACGGCGGTAACATCGGTATTGGTTTCGCTATCCCAAGCAACATGGTGAAAAATCTGACCAACCAGATGATCGAGTTCGGCCAGGTCAAACGTGGCGAACTGGGCATTATGGGAACCGAGCTGAACTCCGAACTGGCGAAAGCCATGAAGGTTGATGCCCAACGTGGGGCATTCGTCAGCCAGGTCATGCCTAAATCCGCTGCCGCGAAAGCCGGGATCAAGGCAGGTGATGTCATTCTGACCCTGAATGGCAAACAAATCTCCAGCTTTGCCTCGTTCCGTGCCGAAGTGGGTACCCAGCCGATTGGGACGAAAATGTCTCTGGGACTGCTGCGCGACGGTAAGCCGGTAACGGTTGAAGTCACGCTGGAACAGAGCGTTCAGGCTCAGGTTGATTCCGGAAATATCTACACCGGGATCGAAGGGGCTGAACTGAGCAATACAGAAGTGGACGGTAAGAAGGGTATTAAAGTTGATAACGTGAAAGCGGGATCAGCGGCGGCGCGTATCGGGCTGAAAAAAGGCGATGTGATTCTGGGTGTGAACCAGCAGCCGGTCGCTAACCTCGGCGAACTGCGTAAAATCCTGGATAGCAAGCCGTCAGTACTGGCGTTGAATATTCAGCGCGGCGATACCTCGCTCTATCTGTTAATGCAGTAATCTTTTTTTTACCGCTATACCTAAAGTAATTGAATGCAGCGAACACTCCCTGCAACGTCAAGTACCTAGGGTAGATATAGACCTTGCCACAGGCGACAATGCTCGTCTGTGGCAATCCTTTCTCAAGCACGTCACACTTTGTTATCTCCTTCCTCGCAGCGTCCCGCCTGAAAGATGTGATATTAACCACAACTTTAATCTCATTATTCACGCTTAAGGCATTTGCACAATGTATTAGGACTTTCTCCTGAGTATGCTAGGGCAAGGGCATATGTCGACGTTGACCAAAAAAGCAGGGGGACGGAGAAGGAAATGGCGGCTTATCATCTCGATGCCAAATTGGCACAGGACATTGTGGCTCGCACCATGCAAATCATCGACAGCAATGTCAATGTGATGGATGGCCGCGGGAAAATCATCGGAAGTGGTGACGAAGATCGTTTGGGCGAATTGCACGAAGGTGCTCTGCTTTCCATCTCGCAAGGCCGGGTTGTCGATATCGATGAAGCGGTTGCGCGCCATCTCCACGGCGTTCGTCCTGGCATCAATCTACCTTTGCGTATTGATGGGGACATTGTCGGTGTCATCGGTTTGACCGGCAATCCGACCTATCTGCGACAATACGGCGAACTGGTGTGCATGACCGCCGAAATGATGCTCGAACAGGCGCGATTGCTGCATATGCTGGCGCAGGACAGTCGTCTGCGTGAAGAGTTGGTTCTGAACTTGATTCGTGCTGACGAACTCTCCCCCGCGTTGATGGAATGGGCGCAGCGGTTGGGCATCGATCTTAATCAGCCACGTGTGGTTGCGGTGGTAGAGGTTGATAGCGGTCAGCTCGGTGTGGACAGTGCCATGGCGGAGTTGCAGCAACTCCAGACTCTGCTGACAACGCCTGAACGCGACAATCTGATCGCCATAGTATCCCTGACCGAAATGGTAGTATTGAAACCGGCGTTGAACAGCCATGGCCGCTGGGATCCTGAGTCGCACCGCAGCCGCATCGATACCCTGTTATCGCGTATGAGCGACAGCGGTCGTTTGCGTATCCGGTTGGCACTGGGCAACTACTTCTCCGGCCCAGGCAGCATTGCCCGTTCCTACCGCACCGCCCGCACGACCATGATGGTCGGTAAACAGCGGATGCCAGAACAGCGCTGTTATTTCTATCAGGATCTGATGCTCCCCGTGTTGCTGGACAGCCTGCGCGGCGGTTGGCAAGCCAATGAACTGGTACGCCCCTTGGCAAAATTGAAAGCCATGGACAGCAACGGTTTGCTGCGCAGAACGCTCTCTTCGTGGTTTTTGCATAATGTCCAGCCCACCGCAACGTCAAAAGCGTTGTACATCCACCGTAATACGCTCGAATACCGTTTGAACCGTATTTCAGAGCTGACGGGGCTGAATCTCTCCAATTTTGACGATCGGTTGTTGCTGTATGTAGCGCTGCAACTTGATGACGAAAATTAGCGTCGGCGCAGTGGGTTGGACGGGTTACTAAAAAGGCGCTTCCTTCTGGATAGCGCCTTTTTAGCATCAGCGTTGAACCACCTCCAGAGGGAAGTGGTGACAAATCAGGTCACCGGTGCCGGATTAAATACCGCCAGCGCGTTGTGGAGTCCCCATTGATCGGACCAGGTTTTCTTGCGTCCGCTGGCGATGTCGAGAATTAATTCAAACAACTGCCAGCCCACATCTTCGATGGTCGCATCACCGGTTGCAATGGTTCCCGCGTTGATATCCATCAAATCATACCAACGATCGGCGAGTGCAGTGCGCGTTGCCATTTTTATCACGGGCACGGCAGTCAGGCCATAAGGTGTGCCGCGGCCCGTGGTGAATACTTGCACCGTAATACCGGAGGCCAATTGCTGGGTGCCACAGACAAAATCACTGGCCGGTGTGGCGGCAAAGATCAGGCCGCGTTTCGTTGGACGTTGGCCGGGTGACAGAACCTCTGAAATGGCGCTGCGTCCAGATTTGGCGATGGAACCGAGCGCCTTTTCGACGACGTTCGCCAATCCGCCTTTTTTGTTACCGGGGGAGGGGTTGGCGCTACGGTCGGTTTTTCCGACATCCAGGTAATTATCGTACCACGCCATTTCCTCCAGTAAGCGCTTGCCAACTTCCACATCCGCAGCACGCGGGGTAAGCAGATGGATGGCGTCACGCACTTCCGTCACTTCCGAGAACATCACCGTTGCACCACAGCGCACCAGCAGATCGGAGGCAAAACCGACCGCAGGGTTGGCCGTTACGCCAGAGAAGGCATCGCTGCCGCCGCACTGCATACCCACAACCAGTTCCGAGGCCGGGCAGGTTTGGCGCTGGCGACGGTTCAGGCGCTGCAAATGACGCTCGGCCACCGCCAGAATGTCGTCCACCATCGACTTGAAGCCAACGTGTTTTTCATCTTGCAGACGAACTATATTGCTCTCGTCGAGGGAGATGGCCTGCACATCAGGCGTTCCTTCGAGCAGGCGCTCTGGCTGCAGTTTTTCACAACCGAGCCCGACCACCATGACTTCACCGCCAAAATTTGGGTTCAGTGAAATGTTGTGGATAGTACGGATAGGCACCACCGCAGCGGGCGCATTGATGGCAACTCCGCAGCCGTAAAGATGGTTCAGGCCCACTACGCCATCTACATTCGGGTATTTGGGCAGTAAATCGCGTTCGATGATTTTCACGACATAATCAACCACACCCGCGACACAATGCACGCTGGTGGTAATGCCGAGCAGGTTTTTGCTACCCACGCTGCCGTCATCATTCAGATAGCCTTCAAACGTATAGCCGTCCAGCGGTGGCAACGGAGCGGGAACCCGGGTTGCCAGCGGCAGTGTTTCCAGAGCCGGTGCGCTTGGCAACGCGACCAGCGATTCATCAATCCAACTGCCACGGGCAATATCACGAACGGCATAGCCAATCACTTCGCCATAGCGAATAATATCGCCGCCGGATGAAATATTGGTTAACGCGACTTTATGGCCTTGTGGAATATGCTCAATTAATTCCAGACCGCAAGAAAATCGGGTGCCAGCAGTTAAACCATTATCATTAACAATAATCGCGACATTATCGGTGTCGTGAACTTTTATATAGAATGCCTGTTGAGCATTTTCATTTGTACGTGACATAAACGTCCCCGCTTTATAATTGGTTAATTCCGAACACTGGCTCACAAACGTTTAAATAATCAGACTCTGGAAAAGAGTATAAGCCAATGGCTTTGACACTTCATTGTGCGGATGACCAAGTTTTCGTTCCCGGAGTAGGATTCTATTTGGCGGATGACATGTAATATGTGACTTGAATCACTGACTGTTGCAGAGACAGAGGGATTGATTCCTTCACCGCTGACCCATTAATTCAGGTGCGGATATATGTTCATTATTACCCATGGGTTCACCACTCTTGTGCAACTCGAATTATTTGGCTCGAATGCAACTGACATAATGTGATTGTTCTCCCAGTGTGATGTGTGAATGCAAAAAAATGAAGGCAATAAATTGCGCTATTGTTGGGCGAATGCACAGTGTCATTTCCGCCTACTCTTTTTATACTGTACCTGCGCTCTGATATCGCCTCTGCTGGAAAATGGGATGTCATTGGCGATTATTTTCAACAGGCTACGACCATGGGTGATATGACAATTTACACTCGTGGCAACCGGGAAAGCAGAAAAACGAGACTGCCGCCGCTTTACTACGAGGTAACGTATGACTACTCCACTTTTGCCCAATAAATTCCGTCAATCGCTGATACAGGGTGAGACTCTCATTGGTTGCTGGTGCGCACTGGCGAATCCAGTGTCGACAGAGGTCCTGGGTTTGGCCGGTTTTGACTGGCTGGTACTTGATGGCGAACACGCCCCGAACGATATCACTACTTTTGTGCCGCAATTGATGGCACTGAAAGGGAGCCACAGTGCGCCGGTGGTACGCCCACCGTGCAACGAGCCAGTGATCATCAAACGCTTGCTGGATATCGGCTTCTATAACCTGTTGATCCCCTTCGTCGAAACCGAAGAACAGGCGTTGCAGGCCGTTGCATCGACCCGTTATCCCCCGGCGGGGATCCGCGGTGTCTCCGTCGCCCATCGCAGTAACAACTTTGGTACCGTCCCGGACTATTTCGCCACGATTAACGACAATATCACCGTGATGGTACAGATCGAGAGTCAGCAGGGTGTCGATAACATTGACGCGATCGCCGCCGTAGAGGGTGTGGACGGCATTTTTGTCGGCCCTGGCGATCTCTCTGCCGCGCTGGGTTATCTCGGTCAGCCAAACCATCCCAATGTGCAAGAGGTTATCCGCCACATTTTTACCCGTGCCAAAGCGCACGGCAAGCCGAGCGGGATCCTCGCTCCGGCAGAAGCCGATGCACGCCGTTATCTGGAATGGGGCGCGACCTTTGTGGCCGTTGGCAGCGATCTGGGCGTTTTCCGCGCCGGCACGCAGGCCCTGAGTGACAAATTCAAGAAATAGACAGTTCAGGATTACCACGAAAGTAGGTGTTCCACTTACTTCCTCAGTAAATGAATGAAATGGATAAGAGGTAAATCGCATGAAAATTGGTTTTATTGGCCTGGGCATCATGGGTAAACCAATGAGCAAAAATCTGCTGAAAGCAGGTTATTCGCTGGTGGTGATGGATCGTAATCAGGATGCGATTCAAGAGTTGGTGGCCGCAGGCGCAGAGTCCGCAGAGACGCCGAAAGCGGTTGCTGCCCTCAGCGATATCATCATCACTATGTTGCCAAACTCACCGCAGGTGAAAGAGGTGGTACTGGGTGAGAATGGCGTAATAGAAGGTGCCAAGGCTGGCAGTATCGTTATCGACATGAGTTCTATCGCCCCATTGGCCAGCCGTGAAATCAGTCTGGCACTGGCGCAGAAACAGGTCGCGATGCTTGATGCGCCCGTCAGCGGCGGGGAGCCGAAAGCCATTGATGGAACGTTGTCTGTGATGGTGGGTGGCGATAAAGAAGTGTTCGATGGCTGCTTTGACGTCATGAAATCCATGGCCGGTTCAGTGGTCCATACCGGGGATATTGGCGCGGGCAACGTGACCAAACTGGCGAACCAGGTGATTGTGGCCCTGAATATCGCGGCCATGTCGGAAGCGCTGGTTCTCGCTACCAAAGCGGGTGTTGATCCGAATCTGGTTTTCCAGGCTATTCGCGGGGGATTGGCGGGAAGTACCGTTCTGGAAGCCAAAGCACCGATGGTGATGGATCGCAATTTCAAACCGGGTTTCCGCATTGATCTGCATATCAAGGATCTGGCAAACGCGCTCGATACATCGCATAGCGTAGGCGCACAGTTGCCGCTGACGGCTGCTGTAATGGAGATGATGCAGGCGCTGAAGGCTGACGGCATGGGTACGGCGGATCATAGTGCGCTCGCCTGCTATTATGAAAAATTGGCGAAGGTTGAAGTAACCCGGTAGTCGGTCAGGGATAACCGGATGATGATATCCATTCCGGTTATCCCCATCGACAAGATGAAAATTGACAGGACGCAGTTATCTCAGCGGCGCGGGTAGTGTATGAAAATTGTAATCGCACCGGATTCATATAAAGAAAGTCTGTCTGCCCTGGAGGTCGCGACGCAAATCGAGGCCGGTTTTCGGGAGATTTTCCCTCAGGCGGAGTACGTCAAACTGCCCGTCGCCGATGGCGGCGAAGGGACTGTGGAAGCGATGGTTGCCGCAACCGGCGGACAGATCATTAATGTCACCGTTACGGGCCCCCTCGGTGAGAAGGCCGATGCGTTCTTTGGTCTGTCAGGTGATGAGAAGACTGCATTTATCGAAATGGCTGCTGCCAGCGGGTTGGAACGCGTTCCGGCCGCAAAACGCAATCCCTTGAAAACGACCTCGTATGGTACGGGGGAATTGATTCGCTGTGCACTGGATCATGGTGTGGAGCACTGCATTATCGGTATTGGCGGCAGTGCGACCAATGACGGTGGCGCAGGAATGGTACAGGCATTGGGTGCCAGACTGTTAACCAGGGAAGGGAAGCAGATTGGTTATGGCGGGGGGGAACTTGCCCATCTGGATCACATCGATATCAGCCAGTTGGACAAGCGCATCCAGAAATGTCGTTTTGAGGTGGCCTGTGATGTGACCAATCCCCTGACCGGGGACGACGGCGCATCCGCGATTTTCGGTCCGCAGAAAGGCGCAACCCCGGCGATGGTAAAACAACTCGACGGCTACCTTCGTCACTATGCTCAGGTTATTGAAAAAGACCTGGGGATTAAGGTCGAGAATGTTCCCGGTGCGGGCGCCGCAGGGGGGATGGGCGCAGCATTGCAGGCATTTTGTCATGCTGAATTGCGTCAGGGAATCGAGATCGTTACTGAGGCTCTGGGGTTGGATGCGTTAGTGAAAGACGCAACGCTGGTCATTACAGGTGAAGGACGCATTGATAGCCAGAGCATTAATGGCAAAGTCCCTATTGGCGTTGCGCGGGTAGCGAAACGTTACAACAAACCGGTCATTGGGATTGCAGGGAGCCTGACTGAAGACGTAGGCATCGTGCATGAGCATGGTATCGACGCTGTTTTCAGTGTGCTTTACAGTATTTGCACATTGGAAGAGGCGTTGGATGATGCAGCCAACAACGTACGCATGACGGCAAGAAATATCGCCGCAACCATCAAACTCGCGCAGAATCTATAAGCGCCCAAAAGCGTATCTGGCCGTATAAGAGCCGACGCGATAGCAATGACGCCGGTGCTGCCCAATATCGGGTCGGCACCGCGATTTTCCCTTTCTTTTAATGAGAACACATTCCTTCCTTATGCGTTTTACGCTAGCGTAGTCTGACACTCTTCAGGAGGCTTCCCCATGTCAGAAACACGCTTTTCCTCACAACCCATCAATCTGAAAACCAAAGGATTGGGTCATCTTAATGCCGATGCCCAGTGTGGTGATGTTGCTTCGCAGAACTGGAATATCCTGCGCGAAGACGTCAGTCTGCCGGTGGCGGTGTTGCGGGAGGAGCGCATCAATCACAATCTGGCCTGGATGCGCGATTTCATCGGGCGTTATGGTTTGAAGCTGGCTCCGCACGGCAAAACCACCATGAGCCCGGCCCTGTTTCAGCGCCAACTCGATTACGGCGCATGGGGAATTACCCTCGCCAGCGCGTCTCAGGTCAATGCGGCTTTCCAGTGCGGTGTTCGCCGGGTGATTATGGCCAATCAACTGGTTGGCAAAGCCAATATGGCGATCATCAGTAAACTGCAGAGGGAAGACAGCGGTTTCAGTTTTACCTGCATTGTGGATTCGGCAGATAACGTTGCGGCCCTGGGGGCATTTTTCAGCGCACAACAGCAAACGCTGAGAATTTTGCTGGAGTATGGCGTGGCGGGTGGACGTACCGGGATCCGCAATGAGCAGCAGGAAGCGCAGATTCTTGCGGAGATCGCACGCTGGCCTGATGCACTGGCGCTGGTGGGGGTGGAAATTTATGAAGGTGTGATGAAGGATGAGGCGGCGATCCGCACTTTTCTGCGTCACGCCTTATCGCGCACGCAGGCTCTGGCTGAGCGCGGACTGTTCGCTGAACCGGAGGTGATCCTCACTGGCGCGGGCTCTGCCTGGTATGACGTTGTGGCGCAGGAGTTCACGCTCGCTACGCCTTACCTGGACAGCGCGCAGCGATATACCCTTAATGTGGTGCTTCGACCCGGCTGTTATCTGACCCACGATGTTGGTGCTTATAAGCAGGCGAATGAGCGCATTCTGGCAAATAACCCGGTCGCCCGGGAAATGAACGGGAGTTTGCTGCCCGCGCTGCAAGTTTGGGCCTATGTGCAGTCGTTGCCTGAATCTGGGCTGGCTATTGTTGGGCTGGGTAAGCGAGATGTGGCTTTCGACGCCGGATTCCCACAGGCCGCCTTGCACTATAGGCCGGGAGCCGATCTCCCGCCTGGCGTTGCTGACAGCGAATGGCGTATTTTCAATATGATGGATCAACACGCTTTTATGGCCGTACCTGCCAACGCCGACATCCGGGTGGGAGATATGCTGGCGTTTGATGTATCGCATCCCTGCCTGACATTTGATAAGTGGTGTCAATTATTGCTGGTGGATGAACAGTTCCAGGTGACAGATTTAGTTGCTACCTGGTTCTGAGAACCGCGGGGACAGCGTCCCCATTATTTTGGCTTGATGTCACTTTGCAGGTGGATCTTGGCGGCGTTGCAGACGTTTTCTATCTCATCAAGCAACTCCAGCCATTCGGGTTCGAGATCTTCATTTCTTGCATTCTGGCGCAGACGTTGCTCGATATAAAAACAGATCTGTTTCAAACGCGGGACGCCGCTATAGCTGCAACTGCCGTGCAGTTTATGGATGAGCGCCAGCATGGTGTCATCGGTGCCACCCTCCATAATCGCATGCACACGATCGCTAACCTGCGGCAGGAATTCGACGAGCATTTGCAGCAGATCGCGCGCCAGATCCTCTTTATTGGCCGATTGACGCAGCGCCAGCGGCCAGTCGAGCGATTTGAGCGGCTCATTCGACACGGGGCTCATCAAATCCTGTTGCGGAAGAGGCGGTTTTGGGAAAGCCAATTGCCTCGTCAGAACACGCTTGAGCATCGCTTCGTCGATGGGTTTAGCCAGATAATCTTCCATGCCCGCTTTCATCAGATATTCCCGCTCACCGGTGATCGCGTGGGCGGTGACCGCCACAATAGGCGTCTTGGTATGGCGCGGTTGCTGGTGGATCAATTCGCTGGTGCGGATCCCATCTATTTCCGGCATCTGAATGTCCATAAGAATGACATCCAGATCCTGTTCTCGCGCCACAGCGATCGCCTCTACGCCACTGTGGCACAAAATAGTGCGTTCGACCTGTTCTTCAAGCAGGGCACCGATGAGTTTGAGGTTGGCCGGATTATCATCAACCGCCATGACGGTGAGCGGCAACCGCGGCCCCCGTTTCTCCTCGGGTACCGGCAGCGAACCATGCTCCCGGTAATCAAGCAGTAACGGCATCAATCGCACGCTGGAAACAGGTTTAATCAGGCAGGCCTGCACGCCGCTGTGCTTCAATCCCTCAGCATCAATCTGCAAATGACTTGGCAGCGCCAGAATGACCCGATCCGACATCTGCAGCATCTTGTCCAGACTGTCCTGATAATTTGGCGGCATCTGCCGGAGTTTGACTGGAACACCGAGCAGCAGAATATCAAAATGCTCTTCGGGCAGTTGCGCCAGATGCGTACCGTGGGTGACGTGCAATGGCGTCGTGGACAGGATTTCGAGCGTGGCTTTGGCTGCGGCAGGATTCAACTCCACATAGGCCAGGCGTTTGCCTTCCAGGCGATCCATCGCGCCAAGGCTGGCGAGATAGTTGTCATTCAGTTCAATATTGACGTGGAACCAGAAAGTTGACCCGCGATTAAGCTGACTGTAGAAACTGATATCGCCGCCCATCTCTTTGACCAGTTTCTGGGTGATGACCAGTCCAAGCCCGGTACCACCGTGCCGGCGGGAGATACTCGCATCGGCCTGGCGGAAGGCCTGGAAAAGCTGTGACTGCTGGCGTTCGGATATACCGATACCCGTGTCATGGATTTGCACTTCCAACTCGGCATGCAGATTGTCCTGCGAACGCAACTCAACGTTGATATCGATATTGCCGTTTTCAGTGAACTTAATCGCATTGCCCAGCAGATTGGTCACCACCTGCTGTAATCGCATCGAGTCACCAATGACATATTCCGGCACGTTATTCTGTACGTTGATGGTGAGCTCAAGCCCCTTCTCATGGGCGCTGTTAGCCAACAGTACGACGACTTCATCCAGCGTTTCGCGCAGCGAGAACGGGATATGTTCCAGAACTAGTTTCCCGGCTTCAAGTTTGGAAAAGTCGAGCACATCATTAATGATAGTCAGAAGATTATTGGCTGAACGCTCAATGGTTTGCAGATAGTCAGACTGCGTGGGTGACAGCGCCGTCTTGAGCGTCTGGCGGGTGAACCCAATAACGCCATTGAGCGGGGTACGTAATTCATGGGACATATTGGCGAGGAATTCAGATTTGATGCGCGCCGCTTCCTGAGCGCGTTTTTTCGCCAGATCCAGTTCGACGTTCTGGATCTCCATCTGTTCCAGCGTTTCCCGCAGATCGGAGGTGGCCTGATCAATATTCTGCTGCATCTCTTCGTGATAGGCCGTCAGCGACATCGCCATCGAGTTGATGCCGTTTTTCAGCATATCCAGTTCACCGAGCATATGCCCTTCAACCCGGCTGTCCAATTGCCCGCGGCGGATGCGATCGACGGTATTGACCATATTGCGGATTGGCCCCGTGACATCACGCATCAACCGGTAGGCGAAAAGAATGGCGATACACAGACACAACAACAACAGAAGGGTGGAAATAAACACTTCTTTGTATTGCTGTAACCGCACCGAATTCAAATCCAATTCAATGGCGATGTAACCGAGACTATTGCTTTTCAGGCTGGAAGCGTTGTCATTTTCATCGGGAGAATTATTTTCAGAAATAATCGGCGTGCGCAGGATCAACTCGTCGCCATAGCGCGTCAGCATCAATTCGCTCGGGATTGGCATTCCATCGCTGATTTGTAACTGGCTGTAATTGCGGTGGTAATTTGATGTAACAAACAATTTATTGTCGTGATCGAACACCGTGATCGAACGTACAATGTCGGAATGGCGACGATGCAAAAGACTGACAAGCTGTCTCACTGCTTCGCGGTTATTGAACGTCATGCCATATTCACTGGCTACCGCCAAGGGTTCGATGATACTGGCACCTGAATCAACTAATTGATTTTGCAGCTCATTGTAGCGGTGCACCACGAAGAAGGTGCTGAGCAGCAAACCAATCAGCAGCGTGGGGGCTAAAATCAGGATCATCATCCGTGCGCGAAGGCTATATTTGGTCATGTGATTCCAATGTGGGAGAATTGGTCGCTGACGCAAGCTTAATGAACCAGCGCTTAATCGACAATATGGCTCAATTCTACTCTCCGGACCGTCGTGTGACGACCCGACAAACAATAAGTGTGACGGCGACAGACCTTGATGCCTTCGGGCAAGGTGTTGCGCGGCATAGAGGCAAGGCCATTTTTATCCCCGGCCTGCTCCCTGAAGAGCAGGCTGAAGTCGTGATTACTGAGGATAAACGCCAATTTAGCAAAGGCAAAATAAAAAAGTTACTGATTCGCAGCCCACAGCGGGTGCTGGATCTGTTCTGTGGGATGGGGAATTTCACCCTGCCGTTAGCAAAGTGTGCAAAAGAGGTCGTTGGGGTAGAAGGTGTGACTACCCTGGTGGCGAATGCACAGTATAATGCTCGTATTAATTTGGTGAATAATGTTTCTTTCTTCCATGCAAATCTTGAAGATGAAACGACGTGGCAGCAGTGGGCGACACAAGATTTTGAGAAAGTGTTGCTCGATCCGGCGCGGGCGGGTGCCCCCGGAGTGATGCCACACATTGCCACACTTGCACCCAAACGGGTGGTCTATGTCTCCTGTAATCCGGCCACATTGGCGCGGGACAGTAAAATTTTGCTGGAGGCGGGTTATCGATTGGCGCAATTGCGCATGCTGGATATGTTCCCCCATACGGGACATCTGGAATCGATGGCTCTGTTCATTAACCAGTCTGAAGAGTAGGGAGAGGGTATGGTTGCGGTAAGAAGTGCGCATTTGAATAAAGCTGGCGAGTTTGAACTCGATAACTGGATCGAAAGTTTAGGTCTTTCCAGTCAGCAGTCATGTGAGCGTTTAGCCGAAACCTGGCGTTACTGCGAACAACAGACCATGGACCACCCCGATGCGTCGCTGTTGCTATGGCGCGGATTGGAGATGGTTGAAATCCTCTCGACCCTCAGCATGGACAACGACAGCATGCGCGCGGCGCTGCTGTTTCCGTTGGTCAACGAAGGCATTGTTGACGAAGCGACGCTGACCGAACATTTCGGTGCCGGAATTACCGCGCTGGTTCGCGGTGTGATCGAGATGGATGCCATCCGGCAGTTGAAGGCGACGCAAAATGACTCGATGGCCTCCGAGCAGGTGGACAATGTCCGCCGTATGCTGCTGGCCATGGTTGAAGATTTCCGCTGCGTAGTGCTGAAACTGGCTGAACGTATCGCCCACCTGCGTGAGGTCAAGGATGCGCCGGAAGACGAGCGCGTTCTCGCCGCCAAAGAATGTACCAACATCTATGCGCCATTGGCGAACCGGCTGGGTATTGGTCAACTGAAGTGGGAACTGGAAGATTTCTGCTTCCGCTACCTGCACCCTGATGAATATAAACGCATTGCCAAACTGCTGCATGAGCGGCGCATCGATCGCGAACAGTACATCGATGATTTTGTTGGCAACTTGCGCAACGCGATGAAAGAAGAGGGCATCAAGGTCGAGATTTATGGCCGCCCGAAACACATCTACAGCATCTGGCGCAAGATGCAAAAGAAAGCGCTCTCGTTTGACGAACTCTACGATGTCCGCGCAGTCCGCGTGGTGGTCGAACGGTTGCAGGATTGCTATGCCGCACTGGGCATCGTGCATACCCACTATCGCCATCTGCCGGATGAATTTGATGACTACGTGGCCAACCCCAAACCGAATGGTTATCAGTCGATCCATACCGTCGTTCTGGGACCGCGTGGCAAAACGTTGGAAATCCAGATCCGTACCCGCCAGATGCATGAAGATGCAGAGCTGGGTGTCGCCGCGCACTGGAAATACAAAGAAGGTACCGTGGTCGCTGCCGGGGCGCGTACCGGTTACGAAGAGCGTATCGCGTGGCTGCGTAAACTGATCGCGTGGCAGGAAGAGATGGCCGATTCTGGTGAGATGCTGGATGAGGTGCGCAGTCAGGTGTTTGACGATCGGGTTTACGTATTTACGCCAAAAGGCGATGTGATCGATTTGCCGGCTGGCTCGACGCCACTCGATTTCGCCTATCACATTCATAGCGATGTGGGTCACCGCTGTATTGGCGCCAAGATCGGCGGTCGTATAGTGCCGTTTACCTATCAGTTGCAGATGGGCGATCAGATCGAAATCATCACCCAGAAACAACCAAACCCGAGTCGCGACTGGTTGAATCCCAACCTGGGTTACATTACGACCAGCCGTGGCCGCTCCAAGGTACATAACTGGTTCCGCAGACAGGATCGCGACAAAAATATCATCGCCGGTAAACAACTGCTGGATGATGAATTGGGGCGTCTCGGTATCAGCCTGAGAGAAGCAGAAAAACTGCTGATCCCGCGCTATAACATGAATTCGATGGATGAAGTGTTGGCGGCGATTGGCAGCGGTGATATCCGCATCAATCAGATGGCCAACTACCTGCAGTCGCACCTGAATAAACCGAGTGCGGAAGAGCTGGACAAACAGGCGCTGCGCCAGTTGACGCAGAAAACGACGCCACCGCCGCAGCGCGGCTCTTCGAAGAAAGACAATGGTCGCGTCGTGGTCGAAGGTGTCGGCAATCTGATGCACCATATCGCGCGCTGCTGCCAGCCGATCCCTGGCGATGAAATCGTTGGATTTATCACTCAGGGGCGGGGGATTTCGATCCACGGTGCAGATTGCGATCAGCTTGAAGAACTGCGTTCACATGCGCCGGAGAGAATCGTTGATGCGGTCTGGGGTGAAAGCTACTCCAGCGGTTATTCGCTGGTGGTACGCGTCACGGCCAACGATCGCAGTGGGTTGCTGCGCGACATCACCACCATCCTCGCCAATGAAAAGGTGAACGTGCTTGGCGTGGCCAGCAGGAGTGACACCAAAAAACAGTTGGCAACCATCGATATGGATATCGAGATTTACAACCTGCAGGTGTTGGGGCGGGTTATCGCCAAGCTCAACCAATTGCCGGATGTGATAGATGCCAAGCGGCTATACGGTACCTGATTCTCACTTTGTCTTATAAAAACAGGGGCTGGAATGTGTACAATGTCCGGCCCCTGTTACATTGCCAACTTTCCACATTCGCTAAAACTTTCCATACTTGCTAAAACAATGAGCCCAACCATGACTGACACCGCCCTGCAACGCCTGCTTACTATCATGAAAACCTTGCGCGACCCGCAAACGGGTTGTCCGTGGGATCGCAAACAGACCTTTGCGACCATCGCGCCTTATACTCTTGAAGAAACTTATGAGGTACTTGATGCGATTCAGCGGGAAGATTATGCCGATCTTCGCGATGAGTTAGGCGATTTACTGTTCCAGGTGGTCTTTTATGCCCAAATGGGCAGTGAGCAAGGGCTGTTTGATTTCGATCAGGTGTGCAACGCCATCAGCGATAAACTCGAGCGCCGTCATCCGCATATTTTCGCCACGGAACTGAAGATCAGCAGCGATGAGGCGCTCTCCAAATGGGAACAGACCAAATCGCAGGAGCGCGCGGATAAAGCCCTCTTTTCAGCGCTGGATGATATTCCGCAGACGCTGCCTGCACTGATGAAAGCCCATAAGATCCAGAAGCGCTGCGCGGCAGTCGGTTTTGACTGGGATACGTTGGGGCCAGTGCTGGGCAAAGTGTATGAAGAGATTGACGAAGTGATGCACGAAGCCACCCAGGCCGTCGTTGATGAAGAGAAACTGGGCGAGGAAATCGGTGATTTGCTGTTTGCGACGGTTAATCTTTCCCGTCATTTGGGCCATAAAGCAGAAGACGCCTTACAGGCGGCCAACCGCAAATTCGAACGTCGTTTCCGTCGGGTCGAGGAGCTCGTTGCGCAAGCGGGAATGACGATGAACGATGCCACGCTGGAGCAGATGGAAGTGTTCTGGCAGCAGGTGAAAAAAGAGCAGGGTTAAGCCGGCTCAGCCCCTGCAATGTGGAATTATCTATAGCGAATCTGCGTCACTCATGACAGTGGCTGAAAAGACAATAAAATGCCTGTAATTAAGGTGTTAGCGAGGGGGTAAGGGGTGGGAAACGGGTCTGAAAGCCTGCAATAACGCCTTAGGGGCTTAAAACGAGCAATTGTGGGGCAACCAAGGTTCGGGTATACTACTTTCCCGTCTTGGTTCTTCCATCGTCTTTAAACCTAAACTCTCAGGTTCAGCATGACAACTAATTATATTTTTGTGACCGGCGGGGTCGTATCCTCTCTGGGTAAAGGCATTGCCGCAGCCTCTCTGGCGGCTATTCTCGAAGCCCGTGGCCTCAACGTTACCATCATGAAACTGGACCCGTACATCAACGTGGACCCGGGCACCATGAGCCCGACTCAGCATGGGGAAGTTTTCGTCACCGAAGACGGCGCAGAAACCGATCTCGATCTCGGTCACTACGAACGTTTTATCCGCACTAAAATGACTCGCCGCAATAACTTTACTGCGGGGCGCATCTATTCCGACGTTCTGCGCAAAGAACGCCGTGGCGACTATCTCGGCGCGACCATTCAGGTAATTCCACACATCACCAACGCGATCAAAGAACGCATTATCGAAGGCGGTGAGGGGCATGATGTGGTGCTGGTCGAAGTAGGTGGCACCGTGGGGGATATCGAATCCCTGCCATTCCTCGAAGCTATCCGCCAGATGGCCGTTGAAGTGGGTCGTGAGCACACGCTGTATATGCATTTGACGCTGGTTCCTTACCTGGCTGCGGCCGGTGAAGTGAAAACCAAACCTACCCAGCATTCCGTTAAAGAACTGCTTTCTATCGGTATTCAGCCAGATGTGCTGATTTGCCGTTCAGATCGTGCGGTGCCTGCCAATGAGCGGGCAAAAATCGCATTATTCTGCAATGTGCCAGAAAAAGCGGTGATTTCACTTAAAGACGTTGATTCCATTTATAAAATTCCGGGGCTCTTGAAATCACAGGGTCTTGATGATTATATTTGTAAACGATTCAGCTTAAACTGTGAAGCCGCAAATCTGGCAGAATGGGAACAAGTGATTTACGAAGAAGCCAATCCTGGTGGTGAAGTGACCATCGGCATGATCGGTAAATACGTTGAATTGCCTGATGCCTACAAATCTGTGATTGAAGCGCTTAAGCACGGTGGGTTAAAAAACCGGCTTACGGTCAATATAAAGTTAATTGACTCACAAGATGTTGAGACTCGTGGTGTAGAATTGCTGAAAGGTCTGGATGCCATCCTGATCCCAGGTGGTTTTGGCTACCGTGGTGTCGAAGGGAAGGTCGCCACCGCCCGTTATGCACGGGAAAATAATATTCCTTATCTGGGCATTTGCCTGGGTATGCAAGTTGCACTGATGGAGTTTGCCCGCAATGTGGTGGGTATGGAAAACGCAAACTCCACTGAATTTGTGCCAGACTGTAAGTACCCGGTGGTCGCGTTGATCACCGAATGGCGCGACGAAGACGGTAACGTTGAAGTGCGCTCAGAAGAGAGTGATTTAGGCGGTACCATGCGTGTAGGCGGGCAGCAATGCCACCTGACCGACGGTAGCCGGGTTCGCGAGTTGTACGGTGAACCGACTATCGTTGAGCGTCATCGCCATCGTTATGAAGTCAACAATATGCTGTTGAAGCAAATTGAAGCTGCTGGTTTACGTGTTGCCGGGCGCTCAGCCGATAACAATCTGGTGGAAATCATAGAGCTGCCAAACCATCCGTGGTTTGTTGCTTGCCAGTTCCACCCGGAGTTTACGTCGACGCCGCGTGATGGTCACCCGTTGTTCGCAGGCTTTGTGAAAGCTGCCGGTGAGTATCAGAAGCGCCAGGTGAAATAAAATACAGGGGAAGCGGTGCTGAGTGGTCAGGGCCGTTTTTCTGGAGTTTTAGTTTAACTTGTACTGAGGAAAACCTAATGTCCAAAATCGTTAAAGTCATCGGTCGCGAAATCATCGACTCCCGTGGTAACCCGACTGTAGAAGCCGAAGTTCACCTGGAAGGTGGTTTTGTAGGTCTGGCTGCTGCGCCTTCAGGTGCATCTACCGGTTCCCGTGAAGCACTGGAACTGCGTGACGGTGACAAATCCCGTTTCCTGGGCAAAGGCGTAACCAAAGCCGTTGCTGCAGTAAATGGTCCGATTGCTGACGCTGTGAAGGGTAAAGACGCGAAAGACCAGGCTAACATCGATAAGATCATGATCGATCTGGACGGAACAGAAAACAAATCCAAGTTTGGTGCCAACGCCATTCTGGCTGTTTCTCTGGCTGCTGCCAAAGCCGCTGCTGCCTCTAAAGGTATGCCGCTGTATGAGCACATCGCTGAACTGAATGGTACCCCGGGTCAATTCTCTATGCCTCTGCCAATGATGAACATCATCAATGGTGGTGAGCACGCCGACAACAACGTCGACATCCAGGAATTCATGATCCAGCCTGTTGGCGCCAAAACCCTGAAAGAAGCTGTACGTATGGGTTCTGAAGTGTTCCACACCCTGGCAAAAGTTCTGAAATCCAAGGGCATGGGTACTGCTGTTGGTGACGAAGGTGGCTACGCGCCAAACCTGGGTTCCAACGCAGAAGCACTGGCTGTCATCGCTGAAGCGGTTAAAGCGGCAGGCTACGAGCTGGGCAAAGACATCACTCTGGCGATGGACTGCGCGGCTTCCGAGTTCTACAAAGACGGCAAATATGTGCTGGCTGGTGAGAACAACAAAGCGTTCACCTCCGAAGAGTTCACCCACTTCCTGGAAGGCCTGACCAAAGATTACCCAATCGTTTCTATCGAAGACGGTCTGGACGAATCTGATTGGGACGGTTTTGCTTACCAGACCAAAGTACTGGGCGACAAAATCCAATTGGTTGGTGACGATCTGTTCGTAACCAACACCAAGATCCTGAAAGAAGGGATCGAAAAAGGCATCGCCAACTCCATCCTGATCAAATTCAACCAGATCGGTTCCCTGACCGAAACTCTGGCTGCTATCAAGATGGCAAAAGACGCGGGTTACACTGCCGTTATCTCTCACCGCTCTGGTGAAACTGAAGATGCAACCATTGCTGACCTGGCTGTCGGTACTGCTGCAGGCCAGATCAAAACCGGTTCCATGAGCCGTTCTGACCGCGTTGCCAAATACAACCAACTTATCCGTATTGAAGAAGCACTGGGTAGCCGTGCACCATTCAACGGTCTGAAAGAAGTGAAAGGCCAGTAATTACTGCGCTGTCCCACTTTTTGCAAACCCGCTTCGGCGGGTTTTTTTTCGACTTTTTTCCTCTGGCGTGACGCTGTACTGAGAGTTTGGTGTGTGCGCGGGAATCTGCGATAATTAACGTTCAACCAGATAATTATTGAGATACTGATGCAGTACCCGATTAATGAGATGTTCCAGACCTTGCAAGGGGAAGGTTTTTTTACCGGCGTTCCCGCCATATTCATTCGCCTGCAAGGATGCCCGGTGGGTTGTAGCTGGTGTGATACCAAGCACACCTGGGATCAACTTGCTGAACGTGAAATTACCCTGGATCAGGTATTGGTAAAAACGCAGGAAAACGACGGTTGGGGCGCAGCCAGTTCCGAAGAACTGCTGGCGACAATCGAACAGCAGGGATATACCGCGCGCCACATCGTGATTACCGGCGGCGAACCCTGTATTCATGATCTTATGCCGTTGACCATGCTGTTGGAAAAAAACGGTTTTGGCTGCCAGATCGAAACCAGCGGAACCCATGAGGTACGCTGTTCCCCCCACACCTGGGTGACGGTGTCGCCAAAGGTGAATATGCGCGGTGGAATGAAAGTGATCGATCAGGCGCTGAAACGTGCCGATGAGATAAAACATCCGGTGGCGCGCCAGCGCGACATTGATGCATTGGATGAATTGCTCGCCACGCTTGATGACGAAAAACAACGGATCGTCGCATTGCAACCGATCAGCCAGAAAGAAGACGCCACCCGCCTGTGCATAGAAACCTGCATCGCGCGTAACTGGCGCCTCTCAATGCAAACCCACAAATATCTCAATATCGCCTGATTCAGGATGGGTCGGTGTGTCGTTTACACCGACTTTGCCGCTGCACCCTTGGCTATTCACCCGTGTAGACGCAGCCCGCAGTGCAGGTCTCTTTGACCATCACGGCGCTCAGTTCGGGTAACTGAGGTTTTAACTGCTGCCAAATCCAGGCAGCCAGCACTTCACTGGTCGGATTCTCCAGGCCAGGAATATCGTTCAGATAGTGATGATCCAGACGTTCCCAGGTTGGTTTAAACAGGGCTTTCAGCTCGGAAAAATCCATTATCCAGCCGGTATGTGCATCGACTTCACCGGTAATTTCCAGACGAACCATAAACGAGTGACCATGCAGGCGACCGCATTTGTGGCCTTCAGGCACATGTGGCAGCCGGTGGGCGGCTTCAAACTGAAAATCTTTAAAAAGCGTGGTTGCCATTTGACGGCCTCATTGACTCAAAAACCGCCGCATACTACCGGAAACCGCGCTTTCCCGCCATGTGTTCTGTACTGAAGTGCGCAATACGACCACCTTAAGTCTGGGGATTTGGATGAATTTTTATCAAACAGCAGATCGCGGTTTTTGTTAAATAGACAGAAAAAACAGGGGCTTTAAAGAAAGTTTTAAAAATGTTCATCTTTTTCAAGCGGATAAAAACTCATATCTACCACTTTTATACGTATGGCTTACCTAAAAATCAGCTTAGTCATTTTGGTTATTATATATTTCCATCCCTTATTTAATTGTTACTATTCCACTCGGTAACCTTAGACACCACCTACCCCCCGACCCACACTGGCTAACGCATAAGGGAATTCGTACCGCGATGACGACTCAGGCTCCTCCAACATCTTTGCTCCCGTTAACACCCGAGCAATTGGCTCGCTTGCAAACAGCGATTGGTGAATTTTCACCCACGCAACTGGCCTGGCTCTCTGGTTATTTCTGGGGAATGGTTAATCAGCAACCCGGAGTCACTGCTGCACTTCCTGCTGTCGCACCTGTGGCCGCCAGTATTACGCTGCTCTCGGCCTCGCAGACCGGCAACGCGCGCCGTTTGGCGGAACAACTGCGTGACGATCTTCTGGCCGCAAAATTGAACGTCAATCTGGTCAATGCGGGTGACTATAAATTCAAGCAGATTGCGCAGGAAAAATTACTGGTCGTGGTGGCGTCTACGCAAGGGGAAGGTGAACCGGCGGAAGAAGCGGTCGCGCTGCATAAATTCCTTCATTCAAAGAAAGCGCCGAAACTCACCGATACCGCGTTTGCCGTATTTGGCTTGGGTGACACGTCTTACGAACATTTCTGTCAGTCTGGTAAAGATTTCGATAGTAAATTGGCCGAGCTGGGAGCGGAACGCCTGCTGGATCGCGTGGATGCTGACGTTGAATACCAACCGCTGGCCGAACAGTGGCGCAAGCAGGTGGTTGAGGTGCTGAAGTCCCGTGCACCTGCCGAATCCAGCGCTTCGCTACAGGCTGCGCAGGTGGGAACCGTCAATGAAGTGACGTCCAGCCCTTATAGCAAAGAACAGCCCCTGACCGCGTCATTTGCGGTAAACCAGAAGATTACTGGCCGTAACTCCGAAAAGGATGTGCGCCATATCGAGATTGATCTGGCTGACTCAGGCTTACGTTACCAGCCGGGTGATGCACTCGGTGTATGGTTTGAAAATGACCCGGCTCTGGTGGATGAACTGGTGGCGCTGCTGTGGCTGAAAGGCGACGAGTCTGTTCAGGTAGAAGGCAAATCGATGCCGCTGCGTGAGGCGCTGATCGGGCACTTTGAGCTGACGCAAAACACCACGGTGATCGTCGATAAATATTCTGTGCTGTCGCGCAATGAAAACCTGACGGCGCTACTGACAGACAAAAGTAAATTGCAGCACTACGCGCAGAACACGCCGATCGTGGATATGGTGCGTCAGGCACCGACCGAACTGGATGCCCAGCAACTGATCGATCTCCTGCGTCCGTTGACGCCGCGCCTCTATTCCATCGCCTCCTCGCAGGCAGAAACCGAGACCGAAGTGCATATCACGGTGGGAGCGGTGCGTTATGACATTGAGGGGCGTAGTCGCACGGGCGGTGCTTCCGGATATCTGGCGGATCGCCTGGAAGAAGACGCTGCGATCCGCGTTTTCATTGAACACAACGATAATTTCCGCCTGCCCGCCAATCCGGATGCGCCGGTGATTATGATTGGTCCTGGAACGGGGATCGCCCCTTTCCGTGCCTTTATGCAGCAGCGTGAGGCGGACGGTGCCAGCGGTCCAAACTGGCTGTTCTTCGGCAATCCACATTTTACTGAAGACTTCCTTTATCAGGTCGAATGGCAACGCTACGTGAAAGAAGGTCTGCTGACGAATATCGATCTGGCCTGGTCGCGGGATCAAAAACATAAAATCTACGTTCAGGACAAACTGCGTGAAAAGGGCCCAGAGCTGTGGCGTTGGATACAGCAGGGCGCGCACATTTATGTCTGTGGCGACGCCAATCGCATGGCAAAAGACGTCGAGCAGGCGTTACTGGACGTAGTGGCCGAGCAGGGTGCAATGGATACCGAGCAAGCCGACGAATTTTTAAGTGAGCTGCGCCTTGAGCGCCGTTATCAGCGTGATGTGTACTAAGGGTAATAAAATAATGAGCGAAAAACACCCCGGACCTCTGGTCGTTGCAGGCAAACTGACCGACGCGGAACGCCTCAAGAAAGAGAGTAATTTTCTGCGCGGCACCATTGCAGAAGATCTCAAGGATGGCCTGACCGGCGGTTTTAACGGCGACAACTTTCTGCTGATCCGTTTTCACGGCATGTACCAGCAGGACGACCGCGATATCCGCGCCGAGCGAACCGAACAGAAACTTGATGCACGCCACGCGATGATGCTGCGCTGCCGCTTGCCGGGCGGCGTGATGACGCCTCAGCAGTGGCTGGGTATCGATAAATATGCCGCGGAAAGCACGCTATATGGCAGCATCCGCATCACCAACCGCCAGACTTTTCAGTTCCACGGCATTCTGAAACCGAACGTCAAACCGGCGCATCAGTTGCTCAATCAACTGGGGCTGGACGCGCTGGCGACCGCCAATGACGTGAACCGTAACGTGCTGTGTACGTCGAATCCGGTCGAGTCAGAACTTCATCTGGAAGCCTGGGAATGGGCGAAGAAGATCTCTGAACATTTGTTGCCGCGTACCCGCGCCTACGCAGAGATCTGGCTGGATCAGGAAAAAGTAGAGACGACCGATGAGGAACCGATCCTTGGAGCCACGTATCTGCCGCGTAAATTCAAAACCACCGTGGTGATCCCGCCGCAGAATGATGTCGATCTGCACGCTAACGATTTGAATTTCATTGCCATTGCCGATAACGGCAAGCTGGTGGGCTTTAATGTTCTGGTCGGCGGTGGTTTGTCTATCGCCCATGGTGACAAGGCGACCTATCCGCGCACTGCCAGCGAGCTGGGTTATATTCCCCTGCAGAATACGCTGGCCGTTGCTGAAGCCGTTGTGACTACACAGCGTGACTGGGGTAACCGAACCGACCGTAAGAATGCCAAAACCAAATATACGCTTGAGCGCGTGGGCGTTGAGACGTTCAAAGAAGAAGTTGAAAAGCGAGCAGGTATTACGTTTGCCCCCGTTCGCGCATATGAATTCACCGGGCGTGGCGATCGCATTGGTTGGGTGAAGGGTGTTGATAAGAAATGGCATCTGACGTTATTTATCGAGAATGGCCGAATCCTGGATTATCCGGGCCGCCCATTGAAAACCGGCCTGGCAGAGATTGCACGCATCCATAAAGGCGATTTCCGGCTGACGGCCAACCAGAATCTGATTGTGGCTGGCGTGGCCGAAAAAGATAAAGCCCGCATTGAGGCACTGGCGCGCGATCACGGTCTGATCGATGACAGCGTCAGTGAGCAGCGCAAAAACTCGATGGCCTGCGTCTCCTTCCCGACCTGTCCGCTGGCGATGGCGGAAGCCGAACGTTTCCTGCCGGAGTTTGTGACCAAAGTGGAAGGGATCATGCATGGGCACGGCGTTGGCAATGAACATATTATTTTGCGCGTAACCGGCTGTCCGAACGGCTGTGGCCGCGCGATGCTGGCAGAGATCGGTCTGGTGGGCAAAGCCATGGGCCGTTACAACCTGCATCTGGGTGGTAATCGCGAAGGGACGCGTATTCCGCGCATGTACCGCGAGAATATCAGCGACGAAGAGATCCTCGGCATTATCGACGATCTGGTTGGCCATTGGGCGAAGGATCGCAAAGACAACGAAGGATTCGGTGACTACGTGATTCGCGCGGGTATCATTAAACCGGTTCTCGATCCGGCGCGAGACTTTTACGACTGACGGAGAACGCGATGTCCAACATCGATCTTACAGAATTGAATGCGTTGCCGAAGTCTGGGCAAGTACTGGCGATGGCTGAGCTGAATGGTCGGCTTGAGAAACTCACTGCGCAAGAGCGCGTGAGTTGGGCGCTGGAGAATCTCCCGGGCGAGTTTGTGCTTTCTTCCAGTTTTGGCATTCAGGCGGCGGTGTGTTTGCATCTGGTGACCCGGCAGCGTCCGGATATTCCGGTAATCCTGACGGATACGGGGTATTTGTTCCCGGAGACCTACCAGTTTATTGATGCACTGACCGATCAGTTGCAATTGAATTTGCAGGTCTTTCGCGCAGAGCACTCCCCGGCCTGGCAGGAAGCACGTTATGGCAAGTTGTGGGATCAGGGCGTTGAAGGGATCGAGCGTTACAATCAGCTCAATAAAGTCGAGCCGATGAACCGCGCCCTTGAATCCCTTGGTGCAAAGACCTGGTTTGCGGGTGTGCGCCGTGAGCAGTCAGGCAGCCGCGCAACGTTGCCGGTGCTGGCGATTCAGCGCGGCGTGTTCAAGATCCTGCCGATTATCGATTGGGACAATAAGCAGATTTTCCAATATCTGCAGGATCACGATCTGGGCTACCACCCGTTACGGGATCAGGGATATTTATCCGTTGGGGACACCCATACAACGCGGAAATGGGAACCGGGCATGAGTGAGGAAGAAACGCGGTTCTTTGGGTTAAAGCGGGAGTGTGGATTACACGAGGGGTGATTTTTGGGCAGGTGCTTGAGCGAGCACCTGCAACCGCGCTGAATGTTTGTTCTGAGCATGCTGCTCGGCAGCTTCAGCTGTTGTGTTGTTTAAAACCGGCTCGGCGCAGGTTTCGGTTGATATCAGATTGATGTTTGTTAACGTCAAAAGATAGCTTTGTTGGTTGATTGCTTTGGCTTGGGTTTTCTTTCTTTCAGTGTGAAGATCGGCAATCAAGATACCGTCTTGTCACCTTAGTTGGCAAGACGGATTTCTGCATTGAATTTCATTCCTGACTTCAATACTCCATAGGCCAATTGCAAGAGTTTCCTCATTGCCGCGC
>NZ_QOVA01000003.1 GCF_003332275.1 Edaphovirga cremea | reverse complement strand
CGCGATTTGATTTCACTTTCCTCATTGGCACGCTGGGCAATGAGGATGGCTTTTATCAGGGAGTAAGGGTCATCCAAAGAATCAATCGTGTAATGCGTATGGTCGCTAAGGGTAACAACATCGACACCGGCCTTTAATATGCGTTTAAGCCGCTCCGTGGCTTCACCAATTCTTTCCCGTGACAGCCGATCCAGGCTTTCCACCAGCAGAACCGTGCCGGATTCAATATAACCCCCCTCTACAGCCTCCATGAAGTCTGCGAATGCTCCACGCGTGGCGTGAGTGCCGTGATAAGCACTGAGGCCCAAATCTTTATACGTCAGGTTGTCAAGCAAGTAATCGGGATGGGCATCAAGCCATTCCGCCACGAGCCGGTTTTGCCGTTTTAAAGAATCGCCATACTGCTGAACAGACGAGGAGAACCGGAGATACGCGATCGCTTTTTTCATGGCCCATCACCAAAACAGAGATGAAACCAGATACTGGCACACCTGAATTCAGAGGAAAGTGAATCCAGTCAAATCTTCTTCATGTCGGAAAAAAGGAAAATCTGGAGAAAACGCCTTCAATAAAGTTAGGAAAGAGGCCACTAAACTGATTAAAATTGATGCTGATGGTATCAAAGCATGATGCAGTGGTAACCTCAAATGACTGGGGGTAAGCTAGGTGCATATGCTGATAGCGGCTAAACTTGTACCATTGGTAAGTCCCTGAAAATCAGACAGTTGATTAAATGTAGGTTAAAATTAAACTTTTAATAAAATCATCAATAAAAAACATAAAAATCAATATATTTATGCTTTACACTAAGAGCCACAAATTCATCGATATCCATTTGAAACACTCCTGAGCCAATATGAGCACTATTCAGCAGAATCTACAGGACGTCAGGCAGCGAATCGCCAGCGCTGCGCAAGCGTGCGATCGCGCTCCAGAGAAAGTGATGTTGCTTGCAGTGAGCAAAACCAAACCTGTGGCAGCCCTCAAAGAGGCCATCGCGGCAGGCCAGCGCGCCTTTGGTGAAAACTATGTTCAGGAAGGGGTGGACAAGATCCACCATTTTCAGGAAAGTGACATTTCTCCCGCATTGGAATGGCACTTTATTGGTCCGCTGCAATCGAATAAGAGCCGTCTGGTTGCAGAGAATTTTGATTGGTGCCACACCGTTGATCGGCTGAAAATTGCCGCCCGCCTCAACGAGCAGCGCCCCGCGGATATCGCGCCCCTGCAGGTGCTGATTCAGGTCAATATCAGCGATGAGCAGAGTAAATCAGGCGTGGCGCTTAATGAGATCGCGCCATTGGCCGCGGCCATCCAGAAGATGCCGCACCTGACCCTGCGCGGACTGATGGCGATCCCCGCACCAGAAAATGACTATCAGCGGCAACTGGCGGTTTTTGGTAACATGACGCAGGCTTTCAAGGCATTGCAACAGGATTACCCGCAGATCGATACGCTTTCCATGGGGATGACGGACGATATGGCCGCTGCCATCGCGGCTGGCAGTACGCTGGTTCGCATCGGCACCGCTATTTTTGGTGCGCGGGATTACGGTGCGCCGCAAACCGCACAACACTAAGCAAGGAGTACCATGCAACATCGTAAAATTGCCTTTATTGGTGCAGGTAACATGGCAGGGGCTATCATTTCCGGTCTGGTCGCCAACGGTTATCCGGCTGCGCTGATTAGCGTTTGTGCACCGTCGACAACCCGTCGTGACGCACTGGCGGAAAAGCTCGGTGTTATCAGCAGTGATGATAATGTGCAGTGCGCGCAGCAGGCTGACGTCGTGGTTCTGGCCGTGAAGCCGCAACTGATGGCTAAAGTGTGTGAGCACTTGCAAGAGCAGGTCGATTTTTCCGGTAAACTGGTGCTGTCGATCGCCGCTGGCGTCAACGTTGCCCGTTTTTACCAATTGTTGGGTAATGCGCTGAATATCGTCAGGATCATGCCGAATACGCCCTCGCTGGTCGGTAAAGGAATGAGCGGACTCTACGCGCCGGATCAGGTCAACTTGCAGGATCGCCAATTCACCGCAGATTTAATGAGTGCGGTGGGCAAAGTGTGCTGGGTCGATGACGAAAACGGCATTAATCAGGTTATCGCCGCCGCGGGAAGCGCCCCTGCCTACTTTTTCCTGTTTATGGAAGCCATGCAGAAAGAAGCGGAAAGCCTGGGTTTTTCAGCGAAAATGGCTCGCTTACTGGTGCAGCAGGCCGCTTCTGGGGCAACGGCGCTGGTGGAAGCCAGTCCTGATACCCCGCTGTCAACGCTGCGTGAACAGGTGACGTCGAAAGGTGGCACGACCGCCGAGGCGTTGCGGGTATTCAACGAGCAGGATTTAACCGGTATCGTTTCACAAGCCATGCAAGCGGCAATCAGTCGCGCGCAGGAAATGGAAAAGCAGTTTTAATATTAAAGGCTGATACATGCAATTCTTAACATTCCTTATTTTTACTGTCATCGACCTCTACGTGTCCGTATTGCTGCTCCGCGTGTGGATGCAATGGGTCAGGGCCGATTTCTATAATCCTTTTTCCCAATTCATTGTGAAAATTACCCAACCGGTGATCTCGCCGCTGAGAAGGATTATACCTTCGGTCGGGCCACTGGATAGCGCTTCCGTGCTCCTTGCCTGGGTGCTGGTGCTGCTTAAGCTGATTTTCATCAACTGGCTGTTGAATCCCGTTCTGTTTTTCCAATGGGTCTATATTCCGCTCTCCTTTATCGAACTGCTGACCGCCGCAGGCAAATTGGTCTTCTGGCTGGTTCTGGTCCGTGCCCTGATGAGCTGGATCAGCCAGGGACGCAGCCCGGTCGAATATGTACTGATTCAATTGACCGAACCGTTGATGGCACCCATCAGAAGATTGCTGCCAGCAATGGGAGGCATTGATTTCTCAGCGATGATTCTGATCCTGATTCTCTATGCACTCAATTACCTGCGGGCTGATGTCATCGCATGGCTGTTAACCCTGTAATACAACAACTGGACGCGCTGGTGATCAGGCTATATATTCAGCCGAAAGCCAGCCGCGACCAGATTATCGGTGTGCATGGCGACGAATTGAAAGTCGCCATCACCGCCCCGCCAGTCGATGGGCAAGCCAATGCCCATCTGGTTAAATTTCTCGCCAAGCAGTTCAAGGTTGCGAAAAGCAACGTGACGATAGAAAAAGGCGAATTGGGGCGGCATAAACAGATCAGGATAGTGAGTCCGCAGTGTATCCCAGAGACCATCGCAGCATTACTTTCCCCTTCGTCCTTGAAGTTGCAGGGGTGTTAGCTACGTTCACTCACCCGAATCACTGACTTGTGTCAGCTCATCGGGATTCGTTCACTTGCTGCCTACCTGCATCTCCAAGTACTTGGGGATAAAAGTACGTATAAAAAGTACATATATCGGGTTTCCTCGCGGCTTATCCCCAGTATGAAAAATCACAAAGGATCAGGATTTCCTATGCAAAAAGTTGTTCTGGCTACCGGCAACCCCGGTAAAGTGCGTGAACTGGCCCATCTGCTGGCCGACTATGGTCTGGACGTCGTGGCTCAAACCGAGCTGGGCGTTGAGTCCGCAGAAGAGACCGGGCTGACCTTTATCGAGAATGCCATTCTCAAGGCGCGTCATGCCGCGCAGCAAACCGGCCTGCCCGCCATTGCCGATGACTCCGGTCTGGCCGTGGATTTTCTTGGCGGTGCTCCCGGAATCTATTCAGCCCGCTACGCCGGGGTCGATGCCAGCGATCAACAAAATCTCGAAAAACTGTTGCTGACCCTGAAAGATGTGCCCGCTGGACAGCGTGCGGCGCAATTCCACTGTGTGCTGGTTTACATGCGCCATGCGGAAGATCCTACCCCGCTGGTGTGCCACGGCAGTTGGGCGGGTGAGATTACCTTTGCTCCGGCTGGCGAAGGCGGTTTCGGGTATGACCCGATCTTCTACGTTCATGAAGAAGGCAAAACCGGGGCGGAACTGACCCGTGAAGAAAAGAGTGCCATATCCCATCGGGGTAAAGCGCTGGCGTTGTTATTGGATGCCATGAAGCATGCGTAAGCTCCCCCCGCTCAGCCTCTATATCCATATCCCCTGGTGTGTGCAGAAATGCCCTTACTGCGACTTCAACTCGCATGCGTTAAAAGGCGAAGTTCCCCATGACGACTATGTGGGGCATCTGCTGGCCGATCTTGATCTGGACGTGGAGAAAGTGGCTGGGCGCACCGTCGGGACTATTTTTATCGGTGGCGGGACACCAAGCCTGTTAAGCGCTGAGGCGATGCAAACCCTGCTGGATGGTGTCCGCGCGCGCTTGTCCGTGGATCCTGACGCAGAGATCACCATGGAAGCCAACCCCGGTACCGTGGAAGCCGATCGTTTCAGCGGCTATCAGCACGCCGGTATCAATCGCATCTCCATTGGTGTGCAAAGTTTCAACGCGCAAAAGCTGGAACGTCTGGGACGTATTCACGGCCCGCAGGAGGCCAAGCGAGCCGCCCATCTGGCCACCGCGCTCGGTCTGCGCAGCTTTAATCTGGATTTGATGCATGGACTGCCCGATCAAAGCCTCGAGCAGGCGTTGGATGATTTGCGTCAGGCGATAGAGCTCAACCCGCCGCATCTGTCGTGGTACCAACTGACAATCGAACCCAACACCCTGTTTGGCTCCCGTCCGCCGGTCCTTCCCGATGATGACGCGCTGTGGGATATCTATCAGCAAGGCCATCAACTCATGACCGCCGCCGGGTATCAGCAATATGAGACGTCGGCCTATGCCAAACCCGGTTATCAGTGCCAGCACAATCTCAACTACTGGCGTTTTGGTGATTACCTCGGTATTGGTTGCGGAGCACACGGTAAAATTACCTTCAGCGACGGCCGGATCCTGCGCACAGCAAAAACGCGCCATCCGCGCGGTTATATGCAGGGCCGTTATCTGGAAAAAGAGCATCTGGTTGAGGAGAGCGATCGTCCATTCGAATTTTTCATGAACCGTTTCCGCCTGCTGGAAGCGGCCCCGCGCCATGAGTTCGCCGACTTTACCGGACTGGATGAAGCGGTGATTCGCCCGCAATTGAATGACGCGCTGGCAAAGGGTTATATCGTGGAAAGCGACGAGGAATGGCAGATCACCGAGAAAGGCAAGTTGTTCCTCAACTCCCTGCTTGAACTGTTCCTTTGACGCCCTCTGGCGAGACGCGTGCTGTCTCGCCAGTTCAGCGCTCTAGGCCGCCTGTTTGCGCAACAGGTAGATAAAGTAAGGTGCGCCGATAAACGTGGCCAGCAATCCCGCCGGGATCTGATTGGGGAAGAACACCATCCGGCCACACCAATCAGCGAATACCATCAGTAGTCCTCCAATCAGCGTCGCCATCAACCATTGTGGCACCGCGCGACGAAAACCCATCATTCGCGCCATATGCGGCGCCATCAAACCAACAAAACTCAACGGCCCCACCGTTAGCGTAGCGATAGCGGTCATGATCGCTGTCAGCAGCAGAATAAGCAGGCGGGTCGGCGTCAACGCGATACCCACTGCTTTTGCGGTCACACCGCCCAGCGGTAATATCTTCAGCCAGCGGCGACACAGTGGCGTCATTACGATCAACACGGCGGCGATGGCGGCAGTGCGCCACGCCTGTTCTGAAGTGACCGCGTAGGTAGAGCCGGAAATCCAGGTCAGCAATCCGCCCATACGCGGATCGCCACTCGCCAGCAGTAGGGTAATCAGCGTGGTAAAGGCCGTACTGAGCGCAATCCCCGCCAGCAGCATGCGTTCCGGCGAGAATCCCCTCCGCCCTGAAACCAGCATAATGACCAGAAGCGTCAATCCAGCGCCCAGACTGCCTGCCGGAAGAAGCCAGACGAAGGCATCGCCCGGCACCATGAACAACATAATCACCACGCCAAAGGCCGCGCCGGAACTGATCCCCAATACCTCGGGACTGGCCATCGGATTCCCGGTCAGCTTCTGAATCAATGTCCCGGCAGAAGCCAGCATCATCCCGGCGACCAGCGCCGCAACGACGCGCGGCACTCGCCACGGCAGCATTTGCTGGAATAATTCCCCCGTCGCCCAGTACCAACTGTTGCTGTCACGCCCGAAAGAGAGCGCGATAAACAGACCCGCCAGCAGCAGAATCAGGCCACCCGCGAACCAATATACTGGTTTCTGTCGTTCCACCGGCACGCTGTCACCCTGATTCATTGGCGGCGGCGTCACGCTGTTACGCAAGCGCGGCAGCAGCCAAAGCAATAACGGCGCACCCACCAGCGCGGTGGCGGCACCCGTGGGAATTTCACGCCATACCTGCGTCAGCCAGAGCATGATCTGATCGGTCAGCCACAGCAGCAACGCGCCCAATACCAGCGACAACAACAGGCGACTCAATAAGCGCCGGGCACCCAGCATCCGGCTTGATAACGGGGCAAACAAACCAACAAAACCGATAATGCCTACGGCATTCACCCATTGCGCGCTGATCAATATCGCCAGCCCGAGCGCAGCCAAACGTGCCGTGGAAAGCCCCAGCCCTAGATTACGGGCAACGCCGTCGTCCAGACCAAGCAGCGTCATTGGCCGTAACAGCAACAGCGCCAACATCAGCGCAATCGCCAGTCGCGGGGCCAGGAACGCCGCAATGCTCCAATCCTGTTGATTCAGCGATCCACTGCTCCAGAGAAACAGGCTTTGCAGTTGATCGTAATTAAACAGCGCCAGCAGGCTGTTCACTGCGCCACAATAGAGACTGAGCACCAGCCCGGCGAGAATCAGCGTCACTGGCGACATACGTTTGCCCCAGGCCACGCCAAACACCAGCAGGCCGATGACTACCGCCCCCACCATTGCCGCAAACTGTGCCGTCAATTCACCGCCTGGCAGCGCCCAGAGCGTAGCGACCGTCAGCCCCAGTTGTGCACCTGCGGAAACGCCGAGCGTTGCGGGTTCCGCCAGCGGATTGCGCAAAACCTGCTGAAACAGCGTACCAGCCAGTCCCAACCCGGCTCCCGCCAACAACGCCACCGCGACACGCGGCAGCAGGCTGTAATGCCACACCATTTGTCGGACATCGTCGGCATCAGGCCGCCACAGCGCGGCAGACCAGAGTTCAGTCGGCAATTGCTGGCGCAGGTTGAAGAGGGTCAGCGCCAATGCGGCAAGACACAGCATGGCGATCAGCACAGAAGGGAGAAACAGCGCGCGGCGACTCATGACGTTTTTCCTAACGTTTCGGTCAATAACCGACAAAAACGAATGGCCGACAGGGTCGCGCCATAAAACCAGACGGCGGGCACCAGTTTCAACTGCTGCTGACGAACAAAAGGCAGGGATTGCCACAGCGGCGTTGACGATACTTTTTCCAGCATGCTGCGATTACCGTGATCAAAACAGATCGCCTGCGCATTCTTGACGGTGGCAAGACGTTCAAGACCAATAATGGCGCTGCCCCAGAAATTGGTTTCACCCGACCAGGCGTTCTCCAGTCCTAACTGATCCATCACATCCTGAAACAGGCTGCCACGACCAAAAACCAGTACGTGACGGGTATCCAGAAAAGAGAACAGCAGCAGCGGTTGTTTGACGACAGGTTGCAATTGCTGGCGGGTTTGCTTGAGGAAAAGATCGAAATCGGCCAGATGGCGTTCTGCCACGGCCTGCAAGCCCAAGCGCTCGGCCAGTATATTCAGCGAGTTACGCGCCAGCATCAGCGGTTTGCCTGAACCATCATTGAAGGCAAAACCCATCGTTGGGGCGATGGCCTGTAGTTTTTCGGGTGACGGCCCGTAGCCTGACGAGATCAACAGTAACGAGGGTTTGAGCTGTTGCAACAGTTCAAGATTGGGTTCCGTGCGCTGACCAACATCAATGACCTGCTCATCAAGGCGCGGTTCCCCCACCCATAGGCGATAGTTATAGGTATCTGCCACGCCTAGCGGCGTGATACCCAACGTCATTAACAGTTCTGCGGGATACCACTCAAGGGCAATGATACGCTGTAGATCGGGGTGGGATGCGGCCCAGACGGGCAGCGAAGCCAGCAAAGGGGTCATCGCCGTCACCTGTAACAAGCGACGGCGGCAGAGATCAGGGCATGCAGGGTAAACGGTCATATCAATAGACAAAGCTCACCGGCGCACCACCGCTTGGATGCGGCAAAATGCCCATGGGAATACCATAGATTTGTTCAAGAACCGTCCCTTGCATCATTTCCAACGGCTCACCTTCGGCGATCATTTCGCCTGCGCGCAGCGCCACCAGATGATCACAATAGCGGGCAGCCATATTGATATCGTGCAATACCGCAATCACCGTCAGGCCGCGCTCATGGCTCAGGCGCTGAATCAAGGCCAGCACCTCGACCTGATGCGCGATATCCAGCGCCGAGGTCGGTTCATCGAGCAGCAAACAGCGGCTATCTTGCGCCACCATCATCGCCAGCCAGGCGCGTTGCCGCTCGCCGCCTGACAGGCTGTCGACCAGACGTTTGGCGAAAGGCTTCAGGCCAACCAGCGCGATCGCCTCATCAACCAATTCACGATCGTGAAGGCGAAAACGCCCTAATGCGCCGTGCCATGGATAACGGCCGATGGCGACCAACTCCTGCACCGTCATCCCTTCGGCGGCAGGCAACTGCTGTGGCAAATAGGCAACCTGTCGCGCAAAGGCTTTGCTGTCCCACTGTTCCACGGGCGTATCATTGAGCAGAACCTGACCGGAAGACGGTGGCTGATGGCGACCCAACATCTTTAGCAGCGTTGACTTGCCCGAACCGTTATGGCCGATCAGACCGCATACTTTTCCCTGTGGAAAAGTTAATGACAGCGGTGCCAACAGCGTGCGGGAGGGAACGGTGAAACTGGCCTGATTCAGGCTAAAAGTCACGTCGGTCATGGTCTGTCTATTCTGCATCACGCCCTGTCTTACAGCGCCGGGATAGAGTTGCGCCGGTAGCCACTGATGGTAATTACTTAGGAATGGAAACGATAATTATTATTATGTGAGGTCGCATATTATGCGTAAGGAAAGGGAAACTGCAAGCGTATTTAGGCCGGATCAATCATTCGGGAATGAAAAATAGCCGCAGCCGATATAAGGGCAAAACCCACGCGCTGACGATGAGGCTTTACGAGATAAAAATACGGCACAATAGAGCGTTATAGCCCAGAACTGAAAAAGGCATCGCTCACGGTGCGATGCCTTTTTAATAACCAGATACTTATGATCAACCGATAGCCATTACAGCAACATCTTATTGGCCGAACATATCCTTAATCCAACCGGCAACTCCGTCGCCCTCTCCCTGCTGCTGTTGTTGCTGTTGCTGTTGTTGCTGCTGAACAGCCTGGCTCGCCTGACACAATCCTTGCGGATTGTCTGTCCATACCGGAATAACGCGGGCACCGCTGCCATTACAGATGAAGTTACCCGCAGCATCCAGACTCATCTGGCTGATGTCTTCAGGCGCATTCACGTTCAGTTGCAGCGGCGTCTGGTTTTCCAGATATCGGCGATAAATGGTCAAGGCACCGTTGGCACCGGTCAGTTTGGCTGGACCATTGTTATCACGCCCAACCCAGGTAATGACCACTTCTTTGCCGTCGATCCCGGCGAACCAACTGTCACGCAAATCGTTGGTGGTACCGGTTTTTGCCGCCAGATGGTAGTTAGGGAATTTTACCGCCAATGAGCGGGATGTTCCGCGTGCTACCACCTGTTGCATACCATACAGCGTCAGATAGGCCGCCTGTGCTGGCACCATACGTTCAGCCTGCGGGAAGCTCTGGTACAGCACTTGTCCATCCTCGCTGATTACCGACCGCACAGCCGACAGCGGCGCACGGTTGCCGCCACTCGCAATGGTCTGGTATTCCTGCGCGACCTCCATCGGCGTCAGGCTGATCGCCCCCAGCAGCATTGCCGGCACCTGCTGCAACACATCTTTGGGGATCCCCAATTTCACCAGCGTGGTGCTGACCTGATCGAGACCAACGGACATCCCCAGATTCACCGTCGGGATGTTCAGCGAGTTAGCCAGGGCATCAACCAGCATTACTTGACCGCGGAACTGGCGATCGTAGTTCTTGGGCTGCCAGACCTGGCCATTGGGTTGTTTCAGCGACAGCGGCTGATCCGCCAGCCAGGTGTTCAAACGGTACTTGTCAGGCTGACTGAGCGCGGTGAGATAGGTGGCGGGTTTCGCCAGGGAACCCACCGAACGACGGGCCTGCATAGCTCGGTTAAACCCGGCAAATTGGGTATCAGCCCCACCCACCATGGCCCGCACTTCACCGCTGAAACGGTCAACGATCACCATCGCCGTTTCCAGATCCTTGATTCCACGCGCCGCCTTCAGCGGAGGAATGCCCTCTTCGACCGCTTTTTCAGCCGCATCCTGAGACACCGGATCCAGCGTGGTGAAGATCTTCACGCCCGACAGATCGTTTACTTTATCGCCCAGACGCTGCTGCAATTCCTGTCGCACCATCTGCATAAAGGCTGGCTGTGGAGAAATCACCCCGCCTTTCGGTTGAACCCCGAGAGGACGTGCGCTGAGCATATTGTACAGCTCTTCGTCTATAACATTTTGATTCTGCAATGATTTGAGAACCACGTTACGCCGTTCCAGCGCCAGCGCCGGGTTACGCCAAGGGTTGTACAGCGACGCCCCTTTCACCATTCCCACCAGCAGCGCCTGCTGATCCAGACTCAGTTCATCAACCGGACGGCCAAAATAGTAAAGGCTCGCCAGCGGGAAACCGCGAATCTGATCGCTGCCGCTCTGACCGAGATACACTTCGTTCAGATACAGTTCCAGAATACGATCTTTGCTGTAACGGTAATCCACCAGCAACGCCATATAGGCTTCATTGGCCTTACGCCAATAAGTGCGCTCATTGGTCAGGAACAGGTTTTTCACCAGTTGCTGCGTCAGGGTACTCGCCCCTTGCACCGCACGTCCGGCAGTCAGATTAGCCAGAACCGCACGACCAATTGAGTAGAAGCTGATGCCGTCATGCTGATAAAAATGGCGATCTTCGGTAGCCAGCAGGGTATCAACCAGCAGATCCGGGAAACCGGCACGCGGAATAAACAACCGCTGCTCACCGTTCGGTGATTGCAGCATGGTGATTAACCGTGGATCGAGACGGAAGAAACCAAAATCGCGCTTGCTTTCCAGATTCTGAATCTTGATCAGGCTATCGTTCTGGAAGGTCAGACGGGCGCTAATCTGCCCCTCTTTGCCATCCGGGAAGTCAAACGGGCGGCGCAGCACATCAATGCTGTTGGCCTGCACGGTAAATTCGCCTGGTCGGGTGATGCGAGTCACCTGACGGTATTGCATGCCCTCAAGCAGGTTGACCATCTCTTTCTTGCTATAAGGCATACCCGGTTCAAGATTGACCATACGCCCATAGACGGCGGCGGGCAGTTGCCACACTTTTCCGTCAATACGGCTGCGTATTTGTGAATCGAGATATACACCATAAATTGCCAGTGCCACGACCACGACTAAAAACAGCTTGATAATCAGTCCCCACCAACCACGCTTTTTACGCGGCGAACGCGGTTTCGCCTTACGCGTCATGCGCTCTTCCTCGTACTCATCATCATCCTCATACTCTTCATCAAGATCGTCATCGTCCAGATACTCTTCGTCCTCGTAATCGTCATCCCTGCGGCGGGGTGGCCGCGAACGCGATGGTTTACGCCCGGATTTTTTTCCCTTACGCCCGATAGGTTCGCGGTCATCGCCTGACATTACTGTTCTCCACGATACAAATATTTTTCATGAAAAAATCGTTGTTCACGAATTAAATAACTCTTCACGGAATGGATTTCCACCCGCAATCAATGTACATCCACAGCCAACCATCAGGGGCTGACGGGGAATAATGGCGCTAACAACTTTCTCTCCGACCCTTTTTCCTGCGACCATTTTTTGCATGGACTGTGTTCCCAATTACGCAGCCCGAAAAGAAGAAAGGTCTGAAAATGGGTCTGATCGGCCAGGATTTCACTGGCCCTGATACTTTTTGGTGCGCCGGGTCGGCAACGCCTGTGCCGGATCGTCGGGCCACGCGTGCTTCGGGTAGCGTCCTTTCATCTCCTTTTGCACCTCCCGGTATGCACCTTGCCAAAACGCCGCCAAATCGGCGGTAATCTGCAACGGCCGGTGCGCAGGTGAGAGCAGTTCCAACACCACCGCCACGCGCCCTTCGGCGACCTGGGGACTACGTTGCTCACCAAAGACCTCCTGCAAACGCACAGCCAGAACGGGCGGGCGATGCACTTCATATCGCAGCGGCAGACGACTTCCGGTCGGCACAGTGTAATGGCTGGGTAGCGCACTATCCAGTCGCTGACGCAATGACCAGTTCAATAATCGTCCCAATGCGTCAGCGATATTCACCTGACGCAGTGCCCGGATATCTTTGACGCCCGCCAGCGAGGGCAATAGCCATTGCTCAAGGCTGTCGAGCAGCGCATCGTCATCCATGGGCGGCCAGTCAACCTCAGGTAACCATTCCTGCGCGCATTGCAGTCTGGTTCGTAGCTGCCCCGCTGCTGTATCCCAGGTAAGAACCTGTAATCCCTGCTGGCGGATCCAGCCAATCAACGCCTGCTGCAACTCCTCCGCTGAAGGCTTGGCCAACGGTTGTGCGCGCAGCGACAGACGGCCAATATTCCAGCGCCGCCAGGCACGCAAGGTGCCTTTTTCTTCATCCCATTCCACTGCCGTCTGCTGGGTGACCAGTTGCGGCATTTTCTGCACAAGTGCGTCGATCTCCAGCGGCACTGCCAGCAAAATCTTCGCATCCGGGCTGTTATGGCCCTGTAGCAATGCCGGAGAAACCAGCCAGCCGGCGCGTGCCAACGCATCGTCCTGCGGCAGCGCAGCACCCAGTCCGTTTGCCAGCAAATAACGGCCATCCAATCCACGACGCTGGGCGATGCGATCGCTGAATGCCCGTGCGAGCAAGCTAGCGGCCAGATCGCTGTCAACGCGCCCTTCGCCCCGCGCAACCCGCTGGGCGAGCTGTTTCGCCCGCCGTTGCCAGTGGCTTTGCGGCCGATCGAGCCAATAACCCATATCGCTCGAATAACCCCGTGGCGGCTCTTCAAGAATCGCCGCCAGCAATGCCGCCGTTGCCAAGCCGTCAAGACTCTCTTCACTACCGGCAATCAACATCGCCGCCAAGCGTGGTTCACAGCCGCAGACCGACATTTTACGACCAAGTGAACTCAGCTTGCCTTCTGCGTCAATCGCGCCCAATTGTAAAAGCAGTTGCTGCGCGGCGCTCACCGCGCTCTCAGGGGGCATATCGAGCCAGGAAAGCTGGGCCAGATCGTGGCATCCCCACTGCAACAGTTCCATCCATACGCCGCTGAGATCGCTATGCAGAATCTCAGGTTCCGCCTGCTCGGCCGCGCGCTCTGCCTGCTCTTTGGCACAGAGATGCCAGCAAATGCCGGGCTCAAGGCGACCCGCGCGCCCGGCACGCTGAATCATTGAGGCCTGGCTGATACGCTGCGTCACCAATCGCGTCAGGCCAGTGCGTGGGTCAAAGCGTGTCGTGCGCTCCAGACCACTGTCAACAACCAACCGAATACCTTCGATGGTCAGGCTGGTTTCCGCAATATTTGTCGCCAGAACCACTTTTCGCCGACCCGATCGTGCGGGCTGAATCGCTTTTTGCTGATCGTTGAGCGACAGTGCGCCGTACAGCGGACAAAGATCGGTATCTGCGGCGATTTTCTCCACCAACCGCTCCTGCACGCGGTGAATTTCCGCCACGCCCGGCAGGAAAAGCAGCAGTGAACCGGTTTGCTCACGCAGTAAACGGCCCACAGCATTCGCGACACCGTCTTCAAGGCGCTCATGACTGGTCAGCGGCTGGTACAGACGTTCCACAGGAAAACTGCGCCCCTCGGACGAAATCACTGGCGCTTGCGGTAACAGGTTGCTTAAACGGAGATTATCCAGCGTGGCTGACATAATCAGCACCTTCAGGTCGTCTCGCAGTCCTTGCTGCACATCCAGCAATAACGCCAGTGCGAGATCGGCTTGCAGACTGCGCTCATGGAATTCATCCAGAATCACCAGCGAAATGCCGCTCAATTCAGGATCCTGCTGCAACATGCGGGTCAGAATTCCTTCGGTAACCACTTCCAGCCGCGTTTGCGGTCCGATCTTACTGTCGGCCCGCATTCGGTAGCCCACCGTTTGACCCGGCACTTCGTCCAATTGCTGTGCAAGCCGAAACGCCACGTTTTTTGCTGCCAGGCGACGCGGTTCCAACATAATAATTCGCCCTGGGAAACCGGCTTTATGGAGGATTTGCAGCGGTAGCCACGTGGATTTCCCCGCCCCCGTCGGTGCGTTGAGCAGCACGTGGGGCGAAGCGCGCAGTGCCGAAATAACCTCATCCACTACGGCACTGACTGGCAATAAGGACACTGTATTCTCCGTGAAGGTTAACTTTCTTTGCCGGGCATTGTAGCATTCAGCATCAATCGAATTACGCCAAAATAATGCCGGGACAATTATGTTTTCATCACACCGTCATATGCTGTCATCGCGCCGTCTGTTTTTTGCTCTTCCCCTCGCGCCATCCTTGCAACAAGAGGTGATCGCATGGCGTGCGACGGCATTTACGCCGGAGGCGGGCAAACCCGTCGCCGCAGCCAACCTTCACCTGACGCTGGCCTTTCTCGGCGACGTGACAGAACAAAAGGCCGCGGTTCTGGCCGAACTGGCTGGGCGTATTCGTCAGCAACCGTTTTCACTGCAACTCGATGATTTGGGCCATTGGCCCCGTCCCGCCGTGGTCTGGCTGGGTACTCGCCGCGCACCACGAGGATTATTGCAACTGGCCGATATGCTGCGTTCCCAGGCGGCGCGTAATGGTTGCCATCAGAGCACATTGCCTTTTCACCCGCATATCACCCTGCTGCGCGCTGCGGCCCAAACTGTGGCCATTCCGCCAACAACGCCAGGATGGACACTTGATGCCGACCGTTTCTGTCTTTATGAATCGCGCACAGAAAAGGGGCAAACTCGTTACCAGATGTTACAACAATGGCCGCTCAGCCAATAATTGGAGCTATATCCGGCTTCAGCCCAAGGACTTTCATGCTTTTTGATCCCCCTTTGCAACACGCGACACTGATTAAACGTTACAAACGTTTTCTCGCGGACATTGTCACTCCCGAGGGTGAAATGCTGACGATTCACTGCGCCAATACCGGTGCCATGACTGGCTGCGCGACACCCGGAGATACGGTGTGGTATTCCACCTCGGCAAATAGTAAACGAAAATATGCCCATAGCTGGGAGTTGACTCAGACGCAGCAAAACCATTGGATTTGCGTCAATACATTGCGGGCAAACATCTTGGTTCGTGAATCAATTGACCACAATTTCATCACGGAATTATCCGGTTACAGTAAAATTTCGCAGGAAGTAAAATACGGTGATGAGAACAGCCGTATCGATTTGTTATTACAGGCAGAAAACAGGCTTAACTGCTATATTGAGGTTAAGTCAGTTACCTTATTGCAACAGGCTCAAGGTTACTTCCCGGATGCCGTCACCCTAAGGGGTCAGAAGCACTTACGGGAGTTACAAACCATGGTAGCCAGCGGCCAGAGAGCTGTGCTTTTTTTCGCTATACTGCATTCAGGTATTGAACAGGTTGCCCCAGCCCGCCATATTGATGCGCACTATGCTGATTTGTTGGCACAAGCACAAAATACTGGGGTTGAGGTGTTATGCTATGCTGCCGAAATATCCCCGCTCGGCATGAGCCTGAAGAAGGCAATACCGCTCGTTGGCGGTTAGTCGGGGAATTGTGACAGTTGGAGATAAAAACACCAATGTCTGAGCAGAGGCTGGTTAAATACGTCTTCCCTCACAGCCTTGTCAAGCAGGTGAGAGGAATAATTGCCAACCTACCTCCCATCTGTTATTTATAGCGACCTGTTTTTTTCCCCCCGTTGGGGATCGATAGTGCGTGTGTATGTAGGAGAAGCAACATGCAAGAAGGGCAAACCCGTAAGACATCCTCCTTGAGCATTCTCTCCATCGCTGGGGTGGAGCCTTACCAAGAGAAGCCAGGCGAAGAGTACATGAACGACGCCCAGCTGGCACACTTCAAAAAGATTCTGGAGGCGTGGCGTAATCAGCTCAGGGACGAAGTTGATCGTACGGTCAGTCATATGCAGGATGAAGCGGCTAACTTCCCGGATCCGGTTGACCGTGCAGCTCAGGAAGAAGAATTCAGCCTTGAACTGCGTAACCGTGACCGTGAGCGCAAGCTGATTAAAAAGATCGAGAAAACGCTGAAGAAAGTGGAAGACGAAGATTTCGGTTTCTGCGAATCTTGTGGCGTTGAGATCGGTATACGTCGCCTTGAAGCACGTCCGACTGCTGATTTATGCATCGACTGCAAAACACTGGCCGAAATCCGCGAGAAGCAGATGGCTGGCTAAGTATTATGGCGTTTATCACGCGGTGCAGTCTCTGCACCGCGCTATTGTTTTGTTGGTAACGCAAGCATTTCCTCCCCTTATGCCACATTCTGAATACATCGGACGTTTTGCCCCCTCTCCTTCCGGCGATCTCCATTTCGGCTCGCTGATTGCTGCACTTGGCAGCTATTTGCAGGCACGATCCCAACAAGGTAAATGGTTGGTCCGCATCGAAGATATTGATCCACCGCGCGAAGTCCCTGGTTCAGCCTACCGTATCCTGTCTGCGTTGGAACGTTATGGACTTTTTTGGGATGATGACGTGCTTTATCAATCGCAGCGTCACGCTGCCTACGATGATGTACTGGCCTGGTTGGAATCGCAGTCCTTGAGTTACCACTGCACCTGTACCCGAAGTCGTATCCAACAGATCGGCGGCGTGTATGACGGACACTGCCGGGAACGGCATCTCGACGCCAAGGGTGCCGCTATCCGCCTGCGCCAGACTCAGCCGGTGTTCTCTTTTCAGGATCTGCTGCAAGGGGAAATTCAGGCCGACCGACAGTTGGCGGCAGAAGATTTTATTATTCGCCGCCGCGATGGCCTCTACGCGTATAATTTAGCGGTTGTCGTTGATGACCACTTTCAGGGGGTGACCGAGATTGTACGTGGTTCGGATTTAATCGAGCCGACGGTGAGACAAATTGCCCTTTTCCAGCAGCTGAATTACCCCGTACCGGGTTATCTGCATCTGCCACTGGCGCTGAATTCGCAGGGTGATAAACTCTCCAAACAGAATCATGCACCCGCATTGCCAGAAGGGGATCCACGCCCCATCCTGGTACAGGCGCTGGAATTTCTGCAACAACCTGTACCTGAAAGCTGGCAAGATCTTGATCTACAATTATTATTACGCTGGGCGGTAACACATTGGGATACGGTCAGTCTGCCAAAAAACAGATGAATACGTAACCAGTATCGACATCGCCATTCTCAAAGGCGTAAGGGTGAGCTATGATTAGCCGCTATTTTTCTTTTGCGCCATTTTTATCAGTCACTATCGAGGTGTACCATTTTTACCCGAGTAGCCAATTTTTGCCGCAAGGTACTTATTCGTGAAGAAAAACCAAGCGAGAATGCGCTTCACGAAGAGACCGTCCGCCATGAAGAGCAACCTCGCCGTCAAGACACGGTAAGCCGCGCACAAAATGCCGGTCAGGCGGACAAGAGTACCCGGAAGAATCCGGTGAAGCCTCAGGAGAAGACAGGTTCCATGACCGTCATCCCTCGGGATCAGCATAACATTTCCCGCAAAGACATCAGCGAAAATGCGCTGAAGGTGCTCTATCGCCTGAATAAATCAGGTTTTGAAGCCTATCTGGTTGGCGGGGGCGTTCGTGATCTGCTGCTGGGTAAAAAACCTAAAGATTTTGATATCACCACCAACGCTACGCCTGAACAGGTGCGCAAACTGTTCCGCAATTGCCGTCTGGTTGGCCGCCGTTTCCGTCTGGCTCACGTGATGTTTGGGCCGGAAATCATCGAAGTTGCTACCTTCCGCGGCCACCATGAGCAGCAACAGGAAAGCACCGATAAGAACTCTTCGCAGCAGGCACAGAATGGCATGCTGCTGCGCGATAATATTTTTGGCTCCATTGAAGACGATGCGCAGCGTCGCGATTTCACCATCAACAGCCTCTATTACGGCGTGTCGGATTTTGCGTTACGCGACTACACTGGTGGTCTGCGCGATCTACAGGAAGGCATTATCCGCCTGATTGGCGATCCGGAAACACGTTACCGTGAAGATCCGGTCAGAATGCTGCGCGCCGTCCGTTTCGCAGCGAAACTGAATATGGAAATCAGCCCGGAAACCGCCGAGCCGATTCCACGTTTGGCAAATCTGTTGCACGAAATCCCCCCGGCGCGTCTGTTTGAAGAGTCACTCAAGATGTTGCAGGCGGGTTATGGTTACCAAACCTATCTGCGACTTTGCCAGTATCAATTGTTCCAACCGCTGTTCCCGTTGATTGCCCGTGGCTTCACGGAAAATGGCGACAACCCGATGGAACGCATTTTGGTACAGGTCCTGAAAAATACCGATCATCGTCTGCAAAACGATATGCGGGTCAATCCGGCATTCCTGTTTGCGGTCATGTTGTGGTATCCGCTGATTGAACATGCGCAACAACTTGCGCAAGAGAGTGGCCTGGCCTATTACGACGCATTTGCGCTGGCCATGAACGATGTTCTGGATGAAGAGTGCCGCTCGCTGGCGATCCCCAAACGTATCACCACGCTGGTTCGGGACATCTGGTTGCTGCAACTCCGTTTGTCGCGTCGTCAGGGCAAACGTGCGCATAAACTGATGGAACATCCCAAGTTTCGCGCCGCCTACGATCTCCTGGCGTTGCGTGCTGAAGTAGAAGGTCACCGTGAGCTACAGCAACTCACTCAGTGGTGGGGCGAGTTCCAGGAAGCAACGCCGCTTCAGCAGAAAACCATGCTGACCACGTTGGGCGATGACACGGCGCCGCGACGCAATCGTCGCCCGCGTAAACGTGCGCCGCGCAAGGCTCCAATGCCATGATCCGTGTTTATCTCGCGCTGGGCAGTAATCTTGCCCAGCCGGAAGCCCAGATAAATGCGGCGCTCGACGCGCTTGCCCATATCCCGCAAACACACCTGATCCTATGTTCTCCGTTTTACCGCAGTAAACCCATGGGTCCACAGAATCAGCCTGATTATCTCAACGCGGTTGCGGCTCTTGATACCCATTTACCTGCTGAACAGTTACTGGATCATACCCAAACCATTGAACGTAATCAGGGACGCGTGCGAAAGGGTGAGCGGTGGGGACCGAGAACGCTCGATCTGGATATGCTGCTTTACGGTGATGCCATTATTAACACTCAACGCCTTACTGTTCCGCATTATGGCTTGAAACAGCGTGAATTCATGCTTTATCCCCTCGCGGATATTGCACCGGATCTGGTATTGCCTGACGGTGAATCCCTGGCGTCCATTCTGCATCATACGCCCCTCAATGGATTGAGCCGTTGGTAGCCATACATCAAATTATCTGCTCACCCTCATCAGCTTAAAAGAGTAAGTCCCTTAAATTGCACTCCCCGAATTAAACGGAAATTAAATCCTTTCAGATCATTCGTCTTGATATTTAATTGATATTAATTACGAAAAATTAATTTTTTTTAATTTCAACTTATCCGTATCTGACACTAGGATGTCGCCTCATAATTACGGTTTATTAACCGTTAATGTTAACGATTAAAATTAACATCAAGGAACGACGAGAATAAAATGTTTTCAAATACATCCTATTATTTCAGTGCATCACTTCTCATAACGGTGCTAAACATAACTTCAGCGTGTGCCAGCGATACTGGACTCATCACTTTCGATGGCGCGGTAACTGATGCCACCTGCACTCTCACCACCAGTAATGGGCTTGATTCCAGCAACATCACGTTATCTATGCCTGTTGTTAAAAAAGCCGAGGTGAGTTCAGCGACAATAGCCAGCGGTGGGGTAGGGAGCAAAGAGTTTGAGTTTTTACTTAATGATTGTCCCGAGGCGCTAACTGCTGCGGTTATTACGTTCTCATCCCAGCAATTTGCCGAGTTATCCAATGGTACATTAAAAGTCGATCCGACCCTGTCGGGTGCTGCGCAAAATGTCAGTATCGCCTTATTCAATAATACTGCCGACAATAAAAGCCAAGTGAAAATCGGCGATCCCAGCGATATTCCGCAAACAGTGGCCCTTGCTGCTGGCAGCGGTAGATTTGCCTATAAGGCCGCTTATGTCCCCAGCGCTGACTGGAGCGTAACGAACAACGTTATTTCAGGGAAAGTAAGCACCAACGCAACATTCACCCTGTCCTACGAATAAATCCCTGAAGTTAACGCGTGCCAATCTACAAATTGAATGCGTTCTCTGGTTGTCACAGGGCGCATTTGGTATTTCGTCCAAAAATCAGGCGCCATAATGATTTCAATGAAAACATTTCTCACTCTCACTGCGGCAATGGTTATTTCTTTGGGGATAGTCTCATTCAATACCCATGCAGATGTCGTCATTTCAGGAACGCGAATTGTTTATCCGCAACAGGCAAAAGATGTCTCGGTTCGGCTGGAAAACCGTGGGGAGCGGCCTTTGCTGGTACAGATATGGCTCGACGATGGGCGCGACAATACCAATCCTCAGGAGCTGAAGTTACCTTTCATCCTGACGCCGCCGGTATCCAGAATGGATGCCAAAAGAGGACAAACTATTCGCATAACCTATTTGGGCGACGCTCTTCCTCAGGATCGAGAAACCCTTTACTGGTTTAATATGCTGGAAATACCGCCTAAGAGCGCCAGTAATCAAAACCAGAATCTATTGCAACTGGCATTTCGCACACGGATAAAAATGTTCTATCGCCCTGCAGGTTTGAACGGTGATCCGGGCCTCGCTGCGCAAACGCTTCGTTGGAATCTGGTAGAGGAGTCTGGTGGCGTTAAAGTGAATGTCATTAATGAGAGCCCTTATTTTGTCTCATTGAGTTCTGCTGCGCTAAAGACCAATAACCAGTCTTATCGCATTATAACCGAAACACTGCCCCCCAAAAGTACCAACTCATTAGCCGTAAAAGATCTCACACAAGCGCCTGCCAATGCAAAAGTGCTCTATAACGCCATTAATGATTACGGTGGCACAATTAAGAGTGAATTTGAAATGGGCAGCCCATAAACTTCCCCTAAAGATCTTATATTGATCCCTTTACCCTGCCCTTGGAATTAAATGAATTTGCGAAAAAAGATTCATGAAACCTATAAAAAAACCTTCGCATTATATATTCATAATGTTTTTAATTTTTTGTTATTCATCCATAAGTACAGCATCAGTTCCTGATGAGGAACCCGCCCCTATGCCCCTGGATAAAAAAGCGAAACACTCTAAAAAGCCGATTGCCGAAAGCCAGCAAACCAAAAAGGACACGACTCCCTCTCCTGCTGTTAAAAATGAAAACGGGGAAATTGAGTTCAACGATCAGTTTCTGGTGGGAACGGGCAGTCAAATTGATGTAAGCCGCTTCGCTAAAGGCAATCCGACCCTGCCTGGTATTTATAAAGTGGCCATTTACGTTAATGCCAGCAGTAAGCTGACCACCAGCGTTGAGTTCACTAATAATGGAACCGATCATGCCGCCCCCTGTTTGACATCAAAATTACTGTTACAGCTCGGTATTGATATTTCAATCACCGCGACGGATGAGTTGCCGTCAGATCGGGATGGAGCGCAATCGGAGTGCATCGATCTCAGCCACGAGGTCGCACAATCAAGCGTAAGGTATGACGATGCAGAACAGCGGTTGGATATTACGATTGCGCAAATCTACTTGAGCAAGAAACCCCAAGGTTACCTAAACCCGGTAATGTGGGATGACGGCATCAATGCGGCGATATTTTCTTATGATATTAACGCTTACCGCTCAGATAACCGTGGACAAGTGTCTGAAAACGCCTATGTCGGCATGAATTATGGTTTCAATATTGGCGCGTGGCGATTTAGGGCAAGAGGTTCTCTCAATTGGGATCAGGATCGTGGAGCGGACTATTCTGGGCAAGATATTTATCTCCAGCGCGATGTCCTGCCGTTAAAAGCACAGATGCTGATTGGCGATAGCTATACGCGGGGCGATACGTTTGATTCCATCAGCTTGCGGGGCGTGCGTCTTTACAGCGACGATCGGATGCTGCCGGGTTCTATGTCGGGCTATGCACCGGTGGTGAGAGGTATCGCCAACAGCAATGCCAAAGTCACGGTTCGTCAGAGCGATCAGATTATTTATCAGACCACAGTTCCGCCAGGCGCTTTTGCAATCGACGATCTCAATCCAACGGGCTTTGGCAGTGATTTGGATGTCACGGTTGAAGAGGCTGATGGCAGTGAGAAGCATTTTTCCGTGCCCTTTTCCTCAGTCGCGCAGATGTTAAGGCCCGGCTATTCACGATGGGATATCGGCATTGGGCAGTTGAATGACAATACTCTGACAGATACCCCTTACATCGCCGTTGCCTCGGGTTATTACGGAATCAGCAATACGTTCACAGGCTACGCTGGCCTGGAATTTATGGATAACAGCTATATTTCAGCATTATTGGGGCTGGCAGTGAATACAAAAGTGGGCGCATTTGCTTTCGATATTACCCAGTCCCGGGCGGATATTCCCCAGCAAAAAACCTATAGCGGCCAGAGCTATCGGTTTTCCTATAGTAAACGGTTATCCGCGACCAATACTTCGTTGAATGTCGCCGCTTATCGTTATTCCACGAAAAACTATTTGAGTCTGCATGATGCGGCGACGTTAATTGATAAAAATAACCACAGCAGTGATGAAAATAGCGCTCAGGGAATGAATACTTTCAGCCGCATGCGCAATCAGATTCAGATTAATATCAGTCAGCCGCTCAGGGTCGCGGATCATGATTATGGATCGCTGTACACCACAGCCAGTTGGGCTAATTACTGGGGTGATGATGCGAAAAACTCACAGTATTCGGTAGGTTACAGTGGGTCATTGCGCTGGGCGAGTTACAGTATTTCACTACAGCGCAGTTATGATGAATACAACCAGAAAGATGACAGTCTTTACCTCAATATCAGCATTCCGCTGGAGAATCTATGGGCTAATCACCAGCGCCCGGCCGGCTTCAATAATATCAATGTGGGGATGAATTCTGATCTGCATGGCATTGGTCAGTTGTCGATGAGTGCCAATGGTGCCACCTCCGATAATCGGCTTAATTACAGCCTGAACACCTCCTATTCCGCGCAGACTCAAAGCAACGATCTCAGCCAGATTGGTGGTTATGGCAGCTATAACAGCCAATATGGCCCAATAAGTGGTTCCCTTTCTGCGTCGAACGATCATAGCCGTCAAATGTCATTGGGTACCAGCGGCGGCATGGTGATTCATTCGGGAGGCATTACTTTTGCCGCAGGCAGTATTGGCGCTACTGATACGTTAGCGCTTATCAAAGCGCCAGGCGCCAAAGGCAGCAAGATGAATTCGGGAGAGGGTCGCATTGATGCCGGTGGCTATGGCATCTATCCCAATCTTTCGGCTTATCACGAGAATAATGTTGGTCTGGATATCAGTACATTGGAGAGTGATGTTGAAATTAAGAGCACCAGCGCGACTACTATTCCCCGCGATGGTGCCATCGTCCAGGTTGACTTTCAGACCGATGAAGGACGCTCCGTATTAATGAATATAGAACGTACTGATGGCGGATTTATTCCTCTCGGTGCCGATGTTTACAATGGGAATAATCAGCGGGTGGGGAGTGTCGGGCAAGCGGGACGTGCTTTCGTCCGTGGGATCGATAAGAACGGCAAACTGCATATTGTCTGGGGCAGTGGCCCGGACAAAACATGCCAGGTTGATTACCAGATTGCGGATAAACCACGGCTCATCGGCATGACCATTTTTATCGATCATCAGCAATGCCTGTTTCCCAGTATAAATTCAGCTTCTCACATTCAAGGTAGGCATTGATGATCCGCAATAACGCTAATTATATTCCTCTCCTGCTATGTCTCTCATTATATAGCTTTGCCACTATGGGCTCGGCGCAGGAGTTAAATGTCACTTTCTCTGCCAATATCCGTGAGACCACCTGCGATATGATTTTATCTGGCGGGACAAATAATACGGTAGTGATCGGCACTGAAGGAAAAGTCGGGCTGGATAAAATCCTCGCCGGAGATATCAGCGCTGCCGCTATTTTTTCGTTGAAAATAACGGAGTGTCCTGCAAGCCTGAGCTCCTTGAAAACGACCATCAAGGGCGAGAAATCAGCCGATCTCAATACTGCTATTAGCAACAGTTCAGGCGACGGGAATGCCGAAAATATAGGGCTCAGCATTGCCAGGAAATCTGCACCAGACAGCTTATTCGTTATTAACTCGATAGCAGATGCAGAACGATTGGTATGGACTGACGCGGAAATTACGGCCAAAGAAGTACAGCTGGTTGCACGTTTGACCCCAACAAAAACTGGCCTGGGAACAACGGGGTATTTCAACGCAGTAGCGACCTTCGAGTTTACTTATGAATGACAGCACACCGAGGCAAAAAGAGAAAATGATCAATAGAAATCTGATAAAAACAGTATTGTCTCACGCTATTTTTTTACCTTGTTTCATGGTCACTCATACTTATGCAGATATAGTGGGTACGCCTTCAATCAACGTGACATTCACCTCAACGATTGAGGCCGGAACCTGTGCCACGGTGTTGAAAGACGCCAGCGGTGCTACGGCGTCAGTGATTGATTTCAAAGATGTCTTCCGTTCAGATCTGGATAAAAAAAACCGCAAAGAAGATTTCAAGATCGTCTTCTCTTCTTGTGCCGGGGTGAAATCCGCCAATATCACTACCGCGCAGTCGTCTTGCTCAGGTGGTGCATCTGATGGTGATTCTTTTGCCAATAGCGGGGGAACTGCCGCTGCAACCGCCGTTGAAATCTGGAAAGAACAACCGGACAGTGGCGTACAATTTTCGTGTAAGAATAAAGGCAGCGGCCAGAACATCGCGTTAACCTCAGCCAGTGATACAGAGGTTAATTTGACCGCTCGCATGGTTATTGCAAAAGGAAGATCCGCCTCTGAGGTAACCGCAGGTTCATTCAGCGCACCCGTAACTTTTTTAATCACCTATCAATGAATTATCTCATGATGTCTTTGTTAACGATTTTCAGGGAAATACGTTTCGCCCTCGCCACAGGGTGTGTTCTGCTCTCTCACATCGCTCTGGCAAATGACAATGATCTGAATATTGAGGTGACAGCGAATATTGTCGAAAACACCTGTGAGATTTCAGTGGAAAATAACGGTCAGATTCATTTGAATACCGTCAGCAGGTTTTACTTTGACAATAATACGCTGCCTACGGACGTGCTGGGTGGTAATCAGTTCAGCATACGCGTGGATAACTGTACAGGCGGTGATGATGCGGTTGCAGAAAAACTGCATTTCAGCTTCTCACCCCAATCGGGTCAACTCTCTCCCGCATCCAATCAGGTGTTTGCTAACGAAGCCAAAAAAGAAAATGGCGGAGCTTCGGGTGTCGGCATCGTTATCTTTTCGAAACAATACAACAGTAATGTTCTCGATGAGAACGGTCATTCAGACGTGGTATATGACGTCAAAGGCAAAACCAGTGACGAATACACGCTCGCCTACCCTTTCTACGCGCGCTACCAAAAAACAGGTGAGATCGTGGCCGGTGCTGTACAAGCCAACATTTTAGTTGGTGTAATTTACGATTAGCACCTGCTTCCCAAGGGGCGAAAACAGACAGCGCCAAGCGTTTTCAGCCCCCTGCAATCGCATCTCAAATAATCATTCTGTCGCCTTACATCTGCTTACAGTAGAATAGACGGTTACGAATTCAGATCACCTCCCAGAAATTGCTGTCGGGTGATGCCGGATCACATTAAGGAGATGTTGTGATGAAAACCACTACGATCAGCCTGTTGCGTCAATGGAAACAGGAGCAGAAAAAGTTTGCGACGATTACCGCCTACGATGCCAGCTTTGCCCAGTTGTTTGAAGAACAAGGACTTAGTGTGCTGCTGGTTGGCGACTCGCTGGGTATGGTTGTCCAAGGCTGCGATTCAACGCTGCCTGTCACCGTTGAGGAAATCGCTTATCACACGCGATGTGTACGCCGTGGCGCACCGCACAGTCTGATATTGTCAGACCTGCCGTTCATGAGCTATGCCACACCGGAGCAAGCCTTTGCCAGTTCGGCCACCTTAATGCAGGCGGGTGCCAATATGGTCAAACTGGAGGGTGGCAGTTGGCTGTGCGATACGGTGAAGCAACTGACCGAGCGCGCTGTTCCCGTATGCGGACATCTCGGATTAACCCCGCAGTCGGTGAATATTTTTGGCGGCTACAAAGTTCAGGGGCGTGATGAGATTGCGGCTAACCAATTGCTGCAAGATGCACAGAATCTGGAACACGCCGGTGCACAACTGCTGGTGCTTGAATGTATTCCTGCCGAACTGGCACGGAAGGTCACAGAAGCCCTCAGCATTCCGGTAATTGGTATTGGTGCTGGTAATGCCACTGATGGTCAAATTCTGGTAATGCATGACGCCTTTGGTATTACTGGCGGTCATATCCCTAAATTTGCCAAAAACTTCCTGGCTGAAGCGGGTGATATCCGCCTTGCGATAAAAAATTATATCCAGCAGGTTGAAGAGTCCAGCTATCCGGGCGAAGAGCATTCATTCAAGTAATGGCAGCATCCAAAAGACAGGAGATTTAGCGTGCTGATAATTAATACATTGCCAATTATGCGCCGGGAGATCCGTCGCTGGCGTCAGGAAGGGAAACGCATTGCCCTGGTGCCAACCATGGGTAATCTGCATGAGGGGCACATGACGCTGGTTGACGAAGCGAAAGCGCGTGCCGATGTCGTGGTCGTCAGTATTTTTGTCAATCCCATGCAGTTTGAGCGTCCTGATGATTTGGCACGTTATCCCCGTACGTTGCAGGAAGACAGTGAAAAATTGACCCGCCGCGGTGTCGATTTGGTTTTTGCCCCCGCTCCTGCGGACATTTATCCGAAGGGGTTGGAAAGCCAGACCTTTGTTGAGGTGCCCGGCATTTCCTCCATTCTTGAAGGTGCCAGCCGCCCCGGCCACTTCCGGGGTGTTTCCACTATCGTCAGCAAGCTGTTCAATCTGGTACAGCCAGATATCGCCTTGTTTGGCGAGAAGGATTACCAGCAATTGGCACTTATTCGCAAAATGGTGGCGGATATGGGATATGACATCGATATTGTCGGCGTTCCTACCGTCCGGGCAAAAGATGGCTTGGCACTCAGTTCACGCAATGGCTACCTGACTGCTGATGAGCGTAAAGTGGCTCCGTCGCTGAGCAAAATTATGAATGCTTTGGCTGAACAATTACGCAATGGCGAACGCCATGTGGATCAGCTGTTGGATCAGGCTTCTGAACAATTACGCAACCACGGCTTCACCCCAGACGAATTATTCATTCGCGATGCTGATTCGCTGCAACCCCTGACGGTTGAAAGCAATAAAGCGGTGATTCTGATGGCCGCATGGTTAGGTAAAGCACGTTTGATTGATAACCAGCAAGTAAGTCTGACCGAGTAAACATTCATCGCCCATATCTGCGCAATGGCTCTTGCTCAGATATGAAGGAGATAGACAGCGGGGAATAAATCAGCAACACTATTTCCCCCGCTTTTAAAGCGCAGGGTGCATTTCAGGCCGGAACAGAACGTATTTTTTCAGCATGTAGGAAGGTAACAAAGCTATGGTACGCACAATGTTGCAAGGCAAGTTACACCGGGTGAGAGTCACTCAGGCAGACTTGCACTATGAAGGTTCCTGCGCCATTGACCAGGATTTTCTGGAAGCCGCAGGTATTCTGGAATATGAAGCCATTGATATTTATAACGTTGATAACGGTCAGCGTTTCTCTACATACGCCATTGCGGCCGAACGCGGTTCGCGCATTATCTCCGTTAATGGAGCTGCAGCACGCTGCGCATGCGTAGGCGACAAACTGATCATCTGTTCTTACATACAGATGCCGGAAGCCGACGCCCGCCAGCATCACCCGAAAGTTGCCTATTTTGACGGCGAAAACCAACTGCAACGCAAAGCGAAAGCAGTACCGGTGCAAGTCGCATAAATCATAAAGGGCGCGTTCATGACGTAATCCAAAAAACTGGATGCGCCCTTTCTTGTCTACGTAATTCCCTTCTAGCGCGGTAAACCGCTTCCCGTTTGATTCGCCACCCGTGCGGCCATGGCCTGCAAGGAATCGGAGCGAAGAATATACAACCTCTTCAGCGTAAAGGGATTATCACCCGGTTTCACCTTGCCCCGCACCGTTGTCACAGCCAAACGAAAGCCTGCGTTTTTCGCTGCTGCTATTGCATTCTGGTTATACCCGCCAAACGGATAGGAGAGATAAAGCACATGCGGATTGAACTGGCTTAATGCCCGCCGCGAGCGTTCAAAATCTAACAAAATGTTATGATAAGAGCGGTTGAGCAATATCGGGAAATGGCTGGCATCTTTACGATGCAGGAAATGCGTATGCGACTGAACATCAAACACATCCTGAATCTGACTCAGTTCAGTAATACTCATGAATTGCAGCGAGTCGGGATTCCATGTCTGCGGATGACGTTTTATACGTGATGAAATAATAAACGCCGTGGCACGAAAACCGTAATTCTTCAGCACCGGATAAGCGTAACGATAGACTGACTTAAGGCCATCATCAAAAGTAAGAACCACCGCTTTTGCAGGAAGATTGATTTTATTATTTAAATACCCCTCCAATTGCGCCAGCGAAAGGGTTTCATAGCCCGTCTGTTTCAGGAATGCCATCTGATTGCTGAACGCGATATCCGAAGTCGTCGTAGACGTATGTTGAAAAAGTTTATTCTCTTCATTCTTAAGTAAATGATGATAAGTCAGGATTGGAATACCGTTATCAATCTCACAATCCGCTGCGCTGATATACCCCAGACGTTGCCCTACATTGACTTCATACCAGGTATTATTCAGCCGATCTTTCAATTTACCGATGATCGGATAACGTAAATTGGCTGCAAGCGTGGCAAAGACCGTACTCTTCAGATCGGCAGCCATATAAATTCTCACGGGCTTTTGCGTAAGAAGGTTCTGGTTGGTCAGTGGTTTGTTCAAATCACTGAGATCGCCTTTTATTTTGCGACTTTTCTTCAATGGCAGTACATTATCACGTTCAATAAAACCGATACCATGACCAAAACGAAATTCATAGTACTTGGTCGTTGCCGGGATCATCTGCAACCACTCTCCAGCCTTGATCTTCCCCACAGGAATCACTTTTTCGCCAATCTGTGAATAGATTTCACTGTCGCGCGACAAAGCCCAATATTGCAAGTCGGGGATATTTTCAGGCAGGTTATTTGCCCGTGTTGATGTCAATATCAAGGCCAATAGAAACAGGCCGGGTAATAATAACCAATAATAGCGAATTATGGTGGACCGCATGGTGTATTCCGTGACGTAAAAGGGGCTCATCCCCTCCCACTCTGGGGATATGTGCCTAGCCGCAGGCTTACCCTACGCGGATTATAAAAAGGGTGTCTGACGAATATCAATTTTTTGCGTAAACAACGATGTATTTACGCGAGCAGATTCTTTTTATGTGAACAGGCTGGAGGAATTAAAAAAGACCCCGGACAAGATCCGGGGTTGGAGGCGGGATTAACTTCTCAGGCCACGGCCACGTTCAATCAGATACCAGGCCAGCAGATAGAACACGACGATGAAAGCCACCAGCACCGCCATGGTCAAAGCCAGCGGTACATCGCTGATACCGAGGAAACCGTAACGGAAACCGCTGATCATGTAGACGATAGGATTCAGCTTTGAGACGGCTTGCCAAAACGGAGGCAATAGCGTCAGGGAATAGAACACGCCACCCAGATAGGTCAAGGGGGTCAGTACAAAGGTTGGTACCAGACTGATGTCGTCAAAACTGTTGGCAAATACCGCATTCAGCAATCCACCCAATGAGAACAGAATCGCCGTCAGCAAAAGCGTTACGGCGATCACCCACCAGGCATGGATCTGTAGCGGAACGAAGAACAGCGAAATCACCGTGACCAGCACGCCCACGCAGATGCCGCGCGCCACCCCACCGCCCACATAGCCGGCAATGACCACATGGGTTGGCACCGGTGCGACCAGCAACTCTTCGATATTGCGTTGAAATTTAGCACTGAAAAATGACGATGCCACGTTTGCATAGGAATTTGTAATCACCGCCATCATGATCAATCCAGGGACGATAAATTGCATATAATCAAAACCATGCATTTCGCCGATGCGTGATCCAATCAGATTGCCAAAGATGATGAAATACAGCGTCATGGTGATTACCGGTGGTACCAGCGTCTGAATCCAGATGCGGCCAAACCGATTAATCTCTTTGTACCAGATGCTTTGCAATGCCACCCAATAGAGACGAGTCATACTTTTCCTCCTGCATTGCCATTGACCAGGGTGACGAACAGTTCTTCAAGGCGGTTGGCCTTATTGCGCATACTGAGCACTTGTACACCTTGCTTGCTGAGTTGGCTGAACAAGCCATTCAACCCCTGTTCACGCATCACTTCCACTTCCAGCGTCGACGTATCCACTAGCCGATGGTGGTAGCCGTCCAGTTTTGGCAGCGGACTTTTCGCCGCCAGATCCAGAATGAAGGTCTCTGATTTAAGCTTGGACAACAACGCTTTCATCGAGGTGTTCTCCACCAACTCGCCACCCTGGATAATGCCGATATTGCGGCACAACATCTCCGCCTCTTCCAGATAATGGGTGGTCAGGATGATGGTGGTGCCCTGCGCATTCAGTTCTTTCAGGAAACCCCACATGGATCGACGCAACTCGATATCCACCCCGGCGGTAGGTTCGTCGAGGATCAGCAATTTGGGTTCATGCATCAGCGCACGGGCGATCATCAACCGGCGTTTCATCCCGCCAGAAAGCATCCGCGCACGCTCGTCACGCTTGCCCCATAAATCGAGCTGATTGAGGTATTTTTCTGCACGTTCGAGTGCATCTTTGCGCTTGACGCCGTAATACCCCGCCTGATTCACGACGATCTGCATAACGGTTTCAAACGGGTTGAAGTTGAATTCTTGCGGTACCAGTCCCAGTTGACGCTTGGCATTTACGATATCGCGATCGATATCGTAACCAAATACCTGAACTTTACCGGAGGTTTTGTTCACCAGAGAACTGATGATACCGATGGTGGTCGACTTACCGGCACCGTTCGGCCCCAGCAGCGCGTAGAAGTCACCGGCATCAACACGCAAATCAATTCCCCGCAGCGCTTTTACGCCACCGGCGTATGTTTTAGTCAGCTGCGTTAGTTCCAGTGCATATGTCATAAATGAAGGATTACCTTATTTTTTATGAGATATCTGAATATGTGACACAGTTCAGATTTCAAATTCTTGAAGCTTGCCCTATATTAACCCATCGCAATCTGTTCGTTACAGGCTATTAACTTCCTATGAAAGAAATCGAAAGACTTATCGCGAACAACAGGGTCTGGTCAGAATCCATTGAAGATGAGGATCCAGGCTTTTTTGAACGGCTGGCTGAAGCCCAGAAACCGCGTTTTCTGTGGATCGGTTGTTCTGACAGTCGCGTGCCCGCTGAACGTTTGACCGGGCTTGAGCCAGGTGAATTGTTCGTACACCGCAATGTGGCCAATCTGGTCATCCATACCGACCTCAACTGTCTGTCCGTGGTGCAATACGCCGTTGAAGTGCTGGAAGTCGAACACATCATCATCTGTGGCCACTACGGCTGCGGCGGCGTTGAAGCTGCCATTGAAAACCCGGAACTTGGGCTGATCAATAACTGGCTGCTGCACATCCGTGATTTGTGGTACAAACACAGCTCACTGCTGGGCGTAATGACGCATGAAAAACGTCTGGACGCGCTGTGCGAACTGAACGTTGTTGAGCAGGTTTATAACCTGGGTCACTCCACCATCATGCAATCTGCATGGAAGCGTGGCCAGAAGGTGATGATACACGGATGGGTATACGGTATTCAGAATGGCCGACTGCGCGATCTCAAAGTGACCGCCACCAGTCGCGAGACACTCGAAATGGGTTATCGCAACGCGATCTCAACGCTGTTGCAAGACCAGAGTATCTGACCTCTCCAGCATCCATTCTGGACATCAGACCCACATCACTGCAACCCTTGCACCCTGAGCATCAGGGCGCAAGGGTTATTCCTTCAGGCACTATACCCGCACTCCGCAGCACCCTGCCAAGGATTCTGTGCGCTCTGCCATTCGTCGTCACTGACTCGCAGGAATAACGTCTTATTCAGTGAAGGCAATCACTTTGCCGATGTAAGGCAAGTGGCGATAGCGTTGCGCATAGTCAATGCCATAGCCGACCACGAACTCATCGGGAATGGAGAAACCCACATATTCGACGGGAACGTCCACTTCACGGCGCTCAGGCTTGTCGAGTAGCGTGCAGATGGCGAGCGATTTTGGCCCACGCAGTTGCAGGATCTCGCGGACTTTGTTCAGGGTATTCCCTGAGTCGATAATGTCTTCCACAATCAAGACGTCTTTACCGCGAATATCTTCATCCAAATCTTTCAGGATTTTGACGTCACGGGTGGTCGACATCCCATTACCGTAGCTGGAGGCCGTCATAAAGTCGACTTCATGCGAGACATCGATGGTCCGGCAGAGATCCGCCATGAACATGAAGGAACCACGCAACAAACCGACCAGAACCATTTCACTGCCGCTGTCGCGATAGTGTTCGGTGATTTGCTGACCCAGTTCAGCGATACGGGCTTTTACTTCCTGCTCGGAAATCATTACTTCTACAGTGTGTTTCATAAAAAACATAACCAACTGTTTTTAATATAAAAAAGATAAACCAACCGGAACACGGAGAGAGATTATTGCTACACCGGTTGATACACATTACTTTGTACAGCCTCGCACCCACCCACCAGCACGAGAACAGCAATAACATTATACCAGCGAGCCACCCCTACAGCACCCCTATAAAAATTGATGACGCAGCCCGTAACATAGAGCAAAGCTGCCCAGAGTGATTTTCTTCCTCTTGCTGGCTGCGATGATGATGAACAAAGAACAGACAAATCATTGTGCGCAAAAATTAGCATCCATAAAATCAGGCAGTTATCGAGTTTAATTGCAAACATCGACAATATGATTGGCTGGTGGGTCGTCTTTGGCTTTTGAACCACCATCAATCACGGTTCACAACATCGGTGTGTTCAGAGTCATGCATGGCGTGGGAGATATACGGCAGGTCAATATCACCGTTGCTGTAGGCAATCGCCACCTCGGTGCCGTCAATAAGCGGCGTGTGCCAGCCATAGGTATCACCGGTATACGGTTTTGCCATGCGCAGCCACAGATATGCATAACCCAGCTCACTATTATTGCGGTCAAAATCCAGCCTCACCCGGTAACGTCCCTGTTCATCCAGGTGTGCGTAAATATCATGTATCTCGCGGCTTTCAACGCGGGCCGGGAGCGTGCCGTGAATTTCAGGGCGCGGGATGTCCACCGGACGGAAGCAGTAGCGTTCAGTGTACGGCATGCCCCAGATGGAGACGTGCAGGCGGGAATCACGGGATGCCTGGAAGGTGGCGAGTGTAATGATGACGCCTTCTTTCAGCGCGGCAATCACGCTGCCCTGCGGCTCCAGCACCTGGCCCGGAGTCAGGTGTGAGGCATTACTGAACAGGTGAATACGGGAAGATTTATTCAGTTCGCGTTCGTGGTGGAGTCGGGCGTAAACGCACCGCTTTCAGTTTCAGGCGTCGGGTTGGTGTCGTCACCCGCCTCCCGGTAAGGGGCTGCATAGCGGTAGTGTTCACCCGTGGTCACGGCATCGTTACGGACGCGAACCGTCGCATCCAGCGGCGTGGTGGCAGTGCGGTAGTTATAGTCACGCGTGGCGACACTACCGGTCACCACGTTGTGCCAGGTGCGTACACCCCACACTGATTCTTCTGCACCATCGTACAGGCCGGATGGTTCGCTGTACGGCAGACGCACATCAAACTGATAGTTAAGCTGGCTATCAGCAAAAATGAAAACGTCCAGGTCACGGGTATTGTCCATCTCCGTGCGCCAGTAAATGCCCACCTCTGAGAGGATTCGCTGAATAAATTCGAGGTCCGTTTCCCGCCACTGGGTTATTACCTCGCGTGGCGGATAAGTGCGCTCCAGACGAAACTCAAAATCAGTCCCTTCCAGCCCGTGCTGACGCAGTACCTGCTCCACCACCTCCGTCACTGACTGATTCTGGAATACAGCACATTTGCGGGTATACGACAGCAGCGCCAGGCGGGAACTCAGCGTGATGGTGTAGTGCGACTGGTCAGCAGAGGTTGATAGCCACTCCAGACGGGTAATAATGCCATGGACATTTTTGCCGCTGCGCATCCGAAAGGACGCATACTTCATCAGCACCTGCTCAGGGGCAATATTACCCGGTGGCGTGGTGAACTCAATGTCCCATTTAAACGGCTCGCTTAATGCCTTGCGTCCCCGAAAGCGCAAGACATCAGGTTTTACCGGACTGTTGTTGATATGAAGGCTATAGCGGGACTGTCCTGTGTCTGCAATGGCAGCAGCAAAATCCATTTAGATTCCCCCTATGGATTGATATGACAGGTCTTATATCTTGAAGCTATGGATAAAAAAGTGAGATAAATCGGTCTGTTATGGCGCTCAATGAAACCTCATTGTCGACATGTGACCAAAGATTAGGCAACAACAACAGTGTTTAAAGGGGTATATAACCGTGTGATTTTGTTTCAGTGATAGCCGGGCTGCATTTCGGGGATAAAAATGCAGTAAGGCAGTCTACGCACTCACAGTAAAGCCCATCATCATGCCCGTATCTTCATGTTCCAGCAGATGGCAATGGGCCATGTAGGCATGTTCCCTGCTAGCCAGATGATTGAAACGCACCAGAACTTCGCTGCGATCGCCTTCGACCTTGACCGTATCTTTCCAGCCGCGACGGTGTGCAGCGGGTGGCTGGCCGTTCTCGGTCAGAATGCGGAATTGTGCACCGTGGATATGGAATGGATGCAACATCATGTCGCCCACGCCGGAGATCGTCCATTTCTCATATTGGCCGCGTTTAACATCAAATGAAGGTTGGAACATATCAAACGCCTTACCGTTAATCCGGTTGCCATTCATGAAATCAAAACCGTCTGCGGGCTTATCCCTTCCCTGCATCTGGCTGTGATCCATACCGGCCATATTGCCATGATCCATGCCCGGCATCTGACCGTGATCCATGGCAGGCATGTCGCTCTTGCCTTGCGGCATACTATGTCCTGACATCGACATGCCAGCCATCGCCTGATGGCCATAACGCTCCATCAACGCCTGCATACCAAGCATATCGAGTTGCGGATCCATCATCAGTTGCAGCATACGTTGGGGCAGTGCCTCAATGGTCGGTAGCGATGGAAGCGCAATCAGGGAATCCGGGAGCGTTATACTGCCAGTGGCAAGTGAGGGCTGGATTCGCACGACAGGCAGTGGGCGATCAAAGGGTGCCAGCGTCATACCCATTTGCGTCACGGGCAGTGTCACCAAATCAAACGCTTTGCCATCAGAGGTATCAACCAGAACTTCGAAACGCTCGCCCATCAATATCGGCAACTCCGTCACCTTCACGGGTTCAGCGAGGAAACCGCCATCACTGGCAATGACATACAGCGGCCTGTCATCACTGGTCGCCAGATTCAAAGAGCGCGCATTGCAACCATTCAGCAGGCGCAGCCTCAGCCAGCCGCGGGGCGCAATGTGTTGTGGATAGGACGCACCGTTGGTAAACAGATGATCGCCAAACCAGCCAACCGCAGCGCTCATGATGTCGAGTTGATAGTCAATTTGCCCGTTCGGGGTAAACCGCTTGTCTTGCATGATCAGCGGAATATCATCCACGCCCCACTGTTTAGGCAGCGTCAGCGCACCGCCAGCCTTATCCTCCACTAACACCAGCCCACCCAACCCTTGCGCCACCTGATACCCGGTTTTTCCGTGGGTATGGGGGTGAAACCAACAGGTCGCGGCAGGTTGATCGACGGTGAATGTGACGGTTCTTTGGCCGCCTGGCGCGATTTCTGCTTGTGGGCCGCCATCCACATCACCCGGCACTTCCAATCCATGCCAATGAACGGTATTGACGTCCGGTAATGTATTATGAATATTAATGGTCACTGAATTACCGCGTTGCAAGCGCAGCGCAGGTCCCAACAGACCACCATTCACTCCCCAGGTATCGGTTATTTTCCTCGGCACGAGTTGGCTTTTGCCGCGTTGCAACTGGAGATTTATCACTCCTGTGGCATCAGGTTCCAGCAAAGGGGGAATGGGAAGCGCAGGGCGATCGGCTGCAAAGACATTTCCACTCCAGAAAGGTAAGGTCGTGGATGCTCCCAAAGCTGCTGTGAGCTTAATAAAATCACGGCGTTGCATGGCTCGGTTCCTTTTGGCAAAAAATCAGGAAGGGCTGGAGTCTAAACCCTGCCCTTACGGCAAGGTCAAGATTGATATCTTGCAGGAATAATATTTAGTGCCACTTTTGGATATTTAATGCCACTATTGATATGTGTGTGTAACGTTTTAAAACCTTAATGAGTCTATAACCGCAATGAAAAAAACAACACTAGCGATGCTGTTGCTAACCCTACTGGGGTTTTCTTCTGCCAGTCAGGCGTTAAGCGAATCCGAAGCTGAAGATCTGGCCGATCTCACTGCGGTGTTCGTTTATTTGAAAAATAACTGCGGTTACAATGAGTTGCCCAATGCGCAAATCAAGCAGGCCATTGTTTACTTTGCTCAGCAGAATCGGTGGGATCTGGCGAATTACAACAGTTTCAACATGCGCCAGTTAGGTGAAGAGAGCTACCGCGACCTCAGCGGGATTGCCATTCCTACACCCATCAAATGCAAATCTCTGGCGCGCGACTCATTGAGTCTGCTGGCATATGCCCAGTAATCTATCAGCCCCGCCTTTCCAGTAGACGCTACGGCTTTGCTGTAAGAACAGTCGACCCGGCCCGCGGTCCTGCGGATTTTGCTCCCTTTTTCACCCCACACTATCCTTTACAGATGGCTCTTATGAGGAGAGAACCCCAAACATGTCCCAGAAAGAGATGTGGTATGAAACGCTGCATGCTGGTTTTGGCCAGTATTTTACCGTCGACAAAGAGGTGTACCGTGAAAAAACGGCGCATCAGGATCTGATTATTTTCGAGAATCAGGTGTTGGGACGGGTGATGGCGCTGGATGGCGTTGTGCAGACGACAGAACGTGATGAGTTCATTTATCATGAAATGATGACGCATGTGCCGCTACTGGCCCACGGTCAGGCCAAACGCGTACTGATCATTGGCGGTGGCGACGGTGCCATGCTGCGTGAAGTGTGCCGCCATCGCAACGTCGAACATATCACGATGGTTGAGATCGATGCTGGCGTTGTGACGTTCTGCCGTCAATATCTGCCGAACCATAGCGCTGGGGCCTACGAGGATCCACGCTTTCATCTGGTGATCGAAGACGGTGTGAATTTCGTTAATCAGACCAGCGAAAAATTTGATGTGATCATCTCTGATTGCACCGATCCGATTGGGCCTGGCGAGAGCCTGTTTACCTCAGATTTTTATCAGGGCTGCCAGCGTTGCCTGAATGAAGGCGGTATTTTCGTCGCGCAGAATGGCGTCTGTTTCTTGCAGCAGGATGAAGCGGTAAACAGTCATAAAAAACTGAGCCACTACTTTTCTGACGTCAGTTTCTATCAGGCGGCGATCCCGACGTATTACGGCGGCATTATGACTTTCGCCTGGGCGACAAACAGTCCGGTGCTGCGCCAACACGACGTTGCGACATTGCAACAACGCTTTCATGCAGCGGGTCTACAATGTCATTACTACAACCCGGCAATTCATGTTGCCAGTTTTGCATTGCCACAATATTTGTTGAATGCACTTTCTGCATAACCTTGCGAACTGCGTCCATAAGGGGGTGAACCAAATTGCATAAGCTAAAACTGCACGGCTTCAATAATCTGACCAAAAGCCTGAGTTTTTGTATCTACGATATCTGTTATGCCAAGACAGCAGACGACCGCGACGGCTATATCGCCTACATTGACGAACAATACAATGCCAATCGCCTGACCGAGATCCTGACAGAAACCTGTTCGATCATTGGTGCGAACATTCTCAACGTTGCGCGACAGGATTACGATCCCCAGGGTGCCAGCGTAACCATCCTGGTGAGTGAAGAGCCGATGGACCCGAATGATGTCGACACCTCAGAACATCCGGGACCCCTGCCCCACTCCGTGGTCGCCCATCTGGATAAAAGTCACATCTGCGTTCATACCTATCCGGAAAGCCATCCGCAGGGTGGATTGTGTACTTTCCGTGCCGATATCGAGGTATCAACCTGTGGGGTGATCTCGCCACTGAAAGCGCTGAATTACCTCATCCACCAGTTGGAATCAGACATTGTTACCATGGACTATCGCGTCCGTGGTTTTACCCGTGATGTACAGGGTGTGAAGCATTACATCGACCACGAGATTAATTCGATACAGAATTTTATGTCTGATGACATGAGATCGCTGTACCACATGATGGATGTTAACGTTTATCAGGAAAATATCTTTCATACCAAAATGCTGTTGAAAGATTTTGATTTGAACCACTATCTATTCAACGCGCAACCGGAAGAGTTGAGCGTTGGCGAACGCAAAGAGATAACCACTCTGCTGTATAAAGAGATGCAAGAGATTTACTACGGCAGGAACATCCCGACGGTGTAATTCGGCCCCTATCTGCCCATATAGTTGACCATATAGCTGCCTGACGCCCTTCGCCAACCAGAAGGGCGTTATGGTTTATCTGGTCAGGATCAGGCTCAAATCTACCGCACGGAATAGATGTCTCTGCGAAGTCTGACACCTCAATTCATGATCGCAAATGCAGTGATAGGCAGATCGAGGGAAATCAGTCCTCCTGTCAGCAACCAGCGGCAAACTCGCGATATTTTTGAATTACCTGCAAGAAGTCCTCCACACCGCACAATGACAGGCTCTCTTCGTCGTAGTAAGCCATGCCCTCTTCAATCTCATCGCCCTCAAACTCCAGCAGGTTGGCGCGGATCATCACCTCTTCCCCGTCCAGCCATAGCGTGTATTCATGGCCTTCCAGTTGCCAGTGGCGCTCGCTGCCTTTGACGTCTGCTGCCGCGGCTTCAACTTTAGCCAGCAAGTGCATATCGCCTTTGACTTCCTCATTGAACCAATGACCGACAACTTCATGTCCCATCGAAAATCTGACCTGAACTTGCCCGGTTACGTCCCGTAAAAATTCATAGTCCATAATGTCGTCTCCGCTGTTTTCTCTTAGTGTAAACATTCCCGACACGCGGACTACGCGATCGCTCGCAGTTATGGTTAAAAAAAGCCAATAAAAAAGGGAGGCCGGAGCCTCCCACACACTGTCACGAACAATAACGTTTTACACCGCGGTTTGGAAGATCACGCCGTCAGCTTTTTCCGTGTATTCATTCAGCTTGTCGAAGTTCAGATAGCGATAAGTGTCTGACGCCGTCTTATCAACCTGCTCCATATAGCCCAGATACTCTTCCGGCGTCGGCAAACGGCCCAGCAGGGACGCAATGGCCGCCAGTTCAGCAGAAGCCAGATAGACATTTGCACCGGTACCCAAGCGGTTCGGGAAGTTACGCGTGGACGTTGAGACCACGGTTGCCCCGTCTGCCACCCGTGCCTGGTTGCCCATGCACAGCGAACAGCCCGGTATCTCGATACGTGCCCCACTTTTACCAAAGACGCTGTAATAACCCTCTTCAGTCAGTTGTGCGGCATCCATCTTGGTTGGCGGTGCAACCCACAGGCGGGTTGGCAACTGGCCTTTGTGCTGATCCAGCAGTTTACCGGCGGCACGGAAGTGACCGATGTTGGTCATGCAAGAACCGATAAAGACTTCATCGATTTTGCTATTGGCTACATCAGACAGCAGGCGTGCGTCATCAGGATCGTTTGGCGCGCAGAGAATCGGTTGATTGATCTCGGCCAGATCGATTTCGATCACCGCAGCGTATTCCGCATCGGCATCGGCTTCGAGCAACTTAGGATCTGCCAGCCAGCTCTCCATACCTTTAATGCGGCGTTCCAGCGTGCGACGATTGCCATAACCTTCAGCGATCATCCACTTCAGCAGTACGATATTGGAGCTGAGGTACTCGATAATCGGTGCCTGATCCAACTTGATCGTACAGCCTGCTGCGGAACGTTCTGCGGAGGCGTCGGCCAATTCAAAGGCCTGTTCAACTTTAAGCTCTGGCAAACCTTCGATTTCCAGAATGCGGCCAGAAAAGATATTCGTCTTGCCTTTCTTCTCTACGGTCAGCAGACCCTGTTGAATCGCATAGTAAGGAATGGCGTGCACCAGATCGCGCAAAGTAATGCCAGGCTGCATTTTGCCTTTGAAGCGCACCAGCACAGATTCAGGCATGTCCAGCGGCATCACGCCAGTGGCGGCAGCAAAGGCCACCAGTCCGGACCCCGCCGGGAAGGAAATGCCGATCGGGAAACGGGTATGGGAATCGCCACCGGTGCCCACGGTATCAGGCAACAGCATACGGTTCAGCCAGGAGTGGATGATGCCATCGCCTGGACGCAGGGAAACACCGCCACGGTTCATAATAAAGTCTGGCAGCGTATGGTGAGTCGTCACATCCACCGGTTTCGGGTAAGCGGCGGTATGACAGAAGGATTGCATCACCAGATCGGCGGAGAAGCCCAGACACGCCAAATCTTTCAGTTCGTCACGGGTCATTGGCCCGGTGGTGTCCTGGGACCCCACAGAGGTCATCTTGGGTTCGCAATATTCATTCGGGCGCACACCGGCAACGCCACAGGCGCGACCGACCATCTTCTGCGCCAGCGAGAAACCTTTATTGCTGGCAGCAACCGGCTTGGCAATGCGGAAGACTTCGCTTTGCGGCAGATTCAGTGCCTCGCGCGCCTTGGTGGTTAAACCGCGGCCAATGATTAACGGGATACGGCCGCCTGCGCGAACCTCATCCAGCAGGACGTCTGTTTTCAGTTCAAACGACGCCAGCAGAGCGCCGGTATAATGGTTGCGCACCTCACCTTTGTACGGATAGATGTCAATGACGTCACCCATATTCAGTTCGGACACATCCACTTCGATCGGCAGCGCGCCAGCATCTTCCATGGTGTTAAAGAAGATTGGAGCAATTTTGCTGCCCAGCACCACGCCACCGCCACGCTTGTTCGGCACATAAGGGATATCATCCCCCATGAACCACAGCACGGAGTTGGTGGCAGATTTACGTGAAGAACCGGTTCCGACCACGTCGCCGACATAGGCCAGTGGGAAACCTTTTTTATTCAGTTCATCGATCTGTTTGATCGGACCCACGCTACCCGGCTGATCCGGATTGATCCCTTCACGGGCATTCTTGAGCATCGCCAGGGCATGCAGAGGAATATCCGGGCGTGACCAGGCATCAGGGGCTGGGGAGAGATCGTCAGTGTTGGTTTCGCCGGTGACCTTGAACACCGTTACAGTGATTTTCTCAGCCAGTTTCGGGCGGGACAAATACCAATCGGCATCTGCCCAGGACTGTAAAATCTGTTTCGCGTGAGGGTTACCCGCTTTTGCTTTCTCTTCCACGTCGTAGAAGTTGTCAAACATCAACAGGGTATGGGAAAGCGCTTTGGCGGCGATCGGTGCCAGCTTTTCGCTGTCCAATGCATCAATCAAAGGATGAATGTTATAGCCACCTTGCATGGTGCCTAACAGTTCAATGGCTTTCTCTGGGGTAATCAATGGGGAATGGGCTTCGTCCTTGGCAATGGCTGCCAGGAAACCTGCTTTAACGTATGCCGCTTCGTCAACACCAGGGGGTACGCGATTAATCAGCAGGTCTAACAGGAATTCTTCTTCGCCCGCAGGCGGATTCTTTAATGATTCAACCAGCGCCGCCATCTGAATTGCATCTAATGGCTTGGGGACGATGCCCTCTGCAGCACGCTCGGCCACGTGCTTACGGTATTCTTCTAGCACGACTTTCTCCTCGCTCTCATTGTCATTTATTGTGCCTGGTTATCCATGCATCAAACGGGTTGAAAAATCTGCAATGCACAGAGGTTTCGACGTATTTGATCTTACCGGGTCACTGCTGTCGATGTCCTGGACTGTAAGGTACAGTGCCCGGTTCCGCTCAGCCAGCATATCAGGATTTGAATTGGTTGTTAATTCGTTCACATAAAAGCAACATTAAATCTTTGCTGAATCGTTGAACCCAGCCGGATCGCCTGCCTGAAAGCAAACTCCCCGTAGCACATCACAATATCCATGCGGTTACAATGGGTTAAGAGGAGAATAGGAACCAATAAAAAACGGCCCCTGAATAGGAGCCGCTTGTCTTGAACCCGGAGCAAAGAATTACTTTTTCTTGGCTTTCGCGTTCGGCAGGTCGGTGATGCTACCTTCATAAATCTCGGCAGCCAGACCCACGGATTCATGCAGCGTTGGGTGAGCGTGGATAGTCAGCGCGATATCTTCTGCGTCACAACCCATCTCGATAGCCAGACCGATCTCGCCCAACAGCTCGCCGCCGTTAGTCCCGACAATCGCACCACCGATGACACGGTGAGACTCTTTGTCGAAAATCAGTTTGGTCATGCCGTCTGCACAATCGGAAGCGATAGCACGGCCAGACGCTGCCCACGGGAAGGTGGCAGTTTCATAGCTGATACCTTTTTCTTTCGCTTCTTTTTCAGTCAGACCAACCCAGGCAACTTCTGGTTCGGTGTACGCGATAGATGGGATCACTTTCGGGTCAAAGTAGTGTTTCTTGCCAGAGATAACTTCTGCCGCGACGTGACCTTCATGAACACCTTTGTGCGCCAGCATTGGCTGACCGACGATATCGCCGATCGCGTAGATGTGCGGTACGTTGGAGCGCATTTGTTTGTCGACGTGGATGAAACCACGGTCATCAACTTCAACGCCAGCCTGACCGGCATCCAGCAGTTTGCCATTTGGCACACGGCCAATTGCCACCAGCACGGCATCGTAACGTTGCGGTTCAGCCGGGGCCTTTTTACCTTCCATGGTCACATAGATGCCATCTTCTTTGGCTTCTACTGCGGTCACTTTGGTTTCCAGCATCAGGTTGAATTGCTTGCTGATACGCTTGGTGAACACTTTTACCACGTCTTTGTCGGCAGCCGGGATAACCTGGTCAAACATTTCGACCACGTCAATCTTGGAGCCCAGCGCGTGATAAACGGTACCCATTTCCAGACCGATAATACCGCCACCCATAACCAGCATACGTTCCGGAACGGTTTTCAGCTCCAGTGCATCGGTAGAGTCCCATACACGCGGGTCATCATGAGGAATAAATGGCAATTGGATCGGACGGGAGCCCGCTGCGATGATGGCATTGTCGAAGTTAACAATAGTCGTCCCGTTTTCACCGGTCACTTCCAGAGTATTGGCACCGGTAAATTTACCCTGGCCAGTCACCACTTTCACTTTGCGGCCTTTTGCCATGCCAGCCAGACCACCGGTCAACTGGTTGATGACTTTTTCTTTCCAGAGACGGACTTTGTCAATGTCTGTTTTTGGCTCACCAAAGATGATGCCATGTTCTTCCAGTGCTTTGGCTTCAGAGATAACTTTCGCCACGTGCAGCAGAGCTTTGGAAGGGATACAACCCACATTCAGGCAAACCCCGCCCAACGTGGAGAAACGCTCAACCAGAACGGTTTCAAGACCTAAATCAGCGCAACGAAAGGCGGCAGAGTAACCTGCCGGGCCTGCCCCAAGTACCACGACCTGAGTTTTAATTTCAGTACTCATCATGACCTCATATTTGTTTGTCCGGCGGGTCAGACGTCATTTTTGTAGCTCTAAAATTGACAACGCCCTTTTTCCACCGGGACGCTTACACCGCGAGCAGTTTACAGAATTGTTAATATTCTGAAAAGCATGTTCGGGTGACGAGTGTCTCAACAACCTTGTCGACTCATGTAACAAGTACAACAAGGTCGGTGTAAATATCAGTAATACCGCATCCGGCTCATCGCCTGTTCTGTTGCAACGCTGTTACGGTTACAACAAAGCCGGCCACATGGGCCGGCCTTGGCGATTACATCACCAGACGACGGATATCAGACATCACTGTGCCAATATAGGCCGCGAAACGTGCACCCGCCGCACCATCAATAACACGATGGTCGAAGGAGAGTGACAGAGGCAGCATCAGACGTGGGGCAAACTCTTTACCGTTCCAGACTGGCTTCATGGACGATTTGGACACGCCCAGAATGGCCACTTCCGGCGCATTGACGATTGGCGTAAACGCCGTACCGCCGATACCACCGAGGCTGGAAATGGTGAAACAGCCGCCCTGCATGTCAGACGCCGTCAGTTTGCCGTCGCGCGCTTTCTTGGAGATCACAGCCAGCTCACGGGAAAGCTCAACGATACCTTTCTTGTTTACATCGCGGAACACCGGAACAACCAAGCCGTTCGGCGTATCAACTGCCACACCGATATTGATGTATTTCTTCAGGGTCAGTTTCTGACCATCTTCAGAGATTGAGCTGTTGAAGCGTGGGAACTCTTCGAGCGCCTTGGCAGCAGCTTTCATCAGGAAGACCAGCGGCGTGATTTTCACATCCGATTTTCTCTTCTCTGCTTCAGCATTCTGCTGCTTACGGAAAGCTTCGACATCCGTGATATCTGTTTCATCAAACTGCGTAACGTGCGGGATCATCACCCAGTTACGACTCAGGTTGGCGCCAGAGATTTTCTGGATGCGGCCCAGTTCGACTTCTTCGATCTCACCAAACTTGCTGAAATCAACTTTCGGCCAGGGCAGCATGCCCGGCAAACCACCACCGGTGGCAGCAGCAGCAGGCGCTTCAGCACGCTTAACCGCGTCTTTCACGTAAGCCTGAACGTCTTCGCGCAGGATACGGCCTTTACGACCGGTGCCCTTCACTTTCGCCAGGTTTACACCGAACTCACGCGCCAGACGGCGGATGACCGGAGTCGCATGCACATAGGCATCGTTCTCAGCGAACTCGCCTTTGCTTTCTGCCTTGGCAGTAGCAGGAGCAGCCGCTTTTTGCTCAGCTTTGGCTGGCGCCGCGGACTCTTCTTTCTTCGCCGGGGCAGGCGCAGCGCCTTCCACTTCGAACACCATGATCAGGGAACCGGTGCTGACTTTGTCGCCAGTACTGATTTTGATCTCTTTCACGGTACCCGCAAACGGAGCCGGAACTTCCATCGAGGCTTTGTCGCCTTCAACGGTGATCAGTGATTGCTCAGCAGCGACTTTGTCACCGACTTTCACCATCACGTCGGTCACTTCGACTTCATCACCGCCGATATCCGGCACGTTGACTTCTTTGCTGGCAGAACCACCCTGGGCAGCCGGAGCGGCGGCTTCAGATTTGCTCTCTTCTTTTGCTGGTGCAGAAGAACCTGAACCGGCAACTTCAAACACCATGATCAGGGAGCCGGTGCTGACTTTGTCGCCAGAACTGATTTTGATCTCTTTCACGGTGCCTGCAAACGGTGCCGGAACTTCCATTGAGGCTTTGTCGCCTTCAACGGTGATCAGGGGCTGTTCCGCTTCAACTTTGTCGCCGACTTTCACCATCACTTCGGTCACTTCGACTTCGTCACCGCCGATATCCGGCACGTTGACTTCTTTGCTTTCGCTTGAGGCTGCGGCAGTTTTCTCTTCCGCTTTCTTCTCAGCCGGTTTCTCTTCAGCCTTGGCGGGTGCAGCGTCGGCGGATTCGAATACCATGATCAGTTTGCCGGTCTCAACTTTGTCGCCGACAGACACTTTGATCTCTTTCACCACACCCGCTTGTGGGGAGGGAACTTCCATGGAAGCCTTGTCACCTTCAACGGTGATCAGCGACTGTTCAACATCAACTTTGTCGCCCACTTTCACCAAAATTTCGGTGACTTCCACTTCATCTGCACCGATGTCCGGTACGTTGATTTCGTTAGCCATTTTATTTTGTCCCTCTTAAGCCAGACGCGGGTTAACTTTGTCAGCATCGATGCCGAACTTGGTAATTGCTTCTGCAACTACTTTAGTCTCGATCTCACCGCGTTTAGCCAGTTCACCCAGTGCCGCAACCACTACATAAGAAGAATCAACTTCGAAGTGATGACGCAGGTTCTCACGGCTGTCTGAACGACCAAAACCGTCAGTACCCAGAACACGGAAATCGCTCGCCGGGATGAAGTTACGGATTTGCTCAGCGAACAACTTCATGTAGTCGGTAGACGCGACTGCCGGTGCGTCGTTCATCACTTGCGCGACGTACGGTACGCGTGGCTCTTCGCTTGGGTGCAACATGTTCCAGCGCTCGCAGTCCTGGCCATCACGCGCCAGTTCGGTGAACGAGGTCACACTGTAAACGTCAGAACCGACACCGTAATCCTTCGCCAGGATTTCAGCCGCTTCACGGACGTGGCGCAGGATAGAACCCGAGCCCAGCAGTTGAACCTTACCTTTGCTGCCTTCGATGGTTTCCAGCTTGTAAATACCTTTGCGGATACCTTCTTCAGCGCCTTCCGGCATGGCTGGCATATGGTAGTTTTCGTTCAGTGTGGTCAGGTAGTAGTAGATATTTTCCTGCGCCTTGCCGTACATACGCTCCAGACCATCATGCATAATGACAGCAACTTCATAGGCATAGGCTGGATCGTAAGAAATACAGTTTGGAATGGTCAGTGACTGGATATGGCTGTGACCATCTTCATGCTGCAGACCTTCACCGTTCAGGGTGGTACGACCGGACGTGCCGCCGATCAGGAAGCCACGCGCCTGTTGGTCGCCCGCTGCCCAGCACAAATCGCCAATACGTTGGAAACCGAACATCGAGTAGTAGATGTAGAACGGAATCATTGGCAAATCGTTGGTGCTATAAGAGGTCGCTGCGGCCAGCCAGGAAGAGGCGGCACCCAGTTCGTTGATCCCTTCTTGCAGAATCTGACCTTTTTCGTCTTCTTTGTAGTAAGCAACCTGCTCACGGTCCTGCGGCGTATATTGCTGGCCGTTCGGGCTGTAGATACCAATTTGACGGAAAAGACCTTCCATACCGAAAGTACGCGCTTCGTCAGCAATGATTGGAACCAGGCGATCCTTGATCGACTCATTCTTCAGCATGACGTTCAGCACACGCACGAAAGCGATAGTGGTGGAAATTTCTTTCTTCTGTTCTTCCAGCAACTGGGAGAAATCTTCCAGTTTTGGCAGTTCCAGTTCCTGAGTGAAAGACTTCAGGCGGGTCGGCAGATAACCTTTGAGCGCTTTGCGGCGTTCATGCAGGTATTTGTGCTCTTCGGAACCTTCTTCGAAGGTGATGTACGGCAGTTTTTCAACCGCGTCATCAGCGACTGGAACATTGAAACGATCGCGGAAGTAACGCACGCCGTCCATGTTCATTTTCTTCACCTGGTGGGCAATGTTCATGCCTTCCGCGGTGACACCCATGCCGTAACCCTTGATGGTGTGCGCCAGGATAACGGTTGGCTGGCCTTTGGTGTCCTGCGCTTTTTTCAGTGCAGCAAAGACTTTCTTCGGATCGTGACCGCCACGGTTCAATGCCCAGATGTCATCGTCGCTGAGGTCTTTGACCAGTGCAGCGGTTTCTGGGAATTTACCGAAGAAGTGCTCACGAACATACGCGCCATTTTTCGATTTGAACGTCTGATAGTCACCGTCGACGGTTTCATTCATCAGTTGGATCAGTTTACCGCTGGTGTCTTTACGCAGCAGTTCATCCCAACGACTGCCCCAGATCACCTTAATCACATTCCAACCGGCGCCGCTGAAGATGCCTTCCAGTTCGTTGATGATCTTGCCGTTACCGGTGACCGGGCCATCCAGACGTTGCAGGTTACAGTTGATGACGAAGACCAGGTTGTCCAGCTTCTCACGGGTAGCGATGGTGATCGCCCCTTTGGATTCTGGCTCATCCATTTCACCATCACCCAGGAACGCGTAAACGGTCTGTGCTGAGGTATCTTTCAGACCACGGTGTTCCAGGTATTTCAGGAACTTAGCCTGATAGATGGCGCTGATCGGGCCCAGACCCATGGAAACGGTCGGGAACTGCCAGAATTCAGGCATCAATTTCGGGTGCGGATAAGACGACAGACCTTTACCGTGAACTTCCTGACGGAAGTTATTCATCTGGTCTTCGGTCAAACGACCTTCAAGGAAAGCACGGGCATACACGCCCGGAGAGATATGACCCTGGAAGTAAACCAGATCGCCACCGTCTTTATCATTGCGCGCACGGAAGAAGTGGTTGAAACACACTTCATAGAACGTCGCGGAAGATTGGAAAGATGCCATGTGGCCACCCAGATCCAGATCTTTTTTAGACGCGCGCAGCACGGTCATCACGGCATTCCAGCGGATAACCGAACGAATGCGACGCTCCAGATCCAGGTTGCCCGGGTACTCCGGCTCGTCTTCCACTGCGATGGTGTTAACGTAGTTACGTGCTGCTGCACCTGCTGCAACACTGACGCCACCTTTGCGGGCTTCGCCAAGAACCTGATCAATCAGGAACTGAGCGCGCTCAACACCCTCTTCACGGATGACCGATTCGATCGCCTGCAGCCAGTCGCGGGTTTCGATCGGATCCACGTCATTATTTAAACGATCTGACATGGTGGTATTCCTTATCTTCTCTAATAAGTTAATTTATTGGAGCCTGTCTTCCTGTGTTCTGCCCGGTAACGCCCCAGGAACAAAGCACACGAAGACAGGCCCGTCAGTTTAGTTGCCGCTATTCAGCTCGTAAAAGTAGAGCTTAAAACGAAAGCCCAGAGCCCTGGCTCCGTGATCCGTTTTTAATCCTTGCGTTGCTGGAGACGCCGCAGCGAACGTTCGCGACGGCTGTGTTCCCTACTGAGGTCCAGCAAAATTTCCTCAATAAACGCCAAGTGACGGTGTGAGGCTTCGCGGGCTTTTTCCGGCTCGCGTGCCACAATCGCCTCAAAAATCCCGGCGCGATGGTCGCTCACTTTTGCCAACATTTCACGGCGCGAGTAGAGCAATTCAAAATTCTGTTTCACGTTTTGTTCAAGCATAGGTCCCATGCAGCGTAAGAGGTGTAACAACACCACATTGTGCGCTGCTTCTGTGACCGCTATCTGATACTGCATGACCGCATCGGCTTCGGCATCCAAATCACCGCTGTCCTGGGCTGTTTGAATCACCAGGTGACAATCGCGTATGCGTGCCAAATCTTCGTCTGTGCCCCGTAACGCGGCATAATAGGCAGCGATGCCTTCAAGGGCATGGCGGGTTTCTAACAAGTCGAATTGTGATTCGGGATGATCGGCCAGGAGCTCTGCCAAGGGATCGCTGAAACTCTGCCACAGGTTGTTCTGAACAAAAGTGCCTCCCCCCTGACGGCGCAGGAGCAGCCCTTTAGCCTCCAGACGCTGGATAGCCTCTCTCAGAGAAGGTCGCGAAACATCGAACTGTTTCGCCAACTCACGCTCCGGGGGTAATTTTTCACCTGGACGCAAGGTGCCTTCAAGGATCAGATACTCCAGTTGCTGCTCAATCACATCTGATAATTTTGGCTGACGGATTTTGCTGTAGGCCATGAAAGTCTTCTCTGCGATTAGCCCGGAGTCAATTGGTAATACCAATTTCAAAAACGTGACGGTAAAGTAACAAAGTATTCACCTTCTGTCCATATCAGCCATGACGTAAATCATTAAACCCCGCACATTTTAACAAATGCACAGTGCCTTTATTGCAAGGTGATAACCGTACGTTGGTATTACCATTTCATGACAGGTTCAGGTTTTAACTTTATTGAAACGTATAAAAAGACAGGCTGAAGCGATCAACTTAATGAATAAATGAATAACAATTCATATTAATAAGTTTTGTATTCACACAGATTGAATAATCGTCAAAAGACTTATTTACAGATCGCTTGCCAACAGGTCAGACCTTTGGGGAATTGCACAGATTTTATGGGAAGGATCAAAATGTTTGCCGCTTGTCTTTTCCTGCGGCTTTCCAGTCTGATCACATTTTTCCCGATAACCGCATTAATTGCTTACTTGTTAAGCAATTCCTTTCATAAACAAGGTGCAAACTTCCCCGCTTAACACTATTCTGGCCGCAGCGGTAGCAGGCACGCTTATTTCGCCAAACTAAAACCGTAAAGAAACTAATACAAATCCTGTAATTATCACCTTACATCTGGCTATTTTGTCAGCAATCAAGGTGTTTTGCTCCACGACAGAGGATCAGTAAATGGATGGTCAAACAAAAAGTGCGGAGCTAAAGCGCGGGCTAAAGAACCGCCATATTCAGCTTATCGCCCTCGGTGGCGCGATAGGAACCGGGCTTTTTCTCGGGATTGCGCAGACGATAAAAATGGCAGGACCGTCCGTTCTGTTAGGTTACGCAATCGGTGGTTTTATCGCATTTCTCATTATGCGCCAGTTGGGTGAAATGGTCGTTGAGGAACCGGTAGCCGGGTCGTTCAGCCATTTTGCCTATAAATACTGGGGTGACTTTGCCGGCTTTGCTTCTGGTTGGAACTATTGGGTGCTGTATGTGCTGGTTGCCATGGCGGAATTGACGGCCGTGGGAATTTACGTTCAATACTGGTGGCCAGATATCCCAACCTGGGTCTCGGCAGCCATTTTCTTCGTCGCCATTAATGCCATAAACATGGCAAACGTCAGAGTTTATGGTGAGATGGAATTCTGGTTTGCCATCATTAAAGTCGTCGCCATCATCGGCATGATCGTATTCGGTGCGTGGTTACTGGCCAGTGGACAAGGTGGCCCTGAAGCGTCAGTCACCAACCTTTGGGCGCAGGGTGGCTTCTTCCCGAACGGAATCACCGGCCTGGTCATGGCGATGGCGGTTATCATGTTCTCCTTCGGCGGCCTCGAACTGGTCGGCATCACGGCGGCAGAAGCCGATAATCCAGAGTACAGCATCCCTAAAGCCACCAATCAGGTCATCTACCGTATCCTGATTTTCTACATTGGTTCACTGGCAATTCTGCTGTCACTCTACCCGTGGGGCAAAGTTGTTGAGGGCGGAAGCCCATTCGTGCTGATTTTCCATGCGCTGGACAGTAATCTCGTCGCCACCATCCTCAATATCGTGGTATTGACGGCAGCGCTGTCTGTCTATAACAGTTGCGTTTACTGCAACAGCCGCATGTTGTTTGGACTGGCAAAACAAGGCAACGGCCCAAAAGCGTTGCTGAAAGTAGATCGTCGCGGTGTCCCTATGGTTGCCATCGCGTTTTCCGCTCTGGCAACAGCACTTTGTGTGGTGATCAACTATGTGATGCCAGGCAAGGCCTTTGAACTGCTGATGGCTTTGGTGGTATCTGCGCTGGTGATTAACTGGGCGATGATCAGTTTGGCCCATCTGCGTTTCCGTGCAGCAAAACGCCGTGAGGGTATCGAACCCAAATTCAAAGCGTTCTGGTATCCTTTCAGCAACTATTTGTGCCTGTCATTCATGGCGGGTATTCTGGTCATCATGTATCTGACACCCGGTATCCAGATTTCTGTGCTACTGATCCCCGTCTGGATCGTGATATTGGGTATTGGTTATATGTTTACCCATAAAAAAACCGCATAAACGGACAGTTTTGCGCGAAAAATCATTTACCTATCGATGATAACTTATCTAAACCCGGACTAAAATCCGGGTTTATTCTTTTAAAATCAAACAAATAATTCTTACTCCCTTTCAATGCAGCAATGCTTTCTTCTCAAAGCAATTCTTATCAATCATGGAGAGTAGTCGATGGAGAGTCGTGCTGTATTGAGTGAAGCACCTATTGATGCACTGTAAAACATTCTGAAATCAGCAAACCGTAAACAAAAAAAGAGCCGTCATTCCCATGGGAACCCGGCTCTTTTCAGTTGCATCCACCAAGACTGATTCGGTAGTTAAATCAGCGTACCATAGATGGTGAGGATCGCCACCACCACCAGAATAATCATGGTCACTTTTTTGGCCAGCGCGACCGCAGCACGCGGCGTTTGTACTGCGTCGAGATGCGGCTCCCGCGATAATGAGAACTGTGCCAGACGTGTCAGCACCTGATATTGCGGCGTATGGCGATCGGCCAAGGAGGCAAACCAGGCAGGAAGTGCGCGCTCGCCGTGACCAATTAGCGCATAGGCCACACCCACCAGCCGAACCGGAATCCAATCCAGCAGATGCAAAATGGCGTCGATTCCAGACTGCGAGCGAATCAGGGGCGTTGCATGCCTCGCCAGCCAGGTTTGGTAAGCGCGCAGAAACGCGTAACCCGCCAACGCGATCGGACCGTAAAATCCACAGACGACGAACCAGAACAGCGGGGCCAGATAGTAACGAAAGTTAATCCACAGCAATGCGTTCTGCAACTCACGCAGCCGTTGCTCTTCGGTGCATTCCACCGGCAAACCATGGATGAGTGCCAGCTCTTCCGATAATTGATCGCTGGCCTGGCGATCGCCCTGCCGCGCCGCCTTGAGATAGGCGCGGTAATGTCGACGTATGCTGCCCGCACCAACGCAGAGCAAGCAGATAACGACCCACATCAATAACTGCAAAACGCCGAAAAACAGGCCGTGTACGACCCACAACACCCCCCAGACAATGGCCATCCAAACCACTGTCATCAGCAGCGTGCGGGAGAACGAGGCGCTATGCCCCCGACTGAATACCACTTCAAAACGGTGATCCAGTTGCCAGTGATCTCCTAGCTTGAACAGGCGTTCCCAGGCTAAAACCAGCAATAACGTAAACAGCGTCATTGTCTTTTACACTCCCTTTTCTTAGTCGCCATCTGAGCGGTTAAACAGGATCCATCGGTAAGCAGCCAAAATATTCCTACGGTCTGCGTTCAATCAATGAAAGGCGGTAGCGCGGCCAATCAAATGCCGGACCAGGGTCAGTTTTACGTCCCGGCGCAATATCGCTATGGCCAGTAATGTTCTCTAAAGTAATAGGATAGTAGCCAATTAACAACTCACTGATATCGATCAAGCTCCGATACTGAACATCGGTAAAGGGTAATATGTCAGTTCCTTCCAACTCGATGCCAATAGAGAAGTCATTACAGCGTTCACGTCCCTTCCATTGGGATACGCCAGCATGCCACGCCCGCTTATCAAAAGGTACGTATTGCACAATTTCACCGTCCCGACGAATCAGGCAATGGGCGGCAACGCGCAAATGGCAGATCTCGGCAAAGAAAGGGTGATCTTCGGGATCCAACGTACCGGTAAATAATTGATCAATATAGGGGCCACCAAATTCGCCCGGTGGCAGGCTGATATTATGCACCACCAGCAATGAGGGGGACTCATCCTCTGGGCGAAGATCGCAATGGGGTGACTCCACCCTTCTTACACCCATAATCCAGCCATTCTCTAACTGCATGACTTACCTCTTTTTCGTGCTCCGGTGGTACTTATGACGCCAACAGGGTAGCATGTTTGGACTCACATATTATCCGTCCTTTCGGAGTTTGCCATGCCGACACGCAGCTACAGTGCGGACACCCGTCGCATTGAGTTACTTGAACGTATCCAGAATGATATCCCCTTTATTGTTGCCCAGGCATTACGGGAAGATCTCGGCGGTGAAGTTGACGCCGAACGTGACCTGACCGCGCAACTGCTGCCTGCTGATAAACAGGCCAGCGCAACCGTGATTACCCGCGAAGACGGTATTTTTTGTGGCGAACGCTGGATGAATGAAGTCTTCATTCAGTTGGGCAATAAGGTTACGGTCAAGTGGCATGTTAAAGACGGCGATCCTGTGGTTGCCAACCAGACGCTGTGCGAACTTGCCGGTTCCGCTCGCGTTTTGCTGACCGGGGAGCGCACCGCCCTGAATTTCGTGCAGACCCTTTCTGGCGTAGCCACTGAAGTCAGTCACTATGTCGCGTTGCTTGAAGGGACTAAAACGCGCCTGCTGGATACACGTAAAACCCTGCCTGGCCTGCGTACCGCACTCAAGTATGCCGTACTTTGCGGCGGAGGCAGCAACCATCGCCTTGGCTTGGCAGACGCTTTCCTGATTAAAGAAAATCACATTATCGCGTCGGGATCGATCAAACAGGCGGTAGAGAAAGCGTTCTGGTTGCGTGCTGATGTGCCTGTTGAAGTCGAAGTTGAGACATTGGATGAATTGCAACAGGCGCTCGATGCCTCGGCTGACATCATTATGCTCGATAATTTCAGCGTCGAGATGATGCGCGCTGCTGTAGCGCTCACCCAAGGCCGTGCCAAACTCGAAGTGTCTGGCAACGTCACAGAAAAAACATTGCGTGAATTTGCTGAAACAGGCGTTGACTACATTTCTGTCGGCGCTTTGACCAAACATATTCGCGCAATGGATTTATCGATGCGCTTTAAGTAGTCCGTTCCCGCCCCTTGAACAATGTTTAGGGGGCAGTTTCCTGATCTTGCATTTTCCTGGTTTCTTCTCTTCCCCCCGTTAAAGTTGCGTAGCTGCGCACAACGCCTGTGCAATACGCAGTCACCCATTATTTTATTCCCGAGCCTTGCCGACACGACGGTATTTGCTGCTGGCGACGCCCGGCCATCTTCCTTATTTTTCTGCCACATCCATTTTGCCAGAGAGAAAGGAATGCACAGACAATCAGGATTTACCTTAATTGAGCTAATGGTGGTGATTGCCATCATTGCCATCCTCAGCGCCATTGGCATTCCCGCTTATCAGAGTTATATCCAGAAAGCGGCAATGACTGACATGCTTCAGGCCATGATGCCCTACAAAACGGCTGTAGAACTTTGTGCAATCGATCAGGGTGATCTGGGCGGTTGTAATGGCGGCAGCCAAAATATTCCCGAGACGAAATCCACCCGCTACGTCAGCGATATTCAGGTTACCAACGGTGTCATTATTCTGCTTGGACAGCAGGCATTGAACGGCCTGACTGTCACCATGACGCCCATTGCAGACAGTAACGCAGGCGGTCTGATCTGGAGCCGCGTATGCAGCGCCAGTTCAGGCTCGGCAGAGATGGTGAGCGCCTGCGAGGATGTATTCCGCTTTGGCGAAGAGGAGTGATGTCAATGGGCGCCATAAACGGTGAAGTTCAACAAATTTCCCCATCGCTGCAACTGCTTTGCCAGCGTTATCAGGCGCTGGCAGTGTCCGCTGACCAAAACACGCTGACCGTTGCGTCGGCAGTGGAACTCCCAGAAGAGCTATTCTCGACCCTGCGTTTTGCCAGTGGCTTGAAAATTGTGACTGTACGCTGGCCAACTGCGCAACTGGAACAGGCTCTCGAAGCGAGTCGTTCCACAAGGTCATCCTTACCCACTCAGGGCGCAGATAACGCTTCGCATGAACCCATGGATTCGCTAAGTGAGGAGAGTGAAACGCCTGTCGTGCAGTTTATCAATCAGACACTGAAGTTGGCGATACAGCGCCGGGCATCAGATATCCATTTCGAACCCTACCAGCACAGTTATCGGGTTCGTCTGCGTATTGATGGTGTATTGCAGGAAGTGACCCCACCCCCTCCCGGTCTGGCAAACCGGGTTAGTGCACGCTTGAAGATTATGGGGAAACTGAATGTGGCAGAGCGGCGTCTGCCACAGGATGGTCAACTCTCGCTATTACTGGAAAAACAGAGTTACTCCATGAGGATATCGTCACTTCCCACTACCTATGGTGAGAAAATCGTCCTGCGGATCCTGCAATCAACTCAGCAGAGTCTCGATATCGGGCAATTGGGTTTTTCAGCAATCGCAGTAAATCGTTATTTGCAGGCGCTGGACAGTCCTCAGGGATTGATTCTGGTCACTGGTCCTACGGGTAGCGGAAAAACCATCACGCTCTATAGCGGCCTGAAATATCTGAACTGTATTCAGCGCAATATCTGTAGCGTGGAGGATCCAGTTGAAATTCCTGTGCCAGGGATTAATCAGACGCAAATAAACACCAAAGCCGAACTCAGTTTTGCACGGGTTCTGCGAGCGTTACTGCGCCAGGATCCTGACGTGATCATGGTGGGAGAAATCCGGGATGCAGAAACAGCCGAGATCGCCGTTAAAGCCGCGCAGACCGGACATCTGGTGCTTTCAACCCTGCATACCAATTCAACAGCCGAGACGCTGATCCGCTTGAACCAGATGGGAATCGCCGGTTACCTGATTGCCTCATGTCTACGGTTGGTGATTGCACAACGACTCGTTCGTCGGCTTTGCCAACACTGTCGTGAACAGACCGAAGAGTTCATTCTGATTGATCCCCAACTCTGGCCCGCCCCCTTTCGCCCATGGAAGGCCATCGGCTGTAGCCACTGCTTTTCAGGCTATTATGGTCGTACCGGGTTATATGAAATGCTCATTGTAGATGCTGAGATTCAGCAAGCCTTGGTCGCCGGAGCCAGCAGCACAGAGCTTAATACGATTGCACGCCAACAAGGTCAGCAATCACTGCTGACAGCGGGACTAGCGCTGGCCGAGCAAGGTATTACCTCTCTGGAAGAGGTCTATCGCGTGGTCGGGAGCCAGCTTGAATAAGGTGCGGCTTTATCGGTGGCAGGCACTGGACACGCAGGGGCAAATCCGTGACGGCGAGATGATCGCCACCGCAAAAGATGCGGTTTTTCAGCACCTGTTTCAGGAGGGCCTGCAACCGCTGTCAGTGAGATTCAACCAGCGCCTAACCGCGAGTTATTGGCGAACCGACGATTTGATTGTGTTATTCCGCCAACTTGCCACATTGCTACAGGCCGGGCTGCCTCTGGTGAACGCGCTGACCTTGCTGGCAAGCGAACACCATCGCCCAGGTTGGCGCTGCCTTCTGCGAGAGGTTACCCAGCAGATCGCGCAAGGACGCCCCTTCTCTACGGTGATTGCTGAGCATCCAACGGTATTTCCCAATATCTATCGTCAGGTCATTGAGATTGGGGAACTTACCGGGAAACTGGATGACTGCTGCCAACAGTTGGCCTTGTTGCAAGAGCGGCAACAGCAGTTGCATAAAACGGTAAAGAAAGCCGTACGCTATCCCATGATTGTTTGCGTGATTGCCCTGCTGGTTAGCCTCTTGATGCTGACGCTGGTATTACCCGAGTTTGCCCGTATTTACGACTCTTTTGATGCCCCGTTGCCCTGGTTCACCCTGGCACTCATGGCTTTTTCAGACTGGCTTATTGCAAAGGGTCCCTGGTGTGTGGCGGCAATAATTATTGCGGTGGTGATATACATGAAACGCTGCCATCCACAGCCCCACTGGCAGTTTCGCGAACAGACATTATTATTGGCCGTGCCGCTGATATCCCGACTGATCTGCGGTGGCTGTCTGACGCAAATATTTCAGACATTGGCGATGACCCAGCAGGCGGGACTTAACCTGATTACCGGACTGCAAGCTGCCGCCCTGTCTATCAACAACCGCTGCTTCCGGCAGGCAATTAATGAAATACAGCATCAGGTCACGCAAGGTATTCCGCTGCACCAGGCTTTGGCTAAACAACACCTCTTTCCGCCCCTATGTCAGCAACTGATACGGATAGGCGAAGAATCAGGTGCGCTGGACACGTTGCTGGCTCGCCTTGCCCATTGGAATGAACAGCAAACCTATCAACTGGCAGAAGGGCTGGCTCAAACGCTGGAACCGATAATGATGCTGATCGTCGGAGGATTGGTCGGTGGGCTGGTGATTGCCATGTATTTGCCTATTTTTCAGTTAGGCAGTGTGATGGGGTAATGCAGACTTTTTTTACGAAGAGGTAAAAAAGCAGGATGAACGCGTGCCACCCTGCTGTTGCTCATACCGAAATCCGGTTGTTGCAAAAAATCAATTGCTACCGAAAGTACGGTTTTCTTGTTCAGCGACACGGATAAAAGTGGTGCGCTTGGTCAGTTCCTTCAGGCGTTCAGCACCTACATAGGTACAAGCCGAACGCAGGCCACCATGGATATCACGCACGGTATTTTCTACCGGGCCACGCAACGGTAACTTGACCGTTTTACCTTCGGCAGCACGGTATTCTGCCACACCGCCGACGTGACGTTTCATCGCCGACTCAGAACTCATGCCATAGAACAGCATGAATCGTGCGCCATTCTCTTCAACGATAGTACCTTCACACTCTTCATGACCGGCCAGCATTCCTCCCAACATAACGAAGTCTGCTCCACCGCCAAATGCTTTTGCCACGTCTCCAGGCACAGCACAACCGCCATCACTGACGATCTGACCGCCCAACCCGTGCGCGGCATCCGCGCATTCGATAACCGCAGACAGTTGTGGGTAGCCCACGCCGGTTTTGACTCGGGTAGTACAAACAGAACCAGGACCAATGCCTACTTTTACAATGTCAGCGCCGGAAAGGATCAGTTCTTCCACCATTTCGCCCGTCACAACGTTACCCGCGCAGATCACTTTGTCCGGGCAGGCTTCACGCGCTTTTTGCAGGAAGGCAACGAAATGTTCCGAGTAACCGTTGGCGACATCAATACAGATGAATTTCAGCGACGGGGAGAGCGCCAGAATTTTCTTCATTTTGTCGAAATCCGCCGGGGAGGTGCCCGTGGAAACCATGACGTGACGCATTACATCTTCAGATGCATCACGGACAAACGCGGCCCACTGCTCAACGGTGTAATGCTTGTGCACTGCCGTCAACATATCGAAGGAGGCCAGAACTTCAGCCATGCGGAAGGTGCCCACTGTATCCATATTAGCAGCGATAATCGGTACGCCCGACCATTTCCATCCTGAATGCTTGAAGCTAAAACTACGCTCAAGCTCCACTTCCGAACGGCTTTTCAACGTCGAACGCTTAGGACGAATCAACACATCTTTAAAGCCTAATTTCAAATCTTCTTCAATACGCATGACAATATGTCCTGGTTTGTGGCGACGGATCGCAAGGGTTGTGATCGGGTATTTTTAAGCCATTCCCAGTGACGCTATCATACGCATGAATATTCCCACTACAAGACTGCGATTTCGTCTTTTTTTAGGCTACAATCACACAAGTTTACCTGTAATAATCATGCTGTGATCCGCCTCACCTCTGCCATACTCTGTTTACTTTTACGCCTCGGCAATAGCAAAAACTCCCGGGTTGGTGGCTTGCACTTCCAGGCGATCTCTTTATGATTCACCTATTCTTTTTATCGAGAGCTACGACATGAGTTTCATCGTTGCACTGACAGGCGGTATTGGCAGTGGAAAAAGTACGGTGGCCGATGCCTTCGAGAAAAAGGGGATCAGGGTCGTTGATGCGGATATCATTGCCCGTCAGGTTGTGGCAGCAGGCAGTCCGGCACTGTTCTCTATCGCGCAACGATTTGGTCAAGAGATGATTCAGGCTGATGGAACATTGAATCGCGGCCTGCTGAGGCAAAAAATATTCAGTGATACCAATGAAAAACAATGGATTAATCAGCTTCTGCACCCATTGATTCATGCTGAAACCCAGCGGCAAATAAAGGCAGCAACTACGCCTTATGTTTTATGGGTGGTGCCATTACTGGTCGAAAATGGATTACAAGATCGCGCGGATCGCGTACTTGTGGTGGATGTGGATAAGGATACCCAACTCTCCCGGACAATAGCCCGTGACGGCGTCAGCCGCCAGCAGGCGGAAAGTATTCTTGCAGCACAGGTTACTCGCGAACAGCGCCTGGCTTGTGCTGATGACATTATTGATAATAGCGGTGATGCGAGTGAAATCGAGCCGCGTGTTGCTGCCCTGCATGACCGTTATTTACAGCTTGCCGCGTCAGCAACCAGACAGGATTAACAAAAATGAGTGATGTTTCCACCACTGTTCTCTTTGAACATCCCTTAAATGAGAAAATGCGTACCTGGTTGCGTATTGAATTTTTACTGCAACAGTTACATCGCCATCCAATCCTGGAAGATATCGCCACTGCCCTGACTTTTTTTCGTACTGTTTCCGATCTGTTGGATGTCCTCGAACGGGGTGAAGTCCGTACGGACTTGCTGAAAGAGTTAGAGCGTCAACAACAGAAACTTCGGCTTTGGGCGGATGTTCCGGGTGTCGATATGGAGCGGGTGGAAGGTCTGCGCCGCACGCTCAAAGAGCGGGCCGCAGTGCTGATGTCTGCACCGCGTATGGGGCAAGGACTTAAGGAGGATCGGTTGATTGCACTGGTTAAGCAGCGTCTGAGCATTCCTGGCGGTTGCTGTAGTTTCGATCTTCCAACGTTGCATATGTGGATGCATGTACCTCAATCCGAGCGGGATAAGCAGGTTCAAATCTGGCTTGAGAGCCTCGCGCCACTGAATCAGTCACTCACCATGGTTCTCGATCTGGTTCGCCAGTCCGGTCAATTCCATAATCAGACCAGTCTGAATGGATTCTTTCAGGACAATGCCGAGGGAGCCGATCTGCTGCGTTTGCGCATTTCGCTGGAGCACCAGCTTTATCCGCAAGTGTCTGGACACAAGACCCGTTACGCAATTCGCTTTTTGCATTTAGACAGTGAACGCGGCCAGGTTCCTGCTCGTCTGACCTTTGAACTGGCCTGTTGTTAAGGAGATAAGAAATGGATATTGAAGATACCGTCGTTAATTGCCCGACCTGTGGTACTTCCGTCGTGTGGGGGAAACAGAGTCCGTATCGCCCTTTCTGCTCCAAACGTTGCCAGTTGATCGATTTGGGTGAATGGGCTGATGAGGAAAAACGTATCCCAAGCAGTGGGGAAATCAACGAACTTGATGAATGGAGCGACGAGGAATAATCCCACTCATCATCTTCCCATTTTTAATCAATAGGATGCGATAGCAGGTTAGTTCCCGCTATCGCCATAGCACTAACTCACCATACTGCCTACCTGCCGCACTACGCCTGTAATAATTCGATGATGCTTGCGTTGGCTGGTGGGAATTCGTCGGCATTCAGCTCAGCTTGATTAATCCATCGCATCGGTTGTCCTTCGCGGCCAAAAGGTTCACCTTCCCACTCTTCCACCATAAAGAAATAGAGAGTGACAACCCGGTCATCAAACTGATGTTCTACCGTACTCAGCGGCAAAGGACTGAGTGCATTGATACCCGTCTCTTCATACAATTCGCGGATTAATGCCTGCTCTGGCGTTTCACCCACTTCAACTTTACCACCAGGAAATTCCCAAAATCCTGCCATATGCGACGATGCCATGCGCTGGGTAATGAAAATCTCTTTCTGCGGGTTGCGAATGATCCCGACTGCAATCTGCAAGTGTTTCAAAGCCATGATTTTTTCCCGTAAAAAAGGGCGGTGATAAACCGCCCTTGATATGTCATTGTCTGAAATTACTGCTAGATCAATACCACGTTATTTCTGCAAACGACCGTGACATTGCTTGTACTTTTTACCGGAACCGCATGGGCAAGGATCGTTACGACCCACCTTGCGATCGGCTCGCGCTGGCGCATTCGGATCGCGATCATCCAACAGTGACGGCTCTTCCTGATGACTCAGTTGCTGCTGACGGGCCAAACGCTCCGCCTCTTCACGACGTTGCTGTTCGAGCGCTTCAACCTCTTCCGGCATCCGCACCTGAACTTTGCTCAATACGCTGATCACTTCGTACTTCAGTGACTCCAGCATGGCAGCAAACATGGAGAATGACTCGCGCTTGTATTCCTGCTTAGGATCTTTCTGCGCATAACCACGCAGGTGGATGCCCTGACGCAAGTAATCCATCGCGGCAAGATGCTCTTTCCACAATGAATCCAGCGTTTGCAGCATTACGCCTTTTTCGAAGTTACGCATCATTTCGACGCCGACGACTTCTTCTTTACGCTGATAAACTTCGATGGATTGCTGCAGAATACGTTCACGCAGCGTTTCTTCATGCAATTGCGGTTCTTTATCCAGCCATTCAGCAACTGGCATGTCGAGATCGAAATCTGCCTTCAGGCGCTGTTCGAGACCAGGAACATCCCACATTTCTTCCAGGGATTGCGGCGGAATATAGGTATCCAGCACGACTTTAAAGACATCCTCGCGAATACTGTTAATCGTTTCACTAACATCAGAAACATCAAGCAGTTCATTACGTTGCGAGTAGATAGCACGACGTTGATCGTTAGCCACATCATCGTATTCCAGCAATTGCTTACGAATATCAAAGTTGCGGCTTTCCACTTTACGCTGCGCATTGGCAATGGCTTTGGTTACCCATGGATGCTCAATCGCTTCACCCGGTTTCATACCCAGTTTACGCATCATGCCAGAAACGCGATCCGAGGCGAAAATACGCATCAGGGCATCTTCCATTGACAGGTAGAAGCGTGAAGAACCGGCGTCACCCTGACGACCTGAACGACCACGTAATTGGTTATCGATACGGCGTGATTCATGACGCTCAGTACCAATGATATGCAGACCACCGGATTTGAGGACTGCATCATGACGCACCTGCCATGCCGCTTTGATTGCCGCGATCTGCTCTTCTGTCGGCTCTTCGAGTTCAGCGATTTCTACCTGCCAGCTACCACCCAACACGATATCGGTACCACGACCGGCCATGTTGGTGGCGATAGTGACAGCGCATGGTTGACCAGCTTGCGAAACGATCTCCGCTTCTTTGGCGTGGAATTTGGCGTTCAGGACGCTATGCTTGATACCGGCTTTATCCAGCTCGCGAGATACCACTTCGGATTTTTCAATCGAAATCGTCCCCACCAGAACAGGCTGGCCGTTTGCAGTACATGCCTTGATATCTTCAATGATTGCGCCAATCTTTTCCATTTCGGTCATATAGACCAGATCAGGCAGATCTTTACGCACCATCGGACGGTTGGTTGGCACAACGATAGTGTCGAGCTTATAAATAGAACTGAATTCAAACGCTTCGGTATCTGCTGTACCGGTCATACCGGCCAGTTTTTCATACAGGCGGAAGTAGTTCTGGAAGGTAATCGAGGCCAGCGTCTGGTTCTCGTTTTGGATCTCCACACCTTCTTTCGCTTCAACAGCCTGATGCAAACCATCAGACCAGCGACGCCCCTGCATGGTACGGCCAGTGTGCTCATCAACGATGATGACTTCGCCATCTTTAACAATGTAGTCAACATCACGGGTAAACAACACGTGCGCGCGCAATGCCGCAGTAACGTGATGCATCAGCATTATGTTGGTTGGTGAATAGAGAGACTCACCCTCTTCCATAATCCCGGCTTCCATCAGTAACTCTTCGATCAGAATCAGGCCGCGTTCGGTCAGGTTAACCTGGCGTGATTTTTCATCTACCGAGAAGTGACCTTCGCCGTGGAACGTTTCAGAGTCTTCTTTTTCCTGGCGAATAAGCTTGGGAATCAACTTATTAACCTTGATATACATATCTGAGCTGTCTTCAGCTGGGCCAGAGATGATCAATGGGGTACGCGCTTCATCGATCAGAATGGAGTCGACCTCATCCACCAACGCATAGTGCAGTTTACGCTGAACACGCTCTTCAGGGCTGAACGCCATGTTGTCACGCAGGTAGTCAAAACCATACTCGTTGTTCGTACCGTAGGTTATGTCGGCTGCGTAGGCTGCGCGTTTTGCCGGGGCGGGCATACCTGGCAGGTTGATGCCAATGCTCAAGCCGAGGAATTCAAACAGTGGACGGTTATTTTCAGCATCGCGCTGAGCCAGATAATCGTTGACGGTAACGACGTGTACGCCCCTGCCGCTCAACGCATTCAGATACGCGGGCAGAGTTGCCGTCAGGGTTTTACCTTCACCGGTACGCATTTCCGCGATGCAGCGATCGTTCAGAACCATACCGCCGAGCAACTGCACGTCAAAGTGACGCATGCCAAATACACGTTTACTGGCTTCACGCACGACAGCAAAAGCCTCAGGAATAAGACTCTCTACCGATGCGCCTTTTTCCAGACGAGCGCGGAATTCATCGGTCTTGGCCTGAAGCTGCTCATCAGAAAGCGCCTCATATTCTGGCTCCAGACGATTGATTAATTCTACCGCTTTGCTCATACGGCGCAGAGTACGGTCATTACGGCTACCAAATACTTTGGTTAATAGTTTGATTAACATAATTCTTAATATCTCTTACGAGACCGCGTCTTCGCAGTCACTATTCTGTTGATTTTGGAGGAATCCAAAGGAATTAATGTCAGCTTAAAGACAACGGTCCGGCGCGGATGCCCTGAACCTGGGCCAGCCAGAGGCCGGGCTGGTGATGGGCGAATGAGACTCGGACACGCTGTAGGGTGTGGCGAATGATGGTCGGCGGTTTAGGCTCATGCGTGAGTAACGCATTCAGCGTAGCAAGTAAAGCAAGCTGCTGAACATGAAGAGGTTCTTCATTCTCAACCTTGGCTTCCTGCACGACGGTGTACGCCGTTTGCGGTGCGAGAGCAAAAGAAAGGTGGCGAATTACTGTGCGAATGGCATGCTGGTGCCAATAGTCCACACTGAAAGAGGGGCGGCGATGAGCTTCCTGCAACAATGCCAGACTATTAAAGACTGTACTGCCATTGTTCTGGCGGTTTAGACTCGCGGACGTACTCGGCAGTGCTGACTGATCCGGTGCACCGGACATGTTTGACGGCACGCCAAGACTCGCCGCGACCATCCCCAAAAGGAGATGCGGCCAGAAATAACGTCTGCCAAATTGTCGCCAACGATTTAGAATACCAATCACGAGTTTAGAATCCGCCGGAGCTCAGTCAATGCGTGATAGCCGCCCACAATTATTAGATGTCCTGTTCGACGATGCAGCTTCGGCTGACCAGAGCCCGTTACGTATCGTTCAACAGCGAGCCGAAGCGTTGTTAAAGCTTAACCGGGCTGTAAGAGGGCTTTTGCCTTCTCAATTACATCCCTGGTGTCGGGTCGCCAATTATCGACAGGGTGTTTTAGTGCTGGAAACGGCTAATGCCAGTTGGATGATGCGCTTACGCTACGAGCAACCCGCCCTGTTATCCGCACTTAGATCGCAAATATTACCATCATTGTCATCAATCGACATCAGGATTAATCCATCGTTGATGGCAAAAGCGGATGCACTTGTGCAGAATGCCGCAAAAACCGCCACTGACAGCGCAGATACCACGAAAATGCGCCACCTTAGTCAGCAGAGTGCGGATGAATTACGGGGTTTGGCAAGCAGAAGTCCGGAGAGATTGCGCAAGGCATTAGAACGACTGGCTGCATTGGCCGGAGAGAGTGCCAACCCAACCAGTCGTGATAAATAACTGCTGTATTAATAACTACTGTATCGTTATGCCAATACTGTTGACGGGGCTTTGAACGCCAGAGGCAGTTCTGCTTCGTCCTGGAATGTTGCAAATTCCCAGGCTTCTTGCTTAGCCAATACCGCTTGCAGCAACTTGTTATTCAACGCATGGCCAGATTTGAACGCAGTAAATGCGCCAATAATGTTATGCCCACACATGAACAGGTCGCCAATGGCATCCAGCATTTTGTGACGTACGAACTCGTCTTCAAAACGCAGGCCATCTTCATTCAGAACGCGGTAATCGTCTACAACAATGGCGCAATCGAAACTACCGCCCAGGCACAAACCGCGGGACTGCAGGTATTCGATATCACGCATGAATCCGAAAGTACGCGCGCGACTAATCTGGCTGACGAACGAAGCGGCAGAAAAGTTCAGGAAATAGCGCTGTGTACTTGCATCAATCGCCGGGTGGTTAAAGTCGATAGTAAAGTCCAGGCTAAAACCGTTGAACGGTGCCAGCTCAGCCCATTTATCGCCATCTTCCACGCGTACAGCCTGCTTAAGCCGTAAGAATTTTTTTGCTGAACTCAGCTCTTCGATGCCCGCGTCCAGTAACAGATAGACAAAGGGGGCCGCGCTGCCGTCCATGATTGGCACTTCTGGGGCATCAACTTCAATAACAATGTTATCGATGCCTAACCCTGCCAACGCAGCGTTAAGGTGCTCAACCGTTGAAATACGCACGTCATGCTCATTGACGAGGCAGGTACAGAGCATGGTATCACGCACGGATTTTGCATCTGCCGGGAAATCAACCGGTGGATTCAAGTCAGTGCGACGATAGATGACCCCGGTATTGGCCGGTGCTGGGCGCAAAGTCAGGGAGACCTTTTTGCCGGTATGCAAACCGACACCCGTCGCCTGAACAATACGTTTTAATGTACGTTGTTTGATCATCGTTTCATCTCGCAATGTTATCCATCCTACCGACCCAAGCTTACACTAAGGTCGGCGGGACAGTTTAGCACAAAGAGCGGAGATTCCAAAATTCTGGCGATTAATCTGCCTGCTTGCGCAGGAATGCCGGAATGTCGAGATAGTCAGGCTCTTTATTCGATTGCGCGCTTTGATCGTTCACCACCTTGGCTGCAGGTTTGTTTTCCTGTGGCAGAGGTGAAAGACCGTGTTGCTGATAGCGATGATCCATTACCGGTTGGCTGGATTGCTGCTTATTGGTAACCAGCGTAATTTCCGGACGTTTGTCCATGCCGATACCCGTTGCAACCACAGTTACGCGCAGCTCATCGTTCATTTCCGGATCCAGTGAGGTACCGATAACGACGGTCGCGTTGTCAGAGGCGAAGGCGCGGATAGTGTTACCCACGGTTTCGAACTCATCCAGACGCAGGTCAAAGCCCGCAGTGATGTTGACCAATACGCCCCGAGCACCGGACAGATCAATATCTTCCAACAGCGGGCTGGAGATGGCCATTTCTGCCGCTTCTTCAGCACGATCTTCACCGCATGCCACGCCAGAGCCCATCATGGCATAACCCATTTCGGACATCACGGTGCGCACATCTGCAAAGTCGACGTTCATCAGGCCCGGGCGGGTAATCAGTTCAGCGATACCCTGAACCGCGCCCTTCAGCACGTCGTTGGCTGCGCCGAACGCATCCAGCAGAGAAATACCACGTCCCAATACTTTCAATAGCTTGTCGTTAGGGATAGTGATCAAGGAGTCCACATGCTTGGACAATTCAGCAATACCCTGCTCAGCAAACGCCATGCGCTTTTTGCCTTCGAAATTGAAAGGCTTGGTCACCACGGCAACTGTCAGAATACCCAGATCTTTAGCAACTTCAGCAACTACAGGCGCTGCACCAGTACCGGTACCACCACCCATACCTGCGGCGATGAAGACCATATCCGCGCCTTCGAGCGCAGCTCTCAGGGCTTCACGGTCTTCTTCTGCCGAATTGCGACCCACTTCAGGGTTCGCGCCTGCACCCAGACCTTTGGTAATACCGCTACCGATCTGAATGGTTTGGCCCACTGCCGTTTTACGTAGCGCCTGAGCGTCTGTATTAACGGCGAAGAATTCAACACCTTCGATGCGCTCGCGCACCATGTGTTCAACGGCGTTGCCACCGCCACCGCCGACGCCGATGACTTTAATCACCGCGTCGTTGGTCAGTTCCATAGGTTCAAACATAGTTTCTCTCCGTTTTGTGCCTGTCGCTTCGAGACCATAAATAGACGTCAGCATGATCTCTTTGGTGAAACATTAAAACTCTTTTCTCAGCCAGCTATTGATACGTTTAAACCAATTGCCCACTGAGGCGCGTTTTTCTACTTCTGACTCACCGCTGAGGTGAGACTCTTTACCATAGTGCAGCAGCCCTACTGCGGTTGAGTAGTAAGATTCCTGCGCATAGTCCGTCAACCCGGTGATGTTTAAAGGCTGTCCAATGCGAACCTGGGTGTGGAACACCCGTTGCGCGCATTCAGCCAGCCCATCTATTTGTGCTGCGCCGCCGGTGAGTACAATCCCGGCAGCCAGATGATGTTTCACACCTTGCTGACGCAGTTGCTCCTGCAATTGCAAAATTTCGTCATTAACCAGATTCAGCAACTCGGTGTAGCGAGGTTCGATAACCTCCGCCAGCGTCTGACGTTGCAGACTGCGTGGCGGACGTCCCCCCACGCTTGGCACTTCCACACTTTCATCTTTGCTGACTATCGATCCCAATGCACAACCGTGCCGTACCTTGATAGCCTCTGCATCCGTCGGTGGGGTACCAAAGGCATAAGCGATATCGCTGGTCACTACATTCCCTGCATAGGGAATAACCTTCGTATGCCGCAAAGCACCACCGGTATAAACTGCGATATCCATGGTGCCGCCACCGATGTCTACCACGCAGACACCCAGTTCACGTTCGTCTTCAGTCAGTACCGCATAGCTGGCGGCCAGACCGGCAAAGATAAGTTGGTCAACTTTCAAGCCGCAACGTTCAACGGCTTTTACAATATTCTTCGCCATATCGTTATGGCAGGTAATCAGATGAACCTTGGCCTGCATACGCACGCCGGATAACCCCACCGGATTCTTGATGCCTTCCTGATAGTCGATGGCATATTCCTGTGGAATCACATGCAGGATCCGGTGTTCATCACGCACGCGCACCGATTTTGCGGTATGCACAACGTTCTCTACATCTTCCTGGGTTACTTCCTCTTCGGAAATAGGAACCATCCCGATTTCATTCTGACAACTGATGTGTTTACCCGATAATGCGAGGTAAACCGAGGAAATCTGGCAATCAGCCATCAACTCCGCCTGATCGATAGCGCGCTGAACGCATTTCACTACCGACTCAAGATCGTTAACGCCACCCTTATCCATACCGCGGGACGGACAACTCCCCACCCCGATAATGTTGACCATGCCATCGGGCAGAACTTCCCCTACCAATGCGGCGACCTTTGCCGTACCGATCTCCAGTCCAACTACCAGTTTTCTGTCCGTCGACTTGATCATTGTTGTTTAGCCTGTGCCTGATTTTGTTGCTGATTACTGTTTTGTTGCTCGATGAATGCTGGAGCCCAACCTACTGCAGCCCCGGTGTCGTAACGCAAATCGACGTAGCTGACACGTTTATTGTCGGCCAGGGCCTGCTGCTGAAGAATCGGGTAAAGCTCCATAAAACGTTGCAAACGCCCCGTCCGGTCATCACGCCCCAAATCGATACGCACATCGTTGTCCAGTGCCAGTTGCCAGGAATGACGCGCGCTCATTGCTGCCATCTTCACGTTGAACTTGTTGTTTCCCAGCACCTGACTCATCGTTCTGTAACCTTGCAAAACGTCCTGTTCACTGCCCTCAGGCCCATAAAGCATCGGCATTTTCTGGCTGCCAATACGTTCCGTTGGCGCAGTGAAAGCCTTACCTTCTGCATCCATCATGTGCAGATCGTTCCAGCGTGCGACCGGGACGTACTCAACCAGATGAATCTTCAATTCGTCCGGCCACTGCTTACGCACACTGGCTTGTTTAATCCAGGGCAAACGCTCAATCTGTTGCTGGATGACATTCACATCCTGCGTCATAAAGGTGCCTGGCGAGCCCAGCGCCAGAATTGCCTGGCGAACATCATCATTGGTGGTGAAGTGCCTTTCTCCCGTCATCACCAATTTGGAGAGTGGAAGGCGATTGGCATCCTGCATCCAGCCAATCACGGCCCAAACACTCCAGCCCACGGTTCCCAGCACCATCAGCAGGAAAATAACGCCTGCCAACTGGCTTCCGTTACTGCGGCGCGGACCCTGGGCATCGGTCTCATTCTCGCGCTCGCGTGCGTTCAAGGCGGCTTGCGACATATCAGTCAGCGAGCTCTAATATTCTCGCCACCAGTTGCGAGAAACTCAGGCCAGACTGCCGCGCAGCCATCGGCACCAAACTGTGGCTGGTCATCCCCGGCGAGGTATTGACCTCCAGCAGATAGAAACCACCGTCGCTGTCCTGCATTACATCCACCCGGCCCCACCCGCTGCAATCCAGCGCACGATAGGCCTGCAAAGCAAGGTCAGACAATTGCTGCTCCTGCTGCGGATTCAAACCACTCGGGCAAAAGTATTGCGTCTCATCAGAGAGATACTTTGCCTCATAATCATAAAAAATCCCGACGGGCTGGATGCGGATTGAGGGCAGCACTTCTTTTCCAACAATCGCCACAGTGAATTCCGGGCCACTCAGCCACTTTTCAATCAGGACATCGTCATCGTGGCGGAACGCCTCTTCCAGAGCTGCATCCAACTGTGAAGACTGGTCGACTTTGCTCATCCCGACGCTGGAACCTTCGCGGCTTGGTTTAACGATCAGCGGCAAACCCAGTGACGCAATAATCTCTGCACCATCATGCGCATGCGCCAGAAACTGCTGACGATTGACTGCCACAAACGGTGCAACCGGTAATCCCAATGCCTGCCAGACCAATTTGGTGCGGAATTTGTCCATCGTCAGGGCTGACGCCATCACTCCGCTGCCGGTATAGGGCAGATCGAGCTGCTCCAGCACGCCCTGCAATGTGCCATCCTCACCACCACGTCCATGCAGTGCGATGAAAACCCTATTGAAACCTTCAGTTTTCAACTGAGTGACAGGAAATTCTTTGGTATCAACGGCATATGCATCAATGCCCGCCTCTCTCAAACCTGCCAGTACGGCATGTCCGGATTGCAGCGATACTTCGCGCTCGGCAGAAGTACCTCCCAACAGTACTGCAACTTTATCCGCCATGATGATCCTCCCCCTTTCTCATCGGCTGAAATTTTTGCTCAGCCAATTTACGCGCAACTTTACCGATGTTACCGGCCCCCTGAACCAGAACCAGATCGTTACCTTCCAGAATCTGCGCCAGATCCTCCGGTACCCGTTCCACGTCAGAGACCAAAATAGGATCTATCTTGCCGCGACCGCGAATCGTCCGGCAAAGGGAACGGCTGTCCGCCCCGGGAATCGGTGCCTCACCCGCCGGATAAACATCCAGCATCAGCAGCACATCGACTTGCGACAATACGTTCGCGAAATCATCGTAAAGATCGCGGGTGCGCGTATAACGGTGTGGCTGGAATATCATGACCAGACGCTTTGTCGGCCAGCCAGCACGTGCCGCCTTAATCGTGGCATCCACTTCCGTTGGGTGATGGCCGTAATCATCAACCAGCATGGCGTTACCGCGTTTGCCGTTGACTTTCTCCAGCGGAAACTCGCCGAGAAAATCGAACCGGCGACCGGTACCCTGGAATCCTGCCAAAGCACGCAGGATAGCCACATCCTCAATACCTTCTTCCGTTGCCACTGCAACAGCCGCAGCCGCGTTGAGGGCGTTATGGCGACCCGGCGCGTTCAACGTCACACTCAGCAAGGTTTTGTCCTGGCGGCGCAGGGTAAAATGCCCTTGCGGCCCCTCTTGCTGATAACTTTCAATACGCACATCAGCATCTTCGCTGAAACCATAGGTGGTGATATGCCGACCTACGCGTGGCAACAGCTCCCGGATTACCGGGTCATCTATACACATCACCGCACGGCCATAAAACGGCAGGTTGTGCAGGAAGTTGATAAACGTCTGCTTCAGATTCTCGAAGTCGCCCTGGTAGGTATCCATATGGTCGGCTTCGATATTGGTAACAATCGCCACCATCGGCTGCAGATGCAGGAACGACGCATCGCTTTCATCCGCTTCGGCAATCAGGTAACGGCTGGAGCCCAATCGCGCATGGGTACCCGCTGCCTTGACCAGACCGCCGTTGACAAAGGTCGGATCCAGACCGGCCTCTGCATAAATACTTGACACCATCGCCGTCGTGGTGGTTTTACCGTGCGTTCCCGCGACCGCAATACCGTGACGAAAACGCATCAATTCAGCCAGCATTTCAGCGCGGCGAATAACCGGAATACGCGCTTCACGCGCAGCCACTATCTCCGGGTTGTCGGGAGAAATCGCCGACGAAACCACCACCACACTGGCATCCAGCACATTTTCTGGGCGATGGTTAAAATAAATCTGCACACCCAATTCCGTCAGTTGCTGCGTCACAGGGTTTGGTGCCAGATCCGAACCACTGATTTGATAGCCTTCGTTAGCCAACACTTCGGCGATACCCCCCATGCCAGCACCACCGATGCCGACAAAGTGGATGTGCCGGACGCGTCGCATCTCGGGCACGATAGTTCTCAGTTTCGCCAATTGTTGTGTATTCACGTTTTTCTTCACTATTTTATCTGTTACGCATTCACGGTCCACGCCTCGCGCAGGCCGTTCATATTCATTTTTTTGCAGCAAGAACCACTTCTGCCGCTACCCGTTCGGTAGCATCAGGGATTGAAACTGCTCTGGCACGCTGTGCCATATCCAACAGCGTTGGACGATCCCACTTAGTGAGCAATGCACTGACTGCCTCAGCCGTAAACTCCGGCTGTTCGAGGATCCGGGCTGCACCGGCTTTCTCCAACGGCAGCGCATTCCAATACTGCTGACGATCTTTATGCTGGAACGGGACAAAAATAGCCGGTAAACCTGCCGCTGCCAGTTCGCTGACTGTTAACGCGCCTGAACGACAAACCACGACATCTGCCCAGGCATAGGCCGCAGCCATGTCATCAATAAATTCCGTAATCTTGTGCTGCGTCTGACCCACCTGCTGATAAGCCTGGGTGACGGTTTCGAGCGATCCTTTGCCAACCTGATGCCACAGCGAAATTTTATCACCCAGCCTGGCTGCCACATCGGGCATCGTCTGGTTCAGCACGCGCGCGCCCTGACTGCCACCAATCACCAATACCCGGATTGCCCCGGTGCGATCTTTCAGACGTTCTAGCGGGAGTGGCAGCGCCAGCACGTCTGTACGTACCGGATTACCAACCACTGCCGCCTTGGGGAACGCCCCTGGGAAGGCTTGCAGTACCGTTTTGGCGATCTTCGACAGCCAACGATTCGTCAGCCCGGCGATCCCATTCTGTTCGTGTAACACAACCGGGATACCACATAACCAGGCGGCCAATCCCCCCGGCCCAGACACATACCCGCCCATGCCGAGAACCACATCAGGCTGGTAACTGCGCATGATCGCTTTCGCCTGGCGTACCCCCCGATAAATTCTAATCGGTGCCGTCAACTGCGCCTTAAGTCCTTTGCCTCGCAAGCCTGAAATACGAATAAAATCAATCTCGATACCATTCTTCGGCACCAAATCCGCTTCCATTCTGTCGGCAGTACCCAGCCAACGGACCTGCCAGCCTTGCGCCATCAGATGATGTGCGACCGCCAGCCCCGGGAAAACGTGTCCTCCCGTGCCACCTGCCATCACCATTAAACGCCTGGTCTCGCCACTCATCGGGCACTCCTTACAAACGCCTGCGCTTTCGTCATGCGTGTTTCAAAATCAATCCGCAGCAATAACACTATCGCCGTTGACATAATCAACAGGCTCGAACCACCATAACTGATTAGCGGCAGGGTTAAGCCCTTGGTCGGTAACATACCGGCTGCAGCACCGACGTTCACCAGTGCCTGAAAGCTGAACCACACCCCGATGGAACATGCGAGAAAACCTGAAAAACGCTGGTCAATCTGCAGCGCTTTCCGTCCGATGGACATCGCGCGAAAAGCGACGAAGAATACCATTAACAAGGCTAAAACCACACCGAAATAGCCCAGTTCTTCCCCTAAAATCGAGAAAATAAAGTCGGTATGCGCTTCGGGTAAATATTCGAGTTTTTGTACCGAATTGCCCAGGCCTTGCCCCCAGAATTCACCGCGGCCAAATGCCATCAGCGATTGTGTCAACTGGTAACCACTGCCGAAAGGATCTGCCCATGGATTCCAGAACGACGTAACGCGCCGCATACGATAGGGTTCTGCCACAATCAGCAGGCCCACCGCGAAAGCACCGGAGCCGATAATCGCCAGGAATTGCCACATCTTCGCTCCAGCCAGAAACAGCATGGCGAGCGTGGTGACGAACAGCACAACTACCGTTCCCAAATCGGGCTGAGCCAGCAGCAATACCGCCAGAACCACCATCACCCCCATCGGTTTGCAGAATCCCCAGAAGTTCGAACGGACTTCCTCAACCTTGCGCACCAGATAACTGGCGAGGTAACAAAACAGCGACAACTTGGAGAACTCAGCCGGTTGAATACGCAGCGGCCCCAAAGAGATCCAACGCGATGCACCGTTTACCGAGCTACCTACGACCAGTACCACCAACAGCATCACAATCGAGGCCAAAAGCATGATATTGCTGTAACGCTGCCAGACTTCCATTGGAACGCGCAGAGTCACCAGAGACAGTCCAAAAGCCAACGCGAGGTAGATTGCATCACGCTTGGCAAACAAAAACGGATCATCGGCCAGACGCTGACCAATCGGCATGGAGGCTGACGTCACCATCACAAAACCCACGATCGCCAGACCAAAAGTCAGCCACAACAGCGTGCGGTCATACAGCACCATGCTGTTGGCATTGTTCTCTTTGGTGTCCATCACCCAATCGTTGAGTTTGCCGAAAAGCCCTAATCCAGGTATCCGCATCAGCCAAGCTCCTTTGCCAATCGGGTGAATTCATCACCGCGCTGTTCAAAGTTTTTGAACTGGTCGAGGCTGGCGCAGGCTGGCGAGAGCAAAACCATATCGCCAGATTGCAGCCGTGGGCTGATATCACGCATCGCCTGTTCCATCGTTTCGAACAGGGATGAAACGTCTGGCCGCAATTGCGCCAATTCAGCGCCGTCGCGTCCAAAACAGTAAACACCTACTTTGTCACCCTGCAGGTAAGACGCCAGAGAAGAAAAATCAGCAGACTTTCCATCACCACCCAATAACAGATGCAGTGTTCCCTGCACCTGCAGCCCCTTCAATGCGGCTTCGGTACTGCCCACGTTGGTGGCTTTGGAGTCATTGATCCAACGCACACCATTGTGCTGATGGGCTAATTGGAAGCGATGCGCCAGACCACCGAACGTCGTCAGTGCTTTCAGACTCGAGGCCCTTGGAATATTCACCGCATCGGCCAGCGCCAGTGCCGCCAGCGCATTGGTATAATTATGTTGCCCCGTCAATTGCATCTCTTTGGTGTTCAAGACTTTCTCGCCCCGCACACGCAGCCAGATTTCACCCTGTTGACGGTTAAGATGGTAATCACCGACATCTGCACCAAAACTGATGCAACGCTTGTCTGCGCCACGCACTGGCATAGTCAGGGCGTCATCAGCATTGACCACGCAAACATCAGCATTCTCATAAATACGCAGTTTTGCCGCCCGATACTGCTGTAAACCAAATGGATAACGATCCATATGATCTTCCGTCACATTAAGAATTGTGGCGGCAGCGGCGCACAGGCTAGAGGTGGTTTCCAACTGAAAACTCGACAACTCGAGCACGTAGAGCTGATATTCAGGCTTAAGCAGCGTCAAGACCGGCAGCCCAATATTGCCGCCGACGCCGACTTGCCAGCCTGCGGCTTTCGCCATCTCGCCCACCAGCGTCGTTACGGTACTCTTGCCGTTGGATCCGGTAATTGCGACGATCGGTGCCTGCGCTTCGCGGCAGAACAACTCCACATCGCCAACAATCTCAACACCAGCCTCTGCGGCGGCACTTAACGCCGGATTTGCCAGCGCCATTCCTGGGCTCGCCACAATCAAATCGGCATCCAGCAGCCACTCTTCATTGAGAGAGCCGACGTGACACTCAACGCTGGTAGCCAGCTTGTCCAGTCCGGACGGGCTGATACGGGTATCCATAACGCGAGGTGTGACACCGCGCGCCATAAAGAAATCGACACAGGAGAGACCGGTCAGTCCCAACCCGATAATGACGACTTTCTTACCCTGATAATCAACCATTTTACCGTACCTTCAGCGTCGCCAGGCCAATCAGCACCAGCATCAGCGAAATAATCCAGAAGCGCACAATCACCCGCGGTTCCGGCCAGCCTTTAAGCTCATAGTGATGATGAATCGGTGCCATACGAAAAATCCGCTGCCCCCGAAGCTTAAAGGACCCGACTTGCAGGATCACCGACAGTGTTTCAACCACAAACACGCCGCCCATGATCACCAATAAAAACTCCTGGCGCAGCAACACAGCGATGGTACCAAGCGCGCCACCCAGCGCCAGCGAACCAACATCCCCCATGAACACCTGAGCTGGGTAGGTGTTGAACCACAAAAATCCAAGCCCGGCGCCAACAATCGCCGTACACACCACCACCAGTTCCCCCGCATGGCGCAGATAAGGGATATGCAGATACTCGGCAAAATTCACGTTACCTGTCGCCCATGCCACCAGGGCAAAACCTGCGGCAACGAAGACCGTAGGCATAATCGCCAGCCCATCAAGGCCGTCAGTCAGGTTTACGGCGTTACTGGTCCCGACAATCACAAAGTAAGCCAGCAGAATATAGAGCAGCCCCAACTGCGGCATGATGTCCTTGAAGAATGGAACCACCAGTTGGGTGGCCGGCGTATCTTTACCAATCGCATACATCGCAAATGCCACAATCAGCGCGATCATGGACTGCCAAAAATATTTCCAACGTGCAATCAGTCCCTTGGTGTCTTTGCGGACCACTTTGCGGTAATCATCAACAAAACCAACAATGCCGTAGCCAACCAGAACAAACAGCACACACCACACGTACGGGTTGGAAGGATACGCCCACATCAACACCGAAATAGTGATGGATGTAAGAATCATCAGCCCCCCCATAGTTGGGGTACCCCGTTTGCTGAAGTGGGACTCTGGACCGTCGTTACGCACAACCTGGCCGATCTGTAATTTTTGTAGCCAGGCAATCAGTTTCGGCCCCATCCACAAAGAAATAACCAGGGCGGTCAACAGACTGACAATGGCGCGGAACGTCAAATACGAAAAGACGTTAAATCCGGAATAATATTTGACCAGGTGTTCAGCCAGCCACACTAACATGTTGCACTCTCCTGTAACGCGCGTACTACCTGCTCCATTGCGGCACTACGTGAACCTTTAACCAAAACGGTAATAACCGCATGTTCAGACAATAAGCTCGTTAAACGGGCTGTCAGCGTTGCCTTATCCTGAAAATGTTCGCCACAGCTGCTGGCTTCACTCAGCAATTGGCTTTGTATTCCCACACTCAATACTTTGTCGATACCGGCAAGACGCGCAGCCTCACCGACCTGGCGATGGCAATTTTCACTCTCATCACCCAGTTCAGCCATATCGCCTACCACCATCACCCGATATCCCGGCATTTCTGCCAGAACCTGTGCTGCCGCGGTCATTGAACCCACGTTGGCGTTATAGGTGTCGTCAAGCAAAAACTTGTTCTCAGACAGCGTGATAGGGAAAAGACGCCCCGGCACGGCCTGTAACTCACCCAGCCCTTTCTGGACTGCGTTGAGTGGCGCACCCACCGACATAGCCAGCGCAGCAGCCGCTAATGCATTCGCGATGTTGTGACGGCCCGGTAGAGGTAAGTGGACACTTACTTCACCCTCAGGACTGTGCAGGGTAAAAGCGGTTCCCTGCTGATCAATCTTTATTGCACTGGCATAAAAATCCACGCCATCGGCGGCGTACGGCGAAAAGCGCCACACTGTTTTGTTGCTCAGAACCGACTGCCAGTGCGGCCAATCGTTACTGTCCGCATTGATAATCGCAACGCCGTCAGCAGGTAAACCGGAGAAAATCTCGCCTTTCGCCTGCGCAACCCCAGCCAGCGAACCAAAACCTTCCAGATGCGCCGCGGCAAGATTATTCACCAGCGCCGTTTCCGGGCGGGTTAAATCGGCGGTATAAGCAATTTCGCCAATATGGTTGGCACCCAACTCAACGACAGCAAAATCATGCTTTGCCGTCAGGCGCAGCAGCGTCAGCGGCACACCGATCTCATTATTGAAATTGCCTGCGGTATACAGAACCTCACCACACTGGCGCAAGATCGATGCGGCCATCTCTTTAACCGACGTTTTACCTGACGAGCCTGTCAGCGCCACCACGCGAGTGGGTACTTGCTTGCGTATCCAGGAACCCAGTAGCCCAAGCGCAATCCGGGTATCTTTGACCACCAGTTGCGGGACATCCACCAATAAGCGCTTACTTACCAGCAAAGCCCCAGCACCTGCGGCGATGGCATCATCAGCAAACTGATGAGCGTCAAAGCGTTCGCCTTTCAGTGCCACAAACAAGCAACCTGCGGTCACCTGACGAGTGTCGGTCGTTACTTCATTGATCTGGCGGTCGTTACCGACCAGTTCAGCATTAAGTACCGCTGTCAATGCTTGCAGGGATACGGTGATCATGCCAAAACCCCCAGCAAACGGGCTACGGTGACACGATCTGAATAGTCAAGCCGTTGATTTCCAACCAACTGATAATCTTCGTGACCTTTACCGGCGATCAATACCACATCATTCTCTTTCGCTTGCATTATGGCGTTGGTTACGGCTTCGGCACGTCCGTGGATTTCCTGCGCACGTCCCGCGTCAAGCAGGCCAGCAAGGATGTCAGCCACAATCGCCCTGGGTTCTTCACTGCGCGGGTTATCGTCAGTAACAATCACCCGGTCGGCATATTGCTCTGCAATCCCACCCATAAGCGGACGCTTACCTTTGTCACGATCGCCACCACAGCCAAAGACGCACCAAAGTTGCCCCTGACAATGCAGACGCGCCGCCGCCAACGCTTTTTCCAAGGCGTCAGGGGTATGGGCATAATCGACCACGACAGTCGGTTTTCCCGGCGCATTAAAAACTTCCATACGACCACATACGGGTTGTAGCTCCGCGCCGGTTTTCAGCAGATCCGCCAGCGGATAGCCAAGAGCCAAGAGCGTCGCCAGAGCCAGAAGCACATTGCTGACGTTGAATGCGCCCATCAACCGGCTTTCCAACAGCCCTTCGCCCCAGCTCGAATCAAACGCAATGGTCGCGCCATTGTCGTGATAGCTGACACTGCGCACGATCAGCCAACGGCCGGCCCAATCTTGCGGTAATTTATCTTCCATACTGACGGCGACGGCCTGCGGCAATTTCGTAAGCCAACTACGGCCCACATCGTCATCAGCATTAATGATCATTTGCCCCACATGGTGCGTGGAGAAAAGCAGCCATTTCGCCGCTTCGTAATGCGCCATATCACCGTGATAATCCAGGTGATCGCGACTCAGATTGGTAAATACCGCAGCGGCAAAATTGAGCGCGGCAACACGATGCTGAACCAAACCATGGGACGATACTTCCATTGCGGCAAAGCTGGCCCCCTGTTCAGAGAGGTTATGCAGCACTTGCTGTACATCAATCGCCGAACCGGTCGTATTTTCTGTTGGGCACACGCGCCCTAACAGACCATTGCCTACGGTCCCCATCACGGCGCTGGTTTCACCGAGTGCCTGGCTCCATTGCGCCAGCAACTGGGAGGTAGTGGTTTTCCCGTTGGTGCCCGTTACGCCAATCAGGCGCATGGTCTCTGCTGGCTGATGGTAAAAACGCCCAGCCAGCGCAGAAAGGCGTTCTGACAGATTACTGAGATAAATAACCGGTACACCGTGCATCTCAGTTTGATAACCGTCTTCGGCCACACCCTCGGCTTCAGCAACAACAGCGGCAACACCTTGCGCAATGGCTTGCGGGATATACCGGCGCCCATCTGCCTTGTGACCAACAATGGCGACAAACAGATCCCCGGCAGCCGCAACGCGGCTGTCTAATGTCATTTCCCGAAGCGCACGCTCAGGGGCGTCTGGCACCCATGGAGCGAGTAATTCGCGCAGATTACGATCGGCCACCTGAACCCTCTTTCTGATTGATTACCAAGTCATTCTTTTCAACAGTCGGCAATGCATCCGGTTCAATGTTCATGGTGCGCAAAACTCCGCCCATGATGGCACCAAATACCGGTGCAGAAACCGCACCACCGTAGTACTTCCCTGCCTGTGGATCGTTAATCACCACCACCAGGGCAAACCGGGGATTACTCGCAGGCGCAACGCCTGCGGTGTACGCAATATATTTATTTACGTACTTTCCATCAGGCCCGACTTTCTTTGCGGTACCCGTTTTAATGGCGATTCGATAGCCTTTGATTGCTGCTTTGGTCCCGCCACCACCCGGCAGTGCGACGCTCTCCATCATATGAACCACCGTACGTACCAGAGGCTCAGGGAAGATGCGTTCACCCGAAACCGGGGGATCGACTTTGGTTATCGACAAGGGGCGGAAGATGCCCAGACTGCCGATCGTTGCATAGACCCGCGCTAACTGTAACGGCGTTACCATTAGCCCGTAGCCGAAAGAGAAGGTGGCCCTCTCTATGTCAGACCACCGTTGTTTTTGAGGATATAAGCCACTGCTCTCTCCGACCAACCCCAAATTGGTCGCTTTTCCCAATCCAAAACGAGAGTAAGTATCTACTAACGCTGAGGACGGCATCGCTAACGCCAGCTTTGAAACACCAACGTTACTCGACTTCTGTAAGACCCCGGTCAGGGTCAATTCACCATAACGCGCCACATCCTTGATCTCATGGCCGTTAACGTAATAGGGCAGGGTATTGAGAACGCTGTTCTCTTTGATGACGCCATTTTTCAGCGCAGTCATAACAACCATCGGTTTGACGGTCGACCCTGGTTCAAAAATATCGGTGATGGCGCGATTGCGCATCGTGTCCTGCGGCGTGCCGGACAAATTGTTCGGGTTGTAGGAGGGACTGTTGGCCATCGCCAGAACTTCACCGGTGTACACATCGACCAGTACCGCGGTACCTGATTCGGCCTTGTTGAAAGCGACCGCGTTGTTCAGTTCGCGGTAAACCAGCGCCTGGAGACGTTCATCAATGCTTAACACCAGATTGTGCGCGGCCTGGCTGTCTACCGAAGAGATATCTTCAATGACCCGGCCATAGCGATCCTTACGCACCGTACGTTCGCCCGGCTGACCGGTTAACCAGCGGTCAAAGCTGCTTTCGACGCCTTCAATGCCTTTTCCATCGATATTGGTTACGCCAATGATATGTGCAGTCACCTGCCCGGCAGGATAGTAACGACGCGATTCCTGACGGAGATAGATGCCCGGCAGTTTTAATTTATGGATGTAATCGCCGATGGCCGGATTGACCTGACGCGCCAGATAGACAAAGCGCCCTTTCGGATTGGCATTGATACGCGCAGACAGTTGATCCAGAGGGATATTCAATGCATCAGACAAGGCTTTCCAGCGCGTATCCAGCGAAATACCACCGCGCTCATTGAGCTCTTTGGGATCGGCCCAGATCGCATTGACCGGAACACTGACCGCCAGGGGTCGTCCGGCACGATCGCTGATCATACCGCGTGACGTTGGCACCTCTTGGACGCGCAGGGAGCGCATGTCCCCTTCCCGCACCAGACGATCAGGATTAATGACCTGCAAATACGCCATACGCAGTATGAGTCCAACCAACGCCAGCAGAATACAACCGCAGATCAACGCAAAACGCCAGCTTACAAAACTGGCCTGATCTTCCTGACGTTTTAACTTCACTGCGCGTGCTGCTTTCATGCGTTAGCTTATCCGCTCCATGTATTTTATTGTTTAACCACAATATTTTCTTGTGATGGGTCCACATGCTGCATCTGCAATTTCTCCGTTGCGATGCGCTCAACGCGGCTGTGATCCCCCAACGCGTTTTCTTCCAAAATCAGGTTGCGCCATTCGATATCCAGCGCATCCCTTTCTAAAACAAGCTGCTCACGTTCAGCAGTCAGTAGCCGGGTGCGGTGGGCGGTCGTCACCACCAGAACGGCTGAAACCAGAACCGCGGCCATCAGGATCAACGGGAACTTGGCATTACGCAGCAGATCCCCGCCGATAACACCAACCAGTCCGTGCCGTTCATTCCCAATCACTCACCCATCCTCTCGGCAAAACGCAATACTGAACTCCGGGCCCGGGTGTTTTCCGCCACTTCGGCATCAGATGGCATCATTTTACCGATGGATTTCAGCGTCCTGCCGCCGAGTTCCCGTAACTGCACTTCCGTCATCGGCAAACCAGCCGGTACTTGCGGGCCACGGCTATGCTGGCGAATAAAACGTTTTACGATCCTGTCTTCCAGCGAATGGAAACTGATTACCGATAAGCGCCCTTCCGGTGCCAGGACTTCCAACGCACCCTCAAGCGCACGCTCGATCTCTTCAAGCTCACTGTTGATATAAATCCGTATTGCCTGGAAGCTGCGCGTGGCCGGATGCTTGTGCTTCTCGCGTACCGGACTGGCATTGGCAATCAGATCGGCCAGTTCTTTGGTGCGGGTCATCGGCAATTCGCGGTTACGTTCAACCACGGCGCGGGCAATACGTTTGGCAAAGCGTTCTTCACCAAATGTTTTCAATACCCAGGCGATGTCGTCAGCCTCGGCTTTCTGTAGCCATTGCGCGGCAGACAAACCACGCGAAGGATCCATGCGCATATCCAGCGGTCCATCACGCATGAAAGAGAAACCACGTTCTGGATCGTCAAGCTGTGGGGAAGAAACGCCGAGATCCAATAAAATGCCGTCGATTTTGCCAGTTAAATCCAACTCCCGCACATAGTGGGAAAGTTCAGAAAATGGGCCGTGTATGATGGAAAAACGTGGGTCAGTAATCTCTTTTGCCGCTTCGATAGCCTGAGGATCGCGGTCGATGGCAATCAAGCGGCCCTCCGACCCAAGTTGGGACAGAATCAGTCGAGAGTGTCCACCGCGGCCAAATGTACCGTCGATATATATGCCGTTGCTGCGGATGTTCAAGCCATTTACGGCTTCATCCAGCAACACGGAAGTGTGTTTGTAATTTTCCAGCATGCTTATAATGACAAATCCTGTAACCGCTCAGACAAAGGTTCCTGAGACGATAACTCAGCGTCAATATCTTCCTTAACTTGTTGATACCAGTCCTGTTCATCCCACAATTCAAACTTGTTGAATTGCCCGACCAGCATCACTTCTTTGGTTAGCCCGGCATGTTGGCGCAATGTGCTTGCGATCAATAACCGCCCGGCATTATCCATCTGACACTCACTGGCATGGCCTAAAAGCAGACGCTGAATACGACGCTCAACAGGATTCATACTCGACAGACGGGACAATTTTTGTTCGATCACTTCCCACTCGGTCAGCGGGTAAAGAAGCAGACAGGGCTGGTGGAGGTCAATGGTACATACCATTTGGCCTTGCGATTCCTCTGCCAGCAAATCCCGGTATCGGGTGGGTACGGCGAGCCGCCCTTTGCTGTCGAGATTAACCATCGTTGCTCCACGAAACATACCTGAGCTACCCCTTCATGACCGTTTTCACCACTTTCCCCCACAAATCCCCACATAAAAGAGTTTACGGATGGTTTGAAAACCTTGTCAAGCCAGAGCGGATGCGGTTTGGTAATATTTCTAGGAGTAATTTGAGAGGGATTGCACCTGTGAGGTGGGTATCGCAGAGGAAATAAAAATTAACATTATGATTAGTTAAGGAAAAATCCTTAAAAAAATAATAACGCTTAAAAAACTGCCAAATTGGATAAAATCTGGCAGATGATATTCTTCTGTAATCAATGTCTCATTTCTAATAGATAACCCAAACACATCCATATCCTGAGCCAACGTAGAAGACTGCCCCGATAAACCGCATAAAACCCATACTTTTTTTCTGAGATAATGCACTTAACTCATTGAGTTAATAAATACACTTGCTCTAAATGAGTTAAATAAAGTCAGGCATTCTACAGCAGATTATCGACAGATATTAATGTATTTTTCATATGAGACAGGCAAATATATATCGAAGAAACCGTTTTCGTTTGAAGTCAATTAGCTAAGATTCATCTCAAATCCGCTTTTTTCGGGCTGAATCACTTTCTTACATTTATTTTTCATAAATAGTAAATGAAATCCGATCAAATCACCGAACAGTGAGCGGATACAGAATTATTGGCAATTCATTGGGTTAATTTCACATTAAAAGCAGGCACGGCAATTGCGTGCCCGGCTTTTTTTATCATCTATGACCCCATATCTGCGGCCAATCATCATCTACGACTTAGTACACCGCGTCTGAACAGATTGCGACGAATCCGCGTCAAACCAGGTTTTGGCTTGCGGGGCTCGTCCAGGCTGGCCAGAACCAGTTCCAACACCCGCTCAGCCACTTCGCGGTGGCGCTGGGCGACAGCAAGTACTGGGCACTGCAGGAAATCCAGCAGTTCGTTATCACCAAAGGTGGCAATAGCCAAATTGGCGGGAAGGTGGCCATTCTGCTTAAGAATAGTGTCCATCACACCTTGCAGAAGTGAAAACGACGTGGTGAAAAGTGCCTCTGGCATATCATGCGTTTTCAGCCAGTCAGCAAACAGCGCACCGGCGGCCTCACGTTCATAGCTGTTGGCATAGAGAAAATCGATCTGACGGGTATCACCTTCCCACGCCTGGCGGAATCCTTGCTCACGCAGGAAACTGACGGAGAGTTCAGGCAATGCACCCAGGTAGAGCACTGATTTTCCTGGGAACTCACGCAGCTCTTTTGCCAGCATGAGTGAATCCTCCTGATCAGCACCGACCACACTGATGAAATTCTCACGATCCAATGCACGATCGAGGGCAATAATCGGGAACGGATCATTTGCCCAACGTTGATAAAAAGGATGTTCCGGAGGAAGAGCCGTTGACACAATAATGGCATCAACCTGCCGCTGAAGCAGATGTTCGACACAACGCATTTCGTTATCGGGCTGATCTTCCGAACAGGCAATCAGCAATTGGTAACCGCGCTGGCGTGCCTGCCGCTCCAGATAATTGGCAATACGGGTATAGCTGGTATTTTCCAGGTCAGGAATAACCAAACCGATAGATCGCGTTCGTCCTGCTCGCAACCCAGCGGCAACAGCATTGGGGTGGTAGTTATGTTCCCTCACGACGGCCATGACTTTTTCGACTGTCTTATCGCTGACGCGGTACTGTTTCGCTTTACCGTTAATGACATAACTGGCCGTAGTGCGCGAAACGCCCGCTAACCGCGCGATTTCATCCAGTTTCACGTAAACCCCTTAAGTGCGTAAGAGTAATAATAGGACTGATGCATTCCATCAAAATGTGCAATGGAATGAAAATCAGTCTTCCCTGATTGGTTTTTCTTCAACGTAAAAATATTCAGAGTGAAAAACCAGCGGCTTTAGAGCCTATTTGGATAGGCCCTTAATCCTTAGAAGAAGTCTGGTATTATCTAACCGCAGAATTTCTCACTGAGCAAGGTGTTTTGCTGAAGGGTGTCAGCTAGACTCCAAAAAAAAGCCCAACAACGCGTTGGGCCTTCAAAAACTCAGCGCATCCAGAACGGACTCAGCGCATTATTTTATCACCACGAGACACGCCGACGATGCCGGAACGCGCCACTTCAACAATTTCAGCAACCTCGCGTACCGTATTGAGGAAAGCATCCAGCTTGCCGCTGGTTCCTGCCAATTGCACCGTATAAAGCGTTGCGGTCACATCCACGATTTGACCACGGAAAATCTCGGTTGAGCGCTTGATCTCTTCACGGCCATAACCACTTGCCTGCAGTTTGACCAGCATGATTTCACGTTCGACGTGCGCGCCTTGTACCAACTCATTCACACGCAGAACATCAACCAGTTTATGCAGTTGCTTCTCAATCTGTTCGAGGACCTTGGCATCCCCCATCGTCTGGATTGTCATCCGCGAGAGCGTGGGATCGTCGGTTGGGGCAACGGTCAGGCTTTCAATGTTATAACCGCGTTGGGAAAACAGACCGATCACCCGCGATAACGCGCCTGACTCGTTTTCCAGCAATACTGATAAAATCCGGCGCATGATTAGGTCCTCTCCGTTTTGCTTAACCACATTTCATCCATACCACCGCCGCGAATCTGCATCGGATAGACGTGTTCAGTCTCATCAACGGTAACATCCACAAATACCAGACGATCTTTCTGACTCAAGGCCTCTGCCAGCTTGCTTTCCAGTTCGTCTGGCGTGCGGATTGCAATACCGACATGGCCATAAGCTTCAGCCAGCTTCACAAAATCCGGCAAAGACTGCATATAGGATTGCGAGTGACGGCCAGAGTAGATCATGTCCTGCCACTGTTTGACCATCCCCAGATAACCGTTGTTCAGATTCACGACGACCACTGGCAAATCATATTGCAGGGCCGTAGAAAGCTCCTGAATATTCATCTGAATGCTACCGTCGCCAGTGACACAAATGACGGTCTCTTGGGGTAACGCCAGTTTCACACCGAGAGCGGCAGGTAAACCGAAGCCCATCGTCCCCAAACCACCCGAGTTAATCCAGCGACGCGGTTTATCGAAGGGATAGTAGAGTGCGGCGAACATTTGGTGCTGCCCAACGTCAGAGGTGACATAGGCATCGCCTTTCGTCAGGCGGTGCAATGTTTCGATGACGGCCTGTGGCTTGATTGTCCCACTGGTTTTGCTGTAACCCAGGCTGTCACGCGCGCGCCAATGTTCAATTGAGCGCCACCACTCGAGTAATGCGTCATAATCCTGGGCAGTATCGCTCTGCGACAACAGTTCCAGCATTTGTTGAAGCACACCCTTCGCATCCCCGACGATAGGAATATCTGCTGTCACCGTTTTTGATATCGATGTCGGGTCGATATCAATATGCAACACGGTGGCATGCGGGCAATATTTGGTCAGATTATTGGTCGTGCGATCGTCAAAACGAACGCCAACAGCAAAAATCAAATCAGTATTATGCATCGCCATGTTGGCTTCATACGTCCCGTGCATGCCAAGCATGCCTACGCTTTGCCGATGAGTTCCCGGAAAACTGCCCAACCCCATCAGCGAACTGGTGACCGGCAAATTAAGTTTCTCAGCCAGTTGCAGCAATTCTTCATGACAGCCGGAATTAATTGCCCCGCCACCGACATACATAATCGGTTTCTTCGCCGCCAACATTGTCTGTAAAGCACGCTTAATCTGGCCGCGGTGCCCTTGCACGTTCGGATTATACGAACGCATGCTGATCGTGTCGGGATAGGCGTAAGGGAATTTAACGGCTGGATTGACCACATCTTTCGGCAGATCGACCACCACCGGGCCTGGACGACCCGTTGCGGCGAGATAAAAGGCTTTCTTCAGGATGGTGGGAATATCTTCCGCGCGCTTGACCAGGAAGCTGTGCTTTACGACCGGACGGGAAATACCGACCATGTCGCACTCCTGAAAGGCGTCATAGCCAATCAGCGAGCTGTGAACCTGTCCGGACAGTACCACCAGCGGGACAGAATCCATATAAGCCGTGGCTATACCAGTGATCGCATTGGTTGCACCAGGGCCTGAAGTGACGAGAACCACGCCCACTTCACCCGTTGCACGCGCGTAGCCGTCAGCCATATGCACCGCACCCTGTTCATGACGAACCAGAATGTGATCAATGCCACCAACCGTATGCAGGGCGTCATAAATGTCGAGTACGGCCCCACCCGGATAACCGAATACATGCTTAACGCCCTGATCGATCAACGATCGGACAACCATCTCGGCTCCTGACAACATCTCCATGGGTTTGCCTCCAGGCTTGTTTTCTTACTGAATGTCGGAAACCTTTTCCTGCCATTCTGTGGGTAAAGGGCTCGGCCCCAGACTTCTTATTGTTCGAATATATACCCATACTTGGAGATGCAGGAGCGTTGGCGTAACTAACACCCTGCAACGTGAAGTACGAAGCGTATAGCGGATTACCTTAACGTCAGGACTAAAGGCAAGCAAACGGCAAAAAAGAGTCGGTCATGCGAGGATATCCTGCCGCGTTCTAATTTCATCAGATTTACAAAAACAAAACACTACCAGAAGCGGCAATAATCTCTGTTTTGTCTGGAACACCTTATCAATAATAGAACTAAATGATGCGTTGAATTTATATTCGGTTGAAGCCAATACGGCAATCCTACCCCTATAAAGAGGTAGGTATTACGGTATTGCTCAGAAGATGAATCACTTTAGTCGCGGTACATGGAGTTAATTTCAGAGTGGTAACGTTGGAGAATAACTTTACGACGTAGCTTCAGCGTTGGCGTTAACTCGCCGGACTCCATTGAAAATGCTTGTGGCAGCAACGTAAATTTTTTTACCTGTTCAAATCGTGCCAGCCCTTTCTGCATCTCTTTCAGGCGCAACTCAAACATCTCAACGATCTGACTGTTTTTAAGCAACTCCAGACGATCGTGATACCGGAGGTTGAGCGCACGCGCGTGCTCCTCAAGGGTATCGAAACAAGGCACGATCAAGGCAGACACGAAATGACGCGCATCAGCAATAATCGCGACCTGATCAATAAAGCGATCCTGACCCAACGTGCCTTCAATCAATTGCGGGGCAATGTATTTTCCGCCCGACGTTTTCATCAGATCTTTCAGGCGTTCGGTAATGAACAAATTCCCATGGCGATCGACTTCGCCTGCGTCACCCGTTTTAAACCAGCCATCCGCTGTAAAGCTCTCTGCGGTCTCCAACGGCTTGTTGAAATAGCCACGCATGATAATGGGACCGCGAACCTGAATTTCATTCTCATCCCCAATCCGCACCTCAATACCCGGAAGAGGCTTACCAATCGAGCCAAAGCAAAAGTCACGCTCTTCCCAGCACGAAACGGTGGCGCAGGTTTCGGTCATGCCATATCCGTACTTGATGTTCAGCCCCATCGACTGGAAAAACAGAATCACATTATCGTCAAGCTTGGCACCCGCCGCAGGCAGAAAGCGGACACGTCCACCCAGTACGCCCCTTAACTTTTGCAATACCAGACGCTCAGCCAACGAATGTCCCCACTGCAACCAATACGGAACGGGCTGTTTTTTGCGTTCGAGCATAAATACCCGCTCACCACACGCCAACGCACAGCGGAACATAAGACGTTTATGCCAGCGTGCTTTCTCAACTTTTTCGTTGATGGCGCTGAAAACTTTTTCATAGAAACGGGGAACGGCACACATCACCGTAGGTTTCACGGCCTGCATGGCATCCCGCACCTGATCGGTATTGCGCAGATAGACATTCTGCGCACCAGTGTGCATCACATAAAAACTCCAGGCGCGCTCAAACACATGCGACAGAGGCAGGAAACAGAGCGAGACATCGTCTGCGGTCAGCGTAAGACGCTGGTCATGCAGGCAAAGTTGCGCTGCCATATTGCGGTAATCGAGCATCACCCCCTTGGGTTCACCTGTGGTGCCCGAGGTGTAAATCAGCGTAAAAAGATCGTCCAGTTCACATTGGTCAATACGCTGCTGGAACACCTTTTTCTGCGCGTCAGTGGGTTCATACCGCATAAATTCCGACAGATGACAGGCGATATCACACTCACGTAAATCCACGCCATCATCCAGCGCCACAATATGGGTTAGCTGTGGGGAAACGCCACGAAGCGCCAACGCCGCATCAAAATGCGATTGGTCGCCAGTAAAAAGAATACGAATATCGGCATCGTTAAGTACATAGGCGGCCTGCGCGGGTGTGTTTGTCGCATAAACCGGTACACTGACGGCACGTACTTGCAGGATAGCCAGATCAACCAACGACCAGGCGATGCAGTTGTTTGCGTAGATCGCGACGCGCTCCTGCACATCAACACCCAAACCAATCAACGCATTGGAAATAGCAGAGACGCGCTCACCAATCTCGCGCCAGCAAAGATGTGTTTCTGCCTCCGGTGACCATTCCCTGAACGCAACCCGATCGGGGAATTGTGAAACCTGCTGCTGAAAACGGCGAACCTGATGGTATTGAAATAAATCATTTTGCATAAAAAGCAAAACCTCACTGTTTATCGACGCGACGGCAGCTTGAAGAGAGATAACTTTCAGCTTACACGCGTTCATATTTTTCCGCGCAGTCTACTGATTCTGTCACTGATGGCAAACAAAATTCAGCGTAGAACTGTGAGCTAAAACGCATCTCTGATCTGATTAGAGCGCAGGCGCAACAAAAGGTTTTCAGCAGTGAGAAATGCTAGCCATTCCCATTTAGAATAAAAAACCAACTTTTATCCATTGAAAGGTGACTATGACTTGCAGGGGCGGGTTTAAAGGGATGCGCTGAAAAAGCGGGGCTGCCATAACGACACCCCCGCTCTATTTTTATGTAAAGACCATGCTTTGTATAAAGACAATGCCTTGTATAAAAACAATGTTTTTGTAAAGACAAGGAATTAAAGCGATGTTCCAGATTGACTCAATAACGTTCTCATCCATTGGTGCGCTTTGTCTTTTCCTGCTGATTCATGCCAGGACAAGTTACAAGCCAATGTGTTTTTCATCCATGGCAGAGGAATTAATTCCAATTTGAGAGGCTCAGCGAATTCCTGCGCTAACCAACGCGGAACCAATGCCACCATATCCGTCTGCGAAACGATATTCAGTACACTGCTCAGATCCGTTGATTGGGATGAAATAGAACGACGCATTTCCATAGATTCATAAAATGGCGCACTGAATGACCCCATCCGATCAAGCATTACAACAGCATGTTTTTCGGCAAACAGCGCATCACGGGAAACTTCTTCTTTTACACGCTGATGATTGGCAGAAACTACTGCGATCAATTCATCCTCGAACAATTTTTCATTATGGAATTCAGGATTTTCAAATTCGTTGTAGCCAATAACAAATTCCATCTCCTGATAACGCAATTGATGCTCGATGTTATCATTAATGGTCGATGTTAATTTAAGTTGTACATGGGGTGCACAATGAGTAACGAAATTGAATATTTTCCCAGACAGACGAATATCTAATGGGCTACATATTGATATATTAAATACTTTCTCGCTGCTATGAGGCTCAAATCCTGCGCCCGGCAATTCATTCAGTACCAGTTGCAAAGCTTGTCTTACCGGCCCGAAGAGCTGTCTGGCACGGACAGTAGGTTGAATCCCCCGGCCATAGCGGACAAAGAGTTCATCATTAAACATCACTTTTAATCGGGCGACTGCGTTACTGACGGCAGGTTGCGACATACCCAGTGATTGCGCAGCACGGGTAATATTCTGTACCTGCATCACCGCATCAAATACAGTCAGCAAATTAAGGTCAACATGACGCAGATGAACTTCACAGGGTTCTTTTATTACTAATAATTCAGACATAATCAACTCCACCAAGCCTTGCGCTTTAATGTTTGGATAGGATACAAAAAACGTATTCGGGCTCGGAATTTTGGTGTGTTTATTAAGCCTCTTTTTATCTGCAATACAAAAACTCACAAATAAAAATGAAACTCACGGGGTCTTAGATTAATTTAATGATTAACCTGAAATAAACGCAGGGTTAAAAATACTGTCACTGACTATTTTTCACACATCCTCTTTCTTGGGTGAACGGCCACTTTACCGAAAGTTATTATGTGCGTTTATCTGTTGCGTTGATGAGACCACAAAATGTAATGTTGAACAATCATACCCGTAGTAAATGATTAGTTAAGCAGTAATAAACTAAGTCGTAAGTTATTCAATTTTAATTAAAATAACTCGGATGAATCATCCCCCTACCCCTATTTTTTTCTAGTAATTCATCAAGCGATATGCAGTTATGTAGCAAACATCGACGAAATAGCGCGAATAATCGCCCACCCACCTCACCGTTCATGGGTGAAACGCATCGACAACACGATAATCAGTAACTTCAATAAAGGATAATTTCACGGTATTTTATGCTGAATCAAAATTCATAATGGTTCAACAGGGTCTCATTGGTGAATTTTTCAATGGGTGTTGACATGCGGCGCACATTCACGTATCAAATTAGAACAACGAATTAATTACTCTACGAGAAGCGGAAAAATCATGTTCACCACTCATCGTCTACTAGGCCTACTACTTAACGCATCTAACTTGCGCGGTACGCTGGTGGACGGAACTCAGAACTGATTTCAGCCACTACGAACAGTAAACCCGCGCCATTGCGCGGGTTTTTTTTTACCTGCATGGCGTCAAAGTTAACGACAAGGAACTACCCGATGAGCCAACAAGTCATTATTTTCGATACCACGCTGCGTGACGGCGAGCAGGCATTGCAAGCCAGTCTGAGTGTAAAAGAAAAAATCCAGATCGCGATGGCGCTGGAAAAGATGGGAGTCGATGTGATGGAAGTCGGTTTCCCGGTCTCATCACCTGGTGATTTCGAATCCGTACAGACCATCGCCCGCCAGATCAAAAACAGCCGCGTATGTGGTTTGGCGAGATGCGTAGACAAAGACATTGATGTCGCTGCCGAAGCATTACGGGTTGCTGAAGCGTTCCGTATCCACGTATTCCTGGCTACCTCAACGTTACATATTGAGTCAAAGTTGAAGCGCTCCTTTGACGACATCATGGAAATGGCGATCCGCTCAGTGAAACGCGCACGCAATTATACCAATGACGTGGAGTTCTCCTGTGAAGACGCCGGTCGTACCCCCATCGACAATTTGTGCCGCATCGTAGAGGCTGCCATCAGTGCCGGTGCTACCACCATCAATATTCCAGATACCGTCGGTTACACCACACCACATCAATTCAGCGGCATCATTACCACCTTATATGACCGCGTGCCTAACATTGATAAAGCGATTATTTCTGTGCATTGCCATGACGATCTGGGAATGGCGGTTGGCAACTCGATCGCGGCAGTACAGGCTGGCGCCCGTCAGGTTGAGGGAACGTTGAACGGGATTGGTGAGCGCGCGGGTAACTGTGCATTGGAAGAAGTCATTATGGCGATCCGTACACGCCAGGACATCATGAATGTCCACACCAATATCAATCACCAGGAAATTTACCGTACCAGCCAGATTGTCAGCCAGTTGTGCAACATGCCAATCCCGGCAAATAAAGCCATAGTGGGTTCAAATGCCTTTGCCCACTCGTCCGGTATTCATCAGGATGGCGTGCTGAAAAACCGCCAAAACTACGAAATCATGACCCCAGAGTCGATTGGCTTGAATCAAATCCAGCTGAATCTGACGTCGCGTTCTGGCCGTGCTGCGGTTAAGCACCGGATGGAAGAAATGGGTTATAAGGAATCAGAGTATAATCTGGACAGTTTATATACCGCCTTCCTGAAGCTCGCCGACAAAAAAGGCCAGGTGTTTGATTACGATCTGGAAGCGTTGGCGTTCATCAATAAGCAGCAGGAAGAGCCGGAACATTTCCGTCTGGATTATTTCAGCGTGCAATCAGGCTCCAGCATGATGGCGACCGCATCAGTCAAACTGGCCTGTGGTGAAGAGGTAAAAGCAGAAGCCGCTACCGGTAACGGCCCGGTCGATGCCATTTACCAGGCAATAAACCGCATTACCGAATATCCCATTGAGTTGGTGAAATATCAGCTTTCAGCCAAAGGCCAGGGCAAAGATGCGTTGGGTCAGGTGGACATTGTTGTCTCCTACCAAGGGCGTCGTTTCCATGGCGTTGGGCTGGCAACAGACATTGTCGAATCCTCTGCCAAGGCCATGGTGCACGTTCTGAACAACATTTGGCGCGCCCAGCAGGTAGAAAAAGAGATCCAACGTCTGCAACAACAAAATAAACATCAAAATAACCAGGAAACGGTGTGAACATGACGAAGACCTATCACATTGCTGTCTTACCCGGAGACGGCATCGGCCCAGAAGTAATGGCTCAAGCATATAAAGTGTTGGATGCCGTGCGCCAGCGTTTTGATTTGCGCATTACTACCAGCGAATATGACGTTGGCGGCGCGGCAATTGATCGGCAGGGTTCCCCGCTGCCTGCAGGCACCGTTGCTGGCTGCGAGCAGGCAGATGCCATTCTGTTTGGGTCGGTTGGCGGCCCAAAATGGGAACATTTGCCACCCGCAGAGCAGCCGGAGCGCGGTGCCCTGCTGCCTTTGCGCAAGCATTTCAAATTATTCAGTAATTTGCGCCCTGCCCGCCTGTATACCGGACTGGAAGAATTCTGTCCGCTGCGCAGCGATATCGCCGCACGCGGGTTTGATATTCTCTGCGTCCGTGAATTGACTGGCGGCATCTATTTTGGTCAACCCAAAGGCCGCGAAGGTCAGGGCATGCATGAGCATGCTTTTGATACCGAGGTTTATCACCGTTTTGAAATCGAGCGCATTGCCCGCATTGCCTTCGAGTCAGCACGCAAACGTCGCGGTAAAGTTACGTCGATTGACAAAGCCAACGTCTTGCAAAGCTCCATTCTGTGGCGTGAAGTGGTTACTGGCATCGCTAAAGATTACCCGGATGTCAGCCTGAGCCACATGTACATCGACAACGCCACCATGCAGTTGATCAAAGATCCATCCCAGTTCGATGTGCTGCTGTGCTCCAACCTGTTTGGCGATATTCTGTCTGATGAATGCGCCATGATCACCGGTTCGATGGGCATGTTGCCTTCAGCCAGCATGAATGAACAAGGTTTCGGTCTTTACGAACCCGCAGGGGGCTCTGCGCCAGACATCGCAGGTAAAGGCATCGCCAACCCTATTGCGCAGATTCTCTCCGCCGTACTGCTTTTGCGTTACAGCCTCGGTGCTGACGAAGCGGCAGACGCTGTTGAGCGAGCCATCAGTAAAGTATTGGAAGAGGGTTACCGCACTGCCGATTTGGCGGGGGACGGTAAAGCAATCAGCACTGGTGAAATGGGTGACGTCATCGCCCGCTTTATCGTCGAAGGGGCATAACATGGCCAAGACCTTATACCAAAAATTATTCGATGCCCATGTGGTCTATGAAGCGCCGAACGAAACACCGCTGCTGTATATCGATCGCCATTTGGTTCATGAAGTGACCTCCCCACAGGCTTTTGATGGCTTGCGTGCTATGGGGCGTCCGGTTCGTCAACCGGGCAAAACCTTCGCCACCATGGATCATAACGTGTCGACCCAGACCAAGGATATCAATGCCTGTGGTGAGATGGCGCGTATCCAGATGCAAGAGTTGATCAAAAACTGCGCCGAGTTTGGCGTGCAGTTGTACGATCTGAATCATCCGTTTCAGGGCATTGTTCACGTCATTGGCCCTGAACAGGGTATGACCCTGCCGGGCATGACGATTGTTTGCGGCGACTCCCATACCGCCACCCATGGCGCTTTTGGCTCGCTGGCCTTCGGTATTGGTACGTCGGAAGTTGAGCATGTGCTGGCGACGCAAACCCTGAAACAGGGGCGCGCCAAGACCATGAAGATTGAAGTGAATGGCGTCGCCGCTGAGGGTATTACGGCAAAAGACATCGTGCTGGCTATCATCGGTAAAACGGGCAGTGCGGGCGGTACGGGTCACGTCGTTGAATTCTGTGGTCAAGCGGTACAAGCGCTGAGCATGGAAGGTCGTATGACATTGTGCAATATGGCCATTGAGATGGGTGCAAAAGCCGGTTTGGTCGCTCCAGACGAAACCACATTTGCCTACCTGAAAGGCCGCCAGTTCGCACCGAAAGGTCAGGATTGGGATGATGCGGTCGCGTACTGGAAAACTATGCAGTCCGATGCAGACGCAAAATTTGACACCATTGTCACACTGGATGCGGCAGATATCGCACCGCAGGTTACATGGGGAACCAACCCAGGTCAGGTCATTGCGGTCAATCAGATCATCCCTGCACCAGAATCCTTCAGCGATCCGGTTGAACGTGCCTCTGCGGAAAAAGCCCTGGCATATATGGATCTGAAACCGGGCATTAAATTGACCGACGTTGCAATCGACAAAGTCTTTATCGGCTCCTGTACCAATTCACGTATCGAAGATCTGCGTGCAGCCGCCGCTATCGCCAAAGGGCGTAAAGTGGCAACCGGCGTGCAGGCGATTGTGGTTCCTGGCTCTGGCCCGGTTAAAGCGCAGGCGGAAGAAGAGGGTTTGGACAAGATTTTCATCGAAGCCGGTTTTGAATGGCGTTTACCGGGCTGCTCAATGTGCCTGGCGATGAATAACGATCGTCTGAATCCTGGTGAGCGCTGTGCGTCCACCAGCAACCGTAACTTCGAAGGGCGTCAGGGACGCGGCGGCCGGACGCATCTGGTCAGCCCGGCGATGGCGGCAGCGGCAGCGGTAACGGGCCATTTTGCCGACATCCGTGAACTGAATTAAGGGAGAGAAAACATGGCTAAATTTACGCAACATATCGGTTTGGTGGCCCCTTTGGATGCCGCTAACGTGGATACCGATGCCATTATCCCCAAGCAGTTCCTGCAAAAGGTGACACGCACGGGCTTTGGTCAACATCTGTTCAATGACTGGCGCTTTCTTGATGACGCAGGGCAGCAGCCAAACCCTGATTTCGTCCTGAATCAGCCGCGATACAAAGGTGCCAGTATTTTGCTGGCGCGTGAAAACTTCGGTTGTGGCTCTTCTCGTGAACATGCCCCCTGGGCGCTGACCGACTACGGTTTTAAAGTCATTATTGCGCCAAGTTATGCTGACATTTTTTATGGCAACGCTTTCAACAATCAGCTTCTGCCGGTCGCGTTGAGCGACGAGCAGGTGGATGAATTGTTCACGTTGGTCAAAGAGAATGAAGGCATCGAATTCACGGTCGATTTGGCAGGGCAAACCGTGCATGCAGGGGGGAAAAGTTATCCGTTTGAGATCGACAGCTTCCGTCGTCACTGCCTGATCAACGGGCTGGACAGCATTGGCCTGACGTTGCAGCACGAAAGCAACATTTCTGAATACGAACAGAAGCAACCGGCATTTATGAAATAACCGGCGCGTCAATCAGGCTCCGCACAAACCCCGGCTTCAGTTCCCTGAAAGCCGGGTTTTTTATACCTATTATTTTTACCTTAAACGTCGCGAACCCGGGCAGTGAGAATCAACGCCACGATCACCAGCCCCGTTGCCACCCAGTAAACCGCGTAGTGACCGAAATTCTCGGCGATCACCCCCTGTAGAATCCCCGCCACAATCACTCCGGTAGAGATGCTATTGGTGAACAGCGTAGTGGCTGAACCGGGTCGGCCCGGCATCAAATCCTGGAAATAGAGCATGCCAATGCCCGCAACTATCCCGATGAAAATGGCATTGAACAATTGCAGCAGCAATAACGCAGTTTTGAACTGGAACATCACCAGCCCGGCGTAAAAAAGCACCCCAGCCGCCACGGCAAAAACCATCATATTGCGTTTGCCAAAACGCTTCACGTAATAGCCCGCCAGCAGCATCGCCGGGATCTCCAATCCGGCGGCGGTCCCCATCAAAAGTCCGGCCAGACGATCGGGCAAACCGAGATCGGCAATAATATACAACGGCATATCAATGATATACATGGTGTTGCAGGTCCACATCAGCAACGATGCAACAAACAGCAGACGGACATCTTTATCTTTCCAGGCATTGGGGTGCACCACCATCTGGTCCACCGGTTGCTCCGCCCGCGGCACGGAAGGAAGCACCAGCCAAATCACCACCGCACTGATCAGGAAAATACCGGCGGCGAAGCAGAACATCACCGTAAAACCGTAATTCAATGCCAGCATGAAAGACAAAGGCGGCCCAATGACCCAGGCCAGCGAAAGTTGCGCACGCATCATCGAGCTGAACATCACCACTTCGCGCGCCGAGTTATCGGCGTATTCACGAGCCAACGCAAACAGTTGCGGCATCGCCGTATTGGCGATAGCGGCCAGCATCACACCGAGGGTAATGAGGGTCAGATAGTGGCGGTTGAAGGCAAATAGAAGGCAGTTGGCCACCGCCATCATGCAACACAAAAGAATCAGTGACTTACGGTTGCCCTGGTTGTCAGAACGTTTCGCCAGCATGAAACTGACCGCGATACCCGCCACCGCATTAATCGTATAAAACAATCCCACCCACAGCGGCCTGACTTTGACTTCTGTGGTTAAAAACAGGCTGAGTGTGGGAGCCTGAAGCGCACCGGCGACACCACAAAGGAATGCCACGGCTAAAAAAGCGGTGAAGATAGGATTGATACGGCGTTTGAGCATGAAAGGTATCCCTGCGCTTTACTGTGCTGAGGAGCCAATAACGTTGAGAAGAGAAGTGTAACTGTCTTTTTGGCAATGATACAGCCAGCGGGCCAAGGAAATGATGCGGCTTATTTCTGTCACTCCATTACCGCCGTGGTGGCCGGAGAGAATAAAAAAACCAGCAGGTTACCCTGCTGGCTGGTGAAGAACACCATTACTCAGAAATACGTTTGGGCATCAGCGTTCGTCAGGCACTTTTCTGACGCGGCTCTGCTGCCGCAGAATTCGTTTTCCACTGCATTAACTGTTCAAGGATCGCCATGCGGTATTGGGCTGGAACCCAATGCAACCATTCATCCTTCGGGCGCATTGCGGCGAAATAATGTTGATAGAATTGACTGGGCATAAATTTTTTCATGGCTCCCTCCCGTTTACGTTACGTCAAAGCCTTTCATTGATTAAAAGTATGGGCGTAATATAGGGAAAGATAAATTGATGAATTTATGCCGGAGAGTTCCCCTTTTATGTCTACCCCGCGCCTGCAACAACAGTTCATCCGTCTCTGGCAATGTTGCCATGGCGAACAAACAGAAACCACATTGCAAGAATTGGCGGAAGTATTGAGCTGCTCGCGGCGTCATGTGCGGTCTTTGCTTACGTCGATGCAACGTGAAGAATGGTTACTCTGGCAAGCCGAGGCGGGACGGGGTAAACGCTCCACGCTGACCTTTCTTTATACTGGCTTGGCTTTGCAGCAGCAGCGGGCTGAAGAGTTGCTCGAACAGGATCGCATAGACCAGTTGGTGCAGTTGGTTGGTGATAAAAATGTCGTTCGGCAAATGTTGCTGTCCCAGCTCGGTCGCAGTTTCCGCCAGGGTAAGCACATCATGCGCGTGCTCTATTACCGTTCGCTGTTCAACCTGCTGCCCGGCTCGGCCCTGCGCCGCTCGGAGACCCATCTCGCCCGGCAAATCTTCAGCGGGCTCACACGCATAAATGAGGAAAACGGGGAACTCGAACCCGATTTGGCGCACCACTGGCAAAAAATAACCCCGTTGCACTGGCGTTTCTATCTACGGCCAGCCATTCACTTCCATCACGGACGTGAATTGGAGATGGCCGACGTGATCGCGTCATTAACCCGGCTGAAGACGCTGGCGCTGTTTTCTCATTTGCATGAGATTACGTCGCCCACACCCTATGTGGTCGATGTAAAACTGGCTTCCGCTGATTACTGGCTTCCCTGGTTGCTGGGAAGTGTCCACGCGATGATTTTGCCGCATGAGTGGCAATCCCTACCAGATTTTGCCCGCCACCCGGTAGGCACGGGGCCCTACGCGGTGGTACGCAATCACCAAACCCAGCTTAAAATCCGCGCTTTCGATGATTACTATGGTTATCGGGCACTGATTGATGAAGTCAATATTTGGGTGCTGCCTGAACTCAGTGAAGAGCTGGTTCATTCCGGGGTTCAACTTCAGGCGGATGATACGGACAACAGCGAACTTGAGAGTCGGTTGGAAGAAGGTTGTTATTTCCTGCTTTTCGATCGGCGTTCGCCATTGGGTGCCGACAGCCAGACCCGCGACTGGCTATGTGAAATCCTCAATCCCATCGCCCTACTCAGTAACGCGGAGAATATTTATCAGCGTTATTGGTCCCCCGCTTATGGCGTGTTGCCGCGTTGGCACCATAAACCCAAGCAGGAGCCGCAGCAGAAACCCGCACACCTCACGCAATTGACGCTAACCTTTTATAGCGATCATTCGGAGTACACCGCCATTTGCAATGCGCTGCGCCCGATTCTACGTTCGCATGATATCGAACTGAGAATCCAAACGGTGAGTTACGAGCAGTGGTATCAGGGCGATGTAGTGAGCGATATCTGGCTTGGCAGCGCCAATTTCTATTTACCGCTGGAATTCTCGCTGTTTGCATCACTTTATGAACTGCCACTCTTGCAGAAATGTCTGACGGAGAATTTGCAGCAGTACGCCGATTTGTGGCATGAGAATACCCTTTCGCTCGCGGATTGGTGTCAGCGTCTGGTGCACAGCAACCAGTTCCACCCACTGTTTCATCACTGGCTGCAAATTCAGGGGCAAAGGAGCATGCGGGGCGTGCGTATGAATACCCTGGGATGGTTTGATTTCAAATCCGCCTGGTTCGCCCCCCCAGAGGTATAATCGCCCTTTCGCCGAGCCTGCTAAGTCTCTACAATAAGCCGTTCTCAACGGGGTGCGAAAAAGCGCGGCCAGTCATCTGAGCCAACCTTTTTAGCTGAGAGTAAACCCGTCGAACCTGATCCGGTTAATACCGGCGAAGGGATTTGAGAGTGTTCAACGCTGACTCAAAGTCCTTTGCCACCCCTTATCTCAAGGAGCGCAAAGTGTTCAAGAAATTCCTGCCGTGCCTGTTACTGATAGCCGCACCCGTTATGGCGGCGAAACCCACGCTTACGGTGTATACCTACGACTCCTTCGCGGCTGACTGGGGCCCCGGCCCGGCAGTGAAAAAAGCTTTTGAGGCCGAGTGTGACTGCGAACTGAAATTCGTTGCGCTGGAAGATGGGGTATCCCTGCTGAATCGTTTGCGGATGGAAGGTAAAAACAGCCAGGCGGATGTGATTCTGGGATTGGACAATAACCTGCTGACCGCCGCAGAGCAGACCGGTTTGTTCAGCAAAACTGACGTGGACAGCAGCCAGTTAACGCTGCCCGACGGCTGGAAAAATGATCTGTTCGTCCCTTACGACTACGGCTATTTCGCTTTCGTCTATAACAAAGACAAATTGAAAAACCCGCCGAAAAGCCTGCATGAGCTGATCGACAGCGATCAGCCGTGGAAAGTGATTTATCAGGATCCGCGCACCAGTACGCCTGGATTGGGTTTACTGCTGTGGATGCAGAAAGTCTATGGTGATAAAGCGCCTGAAGCCTGGCAGAAACTGGCGAAGAAGACCGTCACCGTCACCAAAGGTTGGAGCGAAGCGTATGGCCTGTTTCTCAAAGGCGAAAGCGATCTCGTCCTGAGCTACACCACCTCCCCGGCCTACCATTTGATTGAAGAAAAAAACGCCAGTTATGCAGCGGCTAACTTCAGCGAAGGCCACTATATGCAGGTTGAAGTCGCAGGCCAATTGGCTGCCAGCAAGAATCCTGAACTGGCAAACCGCTTTATGCACTTCATCGTGACACCCGCCTTCCAAAACACTATTGCAACGGGCAACTGGATGTATCCGGTGATCAAAACCACGCTGCCCGCGGGCTTTGATACCCTGACCGTGCCAGAGAAATCGTTACAATATGGCGCGAAAGACGTCGCCGAACAGCGTGGTCAATGGATTCAGGCATGGCAGCACGCCGTCAGCCGCTGATTCCGTGCTGGCTATGGCCCGGACTGATTGCCGCCCTGCTGATCCTGCTGGTGGCCCTGCTGGCGTTTGGCGCGTTGTGGTACAACGCGCCAAGCAATGACTGGCGGAAGATTTGGCAGGACAGCTATCTGTGGCACGTGGTGCGCTTTACGTTCTGGCAAGCCCTGCTCTCGGCAATAATCTCCGTCGCACCGGCCATTTTTCTTGCCCGGGCACTGTTCCGCCGTCGCTTTCCTGGACGGCAATTATTACTGCGGCTTTGCGCCATGACGCTGGTGCTGCCCGTACTGGTCGCCGTATTTGGTATTTTGAGTGTGTATGGCCGTCAGGGCTGGCTGGCACAAATTTGCGGCTGGTTCGGTATTGATTACCGTTTCTCGCCCTATGGCCTGCAAGGTATTTTGCTGGCGCATATGTTCTTCAATTTACCGCTGGCAACGCGTCTGTTGCTGCAATCGCTTGAGAATATTGCCGTTGAACAACGGCAAATAGCCGCACAACTCGGGATGAACGGTTGGCAACATTTCCGCTTTATCGAATGGCCAGCGCTGCGCAGGCAGATCCTGCCGACGGCGGCATTGATCTTTATGCTCTGTTTTGCCAGCTTTGCGACCGTGCTGTCACTGGGCGGTGGCCCACAGGCCACGACGATTGAACTGGCTATCTATCAGGCGCTGAGTTACGACTACGACCTCAGCCGCGCAGCGATGCTGGGGTTGATCCAACTGACATGCTGTTTGGGTCTGGTGCTCCTCAGCCAACGTTTCAGCCAGGCTTTACCCGTTGGGAATACCCATGGTCAGCGCTGGCGCAATCCCGAGGACTCCTGGCGAAAACGTGTTTCAGACACTCTGCTGATCGCAATGGCTCTGTTACTGATCGTTCCTCCCCTGCTGGCTGTGGTCATTGATGGAGCCAATCAGACTGTCTTTGGCGTATTACGCCAACCGGTACTTTGGCAGGCATTGTCGACATCGCTGCGTATTGCACTTTCTGCCGGTGTAGTTTGCGTTGTGCTGACCATGATGCTGTTATGGAGCAGCCGTGAGCTGAAACTACGCCAGCGCCTGTATTGGGCCCAGAGTATTGAATTGAGCGGCATGGCGATTCTGGCCATGCCGGGGATCGTACTGGCAACCGGTTTTTTCCTGCTGCTGAGTGCCACAACAGGTTTGCCCTCATCGGCATGGGGTTTGGTGATCCTGACCAATGCCCTGATGGCCATTCCCTACGCGCTCAAGGTGCTGGATAATCCCATGCGCGATCTGGCTGAAAGGTACAATCCGTTATGCCTTTCACTGGGAATGACCGGATGGCAGCGATTGCGTTGGATCGAGTTGCAGGCGCTAAAAATTCCCGTGGCGCAAGCGCTGGCTTTTGCCTGCGTGCTATCCATTGGTGATTTTGGTGTCATGGCGCTGTTCGGTAATGAGCAGTTCCGCACCCTGCCTTTCTATCTTTATCAGCAAATCGGCTCTTACCGCAGTCAGGATGGCGCAGTGACGGCTCTTTTGCTGTTATTGCTCTGCTTGCTGCTTTTTACCCTGATCGAACGTTTACCGGGACGACATGCTAACGCTAGATAAACTGACCTACCTCTACGACCATTTGCCGATGCGCTTTGATGTCACTGTCGCCAGCGGGGAACGTGTCGCGATTCTCGGTCCAAGTGGTGCAGGGAAGAGTACGCTGTTGAGTCTGGTTGCCGGATTTCTGGCGCCCGTCAGTGGGCGCATTATCCTGAATCAACAAGATCATAGCGCCACCCCGCCCGCAAAGCGGCCAGTGTCGATGCTGTTTCAGGAAAATAATCTTTTTTCGCATCTGACCGTGCGACAGAATATGGGATTGGGACTGGATCCCGGTTTGAAGCTGACCGTAGAGCAGAAGCAGAAATTGGCGGAGCTTGCCGAGCAGGTGGGTCTGGCGGATTGTCTGGATCGCTATCCCGCGCAGCTTTCCGGTGGTCAGCGTCAACGGGTGGCGTTGGGGCGCTGCCTGTTGCGCAGCCAGCCCATCCTGTTGCTTGATGAGCCTTTTTCCGCATTGGATCCGGCACTGCGCAGCGAAATGCTCACGCTGTTGGATCAGGTATGCCAGCGCCAGCAACTGACGCTGCTGATGGTGTCGCATAATCTTGATGATGCGGCGCGCATTGCCGAGCGGACTCTGCTGATTGTCGACGGGCGCATCTACTACGATGGCCCGACCACAGCACTGGTTGACGGCACCGCCAGCGCCGCCTCGGTACTGGGAATTACACCTCGGCAGGCATAATCACCCTTCCAGCACCTTCCATAATAAATGGCGATAGACAGGCATCAGCGGTTGCTGGTGCCAGAAAATAAAACAGGCCACCGCAGCAATAACGGTCAATGAGCAGACCCAACGCAGGCGGCGCAAAGGCAACCAGCGTGAAAACCAATCCGGGCTGCGTTTCCCTTCCCTGAACCAGCGCCAACCCAACCAGCCACTGAGCCAAACCAGCACCACCAGCAAAAACAGCAGCCATTTGAACAGTCCGCTGTGGGCGCTGGCCGGAATATCAATCGCCACACCCGCCAGAATTCCGGGTAGAAAATAGATCGGTGGCCACGCCAGACAGCCAATCACGTTCGGCAAGGCAAACTTGTGCGGTGGTAGATCGAGCATACCGGCGACCATCGGTACCAGTGGTCGCGTTGGCCCGATAAACCGCCCTAAAATGACCGTTGCAAAACGGTGCTGGTGTAATGCGTATTCCGTTTTCATCAGCAAGCTTTTATGTTTTTTCAGGAATGACCAGCGGTGCAGAGGCACTTTAAAACGGCGTCCAATAAAATAGGAAACCCAATCGCCAAGAAAACACCCCAGTGTTCCCGCCGCCCAGGCGGCATACAGGCTCACTTGCCCGCTGCCAATCAATGCGCCCAGCGAGGCCATCATCACGGTGCCTGGCAGTAATAGCCCCACCAATGCCAGCGATTCCAGGAAAGCAACAATAGAAATGGCAACGAGCGAGAAAGCCAATGACTGTGTGACCAAATGAGCTAAATAGGCTTCCATAAACTCCAACTTATTTCTGAAACGACGACAATCCGGGCGCGCGAATTGTCGGCGCGTACCGTTCATCCGTCAATCAGTCAATTGTATGCGTATTTGGCAGAACAGTGGCCGATGGACAATGACTGTATAAATACCCATACTATAGTGATTCATTTAACGGGCATAGAAGGCGCAACGTGACCCAACCCCGGCAGGGCTTTTTGCTCACCCGTCATTGGCGGGACACCCGAGAGGGAACGGAAGTCGAATTCTGGCTGGCTACCGACGATGGCCCGCAGCAGGTGCGCCTGCCGTCGCAAACATCCGTCGCCTTTATCCCCGCTGAACAACGCCAACGTGCGGAAACCCTGCTGCGCGATGAGCGACATCTGCAGATTCGCCCGCTGCAATTACTGGATTTCCATCGCCGCCCGGTGGTGGGGGTGTATTGCCAGCAACACCGCCAGTTAATGCGTATCGAGAAAGTGCTGAGAGAAGCGGGCATTCCCATTTTTGAAGCCGATATCCGTCCACCAGAGCGCTTTCTGATGGAACGTTACATCACCGCGCCGGTCTGGTTCAGTGGTGAACCTCTGGCAGGAAATGTGCTGGGCAATACGCAAATGAAAGCCGCCCCAGAATATCGCCCTCAATTAAGATTAGCCTCTCTGGACATTGAGACCAGCGGAAATGGCGAACTGTATTGCATTGGGCTTGAAGGCTGCGGCCAACGGCAGGTGTACATGCTTGGTCCACCCAATGGCGAGGACACCGAGCGGGACTTTACGCTGGAATATGTCAACAGCCGCCCACAATTGTTGGAAAAACTCAACCACTGGCTGGCAGAACACGATCCTGATGCCATCATTGGCTGGAATCTGGTGCAGTTTGACCTGCGTGTGCTGCAAAAACATGCGGATCGCTATAACATCCCCTTACGTTTTGGTCGCGGTGGCGGTGTGCTCGAGTGGCGTGAACACGGTTTCAAACAGGGGCATTTCTTCGCTTCATCCGCAGGACGATTGATCATTGATGGCATTGAGGCGCTGAAATCCGCCACCTGGAGTTTCCCCTCTTTCAGCCTCGAATCGGTTTCGCAAACATTGCTCGGTGAAGGAAAAGACAGCGATAACCCTTATCAGCGCCTGGCCGAGATCGAACAGCGTTTTCGCCAGGACAAACCTGCGCTGGCCCGCTACAACCTGAAAGATTGCGAACTGGTCACGCGAATTTTTGCCAAAACAGAACTGCTGTCGTTTCTGCTGGAGCGCGCTACCGTCACGGGTCTGGCCGCCGATCGCAGCGGCGGCTCGGTCGCAGCATTTACCCACCTCTATTTGCCCCGCATGCATCGCGCTGGTTATGTTGCGCCCAATCTCGGTGAACAGCCGGAAGATCCCAGTCCAGGCGGCTTCGTGATGGATTCCCGGCCTGGCCTCTATGATTCGGTATTGGTGCTCGATTATAAAAGCCTCTATCCGTCGATCATCCGTACCTTTCTTATTGATCCCGTTGGGTTGATCGAAGGGCTGGCGCACCCTGACGACGCCCATTCCGTGAGCGGTTTTCGCGAGGCGCGATTCTCGCGGGAGAAACACTGCCTGCCTGAAATTGTCAGCCAGATATGGCAGGGACGGGAAACGGCAAAACGCCACAGCAACAAACCACTCTCACAAGCGCTGAAAATCATCATGAACGCATTTTATGGCGTACTCGGCACCAGCGCTTGCCGTTTCTTTGATCACCGCCTGGCGTCGTCCATCACCCTGCGCGGCCATGAAATCATGCACCGCACGCGCGCCCTGATTGAAGCGCAGAAGTACGATGTGATCTATGGCGATACCGATTCCACCTTCGTCTGGCTGAAAGGCGCACACAGCGAGGCGCAGGCGAAAGAGATTGGTCAGGCCCTGGTGCAACAGGTCAACCAATGGTGGCGGGAGCATCTCCAGCAGGAATACGGGTTGGAGAGCGCGTTGGAGTTGGAGTTTGAAACCCATTACAGCCGCTTTCTGATGCCAACTATTCGCGGTGCGGAACAGGGCAGCAAAAAACGCTATGCGGGATTAATTAGCAGCGATCAGGGCGATCGGATGATTTACAAAGGGTTGGAAACCGTCAGAACGGACTGGACGCCACTGGCGCAACAATTCCAGCAGCAGCTCTACGAGCTAATTTTCCACCGCCAACCTTATCAGGATTTTATCCGGGATTACGTTAGCCGCACGCTCAGCGGTGAATTGGACGATCAACTGATCTATCGAAAACGGCTGCGCCGCCGACTGGATGAATATCAGCGAAATGTCCCGCCCCATGTACGTGCAGCACGGCTGGCCGACGAGTATAATCAACAGCAGGGCCGACCTTTGCAGTATCAGAACGGCGGCTGGATCAGTTACGTTATGACCACTGCCGGACCCGAGCCATTGGAAACACAGCACTCTGCAATCGACTATGATCACTATGTGGAACGGCAGTTACAACCGGTGGCTGACGGCATTCTGCCCTTTCTACAGGATGATTTTGCTGCCCTGATAACCGGTCAGATGGGGCTGTTTTGAAAGAAATAAGCGTGTTTGGCAGGTGACGAAACGGTCACCATCCATTACCATAGCGCCCTTCCCAAATTCTGAACAATCACAACACCATGTTGTCACTCCCTGCCAGACCGCATGGAAGGAGCGCTATTGCCTGCTTAAGCAGCAGTAGTCCGACATTATTACCAATTACTATTTGAAGGGGCGTAGCGAGCTAGCAAAGTTCGCTTCCGGCCAGAGCGGAGTGACCCGCAGTGGACATTGAGTCCATGAGGAGTCCGAGCACTGCCCGGGAGGGAAATCGCGACGCGCAGTAGCCTGTCATAATTAATAGAGAAACAATATGCCGTTCACAGTAGGTCAACGCTGGATAAGCGATACGGAAAGCGAATTAGGATTGGGAACCGTGGTTGCACTGGATGTGCGAATGGTGACTTTGCTTTTCCCCGCCACTGGCGAAAACCGCTTGTATGCCAGAAATGACTCGCCAATTACCCGGGTGATGTTTAATCCGGGCGATACGATCAGCAGCCATGAGGGATGGCAGTTGATAGTTGAAGAGGTCAAAGAGGACAAAGGTCTGTTGACCTATTTGGGCACACGTATTGATACGGAAGAAAGCGTCGCTATGCGTGAAATGTTGCTGGACAGCAAGCTGACCTTCAGTAAGCCGCAGGATCGCCTCTTTGCCGGTCAGATTGACCGTATGGATCGTTTTGCGCTGCGTTTTCGCGCAAGGAAATATCAGCGTGAGCAGTTCCGGTTGCGCTGGAGTGGCTTGCGTGGGATGCGTGCCAGTCTGATCCCGCATCAGTTGCACATAGCTTATGAAGTGGGTCAACGCCATGCGCCGCGCGTATTGCTGGCAGATGAGGTGGGGCTGGGTAAAACCATCGAAGCCGGGATGATTATTCATCAGCAATTACTGGCTGGGCGGGCAGAACGGGTTCTGATTGTGGTGCCGGAAACACTGCAACACCAATGGCTGATAGAGATGTTGCGCCGCTTCAACCTGCATTTCTCTCTGTTCGATGATGAACGTTATGCAGAAGCTGCCCACGATGCTTCCAATCCGTTTGAGAGCGAACAGTTGGTGATTTGCTCGCTGGATTTCGTGCGCCGCAACAAACAGCGCCTGGAGATGCTCACAGAGGCACACTGGGATTTGCTGGTTGTCGATGAGGCTCACCATCTGGAGTGGAGTGAAGAAGCGCCAAGCCGTGAATATCAGGTGATTGAACAGCTTGCAGAACATACGCCGGGCGTTCTGTTACTGACCGCGACGCCGGAACAACTGGGCCAGCAGAGTCACTTCGCCCGCTTGCGCCTGCTCGATCCAAACCGGTTCCATGACTATCGTGAATTTGTGGCTGAACAGCAGACTTATCGCCCGGTCGCCGATGCGGTAACGTTATTGCTGGGCGGTCAGCGTCTATCCAACGATGAAAAGAACGTGTTGGGCGAACTGATCTCGGAGCAGGACATTGAACCCCTGTTATCGGCAGCGAACGAAAAAGGTGAAGACAGTGAAGATGCACGCCGCTCGCTGATCACCATGCTGATGGATCGCCACGGTACCAGCCGCGTTCTGTTCCGCAATACCCGCAATGGGGTGAAAGGTTTTCCGCACCGCGTGCTGCATCAGATCCGTTTGCCGCTGCCGATGCAGTATCAAACCGCGATTAAAGTTTCCGGCATTATGGGCGCGAAGAAAACTGTCGAAGCCCGTGCGCGTGACATGCTTTATCCAGAACAGATTTATCAGGAATTTGAAGGCGAGAATGCCACCTGGTGGAGCTTCGATCCGCGTGTGGAATGGCTGATGGGGTATCTGACCACCCATCGTCATGAAAAAGTACTGGTTATCTGTGCGAAAGCCGATACGGCACTGCAACTGGAGCAAGTTCTGCGCGAGCGCGAAGGCATCCGTGCGGCAGTGTTCCATGAGGGCCTGTCGATTATTGAGCGTGACCGCGCTGCCGCCTATTTTGCTTCCGAAGAGGAAGGCGCACAGGTTCTGCTCTGCTCAGAAATTGGCTCTGAAGGCCGTAATTTCCAGTTCGCCAGCAGAATGGTGATGTTTGACCTGCCGTTCAATCCTGACTTGCTGGAGCAACGTATTGGCCGTCTGGATCGTATTGGTCAGCAGCACGAAATCCAGATTATGGTTCCGTACCTTGAGCAGACCGCACAGGCCATTCTGGTGCGCTGGTATCACGAAGGGCTGGATGCATTTGAGCATACCTGCCCAACGGGGCGCCCGATTTATGACAGCAGCTATCAGCAACTGATCGGTTTCCTGGCAACGCCTAACGAGCAGGAAGGTCTCAATGAATTTATCCATGAGTGCCGCTTACATCATGAGGCGTTGAAACTGCAACTTGAGCAGGGTCGTGACCGCTTGCTTGAGATGCATTCCAATGGCGGCGAAAGCGCACAGGCGCTGGCGCAGTCGATTTCCGAATGTGATAACGACGTCAATCTGGTGAATTTTGCCCTGAATCTTTTTGATATCGTTGGCATCAATCAGGAAGATCGCAGCGATAATCTGATCATCCTGACGCCATCCGATCACATGCTGGTGCCAGATTTCCCGGGATTACCGCAGGATGGGTGTACAGTAACTTTCGATCGTGAGCAGGCGCTGTCGCGTGAAGATGCACAGTTTATTACCTGGGAGCATCCGCTTATCCGTAACGGATTGGATCTTATTCTCTCTGGCGATACAGGCAGTTGTGCCGTTTCACTGCTCAAGAACAAGGCTCTGCCAGTGGGTACCCTGCTGGTCGAACTGATTTACGTTGTTGAGTCCCAGGCTCCCAAGCATTTGCAACTGACCCGCTTCCTGCCACCTACGCCGATCCGGATGCTGATGGATCGCAAAGGGACCAATCTGGCGGAACAGGTCGAGTTCGAAAGCTTTAACCGTCAGTTAAATGCCGTAAACCGCCACACGTCCAGCAAATTGGTGAACGCGGTACAACAGGATGTTCACGCCATGCTGCAAATGGCAGAACCCTTGGTCGAACAACAGGCGCGCGTCTTGATCGACGAAGCCAAAGTTGAAGCCGATGAGAAACTGACTGCCGAATTGGCACGAATGGAAGCGCTCAGGGCGGTTAACCCGAACATACGTGATGACGAGTTGGAAGCCCTTGAGTTGACCCGTAAACTGGTTCTGGCAAACCTGAACGACGCTAACTGGCGTCTGGATGCGATTCGCCTGGTGGTGGTAAGTCACCAGTAAATAAATGGTAAGTCACCAGTAAATGACACGCCGCGGGAGAATAGCCCGCGGCTGTGTACTATTCTGAACTGCGGAGTCCTGATGGAACCCTATAATCCACCGCTCGAGCCCTGGCTGCATATCCTGTATCAGGACGAGCATATCATGGTGGTCAATAAGCCCAGCGGTCTGCTGTCGGTACCTGGCCGTGCGCTGGAGCACAAAGACAGCGTCATGACGCGCGTTCAGCGTGATTTTCCCCAGGCAGAATCCGTACACCGTCTCGATATGGCCACCAGCGGCGTCATTGCCGTTGCTTTGACCAAAGCGGCTGAACGCGAGCTGAAAAGGCAATTTCGCGAGCGTGAACCCAAGAAATCGTATATCGCGCGAGTTTGGGGACACATTGAGAAGGATGAGGGCGTCATCGATTTGCCGCTGATTTGCGACTGGCCGAACCGACCAAAGCAGAAAGTGTGTTATGAAACCGGGAAGGCCGCGCAGACCGATTATCTGGTACTTGAACGTGCAGAAGATGGTACCAGCCGGGTAAAACTCACGCCGATCACCGGGCGTTCCCACCAGTTACGCGTGCATATGCTGGCGCTGGGGCACCCGATTCTGGGAGATAATTTCTACGCCCACCCAGAAGCCAGGGCGCGCGCGCCACGCTTACTGCTGCATGCGCAGGAATTAATGATCATCCACCCCAAGTTCGGCAAACCTATGCATTTCCGTTGCGAAGCCGATTTCTGATTTATCCCCCCTCATGATAATTATGAAGGGGGATGCACTTATTTGAATCCTTTCTCGCGTTTGATCAGATCGTAAGCAGCCTGAATCTCCTGCGCCTTCTGTTTTGCCATTTCCATCATTTCCGGCGGTAACCCTTTCGCCACCAGCTTATCCGGATGGTGTTCACTCATCAGCTTGCGGTAAGCACGTTTGATCGTCGTGGGGTCATCCTGTGGATTGATCCCCAGCACTTTGCAGGCATCTTCCAGCGTTGGCCCTTGCTGTCCAGCCCAACCGCCCTGCCCGCCGCCCTGCCCACCGAATTGGGTACCCCCTTCCATCATGCTGAGAAATTGATCGAACTGCTGGCGGGAAATCCCCAGCTCTTCGGCAATGACGTACAGCACCTGACGCTCATTCGGATGCAGCGAACCGTCGGCAAACGCCGCCTGAAGCTGAATCTCCAGAAACATACGGATCAGGTCGAAACGGCCAAAACAGACGCTGCGCAGCTCCCGCAGTTTTTCACGCAGTGGAAACTGGCTCTGTTTACCTTGGCGAAACGCCTGTTGCGCCTGGGTACGCTGATCGCCATGCAGTTGCAGACGATCCATAAACTGGCTGGCAACCTGAATATCGGCCTCGGTCACCCGCCCTTTCGACTTGGTCAGGTGTCCCATCACCTGAAATGTCGTGCGGAAAAAAATTGATTGCCGTGTCTGCTGACCAGAAAAATAACCGCGGCTTTTGCTTGCACGCGCCTTATCGACCATGTGTCCAATCAGCAGTCCCAATACCACACCCCAGAAGCCCATACCGGACATTAATCCCAGTACAAGTCCGAGCAGCTTTCCCCAATACTGCATATACTCCTCAATTCATCATGCCGTCGCTTAAAATTTGCATTATCATACTCGTCATTTATCTCTGTGCCTAACAACGACAGATTTTGACGGCGGGATTTAACACTAGCGCAACGCTGATGAGTGATATAGTCTCTGACCGTTTGCCGGCATGATGCCTCTGATGACGGAACACTGAATACCGCGTATGAAAAAAAGTTTCCCAACACTGCTGGCCACAATGATTTGGACGGCACTTTATAGCCAGGGTGCCCTGGCCGATCTCGCTGCGCAATGTATGCTCGGCGTACCTGTTTACGACAAACCGTTAGTGAGCGGCGACCCCAATAGCCTACCTGTGCATATTCAGGCCGATAAAACGGACGCTAATTTTCCGGATAGCGCCCTGTTCACGGGTGATGTGAATGTGCAGCAAGGCAACAGCACGTTGACTGCCGAACAAGTTGAACTGAATCAAATTCAGAAAGAAGGTCAACCTGATCCGGTGCGCACAGTAACGGCGACGGGCAATGTGCATTACAACGATAACCAGATCATATTGAAAGGCCCCAAAGCCTTTTCAAACCTGAACACCAAAGATACCGATGTGGATAAGGGCGATTACCAGATGGTAGGTCGTCAGGGCCGTGGCGACGCCGACAAAATGAAGATGCGCGACAGTAACCGCTATACCATTTTGGAAAACGGCACCTTTACCTCTTGCCTGCCCGGCGATAACAGCTGGAGCGTGATGGGAAGTGAAGTAATCCACGATCGCGAAGAAGAAGTCGCTGAAATCTGGAATGCGCGCTTTAAGATTGGCCCAGTCCCGGTTTTCTACAGCCCCTATTTGCAATTGCCGGTCGGTGACCGCCGCCGTTCTGGTTTCCTGATCCCCAATGCGAAATATGGCAGCAAGAACGGTTTCGAGTTTGCCTTACCCTATTATTGGAATATCGCACCAAACTTTGACGCCACGATCACGCCGAATGAAATGACCAAGCGGGGTTTGCAATGGCAGAACGAGTTCCGCTATCTGACCGGTTTGGGTACAGGTCTGATCGGGTTTGACTATCTACCGGATGACAGCGAGTACAAACGAGACAACCCGGACGATGATGATAATACCCGTTGGCTGTTCTACTGGGGCCACAGTGGCGTTGTGGACAAGGTGTGGCGATTCAATATCGATTACACCAAGGTCAGTGATTCCCAGTACTTCAACGATCTGGATTCCAAATACGGCTCCTCAACCGACGGCTACGCGACGCAGAAATACAGCATCGGTTACGCCAATGAGAATTGGGATGCCACGCTGGCAGCGAAACAGTTCCAGGTCTTTGCCGATATCAGTAATCCGAACGTCTACCGGGCGATGCCACAGCTCGATCTGAATTACTATAAGAATGATGTCGGTCCGTTCGACGTGCATCTCTATGGTCAGGTCGCCCGGTTTACCAACGTCAACCCGAACTATCCTGAAGCGACACGGCTGCACTTTGAACCGGCGATCAATCTTCCGTTGACCAATGGCTGGGGAAGTCTGAACACCGAAGTCAAAATGCTGGCGACGCATTACCAGCAGGATATTCCTGACGATTTTTATGATACCGATCTCAAATCATCAGTCGATCGCGTAATGCCGCAGTTCAAAACTGATGGCAAGATGGTGTTTGACCGCGACATGGATTGGTCGAAAGGCTATACCCAGACTCTCGAACCGCGATTGCAATATCTCTATATTCCTTATCGCGATCAAAGTGATATCTACACCTATGACTCAACTCTGCTGCAGGCGGACTATACCGGCCTGTTCCGCGATCGCAGTTATAGCGGCCTGGATCGCATTGCTTCAGCCAACCAATTGGCAGGCGGTGTCACGACGCGTATTTATGATGATGCGCTGGTTGAACGATTCAATGCTTCCGTGGGTCAAATCTACTACTTTACTGCGCCGCGGACCGGTGACACGTCATCGATTATCGATCAAAATGACGATACAGGAAGTTTGGTCTGGGCTGGTGACAGCTACTGGAAGATCGCTAATAACTGGGGTGTCCGTGGTGGATTGCAGTATGACACCCGTCTGGATAGCCTGTCGTTAGGCGACGCCGTACTGGAGTACCGTAAAGATGCTGACCGTATGGTGCAGTTGAATTACCGCTACGCCAGCCCGGAATATATCCAGGCGACACTGCCACAAGTGACCAACCCTGGCTATCAGCAAGGTATTTCCCAGGTGGGCATGACGGCCAGTTGGCCGATCGCCGAGCGTTGGGCCGTGGTAGGGGCCTATTACTACGATACGAAAGCCAATCAGCCCGCCAATCAGTTGGTGGGGGTGCAATACAGTACGTGCTGCTGGGCGATCAACGTCGGGTATGAGCGCAAAATCACTGACTGGAACAACACCAATGAAACGAGTAAGTATGATAACAGAGTGTCATTCAACATCGAATTGCGTGGCCTGAGCAACGATCATAGTCTGGGTACCGGCGAAATGCTGCGCTCGGGTATACTGCCGTACCAACGTGCGTTTTGATGCTCCGTAACGCTTTGAATACTGTAAACTTTAACCCGCTTTTGCGAATTACATAAATGGAAAAGGTATGAAGAACTGGAGAACGCTTATTCTCGGATTGGTATTTTGCGCCAGTACCGCGTTCGCAGCACCGCAAGAAGTCGACAAAGTTGCCGCCGTCGTGGATAACGGCGTTGTTCTTGAAAGCGATGTGACGGGCCTGATGCAATCCGTAAAACTCAGCGCCAAGCAAGCCGGCCAGCAGTTGCCGGATGACGCCACGCTGCGCCATCAAATTCTTGAACGCCTGATCATGGATAACATTCAGTTGCAGATGGCGCAAAAGATGGGCATCACGCTGACTGATGAAGATGTGGATAAAGCCATTGCGAATATTGCAGGGCAAAACAACATGACGCCAGATCAGTTGCGCAGCCGTTTGGCCTATGAAGGGGTGAATTACAACACTTACCGGGCGCAAATCCGTAAAGAGATGTTGATCTCCGAAGTGCGTAACAATGAAGTTCGCCGTCGCGTTTCTATCCTGCCTCAGGAAGTGGAGACATTGGCAAAACAGGTTGGCGCGCAGAACGACGGTGGTGCAGAGATGAATATCAGCCATATCTTGTTGCCACTGCCGGAAAATCCAACGCAGCAACAGGTTGATGAAGCCGAAGCTCTGGCTAACAGACTGGTTGCTGAAATTAAAGGTGGCGCTGACTTTGGTAAATTGGCTATCACTTATTCTGCCGACCCTCAGGCGCTGAAAGGCGGCCAGATGGGATGGGCAAAACTTCAGGAATTGCCAACGCTGTTCGCTGAAAGATTGCAGACGGCAGGCAAAGGGGCCACCGTGGGCCCCATCCGTTCTGGCGTAGGTTTCCACATCCTGAAAGTGAATGATATACGTGGCAACGTTCAAAACGTGTCCGTAACTGAAGTTCACGCACGCCATATCCTGCTGAAAACTTCAGTGGTTCTGACGGACGATCAGGCGCGGGCGAAACTGGAAGATGCGACTAACCAGATTAAAAACGGTACCGCTGATTTTGCCTCACTGGCCAAAGAGCTTTCCCAGGATCCAGGTTCAGTACAGCAAGGTGGCGATCTCGGCTGGGCATCACCAGACATGTATGATCCCGCTTTCCGTGATGCGTTGCTGAAGCTGAAAAAAGGCGAGATCAGCAAACCGGTGCATTCTTCATTTGGTTGGCATTTGATTCAACTGATGGATACCCGTCAGGTTGATAAAACGGATGCTGCCCAGAAAGATCGTGCCTACCGGATGCTGTTTAACCGTAAATTTGCTGAAGAGGCACAAACCTGGATGCAAGAACAACGCGCCAGTGCTTATGTGAAGATTCTGGATGGCAATGCAAAACCATAGTAAACGTGTGGTCATCACCCCCGGCGAGCCAGCCGGGGTTGGGCCGGATCTGGTGATTGCCCTGGCTCAGCAGGCGTGGCCTGTTGAGTTGGTGGTTTGCGCCGATCCGGCCCTGTTAATTCAGCGGGCACAAACCTTGGGATTGCCACTGACCTTGCGCGACTATTCTGCGCAGGACGCCGCACAACCGCAAACCGCAGGGACACTGACGCTGTTGTCTATTCCTACGGCGGTGCCTGTGGTCGCTGGCGCACTCAACGTGGCAAACAGCGCCTATGTGGTTGATACGCTGGCGAGAGCCTGCGATGGTTGCCTGAGCGGTGAATTTGCTGCCCTGATTACCGGGCCGGTACATAAAGGCATTATCAATGATGCTGGCGTGGCCTTCAGCGGTCATACTGAATTCTTTGCCGATCGCAGCCATTGCGATCGTGTGGTGATGATGCTGGCAACCGAAGAGCTGCGTGTCGCGCTGGCAACCACCCACCTGCCATTATTGGCCGTGCCGGGTGCGATTACCCAGCAGAGCCTGCATGAAGTGATCACGATTCTGGATCACGACCTACGAACCAAATTTGGTATCGAACACCCTGAAATTCTGGTCTGCGGTCTTAATCCGCACGCCGGTGAAGGGGGCCATATGGGCCACGAAGAGATCGATACCATCATTCCGGCCCTGCAATCCCTGCGTCAGCAAGGGATTCGGTTGGTCGGCCCGCTGCCTGCAGATACGCTGTTTCAGCCGAAATATTTGCAGCACGCAGATGCCGTATTGGCGATGTATCACGATCAGGGTTTACCCGTGCTGAAATATCAGGGTTTTGGCCGGGCGGTAAATATTACCCTTGGACTGCCTTTTATCCGCACCTCCGTTGATCATGGTACCGCATTGGAACTCGCTGCGACCGGCACTGCCGACGTTGGCAGTTTCAAAACGGCATTACATCTCGCCATTAAAATGATAAATAATTGCAATGAATAATCGAGTCCACCAAGGGCACTTTGCCCGCAAACGTTTTGGACAAAACTTCTTAAACGATCAGTTTGTTATCGACAGTATTGTCTCGGCCATCCACCCGCAGCCGGGTGAGTCCGTTGTTGAGATCGGCCCCGGTCTGGGTGCGTTGACCCTGCCCGTTGCCGCAAAGATGGATCGCATGACGGTGATCGAGCTGGATCGCGATCTGGCCGCACGCCTTGAGACACATCCACAGTTACAGAACAAGCTGACGATCCACCAGCAAGACGCCATGAAATTCAACTTTGCGCAATTGGCTGAGCAGGAAGGACAGGCGTTGCGGGTGTTTGGCAACTTGCCTTACAACATCTCCACACCGCTGATGTTTCATCTTTTCAGCTATACTCAGGCCATTCGCGACATGCACTTCATGTTGCAGAAAGAGGTGGTAAACCGTCTGGTTGCCGGGCACAACAGTAAAACCTATGGCCGCCTGACCGTAATGGCGCAATATTACTGTAACGTCATACCTGTGCTGGAAGTTCCGCCAACCGCGTTCACCCCGGTACCGAAAGTCGATTCTGCAGTAGTACGCCTGGTACCCCACACGACGCTGCCTCATCCGGTGGGTGACGTCCGTGTTCTGAGCCGCATTACCACCCAGGCTTTCAATCAGCGCCGCAAAACGGTGCGTAATAGTTTGGGCAACCTGTTCAGCGTTGAGCAACTCATTGAGTTGGGCATTGATCCGACCATGAGAGCAGAAAATATTTCTGTGGCTCAGTACTGTAAGCTGGCAAACTGGCTGTCTGAGCATCCACAACAGCAGGAATCAGAGGAGTCGCTGTAATGATTAACTCGCCCCGCGTATGTGTACAGGTACAAAGCGTCTACATTGAGTCGCAATCCATACCTGAAGATGAGCGTTATGTTTTCGCTTATACCGTCACGATACGAAATCTGGGGCGACATAGCGTTCAACTTCTTCGCCGTTACTGGCTGATTACCAATAGTAATGGGCGCGAGACAGAAGTTCAGGGCGAAGGTGTCATTGGCGAAAAGCCATTGATTCTCCCCAGCAATGAGTTTCAATACACCAGCGGAGCCATTCTGGAAACGCCGCTGGGTACCATGGAAGGGCATTACGAAATGGTCGATCACCAGGGTGAATCGTTCCGTGTTGCAATCCCTGTGTTTCGCCTGGCGATCCCAACTTTGATTAACTAATAAATGTCGACATATCTGATCGGTGATGTTCACGGCTGTTTTGATGAACTACACGCGCTGCTTGCGCAGGTGAACTTCAATACAGAGCGCGATACCTTATGGTTGACGGGCGACCTGGTTGCCCGCGGTCCGGCTTCACATGAAGTCCTGCGCTTTGTCCGTTCACTCGGTTCTTCCGTGCGGATGGTACTTGGCAATCATGACCTGCATCTGCTGGCGGTATTCGCCGGAATCAGTCGCAATAAACCCAAAGATCGTATTACCTCGCTGCTTGAAGCAGACGATGCGGATGAGTTGATCAACTGGCTGCGCCGTCAACCGGTTTTACAGGTCGATAACGAACTGAAGCTGGTGATGGCGCACGCAGGAATAACACCGCAGTGGGATCTCAAAACAGCGCAGATGTGCGCCCGTGAAGTGGAAGCGGTATTACGCAGTGACAGCTATCCGCTGTTCCTTGATGCCATGTATGGTGACATGCCCAATAATTGGAGCCCCGATCTTTCGGGGTTGGCGCGGCTGCGTTTCAGTACCAATGCCCTCACCCGCATGCGTTATTGTTTCCCCAATGGCCAGTTGGATATGATTTGCAAAGACTCCCCAGAGAATGCGCCCATGCCGCTCAAACCCTGGTTCCATTTGCAGAATCCAATTGTTGAAGCCGGTTATTCAATTATTTTTGGTCACTGGGCGTCACTGGAAGGCAAAGGCGCACCAGCAGGTATTTACGCGCTGGATACCGGATGTTGCTGGGGGGGCGATCTGACCATGCTACGCTGGGATGACAAGACGTTTTTTACCCAACGATCCAATCGTCGCGAAGAGCTGGAAAACAGCAATGCCCCGCTCGCGTCTTGATATCTTCTTGCAGGGAATTCCCGACTCAGCAAGTATGAGCTGAAAGCAAAAAGGCACCGAAAGGCGCCTTTTTTGCTTACTTAGGGATTCGCGCGATTAACGGCGGCGATCCAATATTTCGAAGCAATAGCTGTGCGTGTTCTGCTCATCAGCGTCATGAAACTCGCTGAAGGTACTTTCCCATTCATCAGGCTCGTAATCCGGGAAGTGGGTATCACCTTCCACTTCAGCATCAATATGCGTCAGATACAGACGATCGGCTTTGGCGAGGAATTGGGTATAGATACGACCACCGCCCATCACCATGACTTCCGGCACATCACCGGCTGCCTGAAGCGCGTCATCAATGGATATTGCCCAGGTGACGCCATCGTGATTGCCCGGCTGGCTGCTGATCACAATATTTTGCCGTCCCGGTAACGGGCGTCCGATAGATTCAAACGTCTTACGTCCCATAATTACCGGTTTATTAAGCGTGTGATGTTTGAACCACGCCAAATCAGCCGGTAAATGCCATGGCATGGCGTTTTCCATACCAATAACGCGATCCACTGCCAGTGCAGCGATCAGGCTGATAATCATTATTTAACCCTGTGTAGTCGGAAGAGTTGTCGCCGAAAAAGTGCAGACACTATACGGAAAGGGCTTTCGACAGTCGATAGCGATAATCAAGAGCCCGCAATTTATAAGATAGCTCTTAAAAAAGCCGACGCTTTTCGACGTAGTACCCCAGAAGAACCGGTTTTAAGCCGGTTTTTCTGTCAGCACGCAGCAGTCAGGGTAGCGAAAGATTTCCCCGGTCATACGCCTGGGCGTTTGCGATATAGCCACAACCCCGGCAATGACAGCCCGATGGAGAGCGCCCCTACGATGAAACTGGCTTTCAAAAAGTGGGTCACCATTGTCGACATCAGCTCTTCGGTATAGCCAAGATGGGAGATCTCGACCACCGAAATCATGGCGGTATACGCCGAGATCCCTGGGAACATGGGAATAACGGCAGCGACAGTAAACACTTTGGGATGCGCCAACAACCAGCGCGACCAATTAATCCCGATAACGCCAATCAGAATCGAAGCCAGCAGCGACGCCCACTCAATATTCATGCCGTAGTGCATCATCAGCATGCGTGAACCATGGCCTGCAGCCCCCAGCAGCGCACAATAGCGCAATGCCCGGACCGGCACATTGAAAACCATGGCAAAGCCCAATGCTGGAATGGCAGCCAACACCATATCCTGCAGCAGTGCCCACAAAAGACTCATGCCCACCCCCGCAAATGCCACAGCGACATCGCCATCACCACGCCAATACAGGTCGCGAGAGTCAATAAACTGGCCATGGTCCAGCGGGCCAGGCCAGTATTGACGTGGCCTTTGAACATATCAGCGACCGCATTGATCAGCGGGAACCCGGGTACCAGCAGCAAAACGCTGGCCGCCATTGCGACACTGGACGCATTGTGGAAATACTCTACTCGCAGCAGCAGTCCAGATACCGAGGTCGCCACAAAAGCCGTAATGCAAAAATTTATCAGCGGATTCATATGCCGGGAGGTCAGCACCTGCCGCACATACATTGCCAGACCGCTGGCAAGGAATGTCACCACGGATGCATCCCAATCACCGCCGTTGAGCCGACTGAAACAGGCGCAGGAAAGTGCCACCATCACGACAACCAGCCAACGTGGATAGCGCAGTGGCTTGATGTGCTCAAGGCGTTTTTCCACGCCTTTACTGTCGAGCAGTTTGTGTTCAGCCATAATCACGATGTGCTGCACTTCAGTCACCACATGCATGTTGATCCCGCGATCGACATTTTTACGCGTGGACGTCAGGCATGTCCCTTGGCTTATCGTCGTAAGCACCACCGCATTGGCGGAAATAGAGCTTTCTACGCTGTCCATCCCCAGCGAAATACCAAGGCGAGCAGATAACTGCTCAACCAACATGCTTTCTGCGCCGTGTTGCAAGAGCAACAACGCACATTGGATACACAGTCGGGTGACCTCCCGCTGCTGCAAATGGGGTGTAGAGGCGTTCATTGCTCCATCCTGGGGCGAGGTAAAATAACAACCATGAAAAAAGAAGGGGAATTGTTAGCACATCGGTAAGAAATAACCAATAAGTGTCATGATAAATACTGACACTCGCGGTATCATTCTTTCTGGTTCTCTTCTTTCCCTGGTTAGATTTATGCTTGAAACATCATTGTTCGTTGCCACCATAGCCACACTCGGCATGCTTTCACCGGGTCCGGATTTCTTCATGGTGATTAAGAATGCCACCCGTTATCAGCGCACAACAGCGATGTTCACGGCGTTGGGCGTCGTCTGCGGCGTTGCCACCCACATGTCTTATTGCGTTGCTGGCCTCGCGGTCGTGATAACCACCACACCGTGGCTGTTCAACTTCCTGAAATATGCGGGTGCGGTCTATTTAATCTGGATCGGCATCCAGGCGCTATTATCACGCAGCGACAGTAAGATGAATCTCGACCAGATCAAGTCGCAGCAAACCAGCATTAAATCAGCCTTTTTGCAGGGATACCTTTGCAATTTGCTCAATCCCAAAGCAACGCTGTTTTTCCTGGCGGTCTTCACCCAGGTGTTGCAAATCAACTCAAGCATTAGTGAAAAACTGCTGTATGCCGCGATCATCTTCGGTTTGGCTGCCATCTGGTGGCCACTATTGGTGGTGCTGATTCAAAGTGGTCCCGTTCGTCGCGGAATTAGCAAGGCACAGAAAATCATCGACAAGTTACTGGGTGGGGTTTTAATCGCGTTGGGTATAAAAGTCGCCCTGAGCTAGGTGTTGCTGTTTTAAGCGTTGCTGTTTTAAGTATTGATAGTTTTAAGCATTGCCTGTTTTACGCATTGAGCGTTGACCGTTTTGAGCATTGACTGTTTCAGGCTGAAATCGCCCCGGCAAATCCACTACCGGGGCGACAGGATTAACTGAGGGTTTTTCCCTCTTCTGGTTCCAATCCCTCTTCTATTTCACCTTGCCAGCCGAGTTGCTGCACGTCAGACAGGCGCTGCTGATCCTGCGCAATAGCGCTAGTCAGCATTTCTTTGTTGCGCTGCAACGAAGCAATACGGAATTCCGTATCCTCATAATTCGGCAAGGTTTCTTCCAGCATATTAAGGTTGTAGTGACGGAATTTATCTGCTTTTTCCCGAGCCTCGTAAGCGCCATAACCCAGCAACTCCAGTGCCTGACGGCCAATCCGCAGCGAACCTTCAAACAGTTCCCGCTCCGGCATCGCTATTCCGCGCAGACGGAGTTGATAATAGTGATCGACATCGCGTGCGCGGGCGATAATCTTCACCTGCGGGAAGTGTTCGCGCATCAGATCGGTGAGTTGCAGATTGGCTTCAACGTCATCTATGGCATTGATCAATACCTTTGCCTGCCCTGCCCCCGCCGATTCCAGCAACTCTATGCGGGTCGCGTCACCATAAAATACTTTCATACCGAATTTTCGCAGCGTTTCGATATGGTCTGGGTCATGATCGAGAACCACCGCCTGAACGCCATTCGCCAATAACATGCGTCCCGCGATCTGCCCGAAGCGGCCAAAACCGGCAATAATCACGCTGCTATGGTGATCAATCGCATCGTCCGGTCGGGAGTCTTGCTCGACATTCTTTTCCAGCCGGGTAGCCAGAACCAGCAGCAACGGTGTAATGGCCATCGACAAAGCCACGGCAAGCGTCAACGCCTTGGCCCAGTCCAGTGGCAAAACCCCTGACATCTGTGCTGCGCCGAAGACCACAAAAGCAAATTCGCTGCCTTGTCCCAGCAGAATGGCAAACATAACACGCTGTTTACGCGGGACTTTCAACCAAGGCGCAATCAACCACAACAGTGCCGCTTTCAGCAGCATGAAGCCAAAAAGTAATGTCGCGATCAGGAGCGGATGATCGATCAGGGTACCAAAGTCGATCGACATTCCAACACCGATGAAAAACAGCCCCAGCAACAACCCCTTGAACGGTTGAATATCACTTTCCAGCGCATGGCGATACTCGGAACTTGCGAGCATAACCCCAGCCAGAAAAGCCCCCATCGCCATGGAAAGTCCGGCCATTTCCAGTAACACGCCAAACCCGAATACCAGGAAAAGTGCGACGGCACTAAACACTTCCCGCATACCGCTGCGGGCCACGAAGTGCAGCAGTGGCCGGGTCACATAACGCCCAAGCAAAATCACCATCGCCAACGCACCGACCACTTTGCCAGCCGACAAGGCAAACGCCCCCAACGAGGTGCTTGCGTTGCTGCTTGCCAGCAATGGAATCATCGCAACCAATGGAATCGCGGCGATATCCTGAAAAAGCAGCGCGGCAAAACTGCTGTGCCCCAGCGGAGAAATGGTCAGGTTGCGTTCGTTCATTGCCTGCATGGCTATCGCCGTAGAGGAAAGCGCCAATGTCAGTCCAATCAACGCCGCAATTTTCCAGTTCAAGCCGAGCAAATAGCAAAACAGGCTCAGTACCAATCCACAGCCAATCATCTGGATGCTGCCGCCGCCAAAAACCGCAGCCCGCAAATTCCACAAGCGCTTGGGATCCAATTCCAGCCCGATGATGAACAGCATGAGCACAACACCGATCTCGGCAAACGTCAGAATGGATTCCGCATCCGATACCAGCCTCAGCCCCCAAGGGCCGATAATGCAGCCGGCAATCAGATATCCCAACACCGACCCCAAACCAAAACGCACCGCAATGGGCACAATCAGCGCCGCCGAGCCCAGATAAACCAGCCCTTCGATCATCATTGAATGATTATCCATGCTGAACTCCTGATGCAGCGCCCCGATCGGCGAAATCCCCATGCTCAGCAAGATACCCGCGCAGTCGCGACAGATAATGTTCACCGGCGACATCCAACGTTTTCTGATCGCAAGCAAAGGTATTATGAACGGCAAACGGCGGTAACCAGTTCATGCCGCAGTAGAGCGCCGTAGCCTGTAACGGTTGCGCCAATACCTCAAAACCGGGAAAACCACCGAGATCGAAATGATGGGTATCGCCACCCGTAGTGACCGCCCATAAGCAGTCCTTACCGCGCAGGGCATGGCCGTCGTGACCATACGCCCAACCGTGCTCCAGTACTTTGTCACACCACATTTTCAGTAACGGTGGCATGCTGTACCACTGCAATGGATGTTGCAGAATAACCAGTTTGGCGCGACTCAACGCCTGCTGTTCAGCCTGAACGTCCAGGGCAAAATCAGGATAAAGTTCATAAAGCGAGCGAATCTCAACGCCATCCAACGATGCCACCGTCTGCAATAAGTGTTTATTGGCGTGGGAGTGTCGTGGATAGGGGTGAGCATAGATAATCAGAATCATGTCAGTCTCATTGCGAGTTAAATGCCCTAAGCGCAGCTTAGCTTATCGCCAAGGGGTCAGCCGAAAATTATGTCAGAGGAATACCCATACAGGAAATAGATGTATTTATTTCGGCGAAACAAAAAGGAGGGAGTGAAATGAAAAAGACCCGGGAACCGGGCCTTTCAGCATCAATGGCTATACCCGCCATACTTCACGTTGCAGGGAGGCGGCAACTCGAATTATTTAGGGTATATATGTTCTCAACCTTTGATTTTAGCGTGCATTTCCTGAACCGAAATGACCTGCTCGGTTGGATCGGAATTCAGGGCCATCGCCGTGGCGAAACCGCCGTTCAGCGTGGTGTCATAATGCACTTTATATTGCAGCGCACTTCGGCGGATCAGCTTGGAGTCTTCAATCGCCTGACGCCCGGCAGTGGTGTTCACGATGTAGGTATATTCGCCATTCTTGATGCGATCCTGAATGTGCGGACGACCTTCATGCACCTTGTTGACCAGACGCGGATTGATACCGGCTTCACCCAGAACAACCGCCGTGCCGTGCGTGGCATCCAGTTCAAAACCGTGCTTGAGCAGCTTGGCGGCCAAATCAACCACGCGGGTTTTATCCCCTTCGCGAACGGACAACAGCGCGCGACCAGATTTCTTCATACCCGACTGGCTGCCCAGCATAGCTTTTGAAAATGCCTCGGCAAAAGTGCGTCCAACGCCCATGACTTCACCGGTGGAGCGCATTTCTGGCCCAAGTATCGGGTCAACGCCTGGGAATTTGTTGAACGGCAGCACCACTTCTTTTACAGAGTAGTACGGCGGGATAATTTCCTCGGTCACACCCTGATCGGCCAGAGTCTGTCCAACCATCACGCGAGCCGCGACTTTCGCCAGAGGCACGCCGGTCGCTTTCGATACAAACGGAACGGTACGCGCAGCACGAGGGTTAACCTCAATCAGATAGACTTCGTTATCCTTGACCGCAAACTGTACGTTCATCAAACCACGGACACCGAGTTCGAAGGCCAGTTTCTCCGCTTGCTGACGCATGACATCCTGAATCTCTTTGCTCAGGGTATACGCTGGCAATGAACAGGCTGAGTCACCGGAGTGAACGCCCGCCTGCTCGATGTGTTCCATGATGCCGCCAATCAGTACGCGCTCACCATCACAAACAACATCAACGTCAACTTCGATCGCATCGTCCAGGAACCGATCCAGCAGAACTGGCGCATCATTCGACACACTGACCGCATTCTGGAAATAACGCTTCAGGTCGACTTCGTCATAGACGATTTCCATGGCACGACCACCCAGCACATAAGAAGGACGCACCACCAGCGGATACCCAATGGTTACCGCTTTCTCGACTGCCTGTTCAATCGTGGCAACCGTGGCATTGGCGGGCTGTTTCAGGCCCAGACGATTAACCGCCTGTTGGAAACGTTCACGGTCTTCAGCACGGTCAATCGAATCCGGACTGGTTCCGATGATAGGCACACCAGCGGCTTCCAGATCACGGGCCAATTTCAGTGGCGTCTGCCCGCCATACTGAACGATAACCCCAAGCGGTTTCTCGATGCGGACAATTTCCAGTACATCTTCCAGCGTAACCGATTCAAAGTACAAACGGTCAGACGTGTCATAGTCGGTAGAAACGGTTTCAGGGTTACAGTTGACCATAATGGTCTCATAACCGTCTTCACGCAGTGCCAGCGACGCATGGACGCAGCAATAATCGAACTCAATCCCCTGACCGATACGGTTTGGACCACCGCCCAGCACCATGATTTTAGGACGATCGTTGGTTGGGTTTGACTCACACTCTTCTTCATACGTGGAGTACATGTACGCCGTATCTGTTGAAAACTCCGCGGCGCAGGTATCCACACGCTTATAGACCGGGTGCAGATTGAACTTGTGACGCAGTTTGCGCACTTCGCTTTCAGCGACGCCCACCAGTTTGGCCAGACGTGCATCAGCAAAACCTTTGCGTTTCAGCATGCGCAGGAAGTCATAGCTCAGGCTATTGAAGCCACCTTCAGAGACCTGCTCTTCCAGCCGCACCAGCTCTTCAATTTGCACCAGGAACCAGCGGTCAACGTTAGTCAGGTTGAAGATGCCGTCAACAGACAGGCCAGCGCGGAATGCATCGGCGATATACCAAATCCGGTCTGAGCCCGCTTCTTTCAGCTCGCGACGAATTTTGGTCAGGGCTTCCGGGTCATCAAGGCTGACTTTGGGATCGAAACCGCTGGCACCCACTTCCAGGCCACGCAACGCTTTTTGCAGGGATTCCTGCTGTGTGCGACCGATCGCCATGACTTCGCCGACTGATTTCATCTGGGTAGTCAGGCGGTCATTGGCACCGACGAACTTTTCAAAGTTGAAGCGAGGGATTTTGGTCACAACATAGTCGATGGACGGTTCAAACGAGGCCGGGGTTTTGCCACCGGTGATGTCGTTCATCAATTCGTCCAGCGTGTAACCCACCGCAAGTTTGGCCGCGACTTTGGCAATCGGGAAACCTGTCGCTTTCGAGGCCAATGCGGAAGAACGCGATACACGCGGGTTCATTTCGATAACGATCAGGCGACCCGTTTTCGGGTTAACCGAGAACTGGACGTTGGAACCGCCGGTTTCTACGCCAATCTCACGCAGTACCGCCATCGAGGCGTTACGCATGATTTGATATTCTTTGTCGGTCAAGGTTTGCGCAGGCGCAACGGTGATGGAGTCACCGGTGTGAATACCCATGGCATCGAAGTTTTCGATCGAGCAGACGATGATGCAGTTGTCGTTTTTATCACGCACCACTTCCATCTCATACTCTTTCCAACCAATCAGCGACTCATCAATCAGCAGTTCTTTGGTTGGAGAGAGATCCAGGCCGCGCTCGCAGATTTCTTCGAATTCTTCACGGTTATACGCAATACCGCCACCGCTGCCGCCCATAGTAAAGGAAGGACGGATAATGCACGGGAAACCAACGTCAGCGGCAACCGCCAGCGCTTCTTCCATATTATGGGCAATGCCTGAACGCGCAGTATCGAGGCCAATTTTCTTCATGGCTACGTCAAAACGACGGCGGTCTTCTGCTTTATCAATGGCATCTGCGGTAGCACCAATCATGGTGACACCAAACTCTTTCAGCACGCCCTGACGCTCAAGCTCAAGCGCACAGTTGAGCGCAGTCTGCCCACCCATGGTCGGCAGCACCGCATCCGGGCGCTCTTTCTCAATAATTTTACGCACGACTTCCCAGTGAATCGGCTCGATATAGGTAGCATCGGCCATTTCCGGGTCAGTCATGATGGTTGCCGGGTTGGAGTTCACCAGCACCACACGATAGCCTTCCTCACGCAGGGTCTTACAGGCTTGCGCACCGGAGTAGTCAAACTCACAGGCCTGACCGATAACGATCGGACCCGCGCCCAGAATCAGGATGCTTTTAATATCTGTACGTTTTGGCATTGTCTCGCTCCTGATTAGTTGGCGTTAGAACGGTAAGTCTTAATCAGCTCGATAAAGTGATCGAACAACGGTGCGGCATCATGCGGCCCGGGGCTGGCTTCCGGATGTCCCTGGAAGCTGAATGCCGCTTTATCTGTGCGGTGGAGACCTTGTACCGTGTGGTCAAACAGCGATTTGTGCGTCACTCGCAGCGTTGCTGGCAGATCGTTTTCATCGACCGCAAAACCGTGGTTCTGCGCGGTGATCATCACCGTATTGTTATCCAGATCTTTAACCGGATGGTTACCGCCGTGGTGGCCGAGTTTCATTTTCACGGTTTTCGCGCCGCTGGCCAGAGCCAGCAGCTGGTGTCCGAGGCAGATACCAAATACGGGAATATCCGTCTCAAGAAATTGTTTGATTGCAGTTATTGCGTAATCGCACGGCGCTGGGTCGCCCGGGCCATTCGACAGGAAGATACCGTCGGGATTCAACTTCAGCACGTCGTCAGCGGACGTTTGCGCCGGGACAACGGTCAGGCGGCAGCCGCGATCCACCAGCATGCGCAGAATATTGCGTTTCACACCGTAGTCATAGGCCACAACGTGGAAGGGCAGTTGATCTTCTTTCATCGCTTCCGGCAATTCACCTTCCAGCGTCCAACTCCCCTGCAACCAGCTATAGGTTTCGCTGGTCGTGACTTCTTTTGCCAGATCCATCCCTTTCAGACCAGGGAATGCCTGTGCTTTTTCCAGCGCCAGCGTGGCATCAACATGATTGCCCGCAATAATGCAGCCGTTTTGTGCGCCTTTCTCACGCAGGATCCGCGTCAGTTTGCGGGTATCGATATCGGCGATGGCAACAATGTTATGGCGTTTGAGGTAATCCGAGAGGCATTCCTGACTGCGGTAGTTGCTGGCAATAAGAGGTAAATCGCGAATCACCAGGCCTTGGGCATGTACAGAGGAGGATTCTTCATCGGAGGCATTGGTGCCGACATTGCCGATATGGGGATAAGTAAGAGTAACGATCTGGCGGGAGTAAGAAGGATCAGTGAGGATTTCTTGATATCCGGTCATCGACGTATTGAAGACCACTTCCCCCACTGCCGTGCCTTCTGCCCCGATGGCCCGACCGTGGAATTGGGTTCCGTCTTCCAGAACCAATAGCGCTGACTTAATCAAAGCATCCTCCAAGGAATAAACAGTCACAATATTTGCATATTAATTCAGATCTCGCGATCTAAATCAACGCAAAAATCGCCCTTAAAGCTAATTTTTGGCAAATTGCGCGCATTCTAATGATGAGCGATCGGTTTGTCTACCAAAAGCACCATTTTTTTACTGATTTATGCTCAACTCACTGAATTAAGCACCCCACGCGCTCAAAAGCATGGGCTAAGTTAGCATAGTAATCGGTTGCCAGCGTATGGGAATAGACAAACGGGGTAAAAATCCGAGTTTACCGGCAGGACTGAATGAGGTGAACTAAAAAAGCAGCGCATTTCCATTGTAAAAGCAAAGTTATACTCACTAAGCCTTAGGATTATGCCGAGAGCTCTATTTTCGATGGATAAAGAAAAGGGCAATTAAATTATTGCCCATTAATCAAAATATTATGACTAAATTAACCACATCACGATGGTAGAAAACTGCTATAAATTGTCAAGACCCAGGACATCTCTCATATCGAAAAGGCCTGCTTTCTTATCAGAAACCCATTTTGCCGCACGAACCGCACCATTTGCGAAAGTCATACGGCTGGAAGCCTTGTGGGTAATCTCTATCCGCTCACCAACATCAGCAAACATCGCCGTATGTTCACCTACAATATCGCCAGCACGAACAGTCGCGAAACCAATGCTCTTTGGATCGCGCTCCCCGGTATGCCCTTCTCGTGCATACACCGCGCACTCCTTGAGATCGCGTCCTAAAGCATCGGCAATGGCTTCACCCATTGCGAGAGCGGTACCTGAAGGTGCATCAACCTTATGACGATGGTGTGCTTCAATAATTTCAATGTCCGTATAGTCGCCCATAACCTTGGCGGCCTTCTCCAGCAGTTTCAACATGACGTTGACGCCTACGCTGAAATTGGCGGCAAATACGATGCCAATATCGGCAGAAGCGGCCTTGATTGCGGCTTTACCTGCCTCATCAAAGCCCGTAGTGCCGATAATCATGTCTTTTGCATGCTGACGGCAAAATGCCAAGTGAACCAGTGTGCCTTCAGGGCGGGTGAAATCGATCAACAGATCAAAATCCTCGCTGACGGCCTGTAAATCACTGCTCACAATCACCTGAAGCGCACCGACACCGGCCAGCTCACCAGCATCAGTCCCCACCAAGCTGGATCCTTCGCGCTCAAATGCAGCACCCAAACGTACTCCGTCTGCCTGATGTACAGCTTGAATCAGCTGTCGGCCCATACGGCCACCCGCTCCCGCGATTGCTATGCGGATATCAGCATTGCTCATAATTACTCTCTTATTTGTGTCTTCTGCCGTGAATCAACCTCAGGTTAACGACCTGCTCGCTGTACCGCCAGAGAATTTGCCGGATAATTAGAAATATACGATAAAGGCGGTTTAACATCAGTAAAAGCTATCGGACATGCAACAAAAAATGTGCATCGGTTCACTTAAATGCGCATTCAGACGACGGTACACGGTTAGTCATATTTCCCGCATAGCCATGCACTAGCCTATTGTGTAAAAACGGCTAAAATAAATGACATTGAAATTAACGATCTGTGACCAATAGACAAGTATTTCAGGGAGAGTTAATCGGCCATGTCCTCTTTTTTACGCTCAGAATTTACCGCAGTAGGCGATTACCGTGCCGAGTTGGGCGAAACACCCGTATGGTGCGATCGCAGTCAGTCCTTACTTTGGGTTGATATTCTGGCGCAACGCCTTCTGCGCTATTGGCCAGCAACCGCAGAGATTACGATCCATTTGTTACCAGAACTCACCAGCGCGGCACTGCTAACGGAACGGGACGATATATTCCTCCTGCTCTGTCAATCAGGCATCCGACGCTATGACTTTGCGCGTCAGAGTACAGAATTACTCTGCCCTTATCCTGACGCACCAGGAACGCGCCCCAACGAAGCGGCAATCGCGCCCGATGGTTCTCTCTGGTTTGGTGCAATGGATCTTGCCGAAAAAGATCCCATCGGCGGCTGGTATCGTTATCAGCATGGCGACACTATGGCTACCCGCATGATGGACGCCGTCACTATTCCCAATACGCTGGTGTGGTTTGAAGGCAAAGTCTGGTTTGCGGACAGCGCGGCAAAACGGTTTTACTCTGGCAATGCCCGACGCATCGATCGTAAAAAGATCAGTTGCTACTCTTCGGGTGATACGACACCCGATGGTTCGGCATTAAGCCGTGACGGTCAGTTGATTAACGCCTGTTTCGGCGGCGGTTGCCTGAGACGTTATCAAATCAATCAGGGTGAGTTATTGGCGCAAGACGATATTCCGTTGCCCGTAGGGCAACCAAGTTGCTGCACGTTTGGGGGTTCTGACATGAAAACGCTGTTTGTGACGTCTGCGCGAAAGCAACTTGAGTCACCCGGCGAACTGGATGGCGCACTTTTGCAGGCGAAAACCAGCGTGACGGGAGCCGCCCAACATCGCTTTATTTTTTCCTGACGCCATAAAAAATGCCGGTCAATTGCACCGGCATTTTTATTATCTAACGAGGTCTGCTTAATCGATCTGCTTAATCTCAACCCGCAATTCTTTGGGCACTTCAAACACAATATTCTCTTCGCGCCCGCTCATTTCAATCGCTGCATCACCACCGAGATCGCGCAATCGCTGAATGACGTCCTGCACCAGAATGTCCGGGGCCGAGGCACCCGCCGTCACGCCGACGCTCGCTGCGCCCTTGATCCAGATTTCCTGAATATCCGCAGCAGAGTCAATCAGATAAGCCTGCTTGCCCATTCTTTGCGCCAGTTCGGCCAAACGGTTGGAGTTGGACGAATTTTTGGAACCGACCACCAGCACAACATCTGCACCATCTGCCAGATTACGCACGGCTTCCTGCCGATTGGTTGTGGCGTAACAGATATCATCTTTGCGCGGCCCGATGATCTTGGGAAAACGCTGACGCAACGCATCAATCACATCTGACGTGTCATCCACTGACAGCGTTGTCTGGGTCATGAAGCATAAATTTGCCTCATCCTTGACGTTAAGCGCCCAAACATCCGCTGGGGATTCAACGAGGTACATGCCCCCTTTCGGGTTACTGTACTGGCCCATCGTGCCTTCCACTTCTGGATGGCCCGCATGGCCGATCAGGATCGCCTCGGTACCCTTTCTGCTCGCGCGCGCCACTTCCATATGGACTTTCGTCACCAACGGGCACGTCGCGTCAAAGACCGTCAGATCGCGGCATTTTGCCTCGGCACGCACCGCTTGCGAAACACCATGGGCCGAGAAAATCAGGATGGAACCATCCGGCACTTCATCAATCTGCTCAATGAATACCGCCCCGCGCGTACGCAGGCTGTCTACGACATAACGGTTGTGCACCACTTCGTGACGAACGTAAATCGGGGCGCCATACAGTTCGAGAGCACGCTCCACAATACTGATCGCACGATCCACGCCCGCACAGAACCCTCGCGGGTTAGCCAGCAATATTTGCATGGTTCTCCTCCAGCGACGGGTCGATCTCCAGAACTTCAATGTCGAAGCTCACTGCCTGACCCGCCAACGGATGGTTAAAATCGACGGTGATCGAATCTTCCGTGACCTCTCGCACCACACCTGGCATTTCACTGCCGTCCATCGCCGTAAACAGCATGATCGTACCGGCATCCGGGATCCCGGTCTCGATAAAATCGCGACGGGAAAAGAATTGAATCAAATCCGGACTTTGCATACCGAATGCTGACTCCGGTGCCAACGTGAATGCCCGCTTGTCACCCACCTGCAGATCCAGCAATTGCTGTTCCAGTTCCGCTGAGAGACTACCGTCGCCAAGACGAAACAGTGCCGGTTTTCCATTATTACGGGTCGACTCAGCGGTCGAGCCGTCTTCCAGTTTCAGGGTAAAATGCACTAATACGGCACTGTTGTTTTGTACCCGATCTGTTTTCTGACGATCTATTTCGTGACGATCTGTTTCATGACGATCTATTTCGTGACGATCTGCTTCATGACGATCTGCTTTGTGACAACCAGCCATACAATTAACCCTTATTCCTGACGGCCGTTTTATCTTTGTCGGGAGGCGCAAAAAAACCTTCCAGAACAATGATTACCGCACCAATACAGATGGCGGTGTCAGCCAGATTGAATACCGGCCAATGCCAGTCGTTAACGTAGAAATCAATGAAATCAATCACTACGCCGTGAACCATACGGTCAAAAAGATTGCCGAGCGCACCACCAATAATCAATGCATATGCCGCATTGACCAGCCTTTGTTTGGCGCTGGAACGATACATCAGTACGATCAGTACCACGCTGATGACCAGCGCAATCGCTGCAAAAAACCAACGTTGCCAACCACCTTTATCTGCCAGGAAGCTGAACGCCGCGCCGGGATTATGGGCATACGTCAGGTTAAAGAATGGCACCAGCGGCACCGACTCGCCAAGGTAAAAGTGGGCCATGACCCACTGTTTACTGCCGAGATCCAAAACCAGAACGATGAGCGCCAGCCAAAGCCAGCGCAACCCTGTTGAAGAAATCGGTTTACTCATCAGGCGAACTTACGCTCTTCGCCGTCACCGGCAACGTTGGTTACACAGCGGCCACAGATATCTGCATGCTCCGCCACCTGACCGATATCGCTGGTGTAATGCCAGCAACGCGGACATTTTTCACCGTCAGCTTTATCGAGTGTCACTTTCAGCCCTTTCAGTTCGCTCTGTTGCGCAGTGGCAGGTGCATCAGCAAAAGGTGCAACGTGAGCGGCCGAGGTCAGCAGGACAAAACGCAGTTCATCGCCGAGACTCAACAGACGCTCTGAAAGTGCGCTGTCTGCATACAACGTCACCGACGCTTCCAGTGATCCGCCAACGCGCTTGTCAGCACGGGCCTGTTCAATCACCTTGTTCACTTCGCCACGGACTTTCAGCAGGTCATCCCAGAAAGTGTCGTTCATTGGCTGGTTTTCTTCCAGACCAAACAAATCGGTGTACCACTCTTCAGTGAAAACATACTGGGCACGTTCACCCGGCAGATAAGCCCAGATTTCATCGGCTGTGAACGACATAATCGGTGCCATCCAGCGCACCAACGCCTCAGCAATATAGTAAAGCGCGGTCTGGCAACTACGGCGCGCAACGCTGTCGCTTTTCGCGGTGTACTGGCGATCCTTGATGATGTCCAGATAGAACGACCCCATCTCGATCGAACAGAAATGCATCAGTCGCTGTACCACAACGTGGAAATCATAGTTTTCATAAGCCGCCGTGATTTCAGCCTGCGCAGCCTGCGCACGCCCTACCGCCCAGCGATCCACTACGACCATCTCTTCCGGTTTGACCATGTCTTTACTTGGGTCAAAGCCATTCAGGTTAGCCAGCAGGAAGCGGGCGGTGTTACGGATACGACGATATGAATCCGCAGAACGTTTCAGAATTTCGTCTGAAACGGCAATTTCACCGGTGTAGTCAGTCGATGCCACCCACAGACGCAGAATGTCGCCACCCAGCTTGTTCATCACATCCTGTGGACTGACGGTGTTACCGATTGATTTGGACATCTTGCGGCCCTGACCATCAACGGTGAAGCCGTGGGTCAGCACTTGTCGGTAAGGGGCTTTGCCTTTCATCGCGGTAGAAATCATCAGCGATGACATAAACCATCCGCGGTGCTGGTCAGAACCTTCCAGATACATGTCTGGCTCGTGACCATTGAACTCAGGGCGAACCGCCACAACAGAAGAGTGCGTGGAGCCAGAGTCGAACCAGACATCCAGCGTATCAGGCACTTTCACGTAATCCGCAGCCTCGGCACCCAGCAGATCGGCCGGATCAAGATCCCACCATGCCTGAATGCCGTCTTGCTCAACGCGTTTTGCCACTTCTTCCATCAACTCAATGCTGCGTGGGTGAAGTTGTTCTGTCTCTTTATGCACGAACAGGGACATAGGCACGCCCCACGTACGCTGGCGGGAAATACACCAGTCAGGACGGTTGGCTACCATGTTCTCGATACGCGCCTGACCCCAATCAGGGATCCATTGAACACCCTTGATCTCTTCCAGGGATTTCTTGCGCAGACCATGCTGATCCATGCTGACAAACCACTGCGGTGTCGCGCGGAAGATGATCGGCGTTTTATGACGCCAGCAGCACGGGTAGCTGTGAACCAGTTTCTCCACATGCAACAGCGCGCCACGGCTACGCAGCAGCTCAACGATTACATCATTGGCCTTAAAGACAAACATACCATCCAGCTCAGGGAAGGTACCCGGCAAGAAGCAACCGTTCGGCCCCACCGGATTGGCCACTTCCAGCCCGTATTTCTGACCGATGATATAGTCATCAGGACCATGCCCCGGCGCAGTATGCACAGCACCGGTACCCGCATCCAGCGTGACGTGATCGCCAAGGATTGCAGGCTCTTCGATGTCAAGGAACGGGTGTTTGAAACGCAACAGCTCAAGATCGGCACCCTTGCAACTACCCAATACTTCATAGTGGGTGAAGCCAGCACGTTTCATGACGCTTTCAACCAGCTCCGCAGCCAGAATCACGCATTGACCTTCAACCTGAACCAGTTGATAGGTAAATTCAGGATTGAGCGAAATCGCGCGGCTGGCAGGCAGGGTCCATGGCGTCGTGGTCCAGATGACCAACGATACCGGGCCACTGAACTGGGTTACACCAAACTTGGCAGCGACACCCGCCGGATCGATGGCATGAAACGCCACATCAATCGACGGCGAGGTTTTGTCGTAATACTCAACTTCGGCTTCTGCCAGGGACGAACGGCAGTCGGTACACCAATGCACTGGTTTGGCACCTTTATGCAGGTGACCATTGGCGATGATTTTGCCCAACGCACGAATAATGTTGGCTTCGGTGTTGAAGTCCATTGTCAGGTAGGGGTGATCCCAGTCGCCCAACACACCCAGACGGATGAAATCTTTCTTCTGCCCTTCAACCTGCTCGGCCGCATATTTACGGCATGCCGTACGGAATTCTGCCGCACTGACTTTTTCGCCTGGCTTACCGATCAACTGCTCAACTTTCAGTTCGATAGGCAGACCATGGCAGTCCCAGCCCGGAACATAGGGTGAATCATATCCGGCCAGACCTTTAGACTTGACAATAATGTCTTTGAGAATCTTGTTTACAGAGTGACCTATATGAATGCTGCCATTCGCATACGGAGGACCGTCGTGCAGAATAAAGGATTTCTTGCCTTTTTTGGCAGAACGAATAATCCCGTATAGATCCTGTTCATACCAACGTTGCAGCATGCCAGGCTCACGCTTGGCGAGATCGCCACGCATCGGGAACCCTGTTTCCGGCAAATTCAGGGTAGTCTTGTAGTCACTCATTAGATTCTCGGTTCCGTTTTCGGCTAGAGAGATTAAACCGGTGCTTTAAGCCCGAAATACTCACGGGTAGTCACCACATCGTTAGCGATTTGCTGCTTGAGGGCATCAAGCGAGGCAAAGCGCTGTTCATTGCGCACTTTTGCGCGGAGCACCACATCAATATGGCGCCCATAGAGATCCATTGTGACGTCCAGCAGATGAACTTCCAACTGCTGACGCACACCAGCCACCGTGGGCCGGGTACCGATATTGGCTACACCCGGAAACGGCGTTGGGCCAAGGCCAAACACCTCAACCGCATAGACGCCTTTAACAGGCGCGACCAGCCTTTTCAGGGGCAGATTCGCCGTCGGGAAACCGATCGTGCGGCCTAATGCATCACCGTGCACCACACGACCAGAAATACTGTAAGGATGCCCCAGCAAATTTTCAGCCAGGGTCAAATCGTCCTGACGCAGTGCATCGCGGATCGCAGTGCTGCTGATCCGTAGCCCGCCTTCACAGAAGGTATCGGTGCTGATCACGTCAAAACCAAACTCCGCTCCCGCCTTTTGCAGCAACGAGAAATCACCCGTTCTGCCAGCTCCGAAGCGGAAGTCGTCACCGACCATCAGGAACTTGACGCCCAGCTTTTCTACCAGCAAGTGGGAAACAAATGCCTGGGCTGTATTTGCTGCGAATCGCGAATCAAATGTAACGCAGAGCAAATAGTCCACGCCAGCATCTGCCAGGTAACGGGCTTTATCACGCAGGCGGGTTAAGCGCGCAGGTGCCCGGTCAGCCGCGAATAACTCCAGGGGCTGAGGTTCAAAAATCATCACCATGACTGGCAGCCCAAGCCGCTCACCTTCGCGCTTCAACTGTTGCAGCAGAGCCTTGTGGCCACGATGAACACCGTCAAAATTGCCAATAGTGAGCACGCAACCATGGTGGCGCGCCCGAATATTGTGTATACCGCGAATAAGCTCCATAGCTGGCTCAAAACAGTGGAAATCGGCGGATTATACCTTGTACAGCGGTCAAGGTTAACCGGCGATTCGCCTCTTTAATGTAATAGTCCTACCATACCGAAGATATCCCTGCGGTTAAATGGTTTCAGCGAGGGTTATCCACACAAATCGTATATCATTGCCAGACCATGCGCATAAACAGCCGGTTAGCTTGCGCAGGCAGGGGCAAAAGGCGCTCATTGTCGTTTTTTCTCGCGAAAGGCTGTATTCCCGCCCCTGAAGCTGTTAAAATCCTGCGCCATCACAACGTAACAAGTGCCGCACGTACAAACGGCGCTTATTTGCACAAATCCATTGACAAAAGAAGGCTAAAAGGGCATATTCCTCGGCCTTTGAATTGTCCTCAATAGAATATTTTGGGAGTTGGACCTTGGCTAATATCAAATCAGCTAAGAAACGCGCTGTACAATCAGAAAAACGTCGCAAGCACAACACTAGCCGTCGTTCTATGATGCGTACCTTTATCAAGAAGGTACATACAGCGATTGCAGCTGGCGATAAAGAAGCTGCACAAAATGCATTTAATGAAATGCAACCGATCGTGGACCGTCAGTCCTGTAAAGGCCTGATCCACAAAAACAAGGCAGCCCGTCATAAGGCTAACTTGACCAAGCAAATCAACGCAATGCAATAATCGCATTACATTGTTAGCTTGATAAAAAAACCGGCTTTGGCCGGTTTTTTTACGTCTGTCAGTTACCCAACCTTGCTCATGTTGAACAAAAAACGTCGCTGAAATCACGATGGCATATCCTCTGAACTGCCGGATGCTGAATCATTCTCTCTGCAAAAATCACGTAGTACTCTTCCTGAATGGCCTCAACCCGGCCAATTTCCACGATGCCATCTTCATGAAAAATCTCGGCAGCATAGAGAGAAGGGGCGACAAAAATCGCGTTATGCGACTTACCAAAAGCCTTCATCAATGCCGCATCGTCAAATTCACCAAGAATCTCGACCTGAATGCCCTGGGTGTTAAACCAGTTAAGCAGTTTTCTGCCAAGCATGGAGCGCCGTCCGGGTATCAACAGACGCCGCTGCTGTAAACTGGCGGGGAAAGGCAGATCAGGAATCGGCTGCTGGCAATAGAAACTGGTTGCACACTCACCCAATTTGACAGAAAACAGCCCTGCTTGCTGGCTTGAGTCCACCGGACAGTCTGACAGGATCATATCGAGTTTGTGCTGGCTCAACTGTTCGAGAAGCATTTCATGGGTCGATTCGAAACAGCGCAGGTGAATCTGTTCATTGTCGACCACCGCCGCTTCAAGCACGCGGCTGACCAGCCTTTTTGACAACGCATCGGCAACACCCACATCAAACAGCAAGTTGGATTCTTTACGGTAGTTAACGATGTCCATCATTTCTTGACTGAGCATGAACATCTTATCGGCATAACGAAAAACCAGTTGCCCCAGTTCAGAAGGAACAAGCCCCCTTCCCTGTCGTTTGAACAGTTTGCCGTTCAGCCGATCTTCCAGCGCTTTAATTTGACCGGTGATGGTTTGCGGTGTCAAAAACAGCGCCTCCGCCGCGCCAACGACCGACCCCGCCTTACAGACCTGCCAAAAGTAATAGAGATGATTAAAGTTGATGTGTGATAACCGCACTATGCGCTCTCCATAACGTACATGCTGCCCCGAATGCTGCTGTACGCGATTTCCATGTATTTCCAGAAGGGGATTCGCCGGCAATAGTGCGTCAGCAGCAACGCTATGCCGCTGACACCATCGTTCGTTCAAACCGAAGCGAGACCGGTTACATCGGGAGTATATCCTACTTAATATCAGGCAAGGTGTCTGGCTGGTAGCGCCCGTTTCAATAAAAAATACCCCGCGATGGCAGAGAGGATAGATCCGCCGAGAATCCCGACTTTCGAATACACGATCAATTCAGGATCCGCATGCTCGAAGGCCAGCGATGCGATGAAAATTGACATCGTAAACCCGATACCGCAGAGCACTGACGTCGCCATAATCTGTTTGAATGTCACCCCAGTTGGCAACGCGGCCAGACGTAATTTCACTGACAGCCAGCAGAACAGCGTAATCCCCAACGGCTTGCCAAACATGAGGCCAGCGGCAATACCCAGCGGCACCATTGACGTCAAACCTTCAACCGATGCAGTCCGCAGATCGATTCCGGCATTGGCAAAAGCAAACAGCGGTAGAATCAGCCATGAAACCCAGGGATGCAGGCCATGTTCGAGTTTACGAGAAGGCGAATGGTGCTCAGTGCGGTTAAGCGGGATAAAGAACCCGAGGATAACCCCAGCCAAGGTGGCGTGAACACCTGACTTAAGCACGCAGACCCACAGGAAAATGCCAACCAGTATATACAGCGAGATGCGACTGACACCGCGCCAGTTCATATAAGCCAATAACACGATAGCCGCAGCGGCCATCCCCAATGCGGTCATTGAAACCTGTGCGGTATAAAACAGGGCAATAATTACAATCGCGCCAAGGTCATCAATAATCGCCAACGCCAGCAGGAATACTTTCAGGCTCAACGGAACGCGATGGCCCAACAGGGCGAGAACACCCACAGCAAAGGCAATATCCGTCGCCGCCGGGATCGCCCAACCATGACGTGCAACCTCATCGCCGCCATTGAAAAGCAAGAAGATCAGGGCCGGTGCGATCATTCCCCCCAATGCTGCCACGGCGGGAAACACGGCTTTTTCGCGTCCGGCCAAAGAGCCATCCAGCAATTCACGTTTTACTTCCAGGCCCACGATCAGGAAAAACAGGGCCATGAATCCATCGTTAATCCACAATAACAAAGGCTTACTAATGTCCAGCGAGGCGATTTTCAGCGAAACAGGGAGATCAAGAATGCTGTGGTAGAACCCGTTCAGAGACGTATTGGCCATGAAAAGGGCAATAATGGCAGCAATGATCAGGACAATACCGCCAGAAGCTTCCATACGTAGAAATTGACGGATCAGATTGTTCACGTAAAACTCCCTTTCTTAATAAATTTCTCAACTTAATGAGTTGGTAAGAATAATAACTGCATAAGATTACTCAACATTACTCCTCGTTAAAAGAAGCTTTTAATCGCTAAATGGCTCGGAAAATTCGAAATATCCGACGAGTGAGACTGAATCTGTTGTTGCCATCACATAAAACAAAAACGAGTACGCCGGAATGATCCGGCGTACTCGTCACATGAAGCGTGTTTTCTGGCAGGGGTCGTTACGATTTCAGTGCAGCAGGAACCGCCAGCAACCCCGCAACAGCCTTTAAGCATACCGGCACCAGCGATAGCTGGAATGATCGGTAAAAATACGCTGGAAACCACGTCGAGAAAACGGGCAACGATATTCTTTTGCACGTTCGGTGTTACCGTTAAAATAAAAGCCAGTCAGAAAAACTGACCGGCTTTTATTGTACTGCCTTGAAAAATTATCGATTGAAATGACGCTTAGCGCGTCAGATCGTCGAAGAATTTCTTCACGCCATCCAGGAAGCTTTTCGAACGGGGACTGTTGTTTCTGTCTCCGGCGAAACTGTCTTCCAGCTCGCGCAACAGCTGTTTCTGCTTCTCGTTCAGGCTGACGGGCGTTTCTACCACCACGCGGCACAGCAAGTCTCCCTGACTGCCACCACGCACCGATTTCACACCACGCCCACGCATACGGAACAATTTACCGGTTTGCGTCTCCGCCGGAACTTTCAATTTAACGCGACCATCCAGCGTTGGGACTTCAATCTCGCCGCCCAAGGCTGCCATTGCAAAGTTGATAGGCACTTCGCAATACAGGTTATTACCTTCACGCTCAAAAATCTTGTGCGCTTTAACCTGAACCTGAACGTACAAGTCGCCTGCAGGTGCACCGTGCTCGCCTGCTTCACCTTCACCAGCCAGGCGAATACGATCGCCTGTGTCCACGCCGGCAGGAATTTTCACTGACAACGTTTTGGATTTTTCTACGCGACCATGTCCATGACATTTGGTGCATGGATCTTTGATAGTCTGTCCGCGGCCATGACAAGTCGGACACGCCTGCTGGACGGTAAAAAAGCCCTGGCGCATCTGCACCTGGCCCGCACCATGACAGGTTGGACAGGTTACTGGAGCACTGCCCGCTTTTGCACCGCTGCCATGGCAGACATCACACTCTTCCAACGTAGGAATGCGGATCTCTTTGGTCACGCCGCGTACCGCTTCTTCCAGCGTCAGATCCATGTTGTAGCGCAAATCCGAACCACGGCTGGCACGCTGACGACGGCCTCCGCCAAAAATATCACCAAATACATCGCCGAAAATATCGCTGAAGTCAGCACCGCCGCCGCCAAAACCCCCTGCGCCGCCCATTCCGCCCTGCTCAAACGCTGCATGGCCGTATTGATCGTAGGCTGCACGTTTCTGAGCATCGGTCAGAATTTCATAAGCTTCTTTGACTTCTTTGAATTTGGCTTCCGATTCTTTATCACCCTGATTGCGATCCGGGTGGAACTTCATCGCCAGGCGTTTGTAGGCCTTTTTGATTTCACGCTCTTCCGCCGATTTGGAAACGCCTAAAACCTCGTAATAGTCTCTCTTCGCCATTCTTTAATCCTGCCCCTAACATGCATACACGGGCGTTGAGTTTCCCCGACGCCCGTGCTGGTTAATCAGCAACAGTAGTTAATACCGCTACCGTGCCCGCTTAAGGGCTCTTATTTTTTGTCTTTGACTTCTTCAAATTCAGCGTCGACTACGTCGTCATCTTTCTTCGCACTCGCATCCGCTGCGCCTGCATCAGCACCGGCCTGAGCCTGCTGCTGCTGTGCCATTTCCAGCAGTTTGCCAGAAACCTGCACCAGCGCCTGGATCTTGGCTTCGATGTCCGCTTTGTCTTCGCCACGCGCTGCCGTTTCCAACCCTTTCAGCGCTTCTTCGATAGCGGTTTTGTCTTCAGCTGGCAGTTGATCGCCTGCTTCTTCCAGTTGCTTACGCGTTCCGTGGATCAGATGATCCGCCTGGTTGCGGGTTGAGACCAGCTCTTCAAACTTGCGATCCGCTTCCGCATTGGCTTCAGCATCGCTGACCATCTTCTGGATTTCAGCTTCCGTCAAACCAGAAGACGCCTTGATGGTGATCTTCTGCTCACGACCGGTATTCTTGTCTTTCGCAGACACATGCAGAATACCATCCGCGTCCAGGTCGAAGGTCACTTCGATCTGAGCCATACCGCGCGGTGCCGCCTGAATACCGTCCAGGTTGAACTGACCCAGCGACTTGTTATCACTGGAACGTTTACGCTCACCCTGCAGCACATGGATGGTTACCGCAGACTGGTTGTCTTCCGCAGTCGAGAACACCTGGCTGTGCTTGGTCGGGATCGTGGTGTTTTTGGTGATCAGTGGAGTCATCACGCCGCCCATGGTTTCGATACCCAGAGACAGAGGGGTAACGTCCAGCAGCAACACGTCTTTCACTTCACCTGTCAACACACCGCCCTGAACTGCTGCACCAATGGCGACAGCTTCGTCCGGGTTGACGTCTTTACGCGGTTCTTTACCAAAGAATTCAGCCACTTTCTTCTGAACCATTGGCATACGGGTCTGCCCACCTACCAGGATCACATCCTGTACATCAGACACTGACAGGCCAGCATCTTTCAATGCGACTTTCAGTGGCTCGATGCAGCGGTTAACCAAATCTTCTACCAGTGACTCCAGTTTTGCACGGGTCACCTTGATGTTCATGTGTTTCGGACCAGACGCATCTGCAGTGATGTACGGCAGGTTAACGTCAGTCTGCTGAGCAGAAGACAGCTCGATTTTCGCTTTTTCTGCCGCTTCTTTCAGACGCTGCATGGCCAACGGATCATTACGCAGATCCATGCCTTGATCTTTCTTGAACTCATCAACCAGGTAGTTGATCAGACGGCTATCAAAGTCTTCACCACCCAAATGGGTATCACCGTTGGTTGCCAGTACTTCGAACGTCTTCTCACCGTCGACATCGTCGATTTCGATGATAGAAATATCGAAGGTACCACCACCCAGGTCATAAACCGCGATAGTGCGGTTGCCCATTTCTTTGTCCATACCGTAGGCCAGAGCCGCTGCGGTAGGTTCGTTGATGATACGTTTTACTTCCAGACCCGCGATACGGCCAGCGTCTTTGGTCGCCTGGCGCTGAGCATCGTTAAAGTATGCGGGTACAGTGATAACTGCTTCAGTAACGGGTTCACCCAGGAAATCTTCAGCAGTTTTCTTCATTTTCTTCAGCACTTCTGCAGAGATCTGCGGTGGTGCAATTTTCTGGCCTTTCACATCAATCCAGGCATCACCGTTATCTGTGCCAACGATTTTGTACGGCATGATGTTTGCGTCACGCTGTACTTCTTCGTCCTGAAAACGACGGCCAATCAAACGCTTGATGGCAAACAACGTATTCTGTGGGTTAGTCACAGCCTGACGTTTAGCCGGTTGACCAACCAGAATCTCACCATCCTGAGTGTATGCAATAATTGAAGGCGTTGTACGATCACCCTCGCTGTTTTCCAGCACACGTGCCTGAGCACCATCCATAATCGCTACACAAGAGTTGGTAGTACCCAGGTCGATACCAATAATTTTTCCCATCTAAACGTCTCCACTAAAAAGTCATATTCGGTCAAGTTGCTAATGTATATGCGGGCGTTTTTATGATTTTCAACACCCGATATTTCCGGCTGACCCGCTATTAGCAACCGCGGTTGCAATTAAGATGGGGCCAGTAGCCACATCATCAAGGGGGGAGATGAAAAAAAATTACTTTTATTCCCCTCCAGATCATTGTTTACCCGCTTGCAGGTCATTATGATGCCGCGCGCTATCTGGAATGTGGGGACGTTTCATTCATTCCAAAGGGGCAAACACACACAAACATAATCTGAAACCTGGAATTCTCTATTTTGCAGAGGACTTATGCACTCTAAAACGTTGGCGAACCCTGGCCCGCTCGGCCTGATGGGATTTGGTATGACCACCATCTTACTGAATCTGCACAATGCGGGCTTCTTTCCACTGACGTCAGTCATCATCAGTATGGGGATTTTCTATGGCGGGATCGCCCAGATCTTTGCCGGAATTCTCGAGTTCAAGAAAGGCAATACGTTTGGCGTAACCGCATTTACCTCCTATGGCGCATTTTGGCTGAGTCTGGTGGGTATTTTGCTACTGCCACGCATGGGATTGGCTGAACCTACTGATGACGTGTTTCTGGGCGTATATCTGGCGCTGTGGGGCGTTTTCACCCTTTTCATGTTCTTTGGCACACTGCGCGCCAATCGCGGCCTGCAATTTGTTTTCGGCAGCCTGACGGTGCTGTTCGCATTGCTGGCAATCGGCAACATTACCGGCAACCATGCCATTCTGGTGTTTGCAGGCTATGAAGGCATCATTTGCGGTGCCAGCGCGATCTATCTGGCGATGGCTGAAGTGCTCAATGAGCAAGCGGGTCGTACCGTGTTGCCAATTGGCGTCATGAAATAACGGCTGATTTCCTCATCACCGCCATGAAACAAAACGCCCCGCTCATTATTTGCGGGGCGTTTTTCATTATGGGAAAGGGTTGCGCATTCAGTTTCGGCTGATTATCCCTTCTTCCAGCGCCCGCTCCGTTTTGCTCTCACTGTTCAAATCACGGCTGAGGTAAATCCCGACCAGCAGACCAATAACCGAGAGCGCCAACACATAATAGGCCGGAGCCATTGGGGTAATTCTCATGATCGCCGCAAGGAATACCGGTGTTAGCCCCCCACAAATGGCGTAGGACACGTTGTAGGAGAATGAGAGTCCGCTAAAGCGCACTTCGGCTGGGAATGCCCGAACCATAACGTAGGGCACTGCACCAACCACACCAACACTGAACCCTACCAATGCGTAGGTGGCGAACAGATGCTCAGGGCCAACAGCAACGCTATGGTAGAAAACCCAACTGCATACGCCTAGCAGCAGACTCCCTGCAATAAAGGTTTTGCTGGCACCAATACGATCCGCAATCGTCCCGGAAACAATACAGCCCAAAGCGAGTGCAATAGTTGCCAGGCTGTTTGCCTGCAATGCCATCGCTGGCGCGATGCCAAACTGTTTTTGCAGATACGTTGGCGTCATCAGAATGACCACCACGATCCCGGCCGACAACAGCCAGGTCAGTAGCATCGACACCACCACCTCTTTGCGGTGGTTGAGAAGCACAGATTTCAGCGGCATCTCTTCTGCCAGGGTTTTGCGTTTCTGCATCTCAATGAAAATGGGGGTTTCCTGCAGCCAGCGGCGCAGATACATGGCAAACAGGCCAAAAACCCCGCCGAGGAAGAACGGAATACGCCAGCCACCATCATGGATAGCCTGCTGGGTCATGGTCGTGTTCATTACAGTGGCCACCAGCGACCCGAGCAAAATACCTGCCGTCAAACCAGCCGTCAGCGTGCCACAGGCAAAACCAATGCGTTTACGCGGAACATGCTCAGAAACAAATACCCAGGCACCCGGCACTTCGCCGCCAATCGCTGCACCTTGCAAAATGCGCATCAACAGCAGTAACAGCGGTGCGGCAACGCCAATAGACGCATACGTTGGCAGCAGACCCATCGCCAATGTCGGCAAGGCCATCAACAGAATACTCAGGGTGAACATTTTTTTGCGACCCACCAGATCGCCGAAGTGGGCCATAATGATCCCGCCCAGCGGACGAACCAGATAGCCAGCAGCAAAAATACCGAACGTCTGCATCTGTCGTAACCATTCCGGCGTATCTGGCGGGAAGAACAGCTCGCCTATTACTACGCTGAAAAAGACAAAGATGATGAAGTCGTAAAATTCGAGAGCGCCGCCCAATGCTGCAAGGGTCAGGGTTTTGTAGTCTTGCCGGTTGAGTCGGCGATTTTGAACGTGATGCATAAGATACCGTACGAGGCCAGAGTGTAGAATAGGAAAGCATTGCCGCTTTATGTAAACTTCTGCTTACTATAGCGGCAATTATTTTACACACCACTCCGACTGAATCTTATGTCAGAAATAATCCAAAATTAGCTTTTTGTTTCGCGGATTGCATTCTTGGGGCGAAAAGATGCTACGACAGTGTCATTCGTTTCTATATACGGCCCCTCAAGAAGCTGGATGCAGTAGGGTACACTGGCAAAAATCCCAGGCATAATCACGTTACCCTGCGGGTCTTTTACACCTTCCAGCGTTTCTTTAATCGATTTGGGTTGGCCGGGCAGATTGATAATCAGCGCCTGCTTGCGGATTACACCCACCTGACGGGAGAGGATCGCAGTAGGCACAAAATGAAGGCTAATCTGCCGCATCTGCTCTCCAAAACCGGGCATTTCGCGATCGGCAATCGCCAGCGTGGCGTCTGGGGTGACATCACGTCTGGCTGGCCCGGTTCCACCGGTAGTCAACACCAGGTGACAACCACTCTCATCCACCAATTCGCACAGCGTCTGCTCGATCAATGTCTGCTCATCGGGAATCAACCGCGTTTCTACGACAAATGCTGAACTTAACGCGCTCTCCAGCCACGCCTGCAAGGCAGGTAAACCTTTGTCCTGATAGACGCCGCTGGATGCACGATCCGACACCGACACTAACCCAATGCGTAATTTATTCATCTCACCACCTTTATCGATGTCTCTTCAGGCGAAAGCATTTTACCTGCGCCCCATCCTGTTCATTTGGCATAAGTATACGGTTTTGGTCCGGTGCTGGCGCATGAGGTATAAAAAAAGGTGGCCGAAGCCACCTTTCAGTCCATTATCTGCGCACTTACAGCAGATCGGAGAGCATTTTTTCCAGTTTTTCCTGGTCAGCCGCAAACTTACGGATACCGTCGGTCAGCTTTTCAACAGCCATTGGATCGCTGTTGTGCTGCCAGTAGAACTCAGGCTCAGTCAGTGGTTGTGGCTTCGCTTTCACTTCACCACTGAAGGACAGTTTACGCTCCAAAGGACCTTCGCTTTCAGCCAGTTCTTTCAGCAACGTTGGCGCAATAGTCAGACGGTCACAACCAGCCAGTTCAATGATTTCGCCCACATTACGGAAGCTTGCGCCCATAACCACAGTCTTGAAGCCATGTTCTTTGTAGTACTTGTAGATTTCAGTTACTGACACTACGCCTGGATCTTCGTTTGGTGCGAACTCTTTCTTGTCGCCATTGGCTTTGTACCAGTCAAGAATACGGCCAACGAAAGGCGAGATCAGGTAAACGCCCGCTTCCGCACAGGCACGCGCCTGAGCAAAGGAGAACAGTAGGGTCAGGTTACAGTTGATGCCTTCTTTTTCCAGCTTCTCGGCAGCACGAATACCCTGCCAGGTCGAAGCCAGTTTAATCAGAATACGGTCATTGCTGATACCGGCTTCTTTATATAATTTGATCAGGCGTTTAGCTTTCGCGATGCTTGCATCGGTATCATAGGAAAGACGCGCGTCAACTTCGGTAGAAACACGGCCAGGGATCAGTTTGAGGATTTCCAAACCGATTTTCACCGCCAGCATGTCGGTAGCGTCAACGATCTGTTGAGCATGGTCTCCGCCCTGATCGCGCGCCCAGGCGATAGCTTCATCGATCAACTTACGGTATTCAGGAATTTGTGCTGCATTGAGAATCAGCGATGGGTTGGTGGTTGCATCTTGTGGTTGATACAGTTTCATTGCCGCGATGTCTCCCGTGTCAGCAACCACGGTAGTAAACTGGCGTAGAGAAGTAAGTTTATCGGTCATTTTGGCATTTCTCGTAGTTAGGGTATGTCGTGGGAGCATTTTCATGCTCAGCCTTGTCTCTGATGATAACATGCAAGAAGCGGCACGCAAGGCTGGAAATAGGCAAAAGCTCACTGAGCGTTCAGAAGCGCTTTCGCCATAAAATCACCGTGTTAAACCTACACAAGCGCTGAATATCAAGAATAATGCACTAGAAAAATGCGAGTTGTGATAAATTCGCCGCGATTTTTTATGAGTACATGACAGAATCCACTAACACAGGATGTGTAATTCCAAGGCCAAACGATACCTTGGGATGAGAACTGATAAGGAATAAAAATGACGGATCTGATGAGCTTATTGAATACTCTTCTTTGGGAATCTGTACTTACCTATTTACTGGCAGGAGTGGGTATCTATCTCACTCTGCGTACCCGCTTTATTCAGTTTCGCCATTTTATTCATATGTTTTCCTTGTTGAAAAACAGCCGCAAGCGGGACAGCGCAGGGATTTCCTCTTTTCAGGCACTGTGTACCAGTCTCGTCTCACGCGTAGGGGCCGGTAACATGACGGGCATCGCCATCGCGCTCACCATCGGTGGACCGGGTGCCATTTTCTGGATGTGGGTAGCAGCGATCCTGGGGATGTCGACTTCGTTCATTGAATGCACACTTGCTCAGTTATACAAAACCAAAGACGTTAATGGCCACTATCGCGGGGGACCCGCCAGTTACATGGAAAAAGGACTGGGGATGCGCTGGATGGGCGTCATTTTCTCTGTGCTTCTGATCCTGTCTTTTGCTTTTGTATTTAATGCGGTACAGGCGAACGCCATCGCCCAGACCAGCGCAGCCGCCTTCGGATTTGATCCGCTACATGTCGGGGTTTTTCTGGTGGTCGTGTGCGGATTGGTCATTTTTGGCGGCATCCGCACAATCGGTCGCGTAGCTGCAATTGTGGTTCCACTCATAGCTTCAATCTATTTGCTGCTGACTTTCTGGATTGTCGCCCATAACCTGGAACGCATACCCGATATTTTCATGCTGATTATGCGCAGTGCGTTCGGCCTGCAGGAAGCCGCCGCAGGCGCAGTGGGTTATGGCATTGCGCAGGCAATGACACAAGGAATCCAACGCGGCTTGTTCTCCAACGAGGCCGGGATGGGATCAGCCCCCAACGGGGTAGCCTCAGCAACGCCCTACCCGCCGCATCCGGCAGCACAAGGCTATCTTCAGATGCTGGGCGTGTTTATTGATACCATCGTTTTTTGCAGTTCCACTGCCACGATTATCCTGATTTCAGGAATCGTTACTCACCCGACCGATGTCATCAGTGGGATTGAACTGACGCAGCGAGCCTTCTCTGTGACTGTAGGGGAATGGGGTTCACCTTTCTTCGCCGTTGCCATTTTTTTCTTTGGCTTCATCTCAATCATCACCAACTACGCCTATGCCGAGAATAATCTGGTGTTTCTACAGCATAATCATCCGGCCAGATTGACTCTGTTTCGTCTGGCGTCTTTGGGAATGGTGATGTTCGGTACCCTGACCGAATTACCGCTGGTGTGGAAAATGGCCACTATTTCGATATCGCTGATAACGATTACCAATCTGACCGCCATTCTCCTGCTCTCGGGCATTGCGCTGAAACTGGCCAGGAATTACGACTTCCAGCGTCGGTTAGGTAAAATCCCCACCTTCGACCTCGTTGACTTTCCGGAACTCAAATTGCATCTGGAACCCGGTATTTGGCCGAACAGCAAGTTACGCGGGTGACGAAGTGTCTGTTGGCGTTGGGTAAAGAGTGTCTGTTGGCGCTGGGTAAAGAGTACCTATTGGAGCCATCGCCCCTTTTTCAGCGCTTTTTTGCTAAAGTAGCGGCATCAGAAAAAACAGGATGCCGCTATGCTGATTATAATTTCACCTGCCAAAACTCTGGACTACACCAGCCCGCTCGCTACCCGACGCTATACCCTGCCTGAATTGCTGGATAAATCGCAGCAGTTGATCAGAATTTGCCGCAAGTTAAGTCCGGCGCAAATTTCAGGATTGATGGGGATCAGTGACAAATTGGCTGGATTGAATGCCACCCGCTTCCATGACTGGCACCCGGATTTTACCCCGGACAATGCCCGTCAGGCACTGCTGGCGTTCAAGGGTGATGTCTATACCGGACTTGCAGCGCAGGATTTCAGCGAGGACGATTTTGATTTTGCCCAACGGCATCTGCGCACACTTTCCGGTTTATACGGGGTCTTGCGGCCGCTGGATTTGATGCAGCCTTACCGCCTTGAAATGGGCATTAGACTGGAGACCGCCAAAGGCAAGGATCTCTACACATTCTGGGGTGATCACATCACGAAAAAACTCAACCAGGCGCTGGCTGAACAAGGGGATAAGGTGGTGATCAATCTGGCTTCTGATGAATATTTCAGATCGGTCAAACCAGCCAAATTGGATGCTGAGTTGATTAAGCCGGTATTTCTGGATGAGAAGAATGGTAACTACAAAGTCATCAGTTTTTATGCCAAAAAAGCGCGCGGTTTGATGAGTCGTTTTATTATTAAAAATCGCCTGACCCGCGTCGATCAGTTGGCCGATTTCAATCTGGATGGCTACCGCTTTGATCAGCAGCGCCCAGAGAAAAATGAACTGGTTTTTACTCGCCCTGAACAGCACTAATACAGCGTGAAAGCATGATAAAAAAGGGCCATCAGGCCCTTTTTGCCACGTCTTAATGTTACTTCGGCAATCCCAACAGGAAACTGCGCAGTCCTGCAAAGTCAGCGCCCATGTTGTGTGACAACAGAGGCAAATTGGCGCGCACTGCCAGTTCATTTGGCAGTACCAACGGCTGGCCGAGGATCTCTTCAACGCTCTCTTTGAATTTGGCCGGATGCGCTGTACCGAGGAACAGACCAAACTCACCCTCTTTCAACTGATCGCGCAGCAGCCGGTAAGCGATGGCGGCATGTGGTTCAGAAATATAGCCTTTCGCTGCCAACTCATGCATCGTCTCTTTGGTGGTTTCATCACTGACAGCACCAAATCCCAACTCTTTTAACTGCCAGATTTTGCGACGGAACAGTTCTTCAACGCGCGGCCAGTTATTCGGTTGGCTGACATCCATGGCATTCGACAGGGTCGCCACGGTTGCACTCGGCAGCCATTGTCCCTGCGCCAGGTAGCGGGGAACTGTGTCATTGGCATTGGTCGCCGCGATGAAACGCTTAATGGGCAATCCAAGGGATTTCGCCAACAGCCCTGCCGTGAGATCGCCAAAGTTGCCGCTGGGCACCGACACCACCAACTGATTGCGGTCATGCTGCGGCAGTTGTGCAACAGCCTCAAAGTAGTAGCAGATCTGGGCCAGCAGACGGCTGATATTAATTGAGTTGGCCGAGTTGAGGCTCAGTTCGCGCTTCAGCTCTTCATCATCAAATGACTGCTTCACCAGCGCCTGACAGGCATCAAAATCACCATCAATCGCCACCGTGTGGATATTCCCACCCAGCGTACAGAACAGTTTTTCCTGCAACGGGCTGATTTTGCCACGCGGATAGAGGATCACCACACGCACGTTTTTCAGGCCGTAGAACGCATGCGCCACTGCCGCACCGGTATCGCCAGAGGTTGCGGTCAAAATGGTCACCGGCTCGTCGCCAGAAACTTCAGTCAGCATTTGCGCCATGAAACGGCCGCCGAAGTCCTTGAATGCCAGCGTCGGGCCGTGGAACAGCTCCAGCGTGGAGATGTCGTCTTCCACCTTAACCACGGGCGCAGGGAATTCAAATGCCGCCTTGACGCGTTTTAACAGTGTTTCTTCTGGGATTTCATCGCCGATAAAAGTCGACAGAATACGCGCGCTACGGGTAACGAAATCCAACTCGAGTAAATGATCGATTTCAGTCAGCTCAAATTCCGGCAATTCCAGCGGGAAAAAAAGCCCCTGCTTTTTGCCTAATCCCTGTTTGATCGCCTGGGCAAAGCTGACTTGCTCGTTGTGATCCTTCAGATTGTACAGTTTCATGCGTTATCCCAATAGTCGTGCGCCTGCAGTATCCAGACGGCAAATATGAACAAAACCTTCGTCGTTTTGCAGGTAGTGGTTTTCCAACCAGTCAGCCATACGACGCGCCGTTTCCCGGTCGTTACACACGGCAAACAGCGTCGGGCCTGAACCCGAAATTCCACAGGCCAGCGCACCGATTTCCCGAGCCGCTTTACGCGCCTCGGCAAAACCCGGCAGCAAGCGGGTACGATACGGCTCGGCGATCACATCCTGCATCAACTTAACCGCCAGCTCAGGTTGTTGAGTATGGCAGGCGTGAATAAACCCGGCCAGATAACGGCCATGATTGATGCAGTCCTGGCGACGGTATTGTGCCGGCAGAATGGCCCGCGCTTCCGCCGTTGACACTTTGATGCCGGGATACGCCATGACCCACAGCCAATCGCTGAAACCGGGAACGTCCTGACTGATAATTCCGTTTTCGTTAAGCATCAGTTGCAAACCGCCAAGGAAACACGGCGCAACATTGTCGTAATGCACACTGCCAGAAATACGCCCTTCCAGCTCACCCATCAACGTAAGGAGAGTGTTGTCGTCCAACGGTTTGCCACAAAATTCATTCATTGCCATCAATCCGGCAACGACAGAGCAGGCGCTGGAACCCAGACCTGAACCGATCGGCATATTTTTCTCCAGCGTCATCGCGACGGGGATCTCTTTGCCAATTTCCTGACAGAAACGCTGCCAGCATTGGTAGACGATATTCTCTTTCGGATCGTCCGGCAGTTTGCTGACGAAACGCCCTTCATTTTTCAGGCTGAAGACCTCAGCCGCTTTTACGCTGACACAATCGCCGAGCAGAGAACCATCGGCCGGCGACACCGCCGCACCGAGCACATCAAAACCAACGCTTACATTACCAATCGAGGCCGGTGCATACACCTTAACCATATTAGACTCCCAACTTCCATGACAGCGTGCGCAAAAGATCGGCGAAAACGCCTGCGGCGGTGACATCGTTGCCCGCACCGTAACCGCGCAGAACTAATGGCAGCGGCTGGTAATAGCGAGTATAAAACGCCAACGCATTCTCACCATTTTTAACTTTATACAGCGGATCATCGCCGTCCACTGCGTCGATTTTAACCAGACAGCGCCCATCTTCGATCACACCGACATAGCGCAACACTTTCCCTTCCGCGTTAGCTTGCGCAATGCGGCGGGCAAACTCTTCGTCCAGCGACGGCAGGCGGGCCATGAAATCAGCCACGCTGCCGCTGGAATCAAATGAGGCAGGCAACACGGATTCTACGTCGATGTCTTCCAGCTCAAGACGATAACCGGCTTCACGCGCCAGAATCAACAGCTTGCGCGCCACATCCATTCCGGAAAGATCGTCACGCGGATCGGGCTCCGTATAGCCGTTCTGTTTCGCCTGATGGGTCGCTTCTGACAGGGACATCCCTTCATCCAGCTTACCGAAAATAAACGACAGGGAACCTGAAAGAATTCCCGAGAAGCGTGTCAGTTCATCACCCGCATTCAGCAGGTTCTGCAAATTCTCGATAACCGGCAAACCTGCGCCCACGTTAGTGTCGTACAGGAACTTGCGTCGGGATCCCGCAGCCGCTTTACGCAGTTGATGGTAATAATTCATCGACGAGGTGTTCGCTTTTTTGTTCGGCGTAACAATGTGGAAACCATCTGCCAGGAAATCGGCATACTGATCGGCAACTTCCTGACTCGAGGTACAATCGACAATCACCGGGTTCAACAGGTGGTATTGTTTGACCAGACGAATCAGACGTCCCAGGTTGAAGGGCTCTTTCGCTGCCCCCAGTTCATCGCGCCAGCTATCGAGCGCGATACCATGGACATTGGTCAGCATGGCGCGGGAGTTGGCGATACCGCAAACGCGCAAATCAATATGCCTCTTTTTCAGCCAGGCTTGTTGACGGGAGATCTGCTCAATCAACGCCCCGCCTACACCACCCACGCCAATCACAAACACTTCGATAACCTGATCGGTGTTGAACAGCATTTGGTGACTGACGCGAACGCCCGTCGTGGCATCTTCATTATTGACGACCACCGAAATGGAGCGTTCCGAAGATCCCTGGGCAATGGCGATGATATTGATGTTGGCGCGCGCCAGTGCTGCAAAAAATTTCGCTGAGATACCACGCAGCGTGCGCATGCCGTCACCCACAACCGAAATCACCGCCAGATGTTCCATGACGTCCAGAGGTTCCAGCAGTCCATCTTTCAGCTCCAGATAGAACTCATCTTCCAGTGCCTTGCGTGCACGATGCAGTTCGCTTTGCGGTACGCAGAAACTGATGCTGTATTCGGAAGACGATTGGGTGATTAACACCACGGAGATGCCTGAACGCGACATCACTGCAAACACCCGAGCCGCCATGCCGATCATCCCTTTCATGCCCGGTCCGGACACGTTGAACATCGCCATATTATTCAGGTTGGTGATACCTTTGACCGGATTGAGGTCGCCGAGACTCTCACCGCCAATCAGCGTGCCGGGAGCTTGTGGGTTAGTGGTGTTTTTAATCAGGCAAGGAATCTGGAATTGGGCGATGGGGGCGATGGTGCGGGGATGGAGAACTTTGGCACCGAAGTAGGAAAGTTCCATCGCTTCCTGATAGGACATCGACTTCAGTAACCTTGCGTCAGGAACAGTACGCGGGTCACAGGTGTATACACCGTCGACATCCGTCCAGATTTCGCAACAATCTGCGCGCAGACAGGCGGCCAGAACGGCAGCCGAATAGTCCGAGCCGTTACGGCCCAGCACGACCAATTCACTCTTCTCGTTGCCCGCAGTGAAACCCGCCATCAGCACAATATGATCCGCAGGAATGGCCTTGGCTGAAATGCGCAGGGTGGACTGCGCGATATCGACCGTCGACTCCATATAATGGCCATGCGCCAGCAGTTTTTCGACGGGATTGATTACCGTCACGCCAAACCCTTTAGCCTTGAACACCGCTTCCATAATGGCGATCGACATCTTCTCACCCAGGCAGATGATCCTCGCATTGACGCTATCAGGACATTGGCCGAGAAGCGCAATACCATGAAGTTTTTGCTTGAGCTGCGCAAACTCCTGCTCAACAAAAGCCTTGAGTTTGGCGTAATCAAAACCCGGTTGTATTTTTGCCAAGCCGCTAAGCAGTTCGGAGAAAATACGTTCGGCATCACTGATATTCGGCAGAATGTCTTGACCAGCCACCGTTTTTTCAATCATCGCAACCAAGTGATTGGTGATCTTGGCCGGTGCAGAAAGCACGGTCGCAACCTGTCCCTGACGTGCATTACTTTCCATGATATCGGCAACACGCATAAAGCGTTCTGCATTTGCTACTGAGGTTCCGCCAAATTTCAGCACTCGCATTTCTGATCTCTCCTGAATTTATGTCGAAAAAAAAGCCCGCACTGGTTAGGTGCGGGCTTTTTTCTTGTTTTTCCTGTGCGCGTCAGCCCGCCCCGTTACCTGTGGTATCGGTGGTGGTAATAATTGTCGTATTCAGGCTGATGTTTCGCATTGTCTCTGTCTGTCTCAATTAAATCTGTCCCCCTCTATTAGCTAAAGCAATAGGTTCACCAAGTCAAATTTTTTCTGAGTCCACCCGTTTTGAAGAGCATATGGAGCGGCATGATATCAATCTCTGGATTTTTGATTCAGCAGTTAAAACACCACGATTAATCAAAAAACAACAGAATATTAATCTACATATGAACGCAAAAACAGTGATTGAGAAGTCGATTATTCCCCTATTTTTTTTTCAATGTCATGCAGCAAGGTATGCAGCATCGCCGTATCCCTTTGCTCCACGCCACCCAATCTTTGATGTATCCAATCGCGCAATTTTTCATCTCCAGCAACGTCCAAACGCTGCAATAAGGTATCAAAACGCTTGCGCAGCGCAGCCAATTGACCACTGAAGGCTCTCTCCGGTTCGGGTGCTGAGAAATCATGAAGCAACGCCGATAACTGATAGCAATACACCATGACGGCCTGCCCCAGATTCAGTGAGGGATAGTCGGCTTTCATCGGCACACCCGTCAAAAGATCGGCCAACGCCAACTCATCATTTGTCAGCCCAGAATCCTCTCGCCCAAAGATCAATGCCACCTGATTTACCCACTGCTGCTTTTCCTGAAGTTGTTCAAAGAGTTGCTGCGGAGTACTGTAGTAATGAAATCTTGCGCGACTGCGTGCCGTGGTGGCGATAGCGAAATCAATGTCTGACAGTGCACTTTCCAGTGAATCGAAATGCGTGGCCTGCTGCAGTATTTCACCCGAACCATGTGCAACCCAACCCGCTTCCGGTTGGAGATGAGCCTGGCTATTCACGATCCGCAATGAATCAAACCCCATGGTTTTCATTGCCCTTGCCGCAGCCCCGACATTCTCAGGCCGGGCAGGTGAAACTAAAATGATATGTAATTGCATCAGAAACTCAGTTAGAAACGGGGGAAAATGGTCGATAACCACTTTATCCTGTCATTCATTGAGATGCCATTTATCAAAAATTCACATTTAATTAACATATTCATTGACTTACAAGAGAGCAAAAACACCGCTTAACGTGGCTTAATGCACTCAACTTCCCGCCGAACACGTTTAAGTTTACAAAATAAATAGAATTCAACGAGATAAAGCTGGCGCAATTTATATTATTTTTGTTAAATTCCCTTGGTCGATCCTCATGCTGAATCGTGAAGAATAATCAACGAAGTGTGACTTAACTCGCCATTCTTGTAAGAGTTTTTGACTAATCTGTTAACGTGCTACAATTGAAATTGATGTATGTCAATAAACCGTAGTTTTGTTGGGTGGTAAATTCGACACACACTGTTATATTGCTGTTAATAGGGTTAGGATATGCGCCGCTTTTGGTACCCTAGAGGCTGTAGGGAAAGGCATCCCCCCAACCAAGCTAGCGATGTTGTTGACGTTGATGGAAAGTGCATCAAGAACGAGTTTACGTACTTTAGTCAGGGTGCAAGAGAGATGTGGGTCATAGATGCGCGCAGCTCCTAGAAAACAAAGACTTCTGTACTTCCTATTTTCTATTTTGTTGGCAATTTTAGGTAGCAACCCATGCAGACCGCGCACATTCTGATCGTTGAAGACGAGTTAGTAACTCGTAATACATTAAAGTCCCTGTTCCAGGCAGAAGGCTATGTTGTTCGTGAAGCCAGTAATGGCGCAGAAATGCACCAGGTTCTGGCTGAAGATAAGATCGATCTTGTTATCATGGATATCAACCTTCCAGGCAAGAACGGTCTACTGTTGGCTCGCGAACTGCGTGAACAGGCGAGCGTCGCGCTGATGTTTTTGACCGGGCGTGACAATGAAGTTGATAAAATCCTGGGCCTGGAAATTGGTGCAGATCATTATATCACCAAGCCGTACAATCCACTTGAGCTGGCCATTCGCGCCCGTAATCTACTGTTACGTACCATGAATAACGGTAAAGCGGTTGAAGAACGCAAACTGGTTGAGAGCTACAAGTTCAACGGTTGGAAGCTGGAGATCAACAGTCGTTCGTTGATCAGCCCCAACGGTGAACATTACAAACTGCCGCGCAGTGAATTCCGTGCCATGCTGCACTTCTGTGAAAATCCCGGCAAGATTCAGACCCGCGATGAGCTGTTGAAGAAAATGACCGGACGCGAGTTGAAAGCAAAAGACCGCACGGTTGATGTGACTATTCGCCGCATTCGCAAGCATTTTGAATCGATACCGAATTCTCCAGAAATTATTGCCACCATTCATGGTGAAGGTTACCGCTTCTGCGGCGATCTGGAAGAATAACTCTGGCGTCAGGAATGCGCTAAGAAAAATGCCAGCACTGGATGCTGGCATTTTTGTCTCTAGCGTGTGCCCCAGGGAATAATCGGCACAGCGCTCAACGCATTCTTCGGCGAACCATCGACCACTTTATCGGAATAGGAGAGATAGATGAGCGCGTTGCGTTTCTCGTCATAAAAGCGTACTACCTGAAGTTTCTTAAACACCAGCGAAGTTCGTTTCTGAAAAACAACGATGCCTTTATCCTGAGAGGCCTTCACTTTGTCACTCAGCTCGATAACACCGACCTGTTGGCAAGAAATGGCAGCATCGGATGTGTCCTCCGCCAACCCCAATCCCCCTTTTATTCCTCCGGTTTTTGCTCGACTGATATAACAAGTTACATTTTTAACATCAGGGTCATCGAACGCCTCTACCAGAATTTTATGATCCGGCCCGAAGAGTTTAAAAACGGTATCCACGGACCCGACCTGTTCTGCCTGCGCCATATTTACCGTGCCAGTCAGCAGGCCACAGAAAAATAACCATCGCATTTTCATTTACTTACTCCAAAAACAAAGCATTGCATGTCGAATTGCATACTCAGGACTGTTTTTTTTGGTATGCATCACAAAAGCAGCATCTTCCCAAAAGACATGAGATATATAGCACTCACAGACTAAAAATTCTTAAGAAGTTTTAACGTTAAAAAGTTGCTATCATGCGGCGTCATCATTCTTTGCGCATCTCTTAGTTCAACGAGGACGATCTATGGATCAAGCCGGAATCATTCGTGATCTTCTTAGCTGGTTAGAAAGCCATCTCGATCAGCCACTATCACTTGACAACGTTGCTGCCAAAGCTGGCTATTCCAAATGGCACCTGCAACGGATGTTTAAAGATGTCACTGGCAATGCCATTGGCGCCTATATCCGTGCCCGCAGACTTTCAAAAGCCGCGGTAGCGCTGCGTTTAACCAGTCGCCCGATATTGGATATCGCACTGCAATATCGTTTTGATTCTCAGCAAACTTTTACCCGCGCATTTAAGAAACAATTTTCGCAAACCCCGGCTCTTTATCGTCGTGCAGAAGATTGGCATTCATTCGGAATTTGCCCACCGATCCGTTTAGGTGCCTTCCATCTGCCGCAACCAGAGTTCATCTCGTTACCCGAGCAGAATCTGGTGGGGATGACACAAAGCTACACCTGTACGCTGGAGCAAATCTCGAATTTCCGTACGGAATTGCGCACCCATTTTTGGCGTCAATATCTTGGAGAAGCGAAGAGCATTCCTCCGGTGCTGTACGGTTTACATCATTCTCGCCCCAGCCAGGAAAAGGACGATGAACAAGAAGTGTTCTATACCACGGCTATCGAACCTCAGCACGTTCCTGCCAATGTGCCAGAAGGACAACCGGTTATCCTGCAAGGCGGTGAGTATGCCTTATTCACTTATCAGGGTCCGATCGACGGTCTGCAGGATTTCATTCTGACGCTGTACGGTACCTGTCTGCCATCAATGAAATTGACGCGCAGACGTGGTCACGACATCGAACGATTCTTCCCTAAAGGTGGTCCGAATGAACAGCCACCTGAAGAGCTTGAATGTGAATACCTGATCCCGATCCGCCGTTAACGCTGTATCTCATCAAGTGCGGGCATATCCAGATGTGAGGTGTCGCCCGCAGTTTCAACAATCCAGCCAGGCGCCAGCCAAGGGCTGTTCTGATGATCAACGCGGGACAGGGAACAGTTTCGCAAACGAAGACGCCGTTCCGCATACGCAGGCAAACCAATAATCGTTCCGATGAGGCAGCCCAGCGCAATTCCGTGGCTGACAATCAACGGTTTGCTTCCCGCAGGTAATTCCAGGCAACTTTCGAGCGCTGCGCGCATGCGTTTGCCCAATTCCAACATGGATTCCCCTTGAGGAATGCGCCCATCGGGTGTGCCATCCACCATTTGCTTGCGCCAGCCCTCTTCTTCGGCGGTCAATCCATCAATCAACCGCTCTTCCAGCACGCCCATATGCAGTTCGCGCAGTCGGGGTTCAAGGATCACCGGGCAACCACATGCATCGGCAATGATTTTGGCGGTACTCTGGGTACGGCCTAAATCGCTGGTGATCACATGGGTTATCCCCTGCTTGCGCATGCGTTCAGCCACCTGCTTTGCCTGCTGTTCGCCTAGGTCTGTAAGTGGACTATCTGATTGTCCCTGAATACGGCGTGCCGCGTTCCATTCGGTTTCGCCGTGGCGAACAAGATATACCTGTAACATGTCTTTTTTCCGTTATACTGCGTGAAACTTATCAATAGGTGTCGAGAACAGTTATGTATCATGTGATTGCTGCTACTACTAATCCGGCCAAAATCAACGCTGTCCGACTGGCTTTTGAGGACATATTCGGTACCGACACGTTTTACATTGAAGGTATCGAGGTTGAAAGTGGCGTCTCTCACCAGCCTATCGGCTGTCAGGAGACACGAACCGGCGCACGTCACCGGGTGATTTCTGCCAGGCAACTCCGCCCTGAAGCTGACTTCTGGGTCGGAATCGAAGCCGGCATCGAAGATGAGATGACCTTCGCCTGGATGGTGATAGAAAATATGCATCAGCGTGGGGAATCACGATCCGCCAGTCTGGCGCTACCTGAAATTATATTACAAGGTATTCGACAAGGCCGTGAATTAGGCGACGAAATGGCAAAACTGACGGGAATTGCGGATGTTAAGCGCCGTGGCGGTGCCATGAGTATTTTCACCGCCGGGAAATTGAGCCGAACGAGCGTGTATCATCAAGCGCTGGTGCTGGCACTCGCGCCCTTCCATAACGCCATTTATCAGGCCCGAAGCCAGATGCATTAAGCATGACAACTCTGGTAATAACCACAATAATTGGAGCGACGCCAAGTATGCAGGTTATTTGTTCTTGGGGGTGAGCAGTTGCTGCTCCAACCACTGTTTCAACTGCGGCGGGGACGCTTTCAGGCTGTTCGACCCGCGGGTTATAGTCGCAATGCCAGCCCCCAATTCACTCTTCAACTCCCTTTGACTCATCTCGCCACGCATCAACTCTTCAATGATACGCACACGGGTACCTAACGCCGTACGCTCATCGGGAGTGAACAGCAATTGCATCAGAGGTTGATGGAGATCTTCGGCAAAAGATTGCTGAAGCAGCGCGACGAAGCGCAGCCAGTCCTCATTACCTTGTTGGGAAAGAGCGGGGTCGGTTAACGATAACTGTGTCATGATCGGCTGCCATACTATTTAACTAGTACAGCAGCATATCATAGCGTAACAAAAATCAATAACGCCTCTGCCATTCAGCATCAGTCAGGATTTTTGCCGGGCGATGCATGAAGTGACGATAAAACGCGTCATATGACAACACATTTTTAACATATCCCCGTGTTTCAGAGAAAGGAATACTTTCTATGTAAGCCACGGCATCCACCTGCCCGGCTGTATTGCCCAGCCAGGTATTCACACGGGACGGTCCTGCGTTGTAGGCCGCCGTCGAAAGAATCCGGTTACGCCCAAACATCTGATAGACATACTCCAGATAGCTGGTACCGATGACAATATTGGTTTGTGGATCCAGCAGTTGGCTGCTATTCACATAACCGGGGATATTGAACATCTGTACGGTGTGTTCAGCGGTACGTGGCATTACCTGCATCAATCCTGCCGCTCCCACGGGTGATTGCGCCTTGGGGTTCCAGGCACTCTCCTGACGGGCAATCGCCATGGAATAACTCGGCGTAATGCCTTTGCCATCGGTTGCCTTGCGGAACTCATCGGGCCAGGCCATCGGGAAGCGCTCTTCAAGGTGATCCCACATTTTCGCCACTATCGTCGCCTGAACACTAAGATCCGCCCATTTCTGGTTAAAGGCATAGCGCGCCAACTGCCCTTGCTCAACGCTATTGCGACTGGTCACCAGATACGTCCACTCAGTACGCGCCAGGTTATCCATATTCCAGTACATCAACTCACGTACACGGGCTATGCCGGGAAGTTTTGCTGTGCTGCTGTCGGGTGCTGCAGAAACCTCAACCATGACCGGATAACGGACATTGAGTTTCTGCGCAGCGACCATCGGATAGAACCCACGCTGTTTCAGCAACTCGCGCAGAATAGCTTCGCCTTCCGCTTTTTGGCCCTGATCAATCAGGACGGAGGCTCGCCAGTAGCGCCATTCATCTTTCTCACGGGCTTCGGCAGGCAGACGGTTCAGCCAGACGGACAATCCCTGGCGATCGCCACTCCCCAGTGCCATGCGCACACGGCGCTCCAGCAGCGTGGTGGATTGGCTGCGTAAAATAACCGCATCGCGCCACTTCGCCTGTTCATAGGTGGCATCACTTCCCAACAGCCGCCAGGCGACCGTCTCTTCAAGTTCGAGACGTTCACTGTCACTCATTTTCTGTAGCCGCGCCAATATCGGCAGCATCGAACGTGCATTCTCCACGTCCTCGCGGGCAACGCGGACGAACGCAATGCTGACGGCATTACGGGTAAAATCTGTCGGGCCAACAGTACGGGCGAAACTCTCCAATGAAGACGGGTCATTTTGCAACTTGGCAAGCGCTGAACCCATCGTCTGATAATCAGAAGGCAGCTGTTTGGCCAGATAATTCACCAGACTGGCATTACCCTCTTTGAATGCCAACCCCATACGTTGCAACGTCGTCAGGGGGGTCTGGTTGCCTGCCTGCTGCCATACGTTAAATAATTTATCGCAGGTAGCGGGCAGCGTAGAACCAGTCAGCCAAAGCTCTTTCGCACCGTCCCAGGCCACATTCTGCTCACCCGTTGCCCATTTGGCATAATAGTAATTGCAGCGGGCAGCCACTGGCTTGGGAGCCTGTGGGCTGAAGGCGAGAAGGCTATGCCAGTCTCCACGACGTCCCAGTTCATTGACAAAACGGGACGACAGCGACATGGCGGGCGGTAACGTTGGATGCTCGTTAATGAATTCAGTGACTTGCGCGGAGCTGACCTGCCCGAGATCCTGGGTGAGTTGCCGGTACTCCAGATACGGATAAAGGGGATAATCCCGTAATGTCGGCATCAGCTGATTTACGGTGTCCATCTGGTTAGTATCCCAGGCCTGTTTAATTTGCAGATAGCGTTGCCGTTGCGCGTCCAGCGAATCTGCATGCGCCACACCTGAAAGCGTGACAAAGCCTACGCCAACTGCCAGAAAACGCCATTTGTCCACCTTGACCATACTTGCCTCTATCCTCGCGGGTTGTATTGCTTACTTCTCAATCTCATACGGCGCAAACCGGTTATCTCTTCGTCGCCAGTAATGCATAGACAACAGCTACGCTAATCTATTCACTTGGAAAATTGAAGTTTATGCGAACAAAAGACATAAACTTTACATAGTGGCTGTTGATAAGGGTAGAGCGAGGCGATGGAAAATCCAGTGGGTATATTATTAGTGTCACGGGAATGCTGTTTATAAATAAAGGGCAAGAAAAGTCTCATCACCTTTCATGTATTCCCCACTGCTATTAATCACCCTGGGTATTATTTATTTCTCGAGGTACGGCACCTGGAGGGTCACAAGACCTCTGGCCTATTGATAATTAACATGAACTTTCTGCATGCAAATAACAACTCTGAAATTTGCTTCTATACTGATAACAAACAGGCAGTTGGCACATTTTAGAGATCACAAAAAACTCACTGATTCTCATTGCTATTGCAGTCTTATATTTCGTTAAAAGGATAGGTTTCGCGTTTATCTTTCATTGACACCGTGCTGAACTTAAACGAAACCTAAATGGCACACCTGATGGCACAAAACACAACCATCTGATAAATATACATAAATTTAAAAATCAACAACTTAGGAGCCGCAATTACTTAATCTAGGTCAAAGTTCACAATGCTTTTTAAACTATTATCAGCGCGATGAATAAAAGCCCAGCATATTTAACGATTTCAATAAACTGGGTTTAGTTACTTCCGCCATAAAACATCCGTATTTTTACAAAGTAGTCATCCAAACAACAGGCATTTTGTTGGCTGAAAATGAATAACAGCAAGCGTTAATGGAACGGGACTTCCGCACAGGTAATGCGTCGTTAGTAAGAGATGATTACAAATTCATTTTGCTGAGTTTAGAGATCGACAGCCATAAACTCAGAAAGAGTAGATTAGCTCAGGAGAACAATCCTAATGAACACCCATCCCCCGAAAGGCAGTAGTGATTCACCGCAAGTCAGCGAAAAAACCTGGTATCAGCTCAGTACAGAGGAGACGCTGACGCGTCTGCAAACCACTGAGCAAGGTATCAACGCGGAAGAAGCCACACAGCGCTTGCAGCAGTATGGCCCCAACGCCCTGCCGGAAAAGAAGCGCAAAAGTGCTTTTCTCCGTTTCATCGCTCACTTCAACGACGTATTGATTTATATCCTGCTGGCTGCCGCTGCGCTCAAGTTCATCATGGCGCACTGGGTCGATACCATTATCATTCTGGCCGTGGCAGTCATTAATGCGCTGATCGGTTACATCCAGGAAAACAGTGCCGAGAAGTCCTTGAAAAGCATCCAGAACATGCTTTCCAGCCGGGCATTGGTGATCCGTGATGGCACCACGCAGACAATCGACGCCGATCAACTGGTTCCTGGGGATATTGTTCAATTACGGCCTGGGGATAAAATACCGGCGGATCTACGACTGATTTCTGCGCATAATCTTCGGGTGGAAGAAGCGATTCTGACCGGTGAATCCACCGTTGTTGAGAAGCACACCCAACCCATTGCTAACGAAGTCATGATTGGCGATCGCAGCAATCTGCTGTTTTCGGGAACGACTATCAGCGCGGGTACAGCAACCGGAGTGGTCATTGCCACTGGACCGGCGACCGAGCTGGGTCACATCAATCAGATGATGTCCAACATCGATGTACAACGTACACCACTTCTGGTGCAGATAGACCGATTGGGTAAAGCCATTTTCGGCCTGATTCTGATCATGATGGTTTTCCTGTTTATCTTCTCCTTCGTGCTGCGCGATATGCCGCTTGGCGAACTGTTGATCTCCCTGATCAGCCTGGCCGTTGCCTCTGTGCCAGAAGGTTTACCTGCCATCATCTCTATTATTCTGTCGCTCGGCGTACAGACAATGGCGCGCAAACGGGCAATTATCCGTAAATTGCCTACCGTTGAGACGCTGGGTTCCATGACGGTTATCTGTTCCGATAAAACCGGCACCCTGACGATGAACGAAATGACGGTCAAGGCGGTGCTGCTTGCAGAGGGCAACTACCGGGTGGAAGGCGAGAGTTACGAGCCGGTTGGTCAGATTGTTGAAGAAAGCACCGGTAAGAAACCCGATCTGGCCCATTCTCCCGTTCTGGCAAAATTCATTACTGCGGTTGAACTGTGTAACGATAGCCAACTGGTAAAAGACAGCAAAGGACATTGGGGTATCACTGGCGGTCCGACTGAAGGCGCGCTGAAAGTTTTGGCGGCCAAGGCGGATTATAAATTGGATGATGTACGTCAACTGGACAAAATCCCGTTCGACTCCCAATACAAATACATGGCGACCTGCCACCAGGTTAATGGCGAAAACCAGATATTCCTGACCGGTGCACCGGATGTCCTGTTCTCACTGTGCCAATATGAAATGACGTCGCAAGGCGTTGTCGCGTTCCGTCGTGATTTCTGGGAAACCGAAATGGCGCGGTATGCCCGTCAGGGTCTGCGCATGGTAGCGGCAGCGTATAAAACCGCGACCGCCGATCAAACCACTCTGGATCACAGCGACCTTCAGCAGCAGATGGTCTTTATCGGGATCGCTGGCATGATGGATCCACCGCGTCTGGAAGCGATTGAAGCAATCGCCCGCTGTCAGAAAGCAGGTATTCGCGTCAAGATGATCACCGGTGACCATCAGGAAACCGCGATGGCTATCGGTGTCATGCTGGGTATCGGCAATAGCACTGATTCGGTCACGGGTTATGAGCTGGAGCATATGGATGACCGGCAACTCGCTGCGGCAGCGCTGCACTACGATATTTTTGCCCGTACCAGCCCAGAACATAAGCTACGCCTGGTTAAAGCCTTGCAGGATAAAGGTGAAGTCGTTGGTATGACTGGTGACGGTGTGAACGATGCTCCGGCCCTGAAACAGGCTGACGTGGGTATCGCGATGGGTATCAAGGGTACCGAGGTAACGAAAGAAGCCGCTGATATGGTCCTGACGGATGATAACTTCGCCACCATTGCCAACGCCGTTGAAGAAGGCCGCCGGGTTTATGACAACCTGAAGAAAACCATCCTGTTCCTGCTACCTACCAACTTGGCACAGGGGCTGTTGATCGTTATCGCCATTTTGGTGGGCGCAGTCATTCCATTAACGCCAATCCAGATTTTGTGGATGAACATGGCAACGTCCACCACCCTTTCCTTTGGGCTGGCATTTGAGCCTGGTGAAAAAGGGATGATGAGCCGCAAACCACGCGCCCCCGGTAGCAGTGTATTGGATGGGCATGGTATCTGGCGCATCGGGTTTGTCGGGATATTGATTGCCTGCAGTGCTTTCCTGCTGGAAGCCTATATGCAACCACGCGGCTACAGTACCGAGTTCATCCGTACCGTGCTGTTGCAAACGCTGGTGACTGCACAGTGGGTATATATGTTCAACTGCCGCGTCACAGACCGTTTCCCAATTGGCCGCGCAATGTTTGTTAATAAAGGGCTGTGGTTAGTCACCGGTGTGCTGATTCTGCTGCAACTGGCGATCATCTATCTGCCAATCATGAATACCTTGTTCGGCACTGCACCACTCCCTGCCTACTATTGGGGCATAACGTTGTTGATTGGTATCATGATTTTCGTCATCGTTGAAATAGAGAAATTTGTTATCGCACGCTTCGTCAAACGATAAGCGCATCACACTTCCAGGCCATAGCCTCGTGCTATGGCCTGTTTTTTGCCCGCCAACAACCATTTCGTTTCAAATAACAACCATTTCATCCCATTTTGTTCACCAAGTGTTTACAAAAAATTTGGCTTAAATTAATACTGGGTTCTGACGCTTATCTTGGCGCTCACTGTCAGGCCAAAAATCATGACCAATATTATCATTATCTGTATTCTTATTTTAATTACAGCAATAAGTTTTGTGGCGCATTTAAGACAATGAAAAAATAAATGGCTCACTTCACGGAAAGATAAAATTAAAAAACAGGATAAAAGGTGAATTCCATAATCGCTTATTCAGTATGTTTTTTTCCTGCACGATATTTTATCCACTTTATCAAAGACCATAGGGTTTTAATATGTCAGCTATTATCGTCGACGCATGTCATTTTACCTGTCTGGCACTGTATACACACATCGTTAATCAGGGGATCAAGGAAAAGGATATCTCCTTACTGACCGAAACTACGCTGTTGAATGCCAGTATGGTAAAAATGATGCCAAGGATCGTGTTCATCAATGAAGACTGCTTTACGGGTGGTTCGGGGGAAACCGCCGCGTTGAAGCGCATTATTGATGGATTCAGGGAGACACTCTTTGTCATTTTTATCGCTAATGAAAATTTCAACTACCATGAGTTTATTTCAGTCAGAGAAAATATTGTTATTATTTCCAAATCAATAAATAAAGACACTCTTGAATGCCTCATGATGCAAGGGTTACGCACCAGAGTGAAAAAGAGTGACAATGAGAGAATTGATTTGACGCCACTCACGCTGAGTCGCTCCGAAGCCGATGTTTTGAATATGTGGATGGCGGGTCACGACACAATTACCATTTCAGATATTATGCAAATTAAACGAAAAACCGTTTCTTCGCATAAGGGAAATATCAAGAGAAAGGTTAAAACCCATAATAAGCAAGTTATTTACCATGTCAAAAAGCTGGTGGATAAACTGACCAATGGCATACACGTAAACGTCTATTATTGAGCCATTGCGGGCAGTCTGCTTGACTGCCCGTGACCTTCCTATTCTTGATCCCTGGCCAAACTGGCTACCCACACGTGCTTCCTGACCTGTTACCCTCATCTGCCGCAAAGCCGCACCAAGCCTGGTGACAACGCCGATCTCCCCGCAGCATGCAGAAGAAATTCTCATTAATAACGTAAATACAATTCCATTATTGGATAAAGCCCACTTATTTCAGTCAAATAAACTACAATTTAACTGATAGTATGAAGTAAATCACCATTCACAACCTTATATCCAGTTGATCGCATTGGAACAATAGAAATGCTTGAAACATTTGGCGTTAACAATCTCTTTACTTACATTCTGGGCGCAGCCCTGATTATTCTGGTGCCAGGCCCGAACTCCATATTCGTGCTGACAACCAGCGTCAGGCATGGTGTCCGTAGGGGCTATCGCGCGGCGTTGGGGGTTTTCCTGGGTGATGCAACGCTCATTTTCCTGACGTTTCTGGGTGTCGCTTCACTCATTCGCACCATGCCCTTGCTGTTTACCGGCGTGAGATACGCAGGTGCAGCCTATCTGCTGTTTCTGGGCGGAAAACTCCTCTATACCGCGCTATTTACCCGTAAAACGGAAAAAGAACAGGTCATGGAAAACCGCGACCATTCATTCAGCAAAGCGCTGATTTTAAGCATCACCAATCCAAAAGTGATCATTTTTTATATCTCATTCTTTGTGCAATTCATTGATCCGGCCTATCCACACACCGCTGTCCCCTTCTTCATTCTGGGGTCCATACTGGAAGTATTCAGCCTCATTTATCTGTCGGCACTGATCTTTCTCGGCTCCTCAATCCTCATTACGCTGAAAAAGAAAAAGAGCCTGGCAAAAATCGGCAGCAGTCTGGTGGGTGCGATGTTCCTCGGGTTCGGTCTAAAACTCGCTGCCGGTTAGCCTCGCAAAAGCAGAATAAACTCGCTGAAAGAGGGCTGATAGCTGGGATCGGCGACTAAAACGGGCTAAACTTCCCGGTCGAACCGCCTTACTTGGCAACGTGCCCCATACATGCCCCACTCTATTTGCCGGGGCATAATAAAAACCAGATATAGCGAGGCTTAGAGCACTGTGGCTCAATACGTCTATACCATGCACCGCGTCGGCAAAGTCGTTCCGCCGAAGCGTCATATTCTGAAAAATATCTCTCTCAGTTTCTTCCCTGGCGCAAAAATTGGCGTTCTTGGTCTGAACGGTTCCGGTAAATCTACCTTGCTGCGCATTATGGCCGGCATTGACACCGACATCGAAGGCGAGGCACGTCCGCAGCCTGGCATCAAAATTGGTTACCTGCCGCAGGAACCTACACTCAATCTGCAACAAACCGTGCGTGAAGCGATTGAAGAAGCGGTTGGCGAAGTGAAAAATGCGCTGACCCGTCTGGACGAAGTTTACGCGGCGTACGCAGATCCTGAGGCCGATTTCGACAAACTGGCTAAAGAGCAAGGCGAGCTGGAAGCGATCATTCAGTTGCATGATGGTCACAATCTGGATAACCAGCTTGAGCGTGCGGCTGATGCCCTGCGTTTACCGCCGTGGGACGCAAAAATTGAAAACCTGTCTGGGGGTGAGCGTCGCCGCGTCGCGATCTGCCGCCTGTTGCTGGAAAAACCAGACATGCTGCTGCTCGACGAACCGACCAACCACCTCGATGCGGAATCCGTTGCCTGGCTGGAACGCTTCCTGCACGACTATGAAGGTACCGTTGTGGCGATTACCCATGACCGCTACTTCCTGGATAACGTGGCGGGTTGGATTCTGGAACTTGACCGTGGTGAAGGTATTCCATGGGAAGGTAACTATTCCTCATGGCTGGAGCAAAAAGATCAGCGTCTGGCGCAGGAAGCCTCTTCTGAAGCCGCACGCCGCAAATCAATCCAGAAAGAGCTGGAATGGGTTCGGCAGAATCCTAAAGGACGTCAGGCCAAAGGCAAGGCGCGTCTGGCACGTTTCGAGGAACTCAACAATACCGAGTACCAGAAACGTAATGAAACCAGCGAGTTGTTCATTCCACCGGGTCCGCGTCTGGGTGATAAAGTTCTTGAAGTTGAGAACCTTACCAAATCCTACGGCGACCGTGTTCTGATCGACGATCTGACGTTCGCCCTGCCAAAAGGGGCCATTGTCGGGATCATCGGGCCGAACGGTGCGGGTAAATCGACGCTGTTCCGCATGCTGTCAGGCAAAGAGCAACCGGATTCCGGTTCTATCACTCTGGGTGATACCGTGCAATTGGCTTCGGTTGATCAGTTCCGTGACAACATGGACAACAGTAAAACCGTCTGGGAAGAAGTATCTGGCGGTCAGGATATTATGCGCATCGGTAACTTCGAACTGCCGAGCCGCGCCTATGTCGGTCGCTTCAACTTCAAAGGCGTCGATCAGGGCAAGCGCATTGGCGAACTCTCCGGCGGTGAGCGGGGCCGTATTCATCTGGCAAAATTGCTGCAAGTTGGCGGTAACATGTTGCTGCTCGATGAGCCAACCAATGACCTGGATATCGAAACCCTGCGGGCACTTGAAAACGCCCTGTTGGAATTCCCAGGCTGTGCGATGGTGATCTCGCATGACCGCTGGTTCCTCGACCGCATTGCCACCCACATCATCGACTATCAGGATGAGGGTAAAGTCGAGTTCTTCGAAGGTAACTTTACCGAATACGAAGAGTGGAAGAAACGGACACTGGGTGCCGAGGCGTTAGAACCTCATCGCATCAAATACAAGAAAATGACCAAATAACGTTTTTTTACTGCGTATCATTCGCTTTTTAGCTCCAAGGGCCTGTCCATCAGGCCCTTTTTATTTATCAGCCAGCCCACGCATATAGTTGTCAAATACGGGATGATGCAATTGCTGTGGTTCTATCAGTGGTGGGAATTCATCAAGGTATGCGGAGGAGGCCAGGAGGTCTAGACTGTAGCTATAACCCAAAGGAGATCAATTATGTCTGTACGTGCCATTGCTGTAACGCCGGAAAACCCGGATACCTTTGTTGAAATCCAACATGAGAAACCAGAACCGGGTCAGTACGACTTGCTGGTAGAGGTAAAAGCAGTATCAATCAATCCGGTTGATACCAAAGTTCATCAGGGTTTGAAAAAGAATGGTCTGCAACAACCGCGTATCCTGGGTTGGGATGCCAGTGGTGTGGTGCGCAAAGTGGGGTCTGCCGTCAGCAATTTTAAAGAGGGTGACGAAGTCTGGTATGCGGGGGACATTACCCGTCCGGGCAGTAACGCCACGTTCCAGCTTATCGACTCCCGCATCACCGCACGCAAGCCAACCCGCTTGAACTGGGCAGAATCAGCCGCCATGCCCCTGACTGCCCTCACCGCGTGGGAAGCACTGTTTGAGCACCTCAAGATTCAGGAAGCCGATGAAAGCAAGACGCTGCTGATTATTGGCGGTGCGGGTGGCGTTGGCTCACTGGCGGTGCCCTTTGCTGCACTGCGTAGCAAGGTGAAAGTTATTGCGACCGCATCACGTCCGGATTCTGTGCAATGGTGTCTCGATCGCGGTGCCGATCTCACGGTCGACTACCACGATCTGAAAGCTGAGTTGGCGAAAGAAGGGATTGAGCAGGTCGATTATATTCTTTGCCTGAATGACACCGATGGCCACTGGAAAGCGATCAGCGACGTCATTGCCCCTCTCGGCCATATCTGCACCATCGTCGAAAACTCAAGCCCACTGGATCAAAGCCAGTTGAAATTGAAAAGTGCGGCCCTGCATTGGGAATTGATGTTTACCCGCAGTATGTTCACCACGCCAGATATTGCCCAGCAAGGTGAAATATTGCGTCAGGTAGCGGTCCTTGTGGATGAGGGTAAATTAACGACAACGTTAAGTGAGACCTTGAACGGACTAACTGTAGAAAATATTCAGGCTGCCCACGATAAAGTTCTCGAAGGTCACATGCGCGGTAAAGTGGTTATTGCGTTCTGATAAGAACGTATTTATAAAACTGTATTTATAAAACTGTATTTATAAAACAAAGGCGGGAGAGATCCCGCCTGTTTACTGGACGTACTAATAGCCAATCCCAGTAGGCGTTATTGTTGCAGACAGTTTGAACACGGACAGCGCGCAAGACCCGGAGCGTACACGCAGTACGTGAGGAGTCTGAGCACTGCCCAGGTTCAAAATGGCCAATAAAATAGCCCTAATGGGATAGGTTCTAAGGCGTTACCGGCCTGGATTCCCCTAGCATTTCCTGCACCAACTCCACACAACGCAAGAAGCGCTGATCGTAATCAGATGACTCGACGTGCACAAACTTGATGTTGTTTTCATTGAGCATTTGTACCAGCAGATCCTGAAACTCTGAACGATCCACTGAACTGCCGAGACTACGCAGACCATCGGCTACCCAAGGCGTGTTATTTTCCAGCAGGATCACCAGATCGAAGCGATATTCATCAATCAGTGCCTGAACAAAGGGATGCTCCCGCCCTTCGTATTTTTTACAGAAAGCCTGGGTGGTAACAAAGTCGGTGTCGATAAAGGTCACTTTATTGGCATATTTCACGGCAAAATCAACATACTTTGCTTGCCCCAAGGCGATTTTGTCGTAGTCGGAATACTGCAGCGCCATTTCATCCCCACCAAGATGCGAGAAAACGTAATCGCGGCCATATTCCCAGGCACTCGATGTATTGAAGATGTTGGCCAGTTTATTGACCAGGGTGGATTTACCGCTGGATTCTCCACCCAACACCGCCACGGTACGTACAAAGAAGGGCTTCACTTCGGTAGGAATATATTCCCAGTAGCGGAAAGGATCCTGACGGATTTGCCCACCACTGATGTTCATGAAAGATCGTTTGGGATCGATAAGTACCGTCTCAATACCCAGATTCTCACGGTATTTTGGCGCATCCTGTTCTTCGCTGGTATAGATGGTGTTCGGCGTAATGCCTTTCTCGTCCATGAAGGCTTTGATACCGCGCCCCCAGACATCCCAACCGTGCGGATAAGGCTCCATCCCTTCTTCGTTGAAGGCGTGAATCCGGATGTTTTTCTGATATTTGAAGGTCTGTAGTAGCCAACGTAAACGATCGCTGATCGTTGGCTGCTGCGACATTGAGCTACTCTCGAACAATTGGCGATCGCGGGACTCGTCATAGCCCATAATGATATGCAGTTCATCGACCTGACTGCATGCCCGCTGTATCAGATAAATATGGCCGGTGTGCAGAGGGTAAAATTTACCAAACACCACCCCGATCTTTTTGACTCTACGCGGAAACTCCAACTCCAGATACCGGTGCAGTGCTTCCAGTTTCTGTGCGCTTGGACTTTTAATTTTCGCATTAAGCAATTGGCTAAGATAGCCTTTCGTCATCCCACTGGCATCAGCGACCTGCTGCAGGGTATATCCTTGTTGCTTGATGGCTGTTTTCAAGTAATCGAACTGCGACATCGCCAAGCCTCTTGTTTAATTTACTAAACAAATTATCACAGGTTAAAGTTGTAGTGACAAGCTGAACTCATAGATCTTCGAGGACTGCCAATGCATCGGCCAATTTCTTCACCCCAAAAACCTGCATATTGGTCGGCATTTTTTTAGGCACATTGGCATGAGGGACAATGGCGCGTTTAAAGCCGTGCTTGCTGGCTTCCGAAATACGTTCCTGACCGCTTGGCACCGGACGAATTTCGCCTGAAAGCCCGACTTCACCAAAGACCACCAGATCCTGCGGTAGCGGGCGATCGCGCAAACTGGACACCAACGCCAACAGCAGCGCCAAATCGGCGCTGGTCTCGGTGACTTTGACACCCCCAACAACATTCACAAAGACGTCCTGATCGGACATCTGCAAACCGCCGTGACGATGCAATACCGCCAGCAACAGCGCCAGCCTGTTCTGTTCCAGACCAACGGTCACCCGACGCGGATTCGCCATCATTGAGTGATCCACCAGTGCCTGGATCTCGACCAGCAGCGGACGCGTACCTTCCCAGACCACCATCACCGAACTGCCGGACATCACTTCATCACCACGGCTCAGGAAAATAGCGGAAGGATTACTGATTTCACGCAATCCCTGTTCAGTCATGGCGAAAACTCCCAGCTCATTCACCGCACCGAAGCGGTTCTTATGGCTGCGCAGCGTGCGGAAACGGGAGTCTGCATCACCATCCAACAGCACCGAACAGTCGATACAGTGCTCAAGCACCTTCGGTCCTGCCAGTGATCCATCTTTGGTGACGTGACCCACCATGATAATGGCCACGCCGCGTGTTTTGGCAAAGCGCGTCAGGTAGGCTGCTGTTTCACGGACCTGCGCCACGCTGCCGGGCGAGGATTGGACATCCGCCATATGCATGACCTGAATGGAGTCGATGACCATCAGTTTGGGTTGTTCCTGCTCGGCAATCAGGCAGATCTGCTCAATGCTGGTTTCCGACAGCATATTGAGGTTGGGCGTTGGTAGCCCGAGTCGATGAGCACGCATCGCCACCTGTTGCAGCGATTCTTCCCCGGTGACATACAGGGTTTTCATCTGTGCAGAGAGTTTGCACAAGACCTGCAACAACAGCGTACTTTTACCGGCACCGGGGCTGCCACCGATCAGGATCGCACTGCCAGGCACAACGCCGCCGCCCAGTACGCGGTCAAATTCTTTAAATCCGGTGGAGAAACGCGGTAACTCATCCAGACTGATGTCAGAAAGTTTCTGCACCCGACTGACGCCCGCATCACCGGCGTACCCGCTGAAACGCTCAGTACGAGCAGACGAAGAGGATGCGGCGGCCAAACGCACTTCAGTAATGGTATTCCAGGCATTGCAGGCGGTGCACTGCCCCTGCCAGCGTGGATAATCGGCCCCACATTCATTACACACAAACGCGCGCTTTGCTGCTTTTGCCACAACTTACCTCAATACGAGGGGCGGGAATCGCCCAGACAGAATGAATTCTACAGACAGGGAAGGACAAAGCAAAGACAGGTCAATATTGATCGGTGATAACCCGAGATACACGGGTCTACCGCCGGCGAAGCGTCCCTCCGGGAACTTGCATATCTGCTTCACGACAAAACGATTAGTGCCAGTCCGAGATACACGGGTCTACCGCCGGGCGAGGCGTCCCTCCGGGAACTTGCATGTCTGCTTCACGACAACACAATTAGTGATAACCCGAGATACACGGGTCTACCGCCGGGCGAGGCATCCCTCCGGGAACTTGCATATCTGCTTCACGACAAAACGATTAGTGCCAGTCCGAGATACACGGGTCTACCGCCGGGCGAGGCATCCCTCCGGGAACCTCATCCCTGCGCTCCCCCTAAAATGTGAGAACAGATGACTAGTGGGATTATTTAAAAAACCCACAGCCAAAACGCGCAAACCAGGCGCAGCCAGTTCAGGGGCGGCCAGCGCGCAGCATCCGGAATGGACTTGATGTCCATGAGGAATGCGAGCACTGCCCGCACCTGAAATGGCAAGCAGGGTGCCGCGCCTGTAAGTATTATGCCGTCTAATCGCGAAGGCTGCCGCTGAGGATGCACAAGACCCCAACCAAATCAGCATGCCGGATACTCACTTTCGCCTGCTCGTAAACTTTTGGCTTCGCGTGGAAAGCCAGACCCAGCCCGGCAACAGCCATCATTTTCAGATCGTTGGCTCCGTCACCTATCGCTACCGTCTGCTCAATAGGAATATCCAGTTGCTGGGCGAGTTGCAGCAGCGTATCGGCTTTGTATTGGGCATCGACAATCGGGCCAATGACTTCACCCGTCAGTTTGCCATCAACAATTCCCAGTTCATTGGCTGCCACGGCAACCAGATTTAATTTGTCACGCAAGTATTCGGCATAATAGGTGAATCCGCCGGAGGCAATGGCAACGTGCCAATCGAGTTCTTGTAATTTACTCACCAGCGTCGTCAAGCCTGGCATGAGCGGTAAACCATCGCGTACCTGCTGTAAAATCGCGGCATCGGCCCCTTTCAGTGTCCCGACGCGTTGGCGCAGGCTGGCAGCGAAATCGAGTTCACCGCGCATCGCCCTTTCCGTGACTTCCGCCACTTGCTCGCCTACACCCGCCAGCTTGGCAATTTCATCAATGCATTCGATCTGGATGGCAGTAGAGTCCATATCCATCACCAGCAGACCCGGTGTGCGCATATGCGGAACTTTACCGAGCGGGGCAACGTCCAGACTGTATTCATTCGCCAGCGCAATGATATGATCGTTGAGCGAGCCCGCCAAACGAACAACCTGATAGTCCTCAACGCACCAGGCGCTGACGATCACCAACGCAGTGCCCAACCGGAGTTGAAAACGGGTAATACATTCTTTATCGAGCGTTCTGCCATACAATAGCCAACCGGTATGACCAGCCCAATAATCCAGTGGCATAACTTCATCGCCACTCAGCGAAAGGGGAAGACCCGGCCATTGATAGATCTCCGCGGGAAGATCGCAATAGGTCAGACTCTTAGACATTATTAGCTCCTGTTGTGGTGCAGATTCGCCATCATAAAACGCCGCATCAAGCTATCCTATCGCTATTGCTTCTGGCAACATAAAGTCATCAAAATTCCTAAGGATGCGGCATGGCACGGGCAAAAACAAAATTCCGATTGCATAGGACAGCTATTGCCCTGATTTGTCTGGCATTATTAGTTGTATTAATGCAGGGAGCGTCCTATTTCAGCCTCAGCCATCAACTCGCCCGTTCAGAACAGGTAGAAGAATTGGCGCAGACGCTCGCGCGTCAGGTCTCTTTCTCGCTGGTTCCTTTGATGAACAGTGATGAAGAAAACATCGACAGCGAAAAAATCAGCGAGATCCTCGGCCATCTTACCGAACACAGCCGCATTCTCGATGCCAGTGTTTACCAGTTGGATGGGTCACTGGTGGCGCACGCCGGTGAAAATGTGGCTATACGCGATCGGTTGGCGCTGGACGGTAAGCGGGCAGGCAGCTATTTCAATCACCAGATCGTGCAACCCATTGAAGATAAAGAGGGTCCGAGTGGTTTTTTACGTATCACCCTGGACACGCACGTGCTGGGTACAGAAGCCAAGCAGGTGGATAACACCACCAATCTGTTGCGCCTGATGATTCTGCTGGCACTGGCTATCGGTATCATTCTCGCCCGCACATTATTACAGCATCGCCGCAGTCGCTGGCAACAATCTCCCTTCCTGCTGACGGCCAGTACTCCGCTCAAGGAAGAAGATAGCGACAATGAGGAGAGTGGGGAAGATAAACCGCAAGAAAATGAGACGGGGAAGGATAAAGCGTAAAAGAACGGCTCCGCGCGGGGAACATAAAAGAAAAACGGGCGCATCGTTATAAATTTTTAACGGCACGCCCGTTCTTTTTCACAGAAAAGATTATTCCTGGTCGCCCAACAGAACGGATTCCAGTGCGATCTCAATCATTTCGTTAAACGTATTTTGGCGCTCTTCTGCCGTGGTCTGCTCATGGGTACGGATATGGTCAGAAACGGTACAGATTGTCAGGGCTTTGGCACCGAACTCTGCCGCAACGCCATAAATACCGGCAGCTTCCATTTCCACACCCAGAATGCCGTATTTTTCCATTACGTCGAACATTTGCGGATCGGGCGTATAGAACAGGTCTGCGGAGAACAGGTTACCGACGCGCGCCGGAATGCCTTTGGCTTTTGCCGCATCAACGGCATTGCGCACCATATCAAAATCAGCGATAGCCGCGTAATCATGGTCCTTGAAGCGCATACGGTTGACTTTAGAGTCGGTGCACGCGCCCATACCGATAACAACATCACGCAACTTTACATCACTGCGCACTGCACCACATGAACCGACGCGGATGATTTTTTTCACGCCGAATTCGGTAATCAATTCTTTGGTATAGATCGAGCAGGAAGGAATACCCATGCCGTGGCCCATCACAGAGATCTTACGGCCTTTATAGGTTCCAGTAAAACCCAGCATACCGCGCACGTTATTGACTTCACGGACATCCTGCAAAAATGTTTCTGCAATGAATTTGGCACGCAGCGGGTCGCCCGGCATCAATACCACGTCAGCAAAATCACCCATCTCCGCATTGATATGTGGCGTAGCCATAATCGGTTCCTTATTGGTTATCTGTATTAATCACAAGAATCAGAACCCAGCGCCAGCCGTAAGCTGACCAGCGCTGGCAAAATATTTACAGCATGGATTTACCGTAATCCATCGGGGACAGATCAAAGTAGCTGGCAACGGTCTGCCCGATATCGGCAAAGGTATCACGGTGACCCCGTGAACCCGGTTTTACTTTCGGGCCATAGATCAGTACCGGAATGTGCTCACGGGTGTGATCGGTGCCGGGCCAGGTCGGGTCGCAACCATGGTCAGCGGTCAGGATCAGAATATCATCTTCACCGACCAGCGCCATCAACTCCGGCAAGCGGCGATCGAATAACTCCAGCGCGGCAGCATAACCGGCCACGTCACGACGGTGACCGTAGGAAGAGTCAAAATCAACAAAGTTAGCGAACACGATGGTTTTGTCACCGGCTTTCTTCATTTCCTGAATGGTTGCATCAAACAAGGCATCCAGTCCCGTGGCTTTCACTTTCTGCGTAATACCAACGTGCGCATAGATATCGGCGATTTTACCTACGGAAACCACTTCCCCGCCCTTCTCTTTCACCAGTTTTTTCAGTACGGTGGGCGCCGGTGGTTCAACGGCGAGATCGTGGCGGTTACCGGTACGCTCGAATTCCCCTGGCTTGTTGCCCAGGAACGGACGAGCGATGACGCGGCCAATGTTATAGCCCCCTTCCGTCAACTCTTCCCGGGCGATTTCGCACAGTTCATACAGACGATCGAGGCCGAAAGTCTCTTCATGACAGGCGATTTGGAACACGGAGTCGGCAGAGGTATAGAAAATCGGCTTGCCGGTTTTCATATGCTCTTCGCCCAGTTGATCGAGAATAACCGTACCCGAGGAGTGGCAGTTACCGAGATAGCCAGGCAAATTGGCGCGCTTCACCAATTTATCCAGCAACTCCTGCGGGAAGCTGTTGTGTTCATCGCTGAAGTAGCCCCAGTCGAACAGAACGGGGACGCCCGCAATTTCCCAGTGGCCGGAAGGAGTATCTTTACCCGAGGACAATTCACTGGCATAAGCATAGGCACCGATAATGTCGGCATTTTTATCCAGACCTTCAGGGAACTTACCGGTCGATTCTTCTGCAGCTTTACCCAGACCAAGACGACTCAGGTTCGGCAGATGCAGCGGGCCTTCACGTCCAATGTTCGCATTACCTTTCGCGCATTGTTCGGCAATATGGCCCAGCGTGTCAGAACCTTTGTCACCAAAGCGCTCGGCATCTTCGCTTGCGCCAATCCCAAAAGAGTCCAACACCATAATAAATGTACGTTTCATCTTGCTCTCCTACGTGTTTTCACGCGTTGGGAACGGCAATCATACCCTGCCGCCCCTGATTCGCTTTCGCTGCATTATGACGGTTATTCGCTCACGCGGCGGTAGACCACCGGCGTTGCTTCAGGTATCGCATCACTCAGCACGATTGCGGCACGGACTGCATCAGCAGCCTGTTGCCAGCTCTCTTCACTGTTGGCATGAATCATCGCCAGTGGCTGCTGGGTATCGACTTTATCGCCGAGACGCGCTACCTGGGTAAGACCTACGCTGTAATCTATGGAATCACTGGCACGGCGGCGTCCGCCCCCCATCGCCACCACCACCATACCCAACTCACGGGTATCCATGGCGCTGACAAACCCCTTCTGCTCGGCATAGACAGGTTTTGTCAGCGTCGCCGATGGCAGATAACGGTCATAGTTCTCCATAAAGTCATTTGGCCCGCGCTGCGCGGCAACCATACGACCAAAAATTTCTGCGGCTTTACCGTTGTCCAGTACAGCCTGCAGCTTGCGGCGGGCATCGGCGTCGTTATCCGCCAGTTTGCCGGACAGCAGCATCTCCACGCACAGCGCCATCGTCACTTCAAACAGGCGCGGATTACGGTATTCACCGGTCAGGAAGCGTACCGCCTCACGCACTTCAACCGCATTCCCGGCACTGGATGCCAGCACCTGATTCATGTCGGTGAGCAACGCCGTGGTTTTACAGCCCGCGCCATTCGCCACGCCAACAATCGCCTGCGCCAGATCTTCTGAAAGTTGGTAAGTCGGCATAAAAGCCCCCGAACCGACTTTCACGTCCATCACCAGCGCATCCAATCCTTCAGCCAATTTCTTGGCCAGAATGGATGCAGTGATCAACGCAATGGAGTCGACTGTCGCCGTGATATCGCGCGTGGCGTAAAAACGTTTGTCTGCCGGGGCAAGAGAGCTGGTCTGGCCGATAATAGCCACACCCACTTCTTTAATAATCTTACGGAATGCCTCATCATCAGGGAAAATATCAAACCCCGGAATGGCTTCCAGTTTATCGAGCGTACCGCCAGTGTGACCCAGACCACGGCCAGAAATCATCGGTACGTATCCACCGCATGCAGCGACCATTGGCCCCAACATCAATGACGTCACGTCACCCACGCCGCCAGTCGAATGCTTATCGACAATTGGGCCATTGAGGTTCAATGATTTCCAGTCCAGTACCGTACCTGAATCACGCATCGCCATAGTGAGCGCTACACGCTCCGGCATGGTCATATCGTGGAAATAGATGGTCATCGCCAGTGCAGCGATCTGACCTTCTGAAACTTGATTGTCACGAATGCCATTGATAAAGAATCGAATTTCTTCTTCGCTTATCGGATGTCCATCGCGTTTTTTACGGATTATTTCTTGTGCCAGGAACAAGGTATATCCCCCTGCTTGACTAAATGTAGGATACAACGCGATCGGTCAGACGAATCTGCCCGATCGCCGAGTGATATCAGTAACCGCTACCGGATTTTTCAGTTTTGTGTCCGAGCGTATTCAGCAGGCTCGCCAACAGGCTGGAGGCACCAAAACGGAAGTGACGGGCATCGGCCCAACCCTCGCCCATGATACGGTCGGCAAGTTGCAGGAATTGTGCTGCGTCTTCAGCGGTACGAACACCACCCGCGGGTTTGAAACCGACTTTTTCGCCTACGCCCATGTCATGAATCACAGAGATCATTAACTCTGCGCTTTCCAGCGTGGCGTTAACCGGAACTTTACCCGTGGAGGTTTTGATGAAATCTGCACCCGCTTTAATGGAGATTTCAGATGCTTTACGAATCAGATCGGCTTGCTTCAACTCGCCGGTTTCAATGATCACTTTCAGCAGAATACCGGCCTCGGCACAGGCTTGCTTGCAGCGTGAAACCAGATCAAAACCAATTTGCTCGTTTCCGGCCATCAGTGCGCGGTATGGGAATACCACGTCGACTTCATCAGCGCCGTAGGCAATGGCTGCGCGGGTTTCGGCCAGCGCAATGTCGATGTCGTCATTGCCATGCGGAAAGTTGGTCACGGTGGCAATGCGGATATCCGGCGTTCCCTGCTCGCGCAGAGTTTTACGGGCGATAGGGATAAAACGCGGATAAATACAGATAGCGGCGGTGTGGCCTGCTGGACTTTTTGCCTGATGACAGAGCGCGATCACTTTTGCATCGGTGTCATCATCATTTAACGTCGTTAAATCCATCAAACTCAATGCACGTTGCGCTGCTGCGGTTAAATCGGTCATAAAACTCTCCAACTATTATCAATTCTGATGACTTGCCAGAACTGAGCATACAGTCATGAATGCGACACGGTAGGGATCGGGGTGCAACATTCAGTACGTTGGCGAGCGGACTTGGTTCCTTGAAGATTGCGCCAGAAGGAATTCGCTCTCCAGATGGCCGTTGAGATCCTTCTCACCGCACGTAGTTCGGCAAAAGATGCCGACCTCATTGTGACTATTTGAACAGGTTACCGTCGATCTATATGTGTTCAGTCTCACACTATTTGAAAATCAATTGTAACGCGTTCAAATTATTTGTGATATTAATCACAAATAATTCTCAAATGCTCAGCAAATGGCACTGTCTTAAAGTTTACACCAGGAATGACGACCTGGAATGAACGAGCAGCTTCCTTACTGTAAAGGAACCTTAACTCTGTGTGCATGTTATAATAATAACATTATAATAGATAGATTATTCCCGCCATTACTGAAAATCTCCCTGTGAATGCGTTATAATCATTTTATAATGTTATTTAAATAACATTATAAAATGTGCGGATACTTGATAGCTGTTGCAGGAAAGTACCTGAGGAAAAGTATTACTGAAGAGGCGGCAGATTGAACAGGCTCAAGGTATTTTCATAGAGCGCATTGGCGATTTCTTGCGGAGGCTCGCTACGTAATTCACACAATGTCGCAAAGACATCGGCCGCGCGCTCTGGGCGATTTGGTTGCCCCTGATAGCCCGCAAGCGGCATGTCTGGCGCATCAGTTTCCAGTAGCAAAGAGGTCAAAGGCAGTTGCGCCATCACACGCCGGGTCTTCTGTGCACGTTCATAAGTGATGGTTCCCCCCACGCCAATGTAATAACCCAACTGAATGAACGCCTGCGCCTGTGACAGACTCCCGGCAAAACCATGAACTACGCCGGTCGTAGGCAACTTTACTTTACGCAATATCGCGGCAAGAGGATCATGTGTGCGCCGCGAATGTAAAATAACGGGCAGATCTGCGCGTTTGGCCAGATCAAGTTGTGCTCGTAACAGATGCTGCTGGCGCTCGTAATGCGGCTCATCCATGTACAGATCCAGCCCTATCTCCCCCACCGCCACCGGCTTGAGTTGAGGATCCAGCAAAAAACGCTGCAACATCTCCAGATCCTGTTCCTGATGTTGGGCAATATACAACGGGTGCAGCCCCAGAGCCGCGAACAAGGCGGGATAAGTCTGCGACAAGGCGGTGATTCTGTTGAAGTACTGTGCTGCCACCGCAGGAACAATGATCTGTCGAACCCCCTGAATCGCGGCGGAAGCCAGACTCTCCTGCTCGTCATCGCTGAAGGGGGGAAAATCAAAGTGGCAATGGGTATCGATAAAATAAGGGCGCGTCATACCACGTCACCACTCTTGAGGATGGGATCGTCCTGCAAAGGCGTATTGGCAGGCTCGCCCATCAGTTTGCCATGAGCGGTACTGACTGACGCAGGCATCGTGAAGTCTGTAATGATGGGCGATGTGTTCTGCGCGACCAGCAAGTCTGCAACCTCAATCTCCGGCAAGACGGCAGATTGGGGTTGGATAATCCGACGCGACAACGACTGCACGTTCTGTTTACCATCAGATAACAACCAGTGCGCGACCGTAGCCAGAAAATAGCGGCCACAACGCCGACCGAGATGGTAGTCCTGATTCAGCGCAGGCAAGCGACTGCCGAGGGCATGGCTGGTCAGCGGTCTCGGCGGATAGATTTCAAATATGCGTAAGTCGCCTGGCGGGTTTTCTATAAATTGCTGAATACGATGATAGCTGCGCTCATGATGTTGCATCATCGTCACCAACTGCTGCAGGCTACTTTCACTCAACCACTGTTCCATCCGCTTCATCCATTGCGGGGTATAGAACATCTGCGAGGGAACGGTACGGATAACGATAATGGTGTCAGCACCGCGCCGATAAGCCTCTTCCACCGGAATCGCATCGCTGATGCCGCCATCCTGGTAGCTGATCCCTTCAAGATCCACACCCTGTCGATAAAATCCCGGGATTGCGCTTGAGGCTTTGATTAGCGTTAACCAGTTGTCCCTGTTCGGGGAGAAATAGTTGGGGGTGTAATCATCACTGCGACAGGCGCACATCAGGAACTCACGGCCATCGATCAGGTTTTTTTCAGCAGTATCCATCGCCAGTGGCATTTGCTGGGACGTCACACCAATCAACCAATCGAGATCGATCAAATGCCCGCCACGGACAAACCGTAGAGGATTGAAGAAGTTGGCATGGGTGGTGTAGCGGGTGATAACGCGACGCGCATACCCTGGCTGTCCGCAGACAAAAGCTGAAAGGTTTTGTGCACCAGCAGACGTACCGATGAACAGATCAAAAGGATTAAAGCGGGCACGTTGGAATTCATCCAGCACACCGGCTGTAAAAATTCCTCGCTGCCCGCCCCCTTCACATACCAGCGCTATCTTACCGGGCCGGTAGGGCTTATACGCTAATGGCTCAATATTACCAAGCGTAATAGGTATTCTGTATCCCACCCTGTATCCTCAGTGTATAGACGTGAATCCAGAGGATACCCTGTCTTTCTCTCTTCCGTAATCTTCTTGTAAAACGCCGGAGAGTAAATCATTGCTCCCTGCAAGCCATGCGCAGTCACTGTCAAACATGTCTGCCCACATCAACCACATCTGGCTTTTCCATTGTTTCCATTTGCCTGCAACGATGTCGCTGTTCATGATTTACCCCTGCGGCGAGAAAGGAATAAGAGTTTCGATGGATACAGTTCGCTAAGGACGTCTGCGACCGGCGAACAAGCTCACCAGGAACAGAATAATACCAACTACGAATACAACTTTAGCCGCCCATGCTGCCGTACCTGCCAGACCACCAAAACCCAATGCAGCAGCGATCAGAGCGATAACTAAAAATATAATGCCCCAACGAAACATAAGCCTCTCCTTACCCTATTGAAATTCGAGATGCCTCAAACTGTGTTTGAGAAAGCAGTCCCGTCTTAAAAAGATAGCTCTTAATTAAGACCCTGCTGGCAGATGACTCATTTTTCTGCCGAAAGACATCTTTAATCTTGTTATATAGTCAATAATCGGGTTACGAGGCCGATGCCAGGTAACCCGAGTGGGGAGTATTACGGTTTGATGCTCAGATCATTTTTGACGCTTTTCACACCATCAATAGCCTTGGCAATACTCTCAGCACGTTCGGACTGCGCCTTGTTTTCTACACTACCGGAAAGCTGGACAACGCCATCTGTAGTCTCAACCGTCACTGAACGTGAAGGTACAATGTCATCGGCAAGCAGTTTCGCTTTTAATTCAGCCGTGGTCGTGGTGTCACCGGCGTAGGCTTTTGCAGATTGGGATTTCTGATCTTTCACATGCAGTTTGTCGCTAACCGACTTGACGCCTTCAACCTTGGTGGCAAGCGCTACGGCCGTTTCAGCTTCAGACTGGCTGGAAACAAAACCTGTCAGCGAAACCACACCACCTTCAGTTTTCACTGAGATGTCGCTGCTTTTAATTGAATCGGCATCAACCAATGCACTTTTCACTTTCGCAGTGATAGCGCTGTCGTCCATATAGCTGTCAGCTTTTTTGATTGAGCTATCGATTTTCGCACCAGCAGTATCCGCCGCGTTTTCGGTTTTGCTGGTCAAGGTTTCAGCCAGTGCGCTTGTGCCCACCAGTGCCGAGCTTAAAAAAATCGCCATCAACGAGTAGGTTAATTTGGTCTTTTTCATCGATATCTTCCTTTCTTTCTGTTGTGTGAGCCCAAAAAATGCGGACCCTCTCAGCCACCAGCGTGATGACCATTAATATACTTCACGACAACTAAACAATTTTTTGTCACGCTTTCACGTCTTAAACCGCATGCCAGTTTTAAAACGCCCATTGAAGCAGCATATGATCAACCATTTATTAACAACTCAGCGCGTAACTGTCTCTTTATGACGACGATGTCTGATTGTGTTCTCAGACAAATTACATAGCGCATCAATAACAAATAGGATAAATCCTCTACAACTGGCAACACTACCGAATAACACACTGAGGAGTTGCATTTGGTTGGTCGTTTCAACCTCAGCAGCGGCTCTTGAATGATAAATATAGTCGAGGGTGGCAAAAACGGTAGGTAGATCACGTAAAAAGGGGGTCGATAAGGCAGATATACAGAGGATTCTTAAGAATTAGACTACATAACGTACAATTCAGCCAGTAAAAACAAACCGCCCCCTCGTGCAAGGAAAGCGGTTCAGAGAGTTACTGGGAAGTATTCAGTCCATGAGGATGTCGAACACTGCCCGATCGCAATATTCCAGGCTAAGTAGCCCCAGGCGTAGCGTGCGCCGGAAGATTGAGTGCGGACAGCGCACAGACACCGCAGTGGACATTCAGTCCATGAGGATGTCGAGCACTGCCCAATCTCAATATTCCAAGCTAAGTAGCCTGGGTTTAGTGTTCGCGGGTCTTGCGGAAAGCGACGTCAGGATACCGCTCCTGGGTCAAATTCAGATTCACCATGGTGGGGGCGATATAGGTGAGGTTATCACCGCCATCCAGCGCCAGATTCAGTTCGCATTTACGTTTGAATTCTTCGAGTTTTTTGACGTCGTTACATTCCACCCAGCGGGCGGTTGATACGTTGACGGATTCGTAGATGGCTTCGACGTTATATTCACTCTTCAAGCGAGAGACTACGACATCAAACTGCAGTACACCGACGGCACCAACGATCAGATCGTTGTTGGTGATGGGGCGGAATACCTGAACGGCACCCTCTTCGGAGAGTTGCACCAAACCTTTGAGTAGTTGCTTTTGCTTAAGCGGATCGCGAAGACGAATACGGCGGAACAATTCTGGGGCAAAGTTGGGAATACCGGTGAATTTCATGTCTTCACCTTGGGTGAAGGTATCACCAATCTGGATCGTCCCGTGGTTATGCAAACCCAGAATATCGCCGGGATAGGCTTCTTCTACATGTGAGCGATCGCCAGCCATAAAGGTCAGTGCATCAGAGATCACCACATCTTTGCCGATCCGTACCTGCCGCAGCTTCATGCCTTTCTCATAACGCCCTGAAACTACACGCATAAAGGCAACGCGGTCGCGGTGTTTCGGATCCATATTGGCCTGGATCTTAAAGACAAAGCCGGTAAATTTCTCTTCTTCTGCCCGTACTTCACGCACATCGGTTTTACGTGGCATCGGAGCGGGGGCCCATGAGACCAGACCATCAAGCATGTGATCCACGCCAAAGTTACCCAGTGCGGTACCGAAGAATACTGGCGTTAACTCACCTTGCAGGAAAGCGTCCTGTTCAAACTCGTGCGAAGCGCCTTGCACCAGCTCCAACTCTTCACGCAGTTGTTTGGCGAGATCTTCGCCGACAGCCAGATCCAGATCCGGGTTATGCAAGCCCTTGATGATACGGACTTCCTGAATCGTGTGGCCTTTACCGGTCTGATAGAGATACGTTTCATCTTTATAGAGGTGATAAACCCCTTTGAACAATTTACCGCAACCAATCGGCCAGGTGATGGGCGAACAAGCGATTTGCAGTTCACGCTCGACTTCATCCATGACTTCCATTGGATCGCGGATATCGCGGTCCAATTTGTTCATAAATGTCAGAATCGGGGTATCACGCAAACGGGTAACTTCCATCAATTTGCGGGTACGATCTTCTACGCCTTTCGCGGCATCGATGACCATCAGACAGCAGTCAACCGCAGTCAGGGTACGGTACGTATCTTCAGAAAAGTCTTCGTGCCCTGGGGTATCAAGTAGATTGACCAGGCAGTCCTGATAAGGGAATTGCATCACTGACGTAGTGATGGAAATACCACGTTGTTTTTCCATTTCCATCCAGTCAGATTTGGCATGATGGCTTGAGCCACGGCCTTTTACCGTACCGGCCGTCTGAATGGCGTGTCCGAATAAGAGAACTTTTTCGGTGATGGTGGTTTTACCCGCATCGGGATGCGAAATTATTGCGAAGGTACGGCGTTTAGCCACTTCGCGGGCGTAATCACTTGGAGACATGTTTTTCACGTTTCTGCGGTTAGTCCGCCCTGCAAAAAATTACGTTACGCCAGCAACGGCGTCAGGCAAAGCGGGTAATAAAAAGTTATAGCCGAGTATTTTCCCTGATTTATCCTGCTTAGACAATCAATGCTTTTTCCGGCTGTCTTTGAAAGTACGCATTCAGCCAATTTTAAAGTCGGCTGAGAGTGCTGCCCAAATAATCATCTCGACAAACCATCATCCCAACGGCAGCGCCATAATGATGGCGTCTTCACGCCCCTGGGCGGCAGGATAATAGTTGCGGCGGATAGAGACTTCATTAAAACCCAGGCTTTCATACAGGGCGATAGCCCGATGATTCGATGCCCGAACCTCAAGCCACAGCGTGACCACCTCTTTCTCTTCAAGCTGTTCAATGAGCGCTTCCAACAGCATCCGGCCCAGGCCCTGACGCTGAAATTGGGGATCAATGGCAATATTGAACAGGGTGGCTTCATCGAGCACCACTTGGGTGATAGCAAATCCGGCAACGACCCCATCGACGGTCAGTTTCAGGTTGAGATAACGCTCGCCCTGATTGCTATCAAAGGTTTTTTCGGTCCAGGGAAAGGCGTGGCTGGCTTTTTCAATCTGAAAGGCGCGAGCCAGATCGGCTGGCGTCAGGGAAGAAATGTTGTTCATTTTCACAGATCTGCTGCCAGAGCGCGCGTTTGGCGTCGGCATCTTGAGTAAGCTCGGTAAAAGCCGGGCTGTATAATTGGGTTCCGCTGACCGCAAGCGGTTCAGTGATCCCCAATCGCCAACTGTCGCACTGCGTCTCAACAGGCAACATCGTGACCTGATCCGGCGTCAATGCATAAATCTGATGCGGCATCAGCCCGAGGCTGCGTAAAACATCGCGCAAAAAAGGTTCGTCGTCTGCGGGAGGGAGCTCAGCGATGATAAGTAAACGCACATCGGCAGGGAGACTCACGGCAACTTCACCCTGTAACACCGCCGGGCGGCGCAGGGTCCACTGCGTAATACCCAGTTGTTGTAACAGCCAGTCGCGTCTTGTTGCCATGCCTTTTCCTGTGAGGGGGAACCTGTTATGCAGCGCTATGCTAGCAAACCCATCGAACATGCGCCAACAAACCTCTATAATCCCCGGTCATATTCCAAAGGAGCCACAGCCTGATGTCAGCATTAACCCCAGCCAGTGAAGTTATACTGCGCCACAGTGATGAATTTACCGAGCGCCGCGTACTGTTTGCCGGTGACTTACAAGATAGCCTTCCCGCCCAGTTGGAGGCGGCTGAAGTGCGTGTCCACACTACTCAATATCACCACTGGCAGATGCTCAGCCGCGCGCTCGGGGAAAATGTGCAGTTCGGTCTGGTTACCGACGCTGACTTTATTGCTGACTGCGATGTCCTGATCTATTACTGGCCGAAGAGTAAACAAGAAGCACAATTCCAACTTTCCAATCTGCTTTCACTTTTGCCGGTGGGTGTTGATGTGTTTGTGATTGGTGAAAACCGTGCAGGTGTGCGCAGTGCCGAGACAATTCTCGAAGAGATCTGCCCCGTCAGCAAGATTGACAGCGCGCGGCGCTGTGGCCTTTATCACGGACGTTTGGAAAAGCAGCCTGAATTTGATGTCGCAACCTGGTGGCAGGATTATCAGGTCAATGACGTAACGGTCAAAACCCTGCCCGGCGTGTTCAGCCGCGATGCCCTTGATGCAGGCAGTAATCTGCTGCTGTCGACGTTCCATCAGGAAATGAAGGGGAAAATGCTGGACGTCGGTTGCGGTGCCGGGGTATTGGCTTCGGTCTTGGCTAAACGTTCGCCAAAACTCAAACTCACCCTGAGCGATGTCAATGCTGCAGCATTGGAAGCCAGCCGCGCTACGCTTGCCGCCAACGAGCTGGAAGGTGAAGTGATTGCCAGTAATGTCTATTCCGATATCACTGGCCGTTTTGACATCATTGTCTCTAATCCTCCGTTCCATGAAGGGTTGCAAACCAGTTTACATGCCGCCGAAACCTTGATTCGGGGAGCCGCAACCCATCTGCAAATTGGCGGTCAGTTGCGCATTGTTGCCAACGCCTTCCTGCCTTATGCCGATCTGCTGGATGCCACCTTTGGCAGCCATGAGGTTCTGGCGCAAACCGGTCGCTTCAAAGTCTATGTGGCCATCCTTGGCCGTCCACCACGCGATCCTAAAAAGAAAAAATCTAAACGTTAACCGTACGCATCGAATCTTCGCCGTAGCGATCCCCTGCTGCGGCCTGGAACGGGAATACGGCCTCAATCGCCGCGATCTCAGCTTCGCTCAGAATCACATCCAGGGCGGCGATATTTTCTTCCAAATAAAGACGACGCTTGGTCCCAGGGATTGGCACAATATTGTTGCTGCGCGCCAATACCCAGGCCAGAGCCAACTGGGCGGGTTTAACCCCTTTCTGCTCTGCCAGTTGCGTCACTTTATTAACCAGTTGCAAATTCCGATCAAAATTTTCGCCCATGAAGCGCGGATTAAAACGACGGAAATCGTCTGCTGCCAAATCATTTGGATCGCGAAGCGCCCCGGTCAGAAAACCTCGCCCCAACGGGCTATAGGCAACAAAACCGATCCCCAGCTTTTCACAGGTTGCCATCACTTCGTTTTCCGCATCTCGGGTCCATAAAGAGTATTCCGTTTGCAACGCCGTGATCGGGTGGATTTTATGAGCCCTTTCCAGAGTGGATGTTGACGCTTCACTCAAACCGATATAGCGGATTTTGCCCTGCTGAACGAGATCGGCCAGCGCACCCACTGATTCTTCAATAGGAACCGTGGGATCAATCCGATGCTGGTAATAGAGATCAATCACCTCCACCCCGAGCCGTTTAAGACTGCCTTCCACCGATTGACGGATATAGTCCGGATGCCCATTGACCCCACGTTTATGCGGTTGGGCCGGATCCCGTTCTATGCCAAATTTTGTCGCCAGGAAAACCCGATCGCGCTGGCCTTTGATGGCTTTGCCAACCAATTCCTCATTGGTATAAGGACCGTACATGTCAGCGGTATCGAGCATTGTTACCCCAAGCTCAAGGGCGCGATGAAGTGTCGCGATCGATTCATTCGCATCCGTGCCCGTGGAGTAAAAATCACTCATGCCCATACAGCCAAGACCCAGCGCTGATACGACCGGTCCATTTCTACCTAATGTTCTTTGTTGCATGTTGTGTCCTCACAGAAAGGTTATTGATGCCGCACGAGTGTCGTTGTTGACGTGAAAAAGATAAATAACGATGATGGACCTACACTGTTCCAAAAATATTAACAATAGGATGTGCAGAATGGATCAGATCCAGGCGATGCGGGTTTTTGTGCGGATTGTTGATATGAATAGTTTTAGCCGTGCCGCCGAACTGCTTCAGTTGCCTAGGGCGACGGTAAGCAATACGGTAAAACGTCTGGAACAGCGGCTTGGCGTGCGCCTGTTGCTGCGAACCACACGACAGGTCAAGATCACCGCAGAGGGCGAGGCCTATTATCATCGTTGCGTGCAACTGCTTGATGCACTGGATGAAACGGATTCAATGTTCGCCCAACAGCGTCATCAACCAAAAGGGAAAGTGCGTATTGATATGCCTCATTCACTGGCGCGAGAAATTGTTATCCCGGAGTTAGCCAATTTCTATCGGCGCTATCCGCAGATCGAAGTGGCATTGAGTGCCAATGATACGTCAATGGATCTGCTGCACCACGGGATCGACTGCGTGCTTCGCGCCTGGCCGTCAGAAGAGGAGAATCTGGTATCACGACGCATTGCCGAGATACCCCAACTGACCTGCGCCTCAGCCGAATACCTGATGCGCAAAGGCAGCCCAACATCGCTGAAAGATCTTAATGACCATCATATGGTGGGTTATTTTTCACTCTCCACAGGTCGCTGTGAACCCCTGGAATTTATTGTGGAAGGAAAAATCGAGAGAGTCACGCTTGCTGCGCCGCTGCGTGTCAGTGGTGCTGACGCCTACATTGCCGCCGCGCACAGCGGCTTCGGCTTGATTCAGGCGGCCACACACAGTTTGCATCCCTGGCTGGCACAAAGTTCACTCGTGGAGGTTCTGGTTGATACGCCACCGCCGCCCATGCCACTTTACCTCATGTACCCGCCTGGCCGATTTCTGGCACCTCGCGTGCGGGTCATGCTTGACTGGCTTGCAGAGCTTTTTGCCCCCTTCAATGCTGAACCTTCCCAAATAAGTCAATAATATGGCGTTTTTTGCAGCAATCGTGGGTCCCGGGGGAAATAACTATTGACGCCTCCGCTAAAATCTCTAGAATTCGCCTCCGTGGTTGCATTACAAATGTAATGTTTCTGGTACGCGATGGTGGCGGAATTGGTAGACGCGCTAGCTTCAGGTGTTAGTGTCCTTACGGACGTGAGGGTTCAAGTCCCTCCCTTCGCACCAAAATAACAACCACAGATTTATATGACACAGTGACATGCGATGGTGGCGGAATTGGTAGACGCGCTAGCTTCAGGTGTTAGTGTTCTTACGGACGTGAGGGTTCAAGTCCCTCCCTTCGCACCACACTGGTGATATAAATCAAGCTATACAAGCAATCGTCTGTGCGAAGGTGGCGGAATTGGTAGACGCGCTAGCTTCAGGTGTTAGTGTCTTAACGGACGTGAGGGTTCAAGTCCCTCTCTTCGCACCACATGATTGAGCTCTTCCCGTCAAATCGATTCCCTCTATAGACTTCCAGACAGACTCCCAAACGTCCCCTTTGTTTGAAAGTATCCTTACGAATTTTATATCGACGCCGATAGCATCTTCTATCCGTTCATAATACGTTGAAATTAAGTGAGATTACTGCCAATTCGTCACCAAACTCAAACTTCATTTTTGAATGCGTTGGCAAGGTCCGTCAAAACACGATCATTCTTTATATCCTTATGGTACATGACGTAAAGAGTTGGGGGTTCGATGGTCAGATTATGTTGTAATATCTTTACCTCATACGCTTTAATCATCTGCTGAGCCAGTATACGTGGAAATAAGCAAATCATATCGGTACTCTCAACAACGGCAATCAGGCTATTAAGAAAATGACTACTGAATGAAATGGTACGGTCAGGCGCAATTCGATGAATGTCCGCTTTGACAGTCAGGCGATTCAATGTGCTATTGATTATCACCGCATGTTCTTCGCGCCGATAACTCTCTAAACTAATGCTATTTTTCAACCGCGGATGGTTTTTACGACATAAGACAACGAGAGATTCGCGACAAAAAGCCTTATATTCGATAGCGTTATTATAAACTGGTTGATAGTCAATAACGAGATCTGCTTTATTATTAAGAAGAAGGTATTCTGCTGCACCTTCATTGGTCGGGAGATCAATATGGGATAAACATAATAATTCATTTGATTTCCTGGCGTGGAAAATCTTTGGCATGACAATACTGCCAATATGGGGTTGGCAAGCAACGAATATATCCCGGGGGCGTTCTGCATTATCTATTGCCAAAGTAAACCCAGTCAATATATGTTCAAGTCCACAATTGATATAATGGTGCAGGTTCACTGCATGCTCGGTGGGTGCCATCCCCTTTCCTTCCCGTAGAAAAAGGGGTTCTGGTAATGTTACCCTCAAGCGTTTAATTGCCTGACTCACTGCGGGCACACTAATATGGAGATGTGATGCGGCTTTAGTAATACTTTGATAGTGATATACCACTTCAAATATCTTAAGTAAATTAAGGTCAAGTTTTTCAAGTATATTGCCATTACAAAAATCAAACATATTGATTTCCTTGCACATAGAGAGCTAGCGAATTATTATAATTTTAATCACCGACCCAGCAGGCTACAGTCGGAGAGGGATTTTATAGTATCCCCAATAATTGCATTAAACAACGCCCATCATTTAATTGAATGTTTAACATTAATTAACTGCAGCTTACATCTATAAGAATAATCCATTTTTGGATCGCCATTCAACGTTAAGTCATATTAAAAAATAACATCATCATATTGACCTAATTAGGAATTACCGCAAAAGAGAGAACCCATTATTGTTAGCCTCTGCGGTTGAAGAGATCAAAAAATAGAATATAAGACCTCGTTTTAAAATGGGCATAAATAGGGAAATTCACTTGCCTGCTGACCTGCTCGGGCACGTTTTGCCCCCCAAACCTTCGTTTTTTGCCCACCAGAAGAGATGCAATAAAACTATACATTATTTATATTTATTGCTCGCGCGATATCAATTTTAATGCCTGAACGTTACAGGAGTGACGATGTGATGAACGCAGAAAATGTCGAATTCTGGTACGGAGTCTTTAATTTTTCCTCCGCCCACGTAGTGGCTTTGTTCTCCGGCATCTCCTGTTTCTTCGTCTCACTTTGGGCCAGTCTTTCAGATGGATATCCCATCAGGCAATCACTTCTTCATAGTATTATCTGCGTATTCATTGCTCTGGCGATCGTTGCCATTCTGAAGATGTCAGGTACGCACAATAGTTGGATGCCGGGTATTGGTGTGGTGATTGGATTGATAGGTGCGGTACGTATTCGCAATGCCGTGTTGGGTGCATGGGAACACCGAAAAAACATCATTCCACCGGCAGATAAAAAAGACGATAACTAGGCGGGGTGACTCCCCGCCTCAACTTACCCACTATTTGTTAAACCAACAAGTCCTTGTCACGCTGCGCTTTTTCAGCCAGACGCGTAAGTAACGTGTCATGTATGCCGCCAAAACCGCCATTGCTCATCACCAGAATATGATCCCCCGGCAGGGCAGTTTTTATGATCATGTCCACCAGCGTCTCAAGATCAGCGCTCCAGTGTGCCGGTTGCACGCAAGCATCCGCCACTTCAGCCACCTGCCATGGAATATGATGAGGTTGATAAATAAACACCTCATCGGCACGACCCAACGACGGTGCCAGCTCATTCTTGCACATGCCCATTTTCATGGTGTTGGAGCGGGGTTCAAGCACCGCCAGAATACGCGCCGTTCCCCCTACCTTGCTGCGCAGTGCCGCCAGCGTTGCCAGAATAGCGGTTGGATGGTGGGCAAAATCGTCATAAACAGTGACACCACCCGCCTCACCACGTAATTCCAGACGGCGGCGGGCATTGATGAAATCGCCCAATGCCTTACAGGCATCCACAGGTTGCACACCGACGTGACGCGTAGCCGCAATCGCCATTAATCCGTTGTGCATATTATGTTCACCCACAAGTGCCCAGTGGACTTCGCCAACGCGTTCCCCTTTGAGGAAAACCTCGAAGGAACTGGCATCTGGCGTCAATTTACTGGCACGCCAGGATCCTTCCTCGCTGTCGCCCACAAATTCTTGCTCACTCCAGCAGCCCATCGCCATCACCTGTTTCAGATGATTATCGTTGTCAGGCAGAATGATTTTGCCTTTGCCAGGCACCAGTCGCACCAAATGGTGAAATTGCTTCTGGATAGCTTTCAGATCGTCAAAAATATCGGCATGGTCAAACTCGAGATTATTGAGAATCAACGTCCGCGGGCTGTAATGCACGAATTTCGAGCGTTTATCGAAGAACGCGCAATCATATTCATCCGCTTCAATAACAAAGAAAGGGCTATTACCGAGGCGAGCAGAGACCTCAAAATTCCCAGGAACACCGCCAATAACAAAACCAGGCGCGTAACCACAGGCTTCGAGAATCCACGTCGCCATGCCTGCCGTTGTGGTTTTACCGTGCGTTCCTGCAACCGCCAGTACCCAGCGATCGTGCAATACATGGTCATGTAGCCACTGCGGGCCTGAGACGTAAGGGATCCCCAGTTCGAGAACCGCTTCAACGCACGGATTACCCCGCGACATGGCGTTACCGATGATCACCAGATCAGGGCGCGGTTCAAGTTGTGCAGGATCGTACCCTTGAATAAGATCGATCCCCTGGTTCTCCAGCAAAGTACTCATCGGCGGATAAACGTTGTTATCTGAGCCGGTTACGTCATGCCCCAGTGAGCGAGCCAGCATCGCCAGGCCGCCCATGAAGGTGCCGCAGATACCAAGAATATGAATGCGCATAGTTTTTCCATCAATTACGTCAAGTCAGCCGCTATTCTACCGCTCCGAATCGCTCAGAAGAAATGGATTTGCCTATGAATTGTCCATATCTTTGGGATAAACTGTGAATGCTTATGTTGGTGGTTTGTTACGACCACTTTTCATCCTAAGATTCAGGGATTGTGTCAATGAAAACGTTAGGCGAATTTATTGTCGAGAAGCAGCACGATTTTCCGCATGCGACAGGCGAGTTGACCGCTTTACTCTCTGCTATAAAACTTGGCGCTAAAATTATTCACCGCGACATTAATAAAGCCGGTCTGGTGGACATTCTGGGTGCCAGTGGCGCGTCAAACATACAGGGCGAGGTTCAGATGAAACTCGATTTGTATGCCAATGAAAAACTCAAAGCAGCGCTGAAAGCTCGTGGTGAAGTTGCTGGTATTGCGTCAGAAGAAGAAGATGAAATCGTCATTTTTGATGGCGATCGCGCTGAAAACGGTAAGTATGTCGTGTTGATGGATCCATTGGACGGCTCATCAAATATCGACGTAAACGTTTCTGTAGGAACGATTTTTTCCATTTATCGTCGAATCACCCCATTAGGTAAGCCGATCACGGAAGAAGATTTCCTGCAGCCTGGAAACCGTCAGGTTGCCGCTGGATATGTCGTGTATGGCTCGTCAACCATGCTGGTCTATACAACTGGCTGTGGTGTCCATGCCTTTACATACGATCCTTCCCTCGGCGTATTCTGCCTCTCCCATGAGAGAGTCTGCTACCCGGAAAAAGGCAATATGTATTCCATCAACGAAGGTAACTACATCAAGTTTCCTTTAGGGGTGAAGAAATACATCAAATATTGTCAGGAGCAGGACGAAGCAACCATGCGCCCTTATACCTCACGTTATATTGGATCGCTGGTCGCTGATTTCCACCGCAACCTGCTGAAAGGCGGGATTTACATCTACCCAAGTACCGCAACCCATCCTCAAGGTAAATTGCGTTTACTGTATGAATGTAATCCAATGGCGTTTCTGGGCGAACAAGCTGGCGGTAAAGCCAGTGATGGTGTCAGACGTATTCTTGATATCGTCCCTGATAAATTGCACCAGCGTGCACCTTTCTTCGTCGGCACCCGTTCGATGGTAGAAGATGCCGAGAGATTTATCGAGCAGTACCCAGAAGAGTAATTCTGCTTTATCAAGGGTGGCTCGCACCACCCTTCTTGTTAAAAGGGCAGGAATTCGCGTAGGAGTTGGCTATAATACCCGCCACTGTAATCCTGCTTCGATGAAAGGAAACGACAATGAGCTTGAACAACGTACCAGCGGGTAAAGATCTCCCGGAAGATATCTATGTAGTGATCGAAATCCCTGCCAACGCTGATCCGATCAAATACGAAATTGACAAAGATACCGGCGAGCTGTTTGTAGACCGTTTCATGTCTACCGCCATGTTCTACCCTTGCAACTACGGTTACATTAACCAAACTCTGTCACTTGACGGTGATCCGGTTGATGTCCTGGTTCCAACCCCATACCCACTGCAGGCTGGCTCCGTTATTCGCTGCCGTCCGGTTGGCGTTCTGAAAATGACCGACGAAGCTGGTGAAGATGCCAAGCTGGTTGCCGTTCCTCACACCAAGTTGTCCAAAGAGTACGATCACATTAAAGATGTGAACGATCTGCCGGAACTGCTGCGTGCCCAAATCAGCCATTTCTTTGAACACTACAAAGATCTGGAAAAAGGTAAATGGGTCAAAGTGGAAGGTTGGGAAAACGCAGAAGCGGCGAAAGCCGAAATCGTTGCGTCGTTCGAACGCGCCAAAGTCAAGAAATAGTAATTTTTCGTCTTCAGACGTCAAATACAAAAAGGCCGCCTTCAGTAAGGGCGGCCTTTTCAATGGCGACACGCCAGGATTCGTGACCTAGCGCCGCTTCAACAGCAAGACGATACTGATCAACAAGAACAGCACGCTTGGCAACAGAGCCCCCAGAATTGGCGGAATGCTGTATACCAGACTCAGCGGGCCAAAGATCTGATCGAGCACGTAAAACAGGAAACCGAAACAGATACCGGTGACGACCCGCACGCCCATCGGCACGCTACGCAGCGGCCCAAAGATGAAGGAGAGCGCCATCAGCATCATGACCGCAACCGACAATGGGGAGAATATTTTACTCCACATATTCAGTTGGTAACGGTTTGATTCCTGCCCACTCTGTTTGAGATATTTGATGTAGTTACGCAAACCGCTGATCGACAGCGCGTCAGGATCCAGCGCCACCACCCCAAGTTTGTCCGGCGTCAGATTGGTTTTCCATTCGCCACTCAGCGTCTGCCTACCCGTAATCTGCTTGCTATCACTGAGATCGGACTCATCCACCTGCGACAACCGCCACAAATGCGCATCCGCATCAAAACTCGCCATCGCCGCATAGCGGACAGTTTGCAGGCGATTTTCCTGATCGAAATGATAGATATTGATGCCGGAAAGTTCGTTTTCACCGGCAACACGTTCGATAAAGATAAAGTCACTGCCATCTTTGGCCCACAAACCGCTTTGCGTTGAGAGCAGTGAGCCACCGTACATCATCTGCGCCCGGTAGTTACGCGCCATCTGTTCGCCCGCCGGTGCAACCCATTCACCAATGGCCATCGTGAGCAATACCAATGGAATCGCCGTTTTCATCACGGAAGAGGCGATTTGCATCCGGGTGAAACCCGAGGCCTGCATAACCACCAATTCACTGCGCGTTGCCAACGATCCCAGCCCCAACAGCGCGCCTAACAGTGCCGCCATCGGGAAGAATATTTCAATATCCTTGGGAACGCTGAGTAACGTATACAGCCCGGCACCGACCGCCGAATAGCTGCCTTGTCCCACTTTACGCAGTTGGTCGACAAACTTGATAATGCCGGAGAGCGACACCAGCATGAAGAGAGTCATCATGATGGTGTTGAATATCGTCCGCCCGATATAACGGTCCAAAACTCCAAACATCAGGCCGCTCCTCTCAGGCGCGCGCGCAGGCGACGCATTGGCAAGGTATCCCAGGCGTTAAGCAACAACGCGAGTCCCAGATAAACCAGATTCGTCCCCCACATCCAGAACATTGGGTCGAGTTTGCCTTTGGCGCCATTGGAGCGCAGTGAGCTTTGCAGCAAGAAGAAAATCAAGTACAGCAGCATCGCAGGCAGCATACTGAGTACGCGTCCCTGACGAGGATTCACCACGCTCAGCGGCACCACCATCAACGCCATGATCAGCACGGAAACCACCAACGTCAGACGCCAGTGGAATTCAGCACGCGCATCATTCTCAGGCGATTTCCACAGCGCTCTCATGTTCATTTGCTCAACCTGAGTACTGTCTACATTCACCGTCTGATGACCGATAACAGCCAGATAGTCATTGAAGTCCGTAATACGGAAATCACGCAGCAACGCTGTACCTTCATAACGCGTACCTTTATTGAGCGTTACCATCTGCGCCCCATCCGGACGCTGTTGGATATGACCGTGATCGGCCACGACGACCGAAGGGCGCTGATTGCCATTGGGTCGCAATTGCGCGAGAAAGACGTTATGGAACTCCTGGCCTTTTACACCGCCAACGAAAAGTACCACATTCCCGTCCTGTGAGGATTGGAACTGCCCTTCCACCAACGCCGCCATACTCGGGTTAGCCTTGGCTTCCGCCAGCACTTCATCCTGATGCTTGGATGACCAGGGGCCGAGCCAGATTGCATTGCCTGCCGCCAGTAAAGCGGTCAGCAGCGCCAGAATCATTGCCGCAACAATCAATATGCGTTTGCCCAGACCGCAGGCGTGCATGACCGTGATTTCACTCTCGGTATAAAGCCGTCCAAATGTCATCAACAGACCAAGGAACAGACTCAGCGGCAGGATCAATTGCGCCATCTCGGGCACTCCCAGCCCCAGAAGCGAAAGAACCAAATTTGTTGGGATTTCGCCATCAACAGCAGCCCCTAACACCCTGACTAATTTCTGACAAAAGAAGATCAGAAGCAGGATGAATAGAATCGCTACTTGGCTCTTGAAGGTTTCCCGTACCAGATATCTAATGATGATCACGCTTAATACGCCTGTGAAAACTTGTCTTTTTGCAGGAAAATCGCTAGTTTCTTCGCTAATCCGCCATTTATTCGGATCATATGGCAACCATCACAGCTAAAATAGTATTACAACATCTAGCATTTGGGTGTCCTATAGGAACATGCTTATAGCCGCCAAAATAAAATAACTAACGCCGTTCAGGTTAACACACGCAGTTAACACAAGACGGGAGTTTGTTACGGAGCGCACATTCTATCCGTAGCTCCCGTTCTTGTCTTTAAGATTCAGGAGAGTGCATGGAGTTCAGTGTAAAAAGCGGTAGCCCGGAAAAGCAGCGCAGTGCCTGTATTGTAGTCGGGGTCTTTGAACCTCGCCGCCTGTCGCCTATCGCCGAGCAACTCGATAAAATTAGCGATGGTTACATCAGTGCCCTGCTGCGTCGTGGTGAGCTGGAAGGCAAAGTGGGTCAAACGCTGTTACTGCACCATGTGCCTAACATTCTCTCTGAACGCATCCTGTTAATTGGCTGCGGCAAAGAGCGTGAACTGGACGAGCGGCAGTACAAACAGGTGATCCAGAAAACCATCAATACCTTAAATGACACCGGTTCTATGGAGGCCGTCTGCTTCCTGACCGAGTTACACGTCAAAGGCCGTAACACTTACTGGAAAGTCCGTCAGGCCATTGAGACGTCAAAAGAGTCGCTTTACACCTTCGATCAACTGAAGAGCAATAAAGTTGAACCTCGCCGCCCATTGCGCAAAATGGTTTTCAACGTTCCGACCCGTCGTGAACTGACCAGCGGTGAACGCGCCATTCAGCACGGTCTGGCCGTAGCTGCCGGTATCAAAGCGGCGAAAGATCTTGGCAACATGCCACCAAACATCTGCAACGCGGCTTATCTGGCCTCGCAAGCCCGGCAACTGGCCGATGCTTACAGCACCAACATCACCACGCGCGTCATCGGCGAACAGCAGATGAAAGAGTTGGGAATGAATGCTTATCTGGCCGTTGGTCAGGGTTCGCAGAACGAGTCACTTATGTCCGTCATGGAATATAAGGGAAATCCTAACCCGGACGCCAAGCCTATTGTGCTGGTAGGCAAAGGTCTGACTTTCGATTCCGGCGGTATTTCCATCAAACCTGCTGAAAGCATGGATGAGATGAAATACGACATGTGCGGCGCAGCAACGGTCTATGGCGTCATGCGTGTAGTGGCGGAGCTGAATCTGCCATTAAACGTCGTAGGCGTGCTGGCAGGCTGTGAAAACATGGTTGGTGGGCGTGCCTATCGCCCGGGTGATATTCTTACCACCATGTCCGGACAAACGGTTGAAGTACTGAATACCGATGCAGAAGGCCGTCTGGTACTGTGCGACGCATTAACTTACGTTGAGCGCTTCGATCCAGAACTGGTCATTGATGTCGCGACGCTGACCGGCGCTTGCGTCATTGCGCTGGGTCATCACATCACGGGCTTGCTGTCGAATCACAATCCGCTGGCACACGAGCTGATTGGTGCGTCAGAACAAGCGGGCGATCGTGCCTGGCGCTTGCCGCTGGCCGATGAATATCAGGAACAACTGGAATCCAATTTTGCCGATATGGCCAATATTGGTGGTCGTCCGGGGGGTGCCATTACTGCGGGCTGTTTCCTGTCGCGCTTTACCCGTAAATATATCTGGGCGCATCTCGACATCGCCGGTACGGCCTGGCGTTCAGGTAAAAACAAAGGTGCGACGGGTCGTCCGGTCGCGCTGCTGTCACAATTCCTGCTGAACCGGGCAGGTCTGAACGGCGACGATTAGTCGTCAGACAGGTTTACGCCACTCTAAACACGGGCGGGTTGGTTCCCGCACCTGCATAATGTACGCCGTAGGGGCCGGATCTTCCGGCCCGTGTCAATTTAATGCGATAACATTTTACTGCGGTAAACCATGAAAAATGCCACCTTCTATCTTCTCGACAACGATCGGCAAAGCGACGGTTTGAGCGCACTTGAAGCGCTCACCTGTCAGGTTGCGGCTGAACGCTGGCGCGCAGGGAAACGGGTGCTGATCGCCTGTGAAAACCAGGAGCAGGCACAACGTCTGGATGAAGCACTCTGGCAACGCGAACCCAACGAGTTTGTCCCGCATAATCTGGCTGGCGAAGGGCCAAAATTTGGCGCGCCCGTCGAACTTTGCTGGCCCGAACGTCGCGGTAATGCGCCGCGCGATCTGTTGATTAGTTTACTGCCACAGTTCGCAGATTTTGCCACTGCTTTCCATGAAGTGGTAGACTTCGTCCCTTACGAAGATTCCCTGAAACAGTTGGCGCGCGAACGTTACAAAGCCTATCGCAGCGTCGGCTTCCATTTGACCACGGCAACGCCGCCAACTTACTGAAATACGAAGCGAAATGGAAAAGACATATAACCCGCAAGATATCGAACAGCCGCTCTATGAGCATTGGGAACAGCAGGGCTACTTCAAGCCACATGGTGATACCAGCAAAGAGAGCTACTGCATAATGATCCCGCCGCCGAACGTTACCGGCAGCTTGCACATGGGTCACGCCTTCCAGCAGACCATCATGGATACCCTCATTCGCTATCAACGCATGCAGGGTAAAAATACCTTATGGCAGGCAGGTACGGATCACGCGGGTATCGCCACCCAGATGGTTGTTGAGCGCAAAATCGCCGCAGAAGAAAATAAAACCCGCCATGATTATGGCCGCGATGCATTCATCGACAAAATTTGGCAGTGGAAATCCGAATCCGGTGGCAATATCACCCGCCAAATGCGCCGCCTTGGCGACTCTGTGGATTGGGAACGTGAACGTTTCACCATGGATGACGGCCTGTCCAATGCCGTCAAAGAGGTGTTCGTTCGCCTGTATAAAGAAGATCTGATTTATCGCGGCAAACGCCTGGTTAACTGGGATCCTAAACTGCGCACGGCGATTTCTGACATCGAAGTGGAAAATCGTGAATCGAAAGGTTCCATGTGGCATCTGCGCTATCCGCTCGCAGACGGCGCGAAAACCGCTGACGGCAAAAATTATCTGGTGGTTGCCACTACCCGTCCGGAAACCATGCTCGGCGATGCTGGCGTGGCCGTCAATCCGGAAGATCCTCGTTACAAGAATCTGATTGGTAAAGAGATTATATTGCCGCTGGTTGGCCGTCGTATTCCTATCCTGGGCGATGAACACGCCGATATGGAAAAAGGCACCGGCTGCGTGAAGATCACCCCTGCCCATGATTTCAACGACTATGAAGTGGGTAAACGCCACAATCTGCCGATGATCAATATTCTGACTTTTGACGGTGATATCCGTCAGGAAGCCGAAATTTTTGATACCAACGGCGAAGCCAGCACTGCCTGCGATAACGCTATCCCGGAGCAATTCCGTGGCCTTGAGCGCTTCGCAGCGCGTAAAGCCGTGGTTGCCGCCTTCGACGAACTGGGTCTGCTGGAGGAGGTCAAAGCACACGATCTGACCATTCCTTACGGCGATCGCGGTGGCGTTGTTATTGAGCCGATGCTGACCGATCAATGGTATGTGCGATCCGCCCCGCTGGCGAAAGTCGCGGTCGAAGCCGTTGAACAAGGTGATATCCAGTTCGTACCCAAGCAGTACGAAAACATGTACTTCAGCTGGATGCGCGATATTCAGGACTGGTGTATCTCGCGTCAATTGTGGTGGGGACACCGTATCCCGGCGTGGTACGACGCAGAAGGCAATGTCTTCGTTGGCCGCGATGAGGCCGAAGTGCGCAGTGAAAATAACCTGGCTGCTGACGTTATGCTGAGTCAGGATGAAGACGTGCTCGATACCTGGTTCTCTTCCGGCCTGTGGACATTCTCCACGCTGGGCTGGCCGAACCAGACCGATGCGCTGAAAACCTTCCATCCTTCAAGCGTCGTCGTCAGTGGTTTTGACATTATTTTCTTCTGGATCGCCCGCATGATCATGCTGACCATGCACTTCGTCAAAGATGAAGACGGCAAACCGCAGGTGCCTTTCCATACCATCTACATGACCGGGCTGATTCGTGACGAAGAAGGACAGAAAATGTCCAAGTCGAAAGGCAACGTCATTGACCCGCTGGATATGATTGATGGTATTTCTCTGGCCGAACTGCTGGAAAAACGTACCGGCAACATGATGCAGCCGCAACTGGCCGAGAAAATCCGCAAGCGTACCGAGAAACAGTTCCCGAACGGCATTGAACCACACGGAACCGATGCGTTGCGCTTTACCCTGGCCGCATTGGCGTCGACCGGTCGTGATATCAATTGGGACATGAAGCGTCTTGAGGGTTATCGCAACTTCTGTAATAAACTGTGGAATGCCAGCCGCTTTGTATTGATGAATACGGAAGATCAGGATTGCGGTCAGAATGGCGGTGAGAAAGTGCTGTCACTGGCCGATCGTTGGATCTTGGCTGAGTTCAACCAAACGGTGAAAAACTACCGTGAAGCCATGGATACTTACCGTTTTGATCTGGCAGCCAATATTCTGTATGAATTCACCTGGAACCAATTCTGTGACTGGTACCTGGAGCTGACCAAACCGGTCATGAATGGCGGCAGTGAAGCTGAACTGCGCGGTACGCGTCATACGCTGGTCACGGTATTGGAAAGCCTGTTGCGTCTGGCGCATCCGATTATTCCATTCATCACCGAAACCATCTGGCAGCGCGTGAAAGTGCTGAAAGGCATTACCGCAGATACGATCATGCTGCAACCTTTCCCTGTTTATGATGCGGCTCAGGATGACGCCGATGCGCTAAGCGATCTGGAGTGGATCAAGCAGACGATCACTGCGGTTCGTAACATTCGTGCCGAAATGAATATCGCGCCAAGCAAACCGCTGGACGTATTGCTGCGCGGTTCCAACGCTGCAGCCCAACGTCGGGTCAACGATAACCTCAATTTTATCAAAACGCTGGCCCGCCTTGAGTCGCTGACTCTGCTGGCAGACGGTGATAAAGGGCCGGTATCGGTGACAAAACTGATCGACGGCGCAGAACTGCTGATCCCGATGGCGGGTCTGGTGGATAAAGCGGCGGAACTGGAACGCCTGGGCAAAGAAGTGGCAAAAATCGACGCCGAAATGGGCCGTATCGACGCCAAATTGTCCAATGAAGGTTTTGTCGCGCGAGCTCCGCAAGCCGTGGTGGATAAAGAGCGTGAAAGAATGTCCAGTCTGGCTGAATCAAAAACCAAAATCCTGGAACAGCAGGCGACCATCGCTGCGCTGTAGTAACGACATCCCGGCATAACCGCAAAAAGGGTAGGAATTATTTCCTGCCCTTTTTTTGCATTGCAACGTGCCTAAGATAAATGGTATTACAGACTTTTCCAGAGTGTCACTACCCGTAACAACTACTGTGCACTCTGCAATTCGCTATTATCGATTTTGAGTACTCATTATGACAACAGCAACCCCGGTGCGCCTTCAGGTTCGCCTCATCCGTGAAGAAGACAACGCAGCAATCGCCAGCGTCATCCGTCAGGTATCGGCTGAATTCGGCTTGACTGCGGATAAGGGTTATACCGTTTCAGATCCCAATCTGGATTGTCTCTATCAGCTTTATAGCCAACCGCGTAGCGCTTACTGGGTGATCGAACTGAATGATGTGATCGCGGGTGGTGGTGGTGTTGCGCCTCTGGCTGGTGCAGAAGAAGGGGTGTGTGAACTGCAAAAAATGTATTTTCTGCCTGTTTTACGCGGTCAAGGTTTAGCCAAACAACTCGCCATACAGGCGATGGAATTTGGCCGTGAGCAAAATTTCAGCCAGTGTTATCTTGAAACCACGGCCAGTCTGACCCAGGCCATTGCCTTGTATGAGCGCCTCGGCTTTGAACATATTGCCAGTGCGATGGGCAATACCGGTCATGTTGACTGTGAAGTGACGATGCTAAAAGCACTGTGACTTTCTGAAAACTGGCGCAAGTTTTTTGCGCCAGTTGATATTATAAATACTATTTCCCCTCTCCTATATATAAACCAGATTTTCGTTATAAATCCGGGACGCGTTGCCGCGTGATGATTTCATAGCCGATCTCATATCATTTATTGAACTGTCGATAATTAACACTAATAAATATACTCCCATGATTATTTCATCAGGAGAATAAATCGACAAATAAAAACCGCAAAAATACCAATACAAAAACCCCCACTTATTTATAGAAAATATTCGAGAGAAAAATAAAATGAATAAAAAAAGTAACTTTATAACGCTAGTTATAGGATGCCTGCTATTTTCTAGCGCATTATATGCCGCACCTATCAAGAGTAATGATGATATTGGCAAACAAACTGCCGCCAGCCTGCAGAGTCGTTATATCACTACCGTAACAGATTGCGGTTCGGCCTCAACGCCTGCTTTTCTCTGTTCTGGGATCGTATTCCGTGGCACGACCCCCTCAACCGCTTACCATTCGTGGAATCCCAGCCCTGAATCGCAGCAAAGTGGCGGCGTTTCATTTTCCTATCTGAGGAAAGATTCAAAATATAACGCGTTAGCTTACAACTACACCAATGGTTTTATTTTTTATCAGATCTTTGGCACACCGTCAGATAAAATTCATATAGAGATATTATGTTCATTTCCCATTGATGCGGCAACGTTAAGTCGTAAAGATGCCGGATGCGGTGCGCATAATGAGTATCCAGATGACAGTGGCCCTTGTCAGCAGCAGGGAATATATACCGCCGAGCAATGGCATACACATTATACACAACCCGGAATATCCAATCCTCGAACATATCAATGTGGCTTTGATGTCAGTGACGATCTGGGTGCTGGAAGTGCGGACGCTTTTTATCAATCTATTCTATCGATGAGTTTAATCCCTACCGAGTCAATTAAAACTCAGAACGAATTAAGATTGGCAACCTGGGCGCAAGATATTCCCACTACGCTGCCTATTCAGGCGTTTTTCTATATCTCCGGTGGCTTGACCAATGCGCAGTACGATCAACAGGATTTTTACAAACAAAGTGGGATATTCATACCGATTATTGCGCTGCACTTACCCGCGTCGTTAAGCGACGAGGCAACATTCATTTATAACCCTGGCGATCAGGTCATTAAATAATTCATGCAATAAAAAAGCCGGAGTCACTGACCCCGGCCTTTGCTCACAACGAAGAATTAATGGCGTTTGCCGTCATCATCTTCATCGTAAAATTCACCCTCTTCATCTTCTCCGTCGCCCTCTTCGCCGTCCGGATCTTCAAAGTAAGTGCCCCAGCCATCGTAGTTCACACCGTGACTCTCAGCGAGAGCCACCAGTTGTTCTACCTGGGCATCAATCAGATCCGCATTCAAGGCAACTTCACTGATGACGTCACAGCACATCAGTTTGGTGCCGTCTTCAATTTCCAGCTCTTCAGCGTCCGAAACTTCATAACCCAGTTTGAAAGCGTCTACTGCCGCTTTTTCCAAAACCTCGAATTTCTCCGCAGAGAGATGGTGCTCAATGGTGTAGAGGGCATCAGGATCGCTGCCGTCATCCAGCAACTCTTCGATGATCAGGCGGGTCTCTTCATGTTGTTCGTCAAGCAATTCGCGGTTAGCCATGCCTCTATCCTCAGTATATGGGCTGTTATGTGCCTATTTTCCCACACCGACGCGCTGGCCTCCACTAAAACACGAAAGATTTGTACGTTGGGGTTGAATTTGAATATTCATACATATAAAGTGAATTTAAATTCACTTTATACCTGCAGGATGCATGGAGATTAGCGCGATGAGTCAGTTCTATAAACGTCATTTTCTCAGATTATTGGATTTCACCCCCGCCGAGCTGAATGCTCTGCTTGCCTTATCTGCTGAACTTAAAGCGGCTAAAAAATCAGGCACAGAGAAACCCCACCTCAAAGGCAAAAATATCGCGCTCATCTTCGAAAAAGACTCAACCCGTACACGATGCTCTTTCGAAGTTGCCGCATATGATCAGGGCGCACAGGTGACTTACCTTGGCCCAAGTGGCAGCCAGATTGGGCATAAAGAATCGATGAAAGACACCGCCCGGGTGCTGGGCAGAATGTACGACGGTATTCAGTATCGCGGATATGGTCAGGATATTGTTGAGACGTTGGCACACTATGCTGGCGTACCGGTGTGGAACGGGCTGACCACAGAATTCCACCCGACCCAGTTATTGGCGGATTTACTGACTATGCAGGAATGTTTGCCCGATCGTTCACTTACCGGCATGAAACTGGCTTATCTGGGCGATGCACGCAACAATATGGGCAATACACTGCTTGAAGCAGCGGCACTGGTCGGCCTGGATCTGAAATTGGTTGCCCCAACGGCCTGTTGGCCGCATGCGGATCTGGTTGCACAGTGTCAGGCGCTGGCCGTTGCCAATGGCGGGAACATCACCCTGACTGAAGACATTGACGAAGGCGTTAAGGGCGCTGATTTTCTTTATACCGATGTCTGGGTCTCGATGGGGGAAGCCAAATCCGCCTGGCCAGAGCGGATCGCGTTGCTCAAGCCCTATCAGATCAACATGGCGGTGGTGAAAAAGACCGGTAATCCACAGGTGAAGTTTTTGCACTGCCTGCCCGCTTTCCACGACGACCAAACCATCCTGGGCAAACAGATGGCTGAGGAGTATGGCCTGCATGGCGGTATGGAAGTGACCGATGAAGTCTTTGAGTCGTCACACAGCGTGGTTTTTGATCAGGCTGAGAACCGTCTGCACACCATTAAAGCAGTTATGGTTGCCACATTGGGCGAAACACACTGATTCGTAGTACCACGAAGGCCACTCTCAGCGGTGGCCTGCTTTTCCTCCTTGGTTAGACTGACGTTTTTCACATCACGTTGCACTTTATCCCCATCAGCGATCCTTCTTTCACGACATTCTCAACTACTCTTGGTAGAGCACAGCCGAAGAAGGAACCGCTATGAGCCTGGATAAACTGGAATTCGCTCAACGATTAGAGACCTTACTCAGCAGTATCTATCCACGGGAACATATCGCCGATCTGATCAGGGAAATATTCCATCTGGCAGAGAAATGGCAGTATGGCGCGCACAAGAATTCACAGTGGGTCGACGGTAACAGTGTCTATTTGATCACCTATGGCGACGGTATCCAGCATAAAGACCAAAAGCCGCTGGCCACGCTCAATCAGTTCGCCCGCAAGCATTTGCGCCATATCATCAGCGATATCCATATCTTGCCGATGTTTCCCTATAGTTCGGATGATGGTTTCAGCGTGATCGATTATCGGCGTGTTGATGAACATCTCGGCGGTTGGTCCGATTTACAGCAGCTCTCAGAACAATTCAGCCTGATGTTCGACTGCGTGATCAATCATATCTCGCGCTCCAGCGACTGGATGCAGGGTTATTTGCAGGATGAGCCGTATTACAAAGACTATTTTATCGAGGCCAACCCAGAGCTGGATTACAGCCGGGTCGTGCGTCCCCGCGCCTTGCCCCTGTTGTCACCTTTTATCAAAGCGGACGGCTCCCAGATCTATCTCTGGACCACCTTCAGCGAAGATCAGGTCGATATCAATTTCAAGAATCCGCAGGTCTTGCTGGAAAGTATTGATGTCTTGCTGCAATACGCGGCGAGCGGCGGGCAATCGATCCGCCTGGACGCCATTGGTTATATTTGGAAAGAGCCGGGAACGGCCTGTATTCATCTGCCGCAAACTCACAACATCATCAAAGTGTGGCGTACCCTTCTCGACTATATATTGCCGGGAACGCGTTTGATTACGGAAACCAACGTGCCGTATCATGAAAACATCAGCTATTTCGGGCACGGCGACGAAGCCCATATGGTCTATCAATTCCCCTTGCCGCCGCTGACGCTGCACGCTTTTTTGCGTCAGGATACCCGCGTTCTCACGCAGTGGGCGAAAGGACTGAGTGCGGAAGCCCGTTACCCCCACACCACCTATTTCAATTTCCTCGCCAGCCATGACGGTATTGGTTTACGCCCAACAGAGACATTCCTGGATGACAGCGACAGGCTCTTTATGGCGCAGGAAGTCATGAGAAAACAGGGACGTGTGTCTTACAAAGATAATGGCGACGGCACGCATTCCCCCTACGAATTGAATATCAATTACCTCAGCGCCATTACCGAACCGGAAGATAAAAACGAGCAAAAAGCCAATAAATTCATTGCGGCGCAGTCAGTGCTACTTTCGATTGTCGGCGTACCCGCAATCTATTATCACAGCCTGCTCGGTAGCGAAAATGATCTGGAAGGCATGCATCAGTCAGGAATTAACCGCCGTATTAACCGCCAAAAACTGACTTTGCAGGAATTGGAATTCGAACTCGCCAGCCACAACAGTTTGCGGGCGCTGGTGTTCAATGGGCTGAGCGATCTGATTGCGATTCGCCGTGCCCATTCCGCTTTTTCTCCGCAGTCTGGCCAGCGCGTTATGGAGTTGGGCCATTCCCTGTTCGCGCTGGAACGTTACGATCCGCAACAAGAGGATCGGATCAGTTGCGTCGTCAATATCAGCGATCGTCGTCAGCCACTCACACTCGAATTACCGGGCGAGGATCTGATCAGTGGCAAAGCGTTCAACGACAGCATGACATTGCAGCCGTGGCAGGTAGTGTGGATCAAGCATTGATCGAACATGCCCGGATCGAGGAGTGACCCGGGCAGAATATTCATAAAAAATTACAGCGCACTCACCAGCATTTTCACGACGGCTTTACGCACGTTCGCTGGTTCACCGACGGCGCACAACGGTTTGTGTACTTCGCCCGGATAGAACACCACAAAATCCCCGGCTTTCATCACGAAGGATTTTTCATCCTCGCCTGACGGCAGGAAAGCGATATCTTTCTCCGCCAGCCAGTCAGTATCAGGTTTCCCGGCAGGCAGATTGCTGAACGTCATACCCTCCTCGCCTGCCAATACGATCTGGATATCAAGGTAGCGTGCGTGATATTCGGCACGACGTTCCGCAATTGGCGCGGTGCTGTCGTTAGAGATCAGCACAAATACGTCGTTGCCCTTAATATCATGTTTCCCCAGCGGGGTATCAGCGGTAATATTTTTTTTGATGTATTCAATTGCATCAGCGAGCGCTGTAGGCAGATATGGCACTAACTCCAAATGATGAATGTTTCCGGTAATCATGGTGTCCCCTGGTTAAAATGAAATAGCGTTTTATTATACCCGCTAACGCTGTTTGACCCTGAGAGCTATTTAACATTTTTCAATGCAACTAGAAGTAATAACTTATGGCTTTTTGGCATTTGCCTGCCTATAGCAAAACGCCTACCGTGAAATGGGTAAAAAATCTGTAAAAACAACCGATAACGGTTTTAACTGAACCGCCGAATCGCCCTTATATGACTTTTCAGGGAATTGCATTATGAAGACCACACTGCTCTCGTTACTGGTATTGACTGCGATCACCACTGGCGCACATGCAGCAACGCCTGCGGATACGCTGGTCGTTGCACAATCCCTGGATGATATTGTCAGCCTCGATCCGGCTGAAAGTAACGAACTGTCCAGTATTCAAACCATCCCCAGCCTTTATCAACGTCTGGTACAAGCCGATCGCGACGATCCGGCCAAGGTAGTTCCGATTCTGGCACAAAGTTGGAAAGCCGATGCCGCGGCAAAAACGTTGACCGTTTCCCTGCGTCCTGACGCAACATTCTCTTCCGGCAATCCCGTACGGGCCGATGATGTGATCTATTCATTCAACCGCGCGGTAAAAATGAATAAATCCCCCGCCTTTATACTGAATGTACTGGGATGGCAGGCCGATAACATTGACCAGCAACTGAAGAAAATCGATGACCATACCGTGCAGATTCAGTGGACGGCAGACGTCAGTCCGGCAGTGGCGCTAAATATTCTCTCTACGCCGATCGCGTCGATTGTCGATCAAAAAGCCGTGGCCGCCAACGTTGTCAAAGATGACTTTGGCAACGCCTGGCTGAAAATGCATTCTGCAGGCAGTGGCCCTTTCAAGATGCGTGTGTATCAACCGCATCAGGCGATCGTGCTGGAAGCCAATCCCACCTCACCGGGTGACAAGCCGCTGCTGAAGAATATCATCATCAAAAACGTGCCCGATCCGAGTGCCCGCCGTCTGTTGATCCAACAAGGTGATGCCGATGTCGCCCGTGAGTTGGGGCCAGACCAAACCTCCGCGCTAAAAACCCAGTCGGGTGTCAAGGTGCTGGAGATCCCGTCAGCCGAGCAGAATTATCTGGTATTCAACACCGGCAATAGTGCCAACCCGCTGCTGAAAAACCCGGCCTTCTGGGAAGCGGCGCGTTATCTGGTGGATTATCAGGGCATCACCAAAGATCTGCTGAAAGGCCAATACTTTATTCACCAGAGTTTCCTGCCGGTCGGTTTACCGGGCGCGCTGGAAGATAACCCGTTCAGTTTTGATCCGCAGAGAGCCAAGGAGATCCTCGCCAAAGCGGGAATTACCGATGCGCACCTGACGCTGGATGTTGAGAATAAACCGCCGTTCATTACGATTGCCCAATCGTTGCAGGCCAGTTTTGCGCAGGGCGGCGTGAAACTCGATCTCTTGCCTGCTGCGGGTAGTCAGGTTTATGCCCGCGTTCGTGCCAAACAGCATCAGGCGGCGATCCGTCTGTGGATCCCAGACTATTTTGACGCCCACTCCAACGCCAGCGCGTTTGCGTACAACGACGGCAAAAGCAGCACGGTAGCCGGATTGAACGGTTGGGAAATACCGCAGTTGAACGAACAGACGCTGGCTGCGGTGGCAGAATCCGATCCGGCCAAACGCACCCAGTTGTATACGGATATGCAAAAAGAGCTGCAACGTTCCTCGCCATACATCTTTATCGACCAGGCTAAAACGCAAGTTGTGCTGCGTGATAACGTCAAAGGCTACCAACAGGGCCTGAATGCGGATATGGTCTATTACGACCGCGTCAGTAAATAAGGCTTTCCATGTCACAGGTATTAACTTCAGCGCCGGGGGCAAACTCCCGGCGTCGTTTATGGCGTTTTGCCCAGGGGCTGTTGACCCTGGCGCTGACGCTGTCTGGTTTGCTGCTGATCACCTTTCTGCTGTCAGCACTGTCGCCCGTGGATCGGGTACTGCAGATCGTTGGAGAGCACGCCAGCGCCTCCACCTACAATCAGGTAAAGCATCAACTCGGACTTGATCAATCGCTGACGCTGCAATTTCGCGACTATGTTGTGCGGCTGATGCATGGCGATCTCGGAACCGCCAGTTCCACTGGCCAGCCGGTATTGCATGACCTGCTCACTGCCTTTCCTGCCACGCTGGAGCTGGCAACGCTGGCGGTGGTGATCGGCGCGGCACTCGGCGTCACGCTCGGTATTCTCTGCGCCCGTTTTCACGGCAGTAAACTGGATATCGGCGTACGTTTCATCACGCTGCTCGGCAATTCAGTGCCCATCTTCTGGCTTGGTTTATTGATGCTGCTGCTGTTTTACGCGCGTCTGCAATGGAGCGCCGGTCCGGGGCGACTCGATGATATCTTCCAATACACGGTAGAGCCCAAAACCGGGTTTGCGCTGATCGATACCACCCTGTCCGGCGATCCGGGCGCATTCCGCAATGCGATCGCCCATCTGATCCTGCCCGTTGCGCTGCTCTCCTATTATTCGCTCGCCAGTATTACCCGGCTGACGCGTTCTGCCTGCCTGAGCGAACTGAATAAAGAGTACATCACGCTGGCACGCGCCAAGGGTGCCGGGGAAATGCATATCCTGCTGCGCAACGTGTTGCCCAATATCAGCGGCACGCTGCTGACGGTCATCGCGCTGGCGTACACCAGTATGCTGGAAGGCGCGGTTCTGACCGAAACCGTCTTCTCCTGGCCCGGCATTGGCCGTTATCTGACCAGCGCCCTGTTCGCCGGAGACACCACCGCTATCATGGGCGGCACATTGCTGATAGGCGTTTGTTTCGTGTTAATCAATAATCTGACGGATCTGCTGGTTCGCCTGCTTGATCCGAGGGTGCGCTGATATGTCGACAATGACGTTGACCCAAGGGCTGAGACGCTCGCCCTCCAGCACTATCGGTCTGAGCATCATCGTTTTTCTGGTCTTCGTGGCGCTGCTGGCTCCCTGGTTGGCACCCGCCGATCCCAATTGGCAAGATGCCGCCAACCGACTGCTGCCACCGGGATACGGACACTGGCTGGGGACGGACAGCTATGGTCGCGACGTTCTGTCACGCCTGATTTACGGCACCCGTCCGACGCTTGGACTGGTGCTCTTGGTCACGGTTATCACCTTGCCGCTCGGTCTCTCCGTTGGCATTCTTTCTGGTTATTATGGCGGCTGGATCGAACGCATTCTGATGCGCTTCACCGATGTGGTGATGTCGATGCCGCGCCTGATTCTGGCTTTCGCGTTTGTCGCCATGCTCGGCCCCGGTCTGGTCAATGGCGCCCTGGCGCTGGCGTTGACCACCTGGCCCGCCTATGCCCGTCAGGCCAGAGCCGAGATTCAGCTACTGCGCAAAAGTGACTATCTGGCCGCGGCAGAAATGATGGGAATTGGCGGTATCCGCCTGCTTTGGGGCCATATCATGCCAATGTGTCTGCCTTCGGCTGTCGTGCGGTTGGCGCTGGATCTGGCGGGTATTATCCTCGCCGCAGCCGGATTGGGTTTTCTCGGGCTCGGTGCGCGGCCACCGATGGCGGAGTGGGGATCGATGGTAGCGGAAGGAATGCAGGTGATTTTCGATCAATGGTGGATCGCGGCAATTCCCGGCGTGGCGATCCTGATCAGCAGTCTGGCATTCAACCTGCTCGGCGACGGACTGCGCGATCTTTTGGATCCTCATCATGACTGAACTCCTGTTGGACGTTAAAAACCTCAGCGTTGCTTTCAACGCCCATAACGTGGTTGACACCATCTCCTTTCACGTCGATCGCGATCCCGTGGCGCTGGTCGGTGAATCTGGTTCGGGTAAATCCATGACCGCGCGGGCAATCATGGGGTTGGTGCGCAAGCCGGGGCGAGTCAGGGCGGAGCGTTTACATTTTCAGCGGCAGGATTTACTGTCGCTCAAACCACGCGAATGGAACGCCCTGCGTGGTGCTGAAATCGCCATGGTGCTGCAAGATCCCCGCTATGCCCTCAATCCGGTGCGCACGGTGGGCCAACAGATTGAAGAGTCCCTCACGTTGCATAACGCCCTGACACGCTCCGATCGCAAAGAGCGGGTGATGAACGCGCTGGCTGCGGTGGGCCTGCCAGATAACGTTTTGCATAACTATCCTGGTCAGCTTTCGGGTGGGATGGGACAGCGCGCAATGCTGGCTATCGCACTGGTCAACGATCCGCGACTGCTGATTGCCGATGAACCCACCTCCGCGCTCGATGCGCGCCTGAGAAACCAGATCCTTGAACTGATCATTGAACAGACGCAACGGCGGAAAATGGGGCTTTTGCTCATCAGTCACGATCTGCCACTGGCTGCGGAACATTGCAAACGAGTGCTGGTGATGTATCAGGGAAAGCTGGTCGATCAGGGCAATGCGGCGGATCTTCCCCACGCCAGTCATCCCTACACCCGCACGTTGTGGGACTGCCGCCCCAGCGCCACGACCTATGGTCAGGATCTGCCCGTTCTGGATCGCAGCATTGACTTCGGTGCAGTTCATGGAGGGCAGCATGGCGCTGATTGAGATTAATGACTTGCAGGTCAGTTTCCACCAGCAGGGAGTGATTAAAACTGCCGTCGAGTCGGTAAGTTTCCACATTGATGAGGGTGAAACCTTCAGCCTGATCGGCGCATCGGGCTGCGGCAAATCGACCGTATTACGGGTACTGGCTGGTTTACAACGCGAATGGCACGGTGAGATCACGTTGCTTGGCCAGCAGATAAAACCGCAGCAGCGTTTCACCGGGCAGCTACGCCGTGATGTACAGATGGTCTTTCAGGATCCCTACTCCTCATTGCATCCCCAGCATCTTATTCACCGTACACTCGGCGAACCGCTGAAGATCCACGGCGAAAAAAATATCAGCGCCAGAATTGATGAGGCGCTGGAACAGGTGGGGTTGCCCACCGATGCGGCCAATCGCTATCCGCATCAGTTATCAGGCGGTCAGCGTCAGCGCATCGCCATCGCCCGGGCATTGCTGCTGCGACCCAAGATCCTGCTGCTGGACGAACCCACTTCGGCGCTGGATATGTCTGTGCAGGCTGAAATTCTCAATCTGTTGAATCGATTGAAACGAGAACACGGCATGACCTATTTGTTGGTAAGTCACGACAGCGATGTGATTGCCCATATGTCGGAACGGGCGGCGTTAATGGAAAACGGGCATATTGTCCGGCAGTTTTCCCGTGACGATTTGCGTCAGGCAGAGCATCTGCTGCCGGGTAGCCTGTGATCCGATTTTCCCGAACCAGATTTTCCCGAACGCTTTCCTTTTGCGAATTTCAGGAAACGCAGGCACGTGCCAATCGGTTGCGTTTTAGCAAAAAAGTGTGAGGTTACCTCTTGCAGCGTGAAATGCCGCGAGTATAATGCGCGACAATTTGCCGGGAGATCGCATGAACAATTCTGCTGCTTTGGTTGTCAATATCCGACCTGACGCACTGCCTGAAGGCAGTCAGCCGCAGTTCTTTCTCCCGTTGCTTAACCGATCGCAGAAAGCCCCTCGTTAGAGGGGCTTTTTTTTGTCTGCAATCTGGCATGAATTGATTAAACCGGCATCCACAGGAGAGCGAAAATGGCCAATCCTTTGTATCAAAAGCATATTATTTCAATCAACGATCTTAGCCGTGAAGAGCTGGAGCTTGTTCTCGACACCGCAGCCAGCCTGAAAGCACACCCTCAGCCGGAACTGCTCAAGCATAAAGTCATTGCCAGTTGCTTCTTCGAAGCATCGACGCGTACCCGACTCTCCTTCGAAACCTCGATGCATCGCCTCGGGGCGTCGGTCGTTGGTTTTTCCGACAGCAACAACACGTCGCTGGGCAAAAAAGGGGAAACGCTGGCCGACACCATCTCGGTAATCAGTACCTACGTGGACGCCATTGTGATGCGTCATCCGCAGGAAGGCGCGGCGCGTCTGGCCACTGAATTTTCGGCGGGTATTCCTGTGCTGAATGCCGGTGACGGCGCGAATCAACATCCAACCCAGACACTGCTCGATCTGTTCACCATTCGTGAAACGCAGGGTCGCCTGAACAACATCAACATCGCGATGGTTGGCGATTTGAAATATGGCCGTACTGTCCACTCGCTGACCCAGGCGCTGGCGAAATTCGAAGGCAACCGCTTCTTCTTCATCGCACCGGATGCGCTGGCCATGCCTGCCTACATCCTCAACATGCTGGAAGAAAAAGGCATCGCATACAGTCTGCATGACAATATTGAAGATGTAGTCGCTGACCTGGATATTCTCTACATGACCCGGGTGCAGAAAGAACGCCTCGACCCGTCAGAGTATGCCAACGTCAAAGCACAGTTTGTTCTGCGCGCCTCGGATCTTGATAATGCCCGCGATAATCTGAAGGTGCTGCATCCGTTACCGCGCATTGACGAAATCACCGCTGATGTCGATAAAACGCCTTACGCCTGGTATTTCCAGCAGGCTGGAAACGGTATCTTTGCCCGCCAGGCGCTGTTGGCCCTGGTCCTGAACGCTGATTTGGCTCTTTGAGGAGGAAACCCCATGACTCACGATAATAAACTCCAGGTTGAAGCAATTAAATGCGGCACCGTCATCGACCATATCCCGGCGCAAGTTGGCTTTAAGTTGCTGACACTCTTTAAACTGACGAAAACGGACCAACGCATCACCGTCGGCCTGAATCTGCCGTCCAACGAGCTGGGGAAAAAAGATCTGATCAAGATCGAAAACACGTTCCTGACCGAACAGCAGGTGAACCAGTTGGCGCTGTATGCCCCACACGCGACAGTCAACCGCATTGATGACTACGAAGTGGTTCTCAAATCGATGCCTATCCTGCCCGAACGCATCGACAGCGTTCTGACCTGTCCTAACAGTAATTGCATTAGTCGCAGTGAGCCGGTTGACTCAAGTTTCAGCGTAAAAACCCGGGCTGGCGATGTGCATCTGAAATGCAAATACTGCGAAAAAGAGTTTGAGCATCAGGTTGTGCTGAATAACAATTGATTTCCAGGCCGGGTGCCAAACACACCCGGCGCGTCATAAACTCTGAAAGATGAGCCTCTCGCGGGCAAAAAGGTCACTTATTGTGGCGATGAGTATGATTTTCATCTGGGTATCCTTATAATGTCCGCGATTTACATGTTATTTCCGTACCTACCTTTCAGGAGAAGTCATGTCACGTAATATCAGTACTGAACTTGCCCCCGCAGCGATTGGCCCCTACGTCCAGGGTGTGGATCTTGGCAGCATGATCATGACCTCTGGTCAGATCCCGGTAGATCCAAAAACCGGTAACGTTCCAGATGATGTTTCTGCCCAGGCCCGCCAATCGTTGGAAAACGTCAAAGCGATCGTGGAAGCAGCCGGTCTGAAAGTTGGCGATATCGTCAAAACGACTGTTTTTGTGAAAGATCTGAACGATTTCGCCACCGTCAACGCCACCTATGAAGCGTTCTTTACTGAACACAACGCTGATTTCCCTGCGCGCTCATGTGTTGAAGTTGCGCGTTTGCCGAAAGATGTGAAAATCGAAATCGAAGCCATCGCTGTTCGCCGTTAATCAGCGAGAGTGAGCGATTGATTGCGGTCAGCCCCTGTGCTGGCCGTTTTTATCTCTGATGCCATTGGAGTACTTCGACCAGATAAGTAATAGTTATCTTTTCTGGACCTTTTCATTGCTTCATCACCGACCATACTTATCCCTCCCGTTACCTATTTTGCCCCTATTGGTGGCAACGCTCGGGCGTAATGCACCATCGCGGTGCCCAAAAGTGCGCTTTTTGGCCTTTTTCCGCCACTTTTGCCTGCTGGCACAGTTTATGCTGCGCTAGCAGTACAGCCTGTCATGTCAGTGAGGTGATAATGATTAATATCGACCTGTCCGCTTCACCGTTTTTTGATGAAATGTTACTGGCTGAAGGGGCACACCGCAGCCATTACCAAGCTTACTGGCAATGGTTGCAACAGGCCGATCAGCAGGCGATCCAGCGCAAGAAAGAAGAAGCCGCGCTATTGTTTCACCGGGTGGGGATTACCTTTAACGTTTATGGCGAAGATGACGGTGCGGAACGGCTGATCCCGTTTGACAGCGTCCCGCGTATTATTCCGGCCAATGAATGGAAAATATTGGATCAGGGTATCCGCCAGCGCGTTCAGGCACTCAATGCCTTTCTACACGATATCTATCACGATCATAATATTCTGAAAGCAGGCATCATCCCTGCGGAACAGGTGCTGGCAAACGATCAATATCAGCCCTGTATGCAAGGCATTGATCTGCATCGTGACATCTATGCCCATATCGTTGGCACCGACATGGTGCGCAACAGCGATGGCGACTACTACGTTCTCGAGGACAATTTGCGCACGCCGTCCGGCGTATCCTATATGCTCGAAAACCGTAAAATGATGATGCGCCTCTACCCTGAGTTATTTGCGGAGCAGCGCATCGCGCCCGTCGAACGCTATCCTTCACACCTGCTGCAAACGTTGCGGGAAAGCTCCCCCATTAATGACCCAACCGTGGTTGTACTGACGCCGGGCCGCTTTAACAGCGCCTATTTCGAACACAGTTTCCTCGCGCAGCAAATGGGCGTGGAACTGGTCGAAAGCGTTGATTTGTTTGTCAAAAATGGCGCGATATTTATGCGTACCACTGCCGGCCCCTGCAAGATTGACGTGATTTACCGGCGGATTGATGATGCGTTTCTTGATCCCCTGGCCTTCCGTTCCGACTCCATGCTTGGCGTACCCGGCCTGCTTTCTGTTTATCGTGAGGGTGGCGTGGTACTGGCTAATGCCATCGGTACCGGCGTGGCTGATGATAAGTCGATATATCCGTATGTGCCTGAGATGATTCGGTTTTATCTTTCAGAAGAACCGATCCTCAACAACGTCCCCACCTGGCAGTGCCGCCATCCTTCGGAGCTTTCTTTCGTGCTGGATAACCTCCACAACATGGTGGTGAAAGAGGTTCATGGCGCGGGTGGTTATGGCATGCTGATCGGCCCGATGGCGAGCAAGGCGGAAATTGCCGATTTCCGTACACGACTGATCGCCCGACCGCAAAACTATATCGCGCAGGATACGCTGGCGCTCTCCACCTGCCCCACGTTTGTCAGTGAAGGACTGGCCCCGCGTCATATCGATTTACGTCCCTTTGCCTTGAGCGGTGCTGAAATCCGGCTAGTGCCGGGCGGATTAACCCGTGTGGCATTGGCGCAAGGCTCGCTGGTAGTGAACTCCTCCCAAGGGGGCGGAACCAAGGACACCTGGGTACTGGAGGATGATGCATGCTAAGCCGAACAGCCAGTGAACTCTATTGGATGGCCCGTTATCTTGAGCGGGCAGAGAACATCGCACGAATTCTGGATGTCACTAACAAACTGTCGTTGATGCCCATTCGTGACAATAATAACGATCTGCTGGTACCCCTCAGCCTGACGGGAACGCAGCAGCTTTTCGCAGAGAATTACCAGCAACTCTGCATGGCCAACATTCTCAATTTCTTCGCACTGAGCAATGTGAATCACGGCAGTATTTTCAGTTGCCTGCAAATGGCCTGGAATAACGCCCACGCGGTGAGGGGCAGCCTGTCGTCTGAAGTGTGGGAAAGCATTAACGCCTCATGGATCGAGATGAAGGTGATTCGCCGTCAGGGCGTCGCCTCCGTGGGCGCTGATGGCTTTTTTGACTGGGTCAAAGAGCGCTCGCACCTGTTCCGTGGCGCCATGTTTGGCACCTTGTTGCGTAGCGACGCGCTCTGCTTCATCCGCCTGGGGACTTTACTCGAACGCGCCGACAGTACGGCGCGACTGCTCGACGTAAAAAACCAGTTGCTGGATGACGATGAAGATCCGGTGCGGGAATACTACCGGATGGATACGCTGTTGCGCGCAGTGAGTGCCAAAGAGGCATTTCATAGCCTGTACAAACAACAACCCAGCCGCGACTCCATTTCTGAACTGCTGATCCTGCGTAAAGAACTGCCACGCTCGCTACTGGCCTGTACCGAAGATATGGCGCAGCAACTGGAATTGATTGGCGGTAACAGCGGTAATCTGCCGCGCAGACTGGTGCACACGCTGCATGCGCAACTTCGCTTTACGACGCTCGATGAAATTCTCGCAGAGGGTCTCAGTGACTGGCTGAACCAGTTCCTGGCTCAGATTGGCGCTATCGCCGACAGCATTCAACACACCTACCTGGAGGCACAATGAGACTTAATGTCAATCATCAGACTCACTACACCTATGCCAATCAGGTAAGGCGCAGCACGCAGTATCTGCGGCTGACACCTCAGGACTCCAGCCATCAGAAGATCATTTCGTGGCAGCTCACCCTTCCTGAATCAGCCACCCAGACACGGGATGCCTACGGCAATGTGCTGCATGTCCTGACGCTGGATCAGCCCCATCAGGACATTACCATCACCGCACAAGGCGTGGTGGACATTGAGGACAACGTTGAGGATGACCACGCCGGGCATCTGTCGCCGCTGGTTTTCCTGCGCGCCAGTACGCTGACCCATGCCGACATATCGATCCGCGAATTCGCTGGCCGTTTCTTTCGCCCACTCGCACAACATAGTAGTTTGTGTGATTTGATGGGTGAGTTACTGCTCAAAATGCCCTACAGCCCCGGCACCACCAGCGTCAGCGACAGTGCCGCAGAAGCCTTTATGGCCGGGCAAGGCGTCTGCCAGGATCATACCCACGTTTTCCTTGCTTGCTGTCGCAGTTTGAATATTCCGGCACGTTATGTCAGCGGTTACTTATATACTGAAGAATCGAGCCACGTCGCCATGCACGCCTGGGCTGAGGTCTGGCTGGATGGCCGCTGGCAGAGTTTTGATGTGACGAATAATACCTGCCAACCCAACCAGCATTTGAAATTAGCGATTGGTATTGATTATCTTGATGCCTGTCCGGTTCGGGGTACCCGTTTGGGTGGAGGTTCGGAAGATATGCATACGGTGGCTGCCGTGCAGCTACAGGGAATTCACCAATAGACCTGAAGGGTACTGCGTTATGACTTACTGTGTGGCGATGCGCCTTTCCTCAGGGTTGGTATTCGCCGCGGATTCCCGCACCAATGCTGGGGTGGATCATATCTCCACCTTCCGCAAACTGCATGTTTTCCATCAGGAAGGCGAGCGCACACTCGTCATTCAGAGTGCCGGTAATCTGGCGACCACACAGAGTATTATCAGCCTGCTGCACCGCCGTTGCCTGGATTCGGCGCAAGCCAATATGCTCAATATCCGATCGCTCTATGATGGCGCGACGCTGCTCGGGGAGACGATCCGTGAAGTGATCCTGCGCGACAGCGCCGATCAGCAGAACAGTGGATCGACCGATTTTGGCTGTAACCTGATCCTGGGTGGGCAGATCAAAGGTGAAGGGTTGCGTCTGTTTCACGTCTATCCGCAAGGCAATTTCATAGAGGCCACGCATGACACGCCCTATTTCCAGATCGGGGAAAGCAAATACGGCAAGCCGATTATTGATCGGGTGCTGACCTATGACACCCCGTTGGATCAGGCGATGCAGTGTGCGCTGATTTCGATGGACTCGACGCTGCGCAGTAATCTTTCCGTAGGATTACCGCTGGATGTGATGATCTACGAAAACGACAGTTTCACGGTCGACCAGCAGTACCGGATCACTGAAGATCACCCCTATTTCAGTGTGATTCGCAAAGGCTGGGGCGAAGGTTTGCTGAGTATTTTTGCACAACTGCCGCCGCTGGAGCTGAAAGAGTAAATTCTGTGGCGGGCTCAAGCCGCCTCTTCTTTTTTGACCTCTTTTTCAACCTTGAAGGGATCTATTCCGCGCAACTGCAATCGACGGAAGCGGATAATATTGAAACCGTTCATGAACAGGAAACTGCCCTCAATCAGCGACCCGCCTATCGAACCCAACCAAATGTTGTGCGCCACCCAGCCACAGGTCGAACACCACATCACGCAACGCGTCGTCAGCCCACTGGTGCGGAATAACGCCCAGGTACTGACTGCCGTCCCGATGATGGGCAGAACTTCCATCCAGTGTTTCGCATTGCCCAATCCCAGAACCAGCGTCAGGACGATGAAAATCACCATCACCATCTGGCTGCGGGTGCGCAGTGAAACCAGTGTTCGCAAGGAGTTCAGTACCGCGCTTGACCCTGCGGCATTGGCACCCATCAGGAAGAAATGTATGCCAATAATGGCAGTGTAAGCGGAAAGTTGTTTTTTGAAGCGGCGATCGTCACGATTGAAGAACATTGTGATACCCACCAGAAAGGCCAGTACCCCGATGCTCTGGGCAAACCAATAAAACGTCATCTCTGAAAAATTCCTGTGGTACGAAGAAGTACCTGTGCCTTTTCTTTACAGCAAAAGACTGACTTGTGTCGTCAAAAGATTTTATGGCGCAGTGTGTTAGCGCCATGCTGATTTTTTAAAAAAATAAAAAACGGCGCTCCATACTATGAAACACCGTTTTATCTTAACGAACTCAGTAAGCGCTTACAACGTTACGCCGCTTTTAAAAATCGCCAGCTCGCGGAAATCATTCACTTCGTTGCGCGCCAGTTTTCCATCGGCAATCGCCACAATCAGATCGACAAACTCTGACAGCAATTCGTCCATTGACGTGCCATGGATTAACTTGCCCGCATCGAAATCGATCCAGTGTGGTTTCTTGGCCGCCAATTCGCTGTTGGTGGCCAATTTGACGGTCGGGACAAAACCACCATAAGGGGTACCGCGGCCCGTACTGAACAGCACCATATGACAGCCCGCACCGGCCAGCGCACTGGTTGCGACCGCATCGTTACCTGGCGCACTCAACAGGTTGAGACCCGGGTTTTTCAGCCGTTCGCCATACTTCAGCACGTCCACCACCACGCTCTCTCCCGCTTTCTGGGTACAACCGAGCGATTTCTCTTCCAGCGTGGTTATGCCACCCGCCTTGTTGCCCGGCGATGGATTCTCATAAATCGGCTGGTCGTGAGCGATGAAATACTGTTTGAAGTCATTCACCATGCTGACCGTTTTCTCAAACGTCGACTCATCGCGGCAGCGACTCATCAAAATGCGCTCGGCACCGAACATTTCCGGCACTTCAGTCAGCACCGAAGTGCCGCCGTTGCCAATGACATAATCCGAGAAACGTCCCAGCAATGGATTCGCGGTAATACCGGAGAGGCCATCGGACCCACCACATTCGAGACCGAATTTCAGCTCGCTGAGTTTGCCTTCTACCCGACGATCGTTACGCATCGCCTGATAAAGCTCGTGCAGACGCTCCAGCCCGGCTTCAACTTCATCGTCCTGCTGTTGGCAAACCATAAAGCGCACGCGTTCTTCGTCCACTTCGCCCAGCGTAGTCCGGAACATATCGACCTGATTGTTTTCACAACCCAAACCGATTACCAAAACCGCACCTGCATTGGGATGTCGAACCATGTTTTGCAACATCGTGCGGGTATTTTCATGATCCTGGCCCAGTTGCGAACAACCGAACGGATGGCTGAACAGGTAAACGCCATCGATCCCTTCAGCTTCATTGGTTTCCTTCAGAAACCGCTGCTGGATTTGCCGGGCAATGCCGTTCACACAACCTACGGTCGGGATGATCCACAGCTCATTACGGATCCCCACCAGACCATTTTTACGCCGGTAGATCTGTACTTCGCGATCTGCCATCTGCGGCGGCAACTCGGTCAGTTCAGGCTCATACTGGTATTGATCCAGATCGCTGAGATTGGTTTTCGCGTTTGGCGAATGAATGTGCTCACCGGCAGCAATGTCACTCAGCGCGTGACCAATCGGCAATCCGTACTTAATGATATTCTGACCCGCGGCAATCGGCAGAATGGCAAACTTATGTCCGCGGCCGACCGCTTGCTTGAGTTGAATACTGTCATCACCCACCTGGATCTTTTCTTCTGCCTCGAGATCGCGCAATGCGACGGCGACATTGTCCAGCGGGTGAATCTTGATAATACTTTGCATAGCGTTACCTTTAACTGTACGCAGCCAACGCTGCGCGCATTCCGCGATCCTGGATGGTTTGCAGGTGTTCAGTGATTTTTTCTGCCAGACCAGGAATCGCATTCAAATTCTGACCCCAGTGCTGCTCATCGGCCAAAACCGTTTCAACCAATGCCGCCAACGGGGTATCGCCATTTGCCACGCCCGTCCACAGGGTGGAAAAACGCTCAAGCCAATGCGCGTCATCTTGCAAAGGATAGTTTTCACCGTCGCGATCGCCGCGATAGAAAGCAATCAAGGCAGCCAGTGCAAACGTCAGGCGCGGTGGCAGAATGCCATTCTGCTGTTGGCTGGCCAGCATCTGCGGAAGAATACGGGTACGAAACTTGGTCATACCATTCAGCGCGATGGACAACAGTTGATGTTGAATGAACGGGTTACGGAAACGGCTCAATACCGCCTGGGCAAACGACGTCAACTCATCCTGTGGTAAATCCAGTACCGGAACGATCTCTTCAGCGATCGCATTTTCAACAAAGCGACTGACTTGCGGATCATTCATCGCCTCGCCAACCGTATTCAGACCGGCCAGGAAAGCAACGGGGACCAGCGCCGTATGGGCACCATTGAGAATGGCCACTTTGCGCTCTTTGTACGGCTTGATGTCGTCGACGATACGGACATTCAGATCGAGCTGATCCAGACGCAACTCTTTGGCCAACCATTGTGGCCCCTGAATCACGAACAGATAAAAGTGCTCGGCAGTATCGAGGAAACTGTCCTGATAGCCCAATTCTTGCTGCAAGGCTTCGACTTCGCCACGCGGATAGCCGGTCACGATGCGGTCCACCAGCGTTGAGCAAAATGTATTGTTCTGCTCCAACCATTCAGTGAATGCCTGCGGCAACTGCCACTGGGTCGCATAGCGCAGCACCAGTTCACGCAAGGCTTCGCCGTTGTAATCGATCAGTTCGCACGGCAACAGCACCCAGCCTTTATCGGCGGCACCGTCAAAATGGGTGAAACGCTCGTACAGCAGACGAGTCAGCTTGGCGGGAAAACTGGCAGGCGGTGCGTCGTTAAAGGTATCGGCTTCGTTGTAGCTGATGCCCGCTTCAGTGGTATTGGAGAAAACAAAACGGATATTGGCGTCATGCGCCAATGCCAGATATTCATCAAACTGACGATAGATATTGATTTCACGGTTAACCGAACGAATCAGGCGCGATTCGCGTACTGTTTCGCCCTGCTCGTTCAAGCCACGGATGATCGTGGTATACAACCCGTCCTGTGTGCTGAGCGATGGCGGGAAATCGGTATCGATAGGACGGACAATAACGACACCCGCATTCAGATCGGTGTGTTCATTGAGTAGATCCAACTGCCAGTCGATAAAGGCGCGCAGGAAATTGCCTTCACCGAATTGAATAATTTTATCTGGATGATTACGACCCGGGAAGTCACGACGGTTCAACGTTTGCATTAAAAATTCACCTCTGGTGAGTCATTCAGCAAGCAGACGGCCAAGGCGCTCATGCACCCGTTTCACCGTCCGACATCAATGATAAAAATTTTTATCGATGAAAATAGCCTATTACGCAGCGGAGCGGCCTCAGCCAACCCGCCCCGTGGTTAAAGCTCGATGGCGAAATACTGTTTGGCATTGTCGAAACAGATGTTTTTCACCATATCGCCCAGCAGTTGAATATCTGCTGGTGCTTCACCGTCTTCTACCCAACGACCAATCATCTGGCAGAGAATGCGACGGAAATATTCATGGCGCGTATAAGACAGGAAACTGCGGCTATCAGTCAGCATCCCAACAAAGCGACTCAGCAGACCCAGGTTAGCCAGTTGCAACATCTGGCGCTGCATACCGTCTTTCTGATCGTTGAACCACCAGCCGGAACCAAACTGCATTTTCCCGGCCATGCCTTCACCCTGGAAGTTACCGACCATGGTGCCGATCACTTCGTTATCACGCGGATTCAGGCAGTAAAGGATGGTTTTTGGCAACGCATTCTGTATGCCCTGAGCAGCCAGCAGGCTGGAGAGCGCTTGTGCCATCGGCTGATCGTTGATCGAATCAAAACCGACATCCGGCCCCAATAATTTGAACTGGCGACTATTGTTATTGCGCAGCGCGCCGATGTGATATTGCTGAACCCAACCGCGGCGGTTGTATTCACTTCCCAGCCAGACCAGAACCGCGGTTTTGAATTGCGCAGTTTCTTCGGTCGTCGGCAGCGCACCACTCAGGCGACGGGCCAAAATGGCATCCAGCGTCGCTTCATCCGCTTCGCCATAAACCACTACGTCGAGTGCATGGTCAGAAACCTTGCAACCGTGTGCGGCAAAATGATCGAGACGCTTTTTCAGCGCATCACGCAGATCGCTGAAACGGCTGATAGCGGTATCTGAGGCCGCTTCCAGACGTTGCATATACTCGTTGAAACCGGCGGCTTCGATGTTGAAGGCTTTATCCGGACGCCAGCTTGGCAACACTTTGATAGTGAATGTACCGTCCTGGGCAATCGCTTTGTGGTGGCGCAGATCGTCAACCGGATCGTCTGTCGTCCCAACCATCTTCACATTCATCTGCTGCATAATTCCACGCGCAGAGAAGCTGTCCTGAGCCAATAATTCATTGCCACGCTGCCAGATTTCCTGGGCAGTCGTTGGCGACAGTAATTTACCGGTAATGCCGAAAGGACGACGCAACTCAAGGTGCGTCCAGTGGTAGAGCGGATTGCCGATAGTATGGGGAACCGTGGCAGCCCAGGCTTCAAATTTCTCCCAGTCACTGGCATCACCGGTACACAAACGCTCTGCAACACCATTGGTGCGCATCGCGCGCCATTTATAGTGATCGCCCTTCAGCCAGATGTCATACAGATTCTTAAATTGGTAGTTTTCTGCGATCTGTTCTGGAGGCAAGTGACAGTGATAATCAAAAATTGGCTGGTCTTTCGCATAGTCATGGTACAGACGACGGGCAAATTCGCTGTCAAGCAGGAAATCTTCGGTTAAAAACTGCGACATTATAAATTCCTCACCTTGCATTAGGTCTGAGCCTGGTTTGATTGCGTAAAGTTATCACACCAATTATACCCATCGTCCAGAACTATTTGTGGGTAACGGATCGCAAAAGCATAACAATAAGATCACAAAAATCGGCGGATTACGGGGCGACGCGCGGTGGATGCGTCACGTCTAGGGCTGGCCGTATTATTCCTCATTTAAAAAATGGTTTTTGTGATATCACTCAACTTTTAAATCTGTATGACAAGTTATCTTGCTGCCGCCAGTATGAGACCTCCACCCGGTAAGAATATTTGACCAGTGGCTGTTCAGAGGGCTGACGATGAAGGATGCCATCGATCAAATTGCTGCAGACACCGACATGTTCTGTATGCAATGCGGGGAGAACAGATGCACCAGGCCTTTTCAAGGCTGACATCGTTACCACTCGAAAATTAATGGAGAGCCAGAAGCTCAGATACCGGGTATAGCATGCCCGATTGAGCCGATGTGTCGTGGCTGCTATTCGGCAGTCCATAGCAGGACTTTTACTGGGAGAGATTCAAATGCGTAAAATTAAAGGGTTACGCTGGTACATGATCGCACTGGTTACCGTGGGGACCGTACTTGGCTACCTGACGCGTAACGCCATTGCTGTCGCTGCACCGACCTTGCAGGACACCATGCATATCACCACTCAGCAATATTCTTACATTATCGCTGCTTATTCAGCCTGTTATACCCTTATGCAACCTGTTGCCGGTTACATTCTGGATGTAATGGGCACCAAGGTCGGCTATGCGATGTTTGCCATTATGTGGGCGTTGTTCTGCATGGCTACCGCGCTGGCAAGCAGTTGGGGTGGACTGGCGATTGCCCGTGGTGCGGTGGGTATGGCGGAAGCGGCGATGATTCCTGCGGGCCTCAAAGCCAGTAGCGAATGGTTTCCGGCCAAAGAACGCTCTATCGCCGTAGGCTACTTCAACGTGGGTTCCTCCATCGGCGGGATGATAGCCCCTCCGCTGGTCGTCTGGGCTATCGTGATGCATAGCTGGCAGTTGGCGTTCATTATTACCGGTGCGCTGAGCCTGATCTGGGCTATCTGCTGGCTGATCTTTTACAAACACCCCAAAGATCAGAAAAAGCTGTCTGACGAAGAACGTACTTATATTCTTGATGGTCAGGAAGCCCAACACCAGACCACCAACGCCAAGAAAATGTCTGCCTGGCAGATTCTGCGTAACCGCCAGTTCTGGGGCATCGCACTGCCACGTTTTCTCGCTGAGCCAGCCTGGGGAACATTCAACGCCTGGATCCCACTCTTCATGTTCAAAGCCTATGGCTTTAACCTGAAAGAGATCGCGATGTTTGCCTGGATGCCAATGCTGTTTGCTGACCTTGGCTGCATAGTCGGTGGCTATTTACCCCCGCTGTTCCAGAAGTATTTTAAAGTAAATCTGATCGTCTCCCGTAAAATGGTTGTGACCATGGGTGCTGTCCTGATGATTGGCCCAGGCACAATTGGCCTGTTCACCAGTCCTTATGCAGCGATTGCCTTGCTGTGTGTCGGTGGCTTTGCCCACCAATCACTCTCTGGCGCCCTGATTACCCTCTCTTCCGACGTTTTTGGTCGTAACGAGGTCGCGACAGCCAACGGTCTGACCGGGATGGCTGCGTGGACGGCGAGTACCCTGTTTGCCCTGGTCGTGGGTGCACTGGCTGATACCCTCGGTTTCAGTCCTTTGTTCGCAGCGCTGGCCGTGTTTGACTTGCTGGGTGCCGTGGTTATCTGGACCGTGCTGCAGAACCGTTCAGCCGTTGAGCCAACTCCCCAACCGTTGAGCACCGCCAACGCCTAATCGCGTCTGTTTTTATGTCTGCCAGGCCCGGTGTACTCACCGGGCTTTTTTCATGCCAGCATCCTTCTGCCGATTCCTCGTCTGTGACCCGTGCGGCTAGTGCATAGGATGAATAAGTGGTATAACAAGTCAAGCAAATGCAATGAGTCACGGCACATGATTTCTTCATCGAAAGCTTGCTAATATCGTCAGCCCACGCTACCCAAGAGCTCGCATCATGGAATTCACAGAAACCAGGCGGTTATACCAGCAGTTGGCCGCAGAGTTAAAGCAGAGAATCGAAACCGGGGTCTATCAGGTTGGCGAAAAACTTCCTGCTGAACGCTTCATTTCTGAAGAGATGAATGTCAGTCGCACGGTAGTCCGTGAGGCGATTATTATGCTGGAGGTAGAGGGATATGTTGAGGTGCGTAAAGGTTCGGGCATCCATGTTATGTCCAACCAGCAGAAACACCTGGTTATGCCCAGTGCCGAAATTGAATTCGCCACTGCGGGTCCCTTTGAACTGCTGCAGGCCAGACAACTGATTGAAAGCAATATTGCCGAGTTCGCCGCTACGCAGGTGACCAAGCAAGACATCGTTCAACTGATGGAAATTCAGGAGCATGCGCGTCAGGAAGACCGTTTCCGCGATTCGCAGTGGGATCTCAAATTCCATATTCAGGTAGCGATGGCAACACAAAATACGGCGATGGCGACTATCGTTGAAAAGATGTGGAGCCAACGGGTGCATAACCCCTACTGGCGTAAACTGCACGAGCATATTGATGAAAAATCGATTGAGAGCTGGTGCGAAGATCACGATCAGATTCTTAAAGCCTTAATGCGTAAAGATCCCTACGCCGCAAAATTGGCGATGTGGCAACACCTCGAAAATACCAAGCAAATGCTCTTTCGCGCGACTACCGATGACTTCGAATTCAATGTCGATCGTTACCTGTTTGCAGAAAACCCAGTGGTACATCTCGATCAGGTCACAGCAGTCACAAAATAGCGTTCCGCAATAATATTAATCCCTCTCCATTCTTATTCTGACAGGGTGCCTCATCTGAGGTGTCCTTCTCTTAACCCCCTCTTTTGTCGCTATCAGGTTGCAATTTTGTTATCAGTGATAAATATAGCGTTTTCACCTTCTTAACGTGCCAGGAAGTCCAGATTAGCGTCAGCTAACGTCTCTTTCCGTCAGCGAGTGTAAATAGGAAAACAATTTACTCGATAATATGAAGTAGTACTTAAAACATCCCCCTCAAGGCTGTATATTTCCCTGTCTCGGTTTCTGTAACTTTGTTACAGTTAGAGCACTTTTATTACTCTTGGCTGGAATGAATTTCGACTAAATGCGCTGGTTTTTTGCACTGTCAATAATACTGTCTTGCTGGGCGTCCAACGCCTCCAGCGACACTTTATATGCAGAGCCAGCCCATCAGCCGGGTGTGCGAGCAGATTTATCGCTATTATCACCCACTGATTCTGACTTCCGCTTCTTATCGCAGAACAATCTACAGGCAGATATACCACACGATCTCAGGCGGAAAAGCGCAGCTCGTCATCAACCGGTACTAAGTCGCGGTTATCTGCAAAGTGCTTCAGTGCAATACAGCACCTATGTGGCATTGCATGACTTTTTAATGGCAGAAACAGACATCAGGAGTGGATTTACTCCTCAACCCTGTAAAAAATCCATTCAGCTAATTTGTAGCAACTGGACGCTACATGCTCCCCGGCATCAGAGCCGGATAGGTGGTTGGAAAGAAAGTAATATCTTGTACCGCGGCACGCTGACCTATCACAGCTAATCTGAATGGCAAATCGATTGTTATTTCAGCGCGTTGTGAGTCCCCGTCGGTGAGCAGCAAACAATCCGCAGACAAGTTGTCGATCCAGGCGCTGAGCGATTATAGAACAATGAAGTTTCAGGAATGCTAAATGGATATCATTAAAGAACTGTTGAATGCCTTATGGCAGCAGGATTACGAGACCCTTGCCAATCCGTCCCTGATGTGGACGATCTATGGTCTGCTATTTGTGATTCTCTTTTTGGAAAATGGCCTTTTGCCTGCCGCTTTCCTGCCCGGTGACAGTCTGCTGATTTTGGTAGGCGTTTTGATCGCCAAAGGCACCATGGGATTCCCCCTGACTATCTTTATCCTCACGACCGCGGCCAGCCTGGGTTGCTGGGTCAGCTATATTCAGGGTCGATGGCTCGGAAACACACGCCTTGTTCAAAGCTGGTTGTCACACCTTCCCGCCCACTACCACCAACGGGCGCACAACTTGTTCCACCGCCACGGATTGTCAGCCTTGCTCATCGGTCGTTTTCTGGCATTTGTGCGCACTCTGTTGCCGACCATTGCCGGGCTTTCTGGCCTCAGCAATGCCCGCTTTCAGTTTTTCAACTGGATGAGCGGCCTGTTATGGGTGGTGATCCTGACCGTATTTGGCTTTTTGCTGGGCAAAACACCGTTGTTCATAAAATATGAAGATCAGTTGATGTTCTGCCTGATGCTGCTGCCGCTGATATTACTGGTGTTTGGGCTTGTGGCTTCGCTCTATGTACTGTGGCGCAAGAAAATGTCGAGCCGTCAGAAAAAAGGGAACAAGGCGTGAAACAAATTAAGGCGTTACATCGCATCCCCTGGCAGTGGGTCATGTGCCTGATGGTTTTGCTGGCGATCGTGGGAATGATAACCCTTCCGCGCACCAACAATCATGATAATGCTTTGCAGATCAGACCAACCCGACCTGGGCAGGCGTTACCGGATGGTTTCTTTGTTTATCAACAGTTGGATCAGCAAGGCATCCGCATTAAAAGCATTACCCCCGAACAAGATACGCTGGTCGTGCGGCTCGAATCGCCAGATCAGCGAATCCAGGCGCAGGAAGCACTCCGTACTATTCTGCCCATGGGCTATATCGTGTCGCAATGCAACGCTGTGGAATCGATCAATTGGGTCCGGAAGCTCACCCGCGATCAGGAAAAAATGGGGTAGCTTTATGCACTACGTCCCCTTTTGAAAAGGCGCCGAGGCGCCTTTTTTGTTCGCCCCACGTTGTTGTCCACCGGTAACGTTGACCCGTTAATGCCTTGAAATTTGGGTAAACCATGATTTGCGACTATGCTTAGAGGGGTAGCTATAACGCTGCATCATAATTTGCCTTTTTGGCAGTATGGAAATTTAGGCGCTGATATTTTTTGCCTGAACAAAAGGAATCTGTTTATGACGTTACGTCCTTCGTGGTTGTTTATCCTTCCGATTATTGCTTTCTCTACGGCGACTTTCGCCGCGCCTACCACTGGGGGCTGTGCTGCCAAGCAGCAAGATATTCAGCAACAGATTGATTATGCTAAAAAACATGGGAGCAGCCATAGAGTCGCCGGCCTGGAAACGGCTCTCCGCGAAGTAGTAAACAACTGTACAGATGCAGGTCTCGAAGCAGATCGGCAAAAGAGAATTGCTGAAAAGCAGCAAGAAGTCGCCAAACGCAAGCAAGAGCTGGCAGAAGCAAAGGAAACGGGTAAAAGCGATAAAATCGCCAACAAGCAGGAAAAACTGGACGAGGCTGAGCAAGAGTTGAAAGAGGCCAGCGCCCAATAAATTTTTCTCCGGTGGCATTGCTGCTGGAGATCGAGCGACATCGGATTTATCCAGTAATGTGCAGTAAAGTCAGCAGAATCATCCAGACTAATCGCATTTGCGCATGCCGGAAAATCCGCTATGTTAAAAGTCCGTCTCTCTAAAAGCTAAGGAGTTACCTCATGGCACAAGATAGAACCTCTGAGAATTTACGCGCTGAATTGAAGTCACTGGCCGATACTCTGGAAGAGGTCCTGAAAACCTCCACGGACAAACCCAAGGCTGAGTTGGACAAACTGCGTAGCAAAGCGGAAAGTGCGCTGAAAGAGACGCGGATTCGCCTGACCGATACAGGCGAAAAGATTGCCGATCAGTCCAAAGTGATTGCCGACCGTGCAGACACTTATGTGCATGATAACCCGTGGACAGGCGTGGGAATCGGTGCAGCTGTCGGTGTTGTGCTGGGCGTTCTGCTGGCACGCCGCTGATAATGGCCGATCACCAGCAACCATCACAGGGTCCCGCCAGAGGGATCCTGGATATCGCCCACCGCATTGTGACCATCATGGTCGGTATGGTGGAAACACGGTTGCGCCTGGCCGTTGTCGAATTGGAAGAGGAAAAAAACAACCTTATCCAGTTATTGATGATGACCGGCATAACCTTGTTGTTCCTGGCCTTTGGCCTGATGAGTTTGCTGATTCTGGCATTCTGGGCCATTGATCCGGCCGATCGCTTGATGGCGGTCGGTATAACAACCGCGATATTACTTTTTCTGGCCCTGGTTGGGATAATCTGGACCCTGTCAAAAGCCAGACGCACAACCTTGCTGAGCGTCACGCGCAAGCAACTGGAAATTGATCGTTCTCTTCTCGAGGATGATAAAAAATGAGCCAGAGTGCGCGGCAACGAGAAAAAACACGTCTAATGGAGATGATTATCCAACAGCGGTTGGATCTCTCCGCCAGCCGTAAGGAGTGGCTCAGAGCCACGGCCTCTATTGATCGTGGCTGGCTTAAAATTGTCGACATGAAGAAATACCTCATCGTGGGTTCCAGCCTGCTGGCTGTCTACGGTGTCCGTCATCCCAGCAAAGTTGTTCGTTGGGCCAGACGCGCCGTTGGCATCTGGGGAACCGTCAAACTTTTCCGTCGCACCTTTAATGTACGGTAGTCATCACTGACTACCGTTTTTCTTCGTCCCCACCCTCTACCATTCCCACCCTGGCCCCTTATTCTGCCTGTGATTTATACAGACATTTTTCAGCCATCAGATTTTTTGAATTAAAACGACAGTATTACTCGCTAACAAGCTGAAAGGTTTCGCATTAGTATCTGCTCCATCGCACAGACACAGGAACAGAGGCCGCTAATACCGGCGTTTGTCCCTCAAATTTTACGGCACATGACCCGTTAATTACTTTGGAGCAAATGATGAAAAAATTAGAAGATACCGGCTTACTTATCGCACGCATTATGATGCCGATTCTGTTTATCGTGGCCGGTTACGGGAAAATGGGTGCAGGTTATGCGGGTACTCAACAGTACATGCAGGCCATGGGTGTGCCTGGATTTATGCTGCCGTTGACCATTCTTCTTGAATTTGGTGGTGGCCTGGCAATTCTGTTTGGCTTCCTGACCCGCACCACGGCGCTGATTACCGCTATCTTCACCGTGTTGACGGCGCTGCTCTTCCACAGCAACTTTGCGGAAGGCGTAAACCAGATGATGTTTATGAAGAATTTCTCTATCGCGGGTGGTTTCCTGGTTCTGAGCGTAGCGGGTCCAGGTGGATTCAGCCTCGATCGTCTGCTGAACAAGAAATGGTAAAAAACCATTTGAGCAATTAGCGCTACACTTATCACAGGGGCAAGAGTGAAACAGTTATACTGTATATCACTCTCGCCCCTGTCTCGTTTATCCTCAATACTTCAATGGTGAAAGGAGAATTTCATGGGACAATTAGTCGACGGTATCTGGCATGACACCTGGTATGACACCAAGTCGACCGGCGGTCACTTCAAGCGCTCCACATCACAATTCCGCAATTGGGTCACTCTCGATGGGCAAGCCGGTCCTCACGGGCGTGAGGGTTTCAGGGCAGAAAAAGATCGTTATCATTTGTATGTTTCCCTCGCCTGCCCCTGGGCTCATCGCACTTTGCTGATGCGAAAACTCAAAGGACTGGAAAAAATCATCCCGGTTTCCGTAGTACATCCATTAATGCTGGATCACGGCTGGACGTTTGGCACCGACTTCCCTGACGCCACAGGTGACGATCTCTATCACCACGATTATCTGTTTGAACTCTATCTGCATGCCCAGCAGGACTACACCGGCAGGGTTACTGTACCGGTGCTGTGGGACAAACAGCAGCAGACTATCGTCAGTAATGAATCTGCCGATATCATCCGCATGTTCAATAGCGCTTTCGACGCGGTAGGCGCGCGTGCTGGGGACTATTATCCTCTGGCGTTGCGAGCAGAAATTGATGATCTCAACGATTGGATTTATCCGCTGGTGAATAACGGCGTCTACAAAGCCGGTTTTGCCACCAGTCAGGAAGCTTATGATGAGGCGGTTGGGGATGTATTTTCCGCTTTGGCGCGGTTGGAGAAGATTCTTGACCAGCGTCGATATCTGACGGGCAGTCAACTTACAGAAGCCGATCTGCGGCTCTGGACCACGCTGGTTCGCTTCGATCCCGTTTATGTCACCCACTTCAAATGCGATCTGCACCGCATCAGTGACTATCCGAATCTTTATGGTTTTCTGCGCGATATCTATCAACTGCCAGGCGTTGAAGACACGGTAAACTTCGCGCATATCCGTAATCACTACTATCGCAGTCACGCCACGATCAATCCAACCGGGATCATTTCAGTGGGGCCTGACCAGGATTTACTCGCCGAACACGGCAGGGATATCCGCTTCGCCTGATAAAAAATCCTCCCGTACACAGATATCCCCTAAATAATTCGAGTTGCAGGACGGGTTACGGGGAGGATTTTTCGCCATGTGCTTACTGCTGATGACGGCTGAACAGGCGGGGGATCTCACGCAGGAACCACGCTTTGGCCTCACCCATGCTGTCGCGTCGCCACGCCATGATAATGTCGTTCTCATTGCTAAATTCCGCGCTGACCACCCGCAGACGGCCCTCGGTGATATCCTTTTCCACCATGGAATAGGGCATGGTCGCCACACCTAATCCGGCCAGCAAAGCCTGGCGTTTCTCGGCAATGCTGCTGACCGTCAGCCGTTGCTGTTTGTCCAGTAATTGCACCGTCAATACCGGGCGTTCGCGGGCAGTATCCGCAACCGCAATACCGCGGTATTTTACCCGGGTAATCTCAGACAAAGGCTCCGGCTCCTGATGAATCGGATGTCCCGGTGCCGCCACGTAGACGCTCATCACTTTGTACAACTTTCGGCTGTTGATCTCAGAAGAAGAGCGGAAATGCATATCCGGTGCGATCACAATATCCGCCCGTCCCTGCTCCAACCGCTCCCAGGCGCCCGCCAGAACCTCAGTGAGCAACGACACCTGCGTATTGGCTTTCAGCGCCAGTTTTTCAATCAGTGGGAACAACTGTGTGGCCGGGGATAAGGCTTCACAAACGATAGTGATGTGCGTTTCCCACCCTCTTGCCAATGCTTCGGCATCGGTGGTCAGTTTGTCGGCGGCTTCGAGCAATACCCGTCCACGCTCCAGCAGCATCCGGCCTACGTTGGTGAACTTTGTGCGATGGCCTGAGCGGTCAAAAAGCACCACATCAAGCTCCTCTTCCAATTTCTGCATCGTATAGCTCAATGCTGAGGGTACGCGTCCAAGCTCATCAGCAGCGGCAGCAAAACTGCCACGTCGGTCTATAGCATCCATTACTCGCAGCGCTTCCAGTGTTAACGCCCGATCTCTGGCCATGTTTTTTCTCTGTCAGGAAATTTGAATATAGCGACCAGATTAACTGGCTAACAATCCCGCGTCCAGACGCTTACCATTTGTGTATCAATTTATAAGAGCCAACATTGTCATGATCACATGCAGAACAGCAAAACAGTGCGGAAAAGCAGACTTTGGTTGGCTTCAGGCACGCTACACATTTTCCTTCGGACACTACTTCGACCCGAACCTGATGGGATATGCCTCTTTGCGGGTATTGAACCAGGAGATTCTGGCACCAGGTGCCAGTCTTCAACCGCGCAGCTATCCTCGCGTGGATATTTTGAACCTGATTTTGCAGGGCGAAGCGGAATACCGCGACAGCGAAGGCAACCATTTACGGGCTGGTGCTGGCGATGCCTTATTGCTATCCACCCAGCAGGGCGTGGCCTACAGTGAGCAGAATGTGAGTCAGGACATCCCGCTGACGCGCATGCAACTGTGGCTGGATGCCTGTCCCGAGCGTGAAAATGAGCTCATTCAGCGTCTGACTCTCGGTGACGAAAGTTATCGTCTGCTGGCCTCACCCGATGGCGCACAGGGCAGTTTGCAGTTACGTCAGCAGGTGTGGATCCATCATCTGGAACTGGATGCTGGCGAAACAAAAACGCTGACAATCAATGGCCCCCGTGCGTACCTGCAATCCATTCACGGTACCGTTCAGGCAATCAGTACTTCAGGTGATGAGAAACAGCATCTGACCTGTGGCGATGGGGCATTCCTTCATCAGGAGCAGCAATTAATGGTTGTCGCAGACTCGCCCTTACGCGCACTGCTGATCGATCTGCCGGTATAGGCAGTCAGTAATTTTCAAGAGACGTGAATCAAACGAGCAAAAGCCACCTGCAAAGCAATAAAAAAACGTTAAGCGCGGATAAACGCGCAGCAAAAAGAAAGCCCGTGTAACTCTCGTTACACGGGCTTCATTTATTGAGGGAGTTGACCGGTAAGCCGGGTTCTGTCGTGGACAGTCATTCGTCTAGGCCAGCAATCGCTCACTGGCTCAAGCAGCCTACCCGGGTTCAGTACGGGCCGTACCATGCGAACCCCTATTTGGCCTTGCTCCGGGTGGAGTTTACCATGCCACGAACTGTTGCCAGCCGCGCGGTGCGCTCTTACCGCACCCTTTCACCCTTACCTGATCCCACTTGCGTAGGCCATCGGCGGTTTGCTCTCTGTTGCACTTGTCGTAGGCTTGCGCCCCCCAGGCGTTACCTGGCACCCTGCCCTATGGAGCCCGGACTTTCCTCCCCTCCACCTGTCTCCCCCGAAAGGGACGGCAGTGAAGCGGCGACTGTCTGGTCAACTCCGGCGCGGATAATAGGATACTTTGATCCAAATGTCATCCTTTGCGGTGACATTGCATCAAGAACGGCAGGCAACGGGTTTTTAATCGCTTTCCTGCTGGTCCAGCGCGTAACGATAGAGCGAATTCTTCTTCACGCCATGAATTTCAGCCGTCAGCGCGGCAGCTTTTTTCAATGGTAACTCTTTCTGCAACAAGGCCAATGTCCGTAATGCTTCGGCTGGCAGCGCCTCGTGATCCACTTTATGCCCTTCGACAATCAGCACCATTTCACCACGTTTGCGGACTTCATCCTCCAACACCCACGCCAGGAGTTCACCCACTGGCGCACCGTGAATGGACTCCCAGGTTTTGGTCAATTCACGCGCCAGAACCACATAGCGATCCGGGCCGAGAACGTCCACCATGTCCTGCAAACTTTCCAGCAGACGGTGGGTTGATTCATAAAAGATCAGCGTGCGAGGTTCCTCTATCAGAGCCTGTAGCGTATCCTTGCGCGCTTTGGTTTTAGCTGGCAAAAAGCCTTCATAGCAGAAACGGTCTGAGGCGATACCCGCCGCTGAAAGTGCTGCGATAGCGGCACAAGCGCCCGGTAAAGGCACCACGCGGATACCGGCCTCACGACAACGGCGAACCAGATGGTAGCCAGGATCGTTAATTAACGGCGTACCTGCATCTGAAACCAACGCTATACTTTGACCTTCCTGCAGTTTTGCTATGAGTTGGTCTGCTTTTTGCTGTTCATTATGATCATGGAGTGCGAAGAGACGCGCATTTATCGCAAAATGTTGTAACAACAAACCCGTATGGCGCGTATCTTCTGCAGCAATCAGGTCAACGCCTTGCAGGACGGCCAATGCCCGCTGGGTAATATCTCCCAGATTACCGATGGGAGTGGGCACAACATAGAGCGTTGATGCAGAAATCACTGCTTGATCGTGTTGATTCATTGTTTCATCCGGATTGCCGATTTAATATTGAGCATCTTGAAAAAAACATCACTGGATACAGTATGCTTTCCTCAACTATTGTTCGTACCCATGCAGGGCGACTGGTGCCTATTATTCTGGCCGCTCTTTTTCTTGCTGGTTGTCCGAGTCAGGCACCACAGACACCGCCGGGAAATATTCAGGACGAGGCCACAGCAGGCTCTGATTATTATCTGCAACAGTTGCAGCAAAGCAGCGATGATAACAAGGCTGACTGGCAATTACTCGCCATTCGTGCCCTGTTGAAAGAAGGGAAAGTCCCTCAGGCTGCCGAACAGCTTGGCACGCTACCGCAAGCGCTGAGTGATGTCCAACGGCAGGAACAACAACTGCTGACTGCAGAGTTGCAAGTTGCGCAAAAAGACAACAATGCAGCCAATGCGACGCTGGAAAAACTCGACCCCAATGCCCTGTCAGCCAATCAGAAAGTCCGCTACTACCAGGCGCAGATTGATGCGAACCCCGGTAAATCCGGTCTGAGCCTGATTCGTGCGTATATCGGGCAGGAACCGCTGCTGAACGCACAGGCGCATCAGGACAATATTGATAAAACCTGGGCAGCGCTGATTCAGCTTACCCCACAGGATCTGAACTCGCTGGTCATCAATGCCAACGAGAACGTGCTCCAAGGTTGGCTCGATCTGCTGCGCATTTATCAGGATAACAATCAGGATCCCAATCTGCTGAAAGTCGGCATAAAAGATTGGCAGACGCGTTATCCGCAAAACCCGGCGGCCAAGAGCTTGCCGAGCCAATTGAACCAGGTGCTGAATTTCCAGCAAGCCTCCACTTCGAATATCGCCCTGTTCTTGCCAATGAATGGTCAGGCGCAGGTGTTTGCCAACGCAATTCAGCAGGGTTTCAATGCGGCACAAAACGGTATTCCAACGACCGTAGCGGCTCCAACCCAACCTGTAGGACAGGATCCCAACTCGACAGCAGTTGCTCCAGCAGCAGTGCCAGCAAACCCTGACGACCCCAATGCTGTTGTCAGTCCGTCTGCAGTTCCCGTAGAAAATGCAGCGGTTCCGGCTGCTGCGGTTGCGGCTCCAGCCATACCGGCTCCGGTCGCAACACCGGTTAGCCATGCGCAGGTGAAAGTTTACGATACCTCCAGTCAGCCACTGCCTGCCCTGCTTGAGCAAGCGCAGAAAGATGGCGCGACACTGATTGTCGGTCCATTGCTGAAAAGTAATGTCGAACAGTTGTCCGGTATCCAGACACCACTCAATATTCTGGCGCTGAATCAGCCAGAGACAGTAAAAAACAGCCCCAATATCTGTTATTTTGCCCTGTCACCTGAAGATGAGGCGCGCGACGCTGCCCGTCATATCTGGTCACAGCACAAGCAAATGCCGCTGGTACTGGCACCGCGTGGCAGCTTCGGCGATCGCATCGCCAAGGCTTTTGCCGATGAATGGCAGAAACAGGGTGGACAAACCGTTCTTCAGCAAGGTTTTGGTTCCACGGGTGAGTTGAAACAGGCCATCAACAGCGGTGCAGGCATCCGCCTTTCAGGTACGCCAGTGGTTGTGACAACAAATGTGACCGCACCGGCGCAAGCGCAGGGTGTCACTATCGGTGGCATTACTATCCCGGCTCCACCAAGTGACGAGCAAATCACCAGTTCATCATCCTCAGTCCAGTCCGGAAAAATTGATGCGGTTTATATTGTCGCCACCCAAGATGAGATGACGCTGATTAAGCCAATGATTGATATGTCTACCAATTCACGATCCAAACCAGCGCTGTTCGCCAGTTCGCGCAGCTATCAGGCCGGTGCGGGTCCGGATTATCGTCTGGAAATGGAAGGTCTGCAGTTCAGTGATATTCCACTGCTCGCCGGTGCAAACCCACAACTTATGCAGCAAGCCAGCGCGCAGTTCAAAAATGACTACTCCCTGGTTCGTCTGTATGCAATGGGCATGGACTCCTGGGCACTGGCCAGTCATTTTGCTGAAATGCGCCAAATACCTGGCTTCCAACTCACTGGATCCACTGGTGAACTCAGCGCCAATGACGATTGCGTCATTCACCGTAAACTGCCGTGGCTGCAATACCGTCAGGGTTCGCTGGTTCCAGCATCATAAGTTTTTCAGTATCCTCGCGGGGAAGATGACCAGCGCTTCCCCGCGATCTGCCCCACCTGCACAGGATGTGTTGCATGGAAAAACGGACGTCTGCCAAACAGCACATAGGGGCAGTCCATGAAATGCGGGCGCGGCGCTATCTTGAGCAAGCAGGCATGCGATTTGTCGCTGCAAATGTTACCGTGCGTGGTGGGGAACTGGATTTGATTATGCGGGACAGGCAAACCTGGGTTTTTGTTGAAGTGCGCTATCGGCGTAATGATACTTTTGGTGGTGCCGCCGCCAGTGTTACCTTCCGCAAGCAACGGCGTTTACTACACGCTGCCAATGTCTGGCTCTCCCTGAATAATATGAGTTTTGACACATCATCTTGCCGTTTTGATGTATTGGCCATTACCGGCAACCAGCTAGAATGGTTGCCTAATGCATTCAATGCGGATTGATATTTTTTACTGGTGTACTGCTTGTGTTAACGTGCAACCGGACACATGACTGAGTGGATTAAATCAACGTGCTGGATAGAATAAAAGCCTGCTTCACTGAGAGCATTCAAACTCAGATTGCGGCAGCAGAAGCCTTACCCGATGCCATTTCCAGAGCCGCAATGACGCTGGTTCAATCCCTGCTGAATGGCAATAAAATCCTTTGCTGCGGTAATGGAACGTCTGCTGCCAATGCCCAGCACTTTGCCGCCAGCATGATAAATCGTTATGAAACCGAACGCCCAAGTCTGCCCGCCATTGCACTCAGTGCCGATAACGTGGTGTTGACCGCCATTACCAACGATCGCTTGCACGACGAAGTGTATGCCAAGCAAGTACGCGCCCTGGGTCATGCTGGCGATGTTTTGCTCGCTATTTCCACTCGCGGCAATAGCCGTGATATTGTGAAGGCGGTCGAGGCTGCGGTGACACGCGATATGACGATTGTCGCACTGACAGGTTATGATGGCGGGGAATTGGCCGGTTTGTTGGGGCAGCAGGATGTGGAAATCCGTATCCCATCCCACCGTAGCGCGCGCATTCAAGAGATGCACATGCTCACGGTTAACTGCCTCTGTGATCTGATTGATAATACGCTGTTCCCACATCAGGATGCTTAAAACCGGCACTTGATTATGAGAAGAGTGGACGAGAACGACATATAGAAACTGGAACCTACGTGCATGGGGTGATAGTGACGTGTTTCATGGGTTATCGGCAATGACGTTTAGACGGCCAATGGCACAAAGCACCCTTTCATGGCCATGCTCAGACCCCAAATGACAAGTAAAATAGCCTGGCTAGCCAGACTTTTAAGGAGCTCAGATGAAGGTTCGTTCCGCATTGGTACTGCTGTTCAGTGCCATGATGTTACAAGGTTGCGTTGGCGCAGTGGTCGTAGGAAGCGCTGCTGTTGCTACAAAAACGGCGACTGATCCACGGAGCGTCGGAACCCAGGTCGACGACGGCACGCTGGAAGCACGCGTAAGCAATGCAATTAGCAAAGATCAACAACTGAAAGCTGAGGCTCGAATCGTTGCCACGGCGTATCAGGGTAAAGTTCTGCTGACAGGCCAGGCGCCTACGACAGAACTCGCCAGTCGCGCCAAACAGATAACGATGGGCGTTGATGGTGCGGCTGAAGTGTATAACGAGATCCGTAAAGGGACGCCGGTCAGTCTGGGGACGGCCTCGCTCGATACCTGGATCACCACTAAAGTCCGCTCACAGATCCTGACCAGTGATTCGGTCAAATCCTCAAACGTCAAAGTGACGACAGAAAATGGCGAGGTCTTCCTGTTAGGTCTGGTGACACCACAGGAAGGACAATCTGCAGCACAAATTGCCAGTCAGATCAGTGGCGTAAAACATGTCACCACGGCATTTACCTACGTGAAGTAAACGTCTTTCAGTCAGCAAAGGCGTGATGGGTTATAGGCGCGATGGGTTATAGGCGCGATTAGTCATCGCGCCTTTTTCTTTTGCTCGGTATCAGAATAATGACGTCAGAATAGTTATTTCAAAAAAGCTACTTGAGACCGTGTTGTTGCAAGAAGTCGTCACCGCCCAACTGGCTCATCTGACGCAGAATCCATTGCTGACGACGCAGAACGTAACCCGACGGTGCATTGACCTTGAATTGATGGGGATTGGGTAAAACGGCGGCCAGTAATGTGGCCTCGGAACGGGTAAGGCGACTGGCTGGTTTATGGAAGAAATGCTGGGCCGCCTGTTCCACACCGAATACCCCATCCCCGAATTCGACAATATTCAGATAGACGGTCAGAATCCGGCGCTTGGTCCATACAACTTCAATACCGGCAGTCAGGCCCGCTTCCAGCCCTTTGCGCAGCCAACTCCGTCCATCCCACAAGAAAAGATTTTTTGCCGTTTGTTGGGAAAGTGTCGATGCACCCCGAATTCGATGTTCATTGCGTTCGTTGTGCGAAAGCGCTGACTGAATCGCTTCAACGTCAAATCCCCAATGTTCTGGAAATTTCTGATCCTCTGCCGCCATAACGGCCAACGCCATCGCCGGTGCAATATCATCCATTGATACCCAGTCAGAGTGGGCAACGTAAGAAAAATCACCGCTCAGCCATGCCCCAATCTGGCGCTCGACCATAACGGCAGAAAAAGGTACCGGCAAGAATGAAAACAACAGGATACCCGCGATCCAAATGCCGAGAATGGTCATCAGCCCCAGACGGAGGATGCGCAAAAAGCGTGAAATGATCACTTTTATATTTTTATTGTTCATGCGCTCCAACTCAAAATACGTGCTACCAGCTTATCAATTCCTGCTGTAACTAAAGTAATATCGTCCGTATGCAGGTAGCCAGGCGTGCTGATAATTTGGCGTTCAAAATCGATAACAACATCGTTAGCCGGACAAACAACGTGCTCTGCGCCCAACGCATCAATGAGTTCCGCGCTATCGGGATCATTCCCAAGCGTCAATCTGATCCCCTGGCCGAGCATCAGAGGGATTAATGTTGAAGCTACGCCCACGCAACCGATTGGTTTACCCTGCTTATGCATTTCTCGCGTAAGCTGGGTTAAATCGGCATCAACCCAATTTTTAGCAGTGTTGCTAGCCACTCCGCTAAGAATTTTTATGGTGTCAGTTCCAGCGGGTATAATCAACGCATCCAATCGCGCGGGATCGGCAATAGAGAGCGGTAAAACCGCACCTTTTACAAGGTTTGCCGACTCATTAAATACCCTGCGGAAACCCGTAATTTCCTCGCCCGTTATGTTATTAATAACAGCAAGTTGGATCTCCTCTGGAGCGAAGCAGACCACAGTGGCTCCTGCATGCTCCAGAGACCGCAAAGTGAGTACTGCTTCATGGGCCTCTGAACTGTGCAGAAACCCACCTCCACTTAAGACAATGCCGACACGATTCATGTCTTTCTCTCTCACTTTCCTAAAACAACTGCTTGAAGTTTTGTATAAATAAAGACTAATCTACATCACACATTTTAATGAATCCTGTAACAACAGCGATTACATTTGCTATGTTGTTCTTGGTAATGTTGAAAAGAACTTCCAAAACCTGCGAAAACCAAAACCCTTAGAATCATTCGCGGGTTAACGATTTCCCTGGTGTTGGCGCAGTATTCGCGCACCCCGGCCTCGGTCGGGGTCATTTTTTTCAGCTTTTGTCACTTTCTGCTTCTGCAACCCAATCACGCAACACTTGTACATCGTGACGCCAATCCTGCTTCAACTCATCAATCCATTCCTGAACGTTGTCCCACCATGCTGGTAGCGAAGGCGTCTGGATCTGTTGTGCCACTTGCTGCAAGTGCTTCAATCCTATTGAACCTGCGGCACCCTTGATTTTATGGGCCTCTTCCGTAATGCCTTTCTGGTCACGCGCCGTCATATTCGAATCCAGCACGGCCAGGTAGGCTGGCATCACCTGTTCGAAGATATCAAGGCTTTGATGAATCAGAGAGGGCCCAACCAGTTGCAGATACTGATCAAGCATCACAACATCAAGTAGAGACTCATTCGTTTGCATAATTTTATGATCCTGTTTTTGCACTGCATGCCGTGGCTGCTGATCCCAGAACTGCTTGATCATCGCCGTTAGTGCAGGTACGGAAAGCGGCTTGCTCAGCACGTCATCCATTCCTGCGTCCAGATATTCTTTTTTGTCTTTCAGTACGTTAGCCGTCAACGCAACCAAGCGTGGCAGCGCTTTGCCAGCGTATTGCTCACGCACCTGGCGCGCAATATCCAACCCGGTCATATCCGGTAGCTGGATATCCAGCAACACCAGGTCATATTCGTCTGGATCGAACATCGCCAGCGCATCATGACCGTTCATTGCCACGTCGACACTGTTGCCCAGTTTCTCCAGCACGGAGCGAGCGACAATCACGTTCAGTTCGATGTCTTCCACCAGCAGCACATGCAGCGCTGGCAGTGGCAACTCTTTTGCTTGCTCGATGGCTGGCTCTTCATCCACACCGGGTGCGGTAATGGTCAGCGTGAAACAGGAGCCATGACCCATGCTGCTGGAGACCGTAATATCACCGCCCATGCTCTGCGCCAGCCGTTTCGACACGGCCAGCCCGATGCCGGTTCCTGTGGCAGGCTTGCCACCGCGCTGATCCTTAACCTGATAATACATGGCAAAGATTTTATCCTGCTCATCCTGCGGGATCCCCATACCTGAATCTTCCACTTCAAAGCGCAGCCGATCTTTTTCCTCGCGCCAGACGCGCACCGTAATCTGGCCTTTTTGCGTAAACTTCACCGCGTTGCCAATCAGATTCCACAGGATTTGGCGCAGGCGGGTACCGTCAGTAATCACTTTCTGTGGCAGCGGCAAATGGGGTTCCATCACCAGTTTCAAGCCTTTAGGCTGGACAAGAAGCCCCGAAAGGTTCTCCAGGTCGGCCATAAAACCTGTAAAATCAATTGTCTGATTATCGAGTTGTACCTTGCGGCGCTCCAGTTTGTCCATCTCGATAATGTCATTGAAAATATTACCGAGGGTGATGGCGCTGACATGGATGGTTTTCAGGTATTTGAGTTGTTCATCGTCAAGTTCGGTATCCAGCAGGATACGACTCAGTCCCACGATGCCATTAAGCGGCGTACGAAGCTCGTGGCTGATCGTTGAGATGAAAGTCGTCTTGTCCCTGCTCGCATTCTCCAGCGCGTCCTGGTATCGCTTACGCTCCGTTATATCGCGTCCAAACCCCATCAACCCATGTCGTTTACCGACGCGATCGTAAAAAGGGACTTTACGCAGTTCAAAACAGGCTTTGCGGCCATCCGGATAGACCAGCCACTGTTCGTAGGTGAGCGACACGTTGTGGCGGAATACTTTTTCATCGGTTTCCACAACTTTTTCAGCAATATCGGGCGCATAAACATCGTTTGGCGTCAGGCCAATCAACTGTTTTTCACTCTTTCCGGTCAACAACTCCATTGCCCGGTTGCAGCCAGAGAACTCTTTATCTTCATTGCGGTAATAAACCAGATCCGGCGACGCATCAAGAAAAGAGCGTAACAACGCCGATTGCTGACTCAACTCGATCTGCGCCTGTTCGCGATGCCCCATCTCCTCTTTGAGTTTATCCACGACGGCAAGACGGGCTTCCTCTGCTTTGATACGGTCAGCAATCTCTTGATTAAGCTGGGAGATATTCTCGGTAAGCTGATGATTAAGCTCAAGATCGCGATGACGCATCTCTTCAAGCTTGTCAACCAGTCGTGACAGTCGCTGACGGGACTCTTCCAATTGCTCAACCACCACGGAGAGAAAATAGACCGCCCACGGGGTAATTAGCAGCCCAAAGAATATCGAGCGCACCACATCAATGCTTTCGACTTCACCACGCAACAGCATGGTGACAGCCATCTGCACAATCATCGCCAACACTACCAGCGCAGAAGCCAGCAGCAGCGAAAACCGCACCAACCCCAGTTTTACCATTAAATCAACGTAGTACTGGGCCAAGGCCCGGATCTGCTTCATAGAGGCTCCCTTCAGATAGACTCGGATAAATAATACCGTAAAACCGCAAAGAGATGAGGCGGCAATCCGGGAAGTGTGCAAAAGAATCAAACTTTGTAGGGAGACAACCTGAATCATTCGGTCAGATTAGGGTGGAGCAGGGATGATGACGGATTCAGGATGATAGTGCGCCCCGGGTGACAGTGCCGACCCCTGCCCGCCATGTTCAATAAGATATCGCCCGACTTCCACCATCCCCGTCCAGCGGTTCTCGCACCATAATGGTGCCAACAACGTTGGACGGCGGGCGCTGGCAGAGATGCGGTGATAGATAATATCGCTTGGGGTGTGACGGATGACTTCACCCGCAATAGTGGTATATTCCGCCAAAGGGAGTTCGGGCAAACGACCCGCCTGCCACGCCTTTGCCATGGTGCTGCCAGTCACAATGTGCAAAGGGTGCAACTTTATGCCATCAACACCCGTTGCCAGAACCCGCTGCAAGGTCTCCATCACTTGCTGGTGCCCTTCACCCGGCAAGCCAACAATCAAATGGCAGCAGACGTTCAATCCACGCGCCCGCGCCAATTGGGTCGTTTTGTGGTAACTGGCAAAATCATGGCCGCGGTTTATTCGTTTCAGCGTTTTGTCATGTGCAGTTTGCAGACCCAGTTCAAGCCACACTTCATAGCCCTGTTGCTGGTAGTCGCAGAGCAGATCCAGCACGGCTTCAGGCACGCAATCGGGGCGGGTGCCTACGCACAATCCGACCATCTCGGCCTGTTCAAGCGCCTGCTGGTACATATTGCGCAACGTACAGACTTCGGCATAAGTGCTGGTGTAAGCCTGAAAATAGGCCAGATAACGTTTGGCACGATTCACCTTGCTCGCCTGAGAAATCAGTTGATCTGCAATACTCTGCTGTTGCATGTTTTCATCGGCAAAAGACGAGACATTACAGAACGTGCAGCCACCACGTCCCAGGGTGCCATCGCGATTAGGGCAATTGAACCCGCCATGCAGCGTCAGCTTGTGGACTTTCTCGCCATAGCGCCGTTGCAGATAGCCGCCAAACATATTGACTAATTGGGGTAATTGCATAATCTTGTTCCGGCCTGATCCAAAAGGCCAAGAGCCTAGAGGTTATGGGCTTTTCCCGCGATGACCAGGATCAAACCCTCCTTCGAAGCTTTCCTAACCGCATAATTATTCAAAATTAGTGAGAATAAAATCACTTTTACAATGATGAATAATTCTTATTACGTTCTCTTCGTCATTCGTTAAATTTACGTAGTGAAAAACAGTAACAAACCATACACAATGGGTGATAAACAGCAGATAATGCTGCTATTAATGCTCGCACTAGCATGGTGCAGAGATTAGACCCGTTCACTATAGTGAGACAGCTCACATTTCTGCGAATGTAACATTTGGGTTACAAGCCACTCAAAACGAGTTAAAATTAATTATTTTCAATAAGTTAATGTCAATTAATAACTAAATTATCTCTCTTAAACTCATATTTGACCTATTCCCCCTTTCTCGCTAAGTTGGATATCCGCTGGAAGCTTTCTGGACGGGCACGTGTCTCGTCATATTTATGCAGTTATTGAAGACTCCCTCATAAAACAAGTCATCCAATACTTGTGATCGCCATCACGAGAGGTAATTGACGAGGGCGTAAGGTTGATAATCCTCAGTATCTATACCCATACTGAAGTATTACGGCCATCGCCCCTGAGATATGCCTGTCGCAGTCGGTTGTGAGAGTCGCACAGAGCCTGGGGAGGTTCACGATATGTTGTACGATGCATCCCAAGAGAAGGACAACTGTGGTTTCGGCCTGATCGCCCACATAGAAGGCGAACCTAGCCACAAGGTAGTGCGAACAGCCATACACGCACTGGCCCGCATGCAACACCGTGGCGCAATTCTTGCCGATGGCAAAACTGGCGACGGCTGTGGCCTGTTACTACAAAAACCTGACCGTTTCTTCCGAATGGTTGCACAAGAACGTGGTTGGCGTTTAGCCAAGAATTATGCCGTGGGAATGATCTTCCTCAGCAAAGATGAAGAAGAAGCCCGCGCAAGCCGCCGCATTGTGGAAGAAGAACTGCAGAATGAAACGCTGTCGATTGTTGGCTGGCGTGAAGTACCGACCAACCCGGATGTTCTCGGTGAAATAGCACTCTCCTCCCTGCCTCGTATTGAACAGATTTTTGTCAACGCGCCTGCTGGCTGGCGTCCGCGTGACATGGAACGTCGCCTGTATATGGCTCGCCGCCGTATCGAAAAACGCGTCACCGATAATGACTTCTATGTGTGCAGCTTTTCCAATCTGGTCACGATCTATAAAGGTCTGTGTATGCCAGCGGATCTGCCCCGTTTTTATCTCGACCTGGCTGACCTGCGTCTGGAGTCGGCCATTTGCCTGTTCCACCAGCGCTTCTCAACCAATACCGTGCCGCGCTGGCCACTCGCGCAACCGTTTCGCTACCTGGCGCACAACGGTGAAATCAATACCATTGCCGGTAACCGCCAATGGGCACGCGCACGCGCCTACAAATTTAAAACACCGCTGATCCCCGACCTGCATGATGCCGCGCCTTTTGTGAATGAAACCGGCTCGGACTCCAGTTCGCTGGACAACATGCTGGAACTGTTCCTCAGTGGCGGTATGGATCTGATCCGCGCCATGCGCCTGCTGGTACCGCCAGCCTGGCAGCAAAACCCGGATATGGACAGCGATCTGCGGGCCTTCTTCGACTTCAACTCGATGCACATGGAACCGTGGGATGGCCCGGCCGGGATCGTGATGTCCGATGGACGTTACGCCGCCTGTAACCTGGATCGCAACGGTCTGCGTCCGGCTCGCTACGTGATCACCAAAGACAAACTGATCACCTGCGCCTCTGAAGTCGGGATCTGGGATTATCAGCCCGATGAAGTAGTTGAGAAAGGTCGCGTGGGGCCTGGTGAACTGATGGTTATCGATACCCGCAGCGGGAAGATCCTGCATTCTGCGGAAACGGATAACGATCTGAAGAGCCGCCATCCTTATAAAGAGTGGATGGAAAAGAACGTTCAACGTCTGGTGCCTTTCGAGGATCTCCCAGATGATCAGGTTGGCAGCCGCCATCTTGATGACGCAGAGCTTGAAACCTTCCAGAAGCAGTTTGGTTATACCAGCGAAGAGCTGGATCAGATTTTGCGTGTGCTCGGTGAAAACGGTCAGGAAGCGACAGGCTCAATGGGTGATGACACACCTTTTGCCGTGCTGTCGAGCCGTCCCCGGGTGATTTATGACTACTTCCGCCAGCAGTTCGCCCAGGTGACCAACCCGCCGATCGATCCCCTGCGTGAAGCACACGTCATGTCGCTGGCAACCAGTATTGGTCGCGAAATGAATGTGTTCTGTGAGGCCGAAGGGCAAGCGCACCGCCTGAGCTTCAAATCACCGATTCTGCTCTATTCCGACTTCAAGCAGTTGACGACGCTGGATGGCGAGTACTATCGCGCCGAAACGCTGGAGTTGAACTACGATCCGGCCGAACAAGGCATGGAACAGTTTGTTCGCGGACTGTGTGACGAAGCGGAACGCAAAGTTCGTGAGGGTGCCGTGCTGCTGGTGCTTTCTGACCGCGCCATTGCCGCCAACCGTATCCCGCTGCCTGCACCAATGGCGGTCGGTGCGATACAGACACGTCTGGTAGAAAAAAACCTGCGCTGCGACGCCAACATTATTGTTGAAACCGCCAGCGCCCGCGATCCCCACCACTTTGCCGTGCTGCTTGGCTTTGGTGCGACGGCGATCTACCCGTATCTGGCCTATGAAACGCTGGCCAAACTGGTCGACGGCCACGTCATCGACAAGAAATATCGTGAAGTGATGCTCAACTATCGCAATGGCATCAATAAAGGGCTGTACAAGATCATGTCCAAAATGGGCATCTCGACAGTCGCGTCATACCGTTGCGCCAAATTGTTTGAGGCGGTGGGTCTGCACCGCGAACTAAGCGATCTCTGCTTCCAGGGCGTGGTCAGCCGTATCGGTGGTGCCAGTTTCGCCGATTTCGAACAGGATCTGCAAAACCTGGCGAAACGCGCCTGGCTGAAGCGCAAACCGCTGGAACAAGGCGGCCTGCTCAAATTCGTCCATGGTGGCGAATATCACATGTACAACCCGGATGTCGTGCGCACGTTGCAGAAAGCCGTACAGAGCGGTGAATATGCCGACTATCAGGAATATGCCAAACTGGTAAACGAACGCCCGGTCTCGACTTTACGCGATCTGCTGGCGATTAAGCCGCAAAATGGCCCCATTCCCGTCGATCAGGTTGAACCGGCTGAAAACCTGTTCAAACGTTTTGACACTGCCGCCATGTCGATCGGAGCCTTGAGCCCGGAAGCGCATGAGTCGCTGGCTGAAGCGATGAACAGCCTCGGGGGCTACTCCAACTCCGGTGAGGGCGGTGAAGATCCTGCGCGCTACGGCACCAACAAAGTGTCCCGGATTAAACAGGTTGCCTCGGGGCGTTTCGGTGTTACCCCGGCCTATCTGATGAGTGCTGACGTTATTCAGATCAAGGTTGCACAGGGTGCAAAACCGGGCGAAGGCGGTCAGTTACCGGGTGACAAAGTGACGCCGTACATCGCGAAGCTGCGTTATTCCGTGCCTGGCGTTACGCTGATCTCCCCGCCGCCGCACCACGATATCTACTCTATCGAAGATCTGGCGCAGCTGATTTTTGACCTGAAGCAGGTCAATCCGAAAGCGATGATTTCGGTCAAACTGGTGTCTGAACCGGGCGTTGGCACCATCGCGACCGGGGTTGCCAAAGCCTACGCTGACCTGATTACGATTGCAGGTTACGACGGCGGTACCGGCGCCAGCCCACTGTCATCGGTGAAATACGCCGGGTGCCCGTGGGAACTGGGACTGGTTGAAACGCAACAGGCGCTGGTTGCCAATGGTCTGCGTCACAAAATCCGCCTGCAAGTGGATGGCGGTTTGAAAACCGGCGTTGATATTGTCAAAGCGGCTATTTTGGGTGCTGAAAGCTTTGGCTTCGGTACCGGCCCTATGGTGGCGCTGGGTTGTAAATACCTGCGTATTTGCCACCTCAATAACTGTGCAACCGGCGTAGCAACGCAAGACGAAAAACTGCGTCGCGATCACTATCACGGCCTGCCGGAACGCGTGACCAACTACTTCCACTTCATCGCCCGGGAAACCCGCGAGATTATGGCAGAGCTGGGCATCAGCCAATTGGTTGACCTGATTGGCCGTACCGATTTGCTGCTGGAACTGGATGGATTTACCGCCAAGCAGAACAAGCTGGATCTCTCGCCGATGCTGAAAACCGCCACGCCGCACCCAGGCAAAGCGCTTTACTGTACCGAGAACAATCCACCGTTTGATAAAGGCTTGCTGAATAGAGCCCTGCTGGAACAGGCTGAGCCGCACATTGAAGCGCGCCAGAGCAAAACGTTCTACTTCGATATCCGCAACACGGATCGTTCCGTTGGCGCATTGCTCTCTGGTGCCATCGCCCAGAAACATGGCGATCAGGGTCTGGCAAGCGATCCGATCAAAGCCCACTTCTCCGGGACTGCCGGTCAAAGCTTTGGTGTGTGGAACGCGGGTGGCGTAGAGCTGATGCTGACCGGTGATGCGAATGACTACGTGGGTAAAGGGATGGCCGGTGGCCGCATCGCCGTTCGTCCGCCAGTTGGTTCGGCCTTCCGCAGCCATGAGGCCAGCATTATCGGTAATACCTGCCTGTATGGCGCAACCGGCGGTAAGCTGTTTGCCGCTGGCCGCGCCGGTGAGCGTTTTGCCGTGCGTAACTCCGGAGCCATTACCGTCGTGGAAGGCATTGGTGATAACGGATGTGAATACATGACTGGCGGCATTGTCTGCGTGCTCGGTCGTACCGGAGTTAACTTCGGTGCAGGGATGACCGGTGGGTTCGCCTACGTTCTGGATGAAGATGGCGAGTTCCGCAAACGCGTTAACCCGGAACTGGTAGAAGTACTGGAAGTGGATCAACTGGCAATTCATGAAGAACATCTGCGCGGCCTGATCACTGAACACGTACAGTTGACCGGTTCAGGCCGGGGCGAGGAAATTCTGGCGAACTGGCCAGAATGGGCACCGAAATTCGCTCTGGTCAAGCCGAAGTCCAGTGATGTAAAAGCATTGTTGGGTCACCGTAGTCGTTCCGCAGCAGAGCTGCGGGTACAAGCGCAGTAAGAGGTTAGCGATGAGTCAAAACGTTTACCAATTTATCGATTTGCAGCGCGTTGATCCGCCAAAAAAACCGCTGAAAATCCGGAAAATTGAGTTTGTAGAAATTTATGAGCCGTTCTCGGAAACCCAGGCAAAAGCGCAGGCAGATCGTTGTATCTCCTGCGGTAACCCTTACTGCGAATGGAAATGCCCGGTCCACAACTATATTCCGAACTGGCTGAAACTGGCCAACGAAGGCCGGATTATGGAAGCCGCCGATCTTGCTCATCAGACCAACAGCCTGCCGGAAGTGTGCGGGCGCGTTTGCCCGCAGGATCGCCTTTGCGAAGGTTCCTGCACCCTGAATGATGAATTCGGCGCGGTGACCATTGGCAACATCGAACGCTATATCAGCGATAAAGCGATCGAGATGGGCTGGAAACCCGATATGTCACACGTACAGCCAACCGGCAAACGTGTCGCCATTATTGGGGCGGGTCCGGCTGGACTGGCCTGTGCCGATGTGCTGACGCGTAACGGCGTAAAAGCCGTGGTCTATGATCGTCACCCAGAGATCGGGGGGTTGCTGACCTTCGGTATCCCGGCATTCAAGCTGGAAAAAGAGGTAATGATTAAGCGCCGTGCGATCTTCACCGAGATGGGTATTGAGTTCCAGCTTAACGTGGAAGTCGGTAAAGACATCACCATGGACGCCCTGCTGGCAGAGTATGACTCTGTTTTCCTCGGTGTTGGCACCTACCAATCCATGCGCGGGGGATTGGAAAATGAAGACTCGCCGGGTGTTTACGATGCCCTGCCATTCCTGATTGCCAATACCAAGCAATTGATGGGCTTCGAAGCACAACCAGATGAGCCTTACATTTCAATGGAAGGCAAGCGTGTGGTGGTGCTGGGCGGCGGGGATACGGCGATGGACTGTGTGCGCACCTCGATTCGCCAGGGCGCTTCCCACGTCACCTGTGCTTATCGCCGTGATGAAGAGAACATGCCGGGCTCACGCCGCGAAGTGAAAAACTCGCGTGAAGAAGGTGTAGATTTCCAATTCAATCTGCAGCCAGTCAGCATTGAAGTGAATGGCAATGGGCGGGTTTGTGGCGTGAAGATGGTGCGTACCCAACTTGGCGTTGCCGATACCCAGGGACGTCGTCATGCTGAAATCATCCCAGGTTCTGAGCATGTGATGAATGCGGATGCCGTGGTCATGGCCTTTGGCTTCCGTCCGCACAAAATGGCATGGCTGGCCGCGCATGACGTTGAACTGGATAAGCAGGGTCGTATCATCGCCCCTGAAGGTTCAGACAACCCTTTCCAGACCACCAACCCGAAAATTTTCGCCGGTGGCGATGCCGTTCGCGGATCGGATCTCGTGGTGACCGCCATTGCTGAGGGCCGCAAGGCCGCCGATGGCATCATGTGTTATCTGGAAGTGTAATCTCTGACGGGGCCTTGATGGCCCCGTTTTTACTCTCTGCAACAGGTCTCCCCTGCAACAAATATCCTCTGCAACAACGACCGAACAATTAGCGATAATCAATTCTGACCGTTACTTTGCCATCCGCTTTTCCGGCTTTGACTGTCGCGTCCCGTTGAATATATCTCACCGCGAGGGGTATTTTGATATCAGTCGCCGTGGTCGAACTCACATTCATTGAGAAGCTAGACGCCAGTCGCGCAAATATGAGGGATTCCGGATCTCTAAAATCCCCTCTGGCCAACTGCAATGCGACTCCACTGGCTGTCCCCGCGCCACTGATGGTGCTGAATATGCCATTGGTATAATCCAGAACCGACGTTGTCGGTGTAATCGTCAGGTAGAGGCTATTTGGCGTCGGCGTCCCGGGCCCTAATGTCACACTGCCATATTCCGTTAAAGAACTGTTCGCTGAAGAAAAGTAACCATGGAATGCCGGGCAGTTGGTTAAAGTCATGGAACTGTCTACCCATGGCGATGCCGATCCTATGCCAGTAAATGTCTCGGAAACGCTGTACTTTCCTAAATTGACCGTGACATCAGGCGTCGTGCAGCTTGAGGAAACGACATTCAACTGACCAGCAAAAGAGAGCTTTTGCGTGGTTAAGGGTAAACCGCTAACCCCGGCTGTAGCCTGCGCTTCAGTATAGACACTGGGTAAATTCGCACCATTGATGATCCCCGGCGATACCGTACCGGTCTTGATGATTTTTAATGAAATGACCTGCGTCCATCCCTGTCCTGCATCACCTGTCCCACTTTTGTTTACGATGGTATACGTTTCAGGAATAGGGCCAACGACTTTAGTCACCACAGCGGCCAATCCGGGAACACCTGTTTCATAGGCTTGTCCTGAATAAGTCCCGGTCACTCCGGTTGCCAGGGGCATCGGTGTATTTTCATTACGCATCAAGGACGGAATAACATAAGTGACACCCGGCTCAGTGGTGCACATAAGACCTTGTACCGCGGCTGATCTATACGTTGACTGGAAGACAATGGTACCGTTAGCGATCTCTGGCCCCACATTAATGGATATTCCACCGAGGTTAACGACATCCACCTGGGCAGGTAATTTATCGTACAACCAGCAATTAATATTAGCCTTTGCAACATTGCTGAGAAATAGAAAGCTCATTGCACATAGTAATAATATCTTTTTAGTTACCTTCATTTTTAACTCTCTATTTCCAAAACATATCAATCAGAATCAGCTTTTCTGACATGGCGTAGTAAACTGCTGAATATCCGCTTGCTTGCGCCCTTTCGGCTGAGGTGCCAACACATAGCCAACGCTGCATTGTTGCTGTGTATCAGTACCCCATTTCACCTTCAGACGGCCTTTCTCATCATTTACCCTGGCGTATATTTGTCCGGCCTGGCCCACGGCACCTACCGTGTTACCTTTGCTATCAACCACATCAGCGCCAAAGGGTACCGGCGCACCGTCTAACGTGGTGTTAATCAATACCGGCCATCCCGGCTTCGAGCCATATTTCAGCATCACGACTGCGCCTGAATAAGGGGCGACTTTTTGCGTGGTGCTTTCCAGTTCCAATGTGCTGTCAGCGTCTTTCGGGTCGACAGAGATCTCATTCATCTGATAAGGATTCAGATAGGGCACAACGGCATAACCGCGCGAATCAACCTTAATCCCGGGATAAGAGGATACAGCAGCCCCTTGCGCACCTTTCGCTTCGACTACCGCGATCGTTTCACTGTTATAAGGCGTCATCGTGACACCTCCCGGGTGAGCGACGATCGTTCCCGACATCCCCACTGAGCCACTCTGGTATTGCTTGCCATTACTGTACGAGCCGCTCATTGACGTAGAAGGGCTGCGATATTGGCCGCTCAGCGTTCCCGATGTCCCCGCACCATTACTTCCATTCATGGCACTGGCGCTATAGTTAAACTGATTCGTCTCACCCGCACTGCCTGAAATCGTCGCCTGTTGCCGCATATTGCCATTACTGTCGCGGTTTAAATCCGTACGTAACTGCGGTGTATGCATATTATCTGCACCACCCAATGGAATGCTGAACGATAACAAATAGTTGTTTTGGTTTGTGCCTTTGCCAGATTGACTGCGGTTAACGCTGACGCCGTAACTCAGGTTCTTGTAATGGTTGTTGTAACCCACCTGGAACTGCTGATCACTTCCCTCTTTGTTCCAATAATTCTGCAGTGAACCACTCGCATAGACCTGCCCCCAGCCTTCCGGCAATCCCTGACTGGCAGTCAGCGTAAGCCGATTCTTGGCACGCCCTATCGAGTTGGGATCGTAGCCCTCGGTCAATGCATTGCGCGTTTGCATGGCGGTCATATAGTCCATATAACCGCTGGTGGAAAACCGGTAGCCTGCCAGCGTCAGGTTACTGTTGGTTTCGCTGAATATTTTGCTGTAACTCAACTGATAGCTCTGACCGGATTGATCGCCCCCGGCGCTCTGTGGCAGCTTGGTTTTCGATTGCGTCACATCCGCCGCCACAGCACCAATCGGCGTACCCACGGCAGCACCGAGTTGCAGCGCATAATAATCCTGATTTGCCTGCACCCCACCGTAGCCGGTAATCGTGTTATTCAGCCCACGCTGGTAAATCATTTGAAAAAGATCTGGACTGTCAGCGATAAAATCGCTGCGCAGTTTGCCCACGGTAAAATCATAGCGATGGGATCCAGGACGTAACAGTTGTGCTACTGACGAATAAGGAACAGAGAAATGCTGCTGTGTTCCATCCGCTTCATGCACGGTCACATCCAGATTGCCACCATAGCCGGTGGGATAAAGATCATTAATCAAGAATTCGCCGGGAGATACCGTCGTTTCATAAATAGTCTGCCCACCCTGACTGACCGTGACCCGCGCTGACGTTCTGGCGATACCGCGAATATTCGGGGCGTAACCGCGTAATGACGCCGGTAACATGCGATCATCGCTGGCCAGTCGGATCCCACTGAAAGGCAACGTACTGAATATCTGACCGCTGGTATTGGATTCACCAGCCAAAATACGCCCTTTAATCACAGGGATATCGCGCTGTAAATAGGTATTCAGCGTGTTGTATTTCGATGGACCATTTTCCATCCAGGTATAGGAGCCGTTATGACGCAAATACCAGGCACCAATATTCAATCCCGAGTTAATGCCGGTATAGAATGAATTATTGCTCCGTCCATGAGACTGGCTGGTATAACCGTTCATACTGTAACCCAATGTCGCCGCAGGTACCCCTTTATCCCATAATGCCGGATTTACACTGCCACGAGCCTGAATATCCATATAAATCTGAGGGATACCAATATCCAGACGCTGCTCGTTACTGTCAAAAGCAACCTGCGAACCCGTTACAAGGGATTCAATATCGATACATTGTTCACCACCAAGCAGTGCTGCCAGTAATGACTTTGGCACGCTCTCATGGTTAAAATTTATATTGCTGACAATTTTTTGATTCAGACAAGGATAAACGGTTTTATCTTCCCGCTCTTTAAACTCGACATCCGAATTCATTAACTCAGTATTATTTATATAAATCGCCACATTATAGACGCCTGGCGAGGCGTTCGAACCATTTGCAAATCGTGCAAGGTCCGCCCCTTCAATATTTGCCACATTCAGGAATGCCGAATCAAATTTGACATTCTTGGCTATAACCATTGAATCCAATGCAGTATCGTCGGCAAGTGTTGGTGCAGAATAGAATAGACCAGATACCAGCAGTGCAAGCGCAGTCATATTACCGGCATATGCCATATTCATAGTTACAGATTGTCGGTTAATATACATAATGACCATGCCCTAATACGATACTTACATTGAACTTAAGCCCTTTATTTAGCTACGGACTCATTTACATCCATTGCTCCATAATCATTCACTGAGCTATAGGTAATTTTGCTGCCTGATTTAACGCCAGATAACTTAAAATCACGCGATGCCCCAGGTGCAATCATTTCACCCTCGGCTTTTGACTTTTTACCGGCAGCCATTGTGGTAACATTAATCAGTGATACATGGTAAGGAGAGGGATTCGTGGCCCGTAATCCTGTAGGTGTAACACTCCAGGTCAATGTTTTTGCTGCTTCATTTGCATTCCCGGCAAGTCCATCGGGCCGGAAGAAAATTTTAATTCGTGAACGAAACGCCAGATTCAATGCATTGGCATTTTCTTTCCCTTCGCTAATAGAAGGTATTTCAAGCACGTTCAAATAAAACACAGACTCTTTATTCGTAGGCAACGGGGTGCCGGTATAACGTAAACGCAATGTTTGTGACTTTCCTGGATCCACGCGATTCATGGGTGGGGTGAGGACAAATGGTGTTTTAATATTCTCGGGTTTGGCATCCGCATCACCTGTATCAATCCAGCTTTGAATGATAACCGGGCCTTTACCTGTATTGTTTAATTTAACTGTCACTTCTTTCTGACTTGCTGGATAAATAACACGGGTTCCGGTGATAACAACACTGGCCAATGAAAACGTGCTAATACTGCCAAGAAGCGCCGCCAATAAGAAAGTGAAACTGATTTTTATAAAGCGGACATTCAACATAAAAAAACCTCTACAATCTGGTTAAAACAGGAAGGGGAATTCCCCTTCCCACAACGATTTTCATCGAACTTATCTATACTGGATAGAATAAACGGCGCTGGTGATTACTGTCCCTGGAGTAGTCGGGTTGGTCGCATAGTATTCAACCAGGTATGGCAGGATTGCATGGTCGGACGAGATATCAACATAAGTGGTTTCCAGTACCTGACTGGTATCCCCAGCTCTGATGACAGTCTGTGAAGGGTTGGAACCATCGCGCAACTGCAACTGCACATTACCTGCGCTTCCGCCGATGTTATTCAAACGACCTGAATCCTGATCCACACCGCCTCCAGCCTGGAAGAAAACAGAGGCGCCATTTAGCAAGGTACCCCTGCAATTTTCCAGTTCCACTGTGAAACCGGTAAGCCCAGAAGTGCTTCCCGCATTATTCAGCTCATTAATACTGATTGTTGGCAGAGTTACGGTACCATCGACGTTTTGGTTATTAACTCTGACGTCACAAGTATTGTCAGTAAGTTCACCACTAAAAGTAATAGTGCCGTTAGAGGCTGCGTTAGCCATATTGACAGCACCAAACAGAGCCGCAATAGAAACTGCGATTGCTACCTTTTTCATAAGAAATCCTTTACATTGCTATATAATTTAATTAAGTAAATATCCATTTACTTAGTGAACCTCAAGTTACCTTGAAGTTAATTAATTACCCGGCACTACTATGCGGATTAATTAATCATTTGCTACGGAATACAGAGTCTTAATAGATGAACATTGGACAATATAACCCTGCCCACGGCAGCTTGATATAAAGTCATCTGGTACACCCACAATGGCTAGTTTAGACTTCAGTCCTTTTATTATTTGCCACAAGCGTTGCGTTGAAGATCTTAGCTCACGTTCATCCCAGACCTTTTCAAGCAATTCTTCTTTACTGATAACTCTTCCTTTTGAATTTTCTAGTAAATATATTAGAAGATTCATCATAATATCGGTTAGGGTTACAGCACCCAGAACACAACTCTTGTTAGCATTATCAACCGAAATCTTCACAATTCTATTACTATTAATATCTATCTGAATATTGTCGTCGATCAAAAAACCAAATAAGTCCCCTTTCATATGTATTTCCCTTTAATGGCGAGGGTTGTCTTTCGCTAAGATTTGTCTGAAGATAATTAAAAACCAGGCTCCATTAAGCAATGGTATTTTAGAATAACATTTTCCTAATTCAATACTCCTCCAGCGTTCAGTTAGCCTGTTAATTATTTGTATTAATTGGTCTAATTGCCTACTAATGGTTACATTTCAGATTTTTGTAGCTATGTTCAGCGATTTTTTCAGCACTATGCGCTAATAAACGTTATTAACGAATTCTCAGCAAAAAAAACTTTAAATTTACATTTAACAAGTCAAAACAGCTACTAGGATAAATTACCTTTAAATAACAAATGGATAATATCATTTTTTTCCAAGCTAATTATCCCGTAACGTAGTTATTAATTAACTCTCTTGGCTGTTCTCCTTACTTAACATGCTAGATGTTAAATATTTTAACTAATTATTTTCATCTTGGACTACCCGGTTTCTTTTTTCCAGCCCTTGACTCTTCATGCCAATCAAAATACTGAACACTCTGTCTACTGGTTGGTATCAACAATTGTCATTTCCCTCCCTTTCCTAATGCTCAGTCTATTGTCTCGCTGTTTGGATTGATAGTAGTGAATTGAACTAATGTTGCCAACAGAAAATTCGCTGAATCAGAAGATTATATTAAGCCATTTCTGATTCAGATCCTCACGCTTCTATGAGATCAGAACATCACAGGTATCTTGCTGTATTAAAACAAGTTAATGTGATTTTTTATCGCGCTGACAAGGATAATTCCTAGAGGGTTAATATTCTGAATAAGAAATTCAGAGAGGAAAGATGATTTATTAAGTCAATTAATATAAAATTAATACCTTGGGTGCCATGACTTAATGTTGTTGGAGGAAACCGGGGAATGATAAAAGGCTTTCTTATAAACAACGCAGTGTACTTTGTACCTGAAAAGAACCTGCTGATCGCCAAAAACGATCCTTCCTTGACGGTTTTGCTCAATGCGCCAGTGAGCCGATGCTTATTACTGCTTATTGAAAAGCAGCATGACATCATCAGCCAAAAAGTGTTCTTGCACGAAGTATGGGAAAGTAATGGCAGTTCTGTGAGTGCCAACTCACTTTATCAAAGCATTTCCTTGCTCAGGAAAGCCTTCAAGTCTGTCGGTTTACATGATGTGATTATCACTACTGTACCCAGGAAGGGGTTAACGCTACACGAGAGTATCCAGATTTCGGTGGTAGGGGGTAATGAGGCAGAAGGATATGAGGTCGATGATTCGATGACAGAGGGCTTGGAGGCAGGGAGTCCGGTCATGGATGATTCGCTGGCGAACGGAGCGAGGGTAGATAATTTAGGAGAAGAAAGTCATGAACTTTCGCCAGAAACCCTGTCACCAGCGGTGAACAATTCCGTCATTCCTGCTAAAAATAGCAAACATCCTTTATTGCGATGGGAAGTACTCGGTATAATTGGCGTTTTGATAGTGATAATAATTTCTTGTTTTATTTGGATAAATAAAACAATGGATTCTGATAAGAACTCTTTCCAGGGTTACAGCGCATCAATCCGCAAAGACAACTGTGAGTTCTTTTTCAAACCCAGCACGAATGCATTAACTGAATATACCCGTTTTATAGAGAGCCACGAATTTACCTGTAAAGGTAATAGGAAGATTTTTCTTACCATCAATTTCAATAAAGAGGGCGCAGCAGTCGTACAATGCGATCCAGCCGCTGAGTCTTTTCAACCAGAACTGTGCGAAACTCCCTATTATGTGGGAAACAGCAAAGTTAAATAAAATCTTGTGAAGCTTAAAAATTATAACTTGCGCGGGTGTATCACCCTTTACCGCCGCTTATGTATTAAATAATAGATCGGCAATTTACTTGTCATAACGGACAATATTAAGTTGCTCTTCTGCTGAAGGTGCAACAAAGTAGTGCGTGATTTTATCAAAATCCTCATCGCTGGTTATAAAGGGATGCAAACCTGACTGATTCCGTTTATGCAATCGCTCTTTGCACACTGCATCAGGAAGATCCAGAAAGTGCAGTTGATGATTCACCTGAGCGTTTTGTGCAATGCTTCCTGCCCAATGGCGACTGGCAACCGTATTCATCGGAAAATCGAGAACCACAGAGAGCCCCGCCCTGAGTAATTCTGAGATGTGCCCAGTCATCACTTTGTGTAAGCGTCCGGCAAACAGAATATAATGGGCAATATTTTTTATCTCATCGGGATAAAGCGTTGAAAGCCAGGCATCTTCGCAAATCAGCACAGTGTGGGGGTTTGCAGCAAGCTGCACGGCAAGGGTTGATTTTCCCGCACCAATTTTTCCGCAAAGCAGGTGCAGAGTCGGTGCTGTGGGTTGATTGGCAACGTGTTCAGGGGACGGGGTAAGCATAATGGCCTCCAGAGTATGGGGAAACATGCCATCAATAAAAAAGGCACCCCTTAAAAGGATGCCTGATGTGTGAACCTAAACCTATTTAACGACCCGCAGTGAGGGCCTGCCACCACGAGGTGGTTGCGGTGGCTCATTATCTGGATTCTCGTCATCACTGACGTCCGGACGATCACCCTCAATGACCGACATCGTCGGCTCGAGTGCTGTCTGGTCTTCGATACCCGCATCGAAGGTTCCCTCGGTCTCATACGCTGCCTCGGGTTCAAACATGGTACCTGAGCCATTTTCACGCGCATAAACCGCCAACACGGCAGCCATGGGCACGTTTACCTGACGCGGCACGCCACCAAACCGGGCGTTGAAACGAACATCATCGTTACCGAGTTCAAGGTTACCAACGGCACGAGGTGCGATGTTCAGGACAATTTGCCCATCGCGAGCAAACTCCATAGGCACCATCACACCAGGTCGTGTGACATCCACTACCAAGTGCGGCGTAAGCTGATTGTCCAGCAACCACTCATAGAACGCACGCAGCAGGTATGGGCGGCGCGGAGACATGTGTGACATCTCCATGCAAGTTAACCCCTTGTTTGCAAACGCATTTCGCGCTCGGCTTCGGTCAGGGAGGCCAGGAAGGCATCGCGCGCGAATACACGGGTCATATAGCCTTTCAGCTCTTTGGATCCCGCGCCAGACAATTCGATGCCCAACTCCGGTAAACGCCACAATAATGGTGCAAGGTAGCAGTCTACCAAACTGAATTCATCACTCAGGAAAAAAGGTTTTTGAGTAAATACGGGTGCAATTGCCAACAGTTCTTCACGCAGTCGCTTACGCGCGGCTTCAGCCACGGGTACTGATCCGGTCTCAATTTCTTGTAACAGAGAGTACCAGTCGTTTTCGATGCGATGCATCATTTTGCGACTTTCACCGCGAGCCACAGGATAAACCGGCATCAAAGGTGGGTGCGGGAAACGCTCATCAAGATATTCCATGATAATGCGTGATACATACAATGTCAGTTCGCGATCGACCAGCGTTGGCACGGTGCGATAGGGATTGAGGTCAATCAGATCCTGCGGCAGGTGATCCATATCAACCTGCTCGATCTCAACACTGACACCTTTCTCCGCCAGTACGATACGTACCTGATGGCTAAAAATGTCGGTCGAGCCAGAAAAAAGCGTCATTACCGAACGTTTGTTGGCAGCGACAGCCATGAAAACCTCCAAGTTTATCTAGAAAATGCTACGGATAGCCAACTATCAGGCTGCTATCCTGAACCATCGATATCGCCAGCCTGCCGTCTCGTAGATAAACCGTGGTTGAGATAATCTCATCCAAAGTGACAAACGAAAGCTAACTGCTCAGCGAACAGGCATAAAAGTGGAAGATAGTGTACCAGATTTTGCTCGTTTTGTGGGAATGCTACACAGATTTCATGGTGAATTGTGCATCAGACGGCAAATTCATCACTGAAATTTGACATTTTCAGGCATAAAAAAACCCGGCGCAGAGCACCGGGTTTTTCGCGTTGATTCGATTCGCTGCCGAAGCGGCAAATAATTAACGCTTGGAGAACTGTGGACGACGACGTGCTTTACGCAGGCCGACTTTCTTACGTTCAACCTGACGAGCATCACGGGTAACGAAACCTGCTTTACGCAGTTCGCCACGCAGAGACTCATCATATTCCATCAGTGCACGGGTGATACCGTGACGGATAGCACCAGCTTGACCGGAAATACCACCACCTTTAACAGTGATGTACAGGTCAAATTTCTCAACCATGTCGACCAGTTCCAGCGGTTGACGAACTACCATGCGGGCAGTTTCGCGACCGAAGTACTGTTCCAGGCTACGCTGGTTAATAACGATTTTACCGCTGCCCGGCTTAATAAAGACGCGTGCGGCGGAGCTTTTGCGGCGACCAGTGCCGTAGTATTGATTTTCAGCCATTGCCTATAATCCCGATTAAATGTCAAGAACTTGCGGTTGCTGTGCCGCATGAGTGTGCTCGTTACCCGCGTAAACTTTAAGTTTACGGTACATTGCACGACCCAGCGGGCCCTTCGGCAACATGCCTTTAACCGCGAGCTCAATCACACGCTCTGGACGGCGAGCTATCATCTCTTCAAAGGTCGCTTGTTTGATACCACCGATGTGGCCGGTGTGATGGTAATAAATCTTGTCAGAACGCTTGTTGCCGGTTACAGCAACTTTTTCTGCGTTCAGAACGATGATGTAATCACCAGTATCAACGTGCGGAGTGTATTCCGCTTTATGCTTGCCACGCAGACGACGAGCCAGTTCTGTGGCCAGGCGACCCAAGGTCTTGCCGCTGGCGTCAACTACGAACCAGTCACGCTGTACGGTTTCCGGCTTAGCTGTAAAAGTTTTCATTAAAAGCTTACCCAATTAAAGTTACACGTTGGCGAACACCCAAACGCCTATATGTCTTTATAAACAATATCTTCACAGACACTGTTTACAAAATAAGTATTGGAGGTTCACACGACCATCAGTCCAGCAAACCTACCCCTTCGAATAGCCATTGCCGGCACTATAAAGTTTCGGGAAAAAAACTTTGTTGTAACGTGGGGTCGCAAGATTATAGAGAAGTCGCTCACAAAGGTCGAACCCTTTTTAGCAAAAAATGCAGGTTTTCTGCCATTTCTTCCACATCACGCGCCAAGCCGCGCCCAACCTCACGCCAGGTGTTCCAGCTTGAGATATTCTTCGCTCTGCATCTCCTGTAAACGCGACAGGCAACGCTGGTACTCAAACTTGAGCTGAGTTCCCTGATAAATGTCAAACATCGAGGTTTCAGCCGCGACCACCAATTTGACGTGGCGCTCATAAAACTCGTCAACCAACGCCAGGAAACGGCGTGCGGAATTCTCTTCTTTCAGCCCCATAACCTTAACGTTATGCAGAATCACGCTGTGATAGAGTTGGGACAGAACTATATAGTCGCGCTGGCTGCGCGCATCTTCACACAAGGTGGAAAAATCTATCGCCAGAACACCATTAGAAACCGCAAGCGCAGCCATAGGTCGATGATTTATCTGCAATACAACATTACGCTCGCCGGAGGATCCTGCCAAACGCTGGAACATATCCTGCAGAAGGACGCTGTTTTGCTGCGTCAGCGGGGTTAACCACAGATTTGCCTGAGTCAAGGTGCGCAGACGGTAATCGATACCCGCATCCACATTCATTACCTCGCAATACTGTTTTATCAGATCGATCGCGGGCAAAAAACGCTGGCGCTGCAGGCCATTGCGATAGAGTTGATCAGGTGGAAGATTGGACGTGGCAATTAACGTGATGCCACGCGCAAATAGCGCTTGCAACAACGTACCCAGCAACATTGCATCAGTGATATCCGAAACGAAAAACTCGTCAAAACAGAGCACATCCGTTTCAGCCTTAAAACCATCTGCAACAATTTCAAGTGGATTTTCATGACCTTGCAATCGGGTCAGTTCATCATGAACCCGCAGCATAAAGCGGTGGAAATGCAATCTGAGTTTGCGCTCACCCGACAAACTGTGAAAAAACATGTCCATCAGCCAGGTTTTTCCACGGCCGACCCCTCCCCACATGTATAATCCCAGAATAGGGGGTTGTTTCTGCACGGACGGCGATTTACCCAGCAGGCGACCAAACATCAGGCGCAACCCGCCTGCTTGGTTTTTGGCACCCGAAGAGGCGAGGCTCAGCGCGCGGTGAATATCATCAAGACGGGTGACGGCCTGACGCTGAATGTCATCAGGTTGGTACTCCCCAGCCTCTAAAGCTCGCTGATAAAGAGTTAATGGTGTATTGGATTGCATGTTATTCGACGATCCCTGAGAAAAAATTTAGCCACTTTTAGCAGCGCTTCATCACCGTTTCGCGTCGTGATCGCAGCAGTTTCCGGCTCTACCGTATGTTAGCAAGACGCCTGACCGCACGCAAAGCCTCGTCAGGACTCCACTCAACCAGGGTTAACGGTTATAGTGGCAATTACTTTGTAATAGAAAGCTAGTGGAGTAACGCTAGTTGAAGCAAGTTAAGTGAAAAAGCCCTACTGGACAACGAGAGTAAAATAGGAGTCATTATGACCTGGGAGTATGCGCTTATTGGTTTAGTTGTCGGTATCGCCATCGGTGCTGTTGCGATGCGTTTTGGCAACCGTAAATTACGTCAGCAGCAGTCGCTGCAAACCGAGCTGGAAAAGAGCAAAACCGAGCTGGAAGAGTACCGCCAGGAGCTGGTGGGACACTTTGCACGCAGTGCCGAGTTGCTCGACAATATGGCCACCGATTACCGCCAGTTGTACCAGCATATGGCCAAGAGCTCCAACAACCTGCTGCCGGACATGCCTGTCGCAGATAACCCGTTCCGCTATCGTCTGGGTGATTCAGAAGCTGACAACGACCAGGCACCGGTTGAAATGCCGCGTGACTATTCTGGCAGCGCCTCTGGCCTGCTGCGTGGTGAACGTTCACGTCGCGAATAAGGTATAAAATCATCCGCCTGTAGCATAATCCCCTATGCTACGGGCCAACTCGTTTGCTCAGTCTTTATCCTAATCACGTCCAAAACCAGTATATTCTGTTGGTATAAGTGAACTTTCCCTATAAATTTAGAGTCTTAGATTGTGCTAGCAACACATATCACTTCATCGACAGTCTTGTCCATTTACGGGTAGTGAGAGAGTCATACCAATGAAGAAAAAGTCTTTATTTTTAAGCGCATTAGCTATAAGTCTTGGTGTAGCCCTGTCCCCGCTTCCAGCGGTATCTGCGGCACTCCCGATGGCCATTGAAGGGCAACCACTCCCCAGCCTGGCCCCTATGCTGGAAAAAGTTCTCCCTGCCGTTGTCAGCGTACATGTTAGCGGCACACAGGTGATCCAGAATTCGCGTGTACCCGAAGAGTTTAAATTCTTCTTTGGTCCTAATGCCCCCACAGATAATGGTTCCCGTCCATTTGAAGGCCTGGGTTCGGGAGTCATCATTGATGCGGCAAAGGGATATGTTCTGACCAACAATCACGTCATTAATAATGCGGATAAAATCCGCGTACAACTTAATGATGGTCGTGAATATGACGCAAAACTGATCGGAAAAGATGACCAAACCGACATCGCATTGCTGCAATTGCCGGATGCAAAAAATCTTACGGCAGTCACCATGGCGGATTCTGATCAACTGCGCGTAGGTGACTTTACCATTGCTGTCGGCAATCCGTTTGGTCTCGGTCAAACCGCCACGTCAGGGATTATCTCAGCCCTGGGCCGCAGTGGTCTCAATCTCGAAGGGTTGGAAAACTTTATCCAGACCGACGCCTCCATTAACCGCGGTAATTCCGGTGGAGCGCTGGTTAACCTCAATGGCGAACTGATTGGTATTAATACCGCCATACTTGCACCGGGCGGCGGCAATATCGGCATTGGCTTTGCCATCCCTAGCAATATGGTTCAGAATCTTAGCAAGCAACTCATTGAATTTGGTGAAGTAAAACGCGGCATTCTGGGCATCAAAGGCAGCGAAATGACGTCGGAAATGGCGAAAGCCTTTAACGTCGAGACACAACGCGGTGCATTTGTGAGCGAAGTATTGCCGGGTTCCGCTGCCGCCAAAGCCGGTATCAAGCCGGGTGATGTGCTGGTCTCTATCGATGACAAATCAGTCGGCAGTTTTGCTGAATTACGCGCCAAAGTAGGTACCACCGGCCCGGGTAAAACCATTAAAATTGGTGTAATGCGCGACGGCAAACCGCTTGATCTCACTGTCACGCTGGAAACCAGTGATGACATCAGCACTGACGCGAAAAACCTCTCCCCGGCATTGCAGGGCGCGACCTTCAGTAATGGTGCCGACAAAGCGGGTGATAAAGGCGTGAAAATTGAAGACGTCACCAAAGGCACACCGGCGGCACAAGTGGGTTTGCAAAAAGGGGATGTCATTATTGGTGTTAACCGGGAACGCGTTGAAACCATTGCACAGTTACGCAAAATTCTTGATGCCAAACCGGCACTGGTGGCCCTGAATATTGTTCGTGGCGAAGAAAATATCTATCTATTACTGCGCTAATTAGCTGAAATTCGGACACTGTCGCTGCAGTGTCCGATCAACTCATGCTATCCTCAGCCCATATTTCACCTCTTGTTATTAATTCCTGATGCTAGCGAAGTTATTGCGGTCCATTATCCTGGGTTTGATTGTTGCCGGAATCTTGCTGGCGGCAGTGCCTATGCTGCGAAAATCGGCCATGCAACCCTTGTTTAACCATGATTTCAGTAGCGATGACGAGATGCCTGTCAGCTATAACCAGGGTGTACGTCACGCCGCCCCTGCTGTAGTTAATGTTTATAACCGCAGTATGGGCTCCTCTTCGCATAACGAACTGGAGATCCGCACACTCGGCTCTGGCGTTATCATGAGTGACAAAGGCTATATCCTGACCAATAAACATGTGATTAATGACGCTGAGCAGATCATTGTTGCCTTGCAGGATGGCCGGGTATTCGAAGCGTTATTGGTTGGTTCGGACAGCCTGACCGATCTGGCGGTACTTAAAATTGATGCCAATAGCCTTCCCGTCATTCCCATCAATGACCGCCGCATTCCGCGCGTTGGCGATGTCGTGATGGCGATCGGCAATCCCTACAATCTCGGGCAGACAATAACTCAAGGCATTATCAGTGCCACGGGACGGATTGGTTTAAGTCCGTCCGGACGACAAAATTTCCTGCAAACTGATGCCTCCATCAACAAGGGAAACTCCGGCGGTGCGTTGGTGAATTCACTGGGCGAATTGGTCGGTATCAATACTTTATCTTTTGACAAGAGTAATGATGGCGAAACGCCCGAGGGGATCGGTTTCGCCATTCCCACGGCACTGGCGAGCAAAGTAATGGACAAGCTGATTCGTGATGGCCGGGTTATTCGCGGCTACATCGGTATTGGAGGGCGAGAAATCACGCCTATGCATTCGCCTAATGCTGGCATTGATCGTATTCAGGGAATCATAGTCAATGAAGTAACGGCTGAAGGCCCGGCAGCTAAAGCCGGTATGCTGGTGAATGACGTGATTGTCAGCGTGAATAACAAACCGGCACTTTCCGCAATTGAAACGATGGACCAGGTCGCTGAAATCCGTCCAGGCTCGGTAATCCCGGTAGAAATCATGCGTAATGGCGTCAAAATGGCACTGCAAGTAACCATCCAGGAATACCCATCGCACTAAAGTTCATATCGAATATGCATTGATGAAAAAAGCCGGTCAGTTAACACTGCCGGCTTTTCTTATTGGCGGGTATCAGGCAGAACAGATACCGCTATAGGCAAAAAGTTTACTCGCCTTTGATACGCTCGATATTGGCACCCAGCGCACGCAGTTTTTCTTCAATTCGCTCATAGCCACGATCGATATGGTAAATACGATCGACGATGGTGACACCATCAGCAATACATCCCGCCAATACCAGACTCGCAGAAGCACGGAGATCGGTTGCCATAACCTGAGCACCGGAAAGTTGTTCCACGCCGTGACAGATGACCGTGTTACTTTCGATTTCTGCACGAGCGCCCATACGAATCAACTCAGGAACGTGCATAAAGCGGTTTTCGAATATGGTTTCGGTAATAACACCCGTCCCTTCTGCCACCAGATTCAGCAAACTGAACTGTGCCTGCATATCGGTTGGGAAACCGGGATGCGGAGCGGTACGCAAGGTCACAGCTTTTGGCCGTTCGCCATGCATATCCAGACTGATCCAGTCTTCACCGATCTCAATGTCAGCACCGGCTTCACGCAGTTTGGCCAGAACAGCATCCAACGTGTCAGGACGGGTATTGCGGCAAAGCACTTTGCCGCCAGAAATCGCCGCGGCAACCAGGAAAGTCCCGGTTTCGATGCGATCTGGCAGAACACGGTACACACCACCACCCAGACGCTTCACGCCTTTGATGGTGATTTTATCCGTGCCCGCACCGCTGATTTTAGCGCCCAGCGTATTAAGGAAGTTTGCCGTATCGACAATTTCTGGCTCACGCGCCGCGTTCTCAATGATGGTGGTACCTTCAGCCAGCGTAGCCGCACTCATGATAGTCACGGTCGCACCGACGCTGACTTTATCCATGACAATGTGCGCACCCTTCAGGCGGCCATCCACAGACGCTTTCACATAGCCTTCTTCCAGCTTAATCTCGGCACCCAATTGCTCCAGACCGGTAATATGCAAATCGACAGGACGCGCCCCGATTGCACAGCCCCCGGGCAGAGAAACCTGGCCCCGGCCAAAACGCGCCACCAAAGGACCGAGAGCCCAGATAGACGCACGCATGGTTTTCACCAGATCATAAGGTGCAGTAAACTCGTTTACCTGGCTGGCATCCACATATACCGACCCATTGCGCTCAACTTTCGTTCCCAACTGACCGAGTAACTTCAGCGTAGTGTCAATGTCCTTAAGGTGCGGGACGTTCTGAATCTCAACCGGTTCTTCCGCTAACAGGGCGGCAAATAAAATAGGCAAAGCGGCGTTCTTGGCCCCGGAGATAGTAACTTCCCCACTCAGCCGGCTACGGCCCTGCACACGAAATTTATCCATTGTGACTGCTCTCTTTTGTCAAATCCGACGTTGCAGCCAGCCAGAGGCTAGCTACATTAAAAACCGTTGAGTTTACGATCGCGCTGCCACTCTTCAGGCGTATACGCCTTAATCGACAACGCATGAATGCGGTTATCCGCAATGTATTCCATCAACGGTGCATAGACCGTTTGCTGTTTCTTTACCCGGCTCATGCCGGCAAATTGTTCACCGACCACGATCACCTGAAAATGGCTGCCATCACCGGAAACATGGGCTTCATGCAAGGCCAGAGCCTGCATCAGAACATCTTTGATTTCGTTGTTGTCCATAGGGTTCGATTCTATTTTAGGAGATCATAACAGCCGCACATCTTAGTAGAATACGGCGCACTCTTAAACAAAGAAAAAACCCCTGTAACATGTTCCTTACAGGGGCCTGTTGCCGCGACAGGTCGTCAGAAGAATCTTATCCTCGCTAACTTACCGTATCAGCAGGAATTATTTGCTGCAGATTATAAAGTTCAATCAATGTACGCAACCGATCGGTGATGCCAGAAATTTTCATTTCCACACCGTGCTGCAAACGCTGATCGCGAAAATGGACCAGCAGCGCCAAACCGGAAGAGTCAACCCGGCCAAGTTGTGAAACATCAATGCAGTTTTTATCTGCCAGCAGAATTTCACGCTGTTGCCACAAAGGCAGCAGCGTTTCCCTGTCCAGATCACCAAGCAAAATCAGCGTCTGCTGTTCAGACTGCCACTGCAGTTCACCGGTCATTTCTACTGTTGATCCAGGGTTATTGGCTGCTGCGCAGCGGATTGCAGGCGCTGGGTCAGGCCATCAATCCCTTTCTGGCGCAGGATATCAGCCCACTCATTTTGCTTGGTGGTGATCATGCTCACGCCTTCAGCGATCATGTCATACGCCTGCCAGTTGCCCGTTTGGGTATTCTTGCGCCACTGGAAATCGAGACGCACTGGCGGACGGCCATCGGCATCAAGGATCGTCACACGGATAGCAATAATGTTGGCATCACCCAGTGGCTGATCGGGTGCGATTTGGTAAGTCTGGCCGTGATACAGCGCCAATGCCTGTCCATACGCCTGAGCAAGATAGTCTTCAAACGCCTTGAAGTAAGCATCGCGCTGGGCTGGGGTCGCTTCTTTATAGTAGCGGCCAAGCACCAGGGCACCGGCATACTTGACCTGCACGTATGGCAATAGCTCTTCGCGCACGATGTTGCGCAGATAGCTGGGATCTTTCCTGATTTGCGGCTGTTCAGACTTCAAACGGTCAAACGTCTTCTGCGCCGCCTCATCCATCAGACGGTAAGGGTTGGTTTGATCCACGGCATTCGCCAGCGGAGCAACCACCAGCAGAGCGACCATCAATAAACGTTTTAACATGCAGTTGTCCTCTTAATGACTTGGGGCGGTCGGGTTAGCTACCGCATCCGGTTCAGACGTTGCCGCAGCATCGCCTGTTTTGGCAGCAGTGTCCGTACCACCGCTCTTGTACAGGAACTGGCCGATCAAATCTTCCAGAACCATGGCCGATTTCGTGTCCTGAATTGTTCCGCCATCCTTCAGGATAGCCGTCCCCATATCCGGATCTTCAAAACCGATATTCAGTGCCAGATACTGTTCACCCAGCAGACCCGACGTGCGGATTGCCAGCGAACTGGTATCAGGGATGTTGTTGTAACTCTCGTCTATCTGCAGTTCCACACGCGGGGAGAAATTTTTATCCAGAATAATATCCGAGACGCGGCCAATAACGACGCCGCCCACTTTGACGGGCGAATTGGCTTTAAGACCACCAATGTTATCAAAAGTGGCATACAGGCGATAAGTCGGCACTGCTCCGAACGATTTAATGTCTGCGACTTTCAGGCAGAGAAACAAAATGGCGCCAAGCGCAATAAGCATAAATGCCCCAACCCAGACTTCATTCTTTTTAGTTTGCATTGTATCAATTCCCAAACATCAGTGCTGTCAGCACAAAATCCAATCCAAGCACCGCCAGTGACGAGTGCACGACGGTTCGGGTCGTAGCCCGGCTAATCCCCTCTGACGTCGGGATAGCATCATAACCATTAAACAGTGCGATCCAGGTTACGGTAATCGCGAAGACCACACTTTTAATCAGGCAGTTAAGCAAATCGTGGTGCCACTCTACCGCGTCTTGCATCGCCGACCAGAAAAATCCGGTATCGATCCCTTTCCAGTTAACGCCAACCAGCGATCCGCCCCAGATCCCCACCGCCACAAAAATACAGGTCAGCAACGGCATACTGATTAAACCAGCCCAGAAACGAGGGGCAACAACGCGACGCAACGGATCGATCGCCATCATCTCCAGGCTCGAGATCTGCTCTGTCGCTTTCATTAGCCCGATTTCTGCGGTCAATGCCGATCCGGCCCGGCCTGCAAACAGCAGCGCGGTCACGACCGGCCCCAGCTCACGCAGCAGCGACAGTGCAACCATCATCCCGAGGCTGGATTCCGCGCCATAGGTAGTCAGTACGATGTAACCCTGCAGCCCCAGCACCATGCCAATGAACAGGCCAGATACCATAATAATCAGCAGCGATAACACCCCGACGCTATACAGCTGTTTCATCAACAACGGCCAGTGTTTGCGAGGTTGCGGAATCCCCACCAGGGCTCTGAATAACATCAGTCCCGCGCGGCCAAATGAGGAGCAAACATTGATGCCACGGCGTCCGAACGCCGATAATGCCCTTATAAACATGAATTTACCTACTCCATTATCCTAGCAGCTCGGTCTTATAGTCCCCGGCAGGGAAACGGAAAGGCACCGGCCCATCGGCGATGCCGTCGAGAAATTGCCGAACGCGCGGATCGCCATTGGTCTGCAATTCTTCCGTGGTACCTTCTGCGATCACATGCTGTTCAGCCACGATATAGGCGTAGTCAGCAATGCTCAGCACTTCGGGTACGTCATGCGAGACCACAATACAGGTCACCCCAAGCGCATGATTGAGCTCATCAATCAGTTTGACCAACACCCCCATGGTGATCGGATCCTGACCTACAAACGGCTCATCAAACATAATCAATTCTGGATCAAGGGCAATGGCTCGCGCCAACGCCGCGCGCCGCGCCATCCCCCCAGACAGTTCCGCAGGCATCAGATACGCAGCACCTCGCAATCCCACGGCTTCCAACTTCATCATCACCGTTGTATGCAGGATTTCTGGCGGCAATTGGCTATGTTCCCGCAGCGGAAAAGCGACATTGTCGAATACATTCAGATCGGTGAACAGCGCACCGGACTGAAAAAGCATGCTCATTTTCTTGCGTGATTCATACAGGCGCCGACGTGACAAGGTGGGGATATTCTCACCATCAAACCAGATCTCCCCTTCATCGGGAGCCAGTTGCCCACCTATCAGGCGCAGCAGGGTGGTTTTGCCGATCCCTGACGGCCCCATAATGGCAGTCACTTTGCCACGCGGCACGGTCATGTTGATCCTTTCAAAGATCGGCCGATCGCCACGTGTAAAGCTCATGCCTTTGATCTCGACCAGATTTGATGCCTTCTGGTTCATTATTGCTGTCCCCTTGGGCGTACCTGTTGTAAAGATACCCGTGATGTTAAAGCAAAGACGCTAATTCGTCGTATTTTTACAAAAACTTACTGCCATTTCGTCGTTAAACTTGCCGCAGGTTTTACTTTTACAATTCTGGCGGTCAAAATTAACCAATCAACATGAAACGCAAAGACAACAGTCTACCATTTATATCCACTTACCAACGAACCCGGGATTATACCGAATAAAGGACTCTGCATGCTGCTCCCAACTGCACTATTAATCGTTGGTCTTATCTTACTGGTCTACGCCGCCGATCGCTTAGTGTATGGTGCGGCGGTCATGGCCAATTCGCTGGGCATTCCCCCGCTGGTGATTGGCATGACGGTAGTCGGCATCGGGATTTCACTGCCCGAACTGGTGGTATCGACCACTGCCGCCATGAACGGGCAAATGGATATGGCCATCGGCAACGTGCTGGGGTCGAATATTACCAACATTTTGTTGATTTTGGGCGGTGCCGCGTTACTCCATCCGCTGACGGTGCGTTCGGACATTTTACGCCGCGAATTGCCACTCATGCTGCTGATTACCGTGATATGTGGTTTCCTGCTGGCCGACAATCAACTCAGTCGGCTTGATGGCGTTATCCTGTTGGCAAGCGGCGTGGTTTTCATGCTGACCATGCTGAAGATCGCACGTCTGGCGCAGCGCGAAGGCAACGACACGTTGACGTCGGAGCAGATGGCGGAACTGCCAAAAGACAGTAGCAATACCGTCGCCTTTCTCTGGCTGGCGCTGGCCCTTATCATCATGCCCCTCTCCTCAAACATGATTGTGGATAACGCCACGGTGATCGCCCGCTACTTTAACATCAGTGAGTTAGTGATCGGATTGACGGTCATTGCGATTGGTACCAGTCTGCCCGAATTGGCGACATTCATCGCTGGCGCACATAAAGGCGAGGATGATATCGCTCTTGGCAATATTATAGGCGCCAATATTTTCAATCTATGTCTCGTTCTGGGTGTTCCAGCGCTGCTGGCTCCGGGTTCGTTCAGTCCGGCTGCGTTCCAGCGCGACTATTGGGTCATGCTTGCCGTCAGTGTTGTCCTGACCGGCCTGTGCCTGATGCGTAAACACCGGATCGGCCATCTGGCCGGCGCTCTGTTATTATGTGGTTTTATCGCTTATCTTGCGCTGCTGTTTGTATTTCCCGGCAGTATGACGCTGTAAAAACAGTCAGGAATTGATCATGGCGAACTTTGAGTTACCACCGGGTTTTGACTTCTGTCAGGTTGGAAAAGATGTTCTGAAAATTGAACGTGAAGGTCTTGCCCAATTGGATCAGTATATCAACGAAAATTTCACCCACGCCTGCGAAAAGATATTCTATTGCAGTGGCAAAATTGTGGTGATGGGTATGGGCAAGTCCGGCCATATCGGGCGGAAAATGGCCGCTACCTTTGCCAGCACCGGTTCCCCGGCATTTTTTGTCCATCCCGGAGAGGCCAGCCATGGCGATCTGGGCATGGTTGCCGCACAGGATATTGTCATCGCGATTTCCAACTCCGGTGAGTCGCATGAAATATTGGCCTTGATACCGGTACTGAAACGCCTGCAGGTGCCGCTGATCTGTATGACCAGCAACCCAGAGAGCGCCATGGGTAGAGCGGCCGATGTGCATTTATGTATTCATGTCCCGTACGAAGCCTGCCCGTTGGGCCTGGCACCGACGACCAGCACCACCGCTACGCTGGTGATGGGTGACGCACTGGCTGTCGCCTTGCTGAAGGCACGCGGTTTCACTGCCGAAGATTTTGCGCTTTCACATCCAGGTGGCGCGCTGGGCCGTAAATTACTGCTCCGGGTCAGCGACATCATGCACACCGGTGACGAAATTCCACACGTCAGCCGCGACGCATCGCTGCGAGATGCCCTGTTGGAAATCACTCGGAAGAATCTGGGTCTGACAGTAATCTGTAACGATCTGATGAAGATTGAAGGTATCTTCACCGATGGCGATTTGCGGCGCATTTTCGACATGGGCATCGACTTCAACAACGCCCGCATTGAAGACGTCATGACGTCTGGCGGTATTCGGGTCAGACCCAACATCCTGGCGGTCGATGCACTGAACCTGATGCAGTCACGCCATATCACTGCCGTACTGGTTGCCGATGGCGACCAATTGTTGGGTGTGGTACATATGCATGACATGCTGCGCGCAGGCGTAGTTTAATCAAGGACATTGTTAATGAGTGAAGTATCCTCAAAGGTGGAGACCTGCTACGGTCCGGTCAGTGCCGAGGTCATGACGCGCGCCCGGCAGATCCGCCTGATGATTTGTGATGTTGATGGCGTGATGTCTGACGGCCTGATTTACATGGGTAATCAGGGAGAAGAGCTGAAGGCGTTCAACGTCAGGGATGGTTATGGCATCCGCTGCCTGCTGACGTCAGGGATCGAGGTCGCCATTATTACCGGTCGATCTGCGAAATTACTGGAAGATCGGGCTAAAACGCTGGGTATTCAGCATCTTTACCAGGGCCAGTCAGATAAGCTTTTGGCCTTCGGTGAACTGTTGGATACACTGTCTCTCCAGGCCAGTGAAGTGGCTTACATTGGTGATGACCTGATCGACTGGCCGGTGATGGCGAAAGTGGGTTTGTCTGTCGCCGTGGCGGATGCGCACCCATTGTTGTTGCCGCGTGCACATTACACCACCTGCATTGGTGGAGGGCGCGGCGCCGTAAGAGAAGTCTGTGATCTGATTTTGCTGGCGCAGGATAAGCTGGATGAAGCCAAAGGGCTGTCAATATGAGTAAAACCAAGCTTTGGATGACTCTCCTTCTGGCACTTGCCGCACTGGCATTGATCGGGTGGAATCTGGCGGATTTGGATGGCGAAAGCAATACCGTGCCGCTCAATACCCAGGATCCTACCTATCAGAGCCAACATACGGTGACGGTAGTGTACAACCCGACGGGAAAACTGAATTACAAGCTGGTGGCTGAAGACGTCAAATATTTTACAACTGAACAATTATCCTGGTTCACCCAACCGGTGATGACCCTGTTTGATGAAAACGCTGTCGCCACCTGGTCAGTGCGCGCCGACCGCGCCAAGCTGACCAACGATCGAATGCTGTACCTATACGGACATGTCGAAGTGAACAGTCTGACCCAGACGTCACAACTGGAAAAAATCAAAACTGACAATGCCATTGTGAACCTGATAACCCAGGATGTTTCTTCGGATGATGAAGTGACCTTGTTTGGTGCTGGCTTTATGTCAAATGGCATGAAAATGCGCGGAAACTTGCGGAACAAAACAGCTGAGCTGATTGAAAAGGTAAATACCTATTATGAAATCCAAAACCAAAAACCAACTCCGTAACCTCTTCATCGCCAGTTCGCTTTTGGCCGTCAGCGTGCCGGTTTTTGCGTTGAAGAACGACACCACCCAGCCGATTCACATCGATTCGGCACAGCAGGCGCTCGACATGGAGGGCAATACTGTCACTTTTACTGGCAATGTGGTCGCGAAACAGGGCAGTATCGAGATCAAGGCGGATAAAGTCGTGGTCATTCGCCCGCAAGGTGAACAGGGTAAAGAGGTTATTGAAGCCTACGGTAATCCGGTCACCTTCTACCAATTGCAGGACAACGGTAAGCCAGTGAAAGGTCGGGCACAGAAAATGCGTTACGAACTGGCCACTGATTTTGTCACCCTGACTGGCGACGCTTACCTTGAACAACTGGACAGCAATGTGAAAGGCGATCGCATCACTTATCTGGTACAAAAACAGCAGATGGAAGCCTTCAGTGACAAAGGCAAACGCGTTACCACGGTGCTGATCCCGTCACAGCTTCAGGACAAAGGGCAGCAGCCAAACGGTCAGAAGAAGAGTAACTGATAATTTATGGCAACATTAATCGCAGAAAACCTGGCCAAGGCTTACAAGAGCCGCAAAGTGGTCGAAGACGTCAGCCTCAAGGTCAGCTCTGGCGAAATCGTCGGATTGCTCGGCCCCAACGGGGCAGGTAAAACCACCACCTTTTATATGGTTGTGGGAATTGTTCAGCGCGATGCGGGTCGGATCATCATCGATGATGAAGATATCAGCCTGCTGCCGCTGCACGCCCGTGCACGCCGCGGAATCGGTTATTTGCCACAGGAGGCATCCATTTTCCGCCGCCTGAGCGTTTATAACAACCTGATGGCCGTGCTGGAAATCCGGGATGATCTCAACAACGAACAGCGTAAGGATCGTGCCGAAGAGTTAATGGCGGAGTTCCATATTTCGCATCTGCGCGACAACCTCGGCCAGTCACTTTCCGGTGGTGAACGCCGCCGCGTGGAGATTGCCCGCGCGCTGGCTGCCAACCCGAAATTTATCCTGCTGGATGAGCCTTTCGCCGGTGTTGACCCCATTTCCGTTATTGATATCAAAAAAATCATTGAACATTTACGCGACAGCGGCCTTGGCGTGTTGATCACCGATCATAACGTCCGTGAAACGCTGGATGTCTGCGAACGTGCTTATATCGTCAGTCAGGGGCAGTTGATTGCCCACGGCTCACCTAACGAGATTCTGGCCGACGAACAGGTTAAACGCGTTTATTTGGGCGAGGAATTCCGCCTTTAGCAGAAGCTTGTTGTGTTTGTTACCAGTAAGGGAAGTTGAACCACCATTATGAAGCAAGGTTTGCAACTCAGGCTCAGCCAACAATTGGCCATGACCCCACAACTGCAGCAGGCTATACGCCTGTTACAGTTGTCCACGCTCGAACTCCAGCAGGAGATACAGCTGGCGTTGGAGAGCAATCCCCTGCTTGAACAAACTGACTTGCACGAAGAGATTGATTCTGTAGAGAAAACTGACAGCGAAGCACTCGACACGCGTGAGGCGCTGGAACAGAAGGACATGCCAGAAGAGCTGCCGCTGGACGCCACCTGGGACGAGATTTACACTGCGGGCACCCCCTCTGGCACCGGTACTGATTACAGCGATGATGAACTGCCGGTTTACCAGGGCGAAACGACCCAGACGCTGCAGGATTACTTGATGTGGCAGGTGGATCTGACGCCGTTTTCCGACACCGATGTGGCGATTGCAACCTCGATTGTTGACGCGGTAGACACGACCGGTTACCTGACCGTTCCGCTGGAAGATATTCTCGAAAGCATGGGCGATGAAAGCATCACCCTGGATGAAGTCGAAGCGGTACTGAAACGCGTACAACGTTTTGATCCCATTGGCGTTGCTGCCCGCGACCTGCGCGACTGCCTACTGATTCAGCTCTCGCAATATGTGAAAGAGACGCCATTTCTGGTAGAAGCAAAACTGATCGTCAGTGAACACCTTGAACTGCTGGCGAATCACGATTTTCGCGCGTTAATGCGCGCGACACGGTTAAAAGAAGATACACTGAAAGGAGCGATGCAGCTTATTCAGTCGCTCGATCCGCGCCCTGGCCAGTCAATTAATACTGGCGAGTCTGAATACGTCATTCCTGATGTGCTCGTTCGTAAAGTCCAGGATGTCTGGACCGTCGAACTGAATGCAGACAGCATTCCGCGCCTCAAAATCAATCAGCAATACGCCGCGATGGGTAACTCAACGCGCAGCGATAGCGATGGCCAGTTTATCCGCAGTAATCTACAGGAAGCCAAGTGGCTGATTAAGAGTCTTGAGAGCCGTAATGAAACACTGTTGAAAGTGACCCGCTGCATTGTGGAACAGCAGCAGGCCTTTTTTGACAGTGGTGATGAATACATGCGCCCGATGGTTCTGGCAGATATTGCTCAGGCTGTAGAGATGCATGAATCAACGATTTCACGTGTGACGACGCAGAAATTCCTGCATAGCCCGCGCGGAATTTTTGAATTGAAGTATTTTTTCTCCAGTCACGTCAGTACGGAAAGCGGCGGCGAAGCATCATCGACCGCCATCCGCGCACTGGTGAAGAAATTGATTGCAGCGGAGAATCCTGTCAAACCGCTGAGCGACAGTAAGTTGGCCGCCTTACTCTCAGATCAAGGCATTATGGTGGCACGGCGTACTGTTGCAAAATACCGAGAGTCTTTGTCCATCCCGCCGTCCAACCAGCGCAAACAACTGGTTTGACCCATACAGAGAAGGAAGACATTATGCAGCTCAACATTACCGGACATCACATTGAAATCACGGATCCCATGCGTGATTTTGTCACCACCAAGTTTGCCAAACTTGAGCAATACTTTGACAGAATCAATCAGGTTTATGTGGTACTCAGTGTTGAAAAAGTGCAGAAAATTGCGGAAGCCACCCTGCACGTGAATGGAGGCGAGTTGCACGCCACCTCGGAACATGAAGACATGTATGCGGCTATCGATGGCCTGATTGACAAACTGTCCAGACAGCTTAATAAGCATAAAGATAAACTGAAACAACACTGACACTCACTGTAGCCAGTTGCGCTACATTGCCTGACCAGGATCGGCTCGCTGCCTCGGTAACGGGCCGATAAGCCATCAGGCGTGAACAGAGCGCTTAAGTGAAAGATGAGATGATTAACGATTCAGCAATGCAATTAACTACCGTGCTCACCGCCGAGTGCACCAAAAGCGGCGTACATTGTTCAAGCAAAAAACGGGCGCTGGAAATTGTCAGCGAACTGGCCGCCAAACAACTTAACCTGTCACCACAGGTGGTGTTTGATGCGGTATTGACCCGCGAACGCATGGGCAGTACGGGTATTGGCAACGGGATAGCCATCCCCCACGGCAAGCTGGAAGAGGACACCCTGCGCGCTGTTGGTGTCTTCATCCGCCTGGAGCAACCGATCGCCTTCGATGCCATAGACAATCAGCCGGTAGATCTGCTTTTTGCCTTGCTGGTTCCGGCCGATCAATGTAAAACCCATCTACATACCCTGTCGCTGGTTGCCAAGCGTCTGGCAGATAAAAGCGTCTGCCGCCGTCTGCGCGCCGCCCAGAGTGATGAAGAGTTATACCAGATTATCACTGAATAAAACCTGTCTGCGCGCCAGCCCGTAGCCGGGGCTGACGCCAGCTTTTCCGAAAAAGAATTCCGGCAGATGAGGCCGGGGTAATGAATTGCGAAACTGTAATGCCAGGGGGAGTTGCACATGGTGCTGATGATTGTCAGCGGCCGTTCCGGTTCAGGGAAGTCTGTCGCTTTGCGTGCGCTGGAAGACATGGGCTTTTATTGTGTAGATAACCTGCCCGTGGTGTTGTTACCACAGCTTGCCCACACCCTCGTTGAAAGAAATACCTCAGCGGCGGTGAGCATTGACGTGCGTAACATGCCGGAAACGCCAGAAATTTTCGAGCATGCGATGACACAACTGCCGGACAGTTTTTCCCCGCAGTTACTGTTTCTGGATGCCGATCGCAACACGCTGATTCGCCGTTACAGCGATACGCGACGCCTTCATCCGCTTTCCACCAAGAATTTGTCGCTGGAAAGTGCCATTGATGAAGAGAGTGTCTTACTGGAACCGCTGCGTTCCCGCGCCGATCTGATTATTGATACCTCAGAGATGTCCGTTCACGAACTGGCTGAAATGCTACGCACCCGCCTGTTGGGTAAACGTGAGCGCGAACTGACGATGGTATTCGAATCTTTCGGTTTCAAACATGGTCTGCCTATTGATGCTGACTATGTGTTTGACGTCCGCTTTCTGCCAAACCCGCACTGGGATCCCAAACTGCGCCCGATGACCGGTCTGGATAAACCCGTTGCCGCGTTCCTCGATCGCCATACGGAAGTGCATAATTTCATTTACCAGACGCGAAGCTACCTTGAACAGTGGCTGCCCATGCTTGAAACCAACAACCGCAGTTACCTGACTGTCGCCATCGGTTGCACTGGCGGTAAACACCGTTCGGTCTACGTTGCTGAGCAGTTGGCTGCGTATTTCCGTTCGCGTGGGAAGAATGTGCAATCCCGCCATCGCACGCTGGAAAAACGTAAATAATGACGGTAAAACAAACGGTTGAGATCAAGAACAGGTTAGGGATGCACGCCAGACCAGCGATGAAACTGTTCGAGTTGGTACAGAGCTTTGAATCTGAAGTGATGCTGCGTAACGATACCGGAACCGAAGCTGAAGCCAGCAGCGTGATTGCCTTGTTGATGCTGGATTCGCCGAAAGGCCAGCAAATTGAAATCGAAGCCACCGGCCCCGATGAAGAGCAGGCGCTGAAAGCGGTGATAGAGCTGATTAACTCAGGTTTTGACGAAGATTAGCTCGAGGTTTGACGAAGATTGACACTGGACACCTCCGACTGAGCCGGTTAAATCCGGCTCAGACAATCAATCGCAATGGCTTTGAAACTCTCAAAGTTTTCGCTACTCAGCAACCGGCTCATTGACCGTTCACGAACGAATGTCACAAACAGATCATAGATCGCCATCGCCTCTTCATAGTCCGTTTTACTGATCGCCAGCAGAAAAATGACGTAGGCAATTTCACCGTCGCCCCAGGAAATTCCCTGCGGAGAAAGGATAGTGATCACCACGGTTTTCTTGGCTAACAACCCCAGCGAGTGCGGCAGTGCGATGCCTTCTCCCAGCATGGTCGAGACGATTGCTTCGCGTTCGACAACCGACGGATAGAAATCACTGCCGACATAGCCCTCCTGCTCCAGTTGCTCACAAATACGTTTAAACAACTGCTCCTGACTCAGCGCCTCCTCAAGAATCATGAAATGCTGTTGGTCGAAGAATTTTTCCAGCATGTAAGGCCGGGTTCGATCCACCAATACCAGCTTGCCGAGCTGTTCCATCTGGTATTCGGTGGGAAACGGGGACATCACCACCACCGGCTTGTTTTTCTCTGTCAGACGGGCATTTGAAATGATGAAATCTTCGTCGATATGCGCCATCTGTTCGTAATCACGCAGCGAAATAACGCGGGTCATCACGATTTGCGGATACTTGCGGCCGATCTGCGCCTGAATCATCCGGATAGTGGAATTGCCCGTATCACAGACCAGCATCACTTGAGGATGCCGCTCGTAACCGATGTTGTAATGGCGCTCCAATCCCACACCAATATGCAGCACCAAAAAACCGATTTCATTTTCATTCAAGCTGTAAGGCGTGTATTTACCCCAGCTTGAGATTGCCGCGAGGGTGACATCATAGGCCATCGGATAGTGCTGCTTGATATTCGCCAGCAGCGGATTCGGGATATTAATCTGATATTTCACCCGCGTTATCATGGTCTTGATATGCGTCAGAAGATCGGCCCGCAACTGCGCGTCGCCCTGCAAATCATAGTTATAGTGCGCGTTGATGTAGGAGAGGATGTAATCCACCAGCGCTTCGTCATCATCCGCATTGATTTCCGTGGGCATGACATTTTGCATACGCCGGGCAGCGATGTTGACGCGCAAATAGGCTTCTTCGGCAGGAGAAATCTCTTTGGCGACCAAGCGCCGGATCTCCGCAGCCAGGCGTGATGAAGCCTGTTTGACCGCCTCATCCCCCTCTTCCACCATAAAGTCTGACAGGGGATAACCATCGGTGATCCGCTTAATCGCCACGGCGCAGTAAAAAATCAGATACTGCTCACCCTCATCGGTCAGACGGATCGCCGATTGCGACATCAGGATGTGCATGAAATCCACCAGTTGCGGCAGCGCCTGTACAGCAAATACCTCCGGCGTCAGCAAGGGGTGGCTGCTATTGGCAGTATGCAACTCAAACAACAAATCGGTCAGACAGGCGCGAATTGCCAACTCTGAGCCAAACAGTTTCATGCCGTAACGCGGTTTGGCCTCAATATTGAGCTGATAACGCGCCAGATGTTCTCTCACCTCAGCCATATCATTCTGCAGTGTGCCTCGGCTGACGAACCATTCATCGGCCAGATCCTCCAGCTTCAGTGAAAAGGCTGAGGTCAAAAAACGTTGTAACAGGTAATGGACGCGATCGGTGACCGTGCGCGGGGTTGAAAGCTTAAGGCGATCCGGTTGCTGCAAGGCAGAAAATAGCTCGGGGTTCTCAATGCATAACTGATATCCGCTGCCACGCGTGTGAACGAATTGCGCACCGTATTTTTCAAGAATATCGTTCAGGGCGGTGATGTCCGCCCGCACGGTGCGGGTGGAAACAGCAAAGCGCTTCGCCAACTCCTCTTGCGGTAAAATCTCAAGTTGCAGGGCGTCAAACAGATTCGCTAAGCGCTGATAGGGAAATCTCACCATGATACATCCGTGACCCTGTTAAGGGTGGTAAAGAGCGAAAAATGGCGTGGGCACCTCGCCCACGCGGTACACATGTAGCATTTAGGCTAGCAGGGATTTAACGCTCTCGAGCAGAGTATTAACGTCTTGCGGACGGGTATTTCCCGTGGTGCTGTCGATTATCGAACTGTAGATATGCGGGATCACTTTTTTAACCCCGGCCTGCAACGCGATCTCGACGATCGGCTCAAAATTCTCCAGATCAATACCACCGGTAGGTTCCAGCCAGAAATCATGCTCTGCGCAGGCGCGCGCCACATATTCATACTCATCGCGATTTTTCAAACCTCCCATCGGGAAGTATTTCACTGAACTGCCACCCATATCCTTCAGCATGGCGATGGCGGTTTCAATCGGCACAATGGCGTCCGGTAAACCGGCGCTCAGCGGACCCGTTGAGATTTTCACATAGCCGGGGTGACCGGTAGGCGACACCAAACCATTCACTATGGTCTGCCCCTGACCGAGCAGCGCGCGGCTGGTGCCCACGCCAGTAAACACCTGATTGACGTGCTGCGGCTGAACCCGCTGCGATATCAGGCTGACCATCTGCGACTGGCGCGGATCGCCCGCCCCAAGTCCAACCGACAGCGCATTCTCGATCAAGGCCGCATATTCCTGCATATCGGCCACGGCACTCTCAACATCGGCATAATTTTTGGACAGCACACCGACCAGCACATGCCCTTCAGCGGCTTCATAAATCGCTCGCGCATTATCTTTCGAGCCCGCCAACACGTTCAGGCAGACGCGGTCACGATAGTAATTCGGGGTCAGCTTCATGCGTTGCCCTCTCCAGTGAACAGATTTTTAATACACAGATAGATAGTCTCCAGTTGTGGCGCGGTTACGCTACGCACATCGACTTCAATCTTGCCTTCGTTTGCACGATAGCCGCGGAAATAGATAGCGATATCGCCAGTTTTCAACGACTCGACGATGTCGGTAGTACGACGTCCAACAATGCTCTCATCAAAACTGATTTCCGTACGGGCGATATCACGACCCGCGCTATCCCAGACTACCCGGGCGGAGATGCCATTTAGGGTATTCAGATTGTCGATGAATGGCGTCATCTTCTCAACCATCTGCTGACCAGTGGTTTTTTCCAGCGCCAGATAGCTCTCTATCGCCTGCGTCAGTCCCAAAATGCCCTCTTTGCCAACTTTCATGGCACGACCAATCCCGGCAGATTGCAACTTGACCCACTCCACGGCCTGTTTCCTGCCGACCACCAGCCCGCTGGTTGGTCCTTCAATCGCTTTCGCGCCGCTGTAGATCACCAGATCTGCGCCCATCTGGTAATAGCAGAAGAGATCTTCTTCCGCAGCCGCATCCACAATCAGCGGCAAATTATGTTTGCGCGCCACCACCGCAGCCTGCTCAACGGATAAAATACTTTTCTGCACCGAATGATGCGATTTGATATACAGGATCGCGGCAGTACGCGGCGTGATACAGGCTTCGAGCTGCGCCGCGGAACATTCGTTGGCATAACCAGCCTCAACCACTTTACCGCCGCCCAATGCCACCATCGTGCCCACCGGGGCACCAAAATTAACGTTGTGACCTTTGGGCAATACAATCTCATCAGGCACGGTCAGTTGGGTGGCATGCAGATTCACCAGAAGGTTGGCATCATCTTTCACGATAACGGCGGCAACCGACTGAGCGATCCCCGCAGATGCGCAGGAGACGATCACTGCATCTTCCGCATTCAGTAAACCGGCGATATACGCGCCCGTCTTATTGACCAGATCCTTGACTTCAAAGAAATGGTTAAGCCCATATTCCACGGCGTCCACCACATCCTGACGCGGTGTGGACACCCCAAGAATCGTCATTCTTCCTGACGCATTAATCACTTGTTTTAAATCATATTTTTCATAAATCGAAGACATGGGCACTTTTTCCTTCATCGGTCACGATCAGTTCACCTGCCACCATCGCGGCGAGCGGCACCAAATGGCGTTCGCCAGTCACGGATTTCCCTTCGGAATCCGCGAAAACCAGGGGTTCGGAACTGAGAGCAAAAAAAGTCAGGTCGGCATCAGCACCGACGTCCAAACGGCCTTTATTTTTCAGGCGCAGTGCCGTTGCCGCGTTTTCGGTCACGCAGGCAATGACCTGTTCCAGCGATAAACCAATGGTGAAAAATTTGGACATGACGGTCGCCAGGCTGTGCACCGGCCCTTTCATCCGGTTACTGCAATAGATGTCGGAACTGATGGTATGCGGATAGATGCCTTGCTTGATCGCCAGTTCTGCGATGTCAAAACTAAAGCTTGCAGAACCGTGCCCGACATCGAGCAATACACCGCGATCCAACGCCCGGCGAATCGACTGCCGTAGCGTTCCGGCGGCAGTCAGGATGCGGTTTGGCTTGCCGTTGTAGCAATGGGTGATCATATCGCCAGCGGTCAGTAGTTCCGCAATTTCATCCAGATCCGGCGGATTGTTGCCAATGTGCACCATCAACGGCAGATGATCGTTTTCCTGCTGGATCTCTTTGGCCAGCACCAGCGGCTTGATGCCATTGCTGCCTACCACGCTGCTGCTCATGCGCGCCTTGATACCGACAATAAAATCAGGATGCTGGGCAATCGCCTGTTTTGCAGCAGACTTATCAATCTGCGCCATATCCGCCAGTTCGTTCTGCGTCAGAATACCGGTTCGGGCAATATTCAGGAGCGCGAAAACATTGGTTTTCGCGCTACGCGTCAGGCGATAGAAATCCTCAACGCGATCGGCACCGATACTGCCCGCATCAATGACCGTCGTCACACCGCTGGCGACACCCACCAAATCCGGCTGGTCGTGATAAATAGGCGAGGCGGGGTAGCAGTGAACATGCGAGTCGATCCACCCTGCGCTCACCCAGTACTGACCGTGCAGATCGACGATCTTCTTCGCGCTGGCCTGCGGATCGAGTTGACCGATCGCAGCAAGTTTTCCGTCGCGAACGGCAATATCCACCAGTGCGCCCTGCACTTGCCTGGCCTGTCTGATTATTACGTCGTACATATTCATCAACTCCGTGGGATCGCCCGCCCTGCAACTCAGCTAATGGCGACCGGGAAAAGTGAACCGAGGATCATTGCACCAAGGATTGCGCCGCCAGTGATCGGTTTTTTCCAGATGTAGAACAGTAACGCGCCACCCAGCGACCCCAGACCGATAGGAATGGAGGCGGTAATGGCCGAAAGGATAATCAAAGGCCCAAGGAAGCGGCCAGATGAGTTGCCCGCACCCATCATCACATCGGCACCGTAGGTCGAATTGCTCTGGTTGATGGTGAATTTACGCGCCAGAATAATCAGGCCACCAATCGCCAGGCCGATAACCATACCGGTCACCAGCGACGCAGCGAAGTTGGCCACTGGGAATACAAAACCTGCGCCGAGCAGCAGGGCCGGAACACCCAGCCCCACACCGGTCTGAATCGCACCGCCGATGTCCAGAATCCCCACCAGCGAGCCTTCAATGATCCGGGCAAACAGGAAGCTGGCACCGAATGCCGCTACGGCCCCGTAAACCCCGGTGTCCATACCCGCACGCAGCATTGAGACAAACGCCACTTCGTTAAACGCACCAATCCCGTAGAGGTAATACATGTGCGTACCGGCAAACACACCGGATGACAGCAGGCCGACGAAAATTGGAAATGACCAATCGGCATACCAAAAACCACTTTTAGCTTGTTCGTCCATCAGTGAACTCCCTATTTTATCTATAAATAACAGTTAGTTATGAACGCGCTTATTTACCGCTCAGGGCGTTATGGATCGAATCCAGCCAAACCGGCACGCCCAGCGTGAAGGATTGCAATAATTTAATGTCGAAACCGCGGAAGAAGCCGCTGAGAACAAACAGAAGAATAATGACAGTCATCATGATCTTGGTGACATTGTTCCAACCACTCTCTTCCACACCCTTACCAATCAGGATGCCGAGCACCAGACCTGGAACCGCGTTGCCCATGATCAACTGCGCCAATCCGCCAAAAATGGTTCCCCAGAAGCCAGAACGGCGTCCCGCTTCGATAGCCGCCAGCCAGAAGATCACTGGCATCACGGTATTCACCAGGATGTTTGCTGCGGGCACCAACACTTTCACCGCAGTCACTTGCAGCGCGGCGGGAACCGCAGAGGCGGTGGTATTAAGGAATGTCACTACAATCATGCCGATAATGCCGCAAGCAATCGCCATCTTGCGGGGATTGTGCAGGGTTTCGGCCAGATTACGGTTTTTCAGCATGAGCGCTGCGGCACCCCAGTTGGGGATAATGCGGTGGTCAACGTCCTGGGTAAACGCACCCGCGGCAACGGAAGATGCCCAGGCGTTGAAGAAGAAGCCGAGACCGAAGGAAAAATGCGAAGCAGGATCGCCCTCACAGGAGTTTAATTCTCCCAGAGTTCGGAATGCTCCCATTCCCTGAACGGTCGGGGCATGGAACATACGGGCTGCGCCGGCACCAACGCCAACACCGACCAAGGCACCGATAATAAGCGACTTAAAGAGAATAATTAAAAACATCAGTATGTCCTTTTTACTTATCTACCCGAATAATTCGAGTTGCCGGAAGGCGACAAGCCCGTGAGTCTCCAGGAGCATAGATGACTATGTGACTGGAGTGAGCGGGCGCAGTCAACGCACCTGCAGCTTGAAGTATGACGGGTATAGCTAACGTTTTTATTGGGTGATAAAAACCACACTTTCAGTATTTATCACCGTCACATTCACGCTTATTTCCAGCGTGACGGAATAGGTTTTTCTTTCCCGCGGGAAAAAGAAGAACAGGAACTTCTCGCGGGTTATTTTTTCATGGGCTTTGAGGATATTGACGTCCTGCGGTTCGATACGCAGCAATATATTGTCGGTCGACTTCAATATTGAATGCTGTACCTGACTTAACGCCGCAGCAAAGGCTTTCGCTTTGGTATCCCCTTTGCCATTAACCTGGACAGCTGTGGTATATTGCTGCTTCATTATGGTTGGCCATATTTTTTGATATAGGCTTCCACCAGTCTCTTGCCTAATTCTTCTTTGTCCATAAAACCAAAGCCCAATACTTTATTGCCTTCATTGATCGCTGTGACACCTTCATCAACGGAGCGCATACCGTGTTTTGCTTTATAGCCATATTTATTTTGTGCCGTAATCGCACCCGCGCCACCGCTGCCGCAGAAAGAGATACCGAAAGACGCCTCTTCTTTATTCATTACGTCGCCCAGTTTCATATCTGCTGCAACGCCAAGGATGACGATCGCCTTGCCGCCTGCCGCTTCAACGCCCAGGGCCACTTTCTGACCTTTACCCAGACGATCGCCGATTACCACAATAACTTGTCCCATTTCATTCCCCTTAATTGTTATTTATTGGTCACTACTATTGGTTTGGTCATTTTCTTTCGCTACTTCAAAATGAACGGAAAGTAGATAAGCCTCCTCGATAGGCAGGTTCCCCAGGGAATTCACCACACGCTCAGCCATTTCCATGGATTGCGAAGATATCTCATCAAATAACGATTTATCCACGTCGGGTAGAGGATCACCGGTCAGTGAACGAAATACCATTGCCCGAATATGCGAGTCCAACATTTGTTTCTGCACGGCATTGGGATAAATATTTTCACCATTCAGCATGGCCGTTATCTCAGTGAGTACTCGTTCAGTTATCTCAATAGCGACAGCTGTATTACTGTCCGTTGCTGCATTAGCAGATTCGGCTCCATCATTCACTCTTGGTTACCTCTCTCCATGACATCAGTCATTACACGCTAAATCATGATGAGCTACCGCAATATTCACTCGCCAATGCCTTTATATCGGTGCGTAATGTTATTGCTTTATCTCTGCTTGATGGCTTTACACTAACTGCAGGAGGATTTCCTGTGTAGCCTGTTTTTTTCCAGTTCGAACTGGAAATGCAGTGCAACAAATCGATCCAATTCGCAAAAGGCTTTTTGGCTTTATATAGGCTATAGTTAACAACAAGATAAATTCAGGCAGTTGTTACAAAAGTTTTTTAGCCTGAAAAATTTCGTGACCCTGATCACTTTCATTTCATGTGACAAACGCCTAGTATCATATATACATACTGATATTTACCTACACCCCCGCTCCACTGGCGCGGGGGTGTTGCTCTATTTTTCGTAAGGAGACCCTATGGCAAAGCCAACCCTGATTATTAATGAGCTGGACGCAGAGCGTCTGGATGTTTTACTTGAGCAACCTGCCTTTGCAGGCAGTGAGATCGCCGAAGCGTTGAACAAAGAGCTGGATCGTGCCGAGATACTCCCACCACAGCAGATCCCGGCAAACGTTGTCACGATGAACAGCAAAGTCCGCTTCCGCGATCTCGTTACCAATGAAGAACATACGCGTACGTTGGTCTATCCGGCGTCGTTGAAGGACAGCAAAGAGCAGTTGTCGGTCATGGCACCGCTGGGTGCGGCACTGCTGGGGATGAATGTGGGTGCAGAGATCACCTGGGAACTGCCAAGCGGTGATGAAACCCGTATAGAAGTACTCGAATTACTGTTTCAGCCAGAAGCGGCAGGCGAGTTCCATCGCTAATTTCCTGGCAACCTGACTAAAATAAAAAAGGGCATACTCACTTATGTTTTCATAAGGAATAGGCCCTCAGCGGTCTGGGATGACGCTTTTACGCTGCAACCATTAACGGAATTTTTTGTGGTTGGCGTTGCGGGTTTCCTTGAACTCTTGCGCCACTTTCCGGGCATCTTCCAGTTTGCCCTGTTCAGCCAGTGCCATCGACTGATCAATCTGTCCAATCAATGTGTCCAGGCCTTGGCGAAAGTCTTTCATTTCAGGGCTGTCAGCGGGCTTATCTTTCAATTTCGGTGGCGTAGCCTTTTGTGCATCCTGCGCCGCAGTACGCATAGTTTGTAGTGACTTTTTGAATATATCCAACGAATCCGTTTTCAAGACAACAGCGTAGTTATCATTCAGCGTGTCCATATCGGTTTCAAGATCGGCAGCGATCGCCAACGAACTGCTTCCCAGCAGGGCTACGACGACTAACGCCATTAAATTCTTACGCATATTCACCTTCCATCTGGTTATAGTTAACGACATTGCAACAATAACTACCATAGAAGGTGAAGGGTCAAACAGCCAATGATTATTTTGTGAAAATCACTCTCCGGCGATTTTCATTTCAGACAACAGGACAGAACCACACTGTATATTGCTGCGGGTTTCGATATCACTGCCTACGCTGACAATGTTACGCAGCATATCTTTCAGATTACCGGCAATGGTGATTTCGCTTACCGGATACTGAATTTCGCCATTCTCAACCCAAAATCCCGCAGCACCCCGCGAGTAGTCACCCGTTACGCCACTGACGCCCTGACCCATCAACTCCGTCACCACCAACCCTTTATCGAGCTGTTTGAGCATGGCAGCGAAATCATTGCCTTGCCCGGCAATACGCCAGTTATGAATGCCGCCTGCGTGGCCAGTGCTGGTCATACCCAGTTTACGTGCGGAATAGTTGGTCATCAGCCAGGTTTGCAGAATGCCGTCTTTCACTATGTCACGACGTTCAGTACGCACACCTTCACTGTCAAACGGCGAAGAGGCCAGCCCTTTCAACAGATGCGGATGCTCTTCAATGGTCAGCCATTCTGGCAGGATTTGTTTACCGAGTTTATCCAGCAGGAAGCTCGATTTGCGGTAAATGCTGCCGCCGCTGATAGCCCCCACCAAATGCCCAAACAAGCCCGTAGCGACCTCAGAAGCAAACAGGATTGGCGCATGCATGGTCGGTAATTTGCGCGGAGCGAGGCGGGACAAGGTGCGACGGGCGCACTCTGCGCCAACCCATTCCGGGCTGTGCAAATCTTCGAGTGCGCGGCCTATGGTATAGGCGTAATCACGCTCCATATCCCCTTCATGTTCGGCAATAACGCTGCTTGAAAGCGAATGGCGGCTCGTACAGTAGCTTTGCAGCATACCGTGGCTGTTACCAAATACGCGGATACCATAATGGCTATTGAAACTGCCGCCTTCGGTATTGGTAATGCGTTTATCAGCCCCCAACGCGGCCTGTTCGGCGCGCGCGGCCAATTCGATTCCGCGCTCGGCGTCCAGTTCGCTCGGGTGGAAAAGATCCAGATCCGGCGCATCGAAGGCCAGCAAGGAAGGATCGGCGGTACCCGCAAACGGGTCTGGTGAGGTGTAACGCGCAATATCCAATGCGGCCTGCACGGTACGGGCGATGGCATCAGGACTCAAATCGGTCGATGAGGCGCTGCCTTTGCGTTGTTGATGATAGACGGTAATACCCAACGCGCCGTCGCTGTTGAACTCGACATTTTCCACGTCGCCAAAGCGCGTGCTAACGCTGATACCGGTGGTTTTGCTGACGGCCACTTCGGCCTGATCCGAACCCGCTTTTGCCAGTTCCAAAGCCTGCGCAACAGCCTGTTCCAGCACTTTACGTTGTTCTGCTACTTGAGTGACTACTTTCATTGATTTGCCATAATTAATGAGATAATCGTTCAGAAGCGCGGCTAAAGGTTAGCGCGACAGCTCCACTTTCCACGGCGACATGCACCTGATGTATGCATTTGAGTCTAACAGAGATTCAGGCATGTTTTGCACAATAGCTATTGCGACATATTCAGAATGGTCCGGATGTTCAACGCGCTGGTTGCAATGATATCTATCGCGCCAGTACGCAACGCACCGAGGATCGACAGGGCTTTGGTATTCTCTGAGGCAATGGCGATCACGCAGGGAATTTTGCGCAATTCGTCGATGCTCAATCCAATCACCCGGTCATTCATCACTGTGTCTACATGCTGACCCTGCGCATTGAAGAAATCATGGCCGGCAATATCACCAATCACGCCCTGATTCAGACTGGCGTCGATGATTTCATGCGGCGTAAACCAACCCAGCTTAACCATATAGCTGTTTTCATTCATATCACCAATTCCGACCAGCGCGATATCGGCCTTTCTGGCGCGATCCAGCGTGTCCTTGATGGTGCCATTTTGCATAAGAGCTTGTTTCAGCGCACGGTTTTCAACATATGCCGGGGCATACAGGGTTTCACTGCTGCCACCAAACTTCTTGGCGAGACGACGGCTGATATGATCCGCGTTAATGGCATCACCTGGCCGGTGCGTACCGCCAATTCCACAGATAAATTTGCACTTTCTCTCTGGCACACTGCCGATGTGATCGGCAATCGCCGCCACATTACGGCCCTGTCCGATGGCCAGCACCATATCGTCTTTCATTGACATGGCAAGATAGTTCGAGACCAATGCGGCAACCTGCCTGCGCTGCTCATCTTCGTCCGCATGATCGAGGGCGATCAGCGCCCGGGTAATGGGGAAACGTTCAATCATTTGCTGTTCCAGACGGGTGCTGAAAACAGGATGGTAGCGAACGTTGATCTCAACGATCCCTTCTTCTTTGGCGCGCTTAAGCAAACGGCCAACTTTGATCCGCGAGATACCGAATTTCCTGGCGATCTCTTCCTGCGTTATTTCGTCCTGATAGTAAGCAACCGCTATTTCAGTTAACAGCTCACTATCCTGAGATACCGTTTTCTTTTCCATCGGATAGTCATTTCCCCCAGCGAATTCTGCCTTTTTATACGCTACTCTCAAAGTGATGACCATAGATTATTACGGCTTCTGAGACGGCGGGAAGCGGTAGGATCACCCCATGCAACGCATACGATTCATGAGTTACTTTTGCAATGATTTACGGCCCCCTGAGCATTGGTGACTGTCAGCGCCGGTCAGAACGCGTGTCGTTGTCGCTTTCACGTCCTTAACAAAAGATTAAATTCCGCGCAAAAGGTTCATAATAGAGCCAGAAAACAGCCTGATTTGCCGGCACACGACGATAACCTATTGATATCTGTCTATCCCAGCAGCGCTTACTGGATATGTATTCCCACAACCTGATAGGATTAGCCTCTTTTTTAGGAAGCCCACCATGAATAAACAAAATGAAGACTGGCTCGACGACGAACCCAAGCCAGAAATTGACGAAGATGATGAGATCATTTGGGTCAGTAAGAGTGAAATCAAACGTGATGCAGAAGCACTGAAAGATCTGGGTGCAGAAATGGTTGAGTTGGGTAAAAACTCCCTCGACCGTCTGCCGCTGGACGAAGATCTGCGCACCGCGATTGAACTGGCCCAGCGTATCAAGAAGGAAGGCCGCCGCCGTCAGTTGCAGTTGATTGGCAAGATGCTGCGCTCCCGCGACGTTGAACCGATCCAGACCGCACTCGACAAGTTAAAGAATCGCCATAACCAACAGGTTTCGCTGTTCCATAAACTGGAAGCACTGCGCGATCGTTTGGTCGAAGACGGTGATGACGCTATCCCGGCGATTATTGCGCTCTATCCACAGGCCGATCGCCAACAACTGCGTGCATTGGCCCGTAATGCGCAAAAAGAGAAGACCTCAAACAAACCGCCTAAATCTTACCGTCAGATTTTCCAGTACTTGCGCGAACTGGCAGAAATGACTGAATAAACAACGCGTGGTGGGCACGCGCTTGCCGGGGTGAATCGTCACATTCACCCTTTCGGCTGGCCTTGCCCGGCAAAAAACGCTCAATGCACGTTAAAACGCAACCCCCCTTCCAGTTCTTCTTCCGCCTCTTCAAATAACAGCACCAGCGCCCCAAAACGACGCTTTTTACGACTCGTTAAATTGATGAAATCGATCTCGACGGGTAAATCAATCTGCCCGGTTACGGCATCCCACAGAGCATCCAGATTGGCACCGAACTCCTCACTCAGTGCAAACTCGCGGGAAAACTCGCTATAAAAATGCGGAAGATCGACGATATGATTAAAATCGAAAACTTTTTTCCCCATCCTGCTTACTCCATCCGAATGAAGTTTTTATAATGATCGCGGGTCAGATAAATCAAACCGTCGTTTGAGTAGATCAAACGATCTGCCCCGCGACGACCGCATTTAACATTGACATCTGCTTCTCGCCAAACCCGTTTTTCACTGACCGGCAAACGTTTCTCACGATTGGAAAAACGGTCGCCACCGATCGCTTTTCCCGGCAATACCTGGCACAAATTGCCGGATGACGCATTCCAACCCTGATCTCTAGCCTGCTTCTTGGTGACGTAATAATCCGGTAATTGCTGATGCTGCTGAAGGTAATCTACCACCCGCTGCGGCTGGGTAAGCACATAAATAGATTGTTCAACCGACTGCTGCGCAAAACTGTTCGGCACCAGACCCCTGAGCACTAACGCGGCAAAGAGTAATCCCCTGATTTGCTTAATCATCATCACCCTTTTCTATCTTTTGAAAATTATCGCACCCCACCAATCATCACTATTCATCAATATCATTGAGCGCGATTATCATAAATTACCGATATGTAAGGTTTTAACCTGAAGAAACTCCTCCAGACCCAGCACCGAGCCTTCACGGCCCAGCCCCGACTCCTTCACGCCACCAAATGGCCCAAGTTCCGTTGATACCGAGCACTCATTCACACCGATCATTCCGCTTTCTATCGCTTCCGATACGCGGAAGACTCGCTGGAGGTTCTCGGTATAGAAATACGCTGCCAGCCCGAATGGGGTGTCGTTGGCACGAGCGATCACCTCCTCTTCAGAACTGAAACGGAAACAGGCAGCCAGCGGACCAAACGTCTCCTCTTTCGCCAGCTTCATCTCTTCATTGGCTTCGGCCAGAACGGTTGGCTGAAAGAAGTTTCCGCCAAGCGCATGCCGTTCTCCGCCGACAACCACCCGCGCACCGTGTTCAAGCGCATCTTTAACATGCTCCTCCACTTTCTCCAGCCCTTTCAGCTCGATCAGCGGCCCAACAACGACACCCTCGTCCATGCCATTGCCCACGTTGAGTTTTTTCACTTCCTCGGCCAGGCGGCTGACAAATTTGTCGTACACGCCGTCCTGAATGTAGAAACGGTTGGCCGCCACACAGACTTGCCCACTGTTGCGAAATTTATTGGCGATGGCACCTTTAACCGCCAACTCCAGATCGGCATCATCAAATACGATATAAGGTGCGTTGCCACCCAGCTCCATGGACACTTTTTTCATGGTTTGCGCAGAGTTACGCACCAGCGTTTTCCCGACTTCCGTTGAGCCGGTGAATGACACCTTGCGCACCTTGGGACTTGCCATGATTGCGTCACTGATAGCCGCCGTATCACCGGCTATCGCGTTCAGAACACCGGCAGGCACCCCGGCTTTTTCAGCCAGCGCCAACAATGCAAAGGCCGAAAGCGGTGTGTTATTGGCCGGTTTGATTAATCCGGTACAGCCTGCCGCCAGCGCCGGGCCCAGTTTACGGGTCAGCATCGCCAGCGGGAAATTCCAGGGGGTAATAGCGGCGACCACACCGACGGGTTCACGGGTAGCCAGGATGCGTGCCCCTGCTTTTGCTGGCGGGATAATTTCACCATTGGCGCGCTTCGCCTGCTCGGCAAACCATTGAATGAAACTGGCGGCATAATCCACTTCGCCCAGCGCTTCCTTCAAGGGTTTACCTTGCTCCGCAACCATCAACTCGCCGAGATATTGCTTATTTTCCTGAATAAGGCTGTACCAGCGATAGAGGATTTCCGAGCGCGCCTTGGCGGTGGTTTTACGCCAGGTTTTGAACGCTTCACTGGCGGCGTTGATAGCGGCTTCGGTCTCGGCTTTCCCGGCTTTGGCCACTTTGGCGATCACTTCGCCTGTCGCCGGATTCAGCACGTCGAAGGTCTCTTTTGCGCTGTGCCATTTTCCCGCCACGAAGTAGCCGGTTTTAAACAGATCACTCTTTTGCAGACGTTCACTCGCTGACATCGTTCTCACCTCCTGATGAGCATCTCCCGCGTAGGTGGAAGACCATAAACTGATGTGTCTAAAGATAAGTATAGCGTCTGAGTGAAGGTCGACACGCCAAGCCGCAAATGAATCAAGGCCAGGCCAAAAAAGAGAAAGCCAGACCCGGTGAAGAGTCTGGCTTTAAAGATCAGTGGATTACTGAAAATCAGTTAATCAACGCATGCTGGTACTTGTGCAACATATCCGCCAAGCGTTTTACAGGTTCCGTCACGTTCCTCGGTGCCTGATACTGCACCAGCTTTTGCTGGTATTCATTGAGTTCACCTAACAGCTGCTCAAAATAGTAGGCGCGTTTGACTTCACTGCGGGCGGTGACCACATGATCCGCCGTGCTGCGAATCTTTTTATGAAACACCGACAGGTCATCATTCACCGGAACATCTGCCTGGCGAAAGCGTTGATGTCCAATGATTAACGTCAACGCCAGACGATATTTGGCAATGTCATTCGGGAACATCGTCAATAGCAGATTCAGTTGCTGATAGAGCGCAGGTAGGTGATTCTCACGACGCTTGGCAACATTGGTGGTCAACGCTGACACCGCACTGCTGACAAAACGGTTAAGCAGGGTTCGCCCGGTTCTTTCCCGGGAATTGTCACGCACCAGCAAAATCACCAACAGTGCCACAATGCTGCCCATGAACTGCCCAGTCGCATTGTCGATAAACGTTGTGATGTCAAAGACCATTGGGTTGCTTAACACCAGAATATTCAGCGAACTCACCAGCAATCCCAACGAACCCAACCGGCGCTTCTGTACTTCGATCCCGATAAAAAACGTCATCAATCCCAGTGCGATGCAGAGCAGAACCACACTTTGCTGCGTTGCCGGAAAGATAACCATAAAATAGAGCGCACCCAACGGAATGGCTCCTATCATCCCAAGAATAAAATCCATCGCAACCATACGCGGATTGGGCAGGCGCATCGCCAAAGAAGTGATCACCGCGATAATAACCATAAATCCGCTGCCGGACGTCCAGCCCGTCCATAGCCACAACAGGCAGCCCAATGCCGTCGCGACAAACGTCCGCAAACCGTTGATCATTGCATGATGACCTTCCGCCGAGACGTTCTTAATCACCACTTCACTGCTCAGCACCCCTTCTTCCACACTGCTGATGCTACTGTTGGTGTGAACACCTTTTGCCAGCAACAGGTAGCGCGTGGCGGCACCGACCCAGGTGGTGACGGTTGCTGGCGTTTCATCTACCAGGTTGGAAGTCAGGATATGACGAAGCAATTTCATCCTTTTATGCACATCGGCGATACTTTCAACCGGTACATCAAACAGCTGCTTGATGTTATCTTTCACAGATTCAGGATGATTGCGCAGAATCAGGAAGGTCTCGCAAGCCTGGGTGATCAACGTCAAAGAGATGGTATGCATCGCTTTCAACCGTCGATCACAGCGCTGCCAACGGGATGATTCCATCATCAGATAGCTGCGCATGCCGTTCAAGGCGGTGGTGTCTTTTACCAACGAGTTCCACGCACGGTCAATGGCTTCCCTGTCTTCGGAACTGAGACACATCTGCATCAATCGATACTGATCCACCAGCAATTTATCCACCAGCCGATCGATGTCCTGTTTGATTGATCGTGGTGAGAAAATCAGATCGGCAAAGACCGCACTCACGATCCCCAGTACGATTTCGCTGCATCGCTCCACGGCGAACTGCGGGGTTTCGAGCGGCGCATGGGCGGACGTCACAATGATAATCAGCGCGGTATAGCCCGCCAGCCCTAGCGCATAAGAGTTCTCAACGCGAACCAGCGACGAAATCCAGGTGCAGAAACCGGCCCACATGCAGCACAGCAACAGCATGACAACCGGCGCTCGTGCGGTGGTGGTAATAATCACCAGCGCGGCGATACAACCGATAAATGTACCAATGATGCGCAACCAGCCGCGATGACGAATGGCACCGGAAAACGGTTCCCCCCCAGCGGCAAAAGCCGGGCCAGCAGCCACAATCGCCGCCGTCATGGCGGACCAGCGAGGGGTTTCAAGTTGTAGATGAAAGCCCAGCACCAAGGCGAAGAGCACGGCGAAAGTCAGTTTGAAGGCAAACCGCAGACGTATGAATGTCGGGTTTTTCATTTCAGTCTCACTTAACCGAACTCACGCAGACGATGCAGAAGCCGGATGAAGGGGGATTCGCTATCGACGTTGCGATCGTGAGCACCGGTAATCACCACCGTTGCCGTCGTTCCTGCCGGATACGGATGGTTCTGATCTTTGCTGTCGAGAACAATTTTGACCGGCACACGCTGCGCCAGACGCACCCATTCGAGATTACTGTCGATGGTTGCCATACCTTTGGCATCTACCGTACTGCTGCTATTGGTGACGCCTGCTGCAACGCTGTCGACGGTGCCGTGCATAATGCGATTACTGCCCAAGGGCGTAATTTCCACCCGGGCACCTTTCGCCACTCTCGGCAGTTTGGTCTCTTCCAGATAGGCCAAAATATAAAACGTATTCTTTTTAACCAGCGCTACGGCCGTTGAACCACGGGTAATAAATTCGCCGGTATGCACATTCAGGTTGGTGACCCATCCGTCCGCAGGGGCAGTCACTACGGTTCGATCCAGATCCAGACGCGCCAGATCCCGTGCCGCTATCGATTTGGCGAGTTGATGCTGTGCCGTTTGCAGCACGTTGTTGGCCTGATCGATCTCCTCCTGTGACATGGCCTGTACACCCAAGCGTACACGACGGCCTGCTTCACGTTTTTTCTCTGCCGCCAACGCCTGATAATAGGCGACGTCGGCTTCGGCCTCATCCAGTGCCTGTTGATAACGAGGACGATCCACGGTGAATAACACCTGGCCTTTCGTCACCAGTTGGTTGTCCGTAACCGGGACGTCGGTAATCAGACCGCTGACGTCCGGCGCGATAGCCACGACATCCGCAGTAAATTTGGCATCACGCGTCCACGGCGATTCGGTGTAAAACACCCACGCCCTAAAAATAGCGATCGCTGCCAGTAATACGATGATCAAGGTGATCGCAATACGCATTATTTTTATAGAAAAGGTTTTCACAGCGCGACCTCAGACAAAAAGAAGGGAAATCAGATAAAAAATGCAGCAATACAGCGCTGTGTTAAACAGTGCAGGGTGCCAGACAAAATCATAGATCCCGGTAGGTTGCAGCAATCGGCGCACAATGAAAAAAAGGATCAGTGCGACAATTATCTCAAAGAAAACCGGGGGGAACGATAATCCGAAAATTACCATTACCGGAAGCAAACTCATCATTTAGTCCTTGTTGTTTACTCTACCGGGCGGACAGCCCTGCACCCCGCGGATTTTCCATTACCGTTTATTTTAGGCAACGATATCCCCCAGCTATGACAAATAGGTCGATAGATAAGAAAGAGGGTAGACTGAAGATATACGGAGTAATGCGAGGAAAGCCTGTTGATTAAGCTATTGACTGAACCAGTGGCCTGTACCCGATAACATATATTAGCCTGCTTATTATCAACCTATCAACATTATGTGATCTAAATCACTTTTAAGCCAGAGTGAACAATGGAAAGACTCAAACGTATGTCCGTCTTCGCCAAAGTCGTGGAATGTGGCTCATTTACTGCCGCTGCCCGCCAGTTGAAAATGAGTGTCTCCTCGATTAGCCAGACGGTCTCAAAGCTGGAAAATGAGTTACAGGTCAAACTGTTAAACCGAAGCACCCGCAGCATTGGCTTGACCGAAGCGGGTAAAATTTACTATCAAGGCTGCCGTCGTATGCTGCTGGAAGTGCAAGAGGTACATGAGCAACTCTTCGCTTTCAACAACACACCGACCGGGACATTACGCATCGGCAGTTCCTCAACAATGGCACAAAATGTCCTCGCAACGATGACCGCCGAGATGCTCAAAGAGTATCCGGGCTTAACAGTCAATCTGGTAACGGGTATTCCTGCCCCCGATCTGATCGCCGATGGGTTGGATGTAGTGATCCGCGTGGGCGCATTACAGGACTCCAGCCTGTTTTCAAGAAAATTGGGTTCCATGCCGATGGTGGTTTGCGCCGCGCGCAGTTATTTGACCCAGCACGGCACCCCGGAGAAACCGGCTGACATGGTGAATTTTTCCTGGCTGGAATACAGCGTCAGACCAGACAGTGAATTTGAGCTGATCGCTCCGGAAGGCATCACGACGCGGATCAGTCCGCAAGGGCGGTTTGTCACCAATGACTCACAAACCATGATTCGCTGGCTGAAGGCGGGAACCGGGATCGCTTACGTTCCCTTGATGTGGATTATTGATGAGATAAATTCGGGTGACGTGGAAATCCTATTTACCCGCTACCATTCCGATCCGCGCCCGGTCTACGCGCTGTACACCGAAAAGGATAAACTGCCGCTGAAAGTCCAGGTATGTATCAATTACTTAACGGAATACTTCAAGGATGTGGCGAAGATTTATCAGAGTTACCGTCACCGCAAGGCGCTGGGTGAGAAGTGAGACAAGACGTTATAGTGCTTTTTAAGTAAGTCAGGCGGGAGAGTTCCCGCCTGTTTTTTATTTCTAACGTAATGTATATCAAAAGCTAAATCAGGCGGTTCCGCCAACGGTTAGCATATCCAGTTTCAACGTCGGCTGACCGACACCGACGGGCAGGCTTTGCCCTTCCTTGCCGCATACGCCCACGCCGTTATCCAGCGCCAGATCGTTACCCACCATGGAAATCTGTTGCATCGCCTCGATACCGGAACCAATCAGCGTCGCGCCCTTCACCGCCTTGGTGACCCGGCCTTTCTCAATCAGATAGGCTTCTGAAGTCGAGAACACGAATTTACCCGAGGTGATGTCCACCTGGCCGCCACCAAAGTTCGGTGCATACAGGCCATACTCGACGCTGCTGATAATGTCTTCTGGCGTCGACTTCCCTGCCAGCATGTAGGTATTGGTCATTCGCGGCATAGGCAGATGCGCATAGGATTCACGACGGCCATTACCTGTCGGCGCAACGCCCATCAATCGGGCATTCAGTTTATCCTGCATGTAGCCTTTCAGAATGCCGTTTTCAATCAGTACGTTATATTGACCCGGAACGCCTTCATCATCAATGGACAACGAACCACGACGCCCCTGAATGGTGCCATCGTCAACAACCGTACAAAGTTCGGATGCAACCAGTTGTCCCATCTGTCCACTGAAAACAGAGGTGCCGCGGCGGTTGAAATCGCCTTCCAGCCCGTGACCGACGGCTTCATGCAACAGTACGCCCGGCCAGCCCGCACCCAGCACAACCGGCATTGTGCCAGCCGGGGCGGCAACTGCGGAAAGATTAACCAGCGCCATACGTACCGCTTCACGCGCATAGGTATCGGCACGGACTTCGCCGTCTACCACTTCCAGAAAGTAGTCATAGCCAAAACGCCCGCCGCCACCGCTGGCACCGCGCTCGCGCTTCCCGTCTTCTTCAACCAGCACGCTGACCGACAGCCGTACCAACGGACGAACATCAGCCGCCAGAGTGCCATCTGTCGCGGCAACCAGTACCGTCTCATACACACCGGTAATGCTTCCGCTTACTTCCTGCACGCGTTTGTCTGCCGCACGGGCAATCTTGTCGACCCGGTGCAGCAGCTCGATTTTTGCTTCACGCGGCATGCTTTGCAACGGGTCGAGCAGCGGATATAGCGCCTGATGCGTGATTTCACCCAGCGTGCGCACTTTGCCGTTACCGCTTTCGCGTACAATACTGCGCGCAGCCTGGGCACTCTGATTCAAGGCATTCAGGGTGATCTGGTCAGCATAGGCAAAACCGGTTTTCTCACCGCTCACTGCCCGCACACCCACACCCTGATCGATGTTATAAGAGCCATCCTTGATGATCCCGTCTTCTATTACCCAGGCTTCGTGATAGCTGGATTGGAAATAGAGATCTGCATAGTCCAGGCGGCGTTCAGCCAGTTGGCCCAATACGGTGAAAAGGTCTTGATGACTCAGGTTGTTAGCCGTAAGTAACTGCTCACTGACAAAGGCCAGACTCATAATTTGTTCACTCTTGATTGTTGGATTGACCGGCCTGCACCGGAATCGTCATGCTGCATCATACATCACAGCCGGGCAGCGTCTGGACTCGTCACTGACGCTAACGCCCTTCTGCGATAACCTACTTGGCTTCATTGTCCTTCGGCTGACGCAACACCTCATTAATACTCGGATGATCCAGACTACCGGTTATCTGGTAACGAATCAGTGATATTTTGTTCCACAGCGGTGCCAGCACTTTCGTCGCCGCAAATACCGCTGCGCCCACGACAGGGTTAATGACAAAAGCCGTCGCAACACCTACCGTGGCGGAAATCTCAGGAGCGATTACCGCTTCCATATCAATTTGCCTTCTGACCAGATCAATTTTGCCACTCATTGCAATATCGGCGGCCAGTCCATCAATCAGCAAATCATCGGTATGCATCACACCGTCTTTAATCCAGGCTGTGGATTTGATCGAGTCAAAATAGAATCCGCGACCAAACGTATCCCTGAAATCAAACTGTAGCTTACGCAGCAGGGCGTCGAAACTCACCAGTCGCAGTAACTGCCCGGCGCGACCTCCACCGAGGTTATCAATTTCGCCTTTGCCCAGCCGGGTATTGAGCGTACCGTTCAACGTTGCTATCTGTGGCTGCCACGGCGCGCCCTGCCAATAGAGATCAAACTCGAAGGTAAAGGGGGCGTCCTTGAGCGGCGTTGATACACCGAACCAGTCTGTTGCATCATTAATCTTTGCCCCGCTCAGTTTGCCCTTCAGCGACGTCTTTTCCGTATTATCACTCTGCTGCCAGCGTCCAGCCAGCAACACACGGGCTTTACCGGTATCAATCAGCCCATGATCCAGCGTCAGGGTGTCATTGCTCGTCGTGACATCTGCCTCAACGCGACCAAAATTTTGCCCATAGAACCAGCAACTATCACAGCGCAGCATCAATGAGGGCCAGGATTTGAATGAAACCTTGCCACTCAGTGGCTCGGACGCAGATTCGGTGCCAGCCAGATCGCTCCCGGCTTTAGGGAATTGCGGATTGAAATAAAGATAGCGGATATTGGCACGCCATGGGGCATTCGATACAATCCGCAGTGTACCGTCAATCTCTTTACCCTTCGCATCAACCTGTATGCCGTTGATCTGCTGCCGATTTTGCAGCGTAAGATTGTGCCACGCCTGTCCTGCCAGCGTCAGTTGCGGCGTCGTCAGCGTGACCTGTTTCGGGAAGCTGAATCCCCCGACTTTGCCACTCGAACTCTCCTGTATCGCATCAGGCGAAATCAGTGCCAACCAGCTTTCACCGTCAAGCGCCGGGAGATCGAGCGTCAGGCTGCTGTTTTCCGGTAATGGTGGCACTTTTTTACTGTCGGTATCCCAGGAAGCGCGGTTCAACTCAATCTCTTTGCCGAGCAACCACTGGCTATTGAAATGGTTCTTGCTGGCCAAACTGCCGGTGAGCATAAAACCATGCAAATTACCGGTAGCGTTGACTTTCAACGGCAGGGGTTCGCCAGCCTTTTTGTCCAGTGGTGCAGGTAAGTAACTACTCACTCTTTTTAAATCTGCATTCACATCAACCGTATAATTTGGCACGCCTTTGCGCGGCAGAGTGATCGCCACTTTACTGTTCCACGGCACTGAGCCCGACAGCTTTTTCGCCTCCTGCGGCGGTAATCCCGGCAGTTTGGCCGGTTGCCAGTCGCCGTTAAGATCAACGCCAACCTGATACTCTTTTTCCAGCTCTTTGGTGGAGAAGTTGACGTTTACCGGTTGCCCCAGCCAGTTCGCGGTCAACGCGTCGCTGGTCAGATTGCCATTATCAAAACGAAACGCGCCTGACAGGCGGTCCATCTTGCTTTCCAGCGGCTTAATAAACAGACCATTATTGTTCAGCACCACTTCGCCTGAAGCGGTAACCTCTTCACCATCGAGTGGAATGTCGAGATGTAAGCGACCATTCACTTCGCCGCTGACCTGCAATTCCTCAAGCGCTCCACCCAATGAATCATCCAGTGGCGTCTGCATAAAGTAGTTACCGACCTCTTTCCCTTCGCCGGTAATATCCGCATCAATCAACAGCTTTTGCTTGAGATAATCGGGGATCGCGGCAGCGATATTTTTGCCCGTCACTTTACCAAGTTGCGTCTGTTTCGCTTTCATGAACAGGCCATCATTCAGGAAGTCGAGATCGATATCCAGATTGGTCAACGCAGGCCAGCCCGGCTCGAACTCAAAAGTCGCCTTACGCAGGGGCACAAAAACTTCAAACTGCCCTTCGTTATGCTTATAGGGGAATAGATGCGGATTACCCGCGTAGATCAACGACGCATTATCGACCTGCCCAGCCTGAATCGCCTTACTGAGATAGTCCACTAAATGCTTGCCCATCAAGGGTTCCGGGAAATAACGCCAGGCGTTGCCTGCGTCATAAAGGCGAATCCCGGCGAGAATTTTCAACCACGGATCACCCTTGGCTGGCTGTTGGTAATGAAAGTCGCCATTAATCCACAGGGATTTAGCCTGCACATCCAGTTTATTGCTCCACATTTCCCAGCCTTGAGCGTTGTCCCGCCACTCCACCGCACCGCTGGCCTTGCTGACTTCCAGCGGCGCACGGAACATCGTGCCATACGGCAACAGACTGTTTTGCAAATTAAGATCGAGGCGCCCATGGCCAACGCTGCCACTGAGTTTTCCGGAAAAATGGTCAATGCCAGGCAACAGTTTCCAATGCTGCCAACTGAGATCTTGCCAGCTCGCCTGAAAGCGGATCTGCTCAGGCTGCCTCATCGGGATATCCAGTGCCAGCGCGTTAATCTTGCCTTTAGGTTGCAGATCCGCCCAACGCTCCAGCAGATTTGGCGTTAAAAAGGAGATCGCGGGCAGAATGGGTTCCAGCCTTTCCAATTGAATATTGCTGGCACGTAACCGCAACTCTTCGTTTTGGGCTGGTCCAAGGAACTGGGTGTTCTCCGGTAGCCACAGCGCAGACAGCGCGCCCTGCGGCCAACGGATTCCGTCGGTTTTAAGATTCAATGCAGGAACATCAAACTGCCAGCCAGTGCCTTCACGCCTGGCGTGCAGCGTCAGATTATCAACATCCAGACGGTGGACGTTGTCGCCCTCTTTCCAGTTGGCGGCTCCGCTACTGAGCAGGGCATTGCCACCAATTGCCTGACCATGCTTCACACTGATCCAGGCGGCCAGACTGAAATCCGCACTTTGCAGACCGGTGTTGTTACGCAACCAGCGGCCAAACCACGGCTTGAGATCGATATTGTCGGCCTGCAAATAGAGCATGCCGTTATTCAGCAAACCCTGATTGTCATGCAAATCCATCCGCACCTGAACCACACCGTGCTGCCCGTTAAAACTCGACAGGCTGATCTGCCCCTCGGCACGATGGCGATTGAGCGAGTTAAGCCAGGTCAGTTGAGGGATTTCCAGTTCGGCGCGAGAACCGGAGGGCGTAAGGAAAGAGATACGGCTGTTACGTAAATCGAAGTGGTCGATCTGCTTGAGGAAAATATCACTGACCTGACTCGGCTCAATCGTGTTGCCACGGTGATCCTGACCACCCAGCGTCGTGTGCATATCAAGTTGCAGGTTGTAGAAAGTGAGATCGCGGAACTGCCAACGCATATGCAACAGGGACTGCCAGACATCCAGCGCCAACGTGATGCGCTGAACCTTCAGGTCAGATTTCGGCAGGGCGGTGTCCAGTTGTTGCAACTCAAGCGTCGGACCAAACGTCTGCCAGCTACCGCTCATCCTGGCGACATGAACGTCAATGCCCGTGACTGCTTTGATCTTTTGCAGGATTTGTGGACGGAAACTGTCAATCTGAGGCATTACCAACCGTAATCCACTGATCAATAACGCCACAATCACAATGATTGTGGCGCAGGTGGCTAACAGGATCCCCGGCACTCGCCTCACGCATTTCTCCTTGTCTTCCGGCCAGGATCGCATGGCCGGATCAAATCAGTTCAGAATCTTTACAGCCACGAGCGATGTGAAGGCAAAGTACGATCGGTTATTACGGTAGCTGCCCGCTACATCATGACGACGTCAAACTGCTCCTGGTTATAGAGCGGTTCGATTTGCACTTTGACCTGCTTGCCGACGAATATTTCCACTTCCGCCAGCGCGTGAGACTCTTCACCTTTCAATGCTTCGCCTACCGCAGCGGAAGCATAGACCAGAAAACGGTCAGATTCATAGGCATGGTGCACACGCACGATTTCACGCAGAATCTCATAGCATACCGTCTCGACGGTTTTCACAGTACCCCGGCCATGACAAGTAGGACATTCGCTACAGAGCACATGTTCCACACTTTCACGGGTGCGCTTGCGGGTCATCTCAACCAGACCAAGCTGGGAGAAACCATTGATACTGGTTTTGACCCGATCTTTGCTCATCGCCTGTTCCAGGGAACTCAGCACCCGACGCCGGTGATCCTCATTACTCATGTCAATGAAATCAATAATGATAATGCCGCCGAGGTTACGCAGGCGCAACTGCCGCGCAATCGCCTGGGTGGCCTCAACATTGGTATTGAAGATTGTCTCATCGAGATTGCGGTGGCCGACAAAAGCCCCGGTATTGATATCCACCGTGGTCATTGCCTCGGTCTGATCAATGATCAGATAACCGCCCGATTTCAACTCGACTTTACGTTCAAGCGCGCGCTGAATTTCGTTTTCGACATCAAACAGATCGAAAATCGGCTGCTTGCCGCTGTAATGCTCCAGCTTCTGTGTCATCTCCGGAATATATTCCCGGGTGAATTCCACCAGTTGATCAAAGGTAAGGCGTGAATCAATACGGATCCGATCCAGTGCCGCGCCAGCAAAATCGCGCAGTATGCGATGCGCCAGTGCCAGTTCACCGTACAGCTTGCATTTAGTGACGTTACGGCGTTTACGCTCCATCACTTTGGCCCAGACGCGTTTCAGATAAGCCGCATCCTGCGCCAGCTCTTCTTCACCTACTCCTTCAGCCGCAGTACGGATGATAAAACCGCCATGCTCATCGCAGTACGAGGCAACCGTATTTTTCAGGCGATCGCGCTCTGCTTCCGTTTCAATACGCTGCGAGACACCGACATGCGCAGCACCCGGCATAAAAACCAGGTAACGCGACGGCAGGGTGATATCGGTTGTCAGGCGGGCACCTTTCGTTCCCAGCGGATCTTTCACCACCTGCACCATCAAATCCTGTCCTTGACGGACCAGTTCAGCGATATCGCGGACGTGAAAGTTTTTCTGCTCGTCACCCGCCACGCACTCCGTGTGCGGCATGATGTCCGATGCGTGCAAGAACGCCGCTTTATCCAGCCCGATATCTACAAAGGCAGCCTGCATACCCGGAAGAACCCGGCTGACACGGCCTTTATAAATATTGCCAACGATTCCGCGTTTGGCTTCGCGTTCAATATGGATTTCTTGCAGAATGCCGCCATCGATATAGGCGACACGGGTTTCAGACGGTGTAATATTTACCAGTAATTCAGCGGTCATGCTCTCCCCTTACTGCCCGCACAGCCATGAAATCACTGTACAGCTCATAGGTTTCGACCAACGGTAAGCCCATCACCGCGTGATAGCTACCGCGGATCTCCCGGACAAAGCAACCGCCGCGCCCTTGAATTCCATAGGCTCCGGCTTTATCCATCGGCTCGCCGCTGGCAATGTAATGTTGAATATCGTCAATTGACAGAGTGCGGAATGTCACATCGGTGACGACCAGTTTATGCAGGACATCCTGGCGGTCAGCGATGGCAATGGCAGTCAGAACCTGATGCTGCTGGCCGGAAAGTGCCTTGAGCATTTCAGCAGCATGCTCAACGCTCGTGGGTTTTTCCAGTACCTGACTATTAAGTACCACGATAGTATCAGAACCCAATACCGGCAAATCCTGCGATGCAATTTCCACACCCGCACGGGCTTTATCTTGTGCCAGTCGACAAACGTACTCTTGCGCCGACTCCCCTTCACGACGAATCTCTTCTACATCAGCCACCAGCCGTTCAAAGGGAATATCGAGCAGGGTAAGCAATTCATGCCGCCGCGGAGAAGCGGAAGCCAGGTAGAGCGCTGTCATGTATGTCCTCACTGTACGGCGAACTGGCGGCGGATTTTACGCATCAACAGGAACAACCACGGCCACAAAATTCCGTCTACAACACTACTCCAGAAAACATCTGGGCGGAAAGAGACATTGATCACTAAAAACTCAGCCCAGAAAACAATGACATCCATAGCCAGTGACAATAACACCACAATCAGTGCCTGCTGCCACAACGCCATATTACGGAAGAGCTGGAATTTGAAGGCGACCAGATAAGCAATGATGGCCAGCGCCAGTGCCCGGACGCCAAGTGTTGAGCCAAAAATGAGATCCATGATCAAGCCGACCACAAAACCAGTACCGACATTGACCCGGTGCGGCAGTGCCATCACCCAATAAATGAGGATCAGCGTCAACCAGGAGGGACGGAACATATAGAGCTGTTCCGGCCAGGGCATGATTTGCAGTAACATCGCAATCAGGAAGGAGAGCCAAATGATCCAACGGCCATGACTGCGGTAGCGATTCATTGGCTGCCTCCGCTTACCGGCCGGTCAGTCACAGTCGATCCCACGGTGCCCGTCGCAGGCTGCGGCAGCGGGGCGGGTGGCCCCATGTCGCCCGGCGGCGGCAACACTTGTGGCATCATCTGCGTCAGGCGCTCATTGGCAACGCGGTGGACAGCATCGGGTGGCAGCGGCATATCGCCATTGCGATCGGAACCCCACAGCAGCAGCAGATAGCGTAAACGCTGCAAGCCTGCGGTTGGGCGAGCCTGAATCACAGTATATGCACGTTGATTATCGACTTTGACCGACGAGACCACAGCAACCGGGTACCCTTCCGGGAAGCGACCACCGAGTCCAGACGTCACCAATACATCACCAACGCGAATATCAGTATTGCTCGGCAAATGCTCAAGCAACAGATCGTCAGTACAGCCACTGCCCGCGGCAATCACCCGGATGTCATTACGTAACACCTGAATCGGCAGGGCGTGCGAGGCATCGCAAATCAGCAAAACGCGGCTGGTCAGTTTACCTACGGCAACCACCTGGCCGACCACACCTTTATCACTGATTACTGGCTGCCCTTCGTAAACACCACTGCTCGAGCCTTTATCGATCACCACCTGATCGCTGTACGGATCGGTACCGGTAGAAATCACCTGGGTCACCATTTTGTGCTCATCCTGACGCAGCGGCGATCCCAGCAATTCACGCAAACGGGCGTTTTCCTGTTTGAATTGGCCGAGCAGCAGCGTATCGCTGTTTTTCAACAGCAACTCCTGGCGTAATGCACGGTTTTCAAGTTCAAGCTGTTGGCGAGTGGCAAAGGTGTCAGACACGCTGTCCAATACTTTGCGCGGTCCATTGGACAAAAAATAGAAGGGACTTACGGCAGTGTCCATATAGGTACGAATCTTCACGAAAGTACCCAAACGGTTGTCAGCAATGATCAATGCAATCGCCGCTAAAATCGCCAGAAAAAGTCGGAGTTGCAGGGAAGGCCCCCTGCTAAAAATCGGCTTCATAAAATATGTGCGTTCCTCGACAACAGAAGGTGCTATACCCGAATTCCTTCAAGCTGCAGGGGTGTTGGCTGCCTTTATTCACCCCATTCACTTACCTGAATAAGTGACTGGGATTCTCTCAGTTGCCGCCTACCTGCAACCTGAAGTTTTTTGGGTACAACCACACTGGGTGAAAACTGAATCAGCGAAGAAGAGGCGAGTCCAAAACGGGATAACCGGCGCGCCGCAACAAAAGCGGGCACGCCACTTACAGCCATTTTTAACGCTGCAACTTTAGCGCAGGAGTTATCACGGGAGAGGTCATCACCTTCACGGGGCTGATTATTCTTCGCTGAACAAATCGCCGCCATGCATGTCGATCATTTCCAACGCCTTACCGCCGCCGCGCGCTACACAGGTCAGCGGATCTTCCGCGACCACAACCGGAATTCCGGTCTCTTCCATTAGCAGGCGATCGAGGTTACGCAGCAGTGCGCCACCTCCGGTCAGTACCATACCGCGTTCTGAAATATCGGAAGCCAGTTCTGGCGGGCACTGTTCCAGTGCAACCATCACAGCACTCACGATCCCGGTCAGCGGTTCTTGCAATGCTTCCAGAATTTCGTTGGAATTCAACGTAAAGCCGCGCGGTACACCTTCTGCAAGGTTACGTCCACGCACTTCGATTTCACGGACTTCATCACCCGGATAGGCGGAGCCGATGCCATGTTTAATACGTTCTGCGGTCGCTTCGCCAATCAGTGACCCGTAATTACGGCGCACATAATTAATGATAGCTTCATCAAAACGATCGCCGCCAATACGCACGGACGAGGAGTAAACGACACCGTTCAGGGAGATAACGGCCACTTCGGTCGTACCACCACCGATATCCACAACCATTGAACCGGTAGCTTCAGAGACAGGCAGACCTGCACCGATAGCTGCGGCCATTGGCTCTTCAATCAGGAATACCTCGCGTGCACCTGCACCCTGTGCAGATTCACGGATCGCACGGCGTTCAACCTGCGTGGCACCTACAGGTACACACACCAATACGCGCGGACTTGGGCGCATAAAGCTGTTGCTGTGAACCTGTTTGATAAAGTGCTGCAGCATTTTCTCGGTGACAAAAAAGTCAGCGATAACGCCATCTTTCATCGGGCGGATAGCCGCGATGTTGCCGGGTGTACGCCCCAGCATCTGTTTAGCTTCATGGCCCACAGCCGCGACGCTTTTAGGTGAACCGGCACGATCTTGGCGAATGGCGACCACAGACGGCTCATTCAGTACAATGCCTTGCCCTTTTACATAAATGAGGGTATTGGCGGTACCCAAGTCGATGGACAAGTCATTAGAAAACATGCCACGAAATTTCTTAAACATAACTAAAGGAATATCCTGCAAGCTGGGGGCGGAAAATAAAATCCGCCTACTTTACCAACCACACGAAGCAGCGACAAGGCGCAAAAACGTTCTGCTTCGGTGAAAAGATAGTCTGCGATGTTGATGACTTATCAGCCGCAAAACCACGGTGACCCGAATCTATAGATTGGGCGCTCACCCTGGCACGTCTATTGGCAAATAAATGGCCAAACATCGCTCATAAATTCTTACATTTTGCCGGATTGGTGCGGGTTTGTAAGTACCCACCAACACCCTTCTGTCCGGGCTGGCTTATTCTACGTCAATTCACGCAAATCTATCAGGGTAAACGTGTCAGTTATGTGAATATTTTTTACTGCTTAGCTCCACTGGCTCCGGCGAGGCAAAATAAACCCCCTGACCACCCCGAACCCCCTTGTCCAAAAGTGTCTGCCACTCGTTGCGCGTTCTGACCCCAGCAGCAAAAACCTGGGCATGACTTCCTTCGCACGCCCCCGTCAAACTTTCAACAAACAGTTGATTCTCAATACGACGGTCGATACTACGCACCAGGCCGGGGTGAAGTTTTACAATTTCCACCGGCAAAGATTTAATATATGACGTGCTCACAACGGTCAATCCTGCCTGTGAAACAGCCAGCCGACACCCCAAACCCGACAATAGTCGCAATGCGGGGCGTAAGCGGTCGATATGTTGACATAGATCTGCCTCTGCAAGTTCAATCAGCATGCGATTTCTCTGCTGTTTTTTACATTGCAGCATGGTGTCGCGTATCCAGCGCAAAAATGAGCGCTGCAATAATGAATCAACCATGATTGGGAAAGCCAGCGTCTCTTGCGGCCATTGGGTCAGTAACGGAATAATCCGACTCACCATCTGGCGATCGTAACTCTGAGAAAGTCCCAACTGATTCACCAGTGGTATAAATTCAGCAGACTGCAATTCCTGCTCACCATCATAAATCCGCTGCATGATTTCCCGATGATGCATTTTCCCTTCTTTGGTCAATGCCGGTTTCTGGTAGAGCCGTGGTCCACCGCGCGCCAGAGTCTGTTCAAGCAGCGTCCGCCATTTGACGCTACCGCGGCCTTTTTCAGGCACCTTGTTATCGTAGACATACCAACTGTTGCTGCCCTGCAAAGAGGCATGGCGCGTGGCCTGCTCCGCAAAATCCATCACTTGTTCGGGTGTCTGCCCATGGCGATAGGTGCTGATACCAATATAAAGCAGCGCATCACGGTCGATAATATGGGGTATCGGCAACGCGCTGACCGCTTTGACCAGCTGCGCCGCGATCACATCGGCCTCCTTCAAGGTACAATGGGGCAGCAGAACGGAGAAATCACTGTGGAAGTAGCGGGCAAGCAGTGCGGTGGGGTAGCGCATCACGAACGTAGAGAGCATGTTTACCATGGTATGCATCAACTCTTGCGAGACCTGGTTGCCATGAATCTCACGCAGTGTGTCGAAGTCCGGTAAGCGAATCATCATCACCACACCGTGAGACCCTTCCTCTTCGATTTGTGTCGTTAATTGATTGTCGAAGAAAATGCGGTTATTCAGGCCGGTCTTGCCATCTTGTGCAGCAAAAACCCGGATGAGTGTATCGACACGGCTACGCTGCTCACGCGCTTCACTCAAATCATTCAACAAAAGGTCTATCGCGCTGCTGGCAGCTAACGGCCATTCATGCACGTCCCCTCTCTCTACCGTATCACGCTCACCGCTGAGGATACGGTTCGCCCGTTTCTCCAGACGCTCCATGCCGTTGGTCAGCAATCGCAACCAGCGGAAACTCAGCAACACAATGATGATCGTCAAGCCGATCGCACCACTGATCATGGACGTGGATTGCAGTGAACGGCTGAAGGTCGCCAACGGATCTATATAGGTGAGCCGTACCTCCACACCGGGATGCTGTAACAAAGGAAGAGTAGCGACTTTATAGTCACCGTAGGTATACCGAACATTGTTGTACGCTGGCTGCGATAACTGAAAGAGAGTGTGATTATTGTTCACAACATCCATTTTCACTACGCCAATCGCACTCATCACCACCGGTAACCAGCTTTTTATCGTCTCGGGCGGCTGACTGAGTAACGTTTGGTCAAATGTGGTGACCAGTAAGCGCAGACGACTCTCCATCCTCTGCTGACTCAGATAAAAATAGCTAAACGTGGTCGCCAACAGGATTAATAACATGCCCACTGCAACCAACAGAGTGATATATGCAGATAATTTGGTAGTAAATCGCATCCCTGTGCCTTACGTACGGTGATGAGTGAAATTCAGCCTCTGAATAAAAAGGCGGCGCTACTATAAGACAATATGCCAACAACACTAAGACAATATGTCGACAAAAAGGGGAGTTTTTCGCCAAATTATGACCAATAACTCGCATCTTTCTGAAAGTATAGCAATTGATTAAAGATTTACCTTTCACATCGCAGTGGACTGCCTTTTAAATTGTTCTTTATCATCATGCGATCGTGGGTTAGCGCTTATATTTATTAAATGACAGCTTTGCTAAGAATTAATTCACATTTCTTATAGAGGGCACTATGAAGGCACTTGTACTTGAGCAAAACGAAGGGAAAACACTGGCCAGCGTGCAGGACATCTCTTCTGACCGACTGCCTGCCGGTGAGGTTACCGTTGATATTGACTGGTCAAGCCTGAATTACAAAGACGCTTTGGCAATCACCGGTAAAGGCAAGATTATCCGGGAATTCCCCATGGTGCCGGGCATCGACTTTGCCGGTACGGTAAGCCATAGCGAAGATGACCGTTTCACACCGGGTCAATCTGTCGTTCTGACAGGATGGGGCGTAGGCGAAAATCACTGGGGCGGATTGGCGGAACAGGCACGGGTCAAGGCTGATTGGCTGGTTCCCCTGCCTGATGGCCTGGATACGCGCAAAGCGATGATCCTGGGTACCGCAGGGTTTACCGCCATGCTGTGTGTACTGGCCCTTGAAGATGGCGGCGTGAATCCACAAAGCGGTGAAGTTGTGGTTACCGGCGCCAGCGGTGGGGTTGGCAGTACTGCCGTCGCACTCCTGTCAGCGCTTGGCTACAACGTTGTTGCGATCAGTGGCCGCGAGAGCAATCACACCTATCTCACAGAACTGGGGGCGAAACGTATTCTGTCCCGCGATGAATACAGCGATAATACGCGCCCGCTGGAAAAACAGCTCTGGGCAGGCGCTATCGATACTGTGGGCGATCGCATGCTGGCAAAAGTCCTGGCGCAAATGAATTACAACAGCACCGTTGCCGCCTGCGGCCTGGCCGGTGGTTATACGCTGCCCACCACCGTCATGCCCTTCATTCTGCGTAACGTGCGCCTGCAAGGGGTCGATTCCGTTATGACGCCGCTGCATCGCCGCCTGACAGCCTGGGAAAGGCTGGCCGGTATTCTGCCTGAGCGCTTCTACCAGCAGGCCGCCACGGAGATCACCCTGGATCGAGCCGCTGAAACCGCTGCTGCATTGATTGGTAACAAAGTAACGGGTCGAACGCTGGTTAAAATCCGCTGATTCGAGCAATAATTGATTTTCCAGGCGCATAGCGAACGCAAAAAACAGCGATCGCCATGCGCCTGTTTGCTCTCTGGGAAAATGCATATTTTTGCCCACTGGCTCGCATGTCCCTGACTTTCACGCCATGCTTTGACAAGTAACCATACTATTTTGGCTTGTCGCAATGCTGCCCCCACAAGGCAGTCGGAGTAGATCATGAAAAACCCACGTAAACTCACCGAAGCCGATGTCACGCCAGAAAGCGTTTTTTATAGTCGACGCAAGGTCTTGCAGGCATTGGGTATTTCTGCGGCCTCATTGGCTTTGCCAATATCTGCCCGTGCTGACCTGCTCTCCTGGTTCAAAGGTAATGATCGACCAAAAGCTCCCCCAGGAAAAGCGCTCGATTTCAGTAAACCCGCGGCTTTCCAACCCGATTGGCCCATGACGCCGGAAGATAAGGTCACCGGCTACAATAACTATTATGAATTTGGTCTGGATAAAGCCGATCCTGCCGCCAATGCCGGTGATCTACCGACTGAAGGTTGGAAAGTACGTATTGATGGTGACGTTGCCAAACCGATTACGCTCGATATGGACGATCTGCTCAAGCGCTTCCCGCTGGAACAGCGTATTTATCGCATGCGCTGCGTGGAAGCCTGGTCAATGGTGGTGCCGTGGATCGGTTTTGAACTGGGTAAACTGCTTAAACTGGTCGAACCCACCAGCGATGCCCGCTTTGTGGCTTTTCAAACCCTCTACGATCCCGACCATATGCCTGGCCAGAAAGATCGCTTTATTGGCGGCGGTTTGCAATATCCCTATGTTGAGGGCTTGCGTCTGGACGAAGCCATGCATCCTCTGGCAATGCTGACCGTCGGTGTCTACGGCAAAGCGCTACCACCGCAAAATGGTGCGCCGATCCGCCTGATAACACCGTGGAAGTATGGTTTCAAGGGAATCAAATCCATCGTGCATATCCGCGTAACCCGGGATCAGCCGCCAACCACCTGGAATCTGGCCGCTTCCGATGAGTACGGTTTCTATGCCAACGTCAATCCGCACGTCGATCATCCCCGCTGGTCGCAGGCAACAGAGCGTTTCATTGGTTCCGGCGGAATTCTGGACGTAAAACGTCAACCCACATTATTGTTCAACGGCTATGCTGATCAGGTTGCCTCGCTCTATCGCGGTCTGGATCTCAGGGAGAACTTTTAAGTGGTGCGTTTGACTCTCAAGCAGATTAAATGGCTCAAGGTGTTCATTTATCTCGCCGCTTTTCTGCCTTTTCTGTGGCTGTTACTGTCGATCAATCAAGGCTGGTTCAGCGCCGATCCGGCCAAAGACATCCAGCATTTTACCGGTCGGATGACGCTGAAACTGCTGCTGGCGACCCTGTTGATCTCCCCCGTGGCGCGCTATGCTCGTCAACCCTTGCTGATTCGCTGCCGCCGTTTAGTGGGTCTTTGGTGTTTTGCGTGGGGAACGCTGCATTTGTTGAGTTATTCATTCCTGGAACTGGGTATCAGCAATCTCTCCCTGCTGGGGCGCGAACTGGTTACCCGCCCGTATCTGACGCTGGGGATTATCAGTTGGCTACTCCTGCTGGCGCTGGCGGCAACATCCACTCTCTGGGCACAGCGAAAACTGGGATCGCGTTGGCAAACACTGCATAATTTTATCTATATTGTCGCTATCCTTGCGCCAATCCACTACATTTGGTCGGTAAAAATCTTGTCGCCGCAACCGTTGGTATATGCATTTATTGCGAGCGTTCTGTTAGCACTTCGTTATAAAAAATTTCGTCAATGGTTCCGATAACCCCCGGAACTTTTCTGTGTTCCACCCCTCATAATCCATTGTCGAACCAAACAATATTGGACGTTACAGTTGATTATCTTCGCTGATAAGACCAGTATTTAGCTGCGAATTGCCACGATATCATTATAATGCCCTCCTTCGGTGCCGATCGTAGAGACTGTCTGGCGGGGGAAAAAGGTGACAAATCGGTGACGCCGGGTTATTTTCTACGATCTCGGCCTAATAGCCGGAGATAGGCGCGCAATGCCAGTTAAGTTTCGCATTTTGCATCTCACGCGAACCCAACCTGTTCTTTGGGCTCCCGTGAGCTGCCAGCCTACATCCAACTACTATCTACGCAAAAGAGTACGGAATCACACTCATGGATATTCGTAAAATCAAGAAACTGATCGAACTCGTTGAAGAATCTGGCATTTCTGAGCTGGAAATTTCTGAAGGAGAAGAGTCAGTACGTATCAGTCGTGCCCCGGTTGCTCCTAACTACCCCATGATGCAGCAAGCTTATGCCATGCCAATGCAGCAACAGCCGCAAGCTCTGGCGAACGCCGTTGCCCCGGCCGCGCCTGCAGAAGCCGCAGCGCCTGCCGCCATCAGTGGCCACATCGTCCGTTCGCCCATGGTCGGTACCTTCTACCGTACCCCAAGCCCGGACGCGAAGGCCTTTGTCGAAGTGGGTCAGAAAGTGAATGCTGGCGATACCCTGTGCATCGTTGAAGCCATGAAGATGATGAACCAGATTGAAGCGGACAAATCCGGTGTGGTGAAAGCCATTCTGGTAGAAAGCGGTCAACCGGTTGAATTTGACGAGCCGTTGGTCGTCATCGAATAACGAGGCGTACCATGGTAGATAAAATTGTTATCGCAAACCGAGGTGAGATTGCGCTTCGGATACTGCGTGCCTGTAAAGAATTGGGCATCAAGACTGTCGCCGTTCACTCCACAGCGGATCGCGATCTGAAACACGTCCTGCTGGCTGATGAGACCGTCTGTATTGGTCCTGCGCCATCAGTGAAAAGTTATCTGAATATTCCGGCGATTATCTCTGCAGCTGAAATCACGGGCGCAGTAGCTATTCATCCGGGTTATGGATTCTTGTCCGAGAATGCCGACTTTGCTGAGCAGGTTGAGCGTTCAGGCTTTATCTTCATCGGTCCACGTGCAGATACCATTCGCCTGATGGGTGACAAAGTCTCTGCCATCAGTGCCATGAAAAAAGCGGGCGTCCCTTGCGTGCCGGGTTCTGACGGCTCACTGGGCGATGATATGGAAAAAAACCGTGCGTTCGCAAAACGTATTGGTTATCCCGTTATCATCAAAGCCTCTGGCGGCGGCGGCGGCCGTGGTATGCGCGTAGTGCGCAGCGATAAAGATCTTGAGCAATCCATCATCATGACCCGTGCTGAAGCCAAAGCGGCCTTCAATAACGACATGGTGTACATGGAGAAATACCTTGAGAACCCGCGCCACATTGAAGTTCAGGTGTTGGCAGACGGTCAGGGTAACGCAATCTATCTGGCTGAACGTGACTGCTCCATGCAGCGCCGTCACCAGAAAGTCGTTGAAGAAGCGCCAGCACCGGGCATCACCAGCGAAATGCGGCGCTATATTGGCGAACGTTGCTCAAAAGCCTGTATCGATATCAACTATCGCGGCGCCGGTACCTTTGAATTCCTGTACGAAAACGGCGAGTTTTATTTCATTGAAATGAACACCCGTATCCAGGTTGAGCATCCGGTTACTGAAATGATTACCGGCGTGGATCTGATCAAAGAGCAGTTGCGTATCGCTGCCGGTCAACCACTGTCGATCAAGCAGGAAGAAGTGCGTATTCAGGGCCACGCGGTAGAATGCCGTATCAACGCCGAAGACCCGAATACCTTCCTGCCGAGTCCGGGTAAAATCACTCGCTTCCACGCGCCTGGCGGCTTTGGTGTTCGTTGGGAATCGCATATCTACGCCGGGTACACCGTACCGCCGTACTATGATTCCATGATTGGTAAACTGATCACTTACGGTGAGAACCGTGATGTGGCGATCGCCCGTATGAAAAATGCGTTGGCAGAACTGATCATCGACGGCATTAAAACCAATGTGGAACTGCAACAGCGTATTATGAGCGACGAAAACTTCCAGCATGGTGGCACTAACATCCACTATCTTGAGAAGAAATTGGGTCTGCAAGAAAAATAATCACGCACCCGCAGTGAACAAGGCCGGATAATCCGGCCTTTTTTCATTTCTGCTGCGGACGGTGGCAGATAACGCTATAAAAATACCCCGCTTTGCGTAGAATTCCGGTTTTTGACTAACGCGACATGCTCACAGAGGAACAAATGGACAAGCGATTTGTTCAGGCGCACCGTGAAGCGCGCTGGGCCTTTGGCCTGACGCTGGCCTATTTGGTGGCCTGGAGCCTGGCGGCTTATCTGCCCGGCGATACACAAGGTTTTACCGGCCTGCCCCATTGGTTTGAGATGGCCTGCCTGCTGATACCCCTGCTTTTTATTCTGCTCAGTTGGTTAATGGTTCGGGTGATTTTCCGCGATATCTCCTTAGAGGACGATGTCCATGCAGACTGAAGTCATTCTTCCGTTACTCGCCTACCTGCTCGTGGTTTTTGGCCTGTCGGTATACGCTTATCGCCGTCGGCAGAAAGGTAATTTCCTCAACGAATATTTCATCGGCAACCGCTCAATGGGCGGCTTTGTGTTGGCGATGACACTTACCGCAACCTATATCAGTGCCAGCTCCTTCATCGGCGGGCCCGGTGCGGCGTATAAATACGGGCTGGGCTGGGTGCTGCTGGCAATGATCCAGCTGCCTGCCGTTTGGTTATCGCTCGGCGTGCTGGGTAAAAAGTTTGCCATTCTGGCGCGACGTTACAATGCCGTCACCCTCAACGACATGCTGTACGCGCGCTACAAAAGCCGGGTGTTGGTCTGGCTTGCCAGTTTCAGCCTGCTGGTCGCTTTCCTGGGTGCCATGACGGTGCAATTCATTGGTGGTGCCCGCCTGCTCGAAACGGCAGCCGGTATTCCCTATGACACCGGCCTGCTGATCTTCGGCGTCAGTATTGCGCTCTATACTTCCTTTGGTGGTTTCCGTGCCAGCGTGCTCAATGACGCCATGCAAGGGCTGGTGATGCTGATGGGCACCATTCTGCTCTTGGTCGCGGTGATACACGCTGCCGGGGGTTTGCACACCGCGGTGGACAAGTTGCAGCAGATCGATCCTGCGCTGGTCTCAGTGAAAGGCGGTGAAGGTATTCTGACCATGCCGTTCATGGCATCATTCTGGGTACTGGTCTGTTTTGGCGTGATTGGGTTGCCGCATACGGCGGTGCGCTGCATCTCTTACCGTGACAGCAAAGCAGTGCATCGTGGCATCGTGCTTGGTACCGTGGTGGTGGCGATCCTGATGTTCGGCATGCATCTTTCAGGCGCACTGGGCCGGGCGATTATTCCCGATCTGAAGATCCCGGATCAGGTGATCCCTACGCTGATGATCGCCGTGCTGCCGCCTTTTGCCGCCGGGATCTTTCTTGCGGCACCGATGGCGGCGATCATGTCGACGATCAATGCCCAGTTGTTGCAATCGTCCGCGACGATCGTTAAGGATCTCTATCTGAATGCCCGTCCGGCTGCGTTGAAAAATGAAAAACGGCTGACGCGAATGACCAGTCTGGCAACGCTGGTGCTTGGATTGCTGGTGATCCTGGCGGCCTGGCGTCCGCCTGAAATGATTATCTGGCTCAACCTGCTGGCCTTTGGCGGACTGGAAGCGGTATTCCTCTGGCCACTGGTGCTGGGTCTCTACTGGCGTCGGGCGAATGCGACTGGCGCGCTCAGTTCGATGATTGTCGGGGCCGTGTGTTATACCATTCTGGCCAGTATCGACCTGCATATTGCCGGTCTGCACCCGATAGTTCCGACCTTGCTGCTTGGCCTGCTGACGTTTTATATCGGAAATAAATTTGGTGACGAATCTTCTGAGGCGGCATTGGCCGATCATTAGCACGCATCATCAGATACACATAAAAAGAGACTTGCTATGCCTTGGATTCAATTGAAAATTAACACCACCGGTAACCAGGCGGAAAACCTGGGTGACGTGGTAATCGACAGCGGTGCCGTTTCGGTTACCTTTCAGGATACGCACGATAATCCGGTGTTCGAACCCTTGCCTGGTGAAACCCGCCTATGGGGCGATACGGATGTGATTGGGTTGTATGACGCTGAAACCGATATGGCTGAGGTGGTCGCGATTCTGGCAAGCCATCCGCTGCTGGGCGCAGGGTTTGTGCATAAAATCGAACAGCTTGAAGACAAAGACTGGGAACGTGAGTGGATGGATAACTTCCACCCGATGCGCTTTGGTCAACGTCTGTGGATCTGCCCGAGCTGGCGCGATGTGCCCGATCCTGGCGCAGTGAACGTGATGCTCGATCCGGGTCTGGCCTTTGGTACGGGGACTCATCCAACGACAGCGCTGTGCCTGCAATGGCTCGACGGCCTGGATCTGAACGGCAAAACCGTGATCGATTTCGGCTGTGGTTCCGGCATCCTGGCTATCGCTGCGCTAAAACTCGGTGCAGCGCGCGCTATCGGCATCGACATCGACCCGCAAGCCATTCAGGCCAGTCGAGACAATGCGCAGCGTAACGGCGTTTCTGAGCGTCTTGAACTCTATCTGCCAAAAGATCAGCCAGCAGAACTTTCTGCTGAGGTTGTCGTCGCCAATATTCTGGCAGGGCCGCTGCGTGAACTCGCGCCTTTAATCAGCTGCCTGCCCGTTTCTGGTGGACATCTCGGTCTTTCCGGCATCCTCGCGTCACAGGCTGAAAGCGTGTGTGATGCCTATCGAGAGAAATTCCAGCTCGACCCCGTGGCTGAAAAAGAAGAGTGGTGCAGGATTACGGGCGTGAAAAAATAGTTATCACTCCCCGATGCGACAACCGTCAACGCAACTGACGGCTGTCGCAGTAATATTTTCTGTTACTTTTTCCCAAGATTCATCAGCATTTCCCCTCGAAGTTGGGGTGTCCATCACAGAAATGCCCCTCGTTTTGTTGTTTAAAACAACACTTTTCGTCTGCAAGGAGGGTTATTTTCAGGAGATTCACGCAGGATGCAAAGGATTTTAGCACAGCGCACCTTTTGACCATCGTCACTTAATACATTGTTATTTATCTAAAAATTAAAAATACCCAACGAAAAAACTCACTTTCATTGATCTATAGCGGCAAATTGCTCAAAGTTTGGCCTTTCATCTCAGATAAAAAATGCGTAATATACGCGCCCTTATGGACACAGTATGGTCAAATCTTTGTCTATGCGAATCGGACACCACCAGCTTGCAAATTGCCTGATTGCCGCCCCAATGGCCGGTATTACAGACCGCCCATTTCGTGCTTTATGTCATGCAATGGGGGCTGGGATGGCTGTATCTGAAATGCTCTCCTCCAATCCGGAGGTGTGGCGTACAGATAAGTCGCGTCTGCGCATGGTACATAACGATGAACCTGGGATCCGCGCCGTGCAAATTGCCGGTTGTGACCCGGATGATATGGCGGCGGCCGCCAGAATCAATGTGGCAAATGGTGCCCAAATCATCGACATCAATATGGGTTGTCCGGCGAAGAAAGTGAATCGCAAGCTGGCTGGATCTGCGTTGCTACAGTATCCGGATCTGGTGAAACAGATTCTGGTTGCCGTGGTTGCTGCGGTAGATGTGCCGGTCACGCTTAAGATTCGCACTGGCTGGGCTCCAGATCACCGTAATTGTGTAGATATTGCCAGATTGGCTGAAGACTGTGGTATTCAGGCGCTTACCATTCACGGCAGGACACGTGCCTGTCTGTTTAATGGTGATGCCGAGTACGACAGCATTCGGGCAGTCAAGCAGACTGTTTCCATTCCGATTATCGCGAATGGCGACATAACTGACCCGCATAAAGCCAGGGCAGTGCTCGACTACACTGGAGCTGATGCTCTGATGATAGGGCGTGCTGCTCAGGGGAGACCTTGGATCTTCCGGGAAATCCAGCACTATCTGGAAACAGGAGAGCTGCTTGCACCTTTGCCACTCGGCGAGGTAAAGCGCTTGCTAATAGAGCATGTAGGGGAATTGCACGACTTTTACGGTTCAGGCAAAGGATTCCGCATCGCTCGCAAGCACGTGTCCTGGTACTTGCAGGAACACGCTCCGAATGACCAGTTTCGGCGCTCATTCAACGCCATAGAGGATGCCAGCGAACAGCTGGAGGCGTTGGAAGCATATTTCGAAAATCTTGCGTAAACAGAAAAAAGAGCTGACAGAACTATGTTCGAACAACGCGTAAATTCTGACGTACTGACCGTTTCTACCGTAAACTCTCAGGATCAGGTAACCCAAAAGCCCCTGCGTGACTCGGTTAAACAAGCACTGAAGAACTATTTTGCTCAATTGAATGGTCAAGACGTCAATGACCTCTATGAGCTGGTACTGGCTGAAGTTGAGCAGCCACTGTTGGACATGGTGATGCAATACACCCGTGGCAACCAGACCCGTGCTGCTCTGATGATGGGCATCAACCGCGGTACGCTGCGTAAGAAATTGAAAAAATACGGCATGAACTGATTACTATCAGTTAACGTATTGAAAAGAGGCGCTTTTATCCTATTGGATTGGCGCCTTTTTTGTATTATTACCCCACCTAGTACCCCACCGTTTAGTGAACAAATCAGAAAACACACGAACAAAAAGAGCGGCTTATCACTTGATATGTGTTTTATGCCAACAGATACTGCTTACGCCATATTTATTATATTGATAATTCAAAGGAATAATTATGAAAGCATCTCTCGTCACCCTACTCATTCTTCAAGTTAATTCGTTGATTGATACAGGAAAGTACAACCACATCACTATCGATGAAGTTCATGACGCTATAGATAAAGAACGCCTATTACGCTTCCTTAAAGAACGCTGTGGTAGTGACCTTGATTTAAGTATTCATTTTCATGAAAGTATGAAATTTGAGAGAGAATACGAAAAGCGCATAAACATGATTTACGGTGGCTATGCTGGACAGGAACGCCGTAAATGGGGGGTTAGTAATTCTGGATTGTGTTTGGTTTTAGCGTGGACAAATGAACTGATCCAGAGTCATTTCTCTTTCCCTGATAGCCCCGAGTGGCATTTAGATAACTAATAATCTTTTGAGTAAAGCAACAGTAATTAGCATACTGTTGCTCTCCAACTAGACCCCGTCAAAGGTTTTAAGTCGCTGCTGCTGTTCTTCGCTCAAGGTGTACGCAAAATCTTCATGCTCAATCTGGTAGGTGCCAAAGCTCATCAGAAAGGTAGGTTACGAACCTATCTTGCTGACAACCTTACCCTTTTTGTTTTTACCCGTGTCGCCGGTTACCGCCTCGGTTCTGGTTTCTTCCACTGGTAAACCGGTGCATTCATCCGTTGTCTATGGCGTTCTTTGGCTGCGAGCGTTGCCGCTACCTTTGTCCGAATATCAAGTAATTCCTTGCCGTTCAGGTCAATTCCCTGCTGCCTGGCTACTGCGATCAATGCATTCTCAATCAATTCACGCTTTACCATTTTGGTACCCTCAGTCAGTGAAATAGCCAGCCGAAATCGTTTACTCGTACATACCGCAACTGCCGATGAAAAAAAGCCAGCACAGGGCTGGCAAAAGTTGGAGAATGCGAGTCTATAGCCCGCTAGATTGTCATTTATTCATCACTTCCGAGGGCAAAGAGTAACGCGGGGATCACTGAGTATGTCTCTGCTTCATTGTCCATCACATATAAAATATGTTCACGGCACTCAAATACCACGTCAGCAGCAGATAGCCCAAAGGCACCACCAGCAATGATCTGCCCGATTTCGTGCGTGGGTACTTCAACGATAGACAGGCGGTAACCGCCAAAGGTCACAGGTGGGTTATCGGGCCCCTCACTCAGATAGAGGCCCGCAGCCTTGGCCGCTACTCCTGCACGCTCATCCGGGTCCATGCTGGCCGCTAGTCCAACACATCCCGCCAGATGCTGCTTAATGTCGGCCACACTCATTTCAGTCAGTTCGTGACCTGCCTTTGACTTAACCCTGGCTGGCGCTGTCTTGCTTTTGGCGTTCTTCATCCGTGGATCATGACTGTCACGAAACTGCCTCAGATAGGCATCGCATGCCGCCTGGTCAATCTTGCCATCTACCCGCACCGGAAATCCCTGCTTAGCCTCCCAGGTATAAAGAGCCTGGCGACTCATACCGGCGTGTTTTGCGTACTGGCTAACGCTCATCAGACTCATTATGTTTGCTCCCGTTCTTGCCTGCTCGCCTGCTCAATGTGTCAAGCTCGCGGCGGTGAAGTGTCAATCAAAGTGTAAAGTGTCAACCGCTTGACACTTTTTCTGTCAACTTGACACTTTCAACCGGAAAAGTGTCAATCAAACTGTCAATCAAAATTACCGGCATTTTCCCGCCAGACCTTGCAGCGCTTGGCTTTTAACAACTCATCAACAAAAAGTGACAAGTGTAAAGTGTCAATCAAATTCAAAATTTCATAGCTAGGGAAACACCACGGCGCGCAATGACCCGTGTAATAAATGTTGCTGGGAAGGACCCATTTTTTTCTGGAACCTCGGGATGGGCTCCACCGCCCAGCGGCATACACAGCTCAACCGGTTTGCTCAGCACGATGATCTTGGATTTTTCCAACGTCATTACAGTGCTATTCATGAAAGGCCCCTCAGTTTAATCATTAAGTTATTCATATCTTGCAGCGTTGGCTGCTCTACGTATTTCTCCAGGGCTGTGATAGCGGCCCTGAATCCGGCTCGATAACCGTTTTCATCGTTGTTCCACAAGCTGTAATTAAAGGCTTCAAGGTTCTTGTCCTCATCATCCAGACATTCCCAACCCGGACAAACCTTCTCCATTCTGCGTTGGGTGAACATACTCAGATTGCGGTAACTGTCAGCCAGGAGACGGATAGCTTTTTTGCTCTTCTCACCCCGCTGGATGAGTTTCAGCGCCAGAACAGGGTTATTTTTGGCCTCTTGGCTCACGGCTATCCTGTGAGCATTTGAATGGCTATCTACTGCGGGTGAATCTTCGAGTTCAGGCTCAGAAAGCTCATTGATACGCGCCATCCGAGCACTTAATGAGTTATCACGTCCCGATCGGTAATATTGCGGCGGTGCCAGATGTCGAAAGCTCATAGCATGGACCTCGGCGCAGTATCAGCCTGGAAGTTGTGATTTAAGGCGGTCAACCTCATCGGCAGGGCCTTCAATCCTGCCGTTAACCCGCCGCGTATCCCCTGGAATGGCTTGCCCGGATGCACGATACCGATCATTGCGGCGGGCTGTAGCCAGGGCAACTTCCTGCTTGTATTCTTCATCAGCCTTCTTACGGGCCTCAACGTTATCCGGTGTATTGGGTTCGCTGGCGTTTTTCATTTCGATGGTTCGCGCCGTCAGGTCCTTAATCTCGTCTTCCGTCAGCGGCTCTTCCATTTTCTTCAGTGCCTTGATGGCGCGATCACGCGCAGCATGAAAGCCGTTCTCATCCCTGTTATTGATGGAGTACGTTTGTGCCGTCAGGGCTTGTTCTTCCCCGTCCTGAAACTCCCAGCCCGGATCGTGCTCTTCCATAAAGTTCTGCGTGAATTTGGAGAGCGCTTGCGGTTCGGAAGCGCAGCGGGCTTTAATTTGACTGGATTTAAGATCAGTTTCTTTCAACAGGCTAACCGCCAGAATGGGATTGGCCTTGCCCTCATCGGACACCGCCACGTTATGGCCGCGACTATGCTGACCAGGGCGGGCCAGCTTGGTTGGGTCGCCCGCTTTAATAAAGGCTTTCTCGCTATCATCACCGTTGTTTGCCCTGATCTTGGCTGCGGTTTTTTGAATGTCGCCACCAATACCATTCAAGTGTGAAAAGTCGTGCATAGCTGATTTCTCCTCATGGGGCTGATTTGCTTGATTTCGTTTTCTACCACCAAGCAGTGTCGGTAAAAGGGTTAAAAGGTTCATGTGCGCCATTACAGACCACCTACAGGTTTTTCAGGCCAAACAATTTTCAGAGGGAGTTCAGGGTCTACGCGATTCATCTGTACCAGGTAGATTTGCCACGATTTCAATGCCGCTATTTCCTCTGCCGTAGCCAACTGAATGCTGGCAGCGGCTTGTAGTGCGGTGACCTCGATATACGCCTCATTCAGCGCCTCTGCCCTGATAGTGCGGGCCTCTGAGGCTGTCATTGGAGATGGTTGCCATTCAGGTTGGCGGCCCGCTGTCTGTAAATACATATAGGGGCGACCAAAGCGATCTTTCGGTGCAGATGCACATCCAACGGCATTCACGCGACCAGGCTGATAAGTTCTCTCCATGAATTAGCCCTCAGCCTTGTTGAGAGCCTGGTTCATCAAGCGGCGAGCAACTTCATGTATGGAAGGAGTGATACCCAGTTCAGAGCGCTTGCGTTCCTGTTCTTGCAAACGCTGTAGCGCCTGGACTTGTTCCCGCGTCAGGAGCACAGCTTGAGTATTGCTTTTACGGTTCATTTCTTGACCTCAACTGAGTATTTATACAGTTATAATATATTTCCACATTTCATTAATTGCAATAATATTGTTTATTGTTGCAATAATAGGGATGTAGTAAATTTGTGATTTACAGCCGTATACGCGTTTACATCAGGCTATGCGGGTTACTGCCATATGACTGTTTACGGTGTTTGCAGATGAAAGTGATACAACCAAGCAAGGTGTTTTCGTTCAGGGTACAGGCTGACTTAGCCAGGGAGATTGATGATGCAGTGAAAGAAACAGGGAAGGATAAATCGGCGTGGTTACTTAGTGCTGTGTTGGAGAAATTAGGGAGACCTGGTAGTTCGCGTTCGCCAGAGTCACGCATTGAGGTGCTCATAGGTCGCATGGAAGGTTTGTTTACGGGTACCGGTGCTTTGACTGAGCTTAATCATTACCATGGACATGCAGCCAATTCCACCAGCCTTAACCGCTAAGGGTGTTATTGCTCAGATGGTCGAAGAATCCAGGCAACAAGGCATCCAGTCCAGTAATAAAATGATTATTGGTAGGTTTATAAACGATTTGGGTTTATGGTCGAAAGGAGGAAAAACTTAAAGATGAGTGGTATTGAGCGGACATACCAGCAACACTGGTACCCCATGCCCGCCAGCCACCAGCAGTTGAAGACCACTGATATGCATGTTTTTAACTATCAAAAAACAGCTACATGTTACATTTCATAAGAATAAGCATTTAGCTGTAATAATAGTCAACAAATGAAACTATGGGCACTCTGGCAAACTCAACAAATTATTAGGCTGTTCACCATCATTTTGTGTTTTGATATACTTATTCCCCGCAGCGCTTGTTGCCACAATCACCCATACTGAATAACCTCCTACACTTACGTAGAAACGCCACTCCCCAGATTCTATCCCTTCTATCGCTTGCTGCTGGGTGATATTCCAACGAGTCTTGTTACTATTGATACCTCCAACGTGGGTAATCCTCTCATGGGAACTCTGTCTATTGCTTTTACGGATACAGCTAATCTGATGGTCAGACATGTTATATTCCTTTCTGAAAAATGAAAAAATCCCTTTATGTACTTATTTTAAAATAGAATTCTCAATAGGTATTTTCCTTATTTATGGAAAGAGTAATGGCACGTAATTAAAACATAATGGGATGTTTTTATGTTACACACATGGATAATTCTAATTCTAATGATTGCCAATGAAATTATTTCAATTAGCAATGTAACTCATAAACGCCCAAATTTGAGTATGCACATCTTAAAATTTTATTCCAGATATTTGAAAGTTTGCTATCTCTTCGTCACATTAAATTTTTATATAGGGTAAATTAATTCATAATCACATCCAAAATTTTACACTTTGGGGTTACAATGAAAAATCCAATAAAATGCATTCTTTTGTTTTCTATGCTTTTTACACCCTTTGCTCATGCACAGTGGACAACCCAGGTTGATGATGATCTTTTCACTGGCGGCAAAAAAGCAACAATGTTGGGTGATCTGCAGGGAACCGAAGCAGCTTTGATTTTTGATTGCACCAATAAAATGGTTTCCATTTCTTACATTCAAAGGCACAGCGATCAGGAAACTATTTCACGAGTTCCTTTTACTCTCATCGTCAAAATCGATGCTAACGATGCACTAAAAATGGATGCCCAATCGGGGCGGCGTAACAGTAAATATCTTGAGATCTCCGCTGATGATAAGGATCAGATATTAGCAATTATCAAGAATCTTCAACAGGCAAAAAATCAAATATTGGTAGGTTTGCAGACCAAAGATGGTGGTAATCAGTTCTCTTTATCTGGTGGTGTGTCAGGATCAACAAAAGCTACAGATCAGTTTATCAAGGCGTGCGAGCTACCACTTTAACATTTAAGAATAACCACCACTTTAAACTTAGCTCTGTTTTTTGTGAGGTGCAATAAGTGCACCAGCCCTGGGTTGGTTGTGTTCCACCCGATGAAAACCGTCCATATCCCAAGTAGCAACCGGCTGTCTTGATTGGCGGTAAAGAAGCGCAGAAAGAAGCAATAAAAATTACCGCTAGGTAATTGATTAAAGGCGTGAGTTCTACGGCTAAAGTGGTGATGCAAGTTTGAGTACACTTTTAAGATATACCTTAAAAGCTTTGAGTAAACAGTCCATTAGATGCATAAGAAATAACGAACAGCCTCGAATAAATATTCTACAAAAATATAAATATGATATCCATGTTTTATCGGTAACAAAATACACGACGGAGAAAGGTATGGCATTGAACTATTTAGATCTGGATAATAATACACGTAAATTTATGATGGAAGAGATTCAGTACGATAAAGACAATGATAATTTCTATAGGAGTAATTACCTCACACCACATGGTAAAGAACAGTGGCCATCTCTACTCGAAGAATCCATTGCACATGATGACGCATGGCTTGAAAAACAAATTCAGCGGAGAGGATTGTTAGCGCAGTACCATACGCGTAAAAAACCCACCGGCGGTACCACTCAAGCAAAAGTACCAGTAACCGCAGCAGCGACTTTAGCAGAAGGAGAATTTAATCGTTTATACGCACGTGGCTTATGTGCAAGGGTTATAGAGGAAGGTGGACAGACGGTTGAAGTCTATAGAGCACGAGCCTCAGTAAATCCAAGGCCAGAATCCCAAGCCATTATCGGAAAAAATTTTATCGCCCGAGACATTATCCATGATCTGCGTACACACCCTGGCGTAGATTCAGCCCTTGGCGTCCCCCAAGGCCCAAACTCAGGTATTTCAATAAAAAAATAAAATGATGAATTAATATAAAGGCATATCACTAACTTATCGGTATGCCTTTGATTTTTAAATCTAATAACTCGTCATCCATTCAAAAATGGTTCGGTTGCAAACGCCTATACCCTTTAAAATATTCAATCAGTAAATCTAACTGTTTCGTATTGGCAACTATTCTTTCACCAGAAAGCATATGCATGATAAACCCATGCGAGTCTTCCCAAAAGAAAACTCCTCCACTAAAACCTTAGGTGATTCACCTGAACGTAATCATTATCATAGACATTAAACTAATCCCTCCAGCGTTAACCGCTAATGTGTCATTGCTCAAATTGTCGAAGAGTCTAAATAACTTGGCATTCATTTCAGCAACAAAATGATTATTCCCCCGATTAAACGAACTAGGGTTAAGGCCTGCGGGGGAGATGGTTGGACCATTGATGCGGTAAATGGAATAAAGCGTAGAATGTTACATGATTTTGATTAAAATGATTTTTAGATCTTCAACTTAACTCATTTGATATCTCTTACCGCATTTCTGTCTATTCTTTTACGTTAGAGATATTCATTTCACCGATGTATGAAATCGAAAATCACATGCAAATGAATGAAGCATCTTATAAGAAGTCAATGATAACTAAAAACGACATGGTATAAGCCATGCCGTCAAGTTAACTTAGCAACGTACTAAGAAAGCCCAAGCTTCATAACCATAGTCATGAGCATCCAGTACTTTCCCGGATTTCCCCCGAACTTTACGGTATCGGCAGAAGATCCAGCGGAACCCTTTCGGAGCCGCATTGGAAACAATTGAACGTAGATCCATCCATAAACACCTCCTTAACCAGAGAGATTTTTCCTTGAACCATCTCTCCAAAAGTGTTAGCTTCAGGATGCGTTTGAGAAGTTCTTGGTGATGACGCTCTTGGTATCGTCACCTGTAGCCCCTTGCATTGGTTGGCGCCATGCAGGGGGTTTTTACATTCTATTTACTTGGTATCTAGCAGCGTCTACTGAAACCCCACAAACTATTGCGACTTTTTCAGCAGGCATCGTTTTAAAAACCGCTGAGTGTGTTGCTGGTACTAACAATTCCCCACTAAAACACTTTGCCTGCCATTCACTGCTTTCAAATGCCCTGATATTTACACCAGGAGCGGCTCTGGCAAACGCTATGTTCTTATGCAGGAGCAGATGTCCAAGCTCATGTGCGGCCGTCATTCTGTCACGACCATTTCCATTTAGAGCCCCCTCATAGATATCTTCCCGCAAGATCAGACGATTTTCTTGTGGGTAGGTTAATCCATGTGTTCCACCCATATCGTTAATATCACCAGCTTCGAACATAAACCCAGGAATAAGTTGCGGTAGAGCGAACTCAATCACTTCCATGATTGGAAACGAAGGTCCAGTAATCCGAAAAGTTCCCCTTAATGATCTCACAAGGCCCCTGATTGAATCTCGGCTTTGTGGGGGTACACGATAATCTTGTCCGCTCAAGGAGCCCCCTACTTGTTATTTTTATTCAAAAGATTTCGCAATTTTGCAAAATCAGTGTCACTTAGTTCATCAAAGTTTCGGGCAAATGCCATCGCAACCTGACGAGCGTTTTCCCCTCTACCTGACAAATTAATCTCAACGGTCTGCTGCGAATCTCTGGCTGCTTTAAGTAGCTCTTCTTTTTGTTCTGGACTGGCGTTAAAGAAATTAATAATACTATCCAAAATAGGCTTGGTGACTGTCCGCTTACCAGTCTCGATCGCTGATAGATAAGAGGAAGTCATACCCATAGCCTCAGCCATACTTTTTAAAGTAATGCCGAGGTCTATCCGTATTTTTCTCACTGTCTTACCAAACGGCGTTAACATGATGTGCCTCTCTTAATGTTACAGACCCATATATCCTATGGGTCACCGTCAATGTACACAAACCCAGATGAATAATCAACTGATTTTTGTTGATTATTTTACACCTAATAGTTAACTTCGGCTCTCTCAAAAAATCATTTTGACTTGAAATTATAGATCATGCCATCGTTAAGCTTTCCATCCCACACCCTCTCACCTGTTTTTCATGGATGTTGATGTTTCCGTTTCAATTCAGCCAATATTATTCCTCTATGTGATAAAAAATAAAATTATGCTTTTAAGTCTCCACCTCTCCACCCAAGCCATTTTCTTTATTAAAATCATGATATTAATGGGTGGTGACTATGTTTTTAGGTCTCCGTAAGTCACCACCCTAAGCCTCCACCTTTTTATCTTTTGGGTGGAGAGGTGGAGACTAGGTGGAGACTTAATTCAAAGGTCTCCACCCATTAACCATATGTTTTATAATACATATTTTACTGAGTGGAGACGGGTGGAGACTTATTCTATAACTTTTACTCTGTACCCCCTGTGGCCTGTGGTAGCCATTCCTCTGCATCCTCGCCCAGCCTGATGTTAGAACGCATGTTTCCCTTGGTGCTTTTCTTCCTGATGTACTCTTTGCCGTACTCAGCCATTGAACCAGGCATGTCAGTAGCAAACCGATTGAGTGAAACCGGTTTATTCAGCCCGTTGCTCTGCATGTAAGCTAGGTACGCGTGATACAGGTACTTGCGCGGGTTAAACGGAATGATGCTGGCATTACCAATGAATAGGCCATCACATTGCATTGACGCCATCAGATAGCCGCAGAAGTCCACCAGCGAATCACCCTCACGTTTAATGGCCAGCGCCTCTTCTGATTTCTGCTGTTCGAACAAAAGCCGCTTCGCTTCTGACTGGTCGGCAAAACGTATCAGAAGGTGACGAATGATCACCGGCAGTTCTGCCTCTATTTTTTCCGACAACAGCGGATCACGCTCATTTTCTGGTACAACCTGCGAGAAGTTGAAAATCACCCGTCGCCGCGATATACCGCCGCTCCGGTCACTGAATGACATGGCGTTATTGTTCACCGCCAGAATCACCGCAGGTATCCGGGTGGAATAGGGCGCTTTATGTTTTGGGTCTATCGCTACCTTATCACCGCCAGTAATGGCCTTAATTCCTGCCCCATCGCCCGCATAGCGCGACATGTCAGGCATGATGATAAGGGAGTAACCCACTATCAGCGCCCTTTCCCTTGGCTCCTCAAGCGCCTTCATGCTGGCTGATACCGTGTTGGCTTTCCCTGCCAGCATTGTGCAGATTTCCGCCAGCACGCTTTTACCACTCCCACCAGCGCCAGTTATCTCAAGAAATAACTGCCAGTCATACCGGTTCGCCATCACCATATACAGCGCAGCCAGCACACGATCCGCTTTCCGGGCATTACCAGCAGTAGACCAGTTCAGCCACTTCCAGAATGCCGGTGCATGCGTGGTGAGGTTCTCCCCTTCCGCAGCCTGAACAAACTCCACATCGCTGGCGATCAATAACCAGTCCTCTTTACGATGCTCTCTGAATGAACCTTCTCTGGTATCAAAAACACCGTTGCTGAAGCCGATCAGGTTACGCGCGGTGGTACCCATTATTGGCAGGCTTAATTTCATGGTATCAACAGCGTTCTTCATAGCCGGCATGGAGTAAGGCACTCTCGACTCCATGAAAATTGCCGCCATTTCCCGCGCCAGCGCCTTATCAGAAACGGGCTGCCAGATAACATCGTTGTAGTGATGTACCGTGTCAGAATCGCCATTAAGCGCAAGTAGGCCGTCATAATGAGATAACAGCACTTCCCCGCGCTGGCTTGGCCCCATTTGATTAAGCGTTGGGGTAGTTCCATCGACCGAAATGAAAGGTTCTGGCTTATTTTTGGTTTTCTTCACTATTGGTGCAGGGAATAGCCGGTTGATCCGTTCGTTATCGCAAAGAAGCGCCTTTACTTCATTTTCACCAAGAAATCCGGCTATCAGCTCAGCACGGGTCTTTCTCTGCTTTTCACTGTCGGTCAGGACTAATCCGTTTTCGCAAAGCCATTCATAAGTCACACCACCACCAGGGACAAAGGTTTTCAGCTTCTGAGCCAGGGCGCCATAACGTGATGTCTTGTCACGATGGCGGGCTCCCGCGGCACTGGCTTCTTTCTTGTCTATCGGATGACCGTTGATCCAGCGATAAACACAAGAGAACAACGCATCAGACATCACCTCTGGGTTAAGAACCTCAATAGTCATAGCTGCGGCCTCGCTGACATGGTGAATTTGCCGATCAGGGGGTGATACCAGTACTTGCTACCGTATTTACGCTTGGCACCGCGAATAATGATTGTGGCCGCTTCACGGAATTTGCCTTCATGCACTGCATAGCTGGCACCGTGACGGACGATCAGCACGCCGCTGTTACGAGCCAGTTCCTCGGCTTTCTTGGTAGAAATTCCCATCTCAGCCGCCATAGTGCTCAGCGGTGCCATACCTTCTGGGCAGGTGTCTTTACGGGCCATAGCAGCCAGCGCCAGCTCGAGGGCCGTAACACGTTTTTCAAGCTCATTGAATTTCAGTGGGCTGATCATTTTGCACCTGCCTTTTTATTCACAGGCTTAAACTCACGCTCAAAACGGGAAAGAGGGATGACTACTGATAATTCATAACCAGCAATAAAATAAGTTACCCGGTTAAACTGAACTGATAGGACGGTGACTTTGTCGCCATTAGCTGCTGCGTATTGGGTGTTTGGAATGATCATGGTTGATCCTCCTCTTTGTTCCGGCTTGGTTCTAACTTCAATCGATTTTAGGGTCGGGTTATGCATGGTGGGCCTCCCGCTGTGCCTGCTCTTCGATGAGCCATGCAGATACTGAATCAATGAGATTACTTGCCATCACTACAGCAGTTTCAATGTCGCAAAACTCCATATCGTCAATGACTTTGCTAAGCATCAGCAGGGTAACGCTCGCCTGATTTGCTCTTTCAGCGGCCTGCTGGATTGTGATTTCATGCAACATGTTCCACCCCCGGCTCGTTAATGGTGGATTGTGCCGCCGGTTCGAGCTCTTTGTAGGCAAGACACGCCAACGTTAAAATCGCGGCTATTTGCCAACTTTCCTCGTTATCTTTTTGGTTATTATTGTCAGATAGAGCACAAATAACGCCGCGTAGCTGCTTGATGTAGAATTGTGAATTATTTGCTGCATCAATCAGTTCGAGGCGGGTAAGGTTATTACACATGGCGCACCTCCTGAGCTCCTTCCAGTTCCATCAAACCAATGGCTATCGGTCCGGAAAGGTTCAAAGCGAGATCTATAAGATCTTCCATGTCTCCCTTTGCAATATTTTCTCTTGCCAGACTTAAAGCGATGAGCAATGCATTCAAGTGGGTGGCTTGTTCTGCAATTTCTTCTAATGAGGAGAGTTGTTTAAACATGATGCACCTCTCCGGTGATTTGGTAGCGTCGATGTATGAGCTCAATCCGACCGGTGTCCAAATCAATACGGCGAAATTGCAGCGTGCTTTCAGTACGGATTTGTGCGGCAAAAATCAGTGTGAAATCAGAAGGCGCAATTTTGCTCCGAGCCTCTACTTCCGTATCTGCTTCTATGCGCAGCACTGTAGGTTTGCCACCAGCGAAGTGAATGGCCAGGAACAGGAATGTAAATTTGGGGCGAGTTTGGGTAGACTGGGTTTCAGCCATAACTGTTACTCCAATTAACGTTGTGGTTAGACGCCTCGGTAGTGTTCCACCACTCCGGGGCGTTGCCTTTTCATTCATGTGCATGTAATGTGTAATTACACATAAACACACTACATCGAGTGTACTGAACGTGTCAACACACAAAAATGAAAGACGTGGCAATCCACCATTCCAATTTCGGCTAGATCCTGAACTGCGCGATTTGATGGAAGAAGCACAACGCCAAGACGGTGATGAATCCTTGGCCGCATGGATAAAACGCATCATCCGCAAGGAGTTGCAACAGCGCGGCATTGAGCCAAAAGGATGAATAATGAGAAATATAAAAAGCTGGTTACTCGTCGTACTAATTGTGATAGTCGCGTTTTTCTTGATCCGTTCTTGTAGCCCTTCGTCAGTGATATGCGGAAAAAACGAAGGTGACCGGATGCATCCAGCATGTGAAAAAGCTTTGAATTCCGAGCTAAAAGGCTGAACGAAAATTTTCGTTGAGTGAGTATTGCCTGGGGTGTGCGCTAATGTCGAATACCCCTCCATCACTGCTATCATTACCGGATTTCCGGTAACGTGATCGAACTCAGCCAACAGCTCAGTTACATGAGCGACAAAACTCAAATTTGAGCTTTGCTTACTAATCAATACATTAGATAACAACAAGGTTGCACCAGCGCAGCTACGAAAATAGCGTCGATTGACCTGATCGATCAGTATGGTATTCTGACTTGGCTTAATATTTGTGCTTTGACATTGGCGGCCCGGCAAGGCCGCTTTTGTTTTATGGTCCCTCATTCCAGCACCTCCAGACGCTTAACCAGCCAACGCTGCGCCAGTTCGGTGAGCCTAGCCTTCCTGGTTACTGTCAGCGTGTCCATATCCAGCAACGCACAATCACGGTTCTCCAGGTACGCCAGTAGCGCCAACTGATCAGCGTTCATTCTGTCGCGTACCTGCTTTGATGGAATCCCGTTATCCTTTGCCCACTTCACCGGATCGACGCCCAGCACCAGCTTATTCAGGAACCGGCTTTCATTGCTGTAGGCAAAGCCTTTTTGGCTGTCGCCGGTGCGCTCGATATAGCCTTTCATCGCCTCGGCCATACTTTTGTGATCTTCACAGGCAGCCACACGGTTTTTACGCCAGTTCAGCAAAGCGGCTTGATGTTCTTCAGGAGCTGCAAGGCGCAGACGTTCTTCACAGTCGATGAAATAACGGCGGGCGGCTTTGCCTTGATCGTTACGTTCGACCATAGATAGCTCTTTGCCCATGTCCAGGCTAAGAATGTAATCGTGTTCTATCTGCTGGCGAGATTTTGCGCTCCCCGAAACGGGGGAGCTCAAATCTTCAACAATTATGTAATCCACACCCTCTTTAAATCCGTACTGCTTGATACGCGCTTTTATCCAGGTGGTGAAGTCACGGCCAACCTTCAAAAACACATGCAGCTTTCTGCCACTGACCGACTGAATATCTTTGTTGCCGATATTGCTGATCGATACGGGGATGCGTTCTGCAAAATTGACGATATTCTGATTTTTGGCGTGAGTTTGCCCCTGGCCAGTTGTGGCCATATTTTCAGTTTTCATGTTTCAGTCCTTAATTAAGCAGAACGGCGGCTATATGGGTTATTAACGTTTTCAACGGTTGGCGGATTACGAACCCACCACAACACATCACTTAATAGCCATGCACATGAATTACGGCCGAAATGGCAGCGGGGAGGGAACTTGCCTTCATTCTCGAACAACCAACGAGTGGTGCGGGACAGACTGGTAATGTCTTGGCACTCACGTTCACGGATACGCTTGTCGTAGGTGAAGCCGTACTCACTAAGAATGGTACGGCGTTGCTCTGGGGTAGGTGGTGTAAAGATAGCATTTATCATGTTGCCTCCACTGTTTATGTGTTTGTGGAGGTTATTTTGGTTTCAAAGAATTAAACCTGCACTATATACAAAAAAATCATTTTTTATCATATAAAATAGCAACAATTATTTATTAGATATTTCATGCTCGATTTTATCTATACTTTTGCTGTCAAGAATCGACTCAATAAATGGCTTTATGGTTTGAGCAATATTTATAGAGTCATAGTCACCATCAGGAAAAAGAGATACGGCTAAAACACCATTGGTTATTTTATTAGACGTGGCTTTTTCCCACATAATTAAATCAATCAATGGGAAAGCAGCATAGGAAATTATTTTATCTTTTATTATAGGCCAAGTATTTTTAATTAATGGTGTCGGTTCTGGTATCCCAAGATCTTTCCTCCACATTTTAATAAGCTCCAATAACTCGGATGTAATAATAGCATCTTGCTTTAAAAGATTTACTTTACAGTAAAACCCATCAAAGTATAAAGAAATATCATTCATTGCGGATATGTGCTGATAGGAATCAATAAACTCATCATCAACCCTATCATTAATATCAATATTGTTATTTTCCTTCAAGTCTCTAGCAATAAATTTAATATCTCTTACAGATAGTGGAGAGATAGAAGAGCTTTTTCTTAAGAAAATTGATTTATCGTAATCATCTCTTACCCAAATCGGTATCACATTGTCATCTACGTTTACATATAGCCCTTTCTTTAGTCTATCCTCGAAAAAATTCTCGTTTTTATATTCCTCAACCATCATTGCATTACAACGGCATGACAACTGATGGACTATTTCTTCATCAGACATCACCTTGTAGCAGTCGTAATCTGCTAACTTAAACCAATCTGGTAGATTTTGCTTCTTATCAATTCTCATTTCTCACCAGCCTTTAAAATAATAACGTTTTCATGATTACCTGCAAGCACTTCCAACCGCTCTATCCACTTGTTCAGTGCGTCAATTTTTTCCGGTAGGTATTGACTGCGATTGTAAATTGCCATAACACCAGGCATCGAATGCCCTAATAACTGTTCAACCACATGCGGAGCAATGCCCAATTCATTCAGCTTGGTGGCAAAAGAGCGGCGCAAATCGTGCAAAGTCCAAGGCTCCGCTTGATTAAGCCGCTTATGCATATTTCGCCCTGTCTGGCTTACCGCTTCTGCCTTTTTCACTACACCCAATAGATAACCGCTCTTTTTATTATGGATGCTAAGCTCTTTAATAAATTCTCGTAACTGTACTGGAACGGGCCTAATAATTTTCTCACCTGATTTACTATGCTCTTTTGGCACCGTCCATAACCATTGCTCTAAGTCCCATTCTTTCCATTCAGATAATCGGGCTTCTTGCGAGCGGCAACCAAACACTATCAAAATAGTAAGCAGTGCAGAGTAATACGGCGAAAACAACTCATTATTATTAGCAAGTTTCCATAATTGCCCTAACTCACCATCATATAAAACCCTATCACGCTTACGCTGTTTCTTCCCAACATCAGGAATGGATAAATCGTCAAGCCAATTACTCACAGCATATCTACGTACACGACAAAACTTAAGAGCCTGTTTACACATCTGGAAAATATATCCAGCAGCAACAGGAGATTCGTGTTTTATGCGGTCAAAACATTTGAGCCAATAACGTGTTTCACAATCAGTAAGTGCCATACTGCCAATGTAAGGATAGATGTGCTTTTCAAGCTGAGCCTTATGCCTTTCGACGTTAGCCCGGTTATCCATCGCATATTCATCAATCCAATATTTCAAAGCCTCTTTCACCGTAACGGGTTTAAGGCTTTCTTCCATTGTTAGGTTAAACTGCATCCTGGGATCTTTACCTTCCGCCAGCCAAGAACGGCACTTATCCCGAACATCACGCGCCTGCCTGAGCGTCATGTCAGGGTATTTACCCAGCGTCAGGACAATGGCTTCAGTTTCCCGGCCACCGAGCCGATACTTGAAAGTCCAACTGATAGAGCCCTTCTTTGTCACCCGGACCATAAGCCCAGCACCATCAGCCAGTTTCATAACGCTTTCACGTTCTACACCGTGTAATGATTGCAGCTTTTTGTCTGAGAGCTTGTGGATGCCTGTAGCCATAGCGTGCCTGGAATGTCAGTTCATGAAATTTCGAGTACCCCACCAGCCAGCAGCAAGGGTTAGAGAGCCATTCGTGAAATATCAGTTCATACACAGATCACGATTCTGTGTACCCCACCGAGTACCCCACGGGTTAATGTAAGACAGCATAAACGAGGAAAAGCACTGGAACAATATACAGTTGATTAAATTTATAACGCATTGAATTTAAACTATATATTTAAATATGACGAAAGCACTCGAACATGAATTTTGAACCTACGGCATGAACTGATTACTATCAGTTAACGTATTGAAGAAAGGCGCTTTTCCTTTATTGGATAGCGCCTTTTTTGTTGGAATGACTACATCAATGACGACACATCTTTGTGAACGTCGTTATACCGCGATGAACAAACGCCATAGCGACAATTGTTAACTTGACAAGGTTATTGTGGTTGAAGCCGTGTTGGACCACCAGCGCTGTTGATTCGATGAAACGCAGAATGAGATAAACAGGGTGGCAGTATCGCCAGGGTCGTTCACCTTGATGACTATGGATCTGGATCTAAAAAAGCCCGGAAATCGGGCTTAAAATTATGCGACCTTCTGATTCAGCATTGCCGAATATTTTTGGTCTACCTGAATATCGAAGTCGGTAAACAGGGCTACTGGTTTAACGCTGCGCCCGTTCTTTTCCAGTCTAACAAAGCCATGTAGGCTAAGTGTCTTTAACGTGACTGAAAGATTACTGACTTTTCGCCCAGAAAGCTCTGCCAACTCTGTCAGCGTTTCCGGTTTTTGCTCGTCCATCATCCGTAGCAGCGAAATATTCTCATTGCTTAGTACCTGCGCCAAGGCAATCATGGATGTAAACCACACCTTTGGCTCGCCAGGCTCGGGTATGTACTCACCTTTGACTATCGCCAGCGTTCTCTTGCGAATGAGTTCTTCTGACATTACACCGATCAGTGCCTTCATCACGCTAACCTCTCTTTTCTCTTTCCGCTATCACTTCGTCCATCTTCTCAAAGAAGTCCTGGATCAGTTGAAATGCGGAGGTAAACTCGTAAGGGTATCCCTTATCGCTGGGTGTCCGGTGAATGTGATCATACACCAACCGCCCTGCGTACATGCCTTTCTTCGGTGGCTTTATGGAATGGGCATTGTCCATCCCAAATACCCTCGTGTTATGTTTATCATGCACAGTAAGACTGTATCGAATACCGTGCGGGATAAAATTATTGGGTTTGACCTTCCACACATCTACTTTCCACCAGTAACCGTCCTCTCTGTTAACTCTTTGCCCATGTAATTCAAGTAGATAATCTAAACTGGAATCATGTTGCATACATCGCCCCTGCAATACTTATGACCTAATCATAATATTATGATTCCTAGAGTTCAAACGGTTTTGACAGTTTAAATTGTTAATGCTGTTGTGCTTGCTGTCAGAGGTGGAGGAGGTGTTTGGTGCCCCTCTCTTGAAACTTTGAAACTCACATTGCATTCTTTTCCACGAAATGATTTTTTGAGGTGCGTCTTCTGTACAACAGTCTCGTAAACGGCGTTTATATAGGCTGTTTCTTTTTCTGAAAAAAGAGGCGGGTAATTCGCTGCCGAAGAGAGAGGTCTCTCTTTTGTATTCGAGCTACAAGCTGAAATGATGATCAAATGGAGAACAAACAAATGTGTTTTTTTTTCATTTCATAAAATCCATTTAAGAGCGTAATCCTAAATTACGCGGGGACAATATCGTTATTATTCATATCATTCATTACAAATTGCTCAGGAGCCCTATATTTCTCACGCAGAACTTTATCATTTTAGTAAGCAAATCAACCTCAGTTAATATCCTGCCAACTAAAGATAGCGCCAAAAAGCCCACCTAAAAGGTGGGCCTCATACTATTCATTGACGAGGATCCGGGATTATACGTGATGGACTTCCGTACAAAACCAGTACGTTATTTCCCATAACAAAAATCGGGCTGTTCCCCTGAACAATAGTCATCAGATTACCGTTGGTGGTCTGAATGACATATTCCATTCCTTTTTGTTTTGTTGCACTGGCTTCAATAGCTGCACCAGCAAGGCCACCTACTACTGCACCACCCAAGGCTCCAACAATATTGGATCGGGTACCCCCACCCAAGGCAGATCCAGCAGTAGCTCCAGCTAAAGCACCCGTCGTTCCACCAAGAGATGTCGTTCCTCTTATGTCAACTTCCCGAACACTGATAACCGTTCCTGCAATGGTGCGATTTACTTCGCCGACGGAGCCAACTGAATAGCTATTTGGAGATACATCTTGCACGCATCCAGCCAGTAATAAAGGCAGACACAGCAAGTATATCCTTATCATTTGCCTCCCCCAGCAGGAAACATCGGTCTAGCAATATCAATAGTTTCCAAAGATTGGAGGAATTGAGTTATGTTGTTCTGAATGGCTCGGTTGACCGACTCCCTCGCCCTCACATAACCAACGAATGCATATGAAATAGGCACAATTCCCGTTGAGGTAACATCTTGTGTATAAACAATGTCACCGTTATTTCTGTTAATCAGTTCGTATCTTGCTATCGCCTTGGTAGCCATGTCCAATCCAACCGCAGGGGCATTAACCGCAAGGATCTTAACCGACAAACTTAAACGAGTATCTGCCCCATCTTTGAAAATAACCATTCTATCAATGGATTCTTCAAGCGATGCCTTCCAAAATTGAGGAAGCAACTCCATTCCGGCCTGAATATCCCCTTTTTGTTCATCGGGACGTGCTAGTGACACGGTTATGGACTTGAGTTCAGCGTCAATTTTTTTGTTGCTCACGCCGACATTCGGAACTGAGAAATTCAGCGGAGGAACTGATGTGCATCCTGTCAGAACAAAAATAGCCAGAAAAACAACCAAATACCTTTTCATTCATCCTTTTCCTTAAGAAATTTACATTCGGTTACATCCTATCAGAGAGTCAATACAAGGCAACAAAAACCACATCATTAAAGTGGTTTTGAAATGGGTGTTTAACTTTCTACAAAAATAATTGACAATGGAAGGCTTTATCAAAAAAAGAGAAGCACATTGCTGCACTTCTCTTTGGGATTTCCTGGTGTGAAAGGATAATAACGCTGAATCATTACCGGTATCTATTTTATGCAGTTTTACTTTCTCTATCTTAAACGGAGGTTGGTTTCTTTCCTTCCTTGACCAACCTGGAGGGTGACATTAAACATAAGACCCTCTGGGAACTTTTATTATATTTGCTGTATTGATAAAAACAAGATAGCCAAAAGATAGTCATTTAATTATCTTCATTAGTTTTACCGCTGAAAGGTTCAAGCATTAAAGAAATGTTAAATCATCTGCCAATGAAAGGATAGCTAATGGAATCATGGCAGGATAATCATTATGGAAAACAATATAGACTTGAAATTTTGTAGATAATTCAATCGATAATTAAGTTCAAGATTCTGTTGTTTTCCTTCCATAAAATAATCTGAAATTGCTCAAAAAATTAACAATAAAAAAACAAAAACAATATAGTTTAACTCAGATTGCCGCCTTGTTATGAGAGTATTCCTAGCGAAATTTCTTGAACATAAGAATCGTTCTTATAATTACAAATAATATAATTCTTATGCGGCACTTCTTGCAGACCAATGAACTTCAAATAAATACTTGATAAAAGATGCAAAGAATATTTTAAAATGCGTAGTTGATCACAAAACTTATTGTTAATTATTCCTACGCTGTCATCAAAACAGAAATAACCTTTTTAGATACTTTTTTTATTGCACTTGCAGATAATTTAGCCAATATAATCTTTGCCTTCCAAGGGGTAACAAACCGAGCGTGGAAGTGAAAGTGTTGAGGATCGAAAGACGAAAAGGAGCGGTTCTATGTCGGAGTTTGAGTATCTTTTGTTAGGTGGCAGCAGGCATGGCACCTGCCACACTGAGAACGGCTACAAGCCAACTCTCGAATTTCCTTGCCAGCAAGTGAAGGGCAAAATTCCCTGTTCCAAAACTGAGCGCGAGAATCATGAGCGTTATGACGTTTACTCTGAAGAAAGCCTCGACGGTAAACGTTACCTGATCGCTTGCTGTGGCGTAACCGATTTCCCCGCACAGAAACAACTTTATCAACTGATTATTGAAGCTGGCGTCACCCCACTTCCTGAAACCTTGTAAAGAAACCGTCCCGTTAATTTTTTAAATATCCCAGGGGAGATTATCCAGGGATATTTATGTTGACCAAAATTTCATGAAATTTGTTCCGTTGCCTCACAAACTCTACCATTAAGAACCAGTAAGAAATGAGTGGGTGAATTCTACCCGCACTGCGATAAGCTAGAACCCAATCGCTTCCTCAAAGCGTCCGCTGACTACGTCCCAAACAGAGATTGAATATTGTGATTATCAGACGATTGAACCCTCTTTGTTCTGTAAAGTGCGTGATATACTTCGCCACTAAGTCGCCTCGCACGTCAATAGCCTCCACTGAAGCCCATTAGCATCGAGATCGCCTATAAAAGTGTAAAGTTTGCGTCAAGGACGGTGTTTTTTTAACGTTAGCTGACAACGTGTGTCAAAACTTACGTATCGCAAATGAGTCTCTTCCATATGCGTTACGTCGAATACCTCAATGCATATATCGAGTTGTGATATGACAGATCCGCAGAAATTTAATTCATCACTGCTTCGTCCACGCTACTGGCTGACCTGGTTTGGCCTGGGTGTCCTGTTCCTGCTGGTTCAACTTCCTTATTCGGTTCTGTATCGACTGGGAAACTGGCTTGGCAGAACATCAATGCGTTTCTTGAAAAGGCGCGTGTCCATCACCCGTCGCAACCTCGAACTTTGCTTCCCTGAAATGGATAAAGCCCAACTTGAACGTCGGATTGTCAGCAATTTCGAATCGCTGGGAATGGGATTGATTGAAACGGGGATGGCGTGGTTCTGGTCTGATAAACGCGTAAAACGCTGGTTCGATGTGTCTGGGCTTCATCATCTGAAAAAAGCGCAAGAAAACAATCGCGGAGTACTGGTTATCGGTGTGCATTTTATGTCACTGGAATTAGGTGGCCGAGCAATGGGTTTGTGCCAGCCGATGATGGCAATGTATCGCCCGCACAATAATAAAGCGATGGAAGTGGTCCAAACCTGGGGTCGCATGCGATCCAATAAAGCGATGCTGGATCGTAAGGATCTTCGCGGTATGGTTCGCGCCCTAAAAAATGGTGAGGCGGTATGGTTTGCCCCGGATCAAGACTACGGCCCGCGTGGCAGCGTGTTCGCCCCGCTATTTGCCGTCGATGAAGCAGCAACTACCAGCGGCACATTTATGTTGGTTCGTCTGGCTAAACCGGCGATCATTACCGTGGTGCTGATCAGAAAAGAGAATGGCCGTGGTTATGAATTGGTAATCCAACCTGCTCTGGAGGATTATCCTATTGATGATGAGATGGCTGCCGCATCTTATATGAACAAGATCATTGAGCGCGAGATAATGCGCGCACCCGATCAATATCTGTGGTTACATCGCCGCTTTAAAACCCGCCCCTCCGGTGGTGCATCGCTGTATTGATCGTATCTCCCTTTTAATAGCAAACAATGTATCTGAACCCGGCTTTATGACCGGGTTTTTTGTGTTTGATAGATCGGCATTAAATAATGAAAAAGGTTGTCTCACTAATTCAGTCAACACGTTAATATTTCGGGCTCCAGCAACGGAGCCTGATTCAGACAGATACTCCACAAATAGCCTATTTCCACACAAAAAACAGGGCTTTCTTCCTCTGCACCAAAATAATCCATTAAAAAATGCTATCGCACCATTTTAGTGCGAAATATTTCATTATGGAAGTTAATGTTACTGATCAATACATCGATGAGCCTTGTTTACTAAGAAAAATTAATTGTGGCATCACCTTTGCTAATACCAGTGAGGGCTCTGCCCTTTTGAACAGAGATGGTGCAGCCGATGCATCGAAAATGAAACTCTCCGACTTTGCCTCACAGGACGCTTTATGAAAAAAATTATGCTTTCAACGCTGATTACTGCAGCTACTCTTTTTGCTGCAGTCGGACAAGCACACGCAGGTGCAACGCTGGATGCGGTTAAGAAAAAAGGTTTTGTGCAGTGCGGTATCAGCGATGGATTACCAGGATTTTCCTATGCGGATGCCAGCGGTAAATTCTCTGGTCTCGACGTCGATATTTGCCGGGGCGTTGCCGCGGCCATTTTTGGCGATGCCAGTAAAGTGAAATATACCCCACTGAATGCAAAAGAGCGTTTCACCGCCTTGCAGTCAGGCGAAGTTGATATGTTGTCCCGTAATACCACCTGGACCTCGTCTCGCGACGCAGGTATGGGAATGATTTTTGCCGGTGTTAACTACTACGACGGCATCGGCTTCCTGACCCACAAAAAAGCCGGCCTGAAGAGCGCGAAAGAGCTTGATGGTGCCACGGTCTGTTTGCAGGCAGGTACCGATACCGAGCTGAATGTCGCCGACTTCTTTAAAGCCAACAAAATGCAATTCACCCCGGTCACCTTCGATCGTTCAGACGAAAGTGCCAAGGCTCTGGACTCAGGCCGTTGCGATACCCTGGCGTCTGACCAATCCCAGCTGTATGCATTGCGTATCAAACTGGGCAAACCGGATGATTTTATCGTTCTGCCAGAGGTTATCTCCAAAGAGCCGCTGGGCCCCGTGGTTCGCCGTGGCGATGAAGACTGGTTGATCATTGTCCGCTGGACCCTGTTTGCCATGCTCAACGCGGAAGAAATGGGCGTCACCTCCAAAAACGTAGAACAGTTGGCTGCCGCGCCAACGACACCGGATATGGCGCATTTGCTCGGCAAAGAAGGGACTTACGGTCAGGATCTTAAAGTGCCCAACGATTGGGTCGTCAAAATCGTTAAACAAGTCGGTAACTACGGCGAAGCATTCGAGCGTAACGTCGGTATGGGCAGCGAGCTGAAAATCAAACGTGGTCTGAACGCGCTGTGGAATCAGGGCGGGATCCAATACGCACCTCCAGTCCGTTAATTCCCTACCACTGATGATGTTCCGGTAGCGCTGACGCTGCCGGAACATCAGTGGCATGTTTGACCGTTTGTTGAGGTTTTCTTTATGTCGCGACGCCCAACCGGAAAAAGCAACTTTTCGCTGACCAATCCAGCGGTGCGTGCCTGGATTTATCAAATTTTTGCAGTGGCTTTGCTATTCGCCTGCGCTGGCTATCTGATTCATAACACCGTCACCAACCTTTCTACGCGCGGCATCACTTCCGGTTTTGCATTTCTGGATAAGAGTGCCGGTTTCGGCATTGTCCAGCATCTCATTGAATACGAACAGGGTGATACCTATGGTCGGGTTTTCCTTGTCGGTCTGCTGAATACGCTGCTGGTGTCCGCACTCTGCATCGTTTTCGCTTCCCTACTGGGATTTTTCATTGGTTTGGCACGGCTGTCAGACAACTGGCTCCTGCGTAAACTGTCGACGTTTTACATCGAGACGTTCCGCAATATCCCGCCATTGCTGCAAATATTTTTCTGGTACTTTGCGGTGCTGCGTAATCTGCCCGGACCGCGCCAGAGTCTGGATGCGTTTGGTCTCGCGTTTCTGAGTAACCGGGGATTATATCTTCCCTCCCCTCAACTGGGTGAAGGCAGTTTGGCGGGTTTCATTGCGTTACTGCTGGCGATTCTGCTGATTCTGGCCCTGAAGCGTTACAACCATTTTCTGCATGTCCATACCGGCAAAGTATGGCGTATCTGGCCCGTAGTGATCCTCCTGCTCGTCGGATTACCCGCTCTTGCGCATCTACTATTTGGTTCTGCGCTGCATTGGGACCTGCCAACGCTGCGCGGCTTCAATTTCCGGGGCGGCATGGTGCTGATCCCTGAACTTGCCGCCCTGACCCTGGCGCTGTCGGTCTATACCTCGTCGTTCATCGCCGAAGTCATTCGTTCCGGGATTCAATCTGTCGATCATGGGCAACATGAAGCAGCACGATCGTTGGGTTTACCGAATCCTATCACCTTGCGCAAAGTGGTATTGCCTCAGGCCATGCGGGTCATCATTCCGCCATTGACCAGTCAATATCTCAACATCGTCAAAAACTCCTCACTGGCTGCCGCTATTGGCTATCCGGACATGGTGTCGCTGTTTGCTGGAACCGTACTTAATCAGACCGGACAGGCTATCGAAACCATCGCCATCACCATGTCGGTCTACCTGATTATCAGCCTGGCGATTTCGCTGTTAATGAATATCTACAATCGGCGTATTGCGCTGGTAGAACGCTAAGGGAAAACAATGACTATGACATTACTCCCTCCCGGCAAGCCCTTGATTACCCCCGACAACAGGCTCGGACAACTGGTGTTTTGGGCACGCAAGAATCTGTTCTCCAGTTGGTTCAATAGCCTGCTGACGCTGTTTTGTCTGTGGTTGATGTGGGAACTGATTCCCCCGCTGCTGAACTGGACTATTTTTCAGGCTAACTGGTTCGGGACGACCCGCGCAGACTGCACCAAAGAAGGGGCATGCTGGGTGTTCGTACACGCCCGTTTCGGGCAGTTTATGTACGGGCTCTATCCTTTCGAAGAGCGCTGGCGCATCAACACCACGCTGGTGATTGGTCTGTTGTCGCTGATTCCCATGTTCTGGAAGGGAATGCCCCGGCGTGGACGTTACATCGCCTGCTGGATGGTGGTTTTCCCGTTGATCACCTGGTGGCTGATGTACGGTGGTTTTCTGGGCCTGAATCGGGTTGAAACCCGCCAGTGGGGCGGATTGACCCTGACACTGATTATTGCGGCCGTCGGGATCGCCGGGGCACTGCCGCTCGGCATCTTGCTGGCTCTGGCGCGTCGCTCCTCGTTACCGATCGTGCGCATTCTGTCGGTGGTTTTTATCGAGTTCTGGCGCGGCGTTCCTCTGATTACCGTGCTCTTCATGTCCTCGGTAATGCTGCCACTGTTCATGACCGAGGGAACCAGCATCGACAAGCTGATCCGCGCGTTGGTGGGTGTGGTGTTATTCCAATCCGCCTACGTGGCCGAAGTGGTTCGCGGTGGGTTGCAGGCACTGCCGAGAGGCCAGTATGAGGCCGCAGAGTCGCTGGCGCTAAGCTACTGGAAAATGCAGGGGCTGGTTATCTTGCCGCAAGCCCTGAAAATGGTCATTCCCGGTCTGGTCAACACCATCATTGCGCTGTTCAAGGACACCAGTCTGGTGATCATCATCGGTCTGTTTGATCTGTTCAGCAGCGTACAGCAAGCCACGGTCGATCCCGTCTGGTTGGGGATGTCCACCGAAGGCTACGTCTTCGCCGCTGCCTTGTACTGGATTTTCTGTTTTAGTATGTCGCGCTATAGCCAGCATCTGGAAAAGCGCTTTCACACCGGACGTTCTTCGCACTGAGGTAACCCATGAGCGACGTTGAAAAAATGATGATTACGTTGGAAAACGTCAATAAGTGGTACGGTCAGTTCCACGTTCTGAAAAATATCAACCTGCAAGTCAAACAGGGTGAGAGAATTGTGCTGTGCGGGCCTTCAGGCTCTGGAAAATCGACCACGATTCGTTGTATCAATCATCTGGAAGAGCACCAGCAAGGGCGGATTATCGTCGATGGTACCGAACTGAATGACGATCTGAGGAATATCGAGAAAGTCAGGATTGAGGTGGGCATGGTCTTCCAGCACTTCAATCTGTTCCCGCATCTGACCGTTTTGCAGAACTGTACGCTGGCGCCCAGTTGGGTGCGCCATATGCCGAAGAAAGAGGCCGATGAATTGGCGATGCACTACCTGAAAAGGGTGCGCATTGCCGAGCATGCACATAAATTCCCCGGTCAACTCTCCGGCGGGCAACAGCAGCGGGTGGCGATCGCCCGTTCGCTCTGCATGAAACCCAAAATCATGCTGTTTGATGAACCGACCTCGGCACTGGATCCAGAGATGGTAAAAGAAGTATTGGATACCATGATTGGATTGGCGCACGACGGCATGACGATGCTGTGCGTAACGCATGAAATGGGGTTTGCCCGTACCGTCGCAGATCGGGTGATCTTCATGGATCGCGGTGAGATTGTCGAACAGGCTGCACCAGAGGAATTCTTCTCAAATCCAAAATCCGAACGTACCCGCGAGTTCTTATCGCAGGTTATTCACTGATTGAACTCGGAGGGCATCCACCTGGATGCCCTCACCACATAAGACGACCAATGAAAGATGCGGCCAATATCCCGGCCAGCATCATCACCAGACTGGAAACCACGCCTTCCTGCTGACCCATCTCATAGGCTTTGGCAGTTCCCGCCCCGTGCGACGATGCACCCAGCCCTGCTCCCTTTGCCAACCCGCTGCGCACCGACAAACGCAGGAACATCAGATCGCCAATGGCCATACCAAATACCTCGGTGATCACCACAAACAGCGCCGCCAGACTGCGTTGCACATCTTCCGGCAACGTCATTTGGTGGACTCACGGTGCAACAGGCGGTGATTCATGGCGAACTGGATCTGGCGTTGACCGCCCTGCCTGCCGATGCCAATCTGCCCCTCACCTCCTTGCCGCTTTTCAGCCATCCGCTGTGCGTGGTCGTGCCGCGCACTGAGCACTGGCTAGCTCGTTCCCGGGTCGCCATCAGCGAATTGGCCCAAGAGAATATCCTGATTTACAACGAAGATTTCGCGCTTTACCGTCAATTAATCGCTGCATTTCAGGTCGAAGGTTTCACACCAAAAATTGCGGTCCGCAGCGGTCAGTGGGATTTTCTGGTAGCCATGGTGCAAGTGGGCATTGGGATTGCCATTCTGCCTGAGCCGATTTGCCAGCGATTGGACAGCAATAACCTGTTGTGGCTACCGTTGGATCCGCAACTGCCATCGCAATTGGGGTTAATCTGGCGTTAGGGGAGTTATCTCTCTCACAGCGCACAGGCATGGATCGCCCGCTGCCGTGACTATTGGCCGCAATGATTGGATTCGATAGTGAAAACCTGGACTCCCGCAGGCATGCACTGACGCCTGCGGGATACTCTGGGATCAGATCTCTTTTTCCACCAGCAGGGCTTCGAGCAGATCCAGTTCATGCAGCAGTTTTTGCAGCGTTTCGTTACTGATGCGCTGCGTGGCACGCAAGTGATATAACTCACCACGCTCCGCCCGCAAGGCGGTGAGCCGGAAACGGCGCTCCAGATTTTCGGTTTTCAGCGCGCTCTCCATGTCGTCCTTACTGGCCGTTCGACGCCGCAGCGTCCCGATGACCCTTGAACTGACCTCTTTCAGCGTCTGTTCATCAATGTTTTCCTCACTGTCCGCGGCCAGTCTTTCCTCCATTTTATGCAGGCTTTCGATAGCCACTTCTGCCGAGACAGATTTAGCCATCCGCTCCTCTTCGCGGTATACCGAATTATCGGCAATCACCACGCCTTTCAACAGCAATGGTAGCGCGATCACCCCGGCAATCAGCGAAAACAGAATGACTCCCGCCGCCAGAAATACCAGTTGATAACGTGACGGAAAGGCTGAACCATCGGTAAGAAACAGAGGAATGGACAACACACCGGCCAGCGTAATCGCACCGCGCACCCCAGCAAAAGAGGCCACCCACAATTCACGGGTGCTGTAGCTGCCGAACATCAAAGGATTCTTTTTCAGCACCCGGTTACTGAATTTCTTCATCGACCATAACCAGACGAATCGCAGCATCAGCAGCGCAAAATAGAGTATCGCGACATCGGTGAACAACTGCCAGGTGGCAATCGTAGGATCGTTTTCCGCCTGGATAATCGAGTTCTCAAGTATCCCCGGAAACTGCAATCCCAACATGATAAACACCATGCCGTTAAACACGAACTCCAGCATCGCCCAAACGCTGTTGGCGCGCAGGCGCATGGCCAGCGGTGCATTGCGGATAACACCGGACTGGCTGATGGTCATACCGGCAGCCACCGCCGCCAGAATACCGGAAACGCCAATGTGTTCAGCGATAAGGTAAGAAGCAAAAGGCAGCAACAGCAGGAACACAATCTGCGTGGCGGGATCATCACCGCTCCAGCGGCTCATGATGCGCAGCGATTTACTGTAAAGCCAGGTCACCGCAACACCCGCCAGCAGGCCACCAATCGCCACTTTCAGGAATTCAACGGTCGCACCGGAAACGGTAAACACCATTGTTCCCATCGCCACTGCGATAGCAAATTTCAACGAGACCAGACCAGAGGCGTCATTCATCAGCGCCTCGCCTTCCAGTACTCCCATGATGGATTTCGGGATACGCCCTTTGCCAACAATACCGGACAGCGCCACGGCATCAGTAGGTGAAAGCACGGCCGCCAGGGCAAACGCCGCCACCAGCGGGATATTTGGCACCATCATATAGATGAGATAACCCACGCCGACAACGGTCAGCAACACCAACATCAGCGCCAATCCAAGTATTTCACGCCCATGGTGCAAAAACTCACGCGTCGGCGTCTTCCAACCATCGGCAAACAGCAGGGGCGGGATAAACAGCACCAGAAACAGCTCAGGATCAAAATCGACATGCAAACCAAAATTTGGCCAGGCGAGAAGAGCCCCGACGGCTATTTGCATGAGAGGAAGCGGTATTTGAAAGGGCAACATTCTGGTGACCACCCCAGAGAGCGACACCACCAGAATCAAAATGAGGATGGTAAAAAAGATTTCCATGCTTTCCTTAGTCTCATTGCATTCGAAATTTAAAACTTACAGACCGATCGCCTCGGCCAGCACACCAGGGTTGATAGTAGATCACTTTTTTAGTGTGGTTAAAACTATTTAGCGTGATTAAAACCATTTGTCTTGGTTAAAACCATGTTGTGCGTTTTAGCGGTAAACAGCGAGGATTTGTTTAAAGAAGATCACTCACAGGGGACATTGCATCCCCTGTGAGTATGATACTGAAACGAGTGATTAAATCGCCCAGCCACCGGCGTAGAATACCACCAGCGCCAGCGCGATAATTACCGTGCCAAGATTTAGCTTGCGCCATTCACCGGAGAAAATACGGCCAATCACCAGTGAACTGAAGCCCAGCATAATGCCGGTGACGATATTACAGGTCAGTACGATGAATACAGCACACAGCAGGCCAGCCATGGCATCAACGAAATCCGTGAAATCCAGCTTCGAGACATTACTCAGCATCAACAGGCCAACGTACATCAAGGCTGGCGCGGTCGCATAACCGGGAACCAGATAGGATAACGGTGACAGGAACAGGATCATCAGGAACAAAATACCGACCACGGTCGCCGTCAGGCCAGTTTTACCGCCCGCCGCCGTACCCGCTGCCGATTCAATGTAAACCGCCGCTGGCGCTGCACCGACCAGACCGGAGAAAATGCTGCTCAGTGAGTCAGACGTCAGGGCTCTGCCGCCGCTGATGATCTGCCCGTCTTTATCCAGCAGGTTCGCCTGCCCGGCAACAGCACGGATAGTCCCAGTTGCGTCAAATACCGCCGTCATTACCAGCGCCAACACGCTCGGCAGCACGACGGGTTTCAATGCCCCCATAATATCGAGGCTGAACATCAGCGAGTTCCCCTCAGCATCTGACAGGCTCGGCATGGCAAACAGGCCCTGATACTTCACGTTGGGATCGAAAATCAGGCCAATGACCGAGAGCGCGATGATAACCAGCAGAATACCACCCGGAACGCGCAGTTTCTCCAGACCGAAAATCACGGCCAACCCAAGTAACGTCATAATGACCGGGAACGACGTGAATGCCCCCAGCGCTACCGGCAAACCTTCAATCGGGTTCTTGACGACCAGACCCACGCCATTGGCGGCAATCAGCAGCAGGAACAGACCGATACCGATACCGGTTCCGTGCGCCACGCCCATGGGCAGGTTACGCAGGATCCACGAGCGAATGCCGGTGACAGAGATAATGGTGAAAAGAACACCCATCAGGAATACGGCACCCAGGGCCACTGGAATACTTATTTGCTGACCAAGCACCAAACTAAAGGCGGTAAAGGCCGTCAGTGAAATAGCACAGCCAATCGCCATAGGCAGGTTAGCCCACAATCCCATCAGCAGAGAACCAAAACCAGCGACCAGACAGGTTCCCACAAACACGGCAGTGGGTGGGAATCCGGCTTTACCCAGCATGCTGGGAACCACAATCACTGAATAGACCATGGCCAGAAACGTCGTCAGGCCAGCGACAATTTCCTGTCGCACATTACTGCCGCGCTCACTGATTTTAAAAAAAGCATCAAGCGAACTCTTTGGCTGAACGGAGCCGTTCGCTTGCGTGTTGTTACTAGACATGTGATGTCCTCTGAGTGTGGTCTGAAATTGTCAACGCATGGTCATTACGGAATCGTTTCCGTCACGTTCGTATCCCTGATCCGACGTTTCCTGAGATGGGTGACAAGAAACAAGGCAAACGTTTAACTCTCAGCGCGTCTGACGATAGTGAAAGTAGCAGTTTATAAAACGCAAACGATTATCCTGCCTCTTCAGGGGGCATTTCAACCATAGATCGCGACATTTTGGTATGAATGTTGATTTAAACGGCGTTTGTCAGAAAGAGATGACACATATGTTGCTATCAATTTTCCTGGAGGTCTCTTGGCGGCTTTAAATGTGCGGTATTTACGCTGGGATATTGGCGGTTAAATAATTCTCACAGGGTGAGCAAAAACAGAATTGAAACGATCTTTCAAAATTTATGTGATTTATCTCACAAAAATATTGATCTTCGTTTCGAGCAGGCGTAACCTTATAAACGTGATGAAGATCACATCTAATAAGATAACCCATGAGGACCTGCAAATGAAACTGTTCAACAAAATCATCAAAATGTTCGAAAACATGAGCTTCTCTTTCGGTACGTTCAACGGCTAATTGTACATGCATAGGAGTTTCAAGATGAAAATTGCCCGTAAAATAAATCAAATCCTACAATTGCTGGGCAAAGCTTATATTGGAGCTACGTCCAAAGCGTTGTACTAGTCACAAAGAAGTACGCAGTAGTAAAAAATGGCAGAAATGCCGGATGCGCGCCAGACATCAATGTCATACCGCGCGCATAGAAATTTTGAATGGCTGCCCAAGGGCGGCCATTCTCGTTTTCAGCCCATGAGATTATACGGGCCTCCCTGCTTGAGTGCCTGCTGGTAAGCAGGACGCGCCTGAACCCCTTGCAGCCACGCCTGGATTTGTGGCACCCCGTCCAATCCAGCCCGCGAATCCATGACCTCGATGGGAAAACTCATCTGGATATCCGCGGCGCTGAAATCATTGCCCGCGAAAAATCGATTCTCGGTCAGATGATTTTCAAGATAGTCACGATGGGTCACCAACTGTTTATCCAGATAATTTTTCTGCACGCCTTGCCCTATGGCGCCAGCAATTGGCCGCAGTAACCACGGCATCGGCGGATGACCCAGGCGGCCAAATATCAGTTTCATTACCAATAACGGCATTAGCGATCCCTCGGCATAATGCAGCCAGTAGCGATACTGTTGACGGGCAAAGTGATCGGTAGGTTTTAATTTACCCTGTGCATCATAGGCTTCCTGCAAATATTCAATAATTGCCCCGGATTCCGCCAGCGTCAGATCATTATCCATCAATATCGGTGACTTTCCGAGAGGATGGATCATCTTCAATGCCGGTGGTGCCAGCATGGTTTTTTTGTCCCGGTGGTAAGGCTCAATCTGGTAAGGTACCTGAAGTTCCTCAAGCATCCACAGAATGCGCTGGGAACGGGAGTTATTAAGATGATGGACAATGATCATATAACCTCTCTTGAGTTAAAACCCTATCGTCGCGGTTAGCTGTTGTCATGGTTAACTGTTGTCATGCTTAACTATAGCCATGGTTAACTACAGACGCTGCCGCACTCTCTTTTTTACCTCACCAAAGACTGCTATCTCTCATTGTTGCAATACTTGCCTCACATACGGCACTCGACATGGCCGGACGCGTAGTGACAACGGATAAGAACGCGGCGCGCTGGTGGGCGGCTCATTCACAATGCGTAATCCGGATGCCAGCGTAGAAATCCTCGAGCGGCTGAATCAAATGGGCGTGAAGACGCGACCATCGTGTCAGCCGTTATCGCTTTAGGACAGACACTGAATTTGAAAGTGGTCGCAGAAGGCGTTAAAACCAGTGAGCAGCAAACGTTCCTGACGGAGATGGGATGTGACAGCTTGCAGGGATATTTGCTTGGCAGACCGATGTCCGCAGAATAGATCGCCGGCCATGATAATACCGACTGGCTGAAACCTGCCGACGAAGCGGAAAAGGAAGAGTAAAGAACGGTTGTAGACAGAATACTAGGCTCTATGGGATCACCGCAGGGCCAACGGACAAATTACCCCGTTTACTTCCATTACCTCCCACACTAAAACAAGAAAGCCCCTAAAATCAGGGGCTTTCTTCATAATGACTTACATGATATTCGAGCTATTTTCAGATAGCGGCGCGCTTAAAACGGAATGTCGTCATCAAAGTCCATCGGTGGCTCGTTGCTGCTGGCCGCCGGGGTGTTGTTCTGCGCTGGGCGGGCAGGCGCTTGCTGACCACCACCGCTGAACTGGTTATTGTTGCCACCCTGTGGCTGCTGAGGCTGACCCCAACCGCCCTGCTGAGCACCGGCATTGCCGCCCGCCGCTGGTGCACCTGCGCCGCCGCCCTGACGTCCACCCAGCATTTGCATGGTTCCGCCGACATTGACGACCACTTCCGTGGTGTATTTTTCTACGCCTGCCTGATCGGTCCATTTACGGGTCTGCAATGCACCTTCAATGTAAACCTGAGAACCTTTACGCAGGTATTCAGCCGCAACTTCTGCCAGCTTGCCAAACAGCACGACACGGTGCCATTCAGTTTTCTCTTTCTGCTCGCCGGTTGCTTTGTCACGCCAGCTTTCGGAGGTAGCCAGGGTGATGTTAGCAACAGCGCCGCCGTTAGGCATATAACGGACTTCAGGGTCTTGGCCCAGATTCCCGACAAGGATTACTTTGTTAACGCCTCTGCTGGCCATGGGGAACTCTCCTGATGAAGTAATTTATACACTTTAAACCGTTTAGTTTAGCATGCCATCGGGGCTCTTCATACCTGCGATACCGATTCCAAAAATGTCGCCGATACCGACACTGTTACATCACTATACTGTATATTCATTCAGGTTTATTTGTGCCATAATTATCCGTTTCGTACTTTCTGTGCCCAATCTAATGGCTGATGTGCGCGGCTAGACCACACCATCGAAATCAATGAAAGGCACGGTGAGAGGTTGAGTTTACTCCGGGAATGATGAATGGATAAGATAGAAGTTCGGGGTGCACGTACCCATAATCTGAAGAATATCAACCTGATTATCCCGCGCGACAAACTTATCGTTGTCACCGGATTATCCGGTTCAGGCAAATCCTCACTGGCTTTTGATACCCTGTATGCTGAAGGTCAGCGCCGCTATGTGGAGTCACTCTCCGCCTATGCACGCCAGTTCCTGTCGCTGATGGAAAAACCAGATGTGGATCATATTGAAGGGCTATCGCCCGCGATTTCGATCGAGCAGAAATCCACATCACACAACCCGCGTTCCACCGTCGGCACCATAACGGAAATCCATGATTACCTGCGCCTGCTGTTTGCCCGCGTGGGTGAGCCGCGCTGCCCGGAACACGATGTGACACTGGCGGCGCAGACAGTCAGCCAGATGGTGGATAACGTTCTGGCACAGCCGGAAGGCCGGCGACTGATGCTGCTGGCGCCGGTGATCAAAGATCGTAAGGGCGAGCACACCAAAACGCTGGAAAATCTGGCAACGCAGGGCTATATCCGGGCACGAATTGACGGTGAAGTGTGCGATCTCTCCGATCCACCCAAGCTCGAACTGCAAAAGAAACACACCATTGAAGTGGTGGTCGATCGTTTCAAGGTTCGTGAAGATCTGGCGCAGCGTTTGGCGGAATCGTTTGAAACCGCGCTGGAGCTCTCTGGCGGTACCGCCGTTGTGGCGGATATGGACGACGAAAAAGCCGAAGAGATGCTCTTTTCGGCCAACTTTGCCTGCCCGATTTGTGGCTACAGCATGCGTGAACTGGAACCGCGTTTGTTCTCGTTCAACAACCCGGCGGGTGCCTGCCCGACCTGTGACGGTCTGGGCGTACAGCAGTTTTTCGATCCCGATCGGGTCGTACAAAATCCTGAGCTGTCATTGGCAGGCGGCGCGATCCGCGGTTGGGATCGGCGAAATTTCTACTATTTCCAGATGCTGCGCTCACTGTCCGAGCATTACAAATTTGATGTGGAAATGCCTTACAACAGTCTGGGCGAAACGGTGCAGAAAGCCATTCTTTCGGGTTCTGGCAAAGACACCATCGAATTCAAATATATCAACGATCGTGGTGATACCTCGATTCGCCGTCATCCGTTTGAAGGCGTACTGCACAATATGGAGCGTCGCTATAAAGAGACGGAGTCCAATGCAGTCCGCGAAGAACTGGCGAAGTACATTAGCAACCGTCCGTGCGCATCCTGTCATGGCACCCGGTTACGTGAAGAGTCGCGCCATGTCTTTGTGGAAAACACCACGCTGCCGGAAATCTCGGACTTCAGCATCGGCCATGCGATGACCTTCTTCCAGAGCATGAAGCTCAGCGGTCAACGGGCGCAAATTGCTGAGAAAATCTTGAAAGAGATTGGCGACCGCCTGAAATTCCTGGTCAACGTCGGTCTGAATTATCTGTCACTCTCCCGTTCTGCCGAAACGCTGTCCGGCGGCGAGGCGCAGCGTATCCGTTTGGCCAGCCAGATCGGTGCCGGTTTGGTTGGGGTGATGTATGTGCTGGATGAACCCTCCATCGGCTTGCACCAGCGTGATAACGAACGCCTGCTCGAAACGCTGATTCACCTGCGTAATCTCGGGAATACCGTGATTGTGGTAGAGCATGATGAAGATGCGATCAGGGCGGCTGACCATATCATTGATATCGGTCCAGGCGCTGGCGTTCACGGCGGTGAAATTGTTGCGGAAGGTACCGCAGAGGACATTATGGCCAATGAGAATTCATTGACCGGACAGTTCCTCAGCGGCAAGCGGGAAATCGCCATTCCTGAACAGCGTGTTCCTGCCGATCCGGCCAGAGTGCTGAAACTGGTGGGTGCGCGGGGCAATAACCTCAAGAATGTGACGTTATCGCTGCCCGTTGGGTTGTTCACCTGTATCACCGGCGTGTCCGGTTCAGGGAAATCGACGCTGATCAACGATACGCTGTTCCCTATCGCACAGCGCCAGCTAAACGGGGCGACGCTCGCTGAACCCGCCCCTTTCCGTGAAGTTCATGGTCTTGAACACTTCGACAAAGTGATCGATATCGACCAGAGCCCCATCGGGCGGACGCCGCGTTCAAACCCGGCGACCTATACGGGGATTTTCACCCCGGTGCGTGAACTGTTTGCGGGCGTACCCGAGTCACGTACCCGTGGCTATAATCCGGGGCGATTCAGTTTCAACGTGCGCGGCGGGCGTTGTGAAGCCTGTCAGGGCGATGGCGTTATTAAGGTTGAAATGCACTTTCTGCCCGATATTTACGTCCCGTGCGATCAGTGCAGAGGTAAACGCTATAACCGTGAAACGCTGGAGATCCGTTATAAAGGCAAAAGCATTCACGAAGTGCTGGATATGACCATTGAAGAGGCGCGTGATTTCTTTGATGCCGTTCCGGCGCTGGCGCGCAAACTGCAAACCTTGATGGATGTAGGTTTATCCTATATTCGTCTGGGTCAGTCGGCGACCACGCTGTCTGGCGGTGAGGCCCAGCGCGTTAAGCTGGCGCGCGAACTGTCAAAACGCGGTACCGGGCAAACCCTGTATATTCTGGATGAACCGACTACCGGTCTGCACTTCGCCGATATTCAGCAGTTGCTGGCGGTTCTGCATCAGCTCCGCGATCAAGGCAATACCATCGTGGTGATTGAGCATAATCTGGATGTGATTAAAACTGCGGATTGGATTGTCGATCTCGGCCCTGAAGGCGGAAACGGTGGTGGTGAGATCCTGGTATCAGGAACGCCGGAAACCGTGGCGGAATGTCAGGAATCGCATACGGCACGCTTCCTCAAACCGTTGCTCGCTCGCCATCTGGACAAGCGCAAAAAGTCAGCATAACGCTTTTACCAGGCGATACGATTTGTCAGGGTGATCTATTTATCAGGGCGATGTATTTATCAGGGCGATCAAAGTATCGCCCTTTTTATCGAACCTGGAACTTTTCAGGCGTCAGGTTTTTTCAAACCCCCAGCCCGTGCCGGACATCTTCCGGTAGTCCCGAAACCACCAGTTGGTAGGAACTGTCGATCATATAATAGAATTGGGAATCAGGCAGATCGCCTTCAAGAAATATGGTGTTCCAATGGGCCTTGTTCAGATGTTCGCCGGGTACGATCTGGGCATACTTTGCCCGCAATCTATCGGCAACTTCCGGGCTGGTTTTCAGGGAGATCGCAGGTCGGCCCTGAATATCGTTCACCATGGCAAACATCACCTCGCCCACTTTTATCTGATTCGCATTCCATTGATTGTCTACGCTTTGGTCCGCGCCGGGTTTGGACATGCAGTATTCAAGAAGGTCCGAACTTGTCATCTTTATTCCCCTTGTAAGGTAACGACGATTCTACGCTGACCGCCGTGTATCCGATGTTCTCCCAACCAAATGCCCTGCCAGGTTCCCAGCACCAATTTGCCGTGTTTCACCGGTAAGGTTAATGATGCACCAAGCAGCGACGATTTAATGTGAGCCGGCATGTCATCAGCCCCCTCATCGTCGTGTTGATAAGCTGCATTCTCCGGTACATGCCGCAAAAAGTGTTGTTCCATATCAGAACGGACGGAAGAATCGCAATTTTCATTCAACGTCAGCGATGCTGAAGTGTGCTGTAGCAGCAAGTGAACCAGTCCCACTTCCAGACGATGCAGGGTTGTCAGTTCGTCAACGATCTCGTCAGTTATCAGATGAAATCCACGCGCCTTGGCACTGAGGACGATGATTTGTTGATGCCACATAATCTTGCCCACCTTAATCAGTATATACCCTCGGATTGCTCCCAGATGCACATAAACAACAAGGGCGATATCTCTATCGCCCTGATAAAGGGTATCGCCCCCTGAGAAAACTGCTTTTTGCCACTGGCCATTACTGTACGGCGGCAAAAGCCTCGGCGACACGCTGCACGTTACCGTGGTTCAGGCCCGCCATACAGACGCGGCCACTGGCGATCAGATAGACACCAAACTCTTCACGCAGTCGATCAACCTGAGCAACGCTGAAGCCGGTGTAACTGAACATACCACGCTGCTCCATAAGATAATCGAAATTACGCCCAGGCACGGCTGTTTTCAGTGTTGCCACCAACGTTTTGCGCATTTCGATAATGCGGGTGCGCATACGCTCAACTTCGGCCTGCCACTCGGCACGCAGTGCATTGTCGTTGAGTACTTTAGCCACAACCTGCGCACCAAAATTCGGCGGACTGGAATAGTTGCGGCGCACGGTCGCTTTCAACTGCCCCAAAACGCGGTTGGCTGCTTCACTGCTCTCACAGACGACAGACAAGCCGCCAACGCGTTCGCCATACAACGAGAAGATTTTAGAGAAGGAATTACTGACCAGACACGGCAATTCAGCTTGCGCCATCGCGCGGATGGCGTACGCATCTTCGTTCAATCCGGCACCAAAACCCTGATAGGCAATATCAAGGAACGGAATCAACTGGCGCTCTTTGGCCACCAGAATCACTTTGTCCCACTGTTCATTGGTCAGGTCGGAACCGGTCGGGTTATGACAGCACGGATGAAGCAACACGATACTTTTCAGCGGTAATTTTTGCAGGCTGGTCAGCATCGCCTCAACATTGACAGACAAGTTCTCAGCATCAAAGTACGGATAAGTATGAACGTTGAAACCGGAACCGGAGAAAATTGCAATGTGGTTTTCCCAGGTTGGATCGCTGACCCATACCTCAGAATCCGGGAAATAGCGCTTAAGGAAATCGGCCCCCACTTTCAGCGCACCCGATCCCCCCACCGTTTGGATGGTAGCAATGCGCTGTTGCTGCAACATCGCGTGATCGGCACCAAACAACAACTGCTGGATAGCAGCGCGGTAAGGCTGCAAACCTTCCATCGGCAAATAGACGGAGGCACCCTGTGACGTTGCATTCAGTTGCGCTTCGGCGGCTTCAACCGCTTTCATCTGCGGGATCACACCGTGCTCGTCATAATACAGCCCGATACTCAGGTTAACCTTTTGCTCTCTCGGATCTTTTTTGAAACTTTCCATCAGCGACAGAATGGGGTCACCCGCGTAGGCATCAACATTTTGGAACATGGTGCTACTCTCCTTGGTTCGTTCTTTTTCAGGGTAAGGGGTTATACGCTAACGCGCCGCGTAATGTTATCGACATGATCACTGCATAACAGCCTACCAGTTTTTCTGCCTTTGGCGATCCCTGACGAGCACAAAGCGATACTCATGCCGCGCCGTTGCCCCTTTTCGGTTAATTCTCCCGATTGCAATATCCGCTGACGAATATTCCTGGCCTACTGTTCCTGAGCGGAATTCTGGTTATTATGTACTTGACGCCCGGTATTCAGATGTCGGTCTTACCGATCCCCGTCTGGTTATTGGCGTTGGCAATAGGGTATCGAAGCAAAAAAAGGAAACTCACTCTAACGGCAGTCAATGCGCCTGCCGATAATGCATAATCCGGGATAGATAATGAACAAAACACTATTAGCCACTTTATTACTGATCGTCGCGGGCAGCGCAAGCGCTGCACAGTCGCGACTGGATCAGGTTTTACAGCAGGGTACACTTAACGTTTGCACCACCGGTGATTACAAGCCTTACACTTACCTACGCGAGGACGGTAAGTATGAAGGGATCGATATTGCCATGGCGGAATCCCTGGCTGAAAGCCTCGGTGCCAAGGTCAATTTTATCAAAACCACCTGGAAAACCCTGATGCCAGATTTCCTGTCTGGCAAATGCGATATTGCCATGGGTGGTGTGTCGGTGACGCTTGAGCGACAGAAGAAAGCCAACTTTACGGATATCGTCGACATTGACGGCAAGATTCCATTTGTTCGCTGTGAAGATGTGAAGAAATACCAGACCATCAAGCAAATCAATAAACCCAGCGTTCGACTGCTTGAACCTGCCGGTGGAACAAATGAAGCATTCGTGCATGCGCTCCTGCCTGAAGGCAATCTGACCCTCACGCATGATAACGTAGCTATTTTTCAGCAACTCGTTGATAAAAAAGCAGATGTGATGATAACGGATGCGTCAGAAGCGCTGTTCCAGCAGAAACATTACCCACAATTATGTGCCGTAAACCCGAAAAAACCGATGCAGTACGGGGAGAAGGCATATATGTTGCCGCGTGATGATATCAACTGGAAACTGTACGTGGATCAGTGGCTTCACCTGACAAAAGCCACGGGCAAGTATGAGGAAATTATCAGCGTATGGCTGGCAACCCCAACCAATTAATGTATTAATGAATCAATAAAGAAATGAGTCAATCTCCTCCCCCAACCTTCTGGGGGAGGAAATCCAGCCTCAGTCGCCAATATATTCCATGGCAACGCGCGAGGTCAGTTTAGTAATGAGTTCGTAGGCGCTGATTCCGCTGGCGGCGGCAATTCGCTCTACCGGCAGATCTCTCCCCCACAGAATCACTTCATCACCCACTTTGTCCGGCGATTCTGGCCCCAAATCGATAGAAATCATATCCATCGAGACCCGTCCTGCGATGGGCACTTCCCGGCCATTAATGCGTACTGGTGTGCCACTGGGCGCACTGCGTGGATAACCGTCGCCATAACCCATGGCGATCACGCCCAGGCGCGTATCGCGATCGCTGATCCAGGTGCCGCCATAACCCACCGGTTCGCCAGCTTTATGCTCGCGCACAGCAATCAGGCTGGTTTTCAGCGTCATGACCGGCTCAAAGCCATAATGACTGGCATACGGGTGTTCAAGCGGGGAAACGCCGTACATGATAATGCCGGGACGCACCCAATCACGATGCGCGTCAGGCCACAGCAAGATACCGCCGGACGCTGAAATGGATTGCATACCCGGTTTCCCCTGCGCAAAGGCATCGAAACAGGCAAGTTGTTGTAAGGTCGTTGCCATCTCGGGTTCGTCAGCACGACTGAAATGACTCATGATGTTGACCGGTTGATTGACGTTTTTGCAGGCCAAGAGGCGCTGGTAAAACGCCTCCGCGTTATCAGGCCGTACGCCAAGCCGGTGCATACCCGTATCCAGTTTCATCCAGACATTCACCGGTCGCGACAGCGTGGCCTGCTCGAGTGCCTCAAGCTGTTCAATGCTGTGCACTGCGGTATCAATGCTATTGGCGACCAGAATTGGCAAGTCGCTGGCGGAGAAAAAACCCTCCAGCAACAAAATAGGTTTTACGATGCCACCCGAGCGCAGCATCAATGCTTCGCCAAGTCGCGCAACGCCATAACAATCAGCGTCTTGCAACGTGTGGGCCGTTTCCAGCAACCCGTGTCCATAAGCGTTTGCTTTCACAACTGCAATCAGGTGACTCTGGGGTGCCAGACGGCGCACCTGCTGCAGGTTGTGTCGCAGAGCGCGGCGATCAATCACTGCCGTTGCCGCTTTCATCTCTTATCCTTAGCTAAGTATTGTCTTCAGTTATTCTTCATCAAATTGCGGACCGGCATAGTTATCAAAACGCGACCATTGACCGTTAAATTTCAACCTGACAGTCCCGATCGGGCCGTTACGCTGTTTACCCAAAATAATCTGCGCGATCCCTTTTTCATCACTGTTGTCGTGATAAACCTCATCGCGATAAATAAACATGATCAAATCCGCATCCTGCTCAATCGAGCCTGATTCACGCAAGTCGGAGTTGACCGGACGTTTGTCGGCACGCTGCTCCAGGCTTCGGTTGAGCTGCGACAGCGCAACGACCGGAACCTGCAATTCCTTCGCCAGCGCTTTCAATGAACGCGAGATTTCAGCAATCTCCAGCGTACGGTTGTCAGACAGGGAAGGAACACGCATCAACTGTAGGTAATCGATCATGATCAGGCTCAGCCCGCCGTGCTCGCGGAAAACTCTTCGCGCACGGGAACGAACTTCCGTTGGCGTTAACCCCGAAGAGTCGTCGATATACATGTTGCGCTTTTCGAGCAGAATTCCCATCGTACTTGAGATACGCGCCCAGTCCTCATCATCGAGCTGACCGGTACGGATTCGCGTCTGATCCACGCGCGACAGCGAGGCCAACATACGCATCATCAACTGGTCGCCGGGCATCTCCAGACTGAAAATCAGCACCGGTTTTTCCTGCATCATCGCGGCGTTTTCGCACAAGTTCATGGCGAAGGTGGTTTTACCCATAGAGGGACGCGCGGCCACGATAATCAGATCGGATTTTTGCAAGCCAGCGGTTTTTTTATCCAGATCGCTATAACCGGTCGACACGCCCGTTACACCATCGTGAGGACGCTGGAACAGGTCTTCGATACGTGCAACCGTACTCTCCAGAATCCGATCAATACTTTTGGGTCCATCATCTTTATTGGCGCGGCTTTCTGCGATCTGGAAAACGCGTGACTCCGCCAAATCCAGCAGATCTTCGCTGCTGCGTCCCTGCGGGTCGTAACCGGCATCCGCAATTTCATTGGCAACGGAGATCATCTCGCGAACTACCGCACGTTCGCGGACAATATCTGCATAAGCACCAATGTTCGCAGCACTTGGCGTATTTTTTGATAGTTCAGCCAGATAGGCAAAGCCGCCCACGGAGTCCAGATCGCTCTTCTGCTCCAGCGACTCGGACAGGGTGATCAGATCGATCGGCTTACCCATTTCCAGCAGGCGGTGCATCTCGGTAAAAATCAACCGGTGTGGCCGACTGAAAAAGTCATTAGCGGAAACGCGCTCAGCGACGTTATCCCAACGTTCATTATCCAACATTAAACCGCCCAGCACGGACTGTTCAGCCTCCAGCGAGTGTGGCGGCAATTTGAGACCCTCCATCTGACGGTCCCGGGTGTCGAACATTTTGCTGGTGGGTTGTTTTGCTGCCATGAGTTGCATTTTCCTGCTACGAAAGTGTTCAGTTTCTGATGTCGCTGTGATTAATCGACGCGTCAGTATACTCAATTATAAGACCTTGTGATTCCTCATTTCCAAATGGTCTTATGACCAGACGGGTGATGGCTGGATCGACACATTCAAATAGCGTAGGGTGAAATCAAACCCTATCAGGAGGAGTTATCATGGCAAAGCGCATTCAGTTTAGCGAAACCGGCGGTCCAGAGGTTTTGCAGTATGTCGATTATACACCGCAAGATCCTGCCGCTGGTGAAGTTCAGGTTGAAAACAAGGCGATAGGCATCAATTATCTTGATACCTATATTCGCAGCGGCCTCTATGCCCCCACGCAACTTCCTTCCGGCCTCGGTACCGAAGCGGCTGGTGTGGTGACCAAGGTCGGCGCAGGTGTCAGCGGAGTAAAAGTAGGCGATCGCGTGGTCTACGCACAATCCTCACTCGGTGCTTACAGCGAATACCATAATGTATCAGCAGATAGAATCGCCCACTTACCCAATGCGGTCAGCTTTGAACAGGGTGCGGCATCCTTCCTGAAAGGCCTGACAGTACACTATCTGCTACGCCAAACTTATGAAATACAGCCCAATGAAAAATTCCTGTTCCATGCCGCGGCAGGCGGAGTCGGTTTAATTGCCAGCCAGTGGTCAAAAGCGTTGGGAGCAAAACTGATCGGTACGGTCGGTTCGGATGAGAAAGCGGAGCGGGCAAAACAGGCAGGAGCCTGGGCGACCATTAATTACCAACATGAAGATATTGCCAAACGGGTCGAGGAATTGACCGACGGTGAGAGAGTCGCGGTTGTTTATGATTCGGTGGGGAAAAATACCTGGCTGGACTCCCTGAACAGCCTGAAACGCCGTGGGTTGCTGGTCAGCTTTGGTAACGCGTCTGGTGCAGTCACCGGCATTGATCTGGGAATTCTGAACCAGAAAGGTTCGCTGTATGTTACCCGCCCTTCTCTCAATGGTTATATCACCACTCATCAAGAGCTGGTGACTGCGAGTAATGAACTCTTTTCGCTGATTGCCAGTGGTGCGATAAAAGTGGACGTGGATGAAAAACAGAAGTTTCCACTTTCTGAGGCGCAACGCGCCCACGAAATGTTGCAAAGCCGCGCGACACAAGGCTCAAGCCTGCTGATCCCCGGGAAATAATCGCATCATCGGCACGATTCATCGCCACAAAATTCATCGCTACAAACTCATCATTACAAACAAAGAGGGCTCCGTTTAGGGAGCCCTCTGATGGTATTGTTGCTTTATACACCAGCGACACATTTGCCAGTTTGTAGGGGTACTACAGAGTAAAACCCGGTGGACGGTGTCGCTATTGCGACTATTATTTATCTCGCCAGGCGGATGAAAATGGGACCTGAAATCGATAAGGATAAGCATCCTATCAGTCACCCATGTTAAAAAATATCCTTAATCGCGGTTTGATCTGACTTAAGATAAAACCTGTGATCTCTGCCGCATAAGTAAAAGTTATATGCATTTTATTGCAATAGAGATTCGAAAACAAATATCCATCATACTGATAAATAATAAAAAACTGCATTCTCTTCCGTAAGACTATTCAATAACGCGGTAATTTTGGTCTTTGCATCGTCCGGTAAATCCAAACCACTACTACGGCCAGAACCAGCCACGGTAACATTTTTATAACCATGGCGAACAAACCACCCACCAGCATAAATAGCGCAGCGACAAACAGCGCAGCCACCATTCCCACTAACGAAACACCCGTGACGAGCAGCATCAGGAAAAACCCCACAATAAAGAAAATTTCTAGCATGGTATGTTCCTCAACATTATCACTGTGGAAACCAGAATCTATGTCAGGTATTACAAGAAACGTGCCAGAATTGCGGAAGGACTAACTCATTGAAAAGTAATACCACGCCCAAATCAGCTCTCATTGGACGTGGTCAAAAAAACCAACTTATAGTGAATTTCGCTGCGGACGAATAACGTGTTGCAGCGCCTGTTCAACCACCGCGACATCTGCGCCCGCTTTATGGGCATTTTCACTCAGGTGGCGACGCCATTGCCGTGCGCCAGGGATACTCTGAAATATTCCGAGAATATGGCGAGTAATATGACCAAGATAGGTCCCCTTCGACAACTCAGCTTCTATATACGGATAGAGCGCGCGCACAATATCCACGCTGTCTGGTACCGCGGCCTGACCATCAAACAGTTCGCGATCGACTTGCGCCAGCATGCCCGGATTCTGATAGGCTTCACGACCAATCATGACACCATCAAGATGCTGGAGATGCTGTTTCGCCTCTTCCAGAGTTTTGATTCCACCGTTAATCGCGATCGTCAGATGCGGAAAATCGCGCTTTAGCTGATAGACCCGCGGATAATCCAGCGGCGGTATTTCGCGATTCTCCTTCGGACTGAGGCCAGAAAGCCAGGCTTTACGGGCATGGATCGTGAACACCTCACAATTTCCCCGTTCAGCCACCGTTTGCACAAAATCACATAGAAATTCGTAGCTGTCCTGCTCATCAATACCAATGCGGGTTTTCACCGTAACCGGGATGGACACGACGTCACGCATCGCTTTAATGCAATCGGCCACCAGAGTTGACTGTGCCATCAGGCAAGCACCGAACATGCCGTTCTGTACCCGATCGGACGGACAACCTACGTTAAGGTTGATCTCATCATAGCCGCGGGCTTCAGCGAGTTTCGCACATTGCGCCAATGCGGCAGGATCGCTGCCACCCAGTTGCAAGGCTACGGGATGCTCCTGATCGCTATAGGCCAGATAATCACCTTTGCCGTGAATAATCGCGCCCGTAGTGACCATTTCGGTATACAGCAGCGCTTGCCCGCTCAGCAGACGATGGAAATAGCGGCAATGGCGATCGGTCCAATCCAGCATCGGCGCAATGGAAAAACGTTGCAGTGCAAAAGGCGCTGCGGGCGCTTGAGTTGGTAAAGTATGTAGGGTGTGTGAACTGTGATTATCTGACATGTAACGTGAATTCTTTTCCGGTGGCATCATCGGCATTCCTCACGCCAACACCAAGTGCGGCAACAGGAACAGAGCCGTGGATTATATCACAGAAGGTTGATCTGGCACCCCAGGCTGCACATGTGCTGAAACGTGGAACAGTGGGCTGATGCTTTGAATAGAATATAATCTATGAATACACGTTAACTCTCTCAGTTAGCGTCGCTATATCGGTGATTGGCGCTAAACATGATAAAATCAGTTTTCTTCATGTACCGGGAATATTGCTATGAACTCAACCAACCAGGAAAGGCTACTCGCGCAGGCGGAAAATCTCTGTCAGCAAAGGAATGTGCGCCTGACCCCGCAACGGCTGGAAGTCCTACGCCTCATGGCGCAGCAACCCGGGGCGATCAGTGCCTATGACCTTCTTGATCTGCTGCGCGTTTCAGAACCCCAGGCCAAACCGCCAACGGTCTATCGTGCGCTGGATTTTTTGCTTGAGCAGGGATTTATTCATCGCGTCGAGTCGGCAAACAGCTATGTTCTGTGTCATCACTTTGAAGAACCCACCCATACATCGGCACTTTTTATCTGCGACCGTTGCAGTCTGGTAACCGAGAAAACGACCGAAGGCATCGAAGAGGCGCTGGCCAAACTCGCGCAAGAGGCGGGATTTGCCCTGAGGCACAGCGTCGTAGAAGCCCATGGTTTATGCCCGCAATGTCGTGAAGTTGAATCTTGCGATCATCAGGAAAGTTGCGAACACGATCACAGCATCGTGTTGAAAAAGCGCTGATTGAAAAGCTGGGTTTTCGCCGTAAAAGCGAAACCCGATCGATTATTTCGGTGCGTATAAACTTCAATCAGGTTTTATCAGGACAGATGAGCAGAGTAGATAGGGAAAAAGTGCGGGTACATCCTTGTACCACTTTATCCTGGTCGTTGCTAATCGGGTAGGAGCAGCGGGAGCGACCAGAGATTTTTATAATACCGTCTTATTTAAAAGACATGAGTCCTAAAACTCTAGGTTTTAAAGAAAGAAGTGAGTGAAAATTTGACTTACCAGTGGTACTTATTACGACCTTCCCACTCTTTCACTTCTTTTTCAGCGGCTTCTCTTTGATAGCCATATCTTTCCTGGATCTTACCTATCAACTGCTCGCGTTTACCTTCAACGATAGTCAGATCATCATCGGTAAGTTTACCCCATTGTTCTTTCACTTTACCTTTAAACTGCTTCCAGTTACCGCCGGCTTCATCTTTATTCATCATAAAATCTCCATACCTTAGGTTTTAACTCCGTATGAATTTTCGTCTGACATCAACGAATTCGTATTCATACAGCTCTTCGTCAGTTTTAGATAAATCAGGCCTAACACATTTGTTTGATACTGCATTAAAGGGTTTCGACATCACTAACGATATAGAAACAAAGCAGAATTAAACGCTACAAACATGCTGACCTTGGTAATAACTATAGTGAAGAATTCGGAGTATCTGGCTTTTGACAGAGGTAATTAACTAATTATAAAAAAATTACTCGTCATGGGAAAGGTAAAAGAACAGTAAAAACAACGAGTAATGAGGCGATTTAGTCATCATCCAGATATGTAATTAAATATGTCTACAAAGCGTGACGCGGGGAGTATTCCGCTCAACAGACAACCTTGGGCAAGGTCGATAAAAACGACAACGCCCCAATTAAGGGGCGCGGTCTGGAAGGGGAAAGTGCTACCACCAATCTGGTTTGAACAAGTCTGGTTTGAACAAGTTGGTCAAGCGGAGGTGTTAGCTCCAGTCACCGTTGCGGATTACACCGACAGCCAATCCTTCGATAGAGAAATTTTGCTGGCGCAAATCAACAATAATAGGTTCAAACTCATTGTTCTCAGGCAGCAGATGAACAATATTGCCCTGTTTCTTTAGACGTTTAACCGTCACTTCGTCTTCAATGCGCGCAACAACAACCTGACCATTGCGGACATCCTGCGTTTTATGCACAGCCAACAAATCGCCATCAAGAATGCCGATGTCTTTCATCGACATCCCGCTGACGCGCAGTAGAAAATCGGCATTTGGTTTAAACATGGAAGGATCGACCTGATAATGGCCTTCAATATGCTGTTGTGCCAGTAAAGGTTCACCCGCAGCCACCCGACCTACCAACGGCAAACCTTCCACTTCTTCCATGAGCAGCCGGATACCGCGCGACGCCCCAGAAACAATTTCGATTACGCCTTTGCGTGCCAGGGCTTTCAAATGCTCTTCAGCAGCGTTCGGTGAGCGGAACCCCAGACGCTGTGCGATCTCAGCACGCGTTGGTGGCATGCCTGTCTGCGAAATATGATCGCGAATCAGGTCATAGACCTCTTGCTGTCTGGTAGTTAATGCTTTCATCCCGCCCCCTGGTTGTTTATACAGTCTTGCTGTGAGTATATACAGGTAAAGGGTGATTGAAAACCGGGCATTTAACAAAAACAGGGATTAAAGCGGATATTTTATACTTTTCTCGACTCAGGTCAGATAACGCCAGAGCAATGTCACCCAAATAAAGAGTGCCAATAGCAGACTGAGGGAGACGGCGGCCGATCCCATATCTTTTGCCCGGCCCGATAATTCATGCCATTCACTACCAATGCGATCAACGATAGATTCGAGCGCGCTATTCAGTACCTCGATGATAAGCACCAAAATAACGGATCCAATCAATAAAATTCGTTCTATGTTGGTCACATCCAGCCATAAAGCGATTAAAATAGCAGGAATGGCCATTACGGCTTCTTGCCGGAAAGCGGCTTCATTTTTCCACGCGGCGACGAGGCCTTTAATGGAATATCCTGCTGCTTTATATATTCTCAACAATCCATTTGTTTGATTTGCCATAATTTGCACGTCATGAGGTGGGCTTTACGGCATTTTAGCGTTTATTCGTTGTCTCAGCACCACAGATCTCCACCACGGATTCTGGTATCCTTGCGGCGCATTGCTAACAAGAGGCTTTAAGTTGTTATGTCAGGTTGGCGTAGATTATATTATAAGTTATTGAACTTACCGCTGAAATTGCTGGTAAGAAGCAAGGTTATCCCTGCAGATCCGGTCACCGAGCTACGTTTGGATCCGACCAGACCGATTCTGTATGTTTTACCTTACAATTCAAAAGCAGATCTGCTGACGCTGCGGGCACAATGCCTGGCGCAAGATCTGCCGGATCCGCTCATCCCTTTGGAGATCGATGGCGTCCAACTCCCCAGCCACGTGTTTATCGATCACGGGCCGCGCGTCTTTCATTACTACGCTCCCAAACAGGAATCGGTAAAGCTGTTCCACGATTACCTTGATTTGCACCGTAGCAATCCGGCGCTTGATATCCAGATGCTGCCGGTTTCAGTGATGTTTGGGCGTTCTCCCGGTCGCGAAGGCCAGAGTGCTCCGCATCTGCGGGTACTGAATGGCGTGCAGAAATTCTTTGCCGTCCTCTGGTTGGGTCGCGACAGTTTCGTCCGTTTCTCCAACACGGTTTCGCTGCGTTATATGGCGACCGAGCATGGCACGGATAAAACCATTGCGCAGAAACTGGCGCGCGTGGCGAGAATGCATTTCTCCCGCCAGCGTTTGGCTGCGGTTGGCCCAAGATTGCCGGTTCGCCAGGATCTGTTCAATAAATTGCTGGCTTCAAAAGCGATTGAAAAAGCAGTAGAAGATGAAGCGCGCAGCAAGAAAATTTCCCATGAGAAAGCCCAGCAGAATGCCATTGCCTTGATGGAAGAGATCGCTGCCGATTTTTCCTATGAGGCCGTGCGACTCTCCGATCGAATATTGAGCTGGACCTGGAACCGCCTTTATCAGGGCATCAACGTCCATAATGCAGAGCGGGTCCGCCAACTGGCGCAGGACGGTCAGGAGATCGTCTATGTTCCCTGCCATCGCAGCCACATGGACTATCTGCTGCTCTCCTATGTGCTCTATCATCAGGGATTGGTGCCACCGCATATCGCCGCCGGGATTAACCTCAATTTCTGGCCAGCCGGACCTATTTTCCGTCGGCTCGGTGCCTTCTTTATCCGGCGTACCTTTAAAGGTAATAAGCTCTATTCAACCGTATTCCGTGAATATCTGGGTGAACTGTTCACCCGTGGTTACTCGGTTGAGTATTTCGTTGAAGGAGGGCGTTCCCGCACCGGTCGCCTGCTGGAACCGAAAACCGGTACGCTGGCGATGACTATTCAGGCGATGCTGCGCGGTGGCAGTCGTCCGATCACGCTGGTACCGATCTATATCGGTTATGAGCATGTCATGGAAGTCGGAACCTACGCCAAAGAGTTACGCGGTGCGACCAAAGAAAAAGAGAGTTTCATGCAAATGATCAGTGGGTTGCGCAAACTGCGCAACCTGGGTCAGGGATACGTGAACTTTGGTGAACCGATACATCTGACCTCTTACCTGAATCAGCATGTTCCAAAGTGGCGTGATGCCATCGATCCTATTGAAGCACACCGCCCAAGTTGGCTGACCCCCATCGTGCAGGATTTGGCGGATCAGATCATGGTACGGATTAACAATGCCGCTGCCGCCAACGCGATGAATCTGTGTTCTACCGCGCTGCTGGCTTCGCGTCAACGTTCCCTTACCCGGGAGCAATTGCTTGAGCAGTTGGAATGTTATCTGCAGTTGATGCGCAACGTTCCTTATGCCAAGGATTCCACCGTACCGCAGCACAGCGCAGAAAAACTTCTCGATCATGCTTTGAACATGAACAAGTTCGAAGTCGAGAAAGATAACATCGGTGACATCATCATCCTGCCACGCGAGCAGGCGGTGCTGATGACCTACTACCGTAACAATATTCACCACATGCTGGTGTTGCCATCGTTGATTGCCAGCATAGTGATGCATCATCGCAAGGTGAGCCGTACCGAACTGTTACGCCAGATTAGCCTGATCTATCCAATGCTGAAGTCTGAACTGTTCCTGCATTACGGCATTGAACAACTGCCACAGGTGCTTCACACCCTGTGCGATGAGCTGGCGCGTCAGCAACTGATTATCGACCACGGTGAAGAACTGGCGCTGAACCCTGCCCGTATCCGCCCACTGCAATTACTGGCGGCTGGCGTGCGTGAAACATTGCAGCGTTATGCCATCACGCTCTCTCTTCTCAGCGCCAGCCCAAGCATCAGTCGTGGCGCGCTTGAGAAGGAGAGTCGCATCATGGCCCAGCGGTTGTCTGTTCTGCATGGAATCAATGCGCCGGAGTTCTTTGATAAAGCAGTGTTCTCCACGCTGGTAGCAACGCTACGTGCAGAAGGCTATATCAATGATATTGGTGATGCGATCCCGGCCCATACCTTGGCGGTGTACAACCTGCTCAGCGATTTGATGTCACCGGAAATAAGACTGACGATTGAAAGCGTGATTATGCCTGCCGAGTTGAGCCTGGAATCCAAGGAAGTCGACGTGGTCGAAGAACAGGATCGCGAAGAGAACTGATGGGTATGAATTGCCAAAAAAAGCACCGCAATTGAACTGCGGTGCTTTTTTTATGCCTCACGTTCAGCGATTACCAGCCAATTTGTGAGTAACTCAGAAAAATGCCGATAAACAGTACCAGGCCAACATAGTTATTATTCAAAAAGGCCTGGAAACAGGGGTCGCGTTGCCGCTTGGCGATGACTTTTTGCTGGTGAATAAACAGCGCACCGGCCAGTAAGATAGACCAGTAAAATGCCCCACCCAGTTCCGCCAGATAACCAACATACGCCATCAATAACAGCGTAACCAACTGCAATATGCCGATAATCAATTTATCGTAGCGACCAAACAGAACCGCTGTCGATTTTATACCAATCCGCACATCATCATCACGATCCACCATGGCGTATTGCGTATCATAAGCGACTGTCCAACAGATATTGGCGAGGAACAATAACCAACAACTGAGCGGTAGGGTCTCACTGACAGCGGCATAAGCCATGGGAATCGACCAGCCAAATGCGGCACCGAGTACCACCTGCGGCAAATGGGTAACCCGTTTCATGAAGGGATAAACCCATGCCAGCGCCAAGGCGGCCAATGATAGCCAGATGGTCATCGCATTGAGCGTCAGAACCAGGGCAAACGAAAGCAGTACCAGGCTGATGAACAACACTTTCGCTTCGCGTTCGCTAATAGTGCCACTGGGCAAGGGGCGACTGGCAGTGCGTTTTACATGACCATCAAACTTGCGATCCGCATAGTCATTTACCACGCACCCGGCAGCACGCATCATGAAAACACCCAAAACAAAAACCAGCAAAATTTTCAGTTGCGGGACGCCCTGTCCAGCAAGCCAAAGTGCCCATAACGTGGGCCACAATAACAACAAAGAACCAATTGGTTTGTCGATTCGCATCAGGCGGCAATAGGCCAACCATTTGCTTTGAGTCACACTTCCCTCCACTTATATCTCTCCCACTTTATTGCTTATTCTTCACTGTCCTGCACCCGATACAACGGTGATTCTGCCAGAAAAATTTCGGTCAGCAGCAAGGGCTTATCCGACAGCCGTAAACGAGATCGCCGTGCCCAGAACACACCTTGCTTACCTGTTTGAATATAGTCGCGGGTTAGATTGTCGCCACTGAAAAGATAACGGCCAAGTGGGAGCGTACCCAGATCCACCAGCGCCTGATCTGACCCGGTTAATGTCTGTTGCGGAATCACCGTTCTCCCCAGCAGCCAGGGCCGGCCATCACCGAACAAGACAATCTCCCTCAACCAGTATCGTTCACTGACAGGCAACTGCTCGGCCTCGTCCTTCCCAAGTTGCTCACGCGTGATGAAATATTCATTACGGGGCTCAACGGTGACCTTATGGCAATGTTCTTCAAAACGCCTGGTCATTGAACCCAGTTCCATCAACCAATCGGCAATTTCTGCAGGCACCGGTTCAGCGTCATCAAGCCATTGAATAGGAGGCAGAATCGACGTTTTACTTTCAGACATGCATTACAATTCCTGACGGACGCGAGGCCGCAATGGCCTGCTATGAATTAATAGAAGGCCATTGTAGCGCAATATAACGAAGCGGTAACTCGTGGTTTAACAGTCATTCAACAACATTGTAAAGAATTGGGGCATGGCGGATTCCAGTAAGAGGAGACTGTGGCGTGCAACAAGCAAAAAAGGTGCGCCAGGGGCGCACCAAACATCCAGCCAGAGTCGGCGGTGAGGGGTTTGTTAATTAACCCTTGCCTTTCACACTGCCGATAAACGTTTTACGCGCAGTTTTCGACCCTAAACGTTCTGCTTCATCCAGAAGTTTCAAGGCCTTATCAACGTCACCCTCTTTTACCGCTTGCTTGATGGCGTTATTAAAGTAGCTTTCAGTATCATTGAGCATCGGCTCCGACGGTTTCGCCGGGATGGTTTCTGCAACAGGGGTTGCACTCATCGGTGCTGGGGCTGGGGCTTGCCCTACCACGACGGGTGCCGCTGTTGGTGCAGGCTGAATCAGTCCGATCATCACATTTCCGGTGCTCTGCTCTGCTTTCACTTTCACTTTCAGCGTGCCAGTGGTGGCGTGGCGGGCGATCGGGTCCGGAATATCAGGAATGGCATTACCCACACCAGCCGCATAGGCTTTGGCAGGTGCCATCAGGGTGGTGGTTTTGGCAGCATCCTGACGGGTGGTATACACCAGCATATAAATCTGTTTTTGCCCCAAAGCTGGGGTGAGTTTCAGGGTCCCTTCCAACCGATCCTGTGATAACACACCGGGTTGTTCATAAGGGAAGTAGCTGCTTGGGTAAAAGGCGGCAGGACGCATTTGTTCATCGAGGATCAAGACACTCGGTGCATAAACCGACAACCCTTGCGCCAAGCTGCTGAGAGTAATTTCAAGCGATCCGCGATCGGCGGGAAGCGCAAAAGCAGCCACGGCACCTTCAATATCACCCAGGTTCAGCGTCTGACTGCTGGCGCTCAGGGTGACGTTCTGTGAAGTTGGTGGAACCAGCGGCTGCCAGGATAAACTTTGCAATGTCTGCGTCGGAATCGTCGGCGCGACGGACACATTGGAGGGCAGTGTAGTCTGGGCAGCCGTTACGGCGAAGGGGGCAACGCCGAGCAACAGGGACAGACTGAGGGAGATCAGGGTCTTTTTCATTATTATGTCCTTTCGTAACCAGCATCAATCCTGGCGCGCCACAGGCAAGGAGCGGCGCGCCAGCTAATTCATTACTTATCTATTTATACCCGAAGTCATTGACGGTGCAGGTTGGCAACAAGCCAGCGAATACCGGTAGCGACCTGCCTGCAACGTCAAGTCCAAAAGGTATAATTACCACCAGACTTCCATTTGTGCACCGAAGGTAAATTCGTCGTTATTACCACGGCTGAAGGTGTGAGTACTTGTATCGTTGTAAGCCGTACCGCTGGTATAACCGGTGTCGTCGTCGGTGGCATAACCCCACTTCTCATCCCAATTGGCATAGGTTGCGAAGATACGGATGGCGGGACGGGACCATATGCTATTACCTGCCTGCCATTGTTGGGCAAGGGTAATTTTGTATTGGCCGTTACGATCGCCCGTTTGCTGCGACTTCACGTTGTCGTAGCCTGCTTCAAGGAAGGTACTCATGATTGGCGTCCATTTGTACATCGGGCGCACACCCACGGTATACCAGGTGGTGCCATTGTTGTTGTCACGATCGATATCCTGATACATGGCAACGTACATCAGACCCCAGGTGTCGTTGAAATCGATAGCACCATGATCCAGCACACGGATCATGTTGCCGTTGTTATTGACGCTTGCGCCTTCAGAGTGACCTGAGTTGTAAGAAGTCATGGAGTCAGTGGCATACTGCACAACAAATTTGTTATAGCCGCTATAGATGCTCTGGGTATGCTCAGCCGTCAGCATTACACCATCTTTCGATGCATCATCATCCAGCACAAAATCGTCACGCTCATTGGCCCGACCATAATCAACGCCCAATTCCAGGGTGCCACCAGGGTTCAGTTGCAGACCACCGAGACGTACGTCATATACATCGTTTGCCGTCTTATCCCCCGTATCGCCTGGCTCTCTAATAAATCCGTAGGAGCCGCCGCTTTCGGTGTTACGGGTTGCTGCCAGAGACAGTTTGCCGAAACCAAGATCGATGTTTTCCAGACCCGCACCAGGACCAGAAATATCCCAGTAGTAGAAGTCGATCATGTGGACGTCATGACGTTGGTAGAAGCGCTTACCTGCCCAGATGGTTGAACCTGGCAACCACTCGATTAAGTTTTTACCCTGCACATTGGCTTCACGGAAAGCGGGATCGGTGGCTTCCCAGTCGTTTTGCTGCGAAACGGAGTAAGCCACGTTGGTGTCGAAATAGAAGCTCTTATCGCCCTCTTTCCACAATTCCTGGCCTAATTTTAATTCTGCATAGGTTTCACACTCGTTACCCAGACGATATTTACTTTGGGCACCGGTTGCTTGAAAACACTGTTGCTCACCGCCACTGCCGGTCCAGCCAATACCGGAACGGGCATAACCGTGAAAATCGACGGCCATAGCCTGTGAGGACAGGACACCAGCGGCAACAGCCAGTGCTAAAGGTACTTTGCGCAGAGTAGTCATCATAATTCTCCTGTTATAGGTACGGCGTGCGTGCTTTAAACGCCAGCCTCTGAATGCAGCCGTTTACACGCAGTCCCATCCTCGCGGAATAGATGACAACGATGTGGCGGCAGACCGATGGCGAATGTGGCACCTTCTTGTACCAGCACCACGTCATTCTGGCGGTAAACCAGGTTCTGACGTATTGCCGGGATTTGGATATGAATTTGTGTTTCATTACCGAGTTGCTCAACGACCTGAACATCACCCGACAACGTGACTTCTGACTCGCTGCTCGGCAGCAAATGTTCAGGACGAATACCCAGAGACATATTGGCGCCAGCCTGCACGCCTTTACCTTCTACCGGCAGCCAGACCAGTTGTTGGTTAGGCAGTTCGATCTGGACCCGCAACTCTTCTGCAGCGGTGACTTTCACCGGCAGGAAATTCATCTTTGGCGAACCAATGAAACCCGCGACAAAGCGGTTGGCCGGGTAGTGATAGAGTTCAAGCGGCTTGCCGATCTGCGCGACGCGTCCGGCATCCAGCACCACAATTTTGTCGGCCAGCGTCATCGCTTCGACCTGATCGTGGGTGACGTAAATCATGGTGCGCTGCAAACGTTTATGCAGGCGGGAGATCTCGATGCGCATCTGCACACGCAGTGCGGCATCCAGATTGGAAAGGGGTTCATCAAGCAGAAAAACCTGTGGCTCGGCAACCAGCGTGCGGCCAATTGCCACGCGCTGACGCTGCCCGCCAGATAACGCTTTCGGTCGACGATCAAGCAGGTGTGCCAACTGCAGGATTTCAGACACCTGATTGACCCGTTGCGCGATTTCCGCTTTTTTGGCACCCGCCAACTTCAGGCCAAAGGACATATTGTCCGCGACCGACAAATGCGGATAGAGCGCATAAGACTGGAAAACCATCCCGATACCACGTTCGGCGGGTGGGACGTCATTCATGCGTTTGTCACCGATCAGCAGATCACCGGACGTAATGTCCTCCAGACCCGCGATCATTCTTAATAACGTGGATTTCCCGCAGCCCGATGGCCCAACGAAGACCACAAACTCACCTTCTTCAATCACCAGATTGACGTCTTTCGAGATCACCGTCTCACCGAAGGCTTTATAGACGCTACGCAGTGTTACGCTAGCCATGCGTTACTCCCATGCTTTCGCAAAATACTTCTTGTGTAACTTCCTGTCGTGTAAATACAGCGCAACCGAAGCCCGCTATAACCCATTGATGACTCTCTGCCTGAGCGCCGAGCTGCCATGCCATTGACATGTTTGCCACAGAGGGCGCCGCCGCCTGAGTATATGGCTGCAGATTAATAAGCGCTTCAAGGCATTGATCTAAATGGGTAATAACTAATCTAACCATACCGTTTCGCTGACTGACTTCCATCAGTTCTCCCTGCTGGATCAGCGGCAATTGGCGTAATTTCAATAACAATTGGCAATAGCGCAGCGTTGAATGTTCATCTTGCTGCTGTCTGCTTACGGCCATTGCGCGATGCTCGATCGCCACGCGCTGGTACCAGTCGAGTTGCCCGGCAGTCGCTTGCTCAGGCGCTTCGTGCCATGGCATCGGGCTTTGTGCGCCCTGTGGCTCTTCCAGCGCGGCAGCATGGGGCAACCCCAGCTCTTCACCCTGATAGAGGCAGATTGTGGCGGGCAACATCGCCAGCAATGTCAGATAAGCGGAGGCGGAACGTAAATCACCCTGTCCCCAGCGGCTGACAACGCGGGCCTGAAACGCGTCGCCGGTCATCCACACGGACTGACGCAACGTGTCGCGACGCGCAGAGAGCGCGCTTACCAGTCGCTCGATGCTGTAAGGCACTACGTCAACAGCCAGTTCGCCACAGCTCAGTTCACGCACCAGTGGCTGCAATTGTTTCACGCTGCCGATCGCGGCGTCCTGCCAAACACCAAGACCATTCTCAACCAACTGGCGCTGCACGCTGCCCGGTATCACGACCCTTTCAGGCAACAACACCCCATTGATCGATAACGCTTTCAGATACGGCAGTGCGGCAATCAGCCCTTCCAAGTCCCCAATGCCATCACCGTTACCGTCACGGAAACTGGCAGGATTTACCCGGTACAACGCGGGATGGGATGCGGTGCGCACTGACAACATGACTGGCTTCCTGCATAGCGGGGTAAATGGATGTTGCAGATGGTGCGTTACCGACATGAATTGGTAATCATCCGTAACAAGGTTTTTCACGGGGGAGGAGATAGGAGGATGAGAGAAAGTCAGGCTTGTTTGAAAGTTCAACAGCAAAGTCAAATTCGTGATCTGCCTTACAAATTCGCAGCAGTATTTACGTGCCTGACCCCACAAAACAGCCTGCAATGTTAAGTAGATCACAATTACCCAGGGAGGGGCGTAGAGAGGGGGAGGATGAGCGTATGTCCGGTTGTGAAGGACTATGTCAGTGCTGAAAACCATATTCCTCACTGCGTGTGGCACAGGTTATCTTGCCGCACCAACGTCGATGCCCACAGAATTAGATAAAAGGATCGGATTATGACTCGCACTTTGAATAAATCTGGCGTAACGAAAGTCGCGCGCACCCTGGCGCTTTCCGCATTGGCAACGCTGGTACTCTCCTCCTCGGCCTTTGCCAAAATAGAAGAAGGCAAACTGGTTATCTGGATCAATGGTGATAAAGGCTATAACGGTCTGGCGGAAGTCGGGAAAAAATTTGAGAAAGATACCGGCATCAAAGTGACCATTGAGCATCCAGATAAACTGGAAGAGAAATACCCACAGGTAGCGGCAACAGGTGACGGTCCGGACATTATTTTCTGGGCACATGACCGTTTCGGCGGTTACGCGCAATCTGGCCTTCTGGCAGAAATCCATCCTTCCCAAGCTTTCCAGGACAAGATTTATCCATTCACCTGGGACGCCGTTCGCTTTGAGGGCAAATTGATCGGTTACCCAGTCGCGGTTGAAGCGCTGTCGCTGATTTATAACAAAGACATAATTAAAGATGCACCGAAGACCTGGGAAGAGATCCCGGCACTGGATAAAGAACTCCGTGCCAAAGGTAAAAGTGCCATCATGTGGAACCTGCAAGAACCCTACTTCACCTGGCCAATCATTGCCGCCAATGGCGGTTACGCATTCAAAAATGAAGGCGGCAAATACAATATTAAAGACGTAGGCGTAAATAACGCGGGCGCACAATCAGGTCTGCAATTCATCGTCGATTTGGTGAAGAACAAACACATCAATGCAGATACCGACTATTCCATTGCTGAAGCCGCATTCAACAAGGGCCAAACAGCCATGACCATCAATGGACCATGGGCCTGGGGTAACATCGATCAAAGCAAGATCAACTACGGTGTCACCCTGTTGCCAACGTTCAAAGGCAAACCATCCAAACCGTTCGTTGGTGTGCTGACCGCAGGTATCAACTCCGCCAGCCCGAATAAAGAACTGGCCACGGAATTCCTGGAAAACTACCTGCTGACCGATGAGGGTCTGGCACAAGTGAACAAAGACAAGCCACTGGGTGCGGTTGCGCTTAAATCATTCCAAGAGCAACTGGCGAAAGACCCACGCATCTCCGCCACCATGGAGAACTCGCAGAATGGCGAAATCATGCCGAATATTCCGCAAATGAGTGCCTTCTGGTACGCCATGCGCACTGCTGTGATTAACGCCATAAGCGGACGCCAGACTGTTGCTGAAGCCCTGAAAGACGCTGAAACACGTATCACCAAGTAATCCAAGGGACGCGGCAGGCTGTCGGGATGAGAGCCTGCTGCTACCGGAGAATGACCTGAGGTTGTAAAAGGAAGACCCCTATGCAGTTAGCTCTCGCCAATAATACCGGACGAAAAAAACCGAAGTGGTGGCAAAGCGATGTCCTGAAATGGCTGGTTATCGGCCTGTTCACGCTGGTCACCTGTTATCTCGTTGTTTTGATGTATGCACAGGGTGAATATCTCTTCGCAATTCTGACGCTGGTTCTGGTTAGCGCCGGACTTTATGTCTTTGCAAACCGCCGTGCTTATACCTGGCGCTATGTCTATCCTGGCATCGCCGGTATGGGGCTATTTGTTCTGTTCCCTTTGATTTGTACCATCGCGATTGCCTTCACCAATTACAGCAGCACCAACCAACTGACTTTTGAACGCGCACAATCGGTACTGATGCAACGACAATTCCAGACCGGTAAAACATTTACTTTTGCGCTGTATGGCGATGAAAACAAGTGGCGTCTGCAACTCACCAATCCTGATAACGATCAGTTGCTGATTTCTGACCCTTTCAGTTTTGATGCCATCCCAGAGCAATTGAAGCTGGCACCACAACAAGGTGACGCGCAGGGCGAGAAAGCCACATTGCGCGTCATCACCCAAAATCGCCAGACCATGAGCAATATGGTGGCAATTCTGCCAGACGGTGGCGAATTGCGAATGAGTTCGCTGCGCCAATTCTCAGGAACCAGCCCACTTTATAGTCTGGCTGAAGACAGTAAGACCCTGACCAACAAGCAGACTGGTGTAGTCTATCGTCCGGATATGGAAAGCGGGTTCTATCAATCCGTCAATGCCGAAGGCCAATGGCAGGGTGAGAAACTCAGCCCCGGATTTACCGTTACCACCGGTTGGAAAAACTTCCTGCGCGTTCTTCAGGACGAAGGGATCAAGAAACCCTTTTTGTCGATTTTCGTGTGGACGATCGTTTTCTCGGTCATGACGGTGATTCTGACCGTGGCAGTCGGTATGGTCCTGGCGTGTGTTGTCCAGTGGGAAGAGTTGAAGGGCAAGGCGATTTACCGCGTCCTGCTGATTCTGCCCTACGCCGTACCCTCCTTTATTTCCATTTTGATTTTCAAAGGGTTATTCAACCAAAGCTTTGGTGAAATCAACCTGATGCTGGGCCATCTGTTTGGTATTAAACCAGCATGGTTCAGCGATCCGTATACCGCGAAGAGTATGATTTTGATCGTCAATACGTGGCTGGGTTATCCCTACATGATGATTTTGTGCATGGGGCTTTTGAAGGCGATTCCTGACGATCTCTACGAAGCGTCAGCAATGGACGGCGCGACGCCGATGCAAAACTTTTTCCGCATCACGTTCCCGCTGTTAATCAAGCCGCTGACTCCGCTGATGATTGCCAGCTTCGCATTTAACTTCAATAACTTCGTCTTGATTCAACTGTTAACCAACGGCGGCCCGGATATGATCGGGACCACTACGCCAGCGGGCTACACCGATTTGCTGGTCAGCTATACCTATCGAATCGCCTTTGAAGGCGGAGGCGGGCAAGACTTTGGACTGGCGGCGGCCATTGCCACGTTGATTTTCCTTCTGGTTGGCGCACTCGCGATCCTCAACCTGAAAGTCAGCAAAATGAATTTTGATTAAGGAGAAGCGACAATGGCTATGGTTAAACCTAAATCTCAGCGGATGCGTTTGTTTATCACCCATTTTCTGATGCTCTGTTTCATCGCTCTGATTATGTTTCCGCTGCTGATGGTCATAACGATTTCGCTGCGTCCCGGTAACTTTGCTACCGGCAGCCTGATCCCCGATCAAATTTCCTGGGATCACTGGCGTTTGGCGCTGGGTTTCAGCGTGACACACGCCGATGGCAGTGTGACGCCGCCCCCCTTCCCGGTCATGCTATGGCTATGGAACTCGATTAAAATTGCGGTGATTACCGCGATTGGCATCGTAACGCTGTCCACAACGTGTGCTTATGCCTTTGCCCGCATGCGTTTTCGCGGTAAAAGCACGCTGTTGAAGTCGATGCTGATTTTCCAGATGTTCCCGGCGGTACTGTCGCTGGTAGCGTTATACGCCTTGTTCGATCGTATCGGTCAGTATTTGCCTTTCATTGGACTGAATACGCACGGTGGGGTGATTTTTGCCTACATGGGCGGAATCGCACTGCATGTCTGGACGATCAAAGGCTATTTCGAAACTATTGATAATTCATTGGAAGAAGCGGCAGCGCTGGATGGTGCCAGCCCGTGGCAAGCATTCCGTTTGGTTCTCTTGCCTCTTTCCGTGCCTATTTTGGCCGTCGTGTTCATTCTTTCATTCATCGCGGCAATTACTGAAGTGCCTGTCGCCTCGCTGTTACTGCGCGATGTGAACAGCTACACGCTGGCCGTGGGAATGCAGCAATACCTCAATCCACAAAACTACTTGTGGGGTGACTTCGCCGCCGCAGCCGTATTGTCAGCGATTCCAATCACCGCCGTATTCCTGCTGGCACAGCGCTGGCTGGTGGGCGGACTGACCTCGGGAGGCGTGAAAGGATAGCGGATCCTTCTTTCTCATCTGGCCAACCTGACGGCCAGATGGCAGAGACTACATATCATCATTAGCCACTGTTCTACTTGCTGTAATTGCCTGTGTCTTGGGCGGCCGTTGCGGGCCGCCTTTTTTATGGCGGTTATTCCCGTTTCAGCCTGTCGGTGTTCGCCAGATAGAGAGTCACAACCAGAACCAGAATCGCCGCAGCGTAGATAAGCGTATCGATTGGGTTTTTATGATCAACGATGATCAGACGGATAATCGCAGTGATCCCAATGTAGATAAAGTAGCGTAAAGGAAAGTGATAGCCAGAAGAGAAATACTTCACTATCAAGGCGATAAACTCAAAATAGAGAAAGTAAATAACGATACCTTCAATCAACAAATAGGACGAAGACTGATCGTTGTTGACGAAGAGAACCAGAGCCAGATGATAGGTTTCCCGGCCAAGGAAAAGTAGGAGTATGGCACCAAGCCCTAAAAGGAAAACGTTCAAAATTCGCTGCATTATTGTCGAAATCAGCATAGCGCGCTGAGAAACTGCCATAGGAATACCTGCCCTCTATAAAAAACCTTTTGGCAGAATAACACAGCGCTGTAATCGGCAGTAAACAGCGCTCCGTACCTAAAAAAAATGGCTCCCTGGATAAGGGAGCCATTTTCAGCAGATCACCCAGACAATGGGATCAATGACAGTGCGGGATCAATAGTAAGGAGAACGGCTGTCGGTCAAACCGTACAGCAGATATTTGCGTCCCAACATCTGACCACCATCACGCGTAAGCGGGATCCAGTTGATTTGCGCACGGCTTCTGGTCGGACGTACGGTCATCAGATCGAGCGGTACCGAAATATAGAAGCCTTTGGTGAAATCACCTTCACCATATTCATCTGCGGATACGTTGGTTTTCGTCGCAAAAGCACCGACGATGACGCCACTGTCGAAGCGTTTAGCCACATCAACCGTTGCACCTTTATCTTTCGCCAGATATTGGCCGACGCTGACGCGTACCAGGACATCATCCATAAACCGCGGTTGCCAATAGCCGGTAACGTGGCCAGTTTCTGCGGTATAGTCAACGAACTGCATCGGGTCATTCCAGTCACGTTGTTTAACGTAGTTGGCATCAACCCCAATGGCCCAGGAACTGTCAAGCGGCCGGTAGAGAACTTCACCACCCACACCACCAAACATCTGCTCCAGATAACCGCCGTATACCTGCCCATACCAACCATCTGCGATCTGATCGATATAAGTCAGTTGCAGGTTGTTCAGATAAACATCACTGTTATCTACGTATTCGCGGATATGGGTACGAACACGCGGCAGTGTACTGTCTCCCGGTGGCCCTTTATATTTGAATTCGTCGTAGTTGTTATAGAGGTTGAGGAACAAGGACGCAGATGCTAAAAAGTGTTCAGTCATCCAGAAATCAGCCGATCCCTGAACACCAACCTGATACATGTAGAAGTTTTCCGGGCCACCGATAGACTGGTTCAACACCGGCGCGATACCGAAGTTCAGCCGATCTTTTTCGATGTAATAGCCCTGGCGAGCCCCCTTCACATCGGTTGGTTCTTCGCGATATTGGTTCAACTGCTTTTCTTTACCCAGCGGGTAGCCTTGCAAATCACTCTTCAGGCTATCAACATCTGTTACCGTACTGACCAGCGGCAGATTCAACTTGGTTTCAGTGACGTTAATCGTGTCGATGCCATCCGGTAACCTGTTGGCAATGATACGGTTAGCCCGATCGACTGCATCTCCGGAGTAACGATAGCGGTTCTGCTCACCGGTCACGTACAGCGTCTTGTCTTTAATCTGAATATGCGGGTCTTCATAACCGGCGTTGTTGCGCAGTTCGGTCAACTGACTGGCCACCACCTGATGATTGAGTACCGCATCTTGTGGCTGCGGATTATACTTTTGCGGTGGCGAATCGATATGGCGCTGATGCAACGTATTGAAATTGGTGCGTAGCGAGAAACCGGCCATCAGCGTGTTACCACGCTCATAACTGATGTTCACATCTGCCCAATCAGTAATACGATAAATAGCCCCAACGTTCACCTTTGAGTCTTGCTTCAACTGTCCGGCAAAATCACCTTTATAGTCGTTGCCTTCATATTCCACTTTTAAACGCAGCGGTTGCCACGGCGTTTGATATTCAACACCGCCAAACAGGGACGCAGGGCCATGGAACATATCCGCACCGTTGAAGGACCCGGCCCTGTTATGCGTATTATCACGATAGCAGTAGCTGTCTTTAACTTCACAGAACGGGTTTTTTACATTTCCGCTATTACCGAGATAACCCCATCCCAGACCCAACGTAAAGTCGAGGGGCCCCCAGGCTTTTGACGCAGCAATAAATTCGCTGTCAAACAGTCCAGTACCGCCAAAGTCACGAACCCCAATCGAGGTTTCTGGTAACCAATACCCCTCTTCCCACAGGCGCAACTTCAGGTCGATCCCTTTATCTTTATAGGTTTGATCGCCACTGAAATCCTCATAGGGGCTGTATTTCTGGGTACGCACGTCGGTGTAACGGATTGTGGCTTCCAGCCATGGGAAAGCCTGCACGGAAACAGAATAAAAACGATACTGGTCGTTATTCCTAAAGTTGACGTTGAATTCCCCTTCCTTGGACATACGCCCGGAAGGGACCTGCAACAGCCCGGCTCCGCCAAAATCACTCTGGGAAGGACCAAGCGGTTCAGTATAAGGTGCCGCCTGAGATCCGCTCGCGACGGCAAGCGCCAATACGCTGATTAGTGAAGGTATTTTCATCAGTCAGGGATCCGGTTAGTCAGCAACGCAACAATCTGCACATTGATGTTGCGATAGGCTTCAGGGAGAGAATAAGAAGAGAAACCGACAAAAATTGTGCTGCCTGGAGCAGCCTCATGATGTCGTTTGTTCCAATAGGCAATTGGAACTTCTTCGCTCTGACTATCCGGCTGAATCAGCCAGGCATTATTGCGATCGCCACCGGCAAGGCGCTGGTGGGCATCGAGATACTCACTCACATCCTCGCCAATTTTAAGCGACTGCTTACCTGCTGGTGTCAGTAACCCCAATACGGTGACGGTAGACGGACGCCGCGCGGTATAAAGCGCGTAGTCCCCTTCAAGCTGACGATTGTCTTGTGGCCTCACCCGAACCAAATCAGGATCGAGCGTGACAAATTGCCGTCCAGTGACATTGATTGCCGAAAGTTGCTGGTGAAGCGCCTCAGCAGACTGCGCCAAGTCATCATCATTGTTTTGACGATAATAATTGGCTAATCCGGTGAGTTGAGCCAACACCTGCTGTTTTTTGGATTGCTGCCGAAAGGTGGCCTGTTTTTCAGCGATAACCGTCGCTGGCCACCAGGTGTGGCTGAAGACTTCGGGATGCGTGACGAGTTCGGCAAGATCTTTAGCGCCATCAATGCGGATAGTTTTTGTCCGATCAGGCGAATACACCGTGACATGACTGTCGGCAAATGCCGTTACGGTCAGACTAACGCACAGACTTACTCCCAGTAAGAGACGTTTTTTCATCGTGTATACGGATTCAATATAGTGATTTCAACAGGGAAGAATTCCGGTCCGACATATTGTTCGGCCTGGCTTACAGCACCGGAGGCGAGATCGATCCAGAAGCGGTTACGGTAGCGGGTATTCAGTTCCGGCACGTCGACATTCTCTTCGACGAGTTGATAGGTCTTCGTTACGCCCAGAATGGTCAGAGGCTCAGTACCGGCCAGATGGAAAACAGAATTGGCGGTCGCCATATGCAACTGCTTGTCTTGCGTCCAGGTCAATGTGCGGGTCCATTTCGCCCCCTCAACCAGACTCTTTGCGTTGAGCAAAGGATCATGCTGCAGATCGGTGACTTCGTTGAGGTTATCTTCAAGACCCGTGGTTTTTACCAGTCGCCCGTTTTGGGTAACCAACATTGCCCTGTCTTGCGTCAACCATTTGAGTTGTCCATCTTCGGCAAAAGCCAATACCACGAAAATTCGGGATCCGTCGTTAATGCGCGCGTACATGTTCGCATACGGCATATCCCGAATTTGCTGGTCGCTCAATTGAACATCAGGCGATCCGAAAATCGCTACTGAGATGGTGTCCCCAATACCCTGTTGAGTCTGGCTACACGCGGTAAGTAAGAAACTTAGCAAGAGTAATGAAAGATAGCGCACGTTGTTATACCAACTGTAGTTATACCAATAAGGTGTTTTTAGAATGAGACGGCATATTTAAAAATAACCACATCCCATGTGGTTATTTGTATCGCTTAACTATCTAAAAGTACTGGTGGTGGTACTGGTGCTTGGGCTACTAGACGAATCGTCATCATGGCCGCTCGCTGCCAAACCGATGCAAGCCAAAGCCGCAACACCACCTACCCCCACAGCCACCGCCTGACCTTTAGAAATTGTAGCTGCCGCTGCGCCTGCTACAGGAGCCGCGATAGCCGCTGAACTTCCTGCCAGAAAAAGCGCGATTGTTAATGCACCGAAAACTTTATTCATATTGTGTACCTTCCGCTAATTAGATAGAACACGACCCTAGTATTGAGGCCGCATATGAATAATGCAATAAACTGTTACGCCCTGTCACCATAACCAATATGAATAGTTTAATTCCTCCGGATTTTGTTATGACAAAGAGATAATAAGGTTGATTTCCATCTATTTGTTTTTAAAGATTTTTTATTTTTTGAAGTGAACATTCAGGAAGGGGAGAAACGTTGCGGACAAGAAGCGACTGTTTTCTATACTCTTTTTTGATAGCTGAAGAAACAGAATTTAACTCTGTTTTCATGTACATATCGCCCGCACCTCGCAATGCCGAACGTAAATTTAAGTAAATAACTCGAAAAAAATAACTAAAAACAGCAAATTAAACCATTTCTGCATAAATGATGCATTTTCAGACAAAGTCTCATTTTTTTTGCTTTCTTATGCTGCAAAAAGCCCGATTGTAACCAGCACAATCGGGCAATGTTAACACCATGAAAAGTAATGAATTAACTCATTTTAACTCATTCAATCATGTTCATTCAGGCGCGCCAGCCTTTAAAACGATTGATTAGCGCGTTCGTTGAACTGTCATGGCTGGTAACGTCTTCGTTTCCTGCCAATTCTGGCAAAATGCGATTCGCCAATTGTTTACCCAGTTCAACACCCCATTGGTCAAAGGTAAATATGTTCAGGATAACGCCCTGAGTGAAAATTTTATGCTCATACAACGCAATTAACGCCCCGAGGCTGAATGGAGTGATTTCACGCAGCAGGATGGAGTTAGTTGGACGGTTGCCCTCGAAGACCTTGAACGGCGCAACGTGTTTCACTTGTTCGGCAGTCTTGCCTTGCGCAGCAAATTCCTCTTCAACAACCTCAAGAGATTTACCGAATGCCAATGCTTCGGTCTGGGCAAAGAAGTTTGACAACAGTTTGGCGTGATGATCGCTCAATGGGTTGTGGCTAACCGCTGGCGCGATAAAGTCGCACGGCACCATTTTTGTTCCCTGATGGATTAACTGGTAGAACGCATGTTGCCCGTTAGTCCCTGGTTCACCCCAAATGATTGGGCCAGTTTGGTAGTCCACAGGATTTCCATTACGATCTACGTACTTACCATTCGACTCCATGTTCCCCTGCTGGAAATAGGCCGAAAATCGATGCATGTATTGATCGTAAGGGAGAATCGCTTCGGTTTCAGCACCAAAGAAATTGTTATACCAGATACCGATCAGAGCCAGCAGCACCGGCAGGTTCTTCTCTGCCGGGGTCTCGGCAAAGTGGTGATCCATCGCATGGGCACCGCTGAGTAATTTCTCGAAATTATCAAAGCCAAGCGACAGCGCGATAGACAAGCCGATCGCAGACCATAATGAATAACGACCGCCGACCCAGTCCCAGAACTCGAACATATTGTCAGTATCGATCCCGAACTCACCCACTGCCTTACCGTTGGTTGACAGTGCGGCAAAGTGTTTGGCTACGTGCTTTTCGTCACCCGCCGTTTTCAGGAACCAGTCACGCGCACTGTGGGCGTTGGTCATGGTTTCCTGGGTAGTGAACGTTTTGGACGCAACCAGGAACAGCGTGGTTTCTGGATTCAATGGCTTCAGGGCTTCTGCAATATGGGTTCCGTCTACGTTAGACACGAAGTGCATATTCAGATGATTTTTATACGGTCTCAGCGCTTCGGTCACCATGTAAGGACCAAGATCCGAACCACCAATACCGATGTTAACCACATCGGTAATCGGCTTGCCGGTATAACCTTTCCAGTCACCACCAATCACGCGGCCACAAAATTGCTTCATCTTCGCCAGCACTGCGTTGACTTCAGGCATCACATCTTTGCCGTCAACGATAATCGGGGTATTACTGCGATTACGCAGTGCAACATGCAGCACGGCACGATCTTCAGTACGGTTGATTTTTTCACCGGAAAACATCGATTTGATGGCGCTCTGCAAATCGGTCTCTTTTGCCAGGGCCTGTAATTTTTCCAGGGTCTCGGCGGTGATACGGTTTTTGGAGTAATCAACCAGCATTTGATCATCAAAGGTGGCAGAGAAACTGGAAAAACGATCGCTATCCTGAGCAAACAGCTCGCTTATCTGGATATCTTTCATCTTTTCAAAGTGTTGTTGTAATGCCTGCCAGGCTGCGGTTTGACTTGGATTAATATTTTTCATGGCTATGCTCTCGTTAAATTAAGAGTGAAATGTAAACGAAGAATAAAAAGCAATGGTCTGATTGTATCCCTTAACACTGAGCTTGAGATCCCTTTTCTTACGATAAGCGCGCTCTGCTACCGTTCTATCATGTTCCTGGATAATGAAAAACCCTCAATCAATGCACATTGACAGATGAATGATTAACAGTTATTCCTAATCACCTACTCACATGACCTTTGTGTGAGCCAGAAGAGGCGCGTCGCCCAGGTAAAGTGTCAGAGGAGCCGTAATCCGCTGAAGACATTTGAGGGGGAGCGACGCCGAGGTGCAATGAGGCGGCATTCATTGTATCGGCTACAGGGGCTGAATCCCCTGGGTTGTCACCAAGGATCGCCCTTGCCGGGTGGTCGGCAAGGTGGGGCGCTTCTGGGTGTATCGTAGTTTTATTCTCTACGTCTGCTCCCTGTTTACCGCTCTTCCCTTGTGCCAAGGCTATGGACTGAATTGCCATCGATAACTGATGGCCTCCCTGACACGAGGTTTTTAAAATGAATCAACCCACTCTCAGCAGCAACGGCGCACAAACCGTGGTGGCGAAATTTGGCGGTACCAGCGTAGCCGACTTTTTTGCCATGAATTGCAGTGCAGACGTCATACTCTCCAATCCAAATGTTCGCCTGGTTGTCCTTTCCGCCTCAGCGGGCGTGACCAATATTTTGGTCTCCCTGGCCGAAGGATGTGATGCCGACAACCGGATCTTCCAGCTCGAGGCGATCCGCCGTATTCAATACGCCATCATCGATCAACTCAACCAACCTGATGTGATCCGTGAAGAAATTGACCGCATGCTGGAAAATATCGCCATGCTGTCAGAAGCGGCCAGTCTCGCTACCTCCCCCGCATTGACGGATGAGTTGGTCAGTCATGGCGAACTGATGTCGACACTGCTGTTTGTCGAAATCCTGCGCCAGCGTGATGTGCAAGCCGAGTGGTTTGATATTCGAAAAGTCATGCGCACCAATGATCGCTTTGGCCGTGCAGAACCTGACACCGTTGCCCTGGCCGAACTGGCACAACAACAATTGCTGCCACGTTTGCAGGAATCACTGGTGATCACCCAGGGTTTTATCGGCAGCGAAGGCAAAGGGCGTACCACAACATTGGGCCGTGGCGGCAGTGATTACACGGCAGCACTGCTTGGCGAGGCGCTGAAAGTAGGCCGCGTTGATATCTGGACGGACGTTCCTGGTATCTATACTACCGACCCACGTATTGTGCCTTCGGCTAAACGCATCAATAAAATTGCCTTTGAAGAAGCCGCAGAAATGGCGACTTTTGGGGCGAAAATCCTGCATCCGGCCACACTTTTACCTGCCGTGCGCAGTGATATTCCCGTTTTTGTCGGCTCCAGCAAAGATCCTGCTGCGGGCGGCACCCTGGTCTGTAACACAACTGAAAATCCGCCGCTGTTCCGGGCGTTGGCATTGCGGCGCAAACAAACCTTACTGACACTGCACAGCCTTAACATGCTGCATTCGCGTGGTTTTTTGGCTGAAGTATTCAATATTCTCGCCCGCAACAACATTTCAGTCGATCTGATTACTACGTCTGAAGTCAGCGTTGCTCTGACGTTGGATACGACGGGTTCCACTTCCACAGGTGCCAGCCTGCTCACGACCTCCCTGCTGACCGAATTGTCGTCGTTGTGCCGGGTTGAGGTTGAGGAGAATCTGGCGTTGGTGGCCCTGATCGGCAACAAACTGTCGCAGGCTTGCGGTGTGGGGAAAGAGGTCTTCGGCGTACTCGATCCTTTCAATATTCGCATGATTTGTTACGGCGCCAGCAGTTATAATCTGTGCTTTCTTGTGCCGGGCAATGATGCTGAGCAGGTGGTGCAAACCTTGCACCGTAACTTATTCGAATAGTCGGTATTACCGTCAACAACATGCCGGGCACATGCCCGGCGATAAAAGGACTTATCCGTCATGTTAGCCAAAATAACCCGCTTGTTCCCACTGTGGGCCGTGTTGTTATCCGTTGTCGCTTATTATACACCCACCACATTTGCCCCTATCGGCCCCCACGTCTCTACGCTCCTGATGCTCATCATGTTCGCCATGGGTGTGACATTGCGTTTTGATGACTTCAAGCGGGTACTTTCCCGGCCAGGGCCTGTTGCCGCAGGGATTTTCCTGCATTATCTGGTGATGCCACTGGCGGCATGGCTTCTGGCGATGCTGTTTCGCATGCCACCGGATCTTTCTGCGGGTATGGTACTGGTCGGCAGCGTTGCCAGCGGCACGGCCTCAAACGTAATGATCTATCTGGCGAAAGGTGATGTGGCGCTTTCCGTGACCATCTCGTCTTTATCAACCCTGGTTGGGGTTTTCGCAACGCCTTTGTTGACGCGTCTTTATGTGGATGCCGATATCAAAGTTGATGTTTTAGGAATGTTATTGAGCATTATGCAGATTGTCATTATCCCCATTGGTGCCGGTCTGATTATCCATCATCTGTTTACCGGTCTGGTCAAACGCGTTGAGCCTTATCTCCCCGCCTTTTCGATGGTCTGCATTGTAGCCATCATCAGTGCTGTGGTAGCCGGCAGCCAGAGTTTTATCGGTTCAGTCGGACTGGTGGTGATTATTGCCGTGATTTTGCATAACACGATTGGCTTGCTGAGCGGTTACTGGGGCGGCAAATTGTTTGGTTTCGATGAATCCACCTGCCGTACGCTGGCAATTGAAGTCGGTATGCAGAATTCGGGTCTTGCCGCGACGCTCGGTAAAATCTACTTTTCACCACTGGCCGCACTGCCAGGTGCGCTCTTCTCGGTATGGCACAATCTTTCCGGTTCACTCCTGGCAGGTTACTGGTCAGGGAAACCAACGGAGAAAGAGACGAAGTAATTATTTTGCAGGTAATAATCGTGTCGTCGATATTCGACGGCACGGTATTCAAGTAGCAGCATTTCAATTAATCACATTTAAATATTATTAAAATATTAATTCGCTCTTAACTCGTTTCTGCATAGGGTTTTTATTGCTAGCTTAACAAGCTTCTTTCGCCAGCCATATTGCATAATCGTGACATATATAAAAGCCGTTAATCATAAAAATAAAATAATACTCACCAGCACCTTAACACTGCTATTTATCGCTGTTTTTTCTTTGCTGATATTATTGATATCACTCTCATCAGCCAAAGCCTGCCCCCCGCCACAACTTGCGCCACCCTGTGGCCCCGCACCTTGTCTCGTTATTTCAAACCAGCAGACCTTTGACATAAACATCTCTGAGCAACTGCAAGACAGGTTGAAAGATTTCACCTCTGATTTCAGTCAGGGTAGCCAAACCAGTGGTTTATATTATCTAACGACGCTGACCGGGAAAACAGAAATGTGGCATGGCGAAATAACCATATCCTGCGTAAACTACAATGATGCCGATGTGGAAGTTGATACCCAATATACATTAAATATCAGCCCGTCCTTGATAAAAACCGCATTCACTGTCAGTAACAATACCAACACGGGTAGCTATTATAAGTTAAATGAGAATATTGCCGTCGCTGCATCCGTCTTGCTTTTGGATCCCAATTACGGCCAGCAATATGTTTTCATACCGTATACCGCGTTTAAAAGCGTCTCTTACGATGGCACTTGTACAAAAGAATATTTACCTGAGTGCGTAATTAAAGATAGCTATCCTGCAGGAAGTCAGGGAAGACTGTATTTCAAAACACTGAAACCTTTTCTGGGCACTACCACCATCGCCAGAACGAAAATCGGTGACGTCATATTCAAGGACACACGTCGTTCAACTCCCGAGCAAAAGATCTCTGAGATCTTTGTCAGCGGCACAATCACTATTCCGCAGACCTGCACCCTCAATAATGGCATTGCGTTGAATATCGCCCTGCCCAAGACCAGCCTGGATCAGTTTTCCGGGGTGGGAATAAAGCCTGCCAGGTACAGCGCCCAAGAGGTAACCGTACCTTTTACCTGCCATGGAATATTGCCGGAAGATGCGCTGAAAATGACGCTGGAGGCGCTGCCCGTTGTCGATGGCAAATGGATTGGCACCACACTCGAAAATCTTGTTTTAGCCACATCAGTGGATAGCGAAGGCAAGACGCTGATTTCTGCGCAGAATGGTGAGTTACCTATCACCATGAACGCTGATAAAACCAAAGGGAGCGCAGATTTTTATGTTTACCCCACACTGTCATCAAGCACTCTGCCTGAAGTTGGCGATTATCAGGGTGTTGCCGTTCTTCGCGTGGAGTTCGAATAATGGCGTATAGAAATAATGGGGGTTATAAATAAATCGTATCGCGCAGGAGATCTTGCGGATCCCAGCGCGAGAGCGGTATTAAATTGCCTCATCCGCCATGCGGTCGTCGTCCCTTTCATCCTGATCCAGCACGTTATAGGCAACAGTACAAAACAGTGAATTCAATCGTTTCATGTCGCCAAGCAAACCAAGGTGCAGAGAACTGGTTTCTATACTCTGCACATTTTGCTGATGCAAACGATCAACGTGAGCATGTGCATAACGGCGATCGAGAATACGGAAGCGGTGTTTAGAACGGCGGAGTCTTTTGGCGCTGGTAATATCACTGCTAAGAAAGACCGAAAGGCTGAGACGCAAGTTACTGACCAAACGCTCGTGCAGCGTATCCAGTTCCTCCATGCCTGCGGGCGAGAATGCGCGTTGGACGGCGTGGGATTTGGCGGCGATATCGCCCGTCATTCTTTCGATAATATCGCCAGCCTGCTCAAGGTTCAGCGCCATTTCGATAATTTCCGCCCAACGCCGGGAATCCGCCTCCCCCAAATCCTCTTTCTGCATCTGCGCCAGATAGAGTTTAATCGCGGTATAGAGAACGTCGACATCATCATCCAATCGTCTTACTTCACGTTCTTGGGCAAATTTACCGTGCATGACTTCACGGTTAAGCACCAGCATATGTTCAACCACATCGCCCATCCGCAGGGTTTCCCGCGCTGCATTAGCCAGTGCCAGCGACGGTGTATCCAGCGCACTGATATCCAGATAACGAGGACTCAGGCGCGGATCTTCCTCGGGTATATCGGCGAGCATCATCTGACACAGACGCGCCATCGGTCCTGCGAGAGGGATCATCACCAAACAGCGCACCAGGTTGTAGAACATATGGAAATAGATCACCAGTTCCTCGTCAGCCACCGGCAATCTCTCCATTTGTTCTGCCAGAAGTCCGACAAAGGGCAGAACCACCACGCATCCCACCAGTTTGAACAACAGGCTTCCCAGCGCGACTCGTCGCCCGGCTGCGTTCTGTTTACTGGCATTAATCATTGCCAGTAAACCACTGCCAAAGTTGGCACCGATCACCAGGCATAGCGACACTTTCAAGGAGATGACACCAGTAGCCGTCAGGGTCGCAGTCAGAAGCACTGCCGCCAGACTTGAGTAACTGACAATCGCGAATATCGCCCCTGTCAGTGCATCCAGTAACGTATCACCCGTGAGTGACGAAAACAGTACTTTGACGCCTGAGGCTTGGGTAATGGGCGTCGCCGCCGAGACAATCAATTCAAGCGCCAGCAGAATCAAACCCAGTCCGATCGCCACGCGCCCCATTTGCCCGAGGCGGGTCTGTTTACGGCTGAGGAAAAAGGTGACCCCGGCAAAAATCAGTAGCGGCGAGAGCCAGGAGAGATCGAAGGTCAGAACACGGGCCATCAAGGCGGTACCCACATCAGCACCGAGCATGATCACCAACGCTGGCGAAAGCGCCACCAGACCTTGGGCGACAAACGAAGTCACCAATAGCGCCGTGGCATTACTGCTTTGTACCAGTGCGGTCACGCCAATGCCAGCAACAAAAGCCAGAGGTTTACGCTCAACGCTCCGGCTGAGTACCCGACGTAAGTCGGATCCGTAAACCCGCATGATGCCGGTTCGCACAATATGCGTACCCCACACCAGCAATGATACTGCAGAAAGCAAATGAAGAAGAGTTAACACTGAGGAGAGACTCCCTAACGCCAGGCATTAATAGGCTATCCTGCCTGCCTGACGTCTTGGAGCAGAATAGTATCCAGATTGACAACAGCCGGGCATCCTTCCCAGGTCAGCAACGGTTAAGATCGAACCAGTATCACGTGCCACATTCACGCAACTTCACGTAATGTCATGATATCTAACTGTAGACCAATTTGACTGCCATCGGCGTGCAAATCAGCCACTGAGTGGTTCAGTACATCCACCAATAGCTCAACACCACGAGCCAGTACCCGATAGCGGATCACATTTCCCAATAGAGTGCGGTTGACGATCACTGCATTGATGCCGTGATCGGATGGACCTACGATGATCGATTCAGGTCTTATCGCAACCTGCCCCGTATAATGGTGCCCGGTAAGTGTGTTGGCTTGCTCCGCACTGAGCAAATTATAGCTACCGATAAATCCTGCGGCGAAAAGATTAACAGGTTGAGTATACAGGGTTTGTGCATCGCCACTTTGCACTATCTGGCCTTTGTTCATTAACACGATACGATCGGAGAGCGTTAAGGCCTCTTCCTGATCGTGAGTCACGAAGATGGCGGTTAAATTCAACTCGCGCTGTATACGGCGGATCTGTTCACGCAGATGGCGACGAATACGGGCATCCAATGCCGAGAGCGGTTCATCAAGTAACAACAATCTTGGCCTCGTCACCAGCGATCGCGCCAGCGCCACGCGTTGACACTGTCCACCAGAAAGTTGGTGTGGATAGCGTTTGCTGAACTCGCCTAACTCAACCAAATCCAGCACCTCACCGACCCGTTGCCGGATTTCAGTGGCGGAAAGTTTCTGCATTTTCAAACCGAACGCCACATTGCCTTCGACCGTCATATTCGGAAATAGCGCATAGCTCTGGAAGACCATGCCGATCCCGCGTTTTTGCGGAGAAACCGGCACCAGATCCTGCCCTTGCAACAGAATTTGTCCACTGTCGACCGACGTTAGCCCGGCAAGGCAGCGTAAGAGCGTTGATTTCCCACAACCGCTCGGCCCCAGTAGCGTGACAAACTCCCCCTCGCCGGCAGTAAAATCTATCTGATTGAAAATCTGTGCCGATCCATAGCTCTTGTTCAGTTGTGTCACATTGAGGTACGCCATGCTCAGCCCTTCTCTTTGTTCAAATAATTGGCTATCCAGGTCACGACGAGAACGACCAGGAAATAGGAGATAACCAGCGCGCTGGTAAAATGACCACTGCCATTGCGCATGTTGTAGAGATAAACCTGTAAGGTTTCATAGCGGCTGCCCACCAGCAGATTGGCAAAAACAAACTCGCCGATGAGAAAGGAGAATGACAGCAGCACAGCAATCATCCCGCCCTTGCGTAAATTTGGCAGCACCACAAGCAAAGCGGCTTTCCAGGTGCTGGCACCGAGCAGATGCGCAGCATCCATCAAATCGCGCAGATTGATCGCCTGCATGTTGTTTGAAATAGCCCGATAAATGAATGGCAGGGCGATAGTGAAATAACAGCCAATCAAAATCCAGGGTGTACCCGTCAGCGCCAGTGGCGGAGCAGAATAGAGCTGCATCAGTCCCACGGAAGAGACTACGGGTGGGACAGCAAAAGGCAGCAGGATGAGCACATTCATGAGTGCATCAAGCCTGGGAAAATAGTAAGCAATCACAAACATAAGTGGCAGAATCAGTACCAGCGCTAATACCAATGAACCAAAACAGACCAGCAACGAGTGCCAGAGTGCTTGCAAAAAGCGGGGATCGCTCCACAGTTCGACCATCCATTTCAGCGTGAAGCCATTAGGTAAAATGGTGGCCCCCCATTCCGTGGCCAGCGCATAAATCAGCGTTGCGGCCAAGGGTAGTGCAAGAATCAGGAAGAGCAGCCAAACCACCACCCGGTGATACAGTGTTTCAGCGCGCGACATGGTTACGGCCTCCCCAGGTTATAATCATAGTGATATCAGGTACGTACATGAACGTAACTCCTGCGCAGCAACCACTGATGAATAAAGGTTATGAACGCCATGATCACCACCAGCAGCATGGCCAGTGCGCTGCCGAGATTCGGATCCAGAGAGATGTCACCCGCAACCAATGCGGCGATACGCACGGGCACGACGTTAAAATTCCCTGTCGTCAGCGCATAGACCGTCGCGTATGCTCCCAGCGCATTGGCAAGCAGAATAACAAAGGTGCCCATCAGCGCCGGAGCCATCACCGGTAACCCGATATGCCGCCAGTAGCTGAAACGCCCCGCGCCCAGCAATGCCGCAGATTCCCGCCAGTCCTCCCGCAGCCCATCAAAGGCGGGGTAAAGCAACAGCACACCGAGAGGGATCTGGAAGTAGGTGTACAACACAATCAAACCCGTTTTGGAGTACAGATTAAATGACTCCATGAGACCGTACTTTCGCAGAATCAGCGTCATACAACCGTTCAGACCCAGCAGAATCACAAAGGCGAATGCCAGCGGAACGCCTGCAAAGTTGCTCGTCATGTTGGTGAATGACATCACGAAGTCATGCACCTTCGTCGGCCCCATCTGGCGAAGTGAGTAACTGCCCACTAACGCGATGAGCAGGCCATAGACACTTGACCAGAGCGAGATATCCATTGAAAATTTTATCGCCTGTAAATAGAACGGCGAGGTGAGGATGTCGCTGTAATTCGCCCATCCCCAGGCCTCATTGGTCTCACTGTAGAAGCTGCTTACTGCGATCCAGATCAGGGGCGCTATCTGAAAGGCGATAAAAAACAGGGCGAACGGCAGCAGGCACAACGCAGCAATCCACTTACCTTTCATGATATTTCCTTTTAGTGCGTCATACGCATTAGTGTGGTGCAGAAAGGTTTGTCGTGGGGAATCTGTAGTAACGCACATAACGTCCCGCACAGATCATACATTCGTATAATGGTCTGGAAAGCGAGGGCAATTCGCTCTCCAATTGATATAAATGGCCGCGTCCTGCGGCATACTCTGCGTGTAAATACCCCATGGCAATCTGGGCGACCTGAAAATTCAGGTCGTCACGCATTACAAGAAAACTCTTCATTCACTTCATCCCGGCAAACGCTGGTCTACTGCTGCATATTTATGATCACGCTTTCTTGCCACAGGCGAGGGAGCGCTTTTGCACTCTTCTCCCAAGCGACAGGATCGGCAATCGGATGAGCGTTTTTGTATTGTTCGGCCGGTAACAGTTTTTCTTTTACGTCAGCAGGTAGCGTAATATGTTCCGCACGAATCGGGCGGGCATAACCGCGAGCCAGATTGATCTGCCCTGCATCGGAGAAGATATATTCACGCGCCAGCTTGGCCGCATTCGGATTTTTGGCGTATTTATTGATGATGGTGGTATAGCCTGAAGTGATTGAACCGTCAGAGGGGATCAGTACCTCAAAACGGGCTTTATCAATCTGGTCGCGATAGCTAAGACCATTGAAGTCCCACACTACGCCGACCTGAACTTCCCCTTTCTCCAGCGAAGCGATAACAGGATTGGTGAGGCTCAAACGCCCCTCTTTTGCCAGTTTGCCGAAGTATTCCAGACCCGGTTTCAGGTTCTTCTCATCACCGCCCATCGCATAGGTAGCAGCCAGTACACCATTTGCGGCTTGTGCTGCAGTGCCGACATCGCCAATCGTGACGCTGTATTTACCCTTCAGCAAATCAGCCCAGCTGTGCGGAATATCTTTGACCTGATCTTTATTTATGATGAACGCGATGGTACCTGTGTAAGCCAGTGCCCAGTGACCGTCCTTATCTTTTGCCCAATCAGGGACCTGATCCCAGGTGCTCGGTTTGTAGGGCTGGGTGACGCCTTTAACAACCGCAACAGGACCAAAAGAGGCACCGACGTCACCAATATCGGCGCTGGCGTTGCTTTTTTCTGCGTCAAACTTGGCGATCTCTTGCGCGGAGCTCATGTCGGTATCGCTGTGTTTCAAGCCGTATTTGCTGTTCAAATCATTCCAGGTATCTTTCCAGTTGGCCCAACTGTCCGGCATCCCGACACTGTTCACCTGTCCTTCGGCTCGAGCGGCTTTTTCCAATGCGGCTAAATCTGTATCTGCGGCCCACGCAGTAGAGAGGGAAAGGACGATAGCGCTGGTTAACACAGAAGCGAACAAATGTTTCATAACTGAAGCTCCAGATGATAGGGTGTTGTGAGTGCTGGTCTAGTCCAGCAAGAACCAAGCCAATCTAACGTTCAATTATGCTAATTATATGTCAGTACAGAAAACCGGCAGTTTTAACCGTGGCAATGCTAGCAAACGCACACTTTTGCTGGATATTGCAGCGTGGATTGGTGCAAAAACGCACTAAAATGAGGCTTTAAGAGAGATGAGTGACCAGCCACCATTGCTTCCTTTTATGGCGTCTAATGTTCTAAAAATATCCCCCGACAGCCCCGCTCGTTTCATCACTCGAATCAATAGAAATAGTGACGATCGCATCATGGATTGTGATTATGAATACTGGCGTTATGATGCGTTGCATATTAATGTTGAGCCGCAATAATTCTTAAATTCATTGAGCATGAAATAAATAATTACACTTATAATTCATCAAGATAATAGATAAAAACCGTGCTAAAAAAATTTTATCTAGAATGCCGCGTCAGGTCATAATAATTGCACTTTTTCTTTTACCCTCCCCCTTTTTCAGCGCTACCCTGAAGCAACCCTGTAACTACGTTTCGTTACGGAAAATCATTTCTCTTCAATCCTTATTAAGGGAAACAAGGTGAAGACAAAAACCGCTTATGGCCTCAATTGGCTTCCACTGGTAGTGATTCTCCTCATTGCCACTTTTTTCTGGCATATTGCGCCACCGACCGGCCTGAACCCAGCGGCCTGGCACTCAGCAATTATCTTCGTCGCAACCATTGTTTGTATCGTTGCCAATGTATTACCCATCGGGGCCATTGGTATTATCAGTATCACTATTTTTGCCCTGACATATGCGGCGGGTGATACTACGGCCAGCGGCGCTATTCAGACTGCTCTAAGCGATTTAAACAGCTCTCTTATCTGGTTGATCGTTGTCGCTTTTATGATTGCGCGCGGATTCATCAAAACCGGCCTCGGAAGACGTATCGCCTTGCAGATGATCCGCATTCTGGGCAAGCGAACGCTTGGATTAGCTTACGGTCTGGCTTTGGCTGACCTGATTCTTTCTCCCGCGATGCCCAGCAATACTGCCCGCTGCGGGGGAGTGATCTATCCGATTGCCGACTCGTTGGCCCGTAGTTTTGACTCGCGCCCTGAAGACGCCTCGCGTAACAAAATCGGGACGTTTTTGATTACCTGTATCGGTAACGTCAACGACATTACCGCTGCGATGTTTATGACGGCCTACACCGGCAACCTGCTGGCCGTCAAACTGGCCGCCAATGCCGGCGTGACTATCACGTGGGGAAGTTGGTTCGCGGCAGCCGTTGTGCCCTGCCTGATCTCATTGAGCATTGTTCCCCTTCTGGTTTACTGGCTGACCAAACCCGAAATCCGCCATACCCCAGATGCTCCCAAGTTGGCTATCAGTGAACTGCAGAAGATGGGATCGATGGGCCGCAGTGAGTGGCTGATGCTTACGACAGTTTTACTTCTGCTGGTCTTGTGGATTTTTGGCGATCTACTGGGAGTGGACGCCACAACGGCCTCCTTCGTTGGCCTTTCTTTCCTGCTGTTGACCGGCGTGCTCAGTTGGGAGGACATCAAGAGCGAGAAAGGGGCATGGGATACATTGATTTGGTTTGCTGCCTTGCTGATGATGGCAAACCAGTTGAAAAAGTTGGGCTTCACCAGTTGGTTTGGCGATTTGATAGGTAATAGCATCGGCCATATGATGCACGGTACCAGTTGGGTTTTGGTGTTATTGCTATTGAATGCCGCCTATTTCTACACCCATTACTTTTTTGCCAGCGGTAACGCGCAAATTGCCGCGCTGTACGCGGTATTTCTCGGCGTAGGCATCAACCTCAACATTCCACCGGTTCCTATGGCGTTCATGCTGGCCTTCACCAGCAGTCTGTACTGCTCATTGACGCAATACACCCATGCGCGGGGGCCAATCCTGTTTGGTGCAGGTTATGTCCCGACAGCGACGTGGTGGCGGATAGGATTCGTGGTCAGCTTGCTCAATCAGGCTGTTTTTATGACTGCGGGTTTACTGTGGTGGAAAGCGATCGGCCTCTTTTGAATCAGGCCGGAGAGTGAACCAGATCAATCGCCATATCAGCCGAAAAAATGGGCACCGCGAGCGTGCCCATTTCATGTCTATATAAATAGTTCGAGTTGCAGTCAACGCATCTGCAGCTCGACGTATGACGGGTATATCAGATCAGTCTGCGTCATACCCCAGATTCGGAGCGAGCCAGCGCTCCACTTCCGCTATCGGCATACCTTTACGCGCGGCATAGTCTTCAACCTGATCGCGTTGAATCTGCGCCACAGCGAAATATTTACTGTCCGGATGGCTGAAGTACCAGCCCGCAACAGAAGCTCCCGGCCACATGGCGTAAGACCCCGTCAGTTTCATACCGGTATGGGTTTGCGCATCAAGTAACTGCCAAATCTGGCCTTTTTCAGTATGTTCTGGACAGGCCGGATAGCCTGGAGCAGGACGAATGCCCTGATAGTTTTCCCGGATCAGCTCTTCATTGCTCAGGTTTTCGTTGCCCGCAAAACCCCAATACACTTTACGAACCCGCTCGTGAAGGTATTCAGCAAAAGCCTCTGCCAGACGATCGGATAGCGCTTTCACCATGATTTTATTGTAATCATCGTGCTGCTGGTCATAAGCCTCTGCCAGCGTATCCTCTTCCAGGCCACCGGTCACGGCAAACGCTCCCATGTAATCATGTTTACCGCTGGATTTCGGTGCAACAAAATCGGCCAGACAGTAATTGGGGAAGTCTGTTTTCTCGGTTTGCTGTCGCAGATGGTGGCTGACCACCAACACCTCACTACGCCGCTCGTCACGGTAGATCTCGATATCATCCCCAACACGGTTGGCAGGGAATAATCCGACCACACCACGCGGGGTCAATAATTTTTCGTTGGAAAGTTTATCCAGCAACTCGTTGGCATCGCTGAACAGGCGTTTGGCTTCCTCGCCCACCACCTCGTCTTCCAGGATACGGGGGTATTTACCCGCCAACGACCAGGTCATAAAGAAAGGCGTCCAGTCGATATAATTGCGCAGTGTTTCTATACTGGCTTCGACCTTCTGCACCCCAAGACGGTGTGCGACCGGGGGAGTATAATTGTCCCAATCGATCTCCAGCGCATTTTCACGCGCGGCTTGCAGAGAAACAGGTGGTGTGCGCGGTTTTTTCCGGGCATGCTGAATCCGCACCGTTTCATACTCTTTACGCGTCCGCGCGACAAAGTCATCGCGCTGTGTATCCGACAACAGAGCCGAAACCACCCCTACCGTTCGCGAGGCATTTTGCACATAGGTTGTGGGGCCACTGTAATTCTGTTCAATTTTAACCGCAGTGTGGGCCTTGGAGGTCGTTGCGCCGCCGATCAGCAACGGTAGCGTGAAGCCTTGCCGCTCCATTTCTTTGGCAACGTTGACCATCTCATCCAGCGACGGCGTTATCAGTCCAGACAAACCGATAATATCCACCTTCTGTTCAATGGCGGTCTTCAGGATTTTGTCCGTGGGTACCATGACGCCCAAATCAATGATTTCGTAGTTATTGCATTGCAACACCACGCCAACGATATTTTTACCGATATCGTGAACATCGCCTTTCACCGTCGCCAATAAAATCTTTCCGGCAGTAGAACCTTTTTGCTTGCTGGCTTCGATATAAGGTTCCAGATAGGCCACTGCCTGCTTCATAACCCGGGCGGATTTCACCACCTGCGGCAGAAACATTTTCCCCTCACCGAACAGATCGCCGACTACATTCATGCCATCCATCAGCGGCCCTTCGATCACTTCGATAGGGCGATCCGCTTCCTGACGTGCCTCTTCGGTATCCAGTTCGATAAACTCGGTAATGCCTTTCACCAATGAATATTCGAGGCGTTTTTTTACCGGCCAACTGCGCCATTCAGCCTGCTGTTTATTGGCTTCACCATCGTCTTTGCTGCCTTTATATTTTTCGGCCAGATCCAGCAGACGTTCTGTCCCATCATCACGCCGATTGAGGATGACATCTTCAACAGCATCGCGTAACTCGGCAGGTAAATCGTCATAGATAGCCAACTGTCCGGCGTTGACGATCCCCATATCCATTCCATTACGAATGGCGTGATAGAGGAAAACGGCGTGGATCGCTTCACGCACCCCATCGTTTCCACGAAAGGAGAACGAGACGTTCGAGACACCGCCAGAGATCAGGGCGTGAGGGAGTTGCGATTTGATGTCGGCGCAGGCTTCGATAAAATCGACAGCGTAATTGTTGTGTTCTTCAATGCCGGTCGCGACCGCAAAAATATTGGGATCGAAAATAATGTCTTCTGGCGGGAAACCCACTTTTTCGGTGAGGATTTTGTAGGCACGACGGCATATAGCGATCTTGCGTTCACGCGTATCGGCCTGCCCCACTTCATCAAAAGCCATCACCACAACCGCCGCACCGTAACGGCGCACCAGTTTTGCATGATGAATGAAAGCGTCCTCGCCTTCCTTCATTGAAATAGAGTTAACAATCCCTTTGCCCTGAATACATTTCAGCCCTTTCTCTATCACGTCCCACTTGGACGAGTCGATCATGATTGGCACACGGGCAATGTCTGGTTCACCGGCAATCAGGTTAAGAAAGCGCACCATCGCCGCTTCCGCGTCGAGCATGCCTTCATCCATGTTGATGTCGATAATCTGCGCGCCACTCTCGACCTGCTGGCGGGCAACTGCCAACGCTTCGGCATATTTTTCTTCTTTAATCAGCCGTTTGAAGCGCGCAGAACCGGTCACGTTGGTACGTTCACCCACATTAACGAACAATGACTTGGCATCGATCGTTAAGGGTTCAAGTCCAGCAAGACGGCAGGCAACCGGTATTTCGGGCAGTTGGCGGGGTGGGACACCCTCTACTGCGCGGGCGATAGCGGCGATATGCTCAGGTGTAGTACCACAGCAACCACCGACAATATTCAGGAAACCGGAACGTGCCCATTCGCCAATTTGCTTTGCCATTTCCCTGGCATCCAGATCGTATTCACCGAATGCATTTGGCAGACCCGCATTCGGGTGTACGGTCACATAACACTCAGCAATACGCGACAGTTCTTGCACATACTGACGCAATTCATCCGGGCCCAATGCACAGTTGAGGCCAAATGAGAGGGCTTTTACGTGACGCAGGGAGTTATAAAAGGCTTCCGTCGTCTGACCCGAAAGAGTACGGCCAGAGGCATCCGTAATGGTTCCAGAGATCATGACTGGCAATACAATGCCCAGTGCCTCAAATTCGCTCTCCACCGCAAATGTCGCGGCCTTGGCATTCAGCGTATCGAAAACAGTTTCGATCATAATCAGATCGACACCGCCCTCAACCAGCGCACGGGTGGATTCGCGATAGGCTTCCACCAACTGGTCAAAACTGACATTGCGAAAAGCCGGATCGTTAACATCTGGCGAAATAGAGGCCGTGCGGTTGGTAGGCCCGAGAACACCGGCCACATAACGCGGTTTTTCCGGGGTGCGCGCGGTCCATTCATCGGCACAAATTCTTGCCAAACGAGCCGCTTCGTAGTTAATCTCCGCCGATAGCGATTCCATATGGTAATCAGCCATGGCTATGGGAGTCGAGTTGAAGGTATTCGTTTCGAGAATATCCGCACCCGCTTCGAGATACCCGTTATGAATGGCGGTTATCACCTCAGGTTTGCTTAATACCAGCAGATCGTTATTACCTTTCAGATCGCTTTGCCAATCAGCAAACCTTGCGCCACGGTAGTCATTCTCCTCAAGCTTATAACTTTGGATCATGGTTCCCATGCCGCCATCTAACACTAAAATACGCTGTGCCAGCTGCTTACGCAGCGCTTCAACTCGATTTGTCACTGTAGCCCCTTCCACCCACGTTACTCACCCTATCCACATGCTGTACCGACGGAAACGATTGCCGGAAAATCAAACAGGCCATCCTAGCATAAGTTATTCATATGCAGTGCCTGCAACAAGTTGAGACTTTTTCAGCTAGCGCAGCCAACACATCGGATGAGCGCAATTAGCGGTTGCAATCCATAATGAATAAATGAAAATGAATTCCAAAATACTCCTTCGCCGCTTTGAATAAGGAATTGCATATGGCAACACCAACTCCCGTTAAACGCGGCAAGAAACCACGCGGTACGGCAACAACTGCCCCTGCGGCGACCGGTCAGGTCCAGTCGCTCACCCGTGGACTTACATTATTGGAATACATTGCCGAAGCGCACGGTAATGTCGCTTTGACCGATTTGGCCCAGCAAGCCGGTTTACCCAATTCTACGACGCATCGCCTACTGACGACCATGCAACAACAGGGTTTTGTTCGCCAGGTAGGCGATCTTGGACTGTGGACCATTGGCTCACATGCATTCGTGGTGGGCAGCAGTTTCCTGCAAAGCCGTAATTTACTCGCGATGGTACACCCGATGCTGCGTAGTCTGATGGAAGAGTCGGGCGAAACCGTCAATCTGGCCGTGCTCGATCACAGTGATTATCAGGCGATCATTATTGATCAGGTGCAGTGTACTGCGTTAATGCGCATGTCAGCGCCAATTGGTGGAAAACTGCCGATGCACGCCTCCGGTGCAGGTAAGGCATTTCTCTCAACCCTGCCGGACGACCAGGTGGCTCAGCTTTTACACAAAAAAGGACTGCATAGTTATACACCGAGAACATTGAGTTCTCCTGCCAACCTGAAGCTGGAATTAGCGGAGATCCGTAAACGTGGATATTCCTTTGACGATGAAGAACATGCGCTCGGACTGCGCTGTATCGCAGCCTGCATTTTTGATGAACATCGGGAAGCCTTTGCGGCGATCTCAATTTCTGGTCCGGTTTCTCGCATGACTGACGATCGCGTTACCGAGCTTGGTGCGCTGGTTATCCATGCCGCCAAAGAGATTACCCAGTCTTATGGCGGCTCAAGAAATTAACCTGCCAACTTAGGTAATTCAGGGGCTTGCCGCTGACTGAAACGTCGGCGGCGACGGTAGGCAAAGACATCCTCCACATGACCGTCGCGAATGCGCTGTTGCAGCCCGCGCCAATAGCCAGCGCGGAACAGATCGCCATGCAGTTCCTCAAAAATCGCCCGGATGCGTCGATCGCTACAGAGAAAATGGCGAAACTCTTCGGGAAAGACATCATTGGATGAAATGCTATACCAAGGCTCACTGGCCATTTCATCTTCCGGATAGCGCGGCGGTGGGATATCGCGAAAATTCACCTCAGTCATATAACAGATTTCGTCATAGTCATAAAAGACCACCCGGCCATGACGCGTAACACCAAAGTTTTTGAACAGCATGTCACCGGGGAAAATATTGGCAGCGGCCAGTTGTTTTATCGCATTGCCATATTCTTCAATCACATCACGCAATGGCTGACCTTCAACCTGCTCAAGGTAGAGGTTCAGTGGCGTCATTCGTCTTTCCATATAGAGATGACGAATAATAATTCTGTCGCCAATATCTTCCAGCTTTTCAGGCACCTCGCGCAATAATTCCGCCATCAGTTCCGTGCTGATCGCGCTTTTATCGATCACAAAGTTTTCGTACTCCTGCGTATCGGCCATTCGTCCAACCCGATCGTGCTCTTTGACCAATTGATAGCACGCCATGACCCGCGCTTCGGTCACCTCTTTTTGCGGTGCGAAGTGGTCTTTGATCACCTTGAAAACCCGATCGAATGACGGAAGTGTAAACACCAGCATCACCATGCCTTTGACGCCGGGGGCAATGATAAATTGCTCACGGGTTTTAGCCATGAAGGTCAAATATTCACGGTAACACTCTGTTTTTCCATGCTTCTGACAACCAATCGCCATATAAAGCTCAGCGGTGGTTTTACTGGGAAGTATTTCCCTTAACCACTCGACCAATGCGGCAGGAAGCGGCGCATACACCATGAAATAGGACCGGGCAAAACCAAATACGATACTGGCTTCGTCTTTACCGGTAAGGCAGGTATCGATAAATAATGCACCCTGATCGCTGTGGTGAATTGGCATTAAAAAGGGAACGATCTGCCCTTCCATTCTCAATTTCCCCACTAGCCAGGCCGCTTTATTGCGATAAAACAGCTCGTTGGCAATTTCAAACTGCGCTTCGCCAAGCTGCGAGGGAGTGAAGGATTGCTGCAATGATTGGATAATGTAATGGATATCACGATCAAGATTCTCCCACGGCAAACGCAGTGGCAGATCCTTGAGGATTGTCCGCAGCATCGTGGCAATATCACCCTGCGACATAAATCTACGCGACAGGGGACGGGAACTGTCGTGGAATCGACGTTCAGGCTGGGAACTGAAGACAAACAGCTTATCCGGCGTCAGATCGCGATGCTTGAACACCCGGCAATAGACGGAATTAAAGAAGCTCTCGGCAATTTCAAATCGCGGGTAATCCGGGAGCAGAGACGTGTAGATACTTTTTACCCGGGAAACAAACCCCGCATCATAAAAACGCGGCCCGGTAATGCATCTCAACTGCTCGACAACCAGCCCAACATGATGATCATAAAGATGAATCCGCTGTTTCATGGCTCCCTGTATGGCAGGCCAATCCGCCTGTTCAAAGCGCTGCTGCGCACCGGCGGTCACCTCCAGAAAGCGGCCATACTGTGCATCGAAACCCTGCAAAATTGTCTGCGCAATAAGTTTTTCCAAACCCATAGTGATCCCCTTTAAGCGCAATCAGCCAGAGCCTGCGATAAACAGGCTCTGGCGCGGCATGACGGTACGGTCAGGATTCGATTAGAATTGCTGCTCTTCTGTTGAACCGGTCAACGCTGTCACAGAGGAGGCCCCACCCTGAATAATGGTGGTGACTTTGTCAAAGTAGCCGGTGCCTACTTCCTGCTGATGGGACGCAAAGGTATAACCACGTGCAACCGCATCAAACTCAGGCTGCTGCACTTTTTCAACGTAATGCTTCATCCCTTCACCTTGCGCGTAAGCATGGGCCAAATCAAACATGTTGAACCACATACTGTGGATGCCAGCCAACGTGATGAACTGATATTTGTACCCCATCGCGGAGAGTTCGTCCTGGAAGCGGGCAATGGTGGCGTCATCCAGATTTTTCTTCCAGTTGAACGAAGGCGAACAGTTATAGGCCAGCAGCTTGCCGGGATATTTGGCGTGGATAGCTTCGGCAAAGCGGCGAGCCATATCAAGATCCGGTGTTGATGTTTCACACCACACCAGATCGGCATACGGAGCGTAGGCCAATGCACGACTGATGGCCTGTTCGACACCTGCACGCGTCCGGTAAAACCCTTCTGCCGTGCGCTCACCAGTAATAAAATCGCTGTCCCACGGATCGCAATCGGAGGTCAGGAGATCGGCAGCATCGGCATCAGTCCGGGCGACAACCAGCGTCGGGACACCCAGCACATCCGCTGCAAGACGTGCAGAAATCAATTTCTGAATCGCTTCTTGCGTCGGTACCAACACTTTACCGCCCATGTGGCCACATTTTTTTACCGCAGCCAATTGATCTTCAAAGTGAACCGCAGCGGCACCCGCTTCAATCATGGCCTTCATCAGTTCGAACGCATTCAGAACCCCACCGAAGCCGGCTTCGGCATCAGCCACAATCGGCAGGAAGTAGTCGGTATAGTTTTTGTCACCCGGCTCAATCTTATTCGACCATTGAATCTGATCCGCCCGGCGAAACGTGTTGTTGATGCGCTCAACGACCATCGGCACGGAGTTGACCGGATAAAGCGATTGGTCGGGATACATGCTGGAGGCCGAGTTGGCATCAGCCGCTACTTGCCATCCTGAAAGATAGATGGCCTCAATACCCGCTTTTGCCTGCTGCAAAGCTTGACCGCCGGTCAAGGCACCCAAACAGTTGATATACCCTTTACGCGCATCACCATGCAGCAAACGCCACAATCTGGCCGCACCCAATTGCGCGAGCGTACATTCCGGATTCACCGAACCACGCAGATTTACCACATCTGCCGCGCTATAAGGACGGGTAATTCCTTCCCAACGCGGTTGTTTCCATTCTTGTTCCAACTGCTCAATCTGCTGGGTACGTGAGGTTTTCATAACAGATGCTCCATTCTATTTATTTGTAGGGTTCAAAATGTTCATCAACGCGCCACATCACGCTAACAGGGCGTAACCTGGCAGGGTCAGGAAGTCGATCAACTCATCCTGAGTCGTTATGCGTTCCATCAATCGTGCAGCATCATCAAAGCGCCCGGAGCTGAAACGTTGCTCGCCCAACTCCTCCTGAATCACCCTCATTTCTTGCGCCAGCATTTCGCGGAACAGACTGGCAGTCACCGGTTGCCCATCGCTCAATGTCTTGCCGTGGTGAATCCATTGCCATATCGAGGTGCGTGAAATCTCGGCCGTCGCCGCATCTTCCATCAGCCCGTAAATAGGTACGCAACCATTGCCAGAGATCCAGGCTTCAATGTATTGCACTGCCACGCGGATATTGGCGCGCATTCCCTCTTCTGTGCGCTTACCTTCACAGGCTTGCAGCAGCAGTTCTGCAGGAATGGGGGCATCTTCTTCACGAAGTACGTCCAGTTGGTTTTTTCTTTCGCCAAGTGCCCGATTAAAAACGTCCATAACCGTATCTGCCAACCCAGGATGAGCAACCCAAGTACCATCGTGGCCGTTGTCTGCTTCCAGTTGCTTGTCCGCGCGGACCCGATCCAGAACCCAGGCATTACGTTGCGTATCTTTACTGGGAATAAACGCCGCCATCCCCCCCATCGCGAAAGCACCACGTCGATGACAGGTTTTAATCAGCAAGCGCGAATAGGCGCTGAGGAAAGGTTTTTCCATCGTTACGGATTGGCGGTCAGGCAAAACGCGATCGGGGTGATTCTTCAGCGTTTTTATATAGCTGAAAATGTAATCCCAACGACCACAGTTAAGCCCAACAATGTGATCACGCAGGTGATAGAGGATCTCATCCATCTGGAATACCGCAGGCAAAGTCTCGATCAATACGGTAGCCTTGATCGTGCCACGCGGCAGCTCGAAGCGATCCTCAGTGAAACTGAATACATCGCTCCACCAGGCGGCTTCCTGATAGGACTGCGTTTTTGGCAGGTAAAAATAGGGTCCACTACCCTTTTCCAGCAACGTGCGGTAGTTGTGGAAAAAATAGAGGGCAAAATCGAACAACCCTCCAGGTATGGCTTCACCCTGCCATTGAACGTGTTTCTCTGGCAGATGTAAGCCGCGAACCCGACAGATCAGAACGGCAGGATTAGGCTGAAGTTGGTAAATCTTCCCTGACTCATTGGTATAGGAAATTGTACCATTCACCGCATCCCGCAAATTTATTTGACCATCAATGACTTTATCCCAGCTCGGTGCCAGAGAGTCCTCAAAGTCAGCCATAAATACTTTAACGTTGGCATTTAGTGCATTGATGACCATCTTACGTTCTACCGGGCCTGTAATTTCAACCCGACGATCGAGCAGGTCATCTGGAACACCGAGTATTTTCCAATCACCATTACGAATGGAAGCCGTTTCCGAAATAAAATCCGGCAGTTCTCCGTGATCAATCTTCTGCTGGGCAGCAAGCCGGACTTGCAAAAGCTGATTGCGAGGAGCAGTAAACTGACTCACCAGGTCGGTCAGGAACTCTACAGCATCATGAGTCAGAATCTTCTTCTCGGCGGTGCTGAACTGCCGTGTGAAAGCCAGTTCGCGGCTTGCTATCTGTTCTGTCATTACCTTTCTCCTTACTTTTCAGGCCAGCAGCCCACCGCCATTTAAACAATTCAGCCGATGAGTCATGTTGGAATCACTGTCAGGGAGGGATTTATCACTGTTTGATTTTCGCCCCGACAGCTCTAAGAGTAATCAATAAAAACAAAAAATCAAAAACCATTTCCATTTTATTTTAAATTATTTTAATAAACCTTAGTTATCAATATGTTAAATTAATGTGTAAAGTCATCGTAATAGAGATGCTATTCCATTAATGCATAAATTATTGTTTAACCTGTTGATTAATCAGAGTTATGACAAAAAATGAGGGGTGTAAGATGCAGAAATGTGATCAAAAGAGGTGAAGACAGTGACCTTTATTTGGTCACTGTCTTAAGAAGTGATTACTCGAGAGTTGGATTCATTTGCCGTAAATCGAAAGGCGTTATCTGGTAGACGTAATAGTTAAGCCAGTTAGAAAACAGCAGATGACCATGGCTACGCCAAGAAGCCTTAGGTGAGAGCTCTGGATTGTCCTGTGGGAAATAGTTTACAGGCAAGGCTGGCGTCAAACCGGCTGCAAGATCGCGTAAATATTCTCCGGCCAGCGTTGCTGTATCGTATTCAGGATGCCCAGTGACGAAAGCCATACGTTTATCTTTAGTGGCAAAGAGATAAGCCCCTGCTTCTTCAGATTCAACCAAGATATCCAGATCGGTATACTTACGCAGTTCTTCTATTGGAAAGTCTGCGTAACGTGAATGCGGAGCAAGAAAGGTCTCATCAAAACCTCGGGTCAAAAGTGCCAGAGGCTGTAATGTCTGATGCTGATAAACACCCGATAGCTTCACTTCACGGGTCATTTTCGGCATGCCATACAGGACATTTAGCGCGGCCTGAACTGCCCAACAGACAAATAGGGTCGATGTAACGTGCTCTTTGGCCCAGTGAACAATTCTTTCTATCTGTGGCCAATAAGCAACATCACAGAAATCAACCAAGCCCAGCGGAGCGCCAGTCACGATTAAGCCATCAAAATTCTCGTTCTGAATATCTTCAAAGTCGCAGTAGAAATTATTCAAATGCTCTGTGGGGGTATTCTTTGACTCCCGGCTGTCAATACGTAACAGCTGGATATCAATTTGCAGCGGTGAATTGGATAGCAAGCGGAGAAATTGGTTCTCAGTTTCTATCTTCTTCGGCATCAGATTCAAAACCAGCACCTTCAAGGGACGGATTTCCTGAGTTTTAGCACGAGAAGACGTCATCACAAAGACGTTCTCGTTGCGCAAAAAGCTCACCGCTGGTAACTCATCTGGAACCCGAATTGGCATCGCCTTCTTTCCTCACAACATACGTTTATACGTTTAGACTTCTAGATGCCCGACATTAACGCTTTTTATTCTTAATGTCGAGCCTGCATTTTGTAGGTGAAAAAGTTTCATCCGGCCGCACCGGGCTTAGATCTTACAAGAGTAGAAAAGAGAAAATGGCCGGAGTTACGTTATGAATAAAGTAGACTGATCGAAGAGGGAATTATCGGGTAGCAGCAAAGCAAAAAACCCCAGTCTCTCGACTGAGGTTCTTTACTTTGTTTGATGCCTGGCAGTTTACGCCGGGCTCCTGCCCTGCGCCCTTCGGGTCAGCGCTATGCGCTGCTCAAATCCGTTCCCGACGGATTTGTCCTACTCTCTGCCCGAAAAGGCAATTACCGGGTTGCAGCAAATAACAAAGCCCCGTACTTGCGTACAGGGCTTTGTTATTTGTTTGATGCCTG
>NZ_QOVA01000029.1 GCF_003332275.1 Edaphovirga cremea | reverse complement strand
CCTCGCTAATGGTGAGCGTGCCAATACCGGCGCGGCCAACAAAGAGGCTCTGGGTTATATCCCACAAACCACCAGTCGACACATTGACGGTACCCGTCGACCCAACGTAGTTGCCGAGAATGCCAAGTCCTGTGTTGGTAACCTTGCCGCCGTCGTTAATGTTGAGCGTGCCATCACCATAGAAGCCAATATTGAGGCTCTCATTACTCCATAGCGACCCGGCACCGGACACGTTAACAACGCCTGTCGCCCCGTCTTCGCGGCCCATATAAGCCGAGGTATTGCTCACCACGCCGCCCGCGCTAATGTTGAGTGTGCCAGTGGCGTAGTAGCCCATAGTTAGATTGCTGCTAATATTCCACTGTGAACCAACATCGGACACCTCGACAAGGCCCGTCGCATTGGTGAGCCTGCCAATGTAAGAGGCATCCGTGGATGTTACACTCCCACCGTCCTGGATCAGCAACGTGCCCGCGTTAGTCTCACCCACCGACATGCCAGTAGTCGTCCACGGAGAATTTTGTGTTCCTGGAACAGTGACGATCTGGCCATTATTAATCGTCTCAAACGCATAGACAGCGGGGGCTAATAACAGGTTTAGTGGACCTACTATCAGGGCTAATGAATATATTTTCATAAATGATTTTACCTGGTTTTAAATTAGTAAAAATTTAGTAATTATTGTAATGATAATGTTTATGAAATATTAAAATGGGGATATTTAAAAAACTATCCCAAATAATAGCCAGCAATGAAAAAACATGAATAATCATCGCGTAACATTTATTTTGATAAAAGAATAGTAATTTATTCTTATAGTTCAGAATGGGAGGAAGGGCGAATACGAGGTGTAAAGCGAAACGGTTTAGGGGCTTTCTCATGTCTATCATACAATCCTTCGCAATGACAAAACTTTACTCTAGATGTTTTTTCCAATGATTTTCCGTTCATCAGAATATCTCTATTAATTTTGTCACCATCCATTTTATCAACATAAATGCTTATATCATTAAGCATAAATGCAACATGTTATTAATTTTTACAACAATTTAGTTATCAACGAATTGCGCTAAGAAGATTCCTATTATCTCCTCAAATGATAACTGTGTACATACGACTGATATATCATCAAATCTTTGTATGCATACATTGGTAATATAAACATATTGCTTTAGCCTATAATAACGACATCAACTTTATTTTCAATGGAAAATTTTCCAAATCACATAGAAAATTAGAGAACGCCATATAATTCAAAGAGGTTGCTTCGGTTTATTCTTAATCACCATCAACTTACTGGTGTGGTTGTTTACCATGAAGTTTTTATAGTGAGTTTTCAGTACCACTGAGCGGTACGCTGGGGCTCCCTCCGACTGTTTTCAAAAATTATATAATCGGGTAGCTCAGCTTAATAGTAGATAATTTAAAGGGACTCAATCCGGTTTGAGCTATCTGATCAATCGCCAAAAAGAACAAATAACCCAACCGGACCGAGAAGAGTGTGCGTCTCACAACTGAATTGATTACGGCAGACGCGTTAACAGTGAGTCGCTTTACTGATAGGCTATATCCCAGTGATCTCTGAGGAAAATGCCGGATGAAACCGAAGTCAGCCACCCTGAATGACGTTGCCCGCCATGCCGGCGTGTCATACCAGACCGTCTCTCGCGTGCTCCATAACTCCACGCACGTCTCGGACGAAACGCGGGAGCGCGTCGAGCTTGCTATCGCTATGCTGGACTATGTACCGAACCGTATGGCGCAGCAGTTGGCAGGAAAGCAAACTTTCACGGTCGGTCTGGTTACCACTTCCCTTTCGTTTCACGCGCCCTCGCAAATCGCTTCTGCCATCAAGGCGCATGCTGAACCGCTGAATTATCATGTGGTGATCGCCATTATTGGTGGAACCCAACGTGCTGATATTCAACAGGCTATCAACGAACTGAAGGCGCAGCGGGTCGATGGCATCATCATCAACGCTCCGCTTGAGACAGCAGATGCCTGTGCATTGAACAGCAGCAATGAAAGCACCCCGTGCCTGTTCCTCGATGTCGAGCCAGATTCCAGCGTCTTCCAGATCATCTTCAATCCACAGGATGCGTCGACTGCCAGCGTCGATTATCTGGTGAGCCTGGGGCATCGGGATTTTGTGTTGCTCAATGGGCCGCTGAGCTCGGTGTCAGCCCGCATGCGCCAGCAGAGTTGGATTAGCGCATTGGAAAAACAGGGGCTTACCCCGGTGGGTAGCGTTGTGGGCGATTGGAGTTCGGCGAGCGGTTATCAATGTACGCAGGAAATAATCCGTACCTGCCCGCCCTTCAGCGCTATTTTGGTGGGCAACGATCAAATGGCATTGGGCGTACTCAGCGCATTGCATCAGCAGGGAATATTGATTCCTCAGCAGGTATCGGTTATTGGCTACGACGATACGCAAGACAGCGAATTCTTCTTCCCTGCGCTGACGACGGTCTCACAGGATTTCAGTCTGTTGGGGAAAGAAGCCATTGAAAGACTGGTCAAACGCCTGAGCGATGGGCCAACGGACGAGAATCTCTCCTTGATTCTACCGACGCATCTAGTGATTCGCCATTCAACCGCTGCATGCCATTCCACCCAACAGATCGAAACCCATAAGCTTGCCGCAGAACTCAAGCGCATCGCACAGCGTTTATTGCAGTAATTCCTACTCAAAATCATGGTAACTCCCTACCTGATTATGATAGTTGTCCGTCATTATCACCACTAACGCACAGCCGACAAATTGACCTTGAAAGAACGCTAAAGCGGTCTTCTGATTCTATTGGCGGCATTTGTGACAGCTGACGTGTCATCTATAATATTGCCGTAGGCGGCTGCCGTTATCATCGTTTCATTCTGACCCACTTGCAGTACCCGTTTGTGTCCCTCTGTAGAGGAGGCAATCACATTTTCTATCTCTGACTCAGAGTAATATTTTGACAGCGCACCAACCTGCATATTTACCTTTCCAGAGGGCAAGGGGTTACTGTGAGTTCTTGCGACATTGTCATAAACTCGTTGTGCAACTTCTCTATTCTGATAGATTTTGAATTGTTTTTCGCGGGTGCCTATTTTTTTAAACACTTCCGGATCGTGAATAAGACTACCTTCCTCTGGAAGGGTGCCTGCGGCCAGGTTCTCGTCTATTTCTCTCAAAATGGCATCTTGCTCAGATCCAAGGCCCGACACTCCCTCTGTCGCGACTGTTGGCACCGATCTGATCACATCGGCGCCAATAGTGGGTATCACTTCTGCGTCCATTACGTTTGTAGCAGTGACTGTCGCCACTTTCGCTGTCTTTTTGGCAGCTTTTCTTCCCGCCCCAACTCCAAACAGTGCCAACAACCACTTAATTCCGTGCCCTGTTGGATCACGGAAATTAATGGGATCGCCTTCAACGTAGGCAAAACCATTTGCCCCGCCGATACTAAACGGGCTCAGACTGTCCTGACTCGCAAAACGTTTCAGGACAGGATTAAACCCCCGGTAGCCGTTACCCAACAAATAATTTCCCGTCACAGCTGAAATACGCTGACCAGTGTAACCTATACTTATTTTTGACATCATCCTCACCTGTTTCCATCGTTCCGATATATTATTAAAAGATGGAATAGAATGATTATTCATGCGGCGTTTTTTTTGCCCACGTTATGCCTCTTTTGTATGCCCGTGGATTTATTTCAACAGAGAAAGATTGACTACAATTAAACGCGCCGCATATCGATATGCGGGATACCGTCTTCGTCGTAAACCTCTGAAGTGGTAACGAAGCCAAAACTGGCATAGAACTTTTGCAGATGCGCCTGCGCGGAAAGTACGATGCCAGCCTGCGGCCAATGCGCGTCGCACGCCAGCAATGCCTTTTCCATCAGCGTGTAGCCGAGTTTCAAACCGCGCGCCTCAGGGGCAATAATCACCCGACCGATCGCCACCTCGCCGACAGCATCGCCACGTTCCAAAATGCGACTGTTTTCAAGAATACTTCTATTTTCAAGAATACGTCTATTTTCAAGTATACGTAAATAGGCCAATAGCTTGCCGTCTTGCCAGGCGATCACATGGCGATTTCCGCCAACCAAATCCAGACCGTCGACATCCTGATACGGGCAGTGTTGCTCGACAACAAAGACCTCACATCGCAGCGCCAGAATCGCATAAAGTTGGGCCGCACTCAGTTGTGAATGATGGAGATCCTGCCAAATCAGTTGCATACCCGCTCCTGGGTTCAATGAATACCAGACAAAAAAGAGATAACCGGGAATGATTATCTCTTATGATTATGCCTTGGGGCAGCAATATTACGCGATTTTCTTCTCTGGCGATTTCCGCACCGGCGCATCACCCGCAACGAAATACGCGGCGCTGCTTTTTGCCAATGGTTGACGGTCACGGATACGATCGGCGATTTTCTCTGCAATCATAATGGTCGTGGCGTTGAGATTCCCGGTAATGATTTGCGGCATGATTGACGCATCGACCACCCGTAACCCTTGCAGGCCATGCACCCGTCCCTGGCCGTCAACCACGGCCATCTCATCCTCACCCATTTTACATGAGCATGATGGATGGAACGCCGTCTCGGCATGTTCCCGAATGAATGCATCCAGTTGGTCATCGCTTTGGACATCAACGCCGGGGCTAATCTCACGACCACGGTATTTGTCCAGCGCAGGCTGCGCCATAATCTCGCGGGTGATGCGAATCGCATCGCGAAACTCATGCCAGTCCTGTTCGCTCGACATATAGTTGAACAGAATGCTGGGATGCTGGCGCGGATCTTTCGATTTCACCTGCACCCGGCCACGGCTCGGGGAGCGCATCGAACCGACATGCGCCTGAAAACCATGCTCTTTCACCGCGTTGCTGCCGTTATAGTTGATGGCGACCGGCAGGAAATGGTACTGAATATTCGGCCAGGCAAACTCTTCGCGACTACGGATAAACCCGCCCGCCTCGAACTGATTACTGGCGCCGACGCCGGTACCGTTGAACAGCCATTCGGCGCCAATTTTCGGCTGATTGAACCACTGCAACGCCGGATAAAGCGAGACCGGCTCCTTGCAGCTGTATTGCAGATACATCTCAAGGTGATCCTGCAGGTTCTCCCCGACGCCGGGCAGATCGTGCACCAGCGGAATATCCAGACGGGCCAGCAATTCTGCCGGGCCTACGCCCGAGCGCTGCAAGATTTGCGGCGAGGCGATCGCACCGCCGCACAGCAAAACTTCACGGCGTGCATGGGCCGTCTTGCTGGTGTATTCATCGCCCTTGAAGTAGCTGACGCCAACCGCGCGTTTTCCGTCGAACAGGATCCGGTCGGTCAGCGCATGGGTCACAATGGTCAGATTGTTGCGTGAACGCGCCTGATCGAGATAACCGCGTGCCGTGCTGGCGCGACGCCCTTTTGGGGTCACGGTGCGATCCATCGGACCGAAACCTTCCTGCTGATAACCATTCAGATCGTCGGTTCGCGGATAACCCGCCTGTACACCGGCGTCGACCATCGCATGAAACAGCGGATTGTTGCCATTTTTGGGTGTGGTCACGCTGACCGGCCCGTCACCACCGTGGAAATCATTGGCACCGATATCGCGGGTTTCCGCTTTGCGAAAGTACGGCAGGCAGTGCAGGTAACTCCACTCCTCCAGCCCCGGCGCGCTGGCCCAGTTGTCAAAATCCATCGCATTGCCGCGGATGTAGCACATACCGTTAATCAGGGACGAACCGCCCAGCCCTTTGCCGCGCCCGCACTCCATGCGGCGGTTATTCATATGCGGCTCAGGATCGGTTTCATACGCCCAGTTGTAGCGCTTGCCTTGCAGTGGAAACGCCAGCGCTGCGGGCATTTGCGTACGGAAATCCAGACGGTAATCCGGGCCACCAGCCTCAAGCAACAAGACTTTTACGTCGGTATCTTCCGTCAAACGGGTTGCCAGCACGTTACCTGCCGAACCGGCACCGATGATGATGTAATCGTAATCCAATGGATATCTCCTCCTGTTTGGAATTAAAAAACAGAGCTGAAGCTACCCAACTCAACCTGTACTGATTTAATCTGCGTGTAATGTTCCAGCGTGCTGAGGCCATTTTCACGACCTACGCCAGAATGTTTATAGCCACCGACGGGCATTTCCGCCGCCGATTCGCCCCAGGTATTGATCCAGCAGATACCCGCTTGTAGCTGATGGATTACCCGATGCGCACGGTTCAAATCCTGCGTAACCACCCCTGCCGCCAAACCGTACTCGGTATTATTGGCGCGCCGAATGACTTCCTCTTCCGTCTTATAGGTGAGAATACTCATCACCGGCCCGAAGATCTCTTCACGGACAATTTGCATATCATCACGGCACTGGGTGAATACGGTTGGTGCAACGTAAGCGCCGTGCGCCAGAGCGCCTTCGGTCAGACAATCGCCGCCCGTCAGCAGCGTTGCGCCCTGACTTTTCCCGGTGTCGATATAACGCATCACGCAATCGCGGTGCTGGAAACTGACCAGCGGGCCAAAATTGACGTTGATGTCGCTCGGGTCGCCAATGCGGATACGGTTGACGCGCTCAACGATCTTCTGCTCAAACACCGCCAGCAACGCTTCAGGGACAAACACCCGCGTACCGTTGGTGCAGACCTGCCCCGAACTGTAGAAATTCGCCATCATGGCGATGTCGGCCGCTTTATCGAGATCGGCATCGGCGAAAATGATCAGCGGCGATTTCCCCCCCAATTCCATCGTGACGTCTTTCAGCGTCGATCCGGCGGCGTTAGCCATGACTTTTTTGCCGCTGGCAACGCCCCCGGTGAAAGAGATCTTCGCAATTCCCGGATGCTCGGTAAGCATCTGTCCGACGCCAATACCGCTGCCGGTCAGTACGTTGAACACGCCGTCTGGCACGCCGGCCTCGGTGTAAATTTCCGCCAGCTTCAGCGCCGTCAGGGAGGTCACTTCACTCGGTTTGAAGATCATGGCGTTGCCCGCCGCCAGTGCCGGGGCAGATTTCCACAGCGCGATCTGAATCGGATAGTTCCAGGCACCGATACCGGCGACCACGCCCAGCGGCTCACGGCGGGTGTAAACAAATGAACTGTCGCGCAATGGGATCTGCTGCCCTTCAATGGCCGGGATCAGGCCCGCATAATATTCCAGCACGTCGGCACCGGTCACGATGTCCACCGCCAGCGTTTCGGACAGGGGTTTGCCGGTGTCTGCGGTTTCAATCGCCGCCAGTTCATCGTTACGGTCACGCAGAATATCCACGGCACGACGCAGAATGCGCGAACGCTCCATTGCCGTCATTGCCGCCCACACTTTCTGACCTTGCTCTGCGGCAGCAACCGCCTTGTCCACATCCTCCGCGCAGGCCGCCTGGATTTGCGCAATGACTTCACCATTGGCGGGATTCACGGCATCGAAGGTATTGCCACGGGCGCTGTCGACATAAGCCCCGTTGATATAAAGCTTTTGCATGCCGTAGCGCAAATTTTGTAACTTATTGATAGACATGGTCTCTCCTGTCTTTTTTACTACTGGACGCCATTCGGTTGATGCTCGCTGGCCAATTGATCCTCAATGTATTGATGGGTAATCAGTAGTGCTTCCTGGCGGTTGAAACGTTCCCCGCTCAACGCACTGCGCAACCACAATCCATCGATCAGACCGGCCATACCTTTGGCGGCGAGCCGCGCTTTCTCACGCGGTAGACAGCGCCTGAACTCAGCGCATAAATTTGAATAGAGTCGGCGACTATTCACCTGCTGCAACCGATGAAGTTGCGGGCTGTGCATGCTGCTCGCCCAAAACGCCAGCCAGGTTTTCATCGCCGCACTGTTGGTCTGGCTATCGTCGAAATTACCTTCAGCGATAGCGCGCAATCGTGCCCGTGGGGCGTTTTCGGTCTGTGCCCGCAAGCGCTGCCTGACCGATTCACCAAGGTGGTTGATTAAATAGCGCATGGTGGCTTCCAGCAGGCCATTCTTGTCACGGAAGTAGTGACTGATGATACCGTTGGAGACCCCCGCACGACGCGCAATCTGCGAAATGGAGGCGTCGTGCATCCCCACTTCGTTCACGGCGGCCAGCGTCGCCTCGATTAATTGCTGCCGTCTGATCGGCTGCATTCCTACCTTGGGCACGGATCTCGACTCCTATAAATTCAATCAATGAATGCCGTCAGCAAGATTTTTCCTGGCGATCAACGACGGCTTTTTGACATCAACAACGGTTTTTTTGACGACCGTTTGGCCTGCTACTGACTCCATTAAACTTTTTTTTGATTGAACGTTCAATTAAAAATGAATATATTTCATTACCGACACGTTAACGATTTGTATGGGATTTGATTGGATGTTGTTGATATTCAGGCGTTAATCCACGGATCTTGCTACGAAACAGTTTGGATCGGTGTTTTTTTCATACGCATTTGCTGGCAAGTGTACTCAGCGGATCTCCTGTGATCGGCTTTTTTATCTTGATATGCGCTAAGGCGCGCTTAACCATCAAGTGCCCTTTTAAACTTGTGCAGGGGAAACGATGGCAGCTTCAGACATCGACACAAAACCGCAAAAAGATACGTTAAATCCAGTGGTGTTCTTTACGTCCGCGGGGTTGATTCTCGCGTTCTGTCTCATGACTATTTTTTATACCGATCTCTCCAATAAAGGGATCGGCGTGGCGCTCAATTGGGTATCAGCGACGTTTGGCTGGTACTACCTGCTGGCGGCCACGCTGTATATCGTCTTTGTGATTTACATCGCGACGTCGCGTTATGGCTCAATCAAGCTCGGGCCAGAGCAATCGAAACCGGAATTCAGCCTGATGAGTTGGGCAGCGATGCTGTTCGCTGCGGGGATCGGCATCGACCTGATGTTCTTTTCGGTGGCTGAGCCAGTAACGCAATATATGATGCCACCTGAAGGTCAGGGACAGACGCTGGAAGCCGCGCGACAGGCGATGGTCTGGACCCTGTTCCACTACGGGCTGACCGGCTGGTCGATGTATGCGTTAATGGGAATTGCGCTCGGTTACTTCAGTTATCGCTATAACCTGCCCTTGACCATCCGCTCGGCGCTCTACCCGATCTTTGGCAAAAAAATCTACGGCCCCATCGGCCATAGCGTGGATATCGCGGCGGTCGTCGGGACTATTTTCGGCATCGCCACCACGCTGGGGATCGGTGTGGTACAGCTTAACTACGGCCTGAAAGTCCTGTTCCATATCCCGGAAAACCTGACGGTGCAGGCTGCGCTCATTCTGCTGTCGGTCATTATGGCAACGGTGTCCGTGACGTCGGGTGTCAACAAAGGCATCCGTATTCTCTCGGAACTTAACGTTTTGCTGGCGCTGGGATTGATCCTGTTCCTGCTGTTTTGGGGAGACACCGAGTTCCTGCTCAATGCACTGGTGCTCAACGTGGGTGACTACGTCAATCGCTTTATGGGCATGACGCTCAACAGTTTCGCCTTCGATCGCCCGACCCAGTGGATGAATAGCTGGACGCTGTTCTTCTGGGCGTGGTGGGTGGCGTGGTCGCCGTTTGTTGGTCTGTTCCTGGCGCGTATTTCTCGTGGCCGTACAATCCGTCAATTTGTGGTTGGCACGCTGATTATTCCTTTCGTCTTTACCCTGCTCTGGCTGTCGATTTTCGGCAATAGCGCGCTGTACCAGATCATTCATGGCAACATCGCGTTTGCCAACGAAGTGATGGAGTTCCCGGAACGCGGTTTCTATAGCCTGTTGGCGCAGTATCCCGGATTTACCCTGAGCGCCTCTGTTGCGACCATCACCGGCCTGCTGTTTTACGTCACATCGGCGGATTCTGGTTCGCTGGTGCTGGGGAATTTCACCTCCCGTCTGGCCGATATCAATAATGATTCCCCTACCTGGCTGCGCATCTTCTGGTCGGTGACGATTGGCTTACTGACGCTGGGCATGCTGATGACCGACGGTGTCACCGCCCTGCAAAACGCGACGGTGATTATGGGGCTGCCGTTCAGCTTTGTGATTTTCTTCGTCATGGCAGGATTGTACAAATCATTGAAAGTTGAGGATTACCGCAAAGCCAGTTCACAGCAAACGCCCGCCCCTACGCCAGTGTCTGGCGATGAAGTGCTGAACTGGAAGCAACGTTTGTCGCGGGTAATGAATTACCCTGGCACGACCTACACAATGAAAATGCTCGATACCGTGTGTCGCCCAGCCATGCAGGAGGTGGCACGGGAGTTGGCGCTGCGCGGCGCCAAAGTGCAATTCAACGAACTGCCACCGAAAGATGACGAGCGGCTGAATCATCTGGAACTGCTGGTGCGTCTGGGCGATGAACAGAACTTCGTTTACCAGATCTGGCCGCATCGCTATTCCGTTCCGGCATTCACCTATCGCGCACGCTCGGGCAAATCGCACTATTACCGTCTCGAAACCTACCTGCTTGAGGGCACACAGGGCAATGATTTGATGGATTACAGCAAAGAGCAGATCATCAATGACATTCTTGACCAGTATGAGCGTCACCTGAACTTCCTGCATATTCAAAGCGAAGCACCGGGAAATACGCTGATTTTCCCCGATCAGTAACCGCAGATCTATGGCGTTATAGTGCTTATGAATCTCGCCCGATGGCAGCCACACTGAATTAGGGACAGGGCACCCACATTGCGGTTTTGTGGGTGCTTTTTTTATTTTTCCGTTTGCAAACCCCGCATCGCAACGCTAATTTTCCGCAGTATGCACATGACGGCTTTTGACGCCCGCATTGTTCATTTTTTCCCGCGCTTCAAACTGATCTCCCGGTTCAATCTCCAGTCCCCGCTGCCCCTTGCCTACGCGCGGATTCAGCGCCAACTCGACCAATATCGGGAAGTGATCGGAGCCTATTTCCGGCAGGCGTTGCAGATCGCGCAGCGTGAAGTCTTTACTGTGGAAAACGTGATCCAGCGGCCAGCGCAGGAAGTGAAAAGTGGCATGAAATGTATTGAACATTCCACGGCCACGGCGCGGATCGAGCAGTCCGCTGATCTTCATAAACAAGCGGGTGGTGCGTGACCACGCCACGTCATTCAGATCGCCCGTGACGACAGTCGGAAAACTCGCCCTCGCCGCAGTGTGCCCGACAGCGACGAGCTCGCCATCACGATTGGTTGACTCGTCGTCCTCCGTCGGACTCGGCGGCATCGGGTGCAGGCAATGCAAAACCACCTCATCACCCGAGTCCAGCGTGACGCGAAAATGCATCGATGGAATACCCTCGGCCACCACACACTGGATCAGCGGGTCCTGCATGGGCAGACGGGAATAGACGTGCATGCCATACAGATTGTCCTGCGGGCATTTCAGGGTGTGCTGATAGTCGTTTTCCAATACATTGAGCTGCGCCTGCCACCAGAGATCGGTCTCCAGTGTCACCAGAATATCGGGCTGATGTTGTTCAACGAGCGCCAACAGTTTATCGCTTTGCTGGTTGGTCATCAGCACATTGGCCGTCACGATTTTAAGCGTCGGCAGATTGTTCAGGCGCGACGCCCGCACCTGTTTTGGGTACAAACGCGTGTAAGGCAAAATCCACAGGGCGTGGTAAATCGCGCAGGCCATGGAAAGGACAATAACGATTTGCGCCGCCGGGCCACCGAATGGCATCAGTGCCATTTCTGTCAGGAAAAACAGCAGCGACAGCGTCGCCATCTGTAAGCGGGGAAAATCCCAGACTCGCACCCACCACGCCTGATTCCGCCAAAAGGGCAATAGCGTCAGAATGGTCATAATCACGGTTAAAATAACGAACGTGCTACGCAAATAATCCATCTATAAAGTAAATCCCTAAAAAGTCTGGTCGTTATTAACGGCTGGTTAATAACAAAATAGTTATTGGCTGATGCGCCTGATTTCTGGTGTTGGCAAGAGTATAGGCCATTTCCCTTATTTGACTGCCGCTCAGACATTTCCGGTAGAAACCTTTGATGACAAAATTGTTGGCGCTTCATCGAACCCCTTGGCGATTTTTAGGCCACGCTTAATCCGCCATGGAGCGAAATGGTTCTCTCCGTGCCCGCCCTCGTTCAAGCAGGAGATAAAGATGAATTCAGTCCCGAAACTGGCCAGCCTGTTGCTCGGCTCGTTGCTGCTGTGCAGCGGCCTCGTCAAAGCAGAGGAAAATGCGGTCGCCCCGCTGCGTGGAACCATCGATTCGGTCAACGAGACGTCAATGCAAATCACCGATCGCAAAGGTGAAAAAATCAGCGTACAACTCACCGACAAAACCCGCGTCAATGGCGTCGTGAAAGGTAAAATTGAGGATATCAAAACCGACAGTTTTATCGGCACAGCCGCTGTCCCCCAATCTGACGGCACGCTGAAGGCGCTGGAGGTGCACGTTTTTGCCCCGAGCCTGCGCGGCAGCGGCGAAGGTTTCAGGCCGTTTGAATCAGCCGATGGCAGCATGAATACCATGACCAACGGCACCGTCGGGAAATTGGTCAATACCCAGGGACGAACCCTCACCCTGAAATATGGTGATAAAGAGAAGACGGTGGTGGTTCCTGACAATGTCCCGATCGTGACGATCTATCCCAGCGATCGCAGCCTGCTGAAGCCGGGCGTCCATGTCATTGTGTCCGCACAGAAAGATACCCAGGGTAATCTGATCGCCCGTGGCGTCTCTGCCGGTAAAGATGGCACCATCCCACCGATGTAACTGTCACTGTGCAGGAGCGGGATAACGGAGGAAAACAATACTTCGTTGTAGACTGCTTTGAGAATGCCTGGCTTTGAGAATGCATGGCTTTGAGAATGTATTGCTTTGAGGATAATAGAAAACGGCCCGAAAAGGGCCGTTTTGCTGAGATTACGTTATCAGGCCAGGGGCCTTAGAAACGGTAACCTACACCTGCGATCCAGGTACCGACATCCACGCTGCGGATACGGCTTTGTTCGTAGGAAACGTCAAGCGCCACGTTTTCCATTGGATTGAACTGCAGACCCGCACCGTAAGAAACGCCCACATCGCTGTTGCGGTTCTTGGTGCTGTTGTCGTTGTCACGGAAGTCGAATTGACCTGTACCGAAACCAACAACACCATAGATGCTTGCCCAGTCATTCAGACGGTAAGCAGGACCTGCGGTGATACCGTAGTACTGGCCCTTGATGTATTCGCCATTGCTATTTTCGTTTCGAGTAATGTAGGTGAAAGAACCGATTACACCCAGTGGATTGCTGTTGTCGAATTCATAGCGGTATTTTAAGTTGAAACCTTTGGCTTTGTTGATAACGCCTTGCGCATCACCCTGCGCGTAACCACCGGTAACCGTACTCTGACCTGCAAATGCGCTGGTTGCGCCGATAGCTAATACGCAAGCTAAAGCTGAAAGACATGCAATTTTTTTCATACCCACCTCAAATGAGAAAATTAATTACCTTCACGACATAAATATAACAAAAAATAGGGGGAAACTCTCCCTCTTATAAGATGTCTAAACGATCCTATCGTGTAACAGGAGGTTTCTAGCACGGTGTATCTTCTTAAAAAAAAGCACTTTTTCGGATTTTCTTTATCCTCGTTTTTTATGGAACTTTTTACCGAATGCGGATGATTCTTACAAGATTGTCTAAAAAACCATCGATTACAACGAGTTCCTCCTGTTGAACTGTTAAAAAAATGTTTACGTAAATCCCACAACTCAGTAAGCAATTCCTTTACACTGTCATTTTTCATGTTCGCTACAGCACGACCGGGCGGTATCCGCGTTAGTGTCTGTAAGAAAAGGCTAAAGGGATGTCCACGTTGTTGAAATCTACCTCCCCGTCTCCGCTATTACCCGTCACGCTTCTGGTGATAGCGATGATCTCGATTCAGGGTGGCGCCTCTCTGGCCAAGTTGCTGTTCCCATTGGTCGGCGCACCGGGCATTACCGCACTGCGTCTCGGTCTGGGGACATTGATTCTTTTTGCCATTTTCAAACCGTGGCGAATGCGCCTGAGCCCAGGCAACCGCCTGCCGCTGCTGGTCTATGGACTGGCGCTGGGCAGCATGAACTATCTGTTTTATATGTCCATCCGTACCGTGCCGCTGGGTATTGCGGTCGCGCTGGAGTTCACCGGGCCGTTGGCCGTCTCGATGCTTTCCTCTCGGCGCCCGATTGATTTCTTATGGGTGACGCTGGCGGTGCTTGGTTTGTACTTCCTGTTACCGCTCGGCGAGAATATCGGCAGTATTGATGTATCCGGGGCGCTCTTTGCGCTAGGGGCCGGCGCCTGTTGGGCGGTATATATTATTGCCGGTCAGAAGGCGGGCAGCAATAATGGCCACGGAACGGTGGCATTGGGTTCGCTGGTTGGCGCGCTGATATTTTGCCCGATTGGGATCATGCAATCCGGGCTGGCGATTTTCAGCCCGTCGCTATTGCCTCTGGCGCTGGCCGTCGCCGTGCTTTCCAGTGCATTGCCCTATTCGCTGGAAATGGTGGCGCTGACCCGCCTCCCTACCCGCACTTTCGGCACCTTGATGAGCATTGAACCGGCCATGGCGGCGCTATCCGGCATGATCTTTCTGAATGAACACCTGACGCTGACGCAATGGCTGGCGTTGGCTGCTATCATCAGCGCCTCGATGGGCGCGACAATGACCATAAAACCCAAGCCAAACATTCAGGATGTGGATACCAAACCACGTCATCAGCACGTTAAAAAGTAAATCCCCGCTTATTCACCGTAAGGAGCCATCATGCAAATTCGCATCGCTACGCCCACTGACTTCGATCAAATGTGGCCCCTGTTTCAGCATGTAATCGCCGGGGCAGACACCTACGTTTTTGCCCCGGATACCTCCCGTGAAGATGCGTTTGCCTATTGGTTCGCCCCCGGCGTGCGCTGTTACGTCGCGCTGACGACAGGGTCAGATGAAAGGATCGTGGGGATGTACAAACTGGTCGCCAACCAGCGCGATCTGGGATCGCACGTCGCGAATGCCTCGTTCATGGTGGATGCCGCCCAGCGCGGTGCCGGGCTGGGCCGCTTGCTGGGTGAACACTGTTTGCAGCAGGCGCGGGCGTTGGGCTTTACCGCGATACAGTTCAATTTTGTGGTCAGTACCAATACGCGAGCCATCGCCCTGTGGAAAAAACTGGGATTCAGCGTAATTGGTACCGTCCCCAAAGCCTACCAGCACCGCGAAGCAGGACTGGTTGACGCATTGATTATGCACCGGTTTTTGCAATAACTGCGCGGCAAGAATCGATCGGCTGGATGCGGTACTGTTCAGCGGGCAAATCAAGAGCCAGGGTTGACGGTGTGATTCGCCACCGACGCAACAAAACGCTCGGTATCTGCCGGACAGCGCAGGTGAATAAAGCGAATATGCGAGTTGCGCGGATCCGCCATCATGCGCAGATATTTGTCGCGGTTCGGTCGATAGGTTTTTATCGTCCATAAAACGATCGACTCGCGACTAAAAAGCAAACGTTGCAATGTTTCGTAGTTGCCGGTGTCGGGCCAGAGCTCCTGATGACGCCAGAGGCGAGTTGTCGCACGGCGCACGGCTTGCCACAGCGTGCGACAAAAACCGTAATCGACCCACACCACCCAATCAACGTCCCGCCATTTCATTTCCTGGGTGCGTTTATAGTTGCCGTCCAGCACCCAGTCGGGTATTTCCAACGCCTGCGCCACCTGCTGCACAAATTCTTCTTTGGGGGTGAACGTCCAGTCTTTGCGCCAGTAGATTTTATCCATTTCAATGTAAGGGATCGCCAGTGCCTGCGCCAAACGCCTGGCCAAGGTGCTTTTACCGCTGCCGCTGGTGCCTATCACATTAATTTTCATCGTCTGTCCCGGCTCGCCGTCCAAAAAATGGGCACATATTTTAGCGGCTCAACCGTACAAATTCATACTGTTTTCATGGTTTAATCACAGAAATGCGACGATCGTTACTATTCTTCACTTGCTCAATGCGATCAGTCCGGCTATCACATTAGGCTCAACCTTAGCCATCGCGGAGCCGCACCATGCAGGATTGGAATCCCGACCTTTATCGTCAATTTGAAGCTGAAAGAACCCGTCCCGCGCACGAGCTGCTGACCAGAATCGAGAATGCCACCGCCAAACGGGTAACCGATCTGGGCTGCGGGCCGGGTAACTCTACCGAACTGCTGGTCAGGCGCTTTCCCGACGCCACGATTACCGGTATCGACAGCTCGTCCGCCATGCTCGCCAGCGCACGCAAGCGCCTGCCGGACTGCCGATTTATCCAGGCTGATATCAGCCACTGGCAGGCCGACGCGCCACAGGACATCATTTATGCCAACGCGTCCCTGCAATGGGTAGGCGATCACGTCCAATTGCTGCCGCATTTGATGGCGCAGCTCTCATCACGCGGCATACTGGCTATCCAGATGCCGGATAATCGTGAAGAGCCGAGCCATCGGGTAATGCGCGACGTGGCGGGCAGTGACAGTTGGAAAAGCAAAATAGGTGACGCTGCGGCAACGCGGGTAAAAATTGAATCCGTCGATCGCTATTACGATTTACTGGCCGCGCACTCGGTCAGTATCGATATCTGGCGCACCACCTATTTTCACGTCATGCCTTCTCCGTCGGCGATTGTTGAGTGGGTGCGATCAACCGGACTCAGACCTTTTCTCGATGCGCTCAACGAATCCGAGCAGCAGGAATTTCTGGAGCAGTACACCGCCGGGATCGTCAGGGCGTACCCGTCACGCGCCGATGGCCGGGTGTTGCTGGCTTTTCCACGGCTGTTCATTGTGGCGCAAAAAGGCATATAAACGATCGGTGATTAAAAACATTCTGCCATGAGAAATGGGAGAAATTCGGTGCTGATATATATTGCAACATTCCCTCACAGCGGGGAGTGAAATATCAGCATCGCAGGGACACCTTATCCGGAAATATTATGCCAATGTGTCAGAAATTTCATGCCTGATTTCCCTTTCGTGTGAGGAGTGGATCACCTCTCCATTGTGGGAAAATCACACAAAATATGTCTACCCCTCGCATTTACAACCAAAAAATAACGCAATGAAAATAATACTCATTTTAGCTCAATGAAATAAAACAATTATAAAACATAAGGATAAAAATATTTTTCCTCCGCAAGGTTGATTTGCCTTATATCAACCCTCAGGTTATTAAACAGGGCGACGCGATATATGACTATTATCAGCGTTGACGTTGGATAACGTTGCCACGTTATAATTCAGTGTGATAATCCAACCACAGTATATTGACGAAAGAATCTGCCTATCGAAATAGGCTATTTGAACGATAGGCGATATTATCCGGCAAAATCAGAAAACGTTGCTATAATTTAATGGTAGTTTAAAAAAAACATTCAGAATGAAACGATACAATCAAGAGGATATTTCTATGAGTACCGCTAAACTGGTGAAAACGAAATCTTCTGATCTTCTCTATACGCGAAATGATGTGGAAGAAAAAGTAAAGTTGGAAACGATTAAGGTACTGAACCGGATGGTGATTCAGTTTATCGATCTTTCCCTCATCACCAAACAGGCACACTGGAACATGCGCGGCGCGAACTTTATCGGCGTTCATGAGATGCTGGACGGTTTCCGTACTTCCCTCACCGCCCATCAGGATACCTTTGCAGAACGTGCCGTACAGTTGGGCGGCGTTGCTCTGGGAACCGTGCAGGTTGTGAATGACAAGACACCACTGAAAAGTTACCCAACCAATATTCATACTGTGCAAGAGCACCTGAAGGCACTGGCCGATCGCTATGCCGTCGTCGCCAATGATATTCGTAAGGCGATCAGTGAAGTAGAAGATGAAGATACGGCTGATATGTTTACCGCCGCATCGCGTGACCTGGACAAGTACCTGTGGTTCATTGAATCCAACATCGAGTAATTTTTATCGGGTTCAGATCCTGGTATCGGGTTCAGATGTAGTGTGTTTGAACGCGCTTCAATCCATACCCTGAGAAGTGGATATTGCGGGTTGATGGCGAAAACCATCAGCCCGTTATTCATAGTGATAGCGTTGCCTAGGTTTTTATCATCATTTAAGGAGCCAGATTATGGCCAGTGGCTGGGCGCAAGATGGTGCAGTTCAGGAACAGATCGATTCCACCATTGACGACGCAGTGCAACGCGCACGACATGCCCTCGGTCAGGGCGAAAGCGCACTGTATTGCCATGAATGTGGTGAACCTATCCCTGAAGCGCGCAGAATGGCGCTGAAAGGCGTCAAATTTTGTATCAGTTGTCAAAACGCGTTGGATAAACAGGAACGCGATCATGCCGGATACAATCGGCGTGGCAGTAAAGACAGCCAGTTACGTTAATCGGGCAGTAATGCAATTCCCCTCATTACTGCCTTTTTTGCCTATTCATTGCGCATCGCCTCTCTGAATTATGCGTCACCCAATGCCCGCGCCTGTCTATTTTGCACTCACTTGCAGCAGCAACACCCGTTTCGCTCTACAAAAGTTAGCGTTATTGGTCACAAATAAAGATATTTTGTTAAATGGCGATTGTTTTTCCCCCTATTTCCGGTTAAAGATAAAACAATGCACCATTTGCGATCCCGCGCACTATTTCGGGTCACCATTTTGGTGCAAAAAGCGTTTGTGAGAGTCTTTTTCTGTCTTTATGCGAAAAATCTCATTACGAAACAACGGCCTTAACTATTGGCACGATTATTTCATAGCACAATGTGCAACATATAAAACCTAGACAGTAAAAAGGAAATGCCACGCATGAAATCAATTTTGAAAGTTTCCCTGGCCGCACTGACGCTGGCCTTCGCCGTTTCCTCCCACGCAGCAGACAAACTGATCGTTGCCACCGACACCGCATTCGTTCCATTTGAATTCAAACAAGGCGACAAATACGTCGGTTTCGATATCGACCTGTGGGACGCCATCGCCAAAGAATTGAAGCTGGAATACACCCTGAAGCCTATGGATTTCAGCGGTATCATCCCTGCGCTGCAAACCCGCAACATCGATCTGGCGCTGGCGGGCATCACCATTACCCCAGAGCGTAAAAACGCGGTGGACTTCTCCGACGGTTACTACAACAGCGGCCTGACCGTTATGGTCAAAACGGATAACAACGAAATCAAAGGTGAGCAAGACCTGGTCGGTAAAGTACTGGCAGTCAAGAGCGGTACCGGTTCGGTGGATTACGCCAAGGCCAACATCAAAACCAAAGATCTGCGTCAATTCCCAAATATCGATAACGCCTATCTGGAACTGGGCACAGGCCGCGCCGACGCGGTTCTGCACGATACGCCAAACATCCTGTACTTCATCAAAACGGCGGGTAATGGTCAGTTCAAAGCGGTCGGTGATTCCATCAAGGCCCAGCAATATGGTGTAGCGTTCCCGAAAGGCAGCGATCTGCGCGAGAAGGTCAATGCCGCGCTGAAGACCCTGCGTGACAACGGTACCTATGCTGAAATCTATAAGAAATGGTTCGGTGTAGAACCCAAGTAATTGACGGATACCCTTCAGTTACGTCTGATGGTGGGTTAACCTGCGCACGGGGCCACTTATGGCCCCGCTCTTCGTTAGGCTACCTTTTCAGCTAACACCTTGTTTTATGGCAAATAGATCGTTTTACAGTGGATAGATCGTTTTACAGAGAATAGATCGTTTGTCGACAATATTAAGCCAGTTAAGTCAAATGGTTGGATTCAGTCAGATAATGATAAGTTTAACGATCTTTCGCTGACGGCATTCTCATTTGTCAGTGCCGGTTATTTTCCAGGAGAAGATTCATGCAGTTTGAATGGAGCGCCATCTGGCCTGCTCTCCCTATCCTGCTCGAAGGCGCCAAGATGACCCTGTGGATTTCAGTCCTCGGGTTGCTGGGTGGCTTGATCATTGGCGTCGTGGCGGGTTTTGCCCGCGCATTCGGTGGCTGGGTTTCCAGTCATATTGCCTTGGTTTTCATAGAGCTGATTCGTGGTACCCCGATCGTGGTGCAGGTGATGTTTATCTACTTCGCCCTGCCGATGATGATGCCTGTACGCATTGATCCCTTCAGTGCTGCGGTGGTGACCATTATCATCAACTCCGGTGCCTACATTGCGGAAATCACCCGTGGAGCCGTATTGTCGATTCACAGCGGCTTCAAAGAGGCCGGTCTGGCGCTGGGTCTGTCCAGACGTGATACCCTGCGTTACGTGATCGCACCGCTGGCGCTGCGCCGCATGCTGCCGCCGTTGGGTAACCAATGGATCGTGAGTATCAAAGACACCTCGCTGTTCATTGTTATCGGTGTCGCCGAGTTGACTCGCCAGGGCCAGGAGATCATTGCCGGTAACTTCCGCGCAATGGAGATCTGGACCGCCGTGGCCGTGATTTACCTGATCATCACACTGGCGCTGAGCTTCGTCCTGCGCCGGTTGGAAAGAAAACTGAAAATAATATGATTGACTTTAAAAACGTCTCCAAACACTTTGGTAAAACCCAGGTGCTCCACGACATCAATCTGCACATTTCTCAGGGTGAAGTTGTGGTTATCATCGGCCCATCGGGGTCGGGTAAATCGACGCTGCTGCGCTGCATCAATAAGCTGGAAGAGATCACTACAGGCGACCTGATTGTCGATGGCCTGAAGGTTAACGATCCCAAGGTTGATGAACGGCTGATCCGCCAGGAAGCGGGTATGGTGTTCCAGCAGTTTTATCTGTTCCCGCATCTCACCGCGTTGGAAAACGTCGCGTTTGGCCCAATCCGCGTGCGTGGCGCCAAAAAGCCTGAGGCTGAAAAGTTGGCGAAAGTGCTGCTGGCCAAAGTCGGGCTTTCCGAGCGGGCGCACCATTACCCGTCAGAGCTTTCCGGTGGTCAACAGCAGCGCGTGGCGATCGCCCGTGCGCTGGCGGTCAAGCCGAAGCTGATGCTTTTTGATGAGCCAACGTCTGCCCTCGATCCGGAATTGCGTCATGAAGTGCTGACGGTAATGAAAGATCTGGCGGAAGAAGGCATGACCATGGTCATCGTCACCCATGAAGTTGGTTTCGCTGAGAAAGTGGCGTCGCGGTTGATTTTCATCGATAAAGGCCGCATCGCGGAAGATGGCGATCCGCATGCGCTGATCAGCAACCCACCCAGCGACCGGTTGCGTGAGTTTTTACAGCACGTCTCCTGATACGTTCTGCCGCGCGGGTGTCGTTGATGCCCGCGCATCCTGATTGCTTCGCCTCCTGCGAAAATCCTTCTAAAATCATTGAGTTGCATTGGTCACCCTGTACCGTGATTTATTGGTGTTTACGTTACTCCTTTTGCTGAAAAGTCACGCGCATAACGGTTGTTTGTTTAGGAAAATAACAAGTTTAAAAAACATCCAGTTTTAGAAAGCAATCATTTTTAGAAAGCAATGCGTTTTAAAAGGTAACGAATTTACAAGGTGATAGATTTCACCGGAAAAAAGAGAGGAAAAATGTTGCTAAGAATCAAGCCGAAATTGGCTTGTCACCCACCGACGACACTGTTCCGATTCATCCTGTTGCTGCTGTTCTGGTTGATGCTGCCACAGGCCCAGGCCGCCCCCGTTGCAGGAGCGCCGCCCCAGCAAAGTGCCAGTACTGAAAAAGAGAATCAGCAAGCCTATACCGCTCTGGCCGATATTTTACAAGATGACAAAGCCCGCGCTCAATTGATTGAACACCTCCGCGCCGCCTCCAACGAAAAAGCACCCGCTGCGACCAGCGAACCCAAGACGTCAGACACTCGTCCCGCCCCGGTCGCCACGCTATTGGACAGCCTGACCACTCTGACGCAGAACACCTTTTCGCACGCCACGCAAAAGTTACAGACGTTAAAACAGACGATTGACTCTGGCCCCAAAAGAACGTTTCACAGTCAGACTTTTTTCCGCGCCTTGACCTACTTTCTCGCCACGGTCGTCGCGACCTTTGTGCTGTTCCATCTGCTGCGCTTTCTGATTGGCCCCATCTATCGACGGATGGGTAGTTGGGGGCATAATGCCCGCCTCGCGTCTGGCCCCTGGTATAAATTACCGGCCAGCATTCTGGCTGCTTTTACCATCGATATCGCCCTGGTTGCTATGGCCGTGACCGCTGGCAATATCTTTTCGCAATATGTGAACGGTGGTAGTCCCGTTGTCGCCCGCCAGCAGGCCCTGTTTCTTAGCGCCTTTGCCATTATCGAATTTTTCAAAGCCGTATTGCGCCTGATTTTCTCCCCCAACTTCGACTATTTGCGGCCTTTTCCTATCAGTGACGCGACGGCACGTTATTGGAATAGACGTTTAGCCTGGGTGAGCGGCTTAATCGGGTATTCGCTGATGGTGGTTGTGCCGATCGTCGCCATGCGAATCAGTTATCAGGTAGCGGCGCTGGTGAATTTTGTGGTAATGCTGGCCTTGACCCTCTATGCCATCGGGTTGGTAGCGCAAAATTACAGAATCATCCAAAACGAAATCAACCAACTCGCTGAACGCTCCATGGCATTTTTCAGCGTAATCCTGCGTGGGCTGGGCCACGTATGGCACCTGCTGGCCATCGCCTACTTCGTGGTGCTTTTTTTCCTGTCGCAGTTCGATGCCCCCGACAGCCTGACGTTCATGATGGGCGCCACAGTGAAAAGTCTGCTGGTGATTGGCGTGGGGGTGTTGGTTTCAGGACTGATGTCACGCTGGATCCTGCGCCGTATTTCACTGCCTGACGATCTGAACCGCCGCTATCCGCTGTTGGAGAAACGGGTTAACTCCTACATTCCCAGTGGCTTGAAGATCCTGCGGGTCATTGTCGTTCTGGCCGTTACGCTCTCTCTGCTCGATGCCTGGCATGTTTTCAACCTGACCCAATGGTTCAGTACTGAAAGCGGTGAGCGGGTGGTCGGCGGGCTGGTACATATTCTGCTGATCCTGTTTATCGCCACGTTCAGTTGGACGATTCTGGCGAGCATTATTGAACACCGTCTGGTGCTGGAGATGAGCAATGGCATGCGGCCAAGCGCCCGTGAACGCACGCTCCTGACGCTGTTTCGTAACGTGTTGGCGATTGTGATCAGCACCATTACCATCATGATCATTCTGTCGCAGATCGGGTTGAATATTGCGCCGCTGCTGGCCGGTGCGGGTGCACTGGGTCTGGCGATCAGTTTCGGCGCGCAAACGCTGGTTAAAGACGTAATAACAGGTGTCTTCATCCAATTTGAAAACGGCATGAATACGGGTGAATACGTGACTGCGGGTGGGGTAACCGGCACCGTTGAGCAAATGACGATTCGTTCCATCGGATTACGCGACGACTTCGGGGTCTATCACATCGTCCCCTACTCGTCGATCACTACAGTGGCGAACTATGCGCGGGAATTTGGCGTCTATCGCGCCAACTATACCGTCAACCGCGATGAAAATATTGACCACGTCAATGAAGTGCTGCGTGCTGCCATTGACGAGTTGAAAAAGGACACCAGCCTGCGGATATTCCTGATCGGTGAGCCGGTGTTCAACGGTGTCGTCGCGTTGGGCGATCACTCCTTCACCACCCGCGTCACGGTCAGGACGCAAGCATTGAAGCAGTGGACCATTCAGTACGCGCTGGATCGGTTGGTGAAAATGCATTTTCAGGCGGCCGGTATTACTACGCCACAGCAGGCGGTGCAGGTTTCGTATAAAGACGCTTCGCCAGAGGATGCCCGGCCTGAACGGCCCGCATCTGCGGAGCGAAGTATTTCGACACTTTGCCCTAAATAATTCGAGTTGCAGAAAGGCGACAAGGCCGAAAATCCCCAGGAGCATAGATTACTATGTGACTGGGGTTTGAGGCCGCAGTCAACGCATCTGCGGCTCGAAGTATGACGGGCAAACTAGCGCCAGCGTTGCGACCAGGCTAACTGCTGTTTCTCGCTCAGGAAAGTCCAGGCGATGAAACGGCTGATTTTCTGCCCTTGCGCCATATCGATGGTGCGGATATCCGTGGCACCCACCTCTTCCAGAGCGGCGTAAATCAGTGGCAACGTGGTTTTCTTGGACACCAGCGAGGTGAACCAGAAGCAGTTCTGCTTCATGCTGGCGCTCTCTTCGACCATTTTGCTGACGAAGGCTTCTTCTCCGCCCTCGCACCACAATTCGGTGTTCTGACCGCCAAAGTTGAGTACGGGCGCGCCGTCTGGATTGCCTTGCCCAAGGTTCTGGCGTTTACGACGAGTACCTGATGCGGCCTCTTCTGCCGAGGCGTGGAATGGCGGATTGCACAGCATGGCGTCATAGATTTCATTAGGACGAACGACGCCTTGCAGGATCTGCGGTGGGTTCTTTTGCAGACGCAAGCGCACATTGTGCAGCAGCAGGGAGTTCCCGGCGATAATCTGTTTGGCCGAGGCCAATGCGACCTCATCGATATCGCTGCCGGTAAAACGCCAGCCGTACTCATGCAAGCCAATGATGGGATAGATGCAGTTGGCACCGATACCCACATCCAGAATGGCAATATTTTTACCCTGAGGAATAACGCCGCCGTTGCAACTGGCGAGCAGATCGGCCAGATGATGCAGGTAATCGGCGCGCCCCGGAATTGGCGGACACAAATAGCCAGCCGGAATATCCCACTGTTCTATCTGATAAAAATGGCGCAGCAATGCCCGGTTCAGCGCTTTCACTGCGGCGGGATCGGCGAAATCCACCGACAGATCGCCCCAGGCATTGTTCGCGACATAATTACCCAGTTCAGGGCTGCTGGCGATGAGCGCCGGAAAATCGTAGCGGTTGCGATGACGATTACGCGCATGAAGTCCGCTTTTTTCCTGCGGGAAGGTTTTCTTTTTTTCCACCGTACTGTCTCTCAAGGCAAACATTTTCTGCCGCGTAAGATAGCACATCTTGACTCGCGGCGTGGCGTTGCTGTCGTGATGATTGGCGTATTGCGGCGCTGGACGGCCAACAGAACTCGCGCTGGGGGGCCGAGCGCCTATTACAACATCTCGGAAGATCTGCGTTTCGATCTTATCCGCCCCGACGCGCGCTGAAGTCCGCTTTGCTGGCTTACGGATATTCGCGGTGAATGAATGCCGCGAATGCTTCACACATCACCCGATCGCCATGGGCATTGTCCGCCAGAACGCGGCTGCCATCGACGATACGGATATGCGCCTGCAAATCAAAATCCGCTGCACCTTGCGAACGCGTCGCCAGACCGGCGATAGCGGCTTGCGCATTCTGCCACGCCTGCGCCACGGTCTGGTTACAGGCCCGCGCCAGATAATCAGGATTGAATCCTTCTCCCGTCAGGCAGCGCAACGTATCGTCATGACTGACGCTGTTGCCCGGACGCCAGTAATGCTGCGCCAAATCTGGGCCGATCGCTGGGTTGTCACTCAGATAACCATCGCGTTGCAGGAAGAAATGCCGGGTCTGTTCCACCGCCATCAGTGCCAGCAGATAGCCTTGATAAGAGCAGGCGGACTCCATTGACAGCAAATGCGGAATCGCCAGCGTTGGGCGCGGACTGCCGCTGATCCCCAGAATGCGTTCCTCAACCTCACGCGCCAGCGCGGTGATCGCCTCGGGCGTTCTCTCTTCGTCACTCCATTGATACAGCGCCCATTCAAAATACGGCACCAGCAGGATGTGGCGTTCATTGAAAGCGCGCATAGGCTGGCGGGCAGCAATGCTCTGTTCGATCAACGCATCGGGAATCACTTCGCCGCTGCTGTTTTTCGCATAGCGTTTCAGCCAGTCCGCATCATCCAGCAGACTGTCGCAGAACATGGATTGCGTTTCGGCATAAGCCATTGACGTCGGCGGAAATTCCTGGGAAAAACACGGCGCGTTCTGCCGGATGTTGGCAAAGTGCGCGGCATGACCGCCTTCGTGGAACAGCGTGTTCAGGCCATTGGCACCGCTACCAATCTGGTCGGGTTTCGCCAGACTGGTGAAGTTGATTTTTGCCGGAACCCACTGTTCCTGATTGTAAAATGGTGGGATCGGCCCATGCATGAAGCCGTTTTCATATTTCCCGGCGCGTACCAGCAGATCGAGCTGCATTTCTGCGCCACCAAAACCGATATGCAGACGTTTGAAGCTGTTTATCCAGCGCTCAAGCGACTGCGCAAACGGGAAATAGGGATCGAGTTGACGGGTGACATCCCCGGCGCTGGCGTAGCGGATGTTCCACGGCTCCAATACCGACGACCCTTTTTTCGCCGCCAGTTCGCTCAGGCTGCGACGATTCGCCTCGCGGGTCTGTTCTTCAAAGCGATCCAGAATGGCAAACAGCACTTCCGGCGTCATGCGCTCGGTTTTGTTTACCTTGTAGTCAAAGTAGTTGCGGTAGCCCACCTGCCGCGCAAAGCGATTGCGCAAGCCAATCAATTCCGGCAGACCATTATTCAGTAACCACTGTTCCAAATCGCGCAGTGCAACCTGCGAACTTTGGCGATATTCTTCGTTGTCGTTGGTGGCCTGATTGGTGAGCAACTCACCCAGCGACGCGGGAACGCGTTCACCCGCCGCATTGAGATGCGTGACCTGATACTGCTTGCGACGCGAATAGAGATCCGCTTCGGCGTTGATAATCTCTTCAAGCAGGGTTTGCGCCTGGGGATCTTCAATGGCGTTACAATCAAAAAAACGGTACCAGCCGCGCAGGCCATGCAGCAGCGCCTCACCGCGTTCGTCACGCTTTTGCTGTTCGAGTTCGCCAATATATCCGCGCAACTCGGCCAGGCGGCGAGGTTCCGCGATAAAACGTTTGTAGGTATTTTCGGCCTCGGCGTAAGCTGCGGACACGTTGCTGTCACCCGTCCCCATGTAGTTTTGCCAGAAAAGCTCTTCTTTATTTTTATGGACTGCAAGGTAGTCCTGATTCAACGCGTTGAAATAAGTCAGTGCCTGTTGCATTCGTGCCCTCTTGGCGAAGTGATGGGATGAAACAAAGAATCTGTCCGATGAGGAACAGATTCTTATTGCAGTCTAGCACTGTCGTATCAACAGATCACAGCGAGGGCGACGCTAGCGTTTCGCTTCAACATGCGGGGTCTCTGAACGAATCAGGAATTGGCGGGTGACCTCTGGCAGATTGTCATAAAGCCATTGCGCCATGGCTTTTTCCTGTTCGAGAATCTGTTCAAATATGCGTTTCCCTTCGGTGTCGCCGACTAATTCCGCGGCGGCAATGAGTGACGAATAGGAGGCTATTTCCAGATTTTCAAAAACGTAGCCGCTGATAGCGCCTTTGACGACTTCATCGCTGGCGAATAGGCCACCCATCGCCTGCCCCATGGCCGCCACTTTTCCGGTGAAATCCTTGAACGTCGAACTGGAGGTGTCAAAGCGATCGATCACCGTTTTCACCAGGCGTTGCTGCTCTTGCGTCTCTTGAATATGCTGATGAATACGTGCCTCAAGTGCTGGATAATGTTCCAAACGATCGGCCATTTTTTTCAGCATTGTTTCCGCTTGCTCTTCCATTGCATGCGCATCGCGCACCCAATCAAGATAATTTTCCAATTTATCAGTCATATTTTCTCTCACTATTATTTATGGTGTTACTATTTATTTATCGCGTAATAACGATTCATAACGTAATTAACATTATTCACAATATTAAGTGTAGTCACCCATGCGTATCCTGCCAAATAATAATGATTTCAAGAAAATTCCCACTTTAAATAAATAGTATGAGATCGCCTATAATAACTGACAAATCATAAACTTGAGGTGATAATTTAATGCATATAAAATAAAGTGGCGTAAAGCTTATTTTCAAGTTACTGTTATTTCATCACATCAGCATTAAATATTTTTCCGCTAGTTCTATTTCGATAATTATGATATAAGAATCATCCTATTTAAAATGGTTATTACTTTATTTAATTGAGATTATAATCAACTGATTTTCTTGGATAATAATTAGAGTAAAACATTAAGTTGTATTACTCAACTTCCTGACTACGCTTAATCTGTCTATGAATTAAAATAGACATCTTGAAATGCAAATAATTGTTTTATCTAACGCTAACTGAGGATAACAGCATGACTATCAAGACGCTTAAAGATCTCTTTATTCATGATCTGTCTGACGTTTATAGTGCCGAAAAACAAATGGCCAAGGCGCTTCCTAAAATGGCCAGAGCCGCTGAAGATCCTAAATTGGTAGAGGCTTTTAAATTGCACCTGGAAGAAACACAGGGGCAAATTGAACGGCTGGATAAAATTATTGAATCAACCCCTGACCTTCGTCTTAAACGAATGAAATGTATGGCAATGGAAGGATTGGTGGAAGAGGGGCAGGAAATTATGGATTCGGTCGAAAAAGGTCCGGTACGTGATTCAGGGCTTATTGGCGCAGCGCAGAAAGTTGAGCACTATGAAATCGCCTCTTACGGTACGCTTTGTGCACTCGCTGAAAAGCTGGGCTATACCGAGGCCAAAAAACTTCTGGGTGAAACGCTGCAAGAAGAAAAATCAACTGATGAAAAATTAACGCTGATCGCGTCCAAACAAGGGAGTCTGGAAACGGTAAGCAAGTAACCTGTAGTGCCATAAGTAGTGCCATAAGTAGTGCTATAAGTAGTGCCACAAATTGAGGCAGTGAATGGCTGCGTCCGTACACTGAGATATCATTGCTCGCGGACGCAGCTTTTATCCTTATAGCATTTGCTCTTACAACATTTCAGCTACGCGTGCTCTGGCAGTTTCCATGTTTTCACACTCGCCGGTAGCAACGAGGCAGCAAGCCAATTGGGTTATTATCGCTGCGGGAATGGGCGCGTCACCAGCCAGACAGCGCTCGATCCAACGCGCGGTGGTCTGCGCGTCTTTTGCTGCGGGGAGATCCATTTCACCGCTATAATCCAGTCGATCCACCAACACCCGCTGCTCGCCAGCACCGATCAAATGCATTTGCGGGCAGCGCTGCGGATTGGCGTAGGCTTCCCCTTCCGTTCCCTGCATCAGCAATCCCAGCCCCTCAACCTGACGGAAGAACGACGCAACGCGTCCGACATATTCCGGATGGGATACGCTGGAAAGGCGCAGCGCATTCTGACCCGCATTTGTATCAATAGGATTTTCAACGAAGGGCGTCGCCAGCTTTGCCAGGGTGTGGGCGCTGTTTCGCACACCCATTCGCCAGCGCAGTTGCAGCTGTTTTTCCATGGGTGGGCAGAGCAATGAGATAGGGATAAACAGGGGGCGAGCGCCTTCAAGCTGTTTTTGCGCCTGTTCCTGGCTGTGGGTCCATTCGATTCCCAACTCACGAAAGATTTCGGCGCTGGTGACGCGGGTTGGATCGTCAGTGACGCCATGAACCACCACAGGAAAACCCAGTCTGGCCAGCAATAGCGCCAGCAGCGGCGTCAGGTTTGCCTGTTTGCGCGCACCGTTATAGCTGGGGATCACGACAGGCATCGGTTTACCCGCAGGGGCGACAAGGTGCATCACCTGCTCTTCCATCGCCTGATAGAACCCGAGCATTTCAGCTTCGGCTTCCCCCTTGATACGCAGCGCAATCAGAATGCCCCCCAGCTCCAGTTCCGGGACGTCACCGCTGAGCATATTGCGATACAACGCCAATGCAGTTTCCTGATCCAGGTCGCGGGCATGATTCTTCCCGCGGCCAATTTCTTTAATGATTTTGGTGTAATCCATGGTGTTGCCAGTAGAGGGGAGTTATGGGGGATAGGATAAGGGATGGGGGGCGTTTGTGCTATTGGGAGTTTACATTGGCATTATGCTGATTGTTTTGGGGGAGGCGCCCCCAAACCCGCAATTGCCCACTGCATGGGGGCCTTCGGTTGTCATGGTGGATTTGATTTCTCAAGGTGGTTGGTTTTAAAGCAGGTTTCGGTTGAGATTAGTTTTGTTTTCTACTTGAGGTTTAGACGCGAGCATTAAAAGAAGGCTCTGTTGGTTGGATGCTTTGGCTTGGTTTTCTTTCTTCTGCTGTGAAGCAGGGGACTTTCACCTTGAGTCGAAATTAAGGCCAAAAGATAGATTTGTTGGTTGAACGCTTGGACTATGTTGTTGTTCTTTAAGTGTGAAGATTGGCGTTCAAGCAAGGGGCGAAGCGCGCCCCCTGCACCCGCGCTTTCCGCAGCATTCATTGCCCGCGTTGCGGGTCCCCTCGGTTGTCATTCCGGCGGACGGGTCGGCTTTAGGCTACAGGTCCCTGTAGCCGAACGCCTTTCGCCGCCATCCTTGGCGGCTCATCCCTGCCTGCATTCCGCCCTCAGCAATTCATGATGCTCGGGGTAGTTCAACGTCAAAATAAACTTTGTATCTCAATGTCTACGAACGTCAAAAGATAGCTCTGTTGGTTAGATGCCTACACTATGGTTTTGTTCTGTTAGTGTGAAGATCGGCATCTAAGCAGGGGGCGAAGCGCGCCCCCTGCACCCGCGCTTTCCGCAGCATTCATTGCCCGCGTTGCGGGTCCCCTCGGTTGTCATTCCGGCGGACGGGTCGGCGTCCTGGCGGCTCATCCCTGCCTGCATTCCGCCCTCAGCAATTCATGATGCTCGGGGGAGTTCAACGTCAAAATAAACTTTGTATCTCAATGTCTACGAACGTCAAAAGATAGCTCTGTTGGTTAGATGCCTACACTATGGTTTTGTTCTGTTAGTGTGAAGATCGGCATCTAAGCAGGGGGCGAAGCGCGCCCCCTGCACCCGCGCTTTCCGCAGCATGAATTGCCCGCGTTGCGGGTTCCTTCGGTTGTCATTCCGGCGGACGGGTCGGCTTTAGGCTACAGGTCCCTGTAGCCGGACGCCTTTCGCCGCCATCCTGGCGGCTCATCCCTGCCTGCATTCCGCCCTCAGCAATTCATGATGCTCGGGGGAGTTCAACGTCAAAATAAACTTTGTATCTCAATGTCTACGAACGTCAAAAGTTAGCTCTGTTGGTTGAACGCCAAACTTCACATTAATAGAATGATATCAAGGCCAAAGCGTTCAACCAACAAAACCTTCTTTTAACGCTCGCGTCCAATGAGATGTAAGGTTCAAGTAGATCAGACCATCTCATCCCCGATGACATGATTATATTTACTCGTAACAACGAGATTAACTCACCCTATTTTATCGCTTTCTCGGTTTTCTCCCCGGCGTTTTTTTAATCGCTGATTTTGCGGCACGCGCCGCAGCGGACTTCACCGCTTCTTTCACTTCCGCTGGCATCACCCGCTGTTCAATCGGGAAAACCGGCAATGCCGCAAGCAGGCGCGGACCATAACCTTTGCTGATTAACCGTCGATCGTAAATCACGATTTCACCGTGGCATTCATGACTGCGAATCAATCGCCCTACCTGCTGAATCAGATTGAATGAGGCACTCGGCAGACTCTGCACTTCAAAAGGATAGCGCTTCAACGACTTCAACCACTCCCCCTCGGTCACAATCACCGGGCTGTCAATTGGCGGGAAAGCGATCTTGTGAATATGCACCTGGGTCAGTAATTCACCCTTCAGATCCAACCCTTCGGCAAAAGATTGCAAACCGATTAAAACGCTGGTTTGTCCGGCTGTCACCCGCTTGCGATGCTCCTCCACCAACCGGTAACGGGGCTGATCGCCCTGTACCAACAGCATCAGCCGCAAATCGGTGACGTGAGTAAGAAATGTTTGCATCGCCCGATTGCTGGCAAACAAAACCAGCATGCCTTTATGCTTTTCCGTTGCCAGTTCGGCACGGAAGAAGCGCGCCATCTCTGCCAAATGCTCGGCCTCGGTTGCCATCGACGGCTCGAAACGCATCTCCGGGATCACCAGTTTACCCTGGGTCACGTGATTGAACGGCGAATCCAGCGTGATGAATTCATCGCCCGCTTTCTCGCTCAAGCCGCTCAATTCCTGAAGCCGCGCAAAACTGTTCAGCGAACGCAACGTCGCGGAGGTCACCACCACATGCGGCACTTTACGCCACAGCATTTTTTCAAGCTGATCGCTGACGCGAATACCCACGCAGTGGAAATAGAGATGAGTCACGTTATCACGCACGTCACGCGTCACCCATTTACTGATCGGCGCGTTGGAGGCTTTCTCCAGCGCCGCCAAACGCCAGAGCTTGCTCATCGCTTCCAGATAACCCAACGTCCGGCTCATCTGAATGATCGAACGGTGCAATCGCACAATGTCATGTTTGCCGGTTTTCTCGCTCAGATCGTTGAGCATAAACTCGGCCAGACCGCGCAGGGCATCGGTCAGCTTGAACAGGCGGGCGCAGAGCGACACCAGATCCGGGGTCAACTCGCCCATCTCAAAACGGTATTCAGCCACCGGGGTATCTGCGGGAAGATAGGCCGTCATGTGCTGTTCAACCAGCAGCAGCAGTTCCCGCATCTCTTCACAGTGGTTTTTCAGTCGCTCCGGATTCGTCAGCGGCGGCGGGTTCTTGGGCGCAAACTGCGCCATACATAGCTCGATTTGCCGGGCGATCATATCAAGTTGCAGATTGCTGGAAAGTGCAGTGATCTCCCCTTCCATCTCCAGCGCATCGCGCGCCACATCCGGTAAATGATGACCCTCATCCAGCACCAGCAACAGATCTTTGGCCGGGGGCAGCACCGAATCTGATTCCAGCGCGGCCATCACCAACGCATGGTTTGCCACGACCACATCAGCAGATTCGATCTCTTTGCGCGCTACAAAATAGGGACACTCACGAAAATAGTGACAGTTACGACTCAAACAATTGGCTTTATCGGTACTGAGTTTCGCCCACAGCGAATCGCCAATCGATTGCGGATGATGGTCGCGCAAGCCATCCCATTCATAACTGTTCAGAGATTTCGCCAGTTTGACGCACGTCGCCTGCTCCTCGCCGCTAGACGGAGCCAGTTCATCCCCCAGAAATAACGCCAAATCCCCCTGCCCGGCGACATCGGTTCCCATCGCCGCCAGATTACGCGGGCAAACATAGCGGCCACGGCCAAACGCCCCGGTGAATTTAAGATCGGGAATGATTTTTTTCAGCAAGGGGAGATCTTTACTGAAGATCTGATCCTGCAAAGCCACGTTCGCGGTACTCACGATCAGCGGCTTGCTTTCGGCGCGGCCAACCGCAATCCCCGGTATCAGGTAGGAGAGCGTTTTCCCCACGCCCGTCGGCGCTTCGATTGCCAGATGGCGGCCATTTTCGCCGGAAAGCGTTTTAGCCACTTCGGCGATCATCTGGCGTTGGGGAGCCCGGGAAATGAAATCCGGAATCTGTTGATGCAGGGCTTTGTACCACTGGCTAATCTGGTCTTTAAGTGCGGAGGACAGCGCCATTTATATCTTATTCAAACGAAATGTTGAGCCTATTGTCCCACAGTCAGCCCGACGCGTCTGTATGCAAAACCAGCAATAAGACCCTGCGATGAGTTGTGCCAACGCAGAAAATCAAAATAGTTATGCAAAGCCAAAATGGTCATGTAAACCCAGATTAGCTATGCAAACTCGGCTTCGAACAGCGCTTCCAGACGAGGGTGCTTCGCAACCTGCGCCGCAATGGCACCAAGTTTCGGACAATGCTCGGCAAACCAGGCTTCACCGGGACGCCAATGACTCATTACGGCGATATAAAGATCGATTGCACAAAACGTTGGGCCAAGAAACCAGGGTCCTTCGGGATCTGCTGCGGCATTCACCTGTTGCCACAACGCTTCACGATGCGCATTGGTGGTATCCGTCAACACCTGCGGGTTTGCAACGCCCGGCAACCACTTTTGCGGCGTGTCGCCGTAAGTGAACGTCGGGTAAATTGCGGTATTGATCAGCATCAGCCAGCGGAGAAAAGCGGGAAAGTGGATTTCACCGGAAGGAACCAGCCCTGCCAGCGGCCAGCGGATATGCAACAGCAGAATTATCGCCGCGCTTTCTGTCATGACCGTACCGTCTGGCAGCAGCAGTGTCGGTACTTGTCCCAGCGGATTAAGTTCCAGCAGGCGATCGCGTTCAGGACAATCTTTGCTGTAGTCCACTTCCTGATAATGATAAGGCAATTTCGACAGCTCCAATGCTGCTGCAACCAGTGCCGAGCCACAGCCGCGGTTGCCAAACAAAGTATAAGTTCCGCTCATAGTTATGCTCCTTTTTCAACGCACGATTGCACGGTAACTGCGGTAACTGTAGTTCATAACCCGTATTAATTCCCCTATATAGTCTGCAAATTTTTAGCCTGATAAGCATTTAACTGCAAATTAAAACAGTGCACTGTCTGTATTCCGAAACCTGCAACCTTACGCCTAATTCAGGTACTGCCGTTATTAATCACGTCTCCACCAGCGTCAGCGATTTCGCTAATAATCAGTGGGTTCGCTAATAAAAAACAAAACGTCGAAGTGGTTGCACAATATCCGTTTGAAAATGGCTTACGTCCTTCCTTGGGCTATGTTCAGTCCAAAGGAAAGGATATTGAACGTGATTATATTCACTGCGCTTAAGTCGCTTGAATGCTATTAAAAAAATTGTCGGGGAGTCCCCGGCCTTTTTGTTCTGTGAATGACATGGCGTAAAATCTTGCTTAAGCAATTTATAGATCACGCCATCCAGAGACGATCGCAATCTGCTTTTGCCGGTTAATTTTCATCGACAGGAATAATGGAGATTTTGCCGTTTCTCTCCAGAATGGCGTATTTGATCTGTTCCAACCGCTCCAGCCCCTGTTGGGTCCTCGCGGTCTCCATAATATCGTCTTGCGATATCTGTAGTTTGTACATGCGTTTTATCAGCAATGTCCCGCTTTCGACCAAAATGACTGGCGAGCCATCCACAAAAGCATCGACCGCAGGAAAGCGGTTTTTGAGCAGCGAGAAGGCAATATCAATCACGATCAGGGTAATGATGGTCAGCGCCGCCCCGGTTACCGAGAAATCCTGCCCCAACAGCGCCTGCTGTGTCGCCTCGCTGATGATCAGCAAGAGAATAAAATCAAACGCATTCATCTCCAACAGCGTGCGGCGACCGGCAATTTTCAACACAATAAACAACAGCAGGTACATCGCTGCGGCACGAATTACCATCTCCATAGACGCTCCTTTCAGGGATAAACCAACTGGGAAAAATGAACGGGATCTGCGCCCTGCATCTCGATGATATTATTGAAATAACCAAAAGATTTTGGCCGCAGTGAAAGGTAAACGGCCCGCCATTCATCCTTCTTGCCTGCGGGCAGTGTGATATGCAGTTGGTGATCTTTGCTGTCTGTTGCTGCCGATTGGGGCTGCAGGGTTTCGATTTCAAAATTGTCCATCAAATCACCCGACAGCGTGACGACGATCTGTTCTTTACCGATGTTTTTCGCGCGGATAACCAATGGGATCTCCGACGTTTCACGGGCAAAATGCTGATACTCCACGCGCAAAGTATCTTGCGAATTACTCACGACGCGATCGCTCAGCCATCCGTTGGAGAAAACCCCCAGTAAGGCGGCAATGATGATCGCCACCAGCATAAAAAAGCCCAGACGCTGGAATCGCCAGGCTGTGAGTAATCGCCCCATGTTCTCGGTTACTGGGTATTGCCTATCACTGAATTCGTTTTTTTCTTGTTGAGTCATACGTCGCCTCTGTGTAAAAAAGTGGTCTCCCGATAAAATACTTTGTCCCGATATAACAAAAATATGTGGTACAAAATTGTACCCATTTAAAAATGCATACAGGATGGCATTCCGGCTACAGTTATCTAATACAAATTTGTAGGAGCTTAAAACGCATTATGACCCTCTATAGTATTGGTGAGATTACGAGTATTTGCGGGATTAATCCCGTGACGCTGCGCGCATGGCAACGACGCTATGGATTGATCAAACCGCAGAGGACGGAAGGCGGACACCGGCTTTACAGTGAGGATGACTTGAGTCGCATCCGCACGATTCTCTCCTGGCTTAATCGTGGCGTACCGATTGGTCAGATTCGGGCATTGCTGGATGGTGATATTACCGAACCCGAGACTGTATCGATCCATGCCAGCGATCGGCTGCTGGAAGCGCTGCAACTGTCGAATACCGATAAGCTGCGCACCATGCTGCGGGATCTGGGCAAGGATTATCCGACCAGGGCATTGGTGGACACTATTTTGCGCCCACTGCGCCAGCGCCTTGGCGGCGGCGGTTCACAACTGCTGACGATGCGGGCGCTATTGGACGGCGTGATTATCGAATACGTCTCTTTTTGCCTGAATGCAGGGCGCAAAACCCGCGGGCCAAAAGCCATCATGATTGCGTGGGGACAGATTGATCGCACCGAACTGTGGCTGGAAGCCTTGAAGTGGAATGAAGAAGGCGCACGCGTGGATGTCATGCAAGAATCCCTGGCGGCGCCCTATTTGCAGGGCTTGAAAGCACAGCATCTGGTGCTGTGGGCTGAAGGTCGGTTAACCCAGGTTCAGCGCCAGCAGTTTCTTGCCTGGCAGGTGGCTAACCTGCCAGTGATGCTGCGCGGGAGCGCGGTCAGACTGACCTCTTTCGCAACCAGTGAGATCGAAGAAGAGTAGCTTTTGTTCAGCGTTGATACCCAAAGCACGCAACAAAAAGCTAGGGTTTCACCGACGTTTCCTTGTCCCGGCGAGTGAAAAGGAATTTCCCAAGAGTCACCAGCAATACGGCAGTAATAATGATCGCCAATGCCAGCCATTCGACGGGTGACAACCATTCACCCGCGAAGCCAATACCAAGCAATACCGCCACCACCGGATTCACATAGGCGTAGCTGGTGGCAATCGCCGGGCGCACCGTTTTCAGCAGATACATATAGGCGCTGATCGCGACCATCGATCCAAACACGATTAAGTATCCGAGTGCCAGAAAACCGCTGAGCGTCGGCGTTTGTTCCAGACGCTCCCCGGTCAGGAAACTGGTCAGCAGCAGTACGACGCCCGCCACCAGCATCTCCGCCGCACCGGCCATCATGCCCGACGGTAACGTCAGGCGCGAGCTCCAGACCGATCCAAAGGCCCAACTCACCGAGGCCAGTAAAATCAGCACGGCACCCAACGGGTTGCCGATCAGATTATTACCCGTATTCAGCAGCAGAATACCGATCAAGCCAATACCCACTCCGGCCCACTCCAGCCGACTATTGGCCATGCCCCAAAGGCGGCTGAAACAGAGCGTGAACAGCGGCACCGTCGCCACCATCACCGCAGCGATACCAGAAGGAACGTGCATATGTTCAGCGACCGTCACCAGCCCGTTGCCGATCGCCAGCAGCAAAATACCGATCATCCCCGCCGCGAGCCACTGTTTTGCCGTCGGCAGTTCATGGCCGCGCAGCAGCAGGAACGCGAACAGCACCACACCCGCCACAAAATAGCGCACCCCCGCCATCATTAGGGGCGACCAGCTCTCTACCCCGATTCGGATGACAAAATACGTGGAACCCCAGATGAAATAGAGCGCGAACAGCGAGGCTATCAGCAGCCCCAAAGAACGAGAATTTGTTTCTTGCATGTTATTGAATAGATTCGAAAGGATGAAAACACGAAGCCACAGTAAACGTGATCGCCCACGTTGACGCAAATTAATCTGTGCGATCTTGATGCTCCCCGGCATTTTTACCGGGCCCCGCGGTGCCATGCAGGTTGCGTGAGTACTGAAAGGCTCTATAATCGTCAGCAGTGAATTGGAAGGGTCAGAAAATGAATGTGAATGTTAAAAAAATCGTCATTGCACTGTTCGGACTGATGTCCGTTGGCGCGATCGGCGGCGTGATGCTGGCAGGCTACATGATTCTTGTTGGCGAACCGGCTGACAGTGGTTTCCCGAAACCGGTGACCTACAGCCAAAACACCCCTGCCCCAAACGCTGAGTGATTGCGGCTGATTTACCCAAGGCGCACCGCGCCTGTTGAAAGCTGAATTCCTGGCTCACACGCCTTTCTCGCGCCATCCTGCCATATAGCTCGCCCAGCGCTCGAAAACCATATCGACAATAATCGCCAGCAATGCCACCAGCACCGCGCCCTGCATGACGTAAGCCGTGTTGAAACCACTGAGGCCAATGATAATCGGTGAGCCCAGGCTCTGCGTTCCGACAGTGGACGCAATGGCTGCCGTACCGATATTGATGATGACCGAAGTGCGGATACCGGAAATAATCACCGGTGCCGCCAACGGCAATTCAACGCGCGTGAGGATCTGCCAGCGATTCATGCCGACGCCCTGCGCGATCTCCCGCGTGGCGGCCGGAACGGAGTCGATCCCCGCCAGCGTGCCCTGAAGAATCGGCAACAGACCGTAGAGCACCAGCGCAATAATCGCCGGTTTCTCGCTGAAACCCATCACCGGTACGGCAATCGCCAGAACCGCCACCGGCGGAAACGTCTGCCCCATCGCCACCACGGTTTCTATCAGCGAGCGGAACTCACGCCCGGCCCGACGCGTCACGGCAATCCCCGCTGTTACACCTATCAGCACGGCGATAAGACTGGACAGGCTCACCAGCAGCAAATGGGCTTTGACCAGCGAAAAAAAACTGTCCTGCTGGTATACCGGGCGCTGCAAATCGGGAAACAACCAGTGGAAAAAACCGCCCAATGAGGTCATGCCGAAAATCAACGCCAGCAATAACGCCAGCGTCCACGGCAAGGGATCGCGCAACCACCGGAGCCAGCGGGGGGAATCAGCGTGTGGCAGTGGATTGCTCATGCAGCCCTCCTTTTGCCACCAGATCGCTGAAATGCAAAACCCCGATCGGCGCACCGTTTTCATCGACCACTGGCAACCGCTCAGTGCGGCGGGAGACAAAAATCGACAGCGCCTCACGCAATGACAGCGTGCCCGGAATGGGCTCGCCATCCACCTGCTCACCGCGCCTGACGCGCTCCACCGCCATGCCGAGCGACAGTAATTTTATGCCCACGTCGCTGCGGCCAAAGAAATCGCGCACGAAAGGCGTCGCCGGTGCCGTCAGCAATTCGAGGGGCGTGCCTTGCTGCACCACCTGGCCCTGCTCAAGCAACACAATGCGATCGGCCAGCGCCAATGCCTCGTCGATATCGTGGGTCACCAGCACAATGGTTCGCCCAGAAAGCTGGTGAATGCGCGCCACCTCTTCCTGCAACGTTGCGCGGGTCACCGGATCCAACGCGCCGAACGGTTCATCCATCAACAGCACCTCAGGATCGGCCGCCAACGCCCGCGCCACGCCGACCCGCTGCTGCTGACCGCCGGAAAGCTGGTGCGGATAGCGATAACGAAACTGTTCGGGGTCGAGATTCAGCAACTCAAGCAGTTCGGTCACCCGATCGCGGATCGCCGTGCGCGACCATTTGAGCAGTTGCGGCACCGTGGCGATGTTCTGTTCAACCGTCCAGTGCGGGAAGAGCCCGATCGACTGAATCGCATAACCCATTCTGCGCCGCAGATCCTGCGGTTTGAATTTATGGATCTCTTCCTCGGCAAAGAAAATTTTGCCCTCATCGTGCTCGATAAGGCGGTTAATCATCTTCAGCGTGGTGGATTTACCCGAGCCCGACGTACCAATCAGGACAGTAAACTCCCCTTTGGCGATGTCCAGTGTCAAATCGTTGACCACCGGTTTGCCGTCAAAATATTTACTCACCTGAGAAAAATGAATCATCTGCGCGAGACTTCCATAAGTGAAACGATGAATTTGAATAGCCCGTCAACAACGACGGCCATCACGACAACCGGAATGACGCCCAGCAGCACCAGATCCAGCGCACTGCTCAATAATCCCTGGAACATGATCGCGCCAAACCCACCGGCTCCGATCAACGCCGCCACTACCGCCATCCCGACGGTTTGCACCGAGATGATGCGGATACCACTCAGGATCACCGGTAACGCAATGGGGATCTGCACGCGGGCGAACACCTGCACTTTAGTCATGCCCATACCACGCGCCGACTCAAGCACATTTTCGGGTACGGATTGCATTCCGGCCACAACGCTGCGCACCAGCGGCAGGAGGGAATAGAGCACCAGCGCAATGATCGCCGGGGCGACGCCGATACCGCTAATCCCGTGATCGGCCAGCCAGGGAACCGCCGACGCCAGTCCGGCCAGCGGCGCCAGCAAAAGCCCAAACATGGCGATCGACGGAATGGTCTGGATGATATTCAGCGTGGAGAAAATGGAGGTCTGGAAGCGCGGTGAACGGTAGCAAAACAGGCCAATCGGCAAACCAATCAAAATGGCAGGGATTAGCGTGCCGAAGAGAATGCCCAAATGCTGCCAAAGCGCATTGTTGAACACGTCTTCACGGTTGTAATACTCTTTCATCAGCGACAGTTCGTTCAGTTGCCCGGTGACCAGCAACAGCACCACCGGCAGGCAAACCTGGACGTTGAGCAGCAAGCGCCAACTGTGATTTTGTGTCAGGCGGGAAATCGCGTCGGCGGCAATCAGCTGCGACAGCGCGACGCAGGCCCAGAATCCGCCCCCAAGGGACGTGCGCGTCAGGCTGTCTTCTCCGCCCGATAACGCGACAGCCGTCTGCCCCGCCAGCGCAGTAACGCCCAGCAATAGCAGTTCCGCCATGAGCAGCGTCATCAGCAGATTACGTCGGTTGGGTTGCAGGAAACTCAACACCAGCAGCAACAGCGCAGGAATCAATAACAGTGCACCCAGCCCATTGAGCAGGGTGTACAGTGCAATGCCTTTGCCCGAGATCAACCGGTTCGGGGCATGGCTGAGAAATGCCAATCCCCCGGCGGCAAGAAAAAGCAGAATCACCAGGGCGAACAACACCCGGTTCTTGATAATGTCAGATCCTACAGATCGATCGGGCAACGGTAATCTCCGGTTACGTGCCGCAGCCCTTGCAGACACCGGCACGGTTTTCACCTCGTCCATTTACTTTTTCACAAAGCCTTTTTCTTGCAGGTATTTGGCGGCCACTTTCTTCGCATCCTCACCACCTACGGCAATCTGCGCATTCAGTTTTTGCAGCGTTGGGCCATCCAGCGAATCAAACACCGGCTTGAGCAATTGCGGGATATTTTCATGCTGTTTCAGCACGGCTTCACGGATAATTGGCGTCGGTGCATAGATAGGTTGCACGCCTTTGGTATCTTCCAGCGTCTGCAAGCCCAGTGCCGCAACGGGTCCATCGGTACCGTAGGCCATCGCCGCGTTCACCCCTGACGTCTGTTCTGCCGCAGCTTTGATCGTTACCGCCGTATCGCCCCCGGCCAGTGACAACAGTTGATCCTGCTTGAGATCGAATCCATAGGCTTTCTCAAACGCAGGCAGCGCATCAGGGCGCTCAATGAACTCTGCGGACGCAGCCAGTTTGAACTTACCGCCAGCGTTGATCCATTTGCCCAGATCGCTGAGGGTTTTTAATTTATTCTGTTCAGCCACATCCTGACGAACGGCGATCGTCCAGGTGTTGTTTGCCGGTGACGGGTCCAACCAGACGATTTTATTCTTGTCATAGTCGAGCTTTTTAACTTTCTCATAGCCCGCTTTGGCATCTTTCCACGCCGGATCGCTCTCATCGGAGAAGAAGAATGCGCCGTTGCCGGTATATTCTGGATAGATATCAATTTCGCCCGCCGTTATTGCGCCGCGTAACACTTTGGTGTTGCCGAGCTGCAATTTATTGGTGGTTTTTATGTCGTTCGCTTCCAGCACCTGAATGATGATATTGCCCAGCAGCGATCCTTCCGTATCAATTTTTGAACCAACCCGGACATTATCTGCCGCATGCGCAGCCGTGCCCGTGGCGGCCATGACGGCCAGCGCAATTCCCAGAAAACGCCCACGAAAGGTGGAGTTAGACATAGCGGTTCCTCATTATGCGTTATGAAAATTCGATCTTCCGCTCTGTAGGGCGGAAGATGGGGTGTAACAAAGGATAGTCCAAAATGCCGGGGCTGCCGCGTTATGCCGGAACGACTCGTTCGGCGCTATACAGCCAGCTATCCGGATGCAGATGATATAACAGGAATATTCTGCGGCCTTATGCCGTTTGTATGTTACTTATAGCTATTGTTGTGGGAGGGGGGGAATTGCCCACTGCGTGGGGGCATTTGATGATTGTTGGTTTTGGGGCGGGTTTTGGTTGAGATGAGTTTTGTTATCTGCTTGAGGCTTAGGCGCTAGCATCAAAAGAAGGTTTTGTTGGTTGAACGCGTAGGTTATGTTGTTGTTCTTTAAGTATTAAGTTTGGCGTTCAAGATACCGTCTTGTCACCTTAGTTGGCAAGACGGATTTCTGCATTGAATTTCATTCCTGACTTCAATACTCCATAGGCCAATTGCAAGAGTTTCCTCATTGCCGCGCAAATCCCT
>NZ_QOVA01000028.1 GCF_003332275.1 Edaphovirga cremea | reverse complement strand
GCATCAATGGGTTACTGGTGGGCAGCGAGGAGATTCAATTTACCGAGCAGCCGGACAGGTCGGTACAGCCCTGCCTGACGCGGGACACGCTCAAGCGCATTGACTTTAATTATGACAAGCTGCCCGCCAGCTTCAATGACGCCCTGAAATCTGACCAGACGTGCTTTTCGCTGAAGACCCTGTTGCCACAGGCGCAGGTCGAGTTTGACTCCGGTGAGCAGCAACTGAATATCACCGTGCCGCAACTCTACATGAACAATACGGCGCGCGGTTATGTCAGCCCGGCACTGTGGGACAAAGGTGTTCCGGCCGGAATTGTCGGTTATAGCATTAATGGCAATACCCAGCGTTCACGCGGCCAGACCAGCAACTCGGCTTTTGGCGGGATCAATGCCGGGCTGAACCTGGACGGTTGGTACCTGCGCCACAATGGTTCCTATAACTGGCAGGAAAACTACGGCGGGCATTACGAGTCGCTGAATACCTATGTGCAGCGGGATATCCCGACCATCAGGGGGCGGGTACTTCTCGGCGAGAGCAACACCCAGGGGCAGGTATTCGATACGCTGGCCTACCGTGGTGTTGAACTGGTCAGCGAAGACCGCATGCTGCCGAGTTCACAACGTGGTTATGCGCCAACGGTGCGCGGTATCGCGCGGACCAACGCCCGCGTCACCATTCGTCAGAATGGTCGGGTGATTAATGAAGTCAACGTGCCACCGGGTGCGTTTGAAATCGATGACCTGTTCCCTACTGGCTACGGCGGTACGCTGGACGTCACCGTGACCGAAGCCGACGGCAGCATCCAGAACTTCTCGGTGCCGTTCGCCTCGGTGCCCAACCTGTTGCGTCCCGGTTCCCACCGCTACAATCTGGTGGCTGGCGAACTTAGAGATCCCCATCTCAGCAGAGATTATGCCCTGTATCAGGCCACCTACCAGCGCGGTATGAGTAACCTGATCACCACCTATGGCGGCTTACAGGCCAGCCAGAACTACTATTCGCTGCAACTGGGATCGGCGCTGAGCACCGCCATTGGGGCCTTCTCCGCCGACGTCACTCAGGCCCGCACCCACCTGAACAGCGAGCCAACCAACCGCATGAGCGGCGAGAGTTACCAGTTGGGCTACAGCAAGTTCCTGCCGGAGACCAAAAGCAACCTGAGCATTGCCGCCTACCGTTTCTCCACCTCCGGCTATATGGATTTCCAGACCTCGATACGCGCCCAGGATGCCGAAGCCAGATGGCAGTCAACAGAAAATGTCAGACGTCCGAAGAACCGCTTTAACGTCACGGTCAGTCAGGGGTTGGCGGATCGTTGGGGGCAGATCTACGTCACCGGTTATACCCAGGATTACTGGAACTACGGTAATTCGGATTTGCAGTACCAGATGGGTTACAGCAACAGCTACAAGATGGTGACCTACAACCTGACTGCCGGGCGCAACCGCAACGGCGTTGGCGAGATGGAAAACAACATTCTGTTCAGCCTCAGCATGCCTTTGGGACGATTGGATCGGAGCAACGTGCCGCAACTGACGGCCAGCCTGAATCGCAACAGTAACGGACAGTTCGGGCAGCAGGTCGGGATTTCCGGCTCGGCGGGCGAGGATTCACGCTACAGCTACGGCGTGACTGGCACTAACTACAACCAGGGTATCGGTAGCAGCATGGCGCTGAACGGGCAGTTCCGCAGCCCGGTGACCAACATGACGGCGGGGTACAGCACCGGCAGAAACTACCAGAATGCCTCGGCGGGGATGAGCGGCACGCTGTTGGCCTATCAGGGCGGTCTGGTGATGACGCCGTATAGCGGCGACACCTTTGCCATCGTTGAGGCCAAAGGGGCTGGCGGTGCGAAGGTCGGCAACTATTCCGGGCTACGCGTAGACCGTTGGGGCCATGCGGCAGTGCCGTACCTGAACCCGTATGAGATGAACGAAATCATTATCGATCCCAAAGGACTGCCGTATGACGTGGAGTTGCAGAGCACCAGTCAGAAAGTGGCCCCTTACGCCGGGGCAGTGGTACACCTGAAGTACGACACCCAACAGGGTTATCCGCTGCTTATTACCACAACGTTAAGTGATGGCGGTCCAGTGCCGTTCGGTGCCAACGTGTTCGACAGCACAGGCAACAACGTGGGGACGGTCGGGCAGATGGGACAAATCTATGCCCGGGTGGAGAATGAGCGGGATCAACTTAGCGTGAAGTGGGGTCAGGACGGGGCGCAGCAGTGCAGCGTGTCCTACCTGATGCCGCCGCAGCCGAAAGGAAAACGTATGGAGTCGCTGATGCGCTTTACGTCCGTGTGCGGGGGGAAAGCATGAAGATGTCAAACATGGCAGGAATGACGCACAACAGAGCCAAGAGTGGAATAATGAAGAGAATAAAACAGATAATACAACTCATGTTACTGCTGGCAACCAGCAGTAACCACGTTTGGGCTGCGATCACGTGTAAACCCTTTTCCGCCGCGATCCCACGTACTGATACCGTTCAGTTAGCCCCGGCAACGATTTCAACCGGAGCGGATATGCCTGATGGGACGATAATTTATCAGGGGAAATGGTTGGGAGGTGGATCGGGTGAGAGTCAGATAAGTTGCACCTCAAATCTGGGGGCAGCCGATGTCTTAACCTATAATTATGCCACTCTGCTTAATAGTACGCCAAGGCCACTATCAAACTGGTCGGGTTCTCCTTTCGGTGGTGCCGTATTTGAAACGAATGTACCGGGTATTGGTGTTGCAATTTCACGGGGTACCACCCTCGGTGTTATAAAACAAGGTTTACCAGAGTATTCATTTATCAATCAGACTGACGCGCTGCCCGTTGGGGGGTTTGCATATGCAGTCACTTTTCCCACCCGATATATTTCTTTGATAAAGATAGGTGAGTTGACCCCGGGTTCCTATACGTTGAAAGCAGCGGATCTGCCCAGCATCAAATTATTTTTCGACAACCCATCAAACGGCATCAACGTAATTGGGTTTCCTATTACAACAAACATCATTCAGTTCCAGGGGCAACTAACTATAACAACAAAAACCTGTGTGACACCGGATGTCAATGTCGATATGGGAAGCCATGAGATGCGAACGTCTTTCACGGGCGAAGGTTCAGTAACGTCATGGCGAGACGCATCAATTGTACTCGCTAACTGTCCAACCTTCTTTGGTTATTACAGTAATAATAATAATATCACCCTTTTTGACTATGACACGGGGGGAGGAAGTGTGATACCCAATTCCACAAATAACAATGTGGGCGTACGATTAACCCCCTCGACGTCAGTTATTGATTCTGCCGCAGGGATCATGTCCATTGACCGCTCTGTGCCAAATGCAGCCTCAGGTGTGGGTATACAATTGGGGTGGGGGAGTCACAGTGGTAGCCCCGCCTTATTTGACTTTGCGACAGAAAAACTGTTCCAACTGCCCAAAGATGGTCGTTCAGAGATCAGGATCCCTCTGGCCGCTCGCTACATTCAAACAGACACCATGATGGCGCCAGGAAGAGCTGTCGGCAAAGCCGTATTCCTGATTAATTATTATTAACTCTGGGTAATCATTACGTCATTTCCATAGTGAGAAAAGCAAGATAAGCATCAGCGCGGTAAAAACCCACCGCGCTGATTTATTGATGGATGGCAAAAAAATATAATCACAAAATACTGTTATCAGAGTGTTACAGGAACTTTCTCTAACTTTTATCAGAAATGACGCAATGAACGTAGCACGCCTGCGGCGCAGCTTCGCTGCTTCGGGGATATTCATGATCGCCGCCCCGTTTTATACTCTGCCCCATGTATATTCCACGACCGGCTAAACTGCTCTTCACCGTCAACGACGGCTGGAACCGCTACCTCGGAAAACACGGCGACAGCGTCAATCAGTGGACCCGGCTCTCCGTTGAGCGCATGCTCGCCTGTGGGATCTGCTCCATGGGCGTCCGCCGCTACTGCTGTGCTTCTCCGGACTGTACCCACTCCCGCTTCTTCTGCCAGAGCTGTAAGTCAAAAGCCTGCAGCGCCTGCGGAATGAAGTCGACAGAGCCCTGGATTTCTGAGCAACACCATATCCTTCCCGACTGTGACTGACAGCACATCACCTTTACCATGCCCCACCTGCTGTGGCCCTTCTTCAGTGACAACTGGCCACTGCTCAACGATCTGTTCCGCTGCGCCACCCGCGCCATGCTCCGGTGGTCACGTCAGCAGGGCATCGAAGTGGGGATTTTCTGCGCCCTACACACTTACGGCCGCCAACTGAATCAGCACCCACATATCCACGTATCCGTCACCCGCGGCGGCCTCGACGTTAAGCATGGCCTATGGCGAAGCCTCTTCTTTAAAAAGAAAGCGGTGGAGGAAATCTGGCGGAATGCGGTTATCCGCCTGCTGCGCAGCAGCTACGATCGGATCATGCCCGGTACCCTGCCGGGCATAGAGCACATCCGCGATGAGCGTCAGTGGCGGCGTTATCTGAAGGCCCAGTATGGCCGTTACTGGAAGGTACATTTTGCGAAGAAGACAAAAGGGGCATGGCACAGCGTGAAATACCTGGGCCGCTACCTGAAGCGCCCGCCAGTGTCGGCTTCCCGCCTGCGCCACTACAGCGGCGGCGCAGTGGTACACCACTACCTCGACCACCGCACGGGGAAGCATAAACGTCAGACGCTGAGCCAGGAAGAGATGATCGGACGCTATATCAGCCACGTTCCGGCGCGACATTTTAAGATGGTACGTTACTCCGGCTTTCTGGTCAACCGCAAGCGGGGTACGCTGCTGCCGAATGTGTACAGCGCGCTGGAGATGACGGTGCGAAAAAAAACGGAGAAGCCGGGTTTCGCGGTACTGATGAAGGGTTTTCTGGGTACAGACCCGTACAAATGCATCCTGTGCGGAGACAGGCTGCGTTTTGCCGGCGCCCAGGCAGGTACGCATGCGACGAGGTTGCTGTCAGAAAGGCTGCACGGAATGGAGAAAAAACGATGGCTCCGGATGCCAATGCTGGATCAGTGTGCCTGAAAAATGGGTTTCAGGTTTAAAAACCGCCGCAGCAGTGGCAAAACCAACCGTTTTTTTACTGCAATGATGCCATCAAGATGAGATGTATATCACACTTATGACAATCCAATATTTTTAGGGGCTTTGTTCTAAAATTCAAAAAATAACCACTTTTAATTCAAATAGGTAAATTAAAATTCGAGTCCAGTCAGAGGAGCCAAAATTTAGAGAAGCCCGCTTAGGAAACTAAGCGGGCTTTTTGCATTTCAGTGGTACCTCAGCAGCCCACACTCCCCCGCTCAATCCCGAAATGCGTCTGCATTGCCGCTCATCCTGACTTGTGTTTGAAATTGTACGGCTGCGTGGTGACTCTCCATTTTGGCGAGAAAGTCCTGGAACCTGAGTTTTACCGCATTAACAACAGACTGGCAGCGCAGTTCGCCACGGGTAATACGTCGCCAACCATCTGAGATATTAGTTGGATTAGTTGGATTAGTTGGATTAGTTGTTGCTCAATCTGAAAGTCAGCGACGAAAAGCTGACATTGGACTCTCAGGCAGCAACGTAGATTTTATGAGTCCGTACGCTCTATATGTGGAACTTCAGTATCAAGTGAAAAAATTACACGGCTACCTGGCTCAGACCTTTCTGTATGATTTTCCGTGCCCAAGACCGCTATGATACTTTTCATGGTTTAAAACTAATTACTCTTGGTGAAATGCACTTCAATATCGCTATTACCTATAATATTTTTTAGGTTATCAGTTGCAATTATCTTACCAATTGGTGTGTAACTGTATGGTGTCTGAAATGTCTCGTAAAAAATCACAAGGGTTTGGCGACCGTATAGCATGATCTCCCCCTCATGAATGGTACCGGGTGTGATCTGACTGGTAGGTAAGGTATGAGAAAAGTCAGCGAATTTTTCATTCCCGTTTAGCTCCGCCATAGTCATAGTCAGGGGAAGTTGTTTAATAAACGCTTTTGCTGTCGGATTATTCGCAAGCCCAACTTCAAAAGTCTGTTGATCTATAGTCATTTGGAATGTCATCTGGTTCTCCTTACCTGACTGGACTAGGTCACTTGCATGAACTGGAAACACACTGTTCGCGGCCAGGAAAAATGATAGATATAACTGCTTTTTCATCAGGCCTCTCTCGCAAACGTGCCGCACCTATTAGGATGCGGCTTTTGCATTATCTACGATTAACATTGAAAAATGATGTCAGCTTATCAAAGGGAATCAGATCCGTGCGGTCATTCAAATCGAAATGACCTGCACGAGGAGCGATATACAGTTCCTTCGGCTTACATGCACGCTTATAAGAATTTTCGCTAAAATCGCGGGTCAATTTTGGTCGCACTAATACCGCCGCTTCCGCGGCCAAAAATGTCCAGCACGCCAATTTTATCTTGGGCTACACATTGTTGAGTCCTGAGAAAACCAACTGCCGCGGTGGGGGGCGAAACAGCCGATTAACAGCCCCAGCGCAGGGCGTACTTTTCATGAAGTTCATCCTCTAATGTGAGTGGTGTGTTTTACGTGATGTGAGAAATGTCAGCCCTGCCGCGACGATAAGCAGTCCGCAGCTCAGGAAAAAAGTGCTCTGCCAGCCAGTGTGGTCAAACGTAAGGCCGCCGAGCGTGGAACCCAGCGCGATGGAGAGCTGGATCACCGCGACCATCAAACCGCCGCCAGCCTCTGCATCGTCTGGTAGCGTGCGGGCTACCCATGTCCACCATCCGGTTGGTGCAGCAGTAGCTATCAGCCCCCAGAACCCCAGCAATGGTGCAACGAACCAAACGTTGTGACCCGACAGCACAAGCGTTCCTGCAATGACGGCCATCAGCAAAGGGATAGCTACCAGCGTCGGATAAAAGCCTGCTTTCAAAAAACTACTAATCAGTAGTGTGCCAATAAAGCCCGCCACGCCAATGGTCAACAAAATGAGTGATAACGTGATGTTCTCCACCTGCGTCACGGTTTCAAGGAAAGGACGTACGTAGGTAAATAATGAGAACTGACCCATGAAGAACAGACCGCAAGCCAACAGACCAACCGCGACGACTGGACGGGTGAACAGACGAAAAGCAGAGCCACCTGACCGCGAGCTTTTGTCTGTTTCCATAGCGGGCAGACTGAAACACTGCCAGATGAAGGCAACTATCGCCACCGGAACCAGGCACAAAAAAGTCCCACGCCAGCCGATGGTCGCCCCAAGGTAACTGCCAAGCGGTGCCGCCACGACTGTTGCCAGCGCGTTACCTCCATTAAAAATGGCTAAGGCACGGGCTACCTGATGCTGAGGCACAAGACGAATTGCCGTTGCCGCGGACATTGACCAGAATCCACCGATAGCGATACCAATCAAGGCTCGCCCTACCATATACACCAGATAGCTGGAAGCCAATGCAACAACAATCCCCGAAAATGCCATCAGAATCGTCATCCCCAACAGAAGATATTTACGATTCACATTCCCGGCAACGGTAGAGATTGTCAGGCTGGTCAGGACCGCCAACACACCGGAGATGGCAATCCCTTGACCTGCCAGTCCTTCCGTTACGTGCAAATCTATGGCAATCGGCGTCAGCAGGCTGACCGGCATAAACTCCGATGCGATCAGCACAAATACGCATAAGGTCATGGCAAAAACACCGCTCCAGTGTGCGTGTACTTTATCTTGTGGTGTATTGCGACTCAGTGCGGGCATTATCAGCATCTCTTAATATCTCCAGGTCAGATTCAGGCAAAACCGGGACGGACGCTATTCATAAAAATAGCGATTAAAATGGGTAACAGAATAGAGTGCGATGTTATTAGCATGCGATATAACATCAAGCAGGGCTGAAGCCAGAATCAAAGCCACCTGAATACCGCAGGTGGCATTTAGATGTTCCTGACTCAGGTGCTTATCTTAAGTTTGTTTTGAAAAACTGTTCAAATTTGGCAAAAGGTATTTTACCGGCAACATTGTCGTATAAATCCACATGGTTTGCCCCAGGGACAATCACCAACTCTTTCTCCTTGCTACCGACCGCCTTATAAGCATCTTCTGCAAAATAGCGCGAGTGCGCATTTTCACCCGTAATGATCAACGTTGGAATGGTGATTTCATTTGCATAACTAAGCAGCGGCATATTCATAAACGATAAGGGCATAGTCGCAGTCCATGCGCCAGTGGAGTTAACGGAACGTTCATGGAAACCGCGCGGCATCCGGTAGTAATCAAAAAATTCTTTCAGTACCGGATTTGGATCCGCAGGCAAAGTTTCCGGCAGAATGCGCTCAGAAGCGCTTACGTTGCCATTCTTGTCCACATAAATATCATGACCAGCGTGTGCGATAGTTCCTCTTTCCGCATCCTTCCAGCGCTGTTCGTTCAGATACTGCAACACAGCACGGCGATCGTCTGTTGAATAACGGTCTTTGCCATCTCCGACGCCATGCCCCATCGCCCGGCTCATGTCATACATCACGCTTGTCGCGACAGCTTTAACGCGCGTATCCATTGCTGCCGCATTCAACGCCATACCACCCCAGCCGCAGATGCCGAGTATTCCGATACGGTTGCGATCGACCTCTTTTTGCAATCCAAGGAAATCAATTGCAGCGCTAAAGTCCTCGGTGTTGATATCCGGAGAGGCGACATTGCGCGGATAGCCGCCGCTTTCACCCGTATAGGAGGGATCGAATGCCAGCGCAACAAATCCCTGCTCAGCCAGAGCTTGCGCATACAGACCGCTGGATTGTTCTTTGACCGCGCCAAAGGGTCCACTTACTGCAATCGCAGTAAGTTTGCGTTCTCCCCGTTCTTTTGGAATGTAAAGATCGCCGACTAAAGTGATCCCGTACCGGTTCTGGAATGTCACCTTACGGTGATCTACCTTATTGCTCTCGGCGAAGGTTTTATCCCATTTTTCCACCATCGAAACGGGCGCATTCGGATTGGTTGTATCAGCATAACTCATTGTTGTTACCCCACTTAATGATGCGCATAGCAGCATGACCGGTATAGAGGCTGTCAGTTTTCTAGTGAAAGCATTCATGAAAAATTCCTCTGAAAAACAAGAGATAGTTACAGGTTTCTTACGGACAACACTGCTGTGCTTTATTTCAATGCGCTCATTGTAGTCAGCAGAAATACTGCTGATTAGAGGGTGAAAAATGCTAAGATTAATATCATATTGTTATATATAGATATGCCTGAGGACACGTTGATGGCGAAACGGGAAAACTATAATGAGCTCTACCTGTTTATGCAGGTCGTGCGTGAAGGCAGTTTCACCGCAGCGGCACAGCGGCTTGGGCTTGCACAATCGGGGATCAGCCGTTCTGTTCGCGAACTTGAGGAAAGGCTGGGTGTACAGCTTCTGATCCGTACCACGCGCAGGCTATCGTTGACACAGGCAGGTGAGCAGCTATATCAGACGGCAGAGTCCGGATTTGATGCTTTAGATATGGGGCTTTCCACACTGGCGCATTATCGTCAAACCCCATCTGGCACTGTACGCATTAATGCCAGCCAGCATGCTATTGATAAATTTCTTCTGCCAAAGCTTGCAGTATTTAAACAGCGATATCCTGATATCAGGCTAGAGCTGATCAGTGAAAGCCGGTTCGTCGATATTATCGCGGAGAGATTCGATGCTGGTGTTCGCCTTGGGCCGGAAGTTGGCAATGGCATGATCGCGGTACGCATTACGCCCGACATGGAGATGGCCGTTGTTGCCACACCCGAACATTTTCGTCGCTACGGCTTTCCACAAACTCCGACTGATTTAGCGGTACATCCTTGTATTGCCTATCAGTTTGCCGACGGAAGTCTGTACCAGTGGGAACTCAATCATGACGAGAAAAAAATAACGCACCGGCCGCAGGGTCAGTGGGCATTTTCTGATAGCTATATGGAAGCAGAAGCTGCACGGCTAGGTTTGGGTCTGGCTTATGTTCCTGAAGAGCTTGTTGTTGATGATTTAGAGAGTGGAGCGCTTATCAGAGTTTTGCAACGTTACAGCCAGCGCATGGAGGGGTCATTCCTTTATTATCCTCATCGCAACGTTTCTCCCGCCCTGAGAATAGTCATTGATACATTAAAAATCTGATGTTTAGCTATGACATCATCTTCGTTGTACAAGACTGAGTTATTTGAGTAATGTCCGCTTCTGCCACGAAGCGGGCAAGCCATGGCCTTGCTGCTGAACGATCTCGACCATAACACCGTCATGAAAATGACCGATCTTACTGAAGACAATCTGTAACAAATCCGCCGCTGATCGTCAGCTCACGTTTTATTGCCCTGTCTGTCTGGAAATATCGTGATATTCCGGCTTGCCATCTGCACTTCATTCAGATCATCATTATTCGTAGTATATTGAGAGTATTCATTGTTATCAGGTGTTCTGTATGTCCTATTTCATCGGGGAATTTGCACGGCTTTGTGGGATTAATGCGACCACTCTTCGGGCCTGGCAGCGTCGTTACGGCCTGTTGAAACCGCTGCGCACCGATGGTGGGCATCGCCTGTACAGTGATGACGATGTCCAACAGGCGCTCAAAATCCTCGACTGGGTGAGGAAGGGTGTTCCCGTCAGCCAGGTGAAACCGCTGTTGGCTCGTCTTGGCGCGCGCCGGACCAACAACTGGCTCACCTTGCAGGAGAGCATGCTGCAACGGCTGAAAGAGGGAAAAATCGAATCCCTGCGCCAGCTGATTTATGATTCAGGCCGCGAATATCCGCGCCCGGAACTGGTCACGGAAGTGTTGCGTCCGCTGCGCAGTCAACTCTCTGCCAACATTCCGGCGATGATGACCCTGCGCGAAATCCTCGACGGCATCATTATCTCCTACACCTCATTTTGTCTCGAAGGCGATAAAAAAGCGCCAGGCGATAATTACCTGATTACAGGCTGGCGCCTGACCGACCCCTGTGAGATCTGGCTCGAAGCGCTCAAACGCACCGGTCAGGGGCATCGCATCGATGTGCTGCCGATCCCACCTGCCACGCTTGCGCCGGAAATTTTCCCGGAACGCAAATGGCTGCTAGTCAGTACCGGCAAACTCACCGTTGCCCGTAAAAGGCAGATTGATCTCTGGCAACAGCAGATCACTTCCCTCGACGTTATCTCGCTATAGTTCCGTTCTTCCCCTCGACCACGCTCTCGATGACACAGCCGGACAGGCTGTGGTTGCGTGCGTGTAAAAAAACGCACAAAAACAGAATTTATATCTTACTGAAAGTATTTGGAAATAAAAAACAGACCACCTAAAACTTGGACAAATTATCATTATTGTATAAGTTTAATTATACGATAACTTCACATTGTTCACGGTCAGGGTGAGAGTCATGAGTGCAATGCCATCCGTTATCAATCGCTTTATGGATTACTACGCCGGGCTGGATAACCAACCGCCTGCGGCGCTGGCGGCGCTTTATGACGCTCAAGCCTCGCTTATCGATCCGTTTGGCGAATATCGCGGGTTGTTTGCCATCCAGCGCTACTTCTCCCATCTGCTGGCCAACGTCGAGCACTGCCGCTTTATCATTGATGCTCCGGTTTGCGACGGCCATCGTTTTGCCCTGACCTGGACCATGAACTGGTCGCACCCACGCATTGCCGGAGGTGAAACGCTCACCCTCCCAGGGTGCTCAATGGTGGAAGTAGAGAACGACCGGGTCGTTCTCCAGCGCGACTACTACGATGCTGGCGAGATGATCTACGAACATCTGCCGCTGTTGGGCTGGGCGGTTCGCAGTGTCAAAAGGAGAGTGCGCTCATGATGACTGTCCTCATCACCGGTGCAAGCTCCGGCATTGGGGCCGGGCTCGCCAAATCCTGGGCCGATGACGGCTACCACGTTATCGCCTGTGGGCGAGACCCGGCCCGGCTTGAAGCCCTGCATCAGTACAGCCCAAATATCTCGATTCGCCTGTTCGATATGACAGACAGGAACGCCTGTCGCCAGGCGCTGGCAGACTGTTCCCCCAGCCTGGTTATCCTCTGTGCGGGCACCTGCGAATATCTGGATAACGGCGTGGTCGATGCCGCGCTGGTGGAGCGGGTGATGACCACTAATTTCCTCGGGCCGGTGAACTGCCTTGCCGTCCTTGGGCCACAGCTGGTGTCGGGCAACCGCGTGGTGCTGGTCAGTTCGATGGCGCACTGGCTGCACTTCTCGCGGGCGGAGGCGTATGGCGCGTCTAAAGCCGCACTGACCTGGTTTGCCAACAGCCTGCGTCTGGACTGGGAACCGAAAGGCATTGCCGTCACAGTGGTATCGCCGGGCTTTGTCGATACGCCGCTGACCCGCAAAAACGATTTTGCGATGCCTGGTCAGGTAAGCGTGGAACAGGCCGTGACCGCTATCCGTCGCGGTCTGGCGAAAGGGAAAAACCATATCGCCTTCCCGACAGGATTTAGTCTTATCCTACGCCTGCTGGCGGGGCTTCCGGCATTTTTACAACGCGCGTTGCTGCGCAGGATGGTGCGCTGATGAAGGTAGCCATTATCGGTAGCGGCATCGCCGGGCTGACCTGCGCCTGGCGGCTGGCAGGGCATCATCAGGTGACGCTTTTCGAAGCAGAACCCACGGCGGGCGGGCATACCGCCACGGTGGATGTCATCACCCCTCAGGGGACCCATTATGCCATTGATACCGGGTTTATCGTTTATAACGACCGCACCTATCCGCGCTTTATGGGGCTACTGAGCGAACTAGGCATCAGCGGGCAAAAAACGCAGATGAGCTTCTCGGTGCATAACCCGCAAAGCGGCTTCGAATACAACGGACACACCCTGACTTCGCTGTTCGCGCAGCGTCGTAACTTGGTGAACCCTGCATTCTGGGGGCTGTTGAAGGAGGTCGTCCGCTTCAACCGCCTGGCAAAACAGGCGCTGAACGACGCAGACGAGAGCGACACGCTGCAAACCTTCCTCAAGCAGCACCGTTTCAGCCCCTTTTTCGCACGCCATTACATTCTGCCGATGGGGGCCGCTATCTGGTCATCGTCGCTCCAGGAGATGCGCCGTTTTCCGCTGCCGCTGTTTTTGCGCTTCTTTGAGCATCACGGCCTGCTGGATATCACCCATCGCCCACAGTGGTATGTGGTGCCCGGCGGTTCGCGGGAGTATATCCGCGCGATGCTGGCAAAACTGGGCGATCGCCTGAGCCTGCATCTCAACGCACCCGTGCAGCAGGTGATTCGCTTCGACGGCGGGGTAAAAATCGAGCTTGAAAACGCGAATCATACCTTCGACCAGGTTATCTTCGCCTGCCACTCCGCGCAGGCGTTAGCGATGCTGGCTGACCCCACGCAGGCAGAAACGGAGGTGCTCGGTGATATTGGCTGGCAGAGTAACGAGGTGGTTTTACACAGCGATCCCCGCTGGCTCCCGGTACGCCAGCGCGCCTGGGCCAGCTGGAACTATCGCCTGAGCGACCGGGACCAGGCCAGCGCCTGCGTCACCTACAACATGAATATTTTGCAAGGGCTGCCCGAGGGAAGCCCGTTGTTCTGCGTCACGCTGAACCCGGAAACGCCAGTCGACGCGCGCTACGTCTGGAAGCGCTTCGTGTATCAACATCCGCTCTTTAACCCCAAAAGCTGGCGCGCGCAGGCCCGTCGGCATGAGATTAACGGCCATCAGCGAAGCTGGTACTGCGGCGCTTACTGGTACAACGGTTTTCATGAGGATGGGGTACGCAGCGCACTGGATGTGGTACAGGGGATTGCCACCGGAGAGGGCAAATAAGATGAACAGCTGCCTGTATCAGGGCGTGTTACGCCATCGTCGCCTCCAGCCTACAACGCACCAGTTTCGCTACAACCTGTTTATGGCCTGGCTCGACCTTGATGAGCTGGACGCGCTGCCGTCCGTGGGCATCCGTCGCAACCGCTTCGCCGCCGCCGCCTTCCACGATGTGGATTATCCGCTGGGCGCGCCGCTGAAAGCGAACGTCCTCAACCGGCTGCAATCGCTGACCGGCGAGCGCCCTGAGGGGCAGGTGATGCTCCTGACCCAACTGCGTTATTTTGGCTTCCACTTTAATCCGGTCAATTTTTACTACTGCTATGACCGCACAAACACCCTGCGCTGGGTGCTGGCCGAGGTGCGAAATACCCCGTGGAACGAGCGCCATTACTATGCCGTCGATGGCCAGGCACCGCGCCCGCAGGAAAAAGCGTTCCACGTTTCGCCCTTTAACCCGATGGACATGGTGTATCACTGGCGTTTCAACAGCCCCGGCAAAACGCTGCATATGCATATCGAAAACCATCAGGCGTCGAAAGTGTTCGATGCCACGCTGGTGCTGAACCGCGAGCCGCTGACGCGCAAAAATCTGACGTCACTGCTGCGGCGTCTGCCGCTGATGACGCTGAAAACCCTGTTCGCTATTTACTGGCAGGCGCTGCGGCTGTGGCTTAAGCGCGTGCCCATTCATAACCACCCCGTTAGCAGGAGTGAACGCTCATGACCGATCCCGTCTTTGCGCTTGAACGCGATATCCCGCGCAACGTCCGTGTCGCACGCTGGCTGCTGTTCCGCCTGCTGAGCGGTATTCGCTACGGCTCGCTCACCGTCTATGAAGGGGCGCAGGCGACGCATTTTGGCGATGCGTCCACCGCGCTGCGTGCCGAGGTACACATCCTGACGCCGGGCGTTTACTGGCGCGTGCTGACCGGCGGGAGTCTCGCCGCGGCAGAAGCTTGGATCGACGGCGAGTGGGAGACCCATCAACTCACCGCGCTGTTGCAGCTCCTGGCACTGAATGGCCGGGTGCTGGGGCGACTGGAAAGCGGCTTCCGCCTGCTGGGCAAACCCGTCGAGCGGCTGCGTCACTGGACGCGGCGCAACTCCCGTGACCAGGCGCGGGTAAATATCGCCGCGCATTACGACCTCGGCAACGCGTTTTACTCGCACTTTCTCGATGAAGATCTGCTTTACTCCAGCGCGCTGTTTACCGCCGACGAGCAGTCGCTGAACCAGGCTCAGCAGGCAAAAATGGCGCGCCTGTGCGAACAGTTGGCGCTGACGCCAAGCGACCACCTACTGGAAATCGGTACCGGATGGGGCGCGATGGCGGAATATGCCTCGCGTCACTACGGCTGTCGCGTCACCACCACCACGCTGTCGCAGGAGCAGTACAACTGGGCGACAGCTCGGATTGCCCGCGCGGGGTTACAGGATCGGGTGCAGGTGCTGCTGTGCGACTACCGCGATCTGACCGGAGAGTTCGACAAGCTGGTGTCGGTCGAGATGATAGAAGCGGTGGGGCAACGCTACCTGCCCACGTTCTTCCGTACCTGTCAGGCCCGGCTGCGTCCAGGGGGCAGAATGGCGATTCAGGCCATTACTATTCAGGATCAGCGCTACCGGGACTACAGCAAAAGCGTCGATTTTATCCAGCGCTATATCTTCCCCGGTGGCTTTTTGCCGAGCATCACCGCGATGAGCGAGCTGATGACCCACCACACCGATTTTGTGGTTCGTAATCTGTTCGACATGGGGCCCGATTACGCCCGCACGCTGGCGCACTGGCGGCAACGTTTTGTTAACGCCTGGCAGGAGATTGAACAGCTGGGCTTTGATGACCGCTTCCGCCGCATGTGGCTCTACTACTTTGGCTACTGCGAAGCCGGGTTTAACGCCCGAACCATAAGCGTGGTGCAGCTTACGGCTGAGCGCGTATGAAACACTATGTGCAGGTTTTTTTGATGGCAGTGGCGTTCGATTTCTACTGGGCGCTGGTGGTGCTGTTTCGCGAGCGTGGCCTGTTTTTGTGGCTCGGTCTCGCGATCCTGGCATGCCTCATGCTGTCGCCTGCACACCGGGTTTATGCCCTGCTGCTGGCTGCCGCAGGCTGTGGGCTGGATGCCTTCTGGGCACTGACGAAGCTTATTGATTTTACCGGCGGCACCTTGTTACCGCTGTGGATGGTGGCGCTGTGGCTGATGTTTGCCACCGCCTGGACCGCGCTAACCTGCACCTCAACGCTGCCGGGGTGGATCCTCGCGCTGCTGGCAACCTGCGGTGGCCCGGTCGCGTATGTGTTAGGTGAGCGTCTGGGCGCAATCACCTTTCTGCAACCGACCTTTATCGTCGTCAGCTGGATGGTGCCGTGCTGGTTGGTACTGATGCTATTTTTCCATATTTTGATGGGGAAACGACAATGAGAACCGCGCTACTGATGCTGCTGTGGCTGGCAGTCATCACCCCATACAGCCATGCCGCCGACTGGTTAACCTGGCGCAAAGTGGGCGATGCGACCCTCACCTGGGGGCCGTTTACCGTCTATACCTCCCAGCTTCGCACGCCAGATGGGCGATACCACGGACCGGCGCAGGACCAGGCGCTGATTATTACTTACCAACGCGATATCGACCATGAGGAACTGGTCGATGCCACCCGCGAGCAGTGGCAGGCACAGGGTGTTCTGGAGCAGGAACCGCAGAGTGACGCCTGGCTGAGCATGCTGCAATCACTCTGGCCCGACGTCACACCGGGCGTGCAGTTGGCCTTTGTACTTAACGGCCAGCAAGGCCAGTTCTGGTATCGCGCGTCGGCGGCGCAAAAAGGCTTTACCCCCTTGGGCTCGCACCAGTCTGAAGCATTCAGCAAACGCTTTCTGGCGATTTGGCTCGATCCCCGCACCCAATATCCTGAACTGCGTCAGCAGTTGATCGGAGGTGACAAATGAAACGCATCCTGGCACTGGGCCTGGCGCTGATAATGCTGCTGGCAGGCTGTAGCACGGAGATAAGCGAATATCGGAATCAACAGCCGCCGCTGGATATCTTCCGCTATTTCCAGGGCAACACCGAGGCGTGGGGCATGGTGCAGGACCGTAGCGGCAAACAGCTGCGTCGCTTCCACGTCGAGATTACCGGTGACGTCAAAGGCGACACCCTGACGCTCAATGAACGCTTTGCCTATGACGATGGCGAGAAGCAGCAACGGGTGTGGCACATCCGACGCGTCAGCGCCGATCTCTACGAAGGCACCGCATGCGACATCGACGGTGTCGCGACGGGGCAGGCGGCAGGTAACGCCTTTAACTGGCGATACAGCATGAATGTGACAGCCAAAGGCAGTACCTGGCTGCTGCACTTTGATGACTGGATGTATCTGCAAGACAGCACACATCTTTTTAATAAAACCGAGATGAAGAAATTCGGGGTGACCGTCGGAACGGTCACGCTGTTCTTCACCCGTAAAGCGCAGTAAAGAGGATAACGCCATGAACACTCAACCCGCCATTGGGATCAGCGGATGTTTAACCGGCTCGGCCGTGCGATTTGACGGCGGCCATAAACGGATGAGCTTTGTGATGGATGGGCTGGCGCAGTGGGTCACCTTCAAACCCGTCTGCCCGGAGATGGCGATTGGCCTGCCCGTTCCACGTCCGGCGCTGCGGCTGGTGCAAGCGACTACAGGGGATATCAACATGCGCTTTAGCCATGCACCACACGACGATGTGACGCAGAAAATGGCTGAGTTTACCGCATCTTATCTTCCGCAACTGGGCAACCTTTCGGGTTTTATCGTCTGCGCTAAATCGCCAAGCTGCGGTATGGAACGCGTGCGGTTGTACGATGAAAAGGGCAATCGCGGGCGTAAAGAGGGGATCGGGCTATTTACCGGTGTGTTACTGGAGAAATACCCGTGGTTACCAGTCGAAGAAGATGGGCGCCTGCACGATCCTATATTGAGGGAAAACTTTGTCGAGCGCGTTTTTGCTCTGCATGAACTTAATATCCTGCGGGCTAACGGCCTGACACGCCGCGCGCTGCTCGATTTTCACAGCCGCTACAAACTCCAGCTGTTAGCACACCACCAGGCAGGTTACCGTGAGATTGGGCCATTCGTCGCCTCGCTGCACGAATGGGACGATCTGGACGCCTTCTTCATTGTGTACCGTGAGAAACTGATGGCACTCCTGAAAAAACTTGCTTCTCGGAAAAATCACACCAATGTGCTGATGCACATTCAGGGGTATTTCCGTAATCAACTGACTTCCCGCCAGCGCGGCGAGCTACGCGATGTGATTCTACACTACCGTGATGGGCTATTACCGATTCTGGCCCCACTGACACTGCTGAAGCATTACCTTGCCGAATACCCGGATCAATATCTTTTGACGCAAAATTACTTTTCCCCGTACCCAGAGAATTTATGTCTGCGTATGACGGTTAACTGAATAGACTGAGGCCATCATTATGATTCAAAAAAGGCGAGCGTTGTCGCCTGCTTTGGCACTGAATCATCGAGCTTTGATGCTTCGATCGGTTGAACTCACAGCGCAAAGTTGACGGTCACGCCCATTTACACCCAGACCAATAAAAAGGTACTAGCGTAGATACGATAAAAAGCTGGGAAGCCAAAAGACGTAATCCAGTCGGGCTGGCAGCAAAATGTTGGAACTCCCCAGAATAACCCTGCGTTTTTCCATGAGCTGGCTCAACAGCAAATCTCAATGAAAAGCCCTGAGGGGCTTTTCATACATATAACTCTGCAAAACGTTAATTACCACATCAAATCATCGGGCACTTTAAAATCGGCATACGGATCTTCTTCATCTTGCTCTTCCTGACTAAGCGCACTATTTAATACAATACTGTTCGCATCTCGCTGCGCGATTTTGTCGGCTACGCTCGCGGGGATAATAGCGTATTCACTCTCGCCACTGTTATCAACAACCAAACGAGCAATGGCGAGACGGCCACTGATTAACTGAGCTTGGGTAATCTTATCCACAACTATTTTTTTAATTAAATTATTATCTGTGAAGTTAAAACCAATATCGCCTTTTGAAATGTCGATTCTGTTCATTTCAATGAGTTGCTTCACCTGAGCTTTATATTCTTTAGATAAAACAGCTTGTTTTTGTTGTTCGCTTAGCTGTTTATCACGCTCAAGTTGTGCTTTTTTATTCTCTTCCACAGCCTCTCTTGCCTCACGAGCCTGAACTCGTGATTTTTTAGCCGTTCTTTGGACTTTGGCCATTTTTTTGCTGGTCACTAATCCAGCTTTTAGCATCTGCTCTTGTAAGGTGAGTTTTGTCATCTTCGTTTCTAAACCAGTTGAATGATTTGTGGGATTATACCTGTAATTTTTGAGGCTGTACCAGATTGCAGGACCTGATCGCTGTACGGCTTGAGTTTAGCGGGGTCTATCAGAGGCTGGCGTGACCTGCTCTCAGGTTTAGGCACAACGCTCAGTGAGTAATGCCCACTTCTGACACTAAGCGGGCTTCATGCATTTCAATCAATAGATATAGCTCATCTGAGCAAAAACGGTTTTGTTCCTTTCCCTACCGCCTTCAACAGTGGGGAAAGCTATCATATCAGGTCATTGCTGCTGGTTCTGTTTTGCTGAGCCTCAACTGGCACAGGCTCAAGGCCATGCACACAACCAGAACGGTGTTACCTTGAATCAATACCGAATCCGTTAGCCCCATGATAATGATTGGCACCACGACAAAGAACACGCCATTGCTGTTCCCTCTTATGCCAAAAAATCCATAGAGTACGCTGGTAAGAAAGAACAGCATAAGTGAGAGCAGACCCAGGATACCTTGCAGCGAGAGCACTTCAAGAGCCTCATTGTGCAAGTTGTACATGACGTTTTTGTAGGCTTCCGGGTTATATCTTGTAAATTTTTCTATATATTCCCGTGCCTTCCTGGTGCGGTCATCAGGACTTTGCCCTAAAACAGAAGGTGTTACGCTGTACCAGCCACTTTGCCAGATAGAAAACCTTGCACCGATTGAGGTGTCGTTATTGTTATGATATTCGCTAATATCATGACTGATTTCCTTGATTCGATTTTGAATGACCCATGGGGTAATAACTACACCAGCAAGGCAAAGAACAAGGAAAGTGTTCTTTATTTTTTTATCTACCCGTCTAAATTTAACGATAAAATAGATAAAGAACAGTATCGGAGTTGTCAACACCGCTGACCGCGTCTCAGTCAATACAACAAGGAGCAGGGTCATGATCATCACCACCGTGAACAATATCACGGATGTTAAAGTCTGCCCAAAGCGCTGATGACACAACCACAATAGCGTGAAAGAGACGGTAACAATTAAATAGGCAGCGGTCGTCGCGGCATCTGCAGTAAGCTTTATTCGTGGTTCTTGTAAATGAAGCGCATATCCCTGCCAGACGGTGAGGCACAAACCAATAATTAAAATGATAACGGAAACCGTCATCGTGGTTGTTTTTAAATTGAATCTTTCTTGTTTGGCGTTCGATAAAGAGGAATTGTGGACGGCATCTGGTATCTTGATTCTGCTTGCGTAATAACCATGCGTTCCTCTTTATGGAGTCATTCAGATGAGCAATTATGTGCAAGAGATGAGAGCACTTGTCGGACATCGCCCACTCCTGCTGGCAGGTTCAAATGTCATCATTCTCAATAGCGCGGGGCATATCCTCCTGCAACAGAGAATAAATGGTTGTTGGGGACTGCCGGGAGGTTTGCTTGAACTCGGCGAGTCTCTTGAAGACACCGCACGTAGGGAAGTGCTGGAAGAAACGGGTTTGCAGCTTGGACCACTGCAGTTTTTGAACGTTTTTTCCGGTGAAAAGTACTTTTTCACCCTACCCAACCAAGACCAACTGCATGTCATCACCGCCCTCTATCTCTGTCGTTTTTACACTGGAGAGATGGTTGCTGACGGTGAAGAGTCGTTGAATTTGATGTTTTTCCCTGCCGAGGAAATACCCGCAAGCACCGAAGACGAATATAAGGAATATATCGCTTACTACAAGACGAAATTACCCATTTAGAATTGAAGAATTTACCACATAGGATGTTCATAAAAATTCTGAATGGCTGCGCAAGCCTAAAACAAGGCCAGTTTCAGGCTCATAGCGACAAAGGCCATGGCAAAACAGCGCTGAAGCCAAAGCATGACATGAGGACGTGATTGAACCAGATTTCTGAAAGACGCCACCGTCATGCCATAGCCAACAAACACAATCAGTGTTATTGCCATGAAAGCGATCCCCAGCAGAATTAAATGCCGCATAGGTGAGGGTTCATCCGCACTCATAAACTGCGGCAAAAAAGCCAGAAAAAAGATAACCAGCTTCGGATTCAGGATATTCATCAACGTTCCTGAGCAGGCCAGTCGCCATGCCGATACCTGCATATCCTCCTTGAATTGCATGCTATTTTGATCACTGCGTAGCATTTGCCAAGTCATAAACAACAGATAGCCAATACCCAGATATTTCAAAATCTGATAGGCCAGAGTGCCGGTATGTAACATCGCCGCCAATCCGGTGACCACGATCAAAATGTGCGGCACAATCCCCAGTGTGCATCCCAGCGCCGCGATCAGACTCGCGCGTCTCCCCTGCGACAACCCTGCTGACAAGGTATATAAAACGCCGGTGCCGGGGGAAACCGCCACCACAAAAGAGGTCAGTAGAAAATCTGCACTTAACATTTTTTCCTCCAACAGACAGGAGGAAACACGTCCAAGGAACGGGATGGCATAAACTTCAGTGGAATGTGTATAGATTTCATAGTTCACCGGCAGCAAAGGGCAGAAGAGAAAGAAAACATCTGCCCGCACTGTAGCCAACGCATAAACTATCGTCTTGAATGAAATTGCAGCGCTTCAGATCTTGCGAACATTCGCTGCATAAATTCCGGGGGAGATCCCGAGCGCGCGGATGAAATGACGGGTCATGTGACTTTGATCGGCAAATCCCGCCAGACCCGCTGCGTCGGTCAGTGACGTTCCCGACGCGATTAATTTTCGGGCCAGTTGTACACGACGCTGTACCAGATACGCATGGGGCGTTAGGCCCGTGGCACGGCTGAATGCGCGCAAGAACTGAAAACGGCTCATGCTCGTCGCTTCTGACAAATCGGCAAGCGAGAGGTCTCTCGCCGGGTCATCATCCATCATCTCCCTGGCCTGTAACATCACAGATTTTGCGTCAGAAAAAGCATCGGTACTGGCAACGGGCAGAACAATCAACTGCGCCAGCAGTGTCAACAGCTGTTGTTCCCTCTCCATCCCATCGCCCTGCCCGGTCATGCTGTTGAACAGATTGCGAAAACAGGATGCGGCGAATGTATCGCGCAACGCAGGGGACGAAAACTCGCCGTAAGAAATGTTGCCCTCAGACAAATCAGCCAGAGTGGCCGAAACCAGTGAAGGGTCGATGTACAGCATCCGCCAGGCACGTATGTCGCCGCCGTAGGGTTTGCCATCATGCACTTCACCCGGATTCACGGTAATCGTATGACCTGGCCCGGCCTCAACAACGCCACGACCGCTCAATGATTTTTGCGCGCCGGCCTCAATCACACCAATACCAAACTGCTCGTGGAAATGCCTGGGAAACGAGCGATCCGACTCGGCCTGAACGGCCTCGACACCCGCCATTGCGCAGGGGATCATGGTAAAGTGCGCTGACATCAGACTTGTCCTCTAAAAAACTTTCAGCACTCGCATCGAGTTACACCGGGCGTATCCAGCAGGCGATAGTGTCCCTCATGACGGCCAGACGTTTATCCAGTGCGTTCGCTTCGAGGAGATCTTGCTGATAAACGATGGAAAGTGTAGAGCAGTTCATCAGGTAAAAGAATCCCAGTGCCGAAATGGATATGTTCAATTGCATGGCATCCAACCCCGGTTTAACGGTGCCTTCGCGTTCACCACGCGCGATCAGCGCCTGAGAAATTCCCTGCCAACTAATATTGATCTCATCAATATTACGCGATTCTTTCAGGTGACGCGCCTTTTGCTGGTTCTCACTATTGAGCAAACGAATAAATTCAGGGTGATCCAAATAGTAATGCCAGGTGAAATCCACCAACTGTAAAATGGCCTGATCGGCGGGCAGATGATCCAGTCGCAAAGCCGCTTCTTCCTTGCGGATCCCACGGTACGCGTCTTCCAAAACGCGGGTGAATAGCTCATCCTTATTATTAAAATAATGATAAATAAGTTGTTTATTGATATCTGCCAGACTGGCTATTTGCTCAACGCGGGCTCCATCAAATCCTTTCTCTGCGAACTCATTACTTGCAGCGGCAAGGATCCGCGCCTGGGTAAGTGCCGGGTCACGTTTACGTTTAGGCTTTATGTCTTCTGCCACGCCACCACCTCAAATTATTAGGGTACTGTCCTTCGTACTTGACGTTGCAGCGTAGTTAGCTGCTCTGTGCAAACTGTCTAATCTTACCATAGCCCCAACCCTCAACCAAAAAGTCAGGTTCACAATCAACACTGTGATCCTGTTCAAAAATCTATCAACCGTCTGGTTGATTATGCGAGTTGGATCATTTTTTTCCGCCAAAATACCTTCTAGAATCGATAAATAACCAAACGGTTGGTTGATTATAACCATTTGAATATTATGGGAATGGAGATTCTATGACGTTAACTACTCGTCCGGTGGCCTTGGTTACTGGCTCAACACGCGGCATCGGCAAACAGTGCGCCATCGAGCTGGCCAGACAGGGATTCAATGTCGCCATTAATGGTCGGGATACGCCGGAAGGTCATATCCGCCAGCAGGAATTGGTCGAACTGCTCAGTCAATACGGTGCAGATGCGCTGGCCTGTCCGGGTGATGTGGCCGAACTGGAACATCACCAGCCCATACTGGAGAGCATTCTTACCCGTTGGGGCCGTCTGGACTGTCTGGTCAACAATGCCGGAACCGCGGCCAAACAGCGCGGCGACATGCTGGAAGTGACCGCAGAAAACTATCAGTACTGCCTTGATATCAATGCGCGGGCGATGTTTTTCCTTACCCAGCGAGCAGCAAACATCATGTTGCAGCAGGGCGAAATCAATGGGCAGCATCGCAGCATCGTCAATATCACGTCGTGCAGCGCCTCCATTCTTTCCGTCAATCGCGCCGAATACTGCGTCTCAAAGGCAGCAGCCAGCATGATCACCCAACTTTTTGCCCTGCGTCTCGCCGAGGAAGGGATCGGTGTCTATGAAATCCGCCCCGGCATTATCGACACGGATATGACTCGCGTCGTGAAACCCAAATACGATCGGCAAATCGCGGACGGACTGGTACCCATGAAACGCTGGGGAGAAACGCAGGATATCGCGCAAGTCGTGCACAGCGTCGCCGCGGGCAAACTGCCCTTTACGGTGGGACAGATTATCAATGTCGACGGCGGATTGAACATCCCTCATTTTTAAACACAGTGCGTTGCTCGCAATGCAATGATCAGCACAAAAAGCTAAACGGATCAGCAGGAGAATCATCAATGGCAACACATTCTATTGGCATTATCATGCACGGCGTCACGGGACGCATGGGGAAAAACCAGCATCTGATTCGCTCCATTGTCGCCATCCGCCAGCAGGGTGGCGTTGCTTTGGCAAATGGCGATCGGCTCATGCCTGACCCGATTCTGGTTGGTCGCAATGAAGAGAAAATCGCGGCGCTCGCCCGTGAGTACAACATTGAACGCTGGACTACCGATCTGGATCAGGCGTTGCGTAATCCACAAGATACGATCTTCTTCGATGCGGCTACTACTCAGGCGCGGCCTGGGCTACTGAAAAAAGCCATTGCCGCTGGCAAGCATGTCTACAGCGAAAAACCGGTCGCGGTCAGCCTCGAAGAAGCGCTCGATCTTTACCATTTCGCGCAAGAACGCGGCGTGAAACATGGTGTCGTGCAAGATAAGCTCTGGTTGCCCGGATTGCAAAAACTGCACATGCTCAATCAGTCCGGATTCTTTGGCAAAGTTCTGTCTGTCAGGGGCGAATTTGGTTACTGGGTTTTTGAAGGCGATCTGCAACCTGCGCAGCGCCCTTCCTGGAATTATCGCCAACAGGACGGCGGCGGTATCATTCTGGATATGATTTGCCACTGGCGCTACGTGATTGACAATCTTTTCGGTGAAATCAAAAGCCTGAGCTGCTTTGGCGCAACGCACATTCCTGAACGCTGGGATGAAAATGGCCAACCCTATACCGCCACTGCCGATGATGCCGCCTATGCCACGTTTGAATTGCACAATGGCACCATCGTACAAATCAACAGCTCCTGGTGCGTGCGGGTAAGGCGTGACGATCTCGTGACGTTTCAGGTCGATGGCGTCAAGGGTTCTGCCGTCGCCGGTCTGACCGACTGCCTGACGCAAGCCAGTATCAATACGCCCAAACCGGTATGGAATCCGGACGTGCGGCAAACTCACGACTTCTATCAAGACTGGGCGGAAATGCCTGAGAATCAAGCCTATGACAACGCCTTCAAGGTGCAATGGGAACTGTTCTTGCGCCATGTCTGGGGCGAAGGCGATTTCAGGTGGAATCTGCTGGAAGGCGCGAAAGGCGTGCAACTGGTTGAGTTGGCACTGCAAAGCTGGCGCGAACGCCGTTGGATTGACGTACCTGAATTGAACCGCGAGTGATCGCGGCTGCCGATGGCCTGAAAGAGGATTCATATTGATGTCTGAACAACGCAATCAGCAGCCCGATCCGGGGCTGCTCTCAATCAACACCGCCACGGTGCGCCAGCAATGGACGCTCGACAAAATCATTGATGGCTGTGCGCGTCACGATATCCGCGGCATCTCTCCGTGGCGCGATCAAACCCAGGCTCTTGGGCTAAAGGAGACGGCGCGCCGCATCCGCAGCCACCAGCTCACCGTGACCGGTTATTGCCGGGGTGGGATGTTTCCCGCAGCGACGGAACAACTGCGTCAGGCCAATAATGACGATAATCGCCGCGCAGTGGACGAGGCGCTCGAACTGAATGCACAGTGTCTGGTGCTGGTGGTGGGCGGTTTGCCCGAAAGTAGCAAAGATCTGTATCAGGCGCGGATGCAGGTGCGCGATGGGCTGGCAACCCTGCTGGAATATTCGCGTTCGGTGTCGATGCCGCTGGCTATCGAGCCATTGCACCCGATGTATGCCGCCGATCGCGCCTGCATCAATACGCTCGAACAGGCCAATGATTTGTGCGACGAACTCGGAGATGACGGATTGGGGATTGCAGTCGATCTCTACCACACCTGGTGGGATCCGAAATTTTCCTCGCAAATCAAACGTGCCGGGAAATCGCGACTGCTCGCCTTCCATATTTGCGACTGGCTGGCACCGACGCAAGACCTGCTGCTCGATCGCGGCATGATGGGTGATGGGGTTATTGATATCCGCGCGGCGCGTTGGGCCGTCGAAGCCGAAGGATACCGGGGATTTCACGAAGTGGAGATCTTCTCGGCCAGGAATTGGTGGCTGCGCGATGGAGATGACGTGCTGTCAATCTGCAAACAGCGCCATCTTGACTGCTGCTAGGTCGGCAAACAGAGAAGGTTTATTGCGAATCCCAGACGTTGCTGTATCTGAAATTACCAGGATAACGGCGGTCATTTCTGTGGCCGCTAAAGTGGAATTCAATTCTCGTCGTTAAAATTATTAGCCGGGGAAATTATGAATACAGATACAAAGAAAATGATATTGGTGTCCGTCCTTTGCGGTCTCGGATATATGATGTATTCCGTTGACCGAATGACCGTATCTTCCGCCATTGGCTTGATTTCTGAAGACTTTGGCTTGGGCAAAGGCAGTTCCGGTATATTACTCAGTTCGTTTTTTTATGGGTTTATCCTGTTTTTATTCATCTCGGGCATTATCTCCGACAAACTCAGCGGTAAGCCGGTATTAATACTGGGTTTGACCCTGTTCTCACTCGCCACAATATTTACGGGTATGGCTGGCAGCCTTACCGCCTTGATTTTCTATCGCGTCATGACCGGTATCGGTGAAGGCATATTCTGGCCAGCCGCATCACTTGAAGTGGCTAACGTCACCTCCGAAAAACAGCGCACTACCGTGATGTCGCTGTACTGGATGGGCTATCCGATCGGGGGCTTCTTTGGTACCTGGCTGGGCGCGGTGCTTGGCCCGGTATATGGCTGGCGCGTGGTATTTTATGTCGCGGGTGCGTTGGGGATCGTGGTAGCGATTCTTTATGCCGTTCTGGTAAAAAATGAGCCCAAATCGACCCGACAGAAAAACAACGCGGCCAAAGTAACAGAAAAAGTCCCGTTGTCCCTGCTGTTCAGCACCCCTTCCGTGGTGATGATGGCGCTCTACTATTTTCTTCTGCTGTGCGGCTGGTGGATTGTGTTGCTCTGGGCGCCTACCTTCCTGATGAATGCCAAACATATGCCTATCAGTATGGCGGGCACCATTGCCAGCCTGCTCGGCTTGACTGGCGCGCTTGGTGGATTTCTGTTGGGACGCTATTGCGACAAAGGCAATTTTGCCCGCAAGAGATGGATTCTCATGGCGATCACTGTGCTCAGCGGGTTGTTAATGGCCTCGCTGGTGATTGATTTGCCCATCTACGCGGTCGTTGTGCTGGTCATGCTGCTGGGTTTTATCGGCTATCCGATCACCCCGCTGGTTCTCTCCTTCACGGCTGAGCTGGTACCGGTCTCAATACGCGGTGCGGCGATTGGTTTTGTCATGAACATCGGCATGATTGCTGGCGGGATCTCCCCGGTATTGGCCGGTTATCTCGCCGAGCGCTACGACATGCCACCGGTATGGCTCTTCGCCGCGGGTCTGATGGCGTTGAGCAGTCTGCTCCTGCTGCGTGTACATAAAGTCGAGATCAATACGACACAAAGCGATTTATCGGGCGCTGTCACTGACACCACCCATATTGTGTGACGAAAACCCAAATAACAGATTTCAATGAGTGGAAAAACTATGTCTGTGAGTGGAAAAACAATGGCAATGATAATTCCGCAGAAGACGCTGGATCAGTTAACTGATGTCGCGATGCCCAAACACACCGCCACCCGCCAGCCGGATGAAATGTTGGAGTTGGAAGGGATCACCGTGCCGGTTTACCGTTGCGAAGCGCTGGTCGTGGGTAGCGGTGCCGCCGGGTTGCGCGCTGCGGTTGAGCTTAAGCGCCGGAATGTTGACGTACTGGTAGCAACGCAGACGTTGTTTTGGGGAACGTCTGCCTGTTCAGGCTCGGACAAACAGACCCTGCATACCGCAGCCACCAGCAATCGGGGCGACAATTTTATCCACCTGGCAAACGCGCTCAGCGCCGGGGGCGCGATGGATGCGGATACAGCCTATGTTGAGGCGACAGGCTCCATCGAAGCCTTCGCCGGACTGAAATATATCGGCCTGCCCCTGCCAGAGGATCGTTACGGTGCCACGTTACGCTACCAGACCGACCACGATGAGGCCGGTCGAGCGACCAGTTGCGGGCCGCGCACCTCACGCCTGATGGTAAAAGTGTTGGCCGAAGAGGCGAACCGATTGGCGGTACCGTTCGTTGACCACTCAACGATTATCCGTTTGCTGATTGATGACCACGGCGATAACCGGCGAATTGCGGGTGCAGTGGCGATTAATACCGGTGCCCGCAGCGCGGGCAATCCTGCCGGTGTGGCGATTTATCTCTGCCCTTCTCTGGTGTTGGCCGCAGGTGGCCCAGGAGAATTGTTCCGCGACAGCGTTTATCCCAATCGCTGCTTTGGATCGCTGGGACTGGCGCTGGAAGCGGGGATTCACACCGTAAACCTCACCGAAAACCAGTTTGGCATTGGTACCCGCCGGGATGAATTTCCCTGGAATCTCTCCGGCACCTATGTGCAGTGCATGCCTTATATCTACTCGGTGGATCAACACGGTGAGGAACACAATTTCCTGGCCGATTACTACCGCACAACGCAGGAATTGGCGGCAAATATCTTCCGCAAAGGCTATCAGTGGCCGATTCATGCCACGCGGATGCTGAATTTTGGATCCAGTCTGGTCGATCTGGCTATTTTCACCGAGTCCCAGCAAGGGCGCACGCTCTATATGGATTTCAATCGCAACCCGCTGGCGGTACCCGGCGATCGGCCATTCAGCTTGCATGAACTGGATGAGGATGTTGCACAGTATTTGACCAATAACGAAGCGATGCTGGCGATGCCTATCGAACGATTGCGCCGGATGAATCCGTTGGCCATTGAGCTGTACAAACATCACGGCCATGACATCAGCACCACGCCACTGCCCTTTAACGTCAACCATCAGCATATGAATGGCGGTCTGGCGGTGGATATGTGGGGAGAAACGTCGCTCGCAGGCTGTTTTGCCGTAGGTGAAGCGGCGGGTACCCACGGCGTGACCCGCCCTGGCGGCGCGGCATTGAATGCCGGGCAAGTATTTGGTCAGCGGTGCGCCCGGCAAATTGCCAGTAAAAGTAAACCGACAAACATCCCAGCATCCGATTTACTGCCACAAATTCGTCTTTGTACCGTGGAGATCGACGCGGGAATGAACAATGAGCAGGGTTTGAATATTGCTCACATCAAACAGGAAATTCAGCAAAGAATGAGTGATAAGGCCGGTTTTATTTGTCAGGCCGAAGAGGTCAAAGGCGCGCTGGTGGCCGCCAGGGAGTTGAACGATCGCATTCGTGAGCAGGGTATCGCCATACCTTTTGCCAACAAAGTTGCCGTCAGCTTTCAGTGGCGACATATGGCATTGGCATCGGAAGCGGTGCTCAGTGCGTTGGATTTCTATATCAATAACGGTGGCGGGAGCCGTGGAGCCCGCGCCATTTGTTCATCGCAAGGGGAAGAAATACCCGTTACCCGCACTGGCGTCCTGGAACAATATCGTTTCATCACTGAAAAACCAGAGCACCGCCAGCAGCAGTTGGTCGTCAGTTACCAGCAGTCGCAGTTTACGGTCACCCCGCAACCGCTGCGGCAACTCGACAATCTCGATGCGATTTTCTTTGAAAAGAACTGGCCTGATTTTCTCACCGGGGAGATCTATCGCTGACGCATTATCCGCTGAGAACTCCTTAGCATACCTCTATCGACAGCCACGTTCTTCACCCATCCTCTGAGGCTTGCGATAAGGAGAATTATGTACAATTTTTCGCGTTATCAGGCTAAAGAACTGGCACTGGCCTACATGAGCAGCAAAAATCATGATTTATCACCGGAGGAGTTTCTTCTACAGCTAAAACGTATTGAGAAATCATTCAATAATCTACTCAAAGAGGGTCAAGAACAGCTGAAGGACGTGCTGGCCAAAACCTTCTGATTGTGAGGCATCCTGTTTGGTGATGGCGTTGTACGATCCAGTCTCCATGTGAAAAGGCTGGGATCGCTGATTCGCCATTTTTTTCGCATTTTGTTTATAACCATATGACCAATAGTTATTAGTTATTTATTCTATAAATAAGTGCTAAATTGTATTATTATAATTCCACGAGTAACTCATGCAGTACATCCATCCCCTGAATAATTTCCATACGGTACCTCTTCAGTTCGCCTGTAAAATAGTTTTTCATGAAACCATACGTACAAGAACATTTCACTATTGAACCTTACCATAACAAAAATTACATAAATGTATTGAAATGCGTTATATGATCCAGTAAGATTTATTCATCGTTAGGAACTGGTATGACATGACAGAACATGACGATTTCCCTGGTGTTGGTCTTACTTTGCCGCCTCTGTGCGGCTTTTTTTATGATTAAAAAATCATCCAGCTTCTTCGGCAAGGTTTGCCACATACCACTTCACTCATCGCTCCGTGAACTAGCCCTAGTCCAGCCCCCCGCTAAAGTTCTATACTTGCCCAATTATTTGCCTTAGAGCCAATAAAATAGTCCTAGTGCGATAGACTCTTAATCATTCACTGCTGAGAGAAAACAATGTCACCCTATAACGAAATCCCTAACAGTATGAAAGTGATTGAAATCAGCCATCCCGGTGAGCCAGAGGTGCTGAAACCCACCACACGTCCCGTGCCGGTTCCTGCGGTGGGAGAAGTGTTGCTTAAAGTTGCGGCGGCGGGTGTGAACCGCCCTGACGTCTCGCAGCGTCGCGGGAAATACCCCCCACCTGCGGGTGCCTCAGATATTCCTGGACTTGAAGTTGCCGGTGAAGTCGTGGCCTTGGGTGAAGGCGTCAAAAAACTCAAAATTGGCGATAGTGTATGCGCACTGATCGCCGGGGGTGGTTACGCGCAATATTGCACGGTGCACGAGAGCAATACCCTACCCGTTCCAGTAGGTTTCAGTATGATCGAAGCGGCGGCACTGCCAGAGACGTTCTTCACTGTCTGGGTCAACGTATTCCAGCGCGGACACCTGAAGGCGGGTGAAACCATGCTGATTCACGGCGGCACCTCAGGAATCGGTACTGCCGCCACTATGCTGGCCAAAGCGTTCTGCGTAAAAGTTATCACTACCGTTGGTTCTGAGGAAAAACGTCAGGCCAGCCTGGCGCTGGGAGCCGATGTGTCCATCAACTATCGGACGCAGGATTTTGTTGCCGAGACACTCAGTGCAACCCACGACAAAGGAGCCAATGTTATTGTTGATATGATTGGTGGCGACTACGTGGCTAAAAACTATGAGGCAGCGGCGATGGATGGGCGCATAGTACAAATCGGCACGCAAAATGGTGTAATCAAAGAACTGAATCTCAGGCTGATGATGGTTAAGCGTCTGCTCCATACCGGTTCAGTATTACGTCCTCGCAGCGTGGAAGATAAAGCGGCCATCGCCAAGGATCTGTACGAAAAAGTCTGGCCACTGTTAGCCAAAGGCACGCTGAGACCACAGATCTATAAAACGTTCCCGCTTGAGCAAGCTGCCGAAGCCCATGCATTGATGGAATCAAGCAGTCATATTGGGAAGATTGTTTTGACTAATTGAAAATAATATCACCCAGCGAACGTTTATTCGTCGTTCGCTTTTTTATACGTTAACCCAATCTGTTTTATGAATGGATTGGGTTTATTTATTTTACAGTACGCTTCCCAAAAATAATAAATAACTACGCCAACTCTGGTTCATGGACAGTGCATCATTATACTGCCGAGACTATTTCGCACCGGAGGGTATCATTTGATCAATGAATTAATAATCAGGCGCTGTGGTGAAAGTGCTATTGAGCAATTCTCTAACTTATTAAGGGTTATGGGGATAGCACTTGCTATAAGCGAAATGAATAAAGATGATTTGGCATGGTGCGAATATCTTTCACGTCAAAGTCAATATCCTTTGGAATGGGGGCACGTTCAGTCAATGCTGGAATGCTCTGACACATACAATTTTTGCTTTCAACTACCCATGCATTTGGGACGACCGGAAGGCGCATGCGCATGTCGCTATAACATGAAAACCAAGACATTGAATCTTGAAATGCTTCAGAGCTTTGCGCAAGAAAACTCCCCTCTTGCGAAGAAAGCGGTAACGTTTTCTCTCATGGCAATTATCTTTTTCTTACGTGAGGTGGGAGCGGAAGGAGTATATATCATTGATCCCTACAATGATAAAGTGGCGAGTTATTACAAAAAAGAGTTCTGCTTTCGTGATATTTGTGGGAATAATTCCGTTCTTTACCTCTCCACGTTAGAGTTAATAGCGTGGATGAAAATTAAACTCAATAATAATATTGTTCAATTCTAAAAAATGAATAATACTAGGCCACAATTAACCTGGTAAAGGAGCCGGAATATGGTACAGCCAAACAAATTAGTTTGCCGCAGCGACATCTCTCATGTTTTTCCTTGCAGTGGAAAGACGATAGTCACCAGAGAGGAGTTGTTTAACCTGATGGCACTGGCAATGGCTAATCTCGATAAATTTCCTGAATCCTCACTGTCAGAAGTTATCGGCAAAAAACAACAATAACCCTATTGCTACAGATCTCAAATAAATGCCCCAACTCATTATATGAGCCGGGGCATTTTCATTAATGCATTTGTCGATCGTCAATGTGCTGACGCTTGTCTGGCGGTGGTGGGAAGTATTGATAGAGCCAGGTTTCACTCAGCGTATTATCCTTCGTACGCAGGAAAAGTCGCATATCAATAGGATCGACGGAGTCGCTCTCGGGCATCCAGTCAAATAAGATTCGGTAGCCATCAATCGGCTCAACATACAAAATCTCAATATTATTAATTTTACCGCCCGAGACGGTAATGACGGGTTCGATACCAATTGGTGCCGCAGCTTTGAGGTCGCCACCAATAAAATCGACGGCAAAACGACGCGCCCACACCGGTGGATAATGTTCCCCTGGCGACCATCCTTCAGGGAATCCACCCATACCGGTGCGCGTGGCATGCACATTCGCCAATGGACTGCGGACCGGCGGCTGAGCGCTCCAATACAGGCGATAACTGTAACTGTATGACTGACCCGCTTTGATGGGTTCAGCCGGTTGCCAGAAGCAGACGATGTTATCCATCGTTTCACCGGTTGTTGGAATCTCCATCAGCGCAATCGCACCTTTGCCCCATTTATTCATTGGCTCGACCCACAAGCTTGGACGCTTGTTATACCAGCCGATAACATCCTGATAGGAATCAAAATTACGGTTGAGTTGCAGCAGGCCGAATCCTTTGGGATCCTGATCGGCGTAAGCATTGAATTGCAGGCGCTGCGGGTTATTCAATGGTCGACAGACCCACTCACCGTTGCCACGCCACATTGCCAACCGATCCGAATCGTGAATCTGCGGATGCAAAGTGTCACACATCCGTCGCTCGTTGGTGCCGCAACTGAACATACTGGTCATCGGGCTGATGCCTAACTGCGTAATCGCCTTGCGGGCATTGATATGCTTCTCAATCTCCATGACCACCCGCTTTTCTTCACAGTGAATGACAAAGCGATAAGCGCCGGTCGCACTTGGACTGTCGAGTAACGCATACACGGTGAAGGTGGTATCGCTGGCTTTCGGGGTCTCAAGCCAAAATGCGACAAAGTCCGGAAACTCTTCTGGCCGATCGGCAAAAGTATCAATGGCCAGCCCACGGGCAGAAAGCCCGTACTGATAGGTATCATCGACTGCCCGGAAATAACTGGCCCCCAGGAAAGACACCACATCCCGACGGGTCAGTTCCGGAGCCTTGTTCACCTTGAATCCGGCGAAGCCCAGATTATCCTGTCCGACGAGTTGCGTAGTATCAACCCCGGCATCGTGATAGTTAAACAGATCGGGGCGGAAATGGATTTCACGCGCTTTGTTGGCCTGCGCATCGACTGAATACATCCGCACGCGACGCTTGAATCCCATCCCGACATGAAACAGATGCACATCAAGCTGACGATTGGGAATATCGTGCCAAAGCGAGTGCTCGGCATCGTACTGGATTTTGTTGTAAGCCTGCGGAGTCAGCGTCGCGAGCGTCTCAGGCAGCGCGACCGACTCCCCGACATAAGGCCGCACGGCAAGGTCGCTGGCCATCTTTTGCAGGATAGAAAAATCGAAGGGTTTTTCACCGCCATCGGCGATGTCCGCTTCTGCCGCCGCAGCGGCTGCGCGGGTGAACAATGTCGCAAAGCCAGGTGCGCCGCAATAGGCGGCAAACGCCATCGACGCCTTAATAAATGCTCTTCGTTCCATGCAAGTGGTTTTCCTGTGCTGGACAGTGACTTTTCCTCCGCATGCCGAGCCACTGAGGGGCATTGGGGCATGCTTTGGGTTTTGCGTAACCCCAGCACATTAAACGTAAAATTCGCGGAGCGAAAGTAGCAGTTTGCGATCATTCTGGTGTTGAGATCGACAAAGGCGGCTGAACCAGCGAATGATAGCGTCGACCGAAGTAAATTAATCCGCCACTCTCTTCGCAATGCGCCAATGCCAGCACCTGACACAGCAAAATATCGTGACTTCCGGCGCTGACAATCTCAGTGACTTCACAATCAAATGACGCAGCGGCACCGCTCAATATCGGGCTGCCACTTACCCAGGTTTCCCAGTCAGCAGCAGCAAATCGCTGTTCAATACTGTACTTCCCGGCAAACAGGTTTGAGAGCGGTTCATGATGCGAGGCCAACGTATTGATGCTGAGGAATGGATTGGCTTTGAACACCGGATACACTGACGATCCACGATTAATACAGACCAGCAAGGTGGGCGGTGAATCACTGACGCTGCATACGGCCGATGCGGTAAAACCGGCGCGTCCAGCGGGACCGTCGGTCGTGATGATATTGACGGCAGCGCCCAACCGCGCCAACGCATCACGAAATGCAGCCTGTTCTACCGGCGCTCTTGCAGTTTCATTAGCTCTGGGCACCACCGACAATAGCGGTTCATCTACTGTGGGAAAACTTTTTGCTTGCGCTGCTGCTGAAATAACCATTCCGGTTGTAAGCATAATAATTCCTGGTTTCTGTTTCGTTACGTGTCGGCATTACGTACTGGCCTGGCACGGCGATTGGCACAGCACGGCGATGTTTCAGACCTGTGGAGTTTCAGATCCTGCCCGCTGCCGATTTTTTTCGGCGCGATGATGTTTACCAATTAATTGCACCGAACGCTGGCGTGACAGGGTTTCATTTATTGGCGTATGCAGGATAAATTCATCAATTTCAAATTGCTGATGATATTCCCCTAATATCTGGTGAATATATTCTGCCGTGCCGTGCAGAATATTCAGCGGTTGTTTATCGATACGGGAATGCGCTGCCCCGGCCTGCTTGATAAATTCCTCGGCCTGTTGCTGACTGCCAACGGTCAGCGGTTTATTGTCTCCAATGTAAACCTTGTAATTATATTGCTCGCGTACCAATGCCGATGCCTGTTCGCGGCTATCAGCGGCGACCGCCGACAGCGCCAGCAATGTTCTGTTTTCCGGTGATTTCACTTGTTGGTAAGTCAATATTGATTCTGCCAGTACCTGCCGGTCGGAATTGATAAACCCGGCAAACACAAAATTCCAGCCCAGCGAGGCGGCCAGTCGTGCGCTTTCAGGGCTGGCACCCAGCAGAAATTTCTCTGCCGCCTGTGGCGGTTGAGGGGCAGCCACCAGTGATGTGAAACGCGGATCCTCGTTGCGGGAGGCGTCAAGGAAACCGGTTAACTGCCGCAATTTTTCGTCAAACCCGAGCCTGGAATCCGGGTGCTGCTCTTGCTGTAACGCCAACGTGGACAGTGGCAATCCACCCGGTGCTTTCCCGACACCCAGATCAACCCGCCCCGGCGCCAATGCCGCCAGCAACTGAAAATTCTCAGCCACTTTGTACGGGCTGTAATGCTGCAACATAATTCCGCCAGAGCCAATGCGCAACGTGCGCGTATGCGCCAGCAGCCAGGCGATCAGGACTTCCGGCGATGAGCCTGCCAGCTTGTCTGAACCATGGTGTTCAGAGACCCAAAAACGGTGATATCCCGCCGCTTCCGCCAATTTTGCCAACTCAACGGTGTGCGCCAATGCCTGATAGGGTTGGCTATCGGGTGCAATCGGGCTTTGATCCAACAAGCAAATTTTATACGCCACGGCATTTCCTTTTTTTCAACCAGTATTGCTGGCGGATGAATACCGCCGGGGATTTACTCCTGCGGTAACGGAACCTGATAATTTCATAGCCATCGAAAAAGCGTAAATGAGAAAAAATACTTTCTATAGTTGGGAAAAGAAAAACACCTCGTCGCTAATAGCAGCCCGATCAAGAGCTTGCTGTCATTTTTTTCGATTAAGTTATCTATTTTTGTTGTTTTACATTGCATTAACACTCGTCAATTAATAGCCGGGAGAAAAAATCAAATAATACAGGGTGACTATCATGACTTCAGCGAATACACACATTCCTCGTCAATTACGTTTGGGAACTATTTTGCAAGGTGCTGCGGGTAATATGTCCGCCTGGCGACACCCCGATGCACTGGCTGATTCCAGCATCAATTTTGAATACGTTCGCGGTCTGGCACAGAAAGCCGAACAGGCCAAACTCGATTTCGTATTTATCGCTGACGGTTTGTATATCAACGAAAAATCGATTCCCCATTTCCTTAATCGCTTTGAACCCCTGACGCTGCTTTCCGCGCTGGCAACGTCCACCCGGCACATCGGACTGGTAGGAACATTGTCGACCTCGTACAGCGAGCCGTTCACCACCGCCCGTCAGTTTGCCAGCCTGGATCATATCAGCGGCGGACGCGCTGGCTGGAATGTGGTCACTTCCCCGCTGGAAGGTTCCGCTAAAAACTTTACCCGCGACAGTCATCCTGAACATGCATTGCGTTACCGCATCGCCGATGAATTTCTGGATGTAGTGAAAGGCTTATGGGATTCCTGGGAAGACGACGCATTTCCGCGCAATAAAGAGAGTGGCGCGTTTTTCGATGCGAAAAAGCTGCATACCCTCACTCACAAAGGTGAATTTTTCTCTGTTCAGGGTCCCCTGAATATTGGCCGATCCAAACAGGGCCGACCCATCGTTTTTCAGGCTGGTGCCTCTGATGACGGTAAAAAACTGGCGGCAAAACATGCCGATGCGATTTTCACCCATCATGCCAGCCTCGCAGAAGCGCAGGCATTCTATCAGGATGTAAAACAGCAGTTGGAGGAGAATGGCCGCAGCCGCGATGCGCTGCATATTTTCCAGGGTGTCAGCGTGATTATTGGTGACGACGCAGCGGACGTTGAGCGCCAATACTGGCAAACCGCGCAACTGGTCTCCATTACGGATGCACTGAATTATCTGGGCCGTTACTTCGACCACCACGACTTTTCACAGCACCCGCTGGATGCCCCGTTCCCGGATATTGGCGATATCGGTAAAAACAGCTTTCGCAGCACCACCGATGAAATCAAGCGTAACGCCCGTGAAAAAGGCCAGACGCTGCGTGAAGTCGCACTTGAAGCGGCCACGCCGCGCCCAGTATTCAGCGGAACGCCTGAACAGGTCGCCGATGGATTGCAACAATGGTTCGACGCCTACGCGGCGGATGGTTTTATCATTAGCGGCGGTACCCCACTCTCATTCACTCATTTCGCCGATCGCGTTGTACCGATATTGCAATCGCGCGGGATCTTCCGCCGTGACTATCCCGGAACGACCCTGCGCGACAGTTTTGACCTGCCCTGGCCGTTAAACCGCTTCACCCAATAACCTGACTTTTATCTCGCATCTGAAAAAAAACCGACAAAGGATTCGCTATGTATAAGAAAAATCACCTGCTCGTCGCCCTGTTTGCCAGTCTGACATTTTCCGCCAACGCGCTGGCGGCGGATACCGGCATCGATCTGCAAGCCAATCAGGCCCATATCCGCACCCAGCAAAACAGTGAAGCGATTTCCCACCTGCCGAAAGATCTGAAACTGGCGGTACCGGGGAAATTTACCGTCGCTATCGCCGCGCTGAACTCCCCGCCTCTGGCGCTGTTTGCCGATGACAATAAAACCCTGATTGGCAGTGAGTCGGACTTTGCGCAATTGGTAGCCGACAGTCTGGGCCTGCAACTGAACATCGTACCAACGTCATGGGAGGACTGGCCGCTCGGCGTGGCATCCGGTAAATACGATGCGGCGATCACCAACGTAACAGTCACCAAGGATCGCAAGGCAAAATTTGATTTCGCCACCTACCGCATCGACTCTTTGGGTTTCTACGTCAAATCCACCAATAAAATTACTGCCATCAATCAGGCCAGTGATATCGCCGGACTGAAAATCATTGTGAGTTCGGGCACCAATCAAGAGAGCATTTTGCTGGCGTGGGATAAAGAGAATCAGCAAAAAGGGTTACCCGCGATCTTACCGATCTACGTCACTGATGATGCGGCCGCCAATCTGGCACTGCAATCGGGCCGTGCGGATGCGTATTTTGGCCCGAACGTCATGGGGGCCTACAAGGCCAAATTGACCGGGAAAACCAAACTGGTCGGCAAAGTGGATGGCGGGTGGCCTAAAGTCGCGCACATCGCGGTGACCACCAAAAAAGGCAATGGGTTGGTAACGCCGATCAATATCGCACTCAATGGCGTGATTAAGGGCGGCGAATACGATCAGGTACTCAATCGCTGGGGAGAGAACGTCGAAAGAATCGACCGTTCCGAGATCAACCCGGCCGGGTTGGGTGATTGAGGAGCATAGCCATGGCAAATGACGTCATTATCACCACTTTGCCCGACGATCCGTTGATCGTGCCGGTGATTGCGGGGTTGTTCGACGAATATCGCTCGCGTTACGGAGACTTTTTCGACCCGCAGGAGGAAGAACCAACTGAACTCTACTCGCAACCCGATGGGGTGTTTATCGTCCTGTTGCGCCAAGGTGTACCCATCGCGATGGGTGCATTCAAACGCTACGATGAGCAAACCGCCGAGCTGAAACGCATCTGGACGCACAGTGCATTGCGGCGTCAGGGTTTGGCTCAGCGGATTCTCACTGAATTGGAGGATCGTGCCCGGCAACAGGGGTATCGACAACTGTTTCTCACCACCGGTTTTCGCCAGCCCGAGGCCAGGCATCTTTATTTATCGAACGGCTATATCCCCCAGTTTGATATTCATGCTGATGCCGAAAGTTACAGTCTGCCGCCCTTTGATGGCCGACTGCCATTCACCAAACCACTTTATTTACGGGCAACAATTCCAGCGCCATTTACTCAGTCACAGACATTCAAACCCTGTTTGTAGTGGCAATTGTTTGTAACGGCAATTGTTTGTAACGGAAAAAGTTTGTCGTTTTATCTGGCAGGCCCTCGCGGCCTGCCCCAGTTATCTGGCGTAACAATATTCACTCTGGTGGTGATTCAACATGAAAAAACATACGGTTCTTCGCGTGGTACCCGCCCGCTACCCGCTGCGACTGATTGGCGCATTATTCTCCCTGTTTATTCTGGCGGCGGTCATACAGTCGATTGCGCTCAATCCACGTTGGGAATGGGCCGTTTTTGCCAAGTGGTTTTTCGACCCGGTCATTCTCAGTGGCTTGGCCCAAACGCTGTTGCTTACCCTGCTCGGTACCCTGTTCAGTATTATTCTCGGTACTTTCCTGGCGCTGGCGCGGCTTTCCCGATCTTATCTCTTGTCGTCACTGTCCTGGCTGTATATCTGGCTGTTCCGTTCTCTGCCGCTGATTCTGGTATTGATCATCCTGTACAACTTCTCTTATCTCTACGACACCGTATCACTGGGCATCCCTTTTACATCGATTGAGTTTTTCAGCCACTCCACCATCGACGTACTGAGTCAGTTCTCGGTCGCCGTTCTCGGATTAACGCTGGTGCAGGCGGCCTATACCGCTGAAATCATCCGTGGCGGGATCCTTGGCGTCGATGCCGGTCAATTCGAGGCGGCAGCAGCACTTGGCTTACCGAGTCAGCGCAGGACATTCCGCATTATTTTACCGCAGGCGCTGCGCTCGATTATCCCTACTGGTTTCAATGAAATCATCAGTCTGGCAAAAGGCACGTCGATTGTTTACGTGCTGGCACTGCCGGAGCTGTTTTACACCATTCAGGTGATCTATAACCGGACTCAACAAGTCATTCCGCTGCTGATGGTCGCGACCGTTTGGTACCTGTTTATCACCACCGTACTGTCGGTCATGCAGTACTACGTCGAGCGTTATTTCTCTCGCGGTGCCGTTCGCGAAATGCCACCTACACCGTTGCAGCGCCTGAGCCGTCGCTTTGCCCGCACCCAACCCCAACCCGCAGCATCCATTAATCCCCCCATAGCCTGAGGAGACCATCATGTCTGAAGCTCTTGAGTTCTATCCGCGCCTGATAACTCCGGCGACGCCTTTACGCGCCGTCAATACCAGCGGGTTGATTGAAATCAGCAATGTCAGCAAGTACTTCGGTAAGCATAAAGCGCTGGATGATATCACCCTGACGCTGAAACCTGGCTCCGTGACCGTGATCCTTGGCCCTTCGGGATCGGGGAAATCCACGCTGTTACGGGCAATAAATCATCTGGAGCGGGTTGATGAAGGGTTTATTCGCATCGACGGTGATTACATCGGATACCGGCAGAAAGGCGACAATCTGTATGAATTGAAGGAGCAGGAGATCCTGAAGCAACGCATTGGCGTGGGGTATGTGTTTCAAAACTTCAATCTCTTCCCCCACCTGTCGGTGATCGAGAACATTATCGAAGCGCCGCTCGTCCACAAAATATACAGCAGTCGCCAGCAGACGATCGAGGTGGCGTTGTCATTGCTGGACACCGTCGGTTTACGGCATAAAGCGGACGCCTATCCTCGCCATTTGTCTGGTGGTCAGCAACAACGTATCGCTATCGCCCGGGCGTTGGCACTGAAACCCAAAGTCATGCTGTTTGATGAACCCACGTCCGCACTGGACCCGGAACTGGTTGGTGAAGTGTTGGATGTGATTAAAAATTTGTCGCAGTCGGGCGTAACGCTGGTCGTTGTCACACACGAAATCGGTTTTGCCCGCGAGGTGGCCGATCAAATGATCTTTATGGTAGATGGCCAGGTGGTGGAGAGCGGCGACGCACAAACGCTGCTGGCTCATCCACGCCATCAACGCACAAGGAATTTTCTCAATAAAGTGTTGTGAACTGCAGGAACTGGCCGAGCAACCCGGCTCGGAGATTATCGCTGTGATGGAATAATTGCAGGGTTTATGACCACGACGTCAATATTTCATACCCACCGTTGGGATCGACCCTGCGACTATTCCTAAGTGGTATTTGATATAACGACTCGGTGTTTCATTAATAAATATGTATAAGGTAAATTTTAACTCACTTACGATGACCTAAACGCGGAAAACTAGACTATGAGCAATGAATTAGCGCAGCAACTGGTGGCCTGGCGCCGCGATTTACATCAACATCCTGAATTGTCCAATGAAGAATTTGCAACGACCGACAAGATCAAAAGCTGGCTGCACCAGGCCAATATTCGTCTGGTTGATTTGCCTCTGAAAACCGGTGTGGTTGCCGAGATTGGCAATCCTGAAGGGCCGTTGATCGCCCTGCGCGCCGATATCGACGCACTGCCGATCGCTGAAAGTACCCATCTGCCTTTTTCTTCTGTCCATGCCGGGAAAATGCACGCCTGTGGGCATGATTTCCATACGTCAGTGATGCTGGGCGCAGCCCATTTGTTGAAAGCCCGTGAATCCACCCTGCCGGGTCGGGTGCGGGTATTTTTTCAACCCGCAGAAGAGACGTTCAACGGTGCCGAACAGCTGATTTCGGCAGGGGCGCTGAAGGGTGTGCAGGCGATTTTCGGTCTGCATAATGCACCGGAGTTGCCGGTAGGTACATTTGGTACCCGCAGCGGCGCGTTGAACGCCAACGTTGATCGTTTCGAAATCATTATTCGCGGTAAAGGTGCACACGCCGCCAAACCAGAAGAAGGCATAGATACCATCGTTACCGCAGCACACATCATCACTGCGCTCCAGACGCTGCCGAGCCGCAACTACAGCGCATTGCAGTCCCTGGTACTCAGCGTAACGCGGGTCAGCGGTGGTAATACCTGGAACGTTCTGCCGGAAAAAGTGGAGCTGGAAGGTACGGTACGCACCCATGACAATGAGATTCGCCGCAGCGTGCCGGAGCGCATAACGCAACTCATTAACGGTATTGCAAACGCAGTGGGTGCTGAAGCGGAACTGATCTGGTACCCCGGACCACCCGTAGTGATCAATACTGCGCATTGGGCCGATTTCAGCAAACAGGTTGCTGCTGAATTTGGCTACGACGTGCAGGATATTCCACCACAGATGGGCGGGGAAGACTTCGCGTTTTACCTGCACCATGTGCCGGGTGCGTTTGTGAATATTGGCTCCGCCAGTCCATTCGGCCTGCATCATCCGCGCTTCAATCTCAATGAAGATGCGATCTACCCGGCAGCGCAATACTTCCACCTGCTGGCCGATCGCGCCCTGCGCCAGTTAGCGGATCAGCAGTCTTGAATGATGTGAATTTCTTTGCGGCACAGGCAGCAGTTCTAATTTTTGCAGATACTGCTGCAATAAGACATATGTAAGATTATATCTTACACTCTGAGGTAATCATGCTGAGGAGTTACTATGGCCAGAACAATGACTATTGATCTCGGGGATGAATTACGTAGCTATGTAGAGTCTCTGGTTCAGACCGGCGATTATAAAACGCAGAGTGAAATCATCCGCGATTCTCTTCGGCTGCTTCGAGAAAAGCAGGCTAGACCACATCACTGCAAGTCATGATGCTCGGGGGAAGGTCAACGTCAAAATGAACTTTGTATCTCAATGTCTGTGAACGTCAAAAGATAGCTTTGTTGGTTGAACGCTCAAGCTATGCTGTTGTTCTTTAAGTATTATGTTTGGCGTTCAAGATACCGTCTTGTCACCTTAGTTGGCAAGACGGATTTCTGCATTGAATTTCATTCCTGACTTCAATACTCCATAGGCCAATTGCAA
>NZ_QOVA01000027.1 GCF_003332275.1 Edaphovirga cremea | reverse complement strand
GACTCCTGTTGCATTGGTTGCTCTATTATGTGCTTTTTAGCTGATTGTGCGTGTTGTTCCGGCTCTTGAACGGGTTCAGGGGCAGTTTTCGCTGGTGCTGGGACTGCTTTTACTGGCGCATTCTGGTAGGGGCCATGTTTAGCCCAGGTTTGAGAAGGAATAAAAAAAGCCTTACACGGGCAGGTTGAGCGACTATAAAGCGTACTTGCTGCCAGACAGCCATGAATAATTTCTCCAGGATGGCCTCCACTGACGCTGTATACACCAGGATGTTTACCGCATGACACTTTGTTGCCCTGAACCGCTTGCGGATTAAGGTTACTGCCAAATTTTTGCCCTTTTGGATGTCCTTCAAGAACACTCCCCCCGCAGGAAGTTCTGTCCCCCTTTATAATCCAGTAACCTAATGTCATAAGTCCCTCTACTTGTTATGGAAATAATCACATTGGTGATTTTACAAACAATAACCACATGCGCAACAAGTAGTAGGTTTAAGAGAAACAGCATTTCGTAACATTCGGTAAACAGAACACCGTAAGACAATTTTAGCGGGATCTGGTTTTGCGTCAGGGAGGGTAAAATGTGAATTCGGGAAGTTGTCAGGGTCAGAACTGCAGTCTTGAGGATATGGACCAGTTTTTATGCTCTTCGGTTAAGGGTGGAGAAAAGACTGGAAGGGTGAGTTTACAGCACAAAGTTCCTCTCATAATTTATTCATCACATGGCGTATTTTATCATAAAACCCCTAAAATGAGAGCGCTTATCATTTGTAGGTTTATAATATCGACATAAGTGTACATCTGACTGTACAACACTGAGGGTTACACGTAGGTGAAAACGATGTATAATGACATTGTCTATAAAGACTAAGTTATTGAAAATAAAATATATTTTATTTTCCCACAGACGCCTGTGAAGGCGACATTAGAGGTTGCTCAATGAGCGAAAAGTTACAGAAAGTTCTGGCGAGAGCCGGTCACGGTTCACGTCGTGAAATAGAAGGATTGATTCAGCAGGGACGGGTCAGTGTCGATGGCAAAATTGCCACCCTGGGCGATCGTGTTGACGTTGTTGCAGGCATGAAAATTCGTATGGATGGCCACGTAGTTTCGATCAAAGAAACTGAAGAGGACGTCTGTCGCGTACTGGCATACTATAAACCTGAAGGTGAACTGTGTACCCGCAGCGACCCTGAAGGGCGTCCTACCGTTTTTGACCGTCTGCCCAAGCTGCATGGTTCGCGCTGGGTGGCCGTAGGTCGACTGGACGTTAATACATCAGGCCTATTGTTATTCACAACGGATGGCGAACTGGCCAACCGTCTGATGCATCCAAGTCGTGAAGTTGAGCGTGAATATGCCGTGCGCGTATTTGGTAAGATTGACGACGAAAAAATCAAGCAACTGAGTAAAGGCGTTCAACTGGAAGACGGCCCAGCCGCGTTCCGCACCATCACCTATCAGGGTGGGGAAGGGATGAACCAATGGTACAACGTGACGCTGACCGAAGGACGCAACCGTGAAGTTCGTCGTTTGTGGGAAGCCATCGGCATCCAGGTCAGTCGTCTGATTCGTGTACGTTATGGTGACATCAACTTACCGAAAGGTCTGCCCCGCGGTGGCTGGACTGAGCTTGAGCTGACGGATATCAATTACCTGCGCGAACTGGTTGAGTTGAAACCAGAAACGGTCACCAAAGTTCCGGTTGAACGTGAGCGCCGTCGTGTTAAAGCCAATCAGATTCGCCGTGCGGTCAAACGTCATACGCAGGTTGCTTCTACCCGTCGCAGTGCACCGGGTAAGCGTGGCTAATCAGTAAAAATCGACAGTTATCAAATGAAACCGCGGCTCAGGCTGCGGTTTTTCGTTTTAACGAGGGGGTGTTGTGGTGAAAAGCGGCAAAATCCTAGGGCGCTGTCGCTGGGATGCAACCCACAAGTCGTACTGAGCCTGCATAGTTAGCCACATCTCGGCACCGGTACCCAATGCTTCATCAAGGCGGAGCGCCATATCAGCAGAAATTCCGGCCTTACCATTAAGAATGCGCGAAAGTGTGACCCGTGTGATGCCCAATGCGTCAGAGGCATGAGTAATTGACATCTCACCCAGAAATTCACGTAAGACCTCTCCGGGGTGAGCCGGATTATGCATTCTACTCATAAATCACCTCAGTGATAGTTTTGATAATCCACAAGAAATGCATCCTTTCCAATAAAGAAAAATGTCAGTCTCCAATGACCATTTACTGAGACTGACCAATGCTCTGCGAGATCACCTTTTAAAGGATGAAGTCGCCAGGAACAGACATTCATCCCTTCTGGGCCGGAGGCAGAATCAAGAGCAGTTAATTGCAACCGCAGTTTAGCAACGTGCTTATTCTGTATTCCTGATGTCGAGCCATAGTAGAAGAAATTCGCTAACCCTTTATGACGGAAACTTTTAATCATCGCTCATTACCGTATAGTGTATCGTTGCACTATACGTTCCGAAAGTGATTTCTCAAGTTTTTTTGTTTTTGGTGATAGAGATTTGCGGCGCGTGCTGCACATTACCAATCAATACCCTTCTGCGCCTTGATCCCGGCATCAAACGCGTGTTTGACCGGGCGCAGTTCGCTCACGGTATCCGCCAACTCAAGCAGATCGCGGTGACAGCCGCGCCCGGTGATGATTACCGTTTGGTGCGCCGGGCGGGCGTTCAAGGCTTCTATAACATCTTCAAGCGCCAGATAGCCGTAGCTCACCATGTAGGTCAACTCGTCCAGTACCACTAGATCAAGCGCGTCATCAGCCAACATCCGCTTTCCATGTTGCCAAACTTCCTGACAGGCGGCGGTATCGGTATCGCGGTTCTGCGTATCCCAGGTAAAGCCCGTGGCCATCACCTGAAATTCAACGCCGTGCTGCTGGAGCAGGTTTTTCTCACCATTGGGCCAATCGCCTTTGATGAATTGAATCACTGCGGCATTCATGCCATGGCCGACGGCGCGGGTTACGGTACCGAAAGCCGCAGTGGTTTTGCCTTTGCCATTCCCGGTAAAAACGATCACTATGCCGCGTGTTTCCTGGGCCGCCGCAATACGTGCATCGACTTTTTCTTTTATACGCTGCTGCCTCTGCTGGTGGCGTTCTTCGCTCATGGCTTCCTCTTTTGCTGTCTTTTTATTCTGCCGGACCCGGTTTGCGACCCGGTTGGGCATCGAAACTCATGCCTGTTTTACGGCGGCTGTCATCGCCCATTAAATAGAGGTAAAGCGGCATGATATCAGCCGGTGTTTTCAGTTTTTGTGCGTCTTCCTCCGGGAAGGCAGATGCGCGCATTTGGGTGCGTGTCCCCCCCGGGTTGATGCAATTCACCCGCAAATTCGTCTGTTTATACTCATCAGCCAGCACTTGCATCATGCCTTCTGTAGCGAACTTTGAAACCGAATACGCTCCCCAACCAGCACGTCCCTGACGGCCCACGCTGGAACTGGTAAAAATAAGCGATGCATGGGGGGATTTCAGAAGCAAAGGCAACAGGGCCTGCGTGAGAATGAATGTCCCGTTGACGTTCACCTGCATGACCTGATTCCAGACGCTAATCTTCTGCTCGGCCATGGGGGCGATATCCCCCAACAACCCCGCATTATGCAAAACCCCATCCAGTTGCGGCACATCCTGGGCAAGATGGTTCGCCAGATGTTCGCACTGTGCCGGTGTCGCAGTGAGCAGATCCAACGTCAGGATCTGCGCCGGGAGATATCCGGCTTTGGCGATCTCCTGCTGGACGGCGAGGAGTTTACTTTCTGTACGCCCCAACAGAATCAGACGCGCACCAAAGCGGGCATAAGTCAGCGCGGCCTCGCGACCGATTCCGTCACCCGCACCGGTGACCAGAATTATGCGTTGATCAAGTAAGTCATGTTTGGGATGGTAATGCATATCGATACCTCTCGCTCGGTCAGGGGTGTGTCAGGAATAGGCGCATAACACACCGGGAAAGGAACGCAATGGGAGCAGCGGCTCAACCTGAATGGCGTTCCTGTTGCGAATTTTGTCATATCTTTTCGATGGATAATCTGTGTTATATGCCTTAAATGGATCGCGTTTTCAATGATTAACCACCTTTAAGCGCATTCTTTTGTAACAAAAAAGAAACGGCAGGTACGGGCTTTTGCGGTAAATACCCGCATATTGTCAATATGGTGCAGATTTTCGCATTCTTGCAAGACGTGGGTGAGCGGATTGTCTAAAATGAGCGGTAATTTTCTAACAAACTGTAATTTAAGGCGGAATATGTGGAGTTAATGTCTCTTTATGGCCTGTTTCTGGCCAAAGTAGTGACCGTCGTGGTGGCTATCGCGGCGCTGGTGATACTTGCCGTCAGTCTCGGACAGCGTAAAGCAAAGCGCAAAGGTGAATTACAGCTGATCAATTTGAGTGAGGATTACCGCGAAATGCAGCGTGAAATGCGCCTGGCGCGCATGGATCAGGCTGAGCAGAAAATTCGCACCAAAGAGCTGAAAAAACAGCATAAAGTCGAAGCCAAGCAGAAAAAACAGCGTGCCAAAACTGGTGCAAGCAGTACCAAACCGTACCTGTACGTGCTTGATTTCAAAGGCAGCATGGATGCCCATGAAGTGACTTCTTTACGTGAAGAGATTTCCGCGGTGCTGGCTGTTGCCACCCCGCAGGACGAAGTGCTGTTGCGTCTGGAGAGTCCTGGTGGCGTCGTGCATGGTTACGGATTGGCCGCTTCACAATTGACGCGTTTGCGTCAGGGCGGCGTTCGACTGACCGTGGCCGTTGACAAAGTGGCTGCCAGCGGCGGTTACATGATGGCTTGCGTGGCAGATCGCATCATTGCCGCACCGTTCGCGATCATAGGTTCGATCGGCGTTGTGGCGCAGATCCCCAACTTCCATCGTCTGTTGAAGAAAAATGACATTGATATGGAACTGCACACGGCAGGGGAATATAAACGTACCCTGACACTGTTTGGTGAAAACACCGAACAGGGGCGGGAAAAATTCCGCGAAGATCTCAATGACACACACGTTCTGTTCAAGGATTTCGTCAAACAACAGCGCCCATCGCTGGATATCGACAGCGTGGCAACAGGTGAGCACTGGTTTGGTACCCAGGCGCGTGACAATGGCTTGATCGATGGTATTGGCACCAGTGATGATTTGTTGATCGCCGAAATGGAAAACCACGAGGTGATTGCTGTGCGTTACACCCGACGCAAACGCTTCATGGATCGCTTTACGGGCAGTGCAGCAGAGAGCGTGGATCGTCTCTTGCTGCGCTGGTGGCAACGTAGTGAAAAGCCGTTGTTATAGAAAGGCGAAGAGGGGCTGCGGCCCCTTTTTTACGCGTATTAATTTTCGAGATGGTATTTCTCGGAAAGCACGTGTGCAAGATGTTTAAACATATTAAATACGGCGGTTGTTTTTGCGGTCGGTAAACCGTCTGGATCCAGGAAAAATTCTCCGCGGAACACCAGAACTTCGCCTTTTTGATCAACCTCGGTGGCGATCATTCCGTGCAAATAATCTTCATGCTGGCGGATGATGTTATTAGCTTCCATGAGTAATGCTTCACGGGTGATTGGGGATGTATTTCCGCGCAAAATAGTAACTCCTAAAACAATAGCCATTACAAAATGTATTAGCCTTATTGTAATGCCCGTGGTGACTAAACCGCAAACAGGTTGTGGAAAGCGTTGATAGAGGGTTTCAGTGAGCGATTTTGGTAAGAAAGGTCACAATGGCGAAAAGACGGAATCCGTGCTAATTAAGTTGCGTGGCATTTTTTATCAGGTAGAGTGTGGGATTTTGCGGCTTCGGGTGGAATGTTTTCTTTACGCCTGCTGCGAGACAAATGTTGTTAAGCCTCTGTTATGTGAGCAGGTGCGTCGCCAAAACCGAGGTGTATCATGGTTTTGCATTTCCATTGAGCGGTTATTCGCTGAATTGAAAAAAATCTGTTGATCTCCTGACTCAGTGCCGCAATATAAAAAAGAGATTCACGATGCTGCGGCATAGCGAGATAAAAAACTTCTTTTTCGAAAGAATTAATTTAGGTAAAGGTAATTATGGGCAAAGCTCTCGTAATAGTTGAGTCCCCGGCAAAAGCCAAAACTATTAATAAATATTTAGGAAGTGACTACGTGGTTAAGTCCAGCGTCGGTCATATCCGTGATTTGCCGACCAGTGGCTCGGCAAGTAAAAAAAGCGCTGAATCCACCGAAGAAAAACCAAAGAAAAAAGTAAAAAAGGATGAGAAGGCGGCGCTGGTTAATCGCATGGGTGTCGATCCTTATCATGGCTGGCAGGCGCAATATGAAATTCTGCCGGGTAAAGAAAAAGTTGTCGCTGAGTTAAAAGCGTTGGCGCAAAACGCCGACCATATTTATCTCGCAACTGACCTTGACCGCGAAGGGGAAGCCATTGCCTGGCACCTGCGGGAAGTGATTGGTGGTGATGACAAGCGGTTCAGTCGGGTGGTGTTTAACGAAATCACCAAGAATGCCATTCAGCAGGCGTTCAAACAGCCGGGTGAACTGAATATTGATCGTGTAAATGCCCAGCAGGCCAGGCGTTTCATGGATCGCGTGGTGGGCTATATGGTCTCGCCACTGCTGTGGAAAAAGATTGCCCGAGGCCTGTCAGCCGGTCGTGTGCAATCTGTTGCCGTGCGACTGGTGGTTGAGCGTGAACGTGAAATCAAAGCGTTCGTGCCGGAAGAGTACTGGGAATTACATGCCGATCTGCTGGCGAAAGGCGATACGGCGTTGCAGATGCAAGTCACCCATGCGCTGGGCAAGCCGTTTAAACCGGTTAACCGTGAGCAGACCCACGCGGCACTCGCATTGTTGGAAAAGGCCCGTTACACGGTTGAAGATCGTGAAGACAAACCGACCAGCAGCAAACCTGGTGCGCCGTTCATCACCTCAACGTTGCAGCAGGCCGCCAGTACCCGTCTGGGCTTTGGCGTGAAGAAAACCATGATGATGGCGCAGCGCTTGTATGAAGCGGGCCACATTACGTACATGCGTACTGACTCCACCAACCTGAGCCAGGATGCGCTGACGGCGATTCGTGATTATATCTCCGGTAATTTTGGCAAGAAATACCTGCCGAAAGACCCGCTTCACTACAGCAGCAAAGAGAACTCCCAGGAAGCGCACGAAGCGATTCGCCCTTCCGATGTCAACGTTCTGGCTGAACAGTTGAAAGACATGGAAGCCGATGCGCAAAAGCTGTACCAACTGATCTGGCGTCAGGTTGTTGCCTGTCAGATGACCCCTGCGCAATACGATTCCACCACGCTGACCGTGAAGGCCGGTGATTACCAGTTGCGCGCCAAAGGCCGCACGCTGCGTTTTGACGGCTGGACGAAAGTCATGCCAGCGCTGCGTAAGGGTGACGAAGACCGCACCTTGCCGCTGGTAGAAGTCGGAACAGAACTCGATTTACAGAAGCTGTTGCCGAGCCAGCATTTCACCAAACCGCCTGCGCGTTTCAGCGATGCGTCGCTGGTGAAAGAGCTTGAGAAACGTGGCATTGGTCGTCCGTCCACTTATGCATCCATTATTTCGACTATCCAGGATCGCGGCTACGTTCGGGTTGAAAACCGCCGTTTCTACGCCGAGAAAATGGGTGAAATCGTTACCGATCGCCTGGAAGAAAATTTCCGCGAATTGATGAATTACGATTTCACTGCGCGGATGGAAGATGGCCTCGATCAGGTTGCCAACAACAAAGCTGAATGGAAGAAAGTGCTCGACGGTTTCTTCACCGAGTTCAGCCAGCAGCTTGAATTGGCTGAAAAGGATCCGGAAGAGGGTGGAATGCGCCCGAACCAGATGATTCAGACCAGCATCGACTGCCCGACCTGTGGCCGTAAAATGGGTATCCGCACTGCCAGCACCGGGGTTTTCCTCGGCTGTTCTGGTTATGCACTGCCACCGAAAGAGCGCTGCAAAACCACGATCAACCTGGTGCCGGAAAACGAAGTACTCAACGTGCTGGAAGGCGATGATGCCGAAACCAACGCCTTGCGTGCCCGCCATCGCTGCCAGAAGTGTGGCACCGCGATGGACAGCTACCTGATCGACAATCAGCGCAAATTGCACGTCTGCGGTAATAACCCCGCTTGCGATGGCTATGAGATCGAACAGGGTGAATTCCGCATCAAAGGCTATGACGGCCCGATCGTTGAATGCGAAAAATGTGGCTCCGAGATGCACCTGAAAATGGGGCGTTTTGGTAAATACATGGGTTGTACCAACGACGAATGTAAAAACACCCGAAAGATCTTGCGCAACGGCGAAGTTGCTCCGCCGAAAGAAGATCCGGTTCCGTTGCCAGAACTGCCGTGTGAAAAGTCTGACGCGTATTTTGTGTTGCGCGATGGCGCAGCCGGTGTGTTCCTGGCAGCCAATACTTTCCCTAAATCGCGTGAAACCCGCGCGCCGTTGGTGGAAGAGTTGGCCCGGTTCAAAGATCGCCTGCCAGAAAAATTGCGTTATTTAGCCGATGCGCCAGTCGTTGATGCCGATGGCAATAAAACGATGGTGCGTTTCAGCCGCAAGACCAAGCAGCAATACGTCTCGTCTGAGAAAGACGGTAAAGCGACCGGCTGGTCCGCGTTTTATGTGGACGGTAAGTGGGTGGTAGGTAAGAAGTAAACGTTACGCTGCCTGTACTACCGTAACGTAAAAAACCAGCGTTTGGACTGACCAGGAAAAATTGGTCAGTTTGACGCTGGTTTTTTTATACCCTAAAGATCTATTATGTTGATGGCTTTGCCTTCCTATTCGTCGGATGGTTATATAGAAACTGCAAAAAAAAAAACGCCACAAGATCCCAATCGCACGTCTATACATGAGCTTGGGAAATGATATAGTGGTTATATAAAAATATTTTTTATGATTAAAGGGCATTACCGCCTTATTGACCGGGGTAAACCGGTAAGGCGATAGCGGTTTTTTGACGATCATAAAAAGACGACACAGCAACTATCACGACATCAATATGCCTGGCTGCCTGAACGGCAGTGTTCAAACTAGGATGGTCTAAGCTATGAAATTGCAGCAGCTTCGTTATATCGTGGAAGTTGTTAATCACAATCTGAACGTCTCTTCCACTGCGGAAGGACTCTATACTTCGCAACCCGGCATCAGTAAGCAGGTGCGGATGCTCGAAGATGAACTGGGGATTCAGATTTTTGCCCGTAGCGGCAAGCACCTGACCCAGGTCACTCCTGCGGGTTTAGAGATCATTCGGATTGCACGCGAAGTATTGTCAAAAGTCGATGCGATTAAGGCTGTTGCCGGTGAACATACTTATCCAGACAAAGGCTCGCTGTATGTGGCTACCACCCATACCCAGGCGCGTTATGCGTTGCCCAACGTGATTAAAGGCTTTATCGAACGCTATCCGCGCGTCTCCCTGCATATGCATCAGGGCTCGCCAACGCAGATTGCAGAAGCCGTATCGAAAGGGTCGGCTGACTTCGCGATTGCGACGGAAGCGCTGCATTTGTACGATGATTTGATCATGTTGCCATGCTACCACTGGAATCGTGCTGTTGTGGTTCAGCCCGATCACCCTCTCGCAGGCAAAGATCATGTGGCGATTGAAGAGCTGGCCTCTTACCCCATCGTAACCTATACCTTTGGTTTTACTGGCCGTTCTGAACTGGATACCGCGTTTAACCGGGCAGGACTTACCCCGCGAATCGTCTTTACCGCGACCGATGCGGACGTGATTAAGACCTATGTACGCCTCGGTTTGGGGGTGGGTGTTATCGCCAGCATGGCGGTTGATCCGATTCAGGATCCGGATCTGGTGACGGTAGATGCAGGTGATATTTTCACTTACAGCACGACTAAAATCGGCTTTCGCCGCAGCACCTTCCTCCGTAGCTACATGTACGATTTTATCCAGCGCTTTGCCCCGCATCTGACGCGTGATGTCGTCGACAACGCCGTTGCCCTGCGCTCAAACGATGATATCGAAGCGATGTTCAAGGACATTAAACTGCCGGTGAAATGATCCTGCCAGACTAAACGCACCGCGACGCACCGCGCGATTTTTTCTGGTTGCCCACTGTACCTTCACGTAGTTTCTGGCGTGATGGTACAGTATCCATATTCTGCTTCAGCGCTATTCCCTTCTTTATCCTCGGTTTTCGGCTATCGTTATTATCAAATCGAGTTGTTATCAAAACGTTACAGCCTGTTTGTGTTATCTTTAATAGAATACGTACTATCTGGCAGGTTTTACCGCCTGACCCGCATCTCATGTCTTTTCGTATAATAAGAAATGGAGGAGTTATGTCGTCCGATCTTCGAGAAAAGAGTAAGGAGCAGCTGGAAGCACTGAACAAGACGTATCACTACTACAGCTTGCCGCATGCCGCTCAAACGCTGGGCAATATCGACCGACTGCCCAAATCATTGAAAGTGTTGCTGGAGAACCTTCTGCGTAATGTGGATGGCGATACTGTGACAGAGGATGACCTACAGGCCATTGTCGACTGGCAAAAAACCGGTCACGCCGATCGTGAAATTGCTTACCGTCCGGCCCGGGTGTTGATGCAGGATTTTACCGGTGTCCCCGCGGTGGTCGATTTGGCGGCTATGCGTGAAGCTGTGCAACGATTGGGCGGCAATGTCGCTCAGGTGAATCCGCTATCCCCGGTTGATCTGGTCATTGACCACTCGGTAACGGTGGATGAGTACGGTGACAGCAGAGCCTTTACCGAAAACGTCCGGCTGGAAATGGAGCGTAATCACGAGCGCTATACATTCTTGCGTTGGGGGCAGAAAGCCTTCAATCGTTTCCGCGTTGTCCCACCTGGAACCGGGATCTGCCATCAGGTCAATCTGGAGTATTTGGGGCAGACCGTCTGGCATGAAGATCAGGATGGCAAAAGAATCGCCTATCCAGATACGTTGGTTGGTACAGATTCACATACCACGATGATCAATGGCCTGGGCATTCTGGGCTGGGGCGTGGGTGGCATTGAAGCCGAGGCTGCCATGCTCGGCCAGCCAGTCTCCATGCTGATTCCAGACGTGGTGGGCTTTAAGCTGACGGGCAAATTGAGCGAAGGTATTACAGCAACGGATCTGGTATTGACCGTCACGCAGATGCTGCGTAAGCACGGTGTGGTCGGTAAGTTTGTTGAATTCTATGGTGATGGTCTGGCGGATCTGCCGTTGGCCGATCGCGCGACCATCGCCAATATGTCACCTGAATTTGGCGCGACCTGCGGCTTCTTCCCGGTGGATGAAGTGACGCTAAGCTATTTGATGCTCACGGGGCGCAGCAAAGAACAAATCGCACTGGTCGAAGCCTATAGCCAGGCGCAGGGATTGTGGCGTCATGCAGGCGACGAGCCTATTTTCACCAGTGCGCTTGAACTGGATATGGGGTCGGTGGAGTCAAGTCTGGCCGGGCCGAAACGTCCGCAGGATCGCGTGGCGTTGGCGAATGTCCCGCAAGCTTTCAATGCTGCCAACGATCTTGAATTGGGCACGCAGAAAGGGCGCACAGAATCTGAAAAATTCACGCTTAATGGAACGGAACATGAACTGCTCAATGGCGCAGTGGTTATCGCTGCGATAACGTCCTGTACCAATACTTCAAACCCAAGCGTACTGATGGCCGCGGGTCTTCTGGCGAAGAAGGCTTCTGAAAGAGGATTGTATAGCAAACCTTGGGTTAAAACGTCGCTGGCACCCGGTTCGAAAGTGGTGACCGACTATCTTAATGCTGCCGGGCTGACATCTTATCTTGAAAAACTCGGGTTCAATCTGGTGGGATATGGTTGTACGACCTGTATTGGCAACTCCGGCCCGCTGCCTGATCCGATCGAAAAAGCCATTAAAGAGGGCGACTTAACGGTGGGTGCGGTGCTATCGGGTAACCGTAACTTTGAAGGACGCATTCATCCGCTGATTAAAACCAACTGGCTGGCCTCACCGCCGCTGGTGGTTGCCTATGCCCTGGCCGGAAACATGAAGCTGGACCTGAAAAATGATCCGCTAGGAACGGATACCGAAGGCAAGCCTGTCTATCTGAAAGATATCTGGCCGAGCGCCAATGAGATTGCCAAAGCGGTCGAAGAGGTGAAGACTGAAATGTTCCACAAGGAGTATGCCGAAGTCTTCAATGGCGATGAGGAGTGGCAGTCCATCAACGTGGAAAGTACGCCTACCTACGACTGGCAATCTGACTCTACCTATATTCGTCTGCCGCCGTTCTTCAGCGACATGCAGGTCGAACCGGTACCGCCCAGGGACATCAAAAATGCCCGCATATTGGCGATTCTGGCGGACTCCGTCACCACCGACCATATCTCCCCCGCAGGCAGTATCAAGCTCGACAGTCCGGCAGGCCGCTACCTGTTGAATCACGGAGTTGAGCAAAAAGAGTTCAACTCATATGGTTCGCGACGGGGTAATTACGAAGTTATGGCGCGCGGTACCTTTGCGAATATCCGTATCCGTAATGAAATGGTGCCGGGTGTGGAGGGCGGTATAACGCGGCATCTCCCTTCGCAGGAGACGTTGGCGATCTACGACGCGGCCATGCGCTATCAGCAGGAAAACGTCCCGCTGGCTGTCGTCGCGGGTAAAGAGTATGGTTCCGGTTCAAGCCGTGACTGGGCTGCGAAAGGTCCTCGCCTGCTGGGTATCCGTGTGGTGATTGCTGAATCCTTCGAACGTATTCACCGTTCGAATCTGATTGGTATGGGCATTCTCCCGTTGGAGTTCCCAGAGGGTGTGACACGCAAAACGCTGCAACTGACCGGCGAAGAAACCATTAGCGTGAGTGGTTTGCAAACCTTGAAGCCGGGGCAGGCAGTGCCCGTGGATTTCACTTATCCTGATGGTCACTCGCAGACGGTTCAGGCGCGCTGTCGTATAGATACCGGGAATGAACTGACCTATTTCCAAAACGACGGTATCTTGAATTACGTCATTCGCAAGATGCTATAAAGACAAAAACCCTCCATCATGGCAAAAATGATGGAGGGTGATCACTCAAATTATTCAGGTAACGCTCTCATTAATAGACGTTACTTGAGTTTTGCCAGCATTTCCTTGGTGACCAATACGGTTCCACCTGCCGAAACATAGAACCTTGCCTTATCTTCGTTGGCGTTCTCCCCGATAATCATGCCTTCCGGAATGACACTACCGCGGTCAACAACGCAGCGGCGCAGGCGACACGATCGACCAACATTGACGTCTGGCAACAGCACGCAAGAATCGACAGAGCAGAATGAATTGATCCTGACTCGTGAGAACAGGACTGAGTTCAACACGACTGAACCGGAAATAATGCACCCTCCGGACACCAGCGTGTTCATGGTCATGCCTGGACTGCCTGAATGATCCTGAACGAATTTGGCCGGAGGCAAAGGTTCTGCATAAGTCCGAATTGGCCAGTTACGGTCATACATATCGAGTTCAGGTGTTACAGCCGCCTGATCCAGGTTGGCTTGCCAATAGGAGTCGAGCGTACCGACATCACGCCAATAATCAGGTGCACCCGAGGCGCTGGTCACGCAGGAGATAGAGAAAGGATGCGCCCAGACCAGCCCTTGAGCCGTGATCTCAGGAAGAATATCTTTACCAAAATCGTGACTGCTGGCCTCGTCGGTGTTGTCCTTGTTCAGCAGATCGAACAGGAACTCGGCGTTGAATACGTAGATACCCATACTCACCAGACTGCGATCGGGATTGTTCGGCATTGCCGGTGGATTTTCCGGTTTTTCCCAAAACGCTTTCACCTGCATATTTTCCGCGACTTCCATCACACCAAACGCGGTAGCCTCTTCGCGCGGCACATCAATACAGGCCACGGTGCAAGGAGAACCACTCTCAACGTGATCAAGTAACATCCGGGAGTAATCCATCTTGTAGATGTGGTCACCGGCCAGGATCACCACGTACTCCGCCTTGTAGCGTTTGATGATGTCCAGATTCTGGTAGACGGCATCTGCGGTACCGCTATACCAGTGTTCGTTCCCCTGACGCTGCTGAGCGGGCAGCAGGTCAATAAATTCGTTCATCTCCTCACTAAGGAATGACCAACCGTGCTGAAGATGCAATAACAGCGTATGTGACTGATATTGCGTAATAACGCCTATGCGGCGAATGCCTGAATTCAGGCAGTTGGATAATGCAAAATCGATGATCCGGTATTTCCCACCAAAGTGAACGGCGGGTTTGGCTCGAACTGAGGTCAGATCCTGGAGACGTGTCCCTCGTCCCCCTGCGAGAACCAAAGCAACGGCTTTGTTCGGCAATTCTTTGGCCAGCATAGCAGTGTGCTTCGTATTTACATTCTGCATGACATCTTCCTTATACATTTGCTGTAAACTCAACCTTATCTGGAGCCTTTCATCGTCATCAATACACCAAGGGCTACGGTATTCATCCCGTGAAGCTCATTGTTATCATGGGCGAAATATGCGCTTTACATTGAGAGGTCAGTCAAATTTTGCACCTTATGTTGGCCGTTATGCCCCGTTACACGGGACCTTGCATCCAAAATGAGATCTCAAAATCAGGCTGGCGGGATGGCTGAGATTCCTATGCCGGTTCTCTCTGTACAGAAGGTGCGTTTCCCACGTTTTTTTCGTGACATATGCTCTGTGAGGTATATTATTAATGCGCAGTTTTATTGTACTGCTCACTATATACCCGTCATTGTTTTCAAGTTATATAATTGTTACTGGAATAACGAAATATCCCATATAAATAAAGTATCAATAAAGAGCCCTTAGAAAATATATAAAATAAGATATCAAAAATGATATTTTAAATTAAATAACGATTTTTAAATTATTTTTAAACGCTTCATTTTTGTGATCCGAGCAAGGTTCTTAATTTCCTTTCTTGATATAGAATGCCCGCACAGTAAAAGGGTAGGCAGGATGAAAACAGCAATTTATTTTTATTAATGACTATTTAACTTTTATGCAATATTTAGCACATGGCTAGAATTTACCTTAAAAGAAAAATTTAGCGTAAAACCAGTATTAACCACATCACTAGGCATTAATTATATACCCTGAATAATTCGAGGGCGCAGTCAACGTATCTGCGGATTGAAGTATGACGGGTATAAAATCGTTCCCCAAGGAGAACATTATAATGAACACACTATCTGAGACGACTTCAGTTCTTGAATCGTCCCCCGTCTCTACCTGGCGTAAAAGCGACACCATGTGGATGCTCGGGCTGTACGGCACGGCGATTGGCGCCGGCGTGCTGTTCCTGCCCATCAACGCAGGCATTGGTGGATTGATTCCGCTTATTATCATGGCGCTCATCGCATTTCCGATGACATTTTACGCACACCGCGGTTTATGCCGTTTTGTATTATCCGGCAAGAACGGTGGTGAAGATATTACCGAAGTTGTTGAAGAGCATTTTGGTGTTGGCGCGGGTAAGTTGATTACGCTTCTCTATTTTTTTGCCATTTATCCTATTCTATTGGTTTACGGCGTGGCGATAACAAATACCGTTGATAGTTTTATTACTCATCAACTTCATTTGTCTTCACCACCTCGTGCAGTATTGTCTTTGGTTTTAATTCTCGGACTGATGACTGTTGTACGTTTCGGTGAAACCATGATCGTCAAGGCGATGAGTATCCTGGTATTTCCGTTCGTCGCTACATTGATGTTACTGGCGCTGTACTTAATTCCAAACTGGAGCGGTGCAATATTCGACACCTCTGCCATTGCGGCAAGTACTTCTGGCAGTAGTTTATTAGTTACCCTGTGGTTGGCGATTCCAGTGATGGTGTTTTCTTTCAACCATTCGCCGATTATTTCTTCCTTCGCTGTGGCGAAACGGAAGGAGTACGGTGACGACGCTGAGAAAAAATGTTCGCGCATTCTGTCTTACAGCCACATCATGATGGTGCTGACGGTCATGTTTTTTGTGTTCAGCTGTGCGTTGAGTCTCTCAACCGCCGATCTGCTGGAAGCAAAAGCACAGAACATTTCGATTCTTTCTTACTTGGCCAACCACTTTAACAACCCGATTATCGGTTACATCGCCCCACTGATTGCTGCCGTTGCCATTTCCAAATCGTTCCTCGGCCACTATTTGGGAGCACGTGAAGGCTTGAATGGCATGATGATTAAATCACTGCGTAGCCGCGGAAAAACGGCGTCAGTGGATAAATTGAACCGCATCACCGCCATCTTCATGCTGCTGACTACCTGGCTGGTTGCGACATTGAACCCAAGTATTCTGGGCATGATCGAAACACTGGGTGGCCCGGTCATCGCCATGCTGCTGTTCCTGATGCCGATGTATGCCATTCAGAAAGTTCCGGCAATGAAAAAGTACAGCGGCAAAATCAGTAACGTCTTTGTCGTGATAATGGGACTGATCGCCATGTCCGCCATTGTCTACAGTTTGCTCGGTTAATCCTCTCCGGGGCAGGATTCTGCCCCGGCTCTTTCCCCGACAGTTTTCCCTTGCTGCTCTTCAACTGCTGCTTCACTCGTAAAGAAAGGACATGATTATGGTTAGCATCTTTGACATATACAAAATCGGTATAGGTCCTTCGAGCTCCCACACAGTTGGCCCAATGAAAGCCGGCAAAATGTTTACTGATGATTTGATCGCCAAGGATCTGCTGGCGTCCACGTCCCGCATCGTCGTGGATGTCTATGGTTCCTTGTCATTGACCGGGAAAGGGCACCACACGGACATCGCAATTATCATGGGTCTGGCGGGGAATCAGCCAGATACCGTCAACGTAGATACGATCCCGTCATTCATCAATCTGGTTCGTCAGCATCGCCGTCTTCCAATGCCGGGTGGGCATGAAGTCAGCTTTGATGTTGACACAGCCATCAATTTTCGTGATGAAAACTTACCGTTGCATGAGAACGGCATGACGATCAGCGCCTTTGCGCAAGACACGCTGATCTACAGCAAAACCTATTATTCGACCGGCGGTGGCTTTGTCGTTGACCGTGAGAGTTTCGGCAAAACCAGCACGTCTGAAAAGTCCGTGCCGTTCCCATTTTTTTCCGCACAAAACCTGCTGCGTCATTGCCATGACAACTGTTTGTCCTTGTCGGCGGTCGTCATGAAGAATGAGATCGCTTTGCATGGCCGGGAAGAGATCGAGCGTTACTTCGCCGCCGTCTGGGCGACCATGAAAAACGCGATGCAGCGTGGCATGAATACGGAAGGCGTGCTGCCGGGGCCAATCCGCGTACCGCGTCGGGCCTCGAGTTTGCATCGTCTGCTGTTTACCAACGATCGTTTCTCCAGCGATCCGATGAATGCAATGGACTGGGTAAATATGTTCGCCATGGCCGTTGCGGAAGAGAACGCTGCGGGTGGCCGGGTAGTCACCGCACCCACCAACGGAGCCTGCGGGATTGTCCCGGCGGTCCTGGCCTATTACGATCACTTCATCCAGCCCGTCACACCAGAAGCGTATCTGCGCTATTTCCTGGCGTCAGGCGTTGTCGGGGCACTGTACAAAATGAATGCCTCTATCTCGGGTGCTGAAGTGGGATGTCAGGGCGAAGTAGGCGTTGCATGCTCAATGGCGGCGGCAGGGCTGGCTGAGCTTCTTGGCGGAAGTCCGGAACAAGTGTGCATCGCCGCAGAAATCGGCATGGAGCATAACCTCGGGCTGACTTGCGATCCAGTAGCCGGGCAGGTGCAGGTACCTTGTATTGAGCGCAACGCCATCGCTGCGGTGAAGGCGATAAATGCGTCAAGAATGGCGATCCGCCGCACTACGGCACCGCGCGTATCGTTGGATAAAGTGATCGAAACCATGTACGAAACCGGCAAGGACATGAACGCGAAATACCGTGAGACATCGCGGGGTGGTCTGGCGATAACGGTAGTGATGTGCGAGTAGTTGACAGACACACGTTGCAAGGCAAATAGCAGTCTGATTGTTTCACTTAAGCCACTGTTCTATCGGGACAGTGGCTTTTCCCTTTACGGGCTGCCGAGTTATTTCCCGTCAGACCATGACCAGATAATATTATTTTCGGCGGCAGCGATATACCAGTCTACCGCGGCATGGGAAACGGCTTTTTCCTCAACCGGTTTTTCCAGCTCTTCTACCAGAGTTGCGGCGGATTTCTTGCGGATCCGCAGAGGGACATGTTGCGGATCGCCACTGATCTGGGCATTGAAGGTTCTAACCTCGGTATCAAACAGGATCCCTTCAAGCTGATGCAGGCGATTGAGCCCGCGCAGAATACAAATTAGTGTGCTCAGGGTCACAGACTCACCCATTTCTGCCCGCTTAATCGTTGCGATACCAAGACCTGCCCGTTCAGCCAGATCGATTTGAGACAAACGTTGTTCAATGCGCGCATCTTTAATTCTGCGGCACAGGCCGGAGATGATTTCGCTGTCGGACATCGTACTGAAATTCATAACATGAAACCCTAGTCGCCTATCAATAAACACGCATTATTGTATCATTACTGCTGAAAGTAACTGATGGCTGAATGATGAAAACTTGACTAGAAGTGGTGTTTTTCTAAACAAAAAAGGAAAGCACTGAGAAAGCAGGATATACCCAAAGTAATCGATGGCGCAGCTAACACCCCTGCAACGTCAAGTACGGAGGGGATATTGAAGAAACGGGCTCCATTGGCTGGGTGCTAACGGAGCGGGAAATAACCACTGGAAATTACTTTGGATCCAGTAAGTGGCCCATTTTAGCCGCTTTGGTGTTCAGATAGTGTTCGTTCTTCGGGTTGCGCCCGGCGAGCAGCGGGACGCGTTCAACGATATTGATGCCTGCTTCCGTCAGGATTTCCACTTTGTTCGGGTTATTGGTCAACAGACGCACGGCACTGACGCCGAGCAACTTGAACATATCCGCACAGAGGGTGAAATCACGCTCATCAGCGGCAAAACCCAACTGATGATTCGCTTCAACGGTGTCCGCCCCTTTATCCTGTAATGCATAGGCGCGAATTTTATTCAGCAAACCGATATTGCGTCCTTCCTGACGATGATAGAGCAGGATACCGCGGCCTTCTTCGGCTATATGATTCAATGCCGCTTCCAACTGAAAACCGCAATCGCAGCGCAGGCTGAAGAGTGCGTCGCCCGTCAGGCATTCAGAATGCACGCGGGAAAGAACGGGGGTATCACCGGTAATATCCCCAAAGACCAGCGCAAGATGATCGTGGCCGGTTGCCAGTTCTTCAAAACCTACCATCAGGAAATCACCCCATGGCGTTGGCAGTTTGGCCTCTGCCACCCGTTTTAGCTGCATACAACTCTCCAAAAAACTTTCTGCTTTTATTATTCACTGTTGGGCATCGTACTTTCTGATGCGCAGCTTGACCAGCAATAAACCGTTTTCAAGACGATTATAGACGCCTATTTTGCCATAGTTTGCAGTAGCCTGTGGCACGGTAAATCAACAATCGCACACAATACCTATACCTTCGGCTTTATGCGTTGATTTTTGTCGGCCCCAATGCCGGGGAGCATTTCTGATACAAAGGAAATTGCATAATTGTTACACTGACTTTTTAACCCAAAGGATCGGTAGATGTTGGAAATAGCAAAACGAACGACATGCGGGGCATTGATTTTGCTGATAATGCCGCTTGCCGTATGGGTTTCTGGCTGGCAATGGCAACCGGGAAACGACGGACATTTGCTGAAGGTTCTGTTCTGGATGACCGAAACCGTCACCTCCCCGTGGGGCATTCTGACCAGCGTGATTTTCAGCGCCTGGTTTTTATGGTGTCTGCGATTTCGTTTGAAACCTGCGATCGGTCTGGTACTGATGCTGAGTGCCGCGCTGCTGATCGGTCAGGGGGTCAAGTCCTACATTAAAGGGCAGGTTCAGGAACCGCGGCCTTTCGTGCTTTGGCTGGAGAAAACCTATCCTATTGACGATTCACAGTTCTACCAGCTTTCTAGAAAACAGCGTGGGGAAATGGTGGGGCGTCAATTGCAGAACGATCGGCAGATTCCGCTCTGGTTACGCCAGCATTGGCAATTTGAGACAGGTTTTGCCTTTCCGTCAGGCCACACCCTGTTTGCCGCCAGTTGGGCCCTGCTTGGCGTGGGATTGTTGTGGCCGCGTCGACATTTCAAGACGGTGATGGTTTTGATGGTTTGGGCAACGGCAGTCATGGGCAGTCGTTTGGTGCTCGGCATGCACTGGCCACGCGATTTGGTCGTGGCGACGCTCATCAGTTGGCTCTTGATCACCTTGGCCTGTTGGCTGGTACAACGCTGGATTGGCCCGCTGACCATACCTCCTGAGGAAAATAAGGAGATCATCGAACGGGAAAGGCAGTAGACTTTTTCGGTTCCCCCCTCAAAAGGCATCAAAGGGTGCCTTTTTTACGCCCATAGGTTCTTACTCTTTCTCTTTGCTGCCGCATAAAACGTCCAATTTGTGACTGCTATCACTATCCCACGGCGGCAACTTTTTATGCAAAGCTGAATAAATAACCAGCGCGCCGGCATTTATTCAGCCTGGCTTGTATCTCCGGGGAACAACCCCATATCATATTGGTGGTGAGGACAGTGCGACGGATCAAAGTGGCAGGCGGCAATAAACGCGCATAATAACGCCAGACATGCGGTTTATCTTGGGGCAGGGTTTCCCAGTAGCGGCCGGAAATGCTAACTTATTAAGGATTACCACAATAAACGTCACTGTCGCAGACTGTACTTTTTGACATCACTTACCCGGTTAACCCGGCATTACAGGAATGAATGTGAAATATCTGCTCATTTTTTTGCTCTTGCTGGTAGTTGTCGTGATTTCTATCACGTTAGGCGCCCAAAACGATCAAGTAGTGACTTTCAACTATTTATTGGCGCAAGGCGATTACCGCGTGTCTACGCTGTTGGCGGCCCTGTTTGGAACTGGGTTTGTGCTCGGCTGGATCATTTGCGGTCTGTTCTATTTACGCGTACGGCTCTCTTTAGGCCGTGCCCAGCGTAAAATCAAACGACTGGAACAGCAGATCGCTCCGGTTGAGGCCACCGGAGCGGTGGTGACTCAGCCTTCTATCAGCAAGGAATAACACTCTATGTTAGAGCTGCTGTTTCTGTTGTTGCCCGTGGCTGCAGCCTACGGCTGGTACATGGGGCGCAGAAGTGCTCAGCAGGACAAACAACAGGAAGCCAACCGCCTGTCACGTGAATATGTGACGGGGGTAAACTTCCTGCTTTCAAATCAACAAGACAAAGCGGTTGATCTGTTCCTCGACATGTTGAAAGAGGACAGCAATACCTTTGAAGCCCACCTGACGCTTGGCAATCTGTTCCGCTCGCGCGGAGAAGTCGATCGCGCACTGCGAATTCATCAGGCGCTGATGGAAAGTGCCTCGCTCACCTTTGAGCAACGCCTGCTGGCCGTACAGCAGCTTGGCCGCGATTACATGGCCGCCGGGCTTTATGACCGCGCAGAGGATATGTTCACCCAGTTGCTGAAGGAAGAAGACTTCCAACTGTCGGCGCTGCAACAACTGCTGGTCATTCATCAGGCGACCAGTGACTGGCAGAATGCGATTGATGTTGCAGAGCGCCTGGTCAAGCTGGGAAAAGAAGACAAACGCGTCGAGATCGCCCATTTCTATTGTGAACTGGCGCTGCAGGCGATGGGTAGTGACGATCTCGATAAGGCGATGACCTTTCTGAAAAAAGGCGCATCGGCAGACAAACTTTGTGCGCGCGTCTCGATCATGCAAGGGCGGATTTTCATGGCGCAGGATGACTACGCCAAGGCATCTGACGTGTTACAGCGCGTTCTGGATCAGGACAAAGAGCTGATCAGTGAGGCATTGCCGCAACTTGAAGAGTGTTTCCGTCACCTGCAACAACCGGTTGAGTGGGCAGAATTCCTCAAACGTTGCGTTGCACACAATACGGGGGCGGTGGCAGAACTCTATCTGGCAGATATCCTTGAGAAGACGGAAGGGATCGACGTTGCGCAGGTCTATATTAACCGCCAGTTACAGCGTCATCCGAACATGCGGGTTTTCTATCGCCTGATGGATTTCCACCTGGCCGAGGCGGAAGATGGCCGAGCTAAAGAGAGCCTGTTGCTGCTGCGCGATATGGTGGGGGAGCAGATCCGCACCAAGCCGCGCTATCGCTGCCATAAATGCGGTTTTACCGCCCATTCGCTTTACTGGCATTGCCCATCCTGCCGCTCCTGGGCGTCAATCAAACCCATTCGCGGCCTCGACGGGCAGTAATTCCCAGACGACGCCCGTCCTCAGGGATTCTAATTTCTTCACCAAACCTCTATTAGTCACGTGTGTGGCTAGGATTTCATGCCTGTCGCCTGTAGAATGCGGGCGTTAGAATTTTTCACTGCCCCCAATCTCCTTTCCACTTGCAGAAGGCTGAAGACATGAAGTCAGAAAAAAAGATGAATAACAATGACTTGAAATCGTCACCTATTGTCGTTGCGCTGGATTACGCGGACAAAACAGCGGCGTTGGATTTTGCCGATCGTGTCGATCCTCAGGATTGCCGCTTGAAAGTGGGCAAGGAAATGTTCACCTTGTTTGGCCCGCAACTGGTGCGCGATCTCCACAGCCGCGGGTTTGATGTGTTCCTTGATCTTAAATTCCACGACATTCCCAATACGACCGCGCGTGCCGTGGCTGCTGCGGCAGATCTGGGCGTCTGGATGGTGAACGTCCACGCCAGCGGCGGCGTGCGTATGATGACTGCGGCGAAAGAAGCGCTGCTGCCTTTTGCTGCTGATGCACCCCTGCTGATTGCTGTAACCGTCCTGACCAGCATGGAAGGCAGTGATCTGCGTGATATTGGCATTGATATGCCACCCGGCGATCACGCGGAGCGTCTGGCGAGGTTGACCCGCAGTTGCGGTCTGGATGGTGTGGTCTGTTCCGCACGGGAAGCGGCACGCATGAAAGCCAGCTGTGGTCAGGACTTCAAGTTGGTGACCCCCGGTATTCGCCCGGTGGGCAGCGCGGTCGGCGATCAACGCCGGGTCATGACGCCGCAGGAAGCACAGGCGGCGGGGGTGGATTTCATGGTCATTGGCCGTCCGATCACGCGCGCAGGCGACCCCGCAGCCATGCTGCGCGAAATCCGTGCGTCTTTGGCCTGAGGGAAAGATGATGAGTCGCAACGATAATCCTCTGGTTTACTCCACAGACAGTGGTCGGATTGAGCAACCGGTCGAAAAGGCCGAGCGCGCCAAAGGTGATGGCATCGTGCGTATCCAACGGCAGACCAGCGGGCGCAAAGGCAAGGGCGTGTGCCTGATTACCGGCATTGATCTTGACGATGCGGCACTCGATAAACTGGCGGCAGAACTGAAGAAAAAGTGCGGTTGTGGCGGTGCAGTGAAAGAGGGCGTGATTGAAATCCAGGGTGATAAACGCGAATTGCTGAAGCAATTGCTTGAAGCCAAAGGGATGAAGGTTAAGCTCGCCGGAGGATGAATTCATGAAGTCTTGCCCTGCCTGCATATTGCGGCAGGGCAAGATAGTAGTATTGCAGACTGAATATTGTTGTAATAGGGAATGTTGAGGCAATAAAAATTAGCAAAAGGGAAATGTTGCTGATTTAAATAGACGTCACGAAGCAAATTTCCCGGTTTTTTTATTTTTACATTGATTATATCATTGAAAATAATAGACCGGAAAACTGGCTGTAGCTAATAACGGCTAATAGGCCAGACCGTTTAAATCCAAAATAATATTCCTTCCCTGATTGGAATTACTTTACATTTATTTACCTACCTGATGACCAATAATCCCACCAACGGCCGCGCCACCAACGGTACCCAATGCACTTCCGTCAGTTAATACAGCACCACCCAAGGCACCTGCACCTGCACCAATGGCCGTGTTGCGGTCGCGTTTTGACATGCTGGAACAAGCACTGACTGACAAAGCCAGCGTAATCGCCAGAGCGGCAGTTGCAATACGTTTATTGAATATCATCATAATATCTCTCCTTAGCTTCGGCTCGGCGGTATTGTCTTATAAAGAATCTCTCCATCAAAACTGGCGTTCAACGGCATAAAAAAGTAACGCCTGCTGGATCAATCTTAAGTATAGGCAATAATCGCCATTTCAGCCTGCTTTAGCGTCCTCAAAAGTAAAACAAATTTAAGTTTCCCACTCTTGCTGACGCTATTTGGTTGTGTTCAGCAGTCTGGCCTGTCTTCATTCGCAGCAGCATATAGCCCATGGCGCATGAATACAGTCAGATGCATTAAGTTTATTTCAGTAGGAAGTATTCACTAGGTAAATAATCTTAATTTGCTGCCGGCCTATCGGTGAAAGCACAAAAAGTCCATTCTCTCCTTCATTGACTTTCTTTTGCTTAAGATCATTGCATCCGGTGCACGCTTTGCCTTTTCCAGCAGGATAGCACGCACTCTTTAGCGATTTACCCCATACCTGCAACTCACGCAGACTCCCAAAATATACCCAAATACTTTGGGTATGGGAAAATCAATGGGGGTACTTACAATGCTAAAAGAGCTCAAACAACAGGTGCTGGAGGCCAATCTGGCACTGCCGGAACATAATCTGGTGACCTTTACCTGGGGCAACGTCAGCGCAGTAGACCGCCAGCAGGGGCTGATGGTGATTAAACCTTCCGGCGTTGAGTATAAGGCCATGACACTGGACGATATGGTGGTCGTGGAGTTGGAGAGTGGCAAAGTGGTCGAAGGCAGCAAAAAGCCCTCTTCGGATACCGATACGCACCGCGTTCTCTACCTGAATTTTGCGGCGGCGGGCGGGATCGTCCATACGCATTCGCGGCATGCCACGATTTGGGCTCAGGCAGGGAAAGATATTCCGGCGTGGGGAACAACGCACGCAGACTATTTTTACGGGGCGATTCCCTGCACCCGACTGATGACCGACGCTGAAATCAGCGGGCGCTATGAGTGGGAAACCGGGGAGGTTATTGTGAAAACCTTCCAGGAGCGGCAGATCGATCCCAAAGATGTCCCGGCGGTGCTGGTGCATTCACACGGTCCATTTTCCTGGGGTAAAGATGCCGACAATGCGGTTCACAATGCGGTAGTGCTGGAGGAAGTGGCCTATATGGGACTGTTTTCACGCCAATTGACGCCAGATCTGCCAGATATGCAGCAGATCCTGCTCGACAAACACTATCTGCGCAAGCATGGAAAAAATGCCTATTACGGGCAATAAGACGCGGATCGCTGCGCATAATGACAACCGCCATTGTGCGCAGCAAAAAGTATGGCAGGTTACCCTTCAGCCACCGTATTGACGGTGATCCCTTGCTGTACCAGCGAGTCGGCGAAATCCTGCGTGAGCCCATCATCAGTGATGACCCGGCTAAAGGCGTTTACCGTTCCAAGCGGATTGGAATTGATTTTGCCGAACTTGGACGAGTCGGTAATGATGATGTTTTCCATCCCTTTGGCGAGCACGGCGTTAACCACATCTGCCCGCATCATATCGCGCCCGGTGAAGCCATTTTCTGGCAGGTAACCGTCGATCCCAATGAATGCCTTGCTGAAATTGACTTGCTGGATGCACATCCGCGTCAGCGGGCCAACCATCGTTTCGCTCTTCTTCTGATACATCCCGCCCAGGAGAATCACCTCGCACTCGCTCTCTTTCAACAGATGGGCAATATAGCTACTGACGGTGATCAGGGTAACTTTCTTGTGTTCGGCGAGATAACGGGCCAACAGGGCATTGCTGCTGCCGCTTTCAATAAAAATAGTCTCTCCATCTTCAACCAGGGAAGCGGCAAACTGTGCCAGCTTCTGCTTCAGGGCAAAGTTGGACATCATACGTGTATCGAGGTCGTCGCTTTCGATGGCCAGAGCAAAGCCATGAGCGCGCTTTAGATAGCTGCGCTGTTCCAGCAGCGTGAGATCCTGACGGATGGTGACCTCGGACACGCCGCAAAGCTGGGAAAGTTCGCTGACGCTGACCCGGCGCTTCAGGTTCACGTGCTGCATGATGTTCTGGTGTCTTGCGTTCATGGTTACCCGAATGGAGGGCAGCCCGCAGGCTGCCACTCACTGTCAAAAGTTACAAAGTATGTTCTGTTCGGGCAATGATATCATCCTGGGCGTCCGGCGATAAGGCCGTAAAGAAAGCGGAATAGCCGGCAACCCTCACCACCAGGTCGCGATAGCGATCCGGATGCTGTTTGGCGTCCAGCAATGTTTCACGCGAGACGATGTTGTACTGCACGTGCCAGCCAAGATGTACCTCAAAGAATGTGCGCAGCATGATCAGTAACTTCTGCCGATCGCGAGGATTCTCCAGCGTCGAAGGATTCAATTTCTGGTTAAGCAGTACGCCCCCGAGGATGGCGCGCGTCGGCAATTTGCCCAGCGAGTTGAACACGGCGGTTGGTCCGAGTTGGTCGGTACCGGATGCCGGACTGGCACCTTCCGCCAATGGCGTGCCACTTTTTCGTCCGTCCGGCGTGGCGCAGGTGGCTGCGCCGAAGGGAACGTTGGCAGAAATGGAAGAGGTGCCGGCGTAGTAGGTTCCCCCGATGGGGCCGCGACCAAACCGGGTGTTATGGTATTGCGTCAGCTCTTCAATGTACGTTTGATAAGCCCGGACCAGCAGATGATCCACATCGTCATGATCGTTGCCGTATTTAGGTGCGCCGTTGATCAGCCGTTGACGCAGTTGCTCGCCATCAAGTCCGTCGAAATCGTTTTCCAGAGCCGCTGCAAGTTGTTGTTGAGCAATGAGTCCCTGTTCGAAAACCAGTTTGCGCACTGCCGCCAGACTGTTCCCGAGGTTGGCGATACCGACTTGCAGACCCGATACCCAGTCATATTTTGCGCCCCCCTGCTTAATGCTTTTCCCACGTTCGATACAGTCATCCACCAAGGCCGAGCAGAGAATATCGTGGGCATTTTCTTCCAGTACGGTATCGACGACGCACTCAATCTCAATCGATTTTTGCGTGTAGTAGCGAATCTGGCGATCCCAGTCATCCAGCACCTGATCGAAATTATCGAAGTTACCCTGCGACAGCGCATGTTCTTGCGGCAGGAAGATTTTGCCGCTGGTGGCATCGCGCCCTTGTTCAAGCGCGGCCAGCATCACCCGGGCAAAGTTGATGAAACTCATTCCGGTACAACGGTAACCCCATTTCCCGCCTACTGCGGTTTCGATACATCCGATCGCGGCGTAGTCGTAGGCGTCTTCACGCTCAACGCCCAGTTTGATGAACTCGGGAATAACGATTTCATCATTATTGAAAGCAGGCATCCCAAAACCGCAGCGAACCACCTGCACGCAGGCATCAAGGAAATCATCACTCATGCCTTGATGGTAGCGCACGCTGAGATTCGGTTGCGTGGAACGCAAACGTCCGCAAGACTCGAGAACCGCATAGGAGAGAGGATTGACGGCATCAAATGCCTCGCCATTAATCAGCTTCTGGCCGCCGATGGTGACGTTTTGATACAACGGGCTGCCAGCGGACGCTTTCGAATGGGTGCCGGAGCGGATTTTGTTCACTTCAAGCAGTTTCAGCCAGCAACCGTGCAGCATTTCAATGGCTTTTTCGCGATCGAGAGTTTGCTCCAGTTCTACATCGCGGCGATACCACGGATAGAGATATTGGTCGAGACGCCCGAAAGAGACCGAGTGACCGTTGGACTCGATTTGCAGTACCAACTGAATGAAATAGCACAGTTGCAACGCCTGCCAGAAGTTTTGCGGTGGCTGATGGGCAATATGGTCGCAGTTCGCGGCAATGGACAACAATTCTTCGCGGCGCCATGCGCGTGTTTCATCTTCAGCTATCTTCCGTGCCAATGTGCCAAAGCGGTTGATGTGGATGCTCAATGCATCCAGGGTGATATCAATGGCTTTAAGGAATTGCTCTTTGTGCAGATCATCCCAATCGGTCAAGGCCAGCCGGTTGCGACGCTCGCTCACTTTCTCGCGCAGGCCATCGATGCCTTTCTCCAGCAATAACGGAAAGTTCACCGCCAGATGCGCATCGCCGGAGGTCATATTTCCTTCTGCCTTGATAATGCCGGAATCGAGCAGTGACTGTTGTTCAGTCGTAAACATTCCGTAGCAGCGATCCTGAACCGTCTGGCCACGCCACCACGGGCAGATCGCGTGCAATACCGTTTTATCCTCTTCAGACACCGAAAACCCGGCGCCGGGACGGTCGCCCAGATGATCGATCTCCTTTTCAATCCAACTGACGGTGTATTCCGGGAAGATCGGCGCGGCTCGCACCTGGCTGGCCTGATTACCGACAATCAGCTCATCATGCCTGATCCAGATGGTGCGCTGTTCCAGATGATGGGCAAGCGCCAGTGCACGGCGAACAGGTAACGGTTTGTCCTGATGTTGCTGATAAATTTCGGTGTAGTGTTGTGCGCGTTCGGTACAAATCGGCGGTTTAACAATGGTAATCAGCGCATTTTTATGGGCCTGGATGCGCTCACTCAGCGTTTCAAGATTGAGCAGGGTCATGGCGTTATCCTCTTAAAAGGGCAGTGAGACCGCGATCGGCGGCGTATTGTTGTGCGTACGCCAGCAAATCCGGATTATCCAACGGTTGCCGGGCGGCAAGGTAGGGCATGCCCAGCAGGGAATATTTGTTGATGCCCAGCGTGTGGTAAGGCAAAAAGTGGATTTCACGACAGCCGGTTTCATCGGCAGCAAAATTGACAATTGCGCGAATCGAGTCATGGTCGGCATTAAAATCAGGGATCAGCGGTACGCGGATGATGATCTCCTTGTCCGCGCGCGCCAGGCGGCGGAAGTTATCCATGACCCGTTTTGCCGAGCCCTCAGTCCATTCGGCAAAGCGCTTGCCATCAACGTGCTTGAGATCGGCCAGAAGCAAATCCAGCGAGTCGAGCGAGGGGGAAATATAGGACCAGGGAACATGAAGGCAGGTTTCCACCGCTGTATGAATGCCATGCTGGCGGCAGCGTTCAAGTAACTGGGCGTAGAGTTCCGGTTGCATAAAAGGCTCACCGCCTGAAATCGTCACACCGCCGCCGCTGCGCTGGTAAAAAGGCAGGTCACGCAAAACGTTCTGCATAATCTGGTCAACATCGGCGACTTCACCGCAAATACTCAAGGCTCCGCTGGGGCAACACTCGCCGAGCGTGGCATAATCCACTTCAGTCAGGTGCTGGCGCTCAAGCGTAACGGTATCGTTTTGCATCTTGATAGCATGGGGATAGTTATCACAACATAGGCGACAGCCGGAAATACACAGCCGCGCATCGAACAGTATCTGTGGCTGACGTGAGCGGCTTTCCGGATTCTGGCACCACCGGCAACCCAGCGAGCAGCCTTTCAGGAACACCACAGTGCGGATCCCCGGACCATCATGTGTCGAGTAGCGTTGCAGATTAAAAATCATAGGTCACCTCAATGCTTCTTTCGTAAATTAAATAACTTTCGAATGAAAGTATTATTGATATCGGTCAAACAATTCTCGGCTTTTTTCGCTAGTATTGATGAATATTTGAACCAGCCCACATGAAGTGAGGAGAAGGATATGGAGCTTTATCTTGATACGGCAGATGTTGGGGCGGTAAAACGTCTGGCGCGCATCCTGCCATTGCACGGCGTAACGACCAATCCGAGTATCGTTGCCAGGCAGGGCAAACCGATTTGGGAAGTGTTGCCTGCTTTACGTGACGCGCTGGGAGGCACCGGGAAATTGTTTGCTCAAGTGATGGCGGCAGACGCAGAGCGCATTGTGGCGGAAGCCCTGCTACTGACTCAGCGGGTCCCCGGACTCATCGTCAAAGTCCCTGTAACATCCGAAGGGCTGGCAGCCATTAAAAAGCTGAAGACCATGGGCATTCCGACGCTGGGAACGGCGGTGTATGGTGCAGGGCAGGGATTGCTCGGTGCATTGGCTGGCGCTGAATATGTTGCGCCCTACGTCAACCGACTGGATGCGCAGGGTGGTGACGGCATCGAGATGGTTCAGCAGTTACAGAAATTACTGACGCTACATGCGCCACAAAGCAAAATACTGGCGGCGAGTTTCCGTACACCGCGTCAGGCGATTGAATGCTTGCTGGCCGGTTGTCAGGCGATCACGTTACCCGTGGATGTCGCAGAGCAATTGCTGACTACCCCTGCGGTGCAGGCTGCCGTAACCCAGTTTGAGAATGACTGGCAAAACGCGTTTGGCACCCACATCCTGAGTTAGCATAACGGGCCACGAATACCTGGCCCTCAATTTTCTCAATAATTTCGTTCATCTCCTTTACAGAAAGGCCTCGCTTAAATGAGGCCTTTTTCTAAAATTTTATTTTCAGTTGCTCAGAATAATCTTGGTCAATAATGTAATTATCTTATTACTTTTTCTAAGTCTATTTACTTCAAGTGCTGAAACTTATATTTTTTTATTCGCCGTTTCCGCTGCAATGGCAAATCATTTATTTGATGAGCACAAAAAGCTAATACACACCGTGATTTTTCTATAACTTTTAAGACTCTAATGTAACGCCTGAAAATTAATATTATAAAATGTGACTAAAATCCCACATAAGTTAAGTTTATTAAAAACTTGTCGCATTTATTTTTGAAAATACTCATCTTATTAAAGAAGTATCTTAAGTCCTGTAACAGTATGATTTACTGCACCAACTCACTATATGTTAACATTTTGTTTTCTTTTTTAGAGGGAACTATGAAAAAGATTATTGCACTGGCAACATTGGCATCCTGTATTTCTTTCGGTATGGCAGCCGCTTATGCGGATGCTGGCAAACAAACCATTTCAGTAGGTTATGCACATAGTAGCGTAGATTGGGATGGGATAGATGTCGATGGCGATCCAAGTGGTCTCAACCTGAAGTATCGCTATGAGTTCGATGATCAATTCGGCATCATCGGCTCTTTCACGTATACCCAAAAAGATTACCATGCTTATACGTCTAACATGCGATATGCCGGAAAACTTGATTTGGATTACTATTCCTTAACGGTTGGACCATCATTCAGGGCTAATGATTATTTCAGTGCCTATTTGCTGGTTGGTATGGCTCGCGGGAAATATGATCTCAAAAGTGATTATTATATGAATGAGTCAGAAACTCAAAGCGCATTTGCCTATGGTGGTGGGATTCAAATCAACCCGCTGCCGAATTGGGTGATCGATGCGTCGTATGAGTATTCCAAACTCGATAATGTCAAAGTCGGTACCTGGGTGCTGGGTGTCGGTTATAGCTTCTGATTGAGCTGACAATTTATTGCTACCCTGCACAAGCGGCTATGTGCAGGGTATTTTTCATGCCGGTACGGGTTATTTAAATTCCGCCAGCGTTATCAATTGAGCACCCGCTTTCTGCATCTGCATTAACGCCTGTTGGCTATCCTCAGCGTGCAAATTTACCCCGCGACACCCTTCTACAATCACGCGGGTGTTGTACCCCAGTTTAAGTGCATCCAGTACGCTGAATTTGACACAATAATCCGTGGCTAATCCCATGACCGTCAAATTCTGGATAGACTTCGCCTGCAACCACGCATGCAATTCGGTTTGCGAACGATGGCCGTTATCAAAAAAAGCGCTGTAACTGTCAATGTCGGGGTTTTGCCCCTTGCGGAATATCTGGTCGATCAATTGCTTATTTAAGGCTGAATGGAAATCAGCCCCGGATTGCTGCTGCACACAGTGAACCGGCCACCACACCTGGGGCAAACCTTCCAGTTCACCCAGCGTTCCTGGTTGCGTGCCGGAATTGACGGCAAAACTGCGATGATTCAGCGGATGCCAATCCTGACTGGCAACCACGGCAACCCCATTTCGATGGGCGATTGCCATGGCCTCGTTGGCAATCTCGATCACGGCATCACCGTTTTCCACCGCCAAGGCACCGCCGGGGCAGAAGTCCTTCTGTAGATCAATCAACAACAACGCTGAATTCATTTTCCACCTTACCGAGTCTGTTAAACGATATCCGTCAGTTCACCACGCAGGTTTTGCTGCATTTGCAGGCGAATCTGTTCAGGGGAGAGGGGTTGGCTCAAGAGATAATGCAGTTTGGTGAGCGCCGCTTCAACCGTCATATCAAATCCACTGATCACCCCGGCATGCGCCAAGGCATTGCCGGTGGCATAGCCACCCATATTCACCCGGCCAGAAATACACTGAGTGAGGTTAACGACCACGATGCCGCGCTCCGATGCTTGTTGCAACTCATCCAATAGCTCTGCCTTCTGCGGTGCATTACCAACGCCATACGATCGCAAAATCAGCGCCTTAACCGGTTGCAGCAAAAAGTTGCGCACCACCGCGCCGGAAATACCCGGATAGATAGTCACTACACCGATAGGTTGCGGGGTAATGTTATGTACGTGCAGCGGTAGATCGTTAATCGGGATGGAGGGTGTCGACAGGCGACGGATATGGATCCCGGCTTCTAGCAAGGGTGGCAGATTGGGTGAAGCAAAAGCGTCGAAACCATCAGCGTGGGCTTTCGTTGTGCGGTTGCCGCGATAAAGCTTGTTATTGAAAAACAACGTGACTTCGTTAACGGGGTGATTGGCTGCCAGAAACAGCGCGTTCAACAGATTGGTTTGCCCGTCAGAACGCAATTCCTCCAGAGGAATTTGTGACCCTGTCACGATAACCGGCTTATCCAAATTCTCCAGCATGAAGGACAGGGCCGACGCGGTAAACGCCATCGTGTCTGTCCCATGCAAGATCACGAATCCGTCGTAATTATTGTAGTTTCTCAGGATATCGTCGGCGATATGCTGCCAATCTTCCGGGGTCATGTCTGAGGAATCGATAAGCGGCGTATATTCATGAATGGTAAAGTCAGGCATTTCAGGGCGATGGAATTCCGGCATCAATGCCAATTGGCGCTGCAAATGACCGGAAACGGGCACATAGCCTTGCTCGGAGCGTTGCATGCCGATGGTGCCGCCGGTATAGGCGACATAAATAGATTTCTTTTGCATAGGGCTTCTTTACTGCTTGCGATGATGGGCTGAATTATAGGAGGTTGTCAGGGGAAAAAAAGCCCGACAAGCGCCGGGCTGAGAATTTTCTGAAAGAAACTACTTCACGTCGCCACAGCTCAGGCACAACGCATAGCGGTTTTGCGGATCGTTAAGTTCACCAAACAGCCCCGGTTGCTGCTTCATAGCTTTGGCCACTTCGGTCAGCGGAGCCGGGATCCAGGCTTGCATCGCTTGCGGCAGCAACGCCTGAACCGAAACGCTCATTTGCGAAAACAGCATATCGGTAAAGCTTGGATCTTCTATAAACCAGTTCAACTGCCAGGTTTTCACTTTCGCCAATTCAGCGGCTTTCTTGACGGCATCATCAAAATCGCCGAGCTGATCAACCAGCCCGTTGTTTTTGGCATCGCTGCCAAGCCAAACGTGACCCTGGGCGATTTGGTCAATCTGCTGCGGGGTTTTGTTGCGTGATTGCGCGACCAGACTGATAAAGTTTTTATACCCGTTCTCAATATTCAGTTGCATCATCTGCGAGAACTCAGGAGGCAGCGACTTGGTGACAGCCAAATCGGCCAATGGTGAGGTGGCGACACCGTCCGTGTGAACGCCGATGCTCTCCAGCGTATTCTCGAAGGTGTTAATCACCCCAAAAATCCCGATGGAGCCGGTGAGGGTACTTGGACTGGCAATAATGTAGTTGGCTGGCGTGGAAACCCAATAACCGCCGGAGGCAGCCATTCCACCCATGGAAACCACCACCGGTTTACCGGCCTCGCGCGCTGCTGCCAGTTCGGAACGAATCACTTCCGACGCCGTAACGCTGCCTCCAGGGCTGTTGACACGGAAGACGATGGCCTTGATTTCAGGATCGAGACGCGCCTGACGAATCTGCGCTGCCGTCGTATCGCCGCCCACATTACCCTGCTGCTCAGTGCCATCCATGATCGCGCCATTGGCAAAGATCACCGCAATTTGTGGATCCTGATTGTCAGGTTCCGGCGCAGGCTGGTAGTCGTAGATACTGACTGAATTAAAGTCGTTTTTCTGTTTATCCCAGCCGAAGGTCTTAACCAGCTCTTTTTCGATGGTCGCGCGTGAAGCCAGTTCATCGACCAGTTTATTTTTCAGCGCGTATTGCGCGGTGTCGCCATCTGTTGCCTGTAAACCGGCAAGCACACCGGCTGCGCCAGGGAACAGTTGTTCAGGGGTGATCTGGCGGTTTGCGGATACGGCATTGAGATAGTTCTGCCACAACCCACCTATCCAACGGCTGTCGGCCTCGCGTGCGGCGGGTGACATATCGTCACGTATCATGGGTTCCACCGCCGATTTAAAGGTCCCGACGCGGAAAATATGGGTGGTGACTTTCAGTTTATCCAGCAGGGATTTGTAGTAGAGGTTATTGGTCGCGAAACCATGCAGATCCACATTTCCCTGCGGGGACAGATAGATTTTGTTGGCAAAACTCGCCAGATAGTATTGCGTCTGGTTGTAGTTGTCGTCCACGGCATAAATCGTTTTCCCGGAATCACGGAACTCGCGCAGGGCTTTACCAATATATTGCAGCGATGTCTGGTCGGTACCGGTAAAGTCCACCAGTGACAGCACCATACCATTGATATTTTTATCATCTTTGGCTTTGCGGATGGTTTCCACGACGTCAAAGAGTGAATTTTCCTGCAGGCGATTACTTGTTGAACCCAGTAACTCACGGCCCAATTGGCGAAATTTATTATTAACCGACGGCTTATCTACCACCACACCGCTGAGATCGACCAGCAACGCGCCTTTAGTCACCTCGACCGGTTTGGACTGAAATTGCAGGTAGATGCCAACACCCACCAAAATAATCAAAATCAGGAATAAATTAAGGATAAATTCTCGGACAAAATTAAGCAGTCGCCAGATTCCCTTAAAGACACCGGCTATAATTCGCCACAATGTGCGCATGATCGCTCCATAAAACAGAAAAAGTACCGCTATCCTAAAGACCTGCTGAATAAATGTCAGCTTTAAATCGTCTCATACTATTGCATCATAACCCTACGGTACGAGGGTAGTCACCACGCGATAACCCATGTTACTGTGACAAAATGGTTACCGTGACGAAAATGCAAATCGTTATCAGGAGAAAATTATGGACGCATTAGATCTGCTACTGAACCGCCGCTCGGCCTCACGACTTGCGGCTCCCGCACCGTCTGGCGAGAGTCTGCAAAATATCATCAATGCTGGTTTGCGCGCGCCGGATCACGGTGCACTTCAACCCTGGCGCTTTGTGATTATAGAAAACGATGGCCTTGACCGCTTCAGTAAGTTGCTGAAAGCTGCCGCCGAAGCGGAAGGGCTGGAACCAGCAGCTATCGAGAAAGCCACTCAGGCTCCTTTCCGTGCGCCGCAAATCATCACCGTGATTGCGAAGTGCCAGGATAACCCGAAAGTACCAAAATGGGAGCAGGTGGTATCGGCGGGCTGCGCCGTCCATGCCATGCAGATGGCGGCGCTGGCGCAAGGCTTCAACGGGATCTGGCGTACCGGTGCCTGGACGGAAGATATGCTGGTTCGTGACGCATTTTCTTGCGACGAAGACGATGAGATTGTGGGCTTCCTTTATTTGGGTACTCCGCAGTTGAAATCAGCGACCAAAGTGACCCCACCTGACAATGCAGCATTCGTCAGTCACTTCTGATTGAGCGATTGCCGCCCTGATTGCTGATTAAAAAAACAGCATCACGCCAGTAAAAAGTCCGATAATTCACTTTTCCGCTGGCTTTGTGAGCGACCTGACTTCCAGGTCGCTTAACTCTCTTACCATCCAGCCGTGCAACCGCTACCATAGATGTCATTACGATGACCGATGTGTTTTTTAGCAGGGAGAACGGACATGACATCGCCAGTATTTCAACTGACCCACGACCGTTACGGTGAATGATGCGACTTTTTATTGCCGAAAAACCGAGTCTGGCGCGGGCAATCGCGGATGTCCTGCCTAAACCTCACCGACGCGGTGATGGCTTTATCGCCTGCGGTGACGAACAGGTGGTGACCTGGTGTATAGGGCACCTGCTCGAACAGGCGCAGCCCGATGCCTACGATGGCCGTTATGCGCGCTGGTCCCTGGCCGATCTGCCCATCATTCCCGAGAAATGGCAATTGACGCCGCGTCCGTCCGTCAGTAAACAGCTCAACGTGATTAAAGGATTGTTACTTCAGGCCGATGAGGTGATTCATGCGGGTGACCCCGACAGAGAAGGGCAACTGCTGGTGGATGAAGTGCTGGATTATCTGGATTTGGCCGCGGAGAAGCGCCAGAACGTCCGCCGTTGTTTGATCAACGATCTCAACCCGCAGGCGGTAGAGCGAGCGGTACAACGCTTGCGTGATAATCGCGACTTTATTCCGCTGTGTGTTTCGGCGTTGGCACGCGCCCGTGCCGACTGGCTGTATGGCATCAACATGACCCGCGCCTATACCCTGCTTGGCAGGAACGCCGGTTACGACGGGGTTTTGTCGGTTGGTCGGGTGCAGACGCCCGTGCTCGGTTTGGTGGTGCGCCGCGACGAAGAGATCGAAAACTTCATTTCCAAGGATTTCTTTGAAGTCAAAGCGCACATTGTGACGCCAGCCGAAGAGCGGTTTGTTGCCATCTGGCAACCGAGCGATTCCTGTGAACCTTATCAGGATGAAGAGGGGCGGTTATTGCACCGTCCTCTGGCAGAACATGTGGTAACGCGTATTGAGGGTCAGCCAGCGGTTGTTACGTCCTACAACGACAAACGTGAATCCGAGATCGCGCCGCTGCCGTTTTCCCTTTCGACGTTACAGATAGAGGCCGCCAAGCGGTTTGGCATGAGTGCGCAAAAAGTGCTCGATGTGTGCCAGCGTTTATATGAAACGCACAAATTGATTACGTATCCGCGTTCGGATTGCCGATATCTCCCTGAGGAACATTTTGCCGGACGTCATGCGGTGCTGAATGCCATTGCGGCTCACCAGCCCGATCTGTCACCGCAACCGGCTGTGGATACCGAACGACGCAATCGTTGCTGGGACGATAAAAAGGTCGACGCCCACCACGCGATTATCCCGACGGCACGGAGCAGCAAAACATCGATGACCGAAGATGAAACCAAAGTTTACGGTCTGGTTGCGCGGCAATATCTGATGCAGTTTTGCGCAGATGCCATGTATCGAAAATGTGTTATCGAGTTGGATATTGCCAACGGCAAGTTTGTGGCAAAAGCGCGTTTTCTGGCAGAGGCGGGCTGGCGGACGTTGTTGGGTGCCAAGGAGCGTGATGACGAAAACGAAGGGACGCCGTTGCCTGTCGTCGCTAAAAAGGATGTGCTGTTGTGTGAACGGGGTGAAGTGGTTGCCAGGCAGACGCAGCCTCCGAGACCTTTTACTGACGCGACGCTATTGTCAGCCATGACGGGCATTGCGCGATTTGTTCAGGATAAAGAGTTAAAAAAAATCTTGCGCGCAACGGACGGATTGGGAACGGAAGCGACGCGGGCAGGGATCATTGAACTGTTATTCAAACGGGCATTTCTGTTTAAAAAAGGGCGTAACATTCACTCCAGCGATACCGGGAAAGCCTTGATTCATTCTCTCCCGGATATTGCCGCCAGACCGGATATGACAGCCGATTGGGAGTCGACTCTGACTAAAATCAGCGAGAAGAGCTGCCGTTACCAGGATTTTATGCAACCGCTGGTAATAACGCTTCAGACGCTGATTGGTCAGGCCAAGCAAAGTCGTGCCTCATCAGCTTTTCGTGGTTTACCGTCGGCGCCAGCGGCAGGGAAGAAACGTAAAAAACCGGCTAAAGAAAAGGAATCAAAATGATAAAGAAGCTGAATTGCCCGCGTTGCGGGTGCCTTCGGTTGATATCAGATTGATGTTTCTGACTTTCAAAATATAGCTTTGCTGGTTGAACACTCAAGTTATGTTGTTGTTCTTTAAGTATTAAGTTTGGCGTTCAAGCAGGGGACAAAAGCGTGTCCCCTCGGTTGTCATTCCGGCGGACGGGTCGGCTTTAGGCTACAGGCCCCTGTAGCCGGACGCCTTTCGCCGCCATCCATGGCGGCTCATCCCTGCCTCCATTCCGCCCTCAGCAATTCATGATGCTCGGGGGAAGGTCAACGTCAAAATGAACTTTGTATCTCAATGTCTGTGAAGGTCAAAATATAGTTTTGCTGGTTGAACGCTCAAGTTATGTTGTTGTTCTTTAAGTATTATGTTTGGCGTTCAAGCAGAGGACAAAAGCGTGTCCCCTGCACCCGCGCTTTCCGCAGCACAAATTGCCCACTGCGTGGGTCCCCTCGGTTGTCATTCCGGCGGACGGGTCGGCTTTAGGCTACAGGTCCCTGTAGCCGGACGCCTTTCGCCGCCGTCCTGGCGGCTCATCCCTGCCTCCATTCCGCCCTCAGCAATTTATGATGCTCTGGGAAGGTCAACTTCAAAATGAACTTTGTATTTCAATGTCTGTGAAGGTCAAAAGATGGCTTTGCTGGTTGAACGCTCTGGCTATGTTGTTGTTCTTTAAGTATTATGTTTGGCGTTCAAGCAGGGGACAAAAGCGTGTCCCCTGCACCCGCGCTTTCCGCAGCATAAATTGCCCGCGTTGCGGGTCCCTTCGGTTGTCATTCCGGCGGACGGGTCGGCTTTAGGCTACAGTCCCTGTAGCCGGACGCCTTTCGCCGCCATCCTTGGCGGCTCATCCCTGCCTCCATTCCGCCCTCAGCAATTCATGATGCTCGGGGGAAAGTCAAAGACAAAAGAAATAATCAAAAGATAAAGAAAACATCAGGATTTCCTCAAGAAATTATCAACTCATAGTTGTCTTATTTTTTGACGTTGTTGTTTCTGTTGACCTTCCCAGAGCGTCATGACTCGCTGAGCGAAGAACGCAGGCAGGGGCGAACCGCCAGGATGGCGGTGAGAGGCGTCCGCCCACATGGATGTGGGCTAAAGCCGACCCGTCCGCCGGAGTGATGAGGGAAGGAACCGGCGCAGCCGGCGAGTCGTGTAGCGGAAAAGCCCGGGTTCATAGGGGGTGGCTAGACCCCCTATGGCGGTTGAGGCGAAAAGGCACAAGTAGAAAAACAGACTTATATCAACCGAAACCTGCTCCGAATCTGCTTTTAAAGAACAAAACCATAGCGTAGGCATCTAACCAGCAAAGCTATATTTTGACGCTTGCGTCTATGCTGCCTGCCGGACAGCCTCCGGCAATCTCCCCAATCTGAGCCCCACCAATAACGCCCCCACCAACATGAGACTCAAAAATATCACAATCCCCGTCCAGCCAAAGCTGTGCCAAAATACGCCCCCAAGCGTTCCCGCGAAACTGGAACCCGCATAGTAACAAAACAGATAAAGTGACGATGCCTGACCTTTTGCCCGCCTGGCACGCAGGCCAATCCAGGTACTGGCTACGGAATGGGCTGCGAAGAAACCCCCGGTGAACAGAACCATACCCAGTAAAATTGCCGCTACAGACGGTAATTGAGTAATCACAATCCCGAACAGCATGATGCCGATTGATCCCAACAATACCGGGCCTCGGCCATAGCGCGTAGTCATCACCCCGGCTTTAGGTGACGTGTAGGTTCCCATAAGGTAGACAACAGAAAGAATACCGACAACGGCCTGGCTTAAATGGTAGGGATCGGCAAGAAGGCGATAGCCAATATAGTTGAAAAGAGTAATGAAACTCCCCATCAACAGAAATCCTTCGGCGAACAGCAGCGGCAAACCTTTATCGCGCCAGTGCAGGCGGAAGTTGATCAGCAGATTATGTGGGCGTAAAGAGGTTGGGCGAAAATGCTTTGAGGCAGGCAGGATACGCCAGAACATAAAAGCGGCGGCAAGCGCAAAAATACCAATAACTGCAATGGCTACGCGCCAGGAGAAGAAATCCGATAATACACCCGTGATCAGACGGCCACTCATGCCGCCGATCGAATTACCACTGATGTATAAACCCATCGAAAAGGCCACAACGCTGGGATGAATCTCTTCGCTGAGATACGTCATGGCGACCGCCGCTACGCCACTCAGCGAAAGACCGATCAGCGCTCGCATCAGCAGAATGCCATTCCAACTGGTCATGACGCTGCAAATCAACGTACAACAGGCGGCCAATAACAGCGCAACCACCATGACGGGTTTGCGCCCGACAGCGTCGGATATCGGACCCGTGAACATCAAACCCACTGCCAGTAATCCCGTGGATACCGAAAGTGAAAGACTGCTGCTGGCTGGGGAAATACCGAAATCCTGTGATAGCACCGGCAGTATGGGCTGTACGCAATAAAGCAGGGCAAAAGTCGCCAGACCGGCGGAAAAAAGAGCCAGCGTGACGCGGATGAACTGCGGAGAACCGCGTTTAATAAAGGGGGATTTATTACGGGTTGTCAGGCGCGATGATGACTCAACAAGAGGCTCGTCATTGGCTGCATCGCCCGGCACCGTATGAGGGGCAGGGCGTGAGGAGGTCTTCACGGGAAATCCTTACTAGTATTCATCACAATGAAAATGACAAAAGAATTAATGCAATAACAAAATAATAGGTAGATCACAGTATGTTGTCTAATATATTAATAATCTGATTTGATACTTTAAAAATATGATGAACATTGAATTACGCCACTTACGCTATTTCATTGCTGTTGCGGAGGAGTTGCATTTTGGCCGTGCGGCCGAAAGGTTACGTATCTCACAGCCACCGCTAAGCCAGCAAATTCAGGCGCTGGAGCTACAAATCGGTGCACGGCTATTGCTGCGCAATAATCGCAATGTCAGCCTGACCCCGGCAGGCGAGATGTTTCTGCGCAATGCGTATCAGGTGTTGTCGCAGGTAGAGGATGCAGCGGCTCAGGCTGCACGGATCCATCGCGGCGAGATAGGGCAGTTGACCCTTGGATTCACTTCCTCGTCGCCTTTTATTGGCGCTGTTTCACGCAGCCTCAAACATTTCCGCCAACTTCATCCCTATGTGCATCTGCAAATGGCGGAAATCAATAGCCGCCAACAAATCGAACCTCTACTGGATGGCAAATTGGATCTGGGAATTATGCGCAATACGCGTCTGCCAGACGGTCTCGATTATCGGCTTTTACTGGATGAACCCCTCGTGGCAGTGTTACCCGAAGATCATCCTTTGGCGAAACACGCTGAGCTGGAGGTACAGGCGCTGGCTGACCAGCCGTTCGTCTTCTTTTCCCGCGAAGTGGGAACCGCGCTCTATGATGAAATTTTATCGCTGCTGGCCGGTGCCGGAATCACGCCATACATCACGCAGGAAGTGGGTGAGGCGATGACGATAGTTGGGCTGGTGTCGACTGGGTTAGGCGTTTCGATACTGCCAGCCTCATTTATGCGCATTAACGTTGACGGGGTAAAATATGTTCCGTTGACTGACCCGGAGTTTATTTCGCAGGTGTGGCTGGTTAACCATCACCACCGGCCTCTCAGCGCGCCTGCGCAGGCGTTGATGACTCTACTTTTGGACTTTCACAAGACGCCTGACGGCGACTGATTTAAGATAATGCTTATGATAAAGGCTCTGAATATGTGCACTAAATCACATAACTAATCAAATAGTTGACGGCCTATTTTAAAAGCCCCACCATAGCCGATAATATTTATTTCGAAGCGCGAAAAATAGCAGGAGCAGGTTCCGTGATTGCCGATGGCCAGCCTGGGCATATTGATCAAATTAAGCAAACCAATGCAGGGGCAGTTTATCGTCTCATCGACCAGAACGGTCCCATTTCCCGCATTGAATTGTCAAAGCGGGCGCAACTCGCTCCGGCCAGTATTACCAAAATTGTACGCGAACTCCTCGAAGCCCACCTGGTTCAGGAAACTGAATTTCAGGAAGTGGGCAGCCGTGGCAGACCTGCAGTCGGGGTGATCCTCGACACTGTCGCCTGGCACTATCTTTCCGCACGTATCAGTCCGGGCAGCATTACACTGGCGTTGCGCGATCTCAGCAGCAAAATGGTCGTTGAAGAGAAATTGCCACTGCCAGCAGAACACTCGCTGCCGTTGCTCGATCGTATTCTGAGTGAAGTGGACCAGTTCTTTATCCGCCATCAAAGCAAACTGGAACGTTTGACGGCCATCGCTATCACCATGCCTGGGATGATTGATGCGACGGCAGGCATCGTTCATCGTATGCCGTTCTATAACGTCAATGAAATGGCGATCGGTCCTGCATTAGGCGAACGTACCGGTTTACCCGTGTTCTTGCAGCATGACATTGGCGCGTGGACGATGGCGGAGGCGCTTTATGGCGCATCGCGGGGCTGTCAAAATGTCATTCAGGTCGTGATTGACCATAACGTGGGCGCCGGGGTGATCACCGGTGGACGGGTTCTTCATGCCGGAAGCCGCAGCGTGGTAGAGATTGGGCATATTCAAGTCGATCCCTATGGCAAGCGCTGTTATTGCGGAAATCATGGCTGCCTGGAAACTGTCGCCAGTATTGAAAATATGCTCGAACTCGTGCAGCAGCGACTCAACGTCTCAATGAGTTCGCAACTGCACGGTGCGCCACTGACGGTTGAGTCTTTGTGTGATGCCGCGATGGCAGGTGATCAACTGGCAAGGGATGTCATTCTCGGCGTGGGTCACAGCGTGGGGCGGATTGTCGCCATTATGGTGAATTTGTTCAATCCGGAGAAAATCCTTATCGGGTCGCCACTGAACCGGGCAGCAAATATCCTGCACCCGGCAATTCTGTCGTGCATTCAGCAACAATCATTACCGTCTTACAGTGAAAATATCCAGGTCGAATCGACGCGCTTTTATAATCAGGGCACTATGCCCGGTGCCGCGTTGGTCAAGGATGCGTTATACAATGGATCGCTGTTGGTGAAGTTATTGCAGGGTTAACAAACGCGCCTGACGTACCTGCAAGAATCCGTACTGATACCCCGGTGGAGTTAATTGCCACCGGGGTTGCGATAATTGTGTAAAATAAAACTGCCAGTCAACAAAAACATTGAGCTATCTCAAGCTCCCGCCTTGCTCCATCGCCTAGACTTTAACGGTAATTACTCTATCCCGCATTTTCTAAGTGGCGATAATTCCTTGTTAAACGGAGAAATTCCGGAGCATTTACTTCATGTTAACGCATTTTTTTGTCACCGGTACTGACACAGCTGTGGGTAAAACCATCGTGTCCCGTGCTTTATTGCAGGCGCTGGCCGAGCAGGGGCGCATCGCCGTGGGATACAAGCCGGTTGCGACCGAAAGCATTGAAACGCCTGAGGGATTACGTAATAAAGATGCGCTGCTTCTGCAAGGAGCATCATCAATATTATTGCCTTACGAGGACGTTAATCCAGTTCCTTTGGTGGAAGATGAAATTTATGCCAGTAAGGGAACCGAAATTAACTACAGTATGCTATCTCAAGGATTGAGCAATTTACGTAGCAAAGCCGATTGTGTCGTCGTTGAAGGCTGCGGTGGTTGGAGCGTATTGATGAACGACTTGCGTTCATATTCTGCTTGGGTAGTTCAGGAGCAAATGCCGGTGATATTAGTTGTCGGCATTCAGGAAGGCTGTATCAACCACGCGTTGTTGACGGCACAGGCTGTGATCAATGATGGTCTGCCATTGTTGGGGTGGGTCGCCAACCGTATCAATCCTTGTCTGGCACATTATGCAGAAACCATTGATGCGCTGAGCCAGAAAATTGCCGCGCCCTTACTCGGGGAGATTCCTTATCTGCCTCGGGCAGAAACCCGTGAAATGGCCCGCTATCTGGATCTTTCCGCAATTTTGCAGAAATAAGTTCTGAGCATGGATAACCGGTGAACGATTGTCGGTTATCCATCCAGCCATCACAGACTCCTCTGCATCCGACGGGGAGTTCTGGAATACCGCCATTATCCGGCGTAACTCACCGCTATACTTTCTGTCTTAATCTTCAATCGACATCCCAACCTTATCAATTTTATTCTCCAATAGGTGAATAAGTCACCCGCATCGGCTATGTTGCCTCATGCGTCAGAGTTTGGCTCAACCAGACGCTGAAACCGGATGAACTTGATATACTCGTTGCCACTTAGCCATGACAGCCAATTCAGTGACTGTGATCATCCAGTTACGCCAACAAATCGAGTAGAACAACCATGGATAACGTCATTTATTACGTGACGCACAATAACAGGATCATGTTTTGACCGCACAAACCCCGCAACACCGTACCGTTATTCTTATCGCCTGTATGTTGGCGATGTTCATGGCTGCGGTAGAAGTCACGATTGTGGCGACAGCGATGCCAACGATTATCGGCGATCTTGGCGGATTTTCGCTCCTTGGGTGGGTATTTGCCGCCTATTTGCTGACGCAGGCGATCAGTGTCCCTATCTATGGCCGTTTGGCGGATTTGTACGGTTGTCACCGGGTATTTTTTGTTGGAACCACGCTGTTTCTCATCGGCTCTATTCTGTGTGGCTTTGCTCCGTCCATGCTCTGGATGATTGCTTTTCGCGCGTTACAGGGATTGGGGGCCGGTGCAATAACGCCAATAGCCTCAACGATTATCGCCAATGTCTATGGGCCTACCGAGCGGGCCAGAGTGCAGGGGTATTTGTCCAGCGTATGGGGGATTTCAGCGATTGTCGGGCCATTGCTGGGGGCATTCATCGTTCAACATTTTACCTGGTCGCTGGTGTTTTGGGTGAATGTGCCCATTGGGTTGCTGGCGATGGCGTTGATTGCCCGTTATTTGCCAGTCAATGACCGGGTAAAGAACCACTCGCTGGATATGACAGGAATAGCCTTGCTGGCCATTGGCGTGTCGGCGCTTCTGCTGGCATTGCTTCAGGCTGAAATACTCGGATGGTGGGTTGTCCCTTTATTGGTGTTGGCGCTGGTCTGCACTTGTCTCTTCGTCCGCCAGGAGAAACGCACGGTGGAACCGCTGTTCCCTTTGGTGTTATGGCAAAGCAAAGTGATCGTTGCGGGTAATGTTGGTGGGCTGGTGATTGGTGCTGTCTTGATGGGCATCAGCGCCTTCTTGCCAACCTATGTGCAAGGGGTAATGGGGGGAACACCGCTGCAAGCGGGTACCACGCTGGCCATGGTATCGCTGGGCTGGCCGCTTGCCAGCATGCTGAGCGGGCGTTTGATGCTCGCAACATCCTACCGTTTCACTGCGCTGGTTGGCGCGGTATTGCTGATTATCGGTAGCATTGTCCTGTTGACCATGAATACGCAAGACGGTTTGTGGTGGGGATGGCTGGCGGCTTTTACCGTTGGCGCGGGAATGGGGTTAAGCAACATGACTTTTCTGGTTTCAGTGCAGAATGCGGCGGACGTCAGCATTCGCGGCATTGCCACGGCATCGACCATGTTTTCACGCCTGCTGGGGTCAGCATTGGGTACAGCCATTCTTGGCGCGACACTGAATATCAATCTTGAGTTGCGGTTGCCGGGTATCAGCGATCCAGTGCAGAAACTGATGGAAGTTTCCGCGCGCAAGGCGATGCCTGCAGATGAGTTGACCTGGTTGATTGATCAGGTTGCTTCCTCATTGCATTGGGTGTTTATCGTTTCTGCGATCATTTCACTGTTTGCTGTACTGGCCGCATGCTTGATTCCTGCCAGCCAGCGGCCTGAACACGCTGAAACTGAAAAGAGCTGTTAAGAGGCATACGCTATGGTTTTGATATTTAAAAATAATTTCGGAGTATGTTTCGGTTGATATCGGATTGATGTTTGTTAACGTCAAAATATAGCTTTGTTGGTTAGATGCCTAGGCTATTATTTTGATATTTAAAGATAATATCGGAGTAAATTTCGGTTGATATAAGTGTATTTTTCTACTTGAGCCAAGTAGCCTCAACCGCCATAGGGGACCTAGCCGTCCCCTATGAACCCGGGCTTTTCCGCTACACAACTCGCCGGCTGCGCCGGTCCCTTCCCTCATCACTCCGGCGGACGGGTCGGCTTTAGCCACCAGTCCCTGGCGGCGGACGCCTCTCACCGCCATCCATGGCGGTTCGCCCCTGCCTGCGTTCTTCGCTCAGCGAGTCATGACGCTCTGGGAAGGTCAACGGAAACAACAACGTCAAAAAATAAGACAACTATGAGTTGATAATTTCTTGAGGAAATCTTGATGTTTTCTTTATCTTTTAATTTTTTCTTTTGTCTTTTGTCCTTTGTCTTTGACCTTCCCCCGAGCATCATAAATTGCTGAGGGCGGAATGAAGGCAGGGATGAGCCGCCAGGACGGCGGCGAAAGGCGTCTGGCTACAGGGACTGTAGCCTAAAGCCGGCCCGTCCGCCGGAATGACAACCGAGGGGACCCGCAACGCGGGCAATTTATGCTGCGGAAAGCGCGGGTGCAGGGGACACGCTTTTGTCCCCTGCTTATATCTTGATTATCACTTTAACAGAGCGATAATCCCCTGACTGATCATCGGGGGTGCTGTTGTGAGTTTGTGGTCCCTGCTCGAACTTCGAGTTC